>NZ_CP039691.1:570000-1770000 GCF_005145045.1 Agrobacterium larrymoorei
GTGCGGCGAAGAGGTTCCAGGAAATAGCTCCACCGTATAGACCGTACCCGAAACCGACACAGGTGGTCAGGTAGAGTATACCAAGGCGCTTGAGAGAACTATGTTGAAGGAACTCGGCAAATTGCACGCGTAACTTCGGAAGAAGCGTGACCCCATTTTAGGCAACTATGATGGGGTGGCACAGACCAGGGGGTAGCGACTGTTTATCAAAAACACAGGGCTCTGCGAAGTAGCAATACGACGTATAGGGTCTGACGCCTGCCCGGTGCTGGAAGGTTAAAGGGAGAGGTGCAAGCTTTGAACTGAAGCCCCAGTAAACGGCGGCCGTAACTATAACGGTCCTAAGGTAGCGAAATTCCTTGTCGGGTAAGTTCCGACCTGCACGAATGGCGTAACGACTTCCCCGCTGTCTCCAACATAGACTCAGTGAAATTGAATTCCCCGTGAAGATGCGGGGTTCCTGCGGTCAGACGGAAAGACCCCGTGCACCTTTACTATAGCTTTACACTGGCATTCGCCAAGGCATGTGTAGGATAGGTGGTAGGCTTTGAAGCGCGGACGCCAGTTTGCGTGGAGCCATCCTTGAAATACCACCCTTATCTTCGTGGATGTCTAACCGCGGTCCGTTATCCGGATCCGGGACAGTGTATGGTGGGTAGTTTGACTGGGGCGGTCGCCTCCGAAAGAGTAACGGAGGCGCGCGATGGTTAGCTCAGACCGGTCGGAAATCGGTCGTCGAGTGCAATGGCATAAGCTAGCCTGACTGCGAGACTGACAAGTCGAGCAGAGACGAAAGTCGGTCATAGTGATCCGGTGGTCCCGTGTGGAAGGGCCATCGCTCAACGGATAAAAGGTACGCCGGGGATAACAGGCTGATGACCCCCAAGAGTCCATATCGACGGGGTTGTTTGGCACCTCGATGTCGACTCATCGCATCCTGGGGCTGGAGCAGGTCCCAAGGGTATGGCTGTTCGCCATTTAAAGCGGTACGTGAGTTGGGTTCAGAACGTCGTGAGACAGTTCGGTCCCTATCTGCCGTGGGTGTAGGAATATTGACAGGATCTGTCCCTAGTACGAGAGGACCGGGATGGACGTATCTCTGGTGGATCTGTTGTCCTGCCAAGGGCATAGCAGAGTAGCTATATACGGAATGGATAACCGCTGAAGGCATCTAAGCGGGAAACCAACCTGAAAACGAGTGTTCCCTATCAGAGCCGTGGAAGACGACCACGTCGATAGGACGGGTGTGGAAGTGCAGCAATGCATGAAGCTTACCGTTACTAATAGCTCGATCGACTTCTTCGTTCCCATTGTTCATGCTCATCGAAGATGAGCATTCCTCTTCTGTCCTGACGCGTGGAATACGCTCCGGACGGGCCGCGCCACGAGGCGCGACGACCTCTGGTCTGTATGGGAAACATACGGATAGGTCAGAGAAAGACGTGTTAAAAATAGAAAGTGGCCAAGCCACCCAGCTTCTCGAAAACAGCGTATGTTTTGCGCTTTGCCGACCTGGTGGTTATTGCGGGGCGGCTGCACCCGTTCCCATTCCGAACACGGCCGTGAAACGCCCCAGCGCCAATGGTACTTCGTCTTAAGACGCGGGAGAGTAGGTCGCTGCCAGGTCTGCAAAACGCAAAACATATACTCCATCTTCTCGTCACACCCTCGGCCCAGCCGAAATCAAAAGGGCCGCTAACCAAGCGGCCTTTTGTGTTATGATAGCTTGATCAAAAATAAAGCGGGCTGGAGCAGCCCCCGACCTCCCGCAGGAAGCAAAGCTTCCGAGGAAGGACAAACAAAAGACCCGGGCGCTTGTTCGACGTCAGCTCATAAATAACGCGGGGTGGAGCAGCCCCCGTCCTCCCGCAGGAAGCAAAGCTTCCGAGGAAGGACAAACAAAAAGACCGGGCGCTTGCTCGAACGTCAGCTCATAAATAACGCGGGGTGGAGCAGCCCGGTAGCTCGTCAGGCTCATAACCTGAAGGCCGCAGGTTCAAATCCTGCCCCCGCAACCAAATCCCCCAGCATATCCCGAAAATAACGCCAGCAGAGATGTTCGACACAGCGTCGCTCTTTGATTGGGACTTCTCCCCCTGAAAAACTTAGGAGCCGCTGATTGCGGGCTGGGGCGGTTCGTAAGCCTCGGCAATGTCATGGCTCTCTGCCCTTCAAGGCGCGGGCAAAGACAGGCAAGATTTTAGTTTGCTAGCAAATCCCTCACGATTGTCAGGAACGCCTCGCCCGCCACACAGACATCCCCGCTATTGTCCAGCGTCACCACCTCGAAATCGCCGCAGACGTCGACACCGCTGCGCTCCAGCCGACGGGAAATCTCCGCCACGCTCTCACGACCGCGGCCAGACAGGCGGGCAGCCAGGACCTCTGGGCGCGCAATCACATTGATCACCAGCAGCTTTAAGAAAATCTCCCGGAAATCAGCAAGCGCTGCGCGGGAGCCATTGGCGATCAGGATTGCGCCACGCTCTGTTGCATCTCTCGCTGAGGCCGGAATGCCGTAGCTCAGGCCGTGGGCGCTCCATGAGACGCAGAACGCACCCGACAACCGCCTGCGCTCGAACTCGGCATCATCCACGCCCTCATGCAGTTCCCCGCCAGCATCGCTTAGGAGATATCCAAGGATCGATCACTTGATCGATCCAAAGCCCGCGAAGGACAGGGATGCGCGGTTAGGCATCCGCTCGCTTTAACCGTTCAGCGCGCGCTGAATATCGCCAATACGCTTGAAGCGCTGTTTGCGGCCTGATCCGCTGTTTTGTGACAGTGTATGAAGCATGAACTCAGTGATGGCGACGAGTTGGAGCATGCTGTGTCCGCCGCCTTGGGCGAGCGGGATGGTCAGGCAGATGTCTGCACTGTCCGGGCCCCACTCATAGAAGCGGGTGGTGATGAGCAGCGTCTTGTAGCCGTTGCGGGTTGCCATTTTCGACAAGCGCTGGAGAGCTGCGAGATTTCCGCCGCAATCCATCAGGATCAGCAGGGTGTTTTCTGGCTCTTCATCCATCAGCTCGATATAGGTGGAGCCGTCACGCTGGAGATAATGGACGCGTTCGCGGCATTCGAGCAGCCGGGCGTAGAAATAGCGACAGATGCCGAAGCTTTCCGCGGAGGAGGCCACAAAAACGTCGCGGCTTTCGGCGATCGAATTGAGCGCCGTCTTCCATACCGATTGACCAGCAAGATCATAAACCGCTTGTACGGCCTGAATTTGCTGCAGCATGAGGGAAGAGAGCGGGGTTTGTGGTGTTTCTTCTCGCTCGCTTTGCGGGCGGGCGGGTGCTGGCGTCGGTTCACGCAGATGTTCGCGGATATCGCTCAGCTGGCGATAACCGAGGGAGCGCAAAAACCTGCCGACGGTCATGGGGCTCAGGCTCAGCTTTTCAGCAAGCGTTGCAGCAGTCTCGAAAGGAAGCTCTGCCAAGTGCTCCATGAGATATTTTGCGATCCGGCGCTCAGCGGGCGTACCGGACTTCATCAAACGGGTGAGATCAATCAGCAACTTTTCCAACGACGCCTCTTTTATTTTCTTCTTAGCGGACGATGAGCACGAGCCGTGCTTTCGCTATCAACAACCACCGGTCTGAGCAGTTGAGCTTCAGAACCCGAATCACAATCTATCACAAAAATGCGATTTCTTGCCTACTCTTTCTTATAGTTTAGTGGTTGCTTCTATTCAAGTGTAAAATGATTGGTTGAAAATTATTCTGATATGGGCAGAGAAAGCGTCATACTTGTGAAAAACGCGCTCCGCACCTATGTCCATTTTTGACGCCGCTCTATCCCGGAGACCACCTTGATCATCAATGCTGCCAGACGCGCTTTTCAAAACCTGTTTGCGGCGGAAACGCGATCCGTTTTCTGGAAGATGCTCGGCCTGACGCTTATGGTGTTGATGGCCTTGTGGTTTGCCGTGCGTGGCCTGTTCGTATGGCTTGCTGTTCCATGGCTCGATTCCATGATGCAAACCATGCCCGGTTGGGCTGGCTGGATCACTTTCACGCTGGAGATTTTGAGCGGCTTTGGACTGGCGTTCGCGCTCGTTTTTCTGATCTCGCCGGTTACCGCCATCATCGCCGGGCTTTTTCTCGATGACGTCGCCGAGGTAATCGAAAAAGAAGACTACCCGGGCGATCCTGCCGGTCGCGCTATGCCGCTTGGTGAGGCAATCGTTTCATCGATAAAATTTTTCGGCGTCGTCATTTTGGGCAATATCATCGCCCTCATGCTGCTTCTGGTGCCGGGCGTGAACCTGATCGCGTTCTTCATGGTGAATGGGTATCTGCTGGGGCGGGAGTTTTTCGAGTTCGCGGCCATGCGGTTTCGGACTCCCACGGAAGCGCGGGCGTTTCGTTCGAAGCATTCGACCAAGGTTTTTCTGGCCGGGCTGGTTATCGCAGCCTTTCTTGCCATTCCCTTCCTGAATCTGTTGACGCCGCTTTTCGCCGCGTCGCTGATGGTGCATCTACACAAATCCGTCAGCAGGAAGGACCCGTCATTCTCCAACCAGTTGGGGCGGTAATTCCACAAGCGGCGCTGGCACATCGAAAGTCTTTTCCGGTGATTTGCAGATGTCTGCGATGATGCAGCGCTCGCATTCCGGCTTGCGGGCCTTGCAACAGTAGCGACCGTGCAGGATCAGCCAGTGATGGGCGTGGAACAGATATTGCTCGGGTATGATCCGCACCAGCCTGTCCTCTACTTCATCCGGGGTCTTGCCCGGTGCCAGACAGATGCGGTTGGCGATGCGAAACACATGGGTATCGACGGCAAGCGTCGGGATGCCGAAGGCCATGGACATGACGACATTGGCGGTCTTGCGGCCCACGCCGGGCAGCATGATCAACTCTTCCCGCGTCTTCGGCACCTCGCCGCCAAAATTGTCGATCAGCATCTGCGAAAGCGCGATGACGTTTTTCGCCTTGTTGCGATAAAGTCCGATAGTCTTGATGTGGTCGATCAGCTTGTCTTCGCCAAGTGCCAGCATCTTTTCCGGCGTATCGGCAATCTTGAAAAGCGCTTTCGTGGCGCGGTTCACGCCAACATCGGTGGCTTGCGCGGAAAGCGCCACTGCAACGACGAGCGTAAATGGGTTGGTATGCTCCAGTTCGCCTTTCGGCTCCGGGCGCTGAATGGAAAAGCGGCGGAAAATCTCGGTCAACTCTTCCTGGGAGTAGGCCGTTCTCACGCGCTTTTGCTTCGGCTTCGAGGGCGAAATTGACTTTTTCAAAGTTTGGGTGCTGGATCGTTTCTTGGCAATTGTCATAACGAAGTCTCAAGCATTGGTCAGCCGCATCGAGGAAGGCAGATGAATATGCTCAACGATCAGCCGGTTTTTTCTGCTGAACTCATTCCCTATCGCTCCCTCGGGCGCAAGGGGTTTCGTGTACTTCTCGTTATCAGTGCTTTTGTGTGTATCGGCTACGGTGCTTTTTTCCTCGTCAGCGGTGCTTGGCCGATCGGCTTCTTTCTGGGCTTCGATTTTTTGCTGCTCTACTTTGCGTTTCGCGCCAACTACAAGGCGGGCAGGGTGAAGGAGCAGGTGGTCGTGTCGCGCACCAGCCTCTCCATTCGCAAGTTTTCGTCTGCGGGTAAGGTCGTGGAGCATCGCTTCAACCCATTCTGGGCGCGATTCCGAGTCAGGCGGCATGATGAGTTCGGCATTCTTTCCATGCATGTCTCTGGCGAAGGGCGGGTGACGGATATCGGCTCGTTTCTGAACCCGGATGATCGCGAAAGCTTTGCCAAGGCATTCAAAAACGCGCTGGCGACGGTCAGGCGTAAAATCTGAGGCTCGATCAAGAAACGGGTGGAGCGGTGCGGCACTTCATGGTTTTCTCTCAAGCCAAGGAGATAAGCCATGAACGCCAATATCATGCTGAAGGAAGACATCACGCCGGTTGGAACGGATTACGATACGGTGCGTCAGGTCATCGAAATCCTGACGCTGGATTATCGTGAGCAGCCGTCTCTGGACGAAATCGCCGCGCGGCTGAACCAGTCGCCGACGCAACTGCAGAAGACGTTTACGCGCTGGGCTGGCTTGTCCCCCAAGGCATTCCTTCAGGCCGTGACGCTGGATCACGCCAAGCGCCTGTTGCGGCAGGAGAATCTTCCGCTGCTGGAAACGGCAATCGAAGTGGGCATGTCCGGCCCCAGCCGCCTGCACGATCTTTTCGTGACCCATGAAGCCATGTCGCCCGGCGAATGGAAGGCGAAGGGAAGCGGCTTGCAGATCAGTTACGGTTTCCACCCATCGCCCTTCGGGCTTGCTTTGGTCATGATCACTGATCGCGGCCTTGCGGGTTGCGCCTTTGCCGATCCGGGTGAGGAGAAGGCCTGCTTCGACGATATGGCGCGGCGTTGGCCAAATGCGAACTATGTGGAGGATAGCGCTGCGACCGCGCCCTATGCGGCCCGCATTTTCCACCCAACGCAATGGAACAGCGATCAGCCGCTGCGTGTCGTGCTGCTCGGCACGGATTTTCAGGTCCGCGTCTGGCAAAGCCTGCTGAAGATTCCTTTGGGCAAGGCCGTGACCTATTCCCACATCGCGCAGGATATCGGCCAGCCAACGGCATCACGCGCCGTGGGTGCGGCGATTGGCGCAAATCCCATTTCCTTCGTCGTCCCCTGCCACCGTGCAGTCGGCAAAAGCGGAGCGCTGACGGGCTATCATTGGGGCCTGACGCGCAAGCGAGCCATGCTGGGTTGGGAAACGGGGAGGGTGTGATCAAGGCTTTTGCCATGTGATCTTACATGTGAAATAATCAGCTATGATGTGAAAATCATATGAGATGCAGATGAAAAGTACGATCCAGCTTCCCGATGATATCGACCGACGCATAGACTACGTTGCAGCACAGACAAATCTCACTCGTAGTCAGATTGTCGAGGAGGCTTTATCGTTCGGGCGCTCGCTAGCATGGCAGGAGCAATGGATCGCGGGCGTGAAAGCCGGGATCGCAGACGCCGATAAAGGCGATTTCGCGTCGGAAGACGAGATCGCAGCGGTTCTCGGTCGGTACGATCAGGTATAATCAGCCGTGCGGGTTATCTGGACAAGACGCTATCTGCGAGAGCTTGGTGACATTGGCGACTATATAGCGGAAAAGAACCCGCGAGCGGCTGCGCGGATCGTGCGAGATATTCACACTAAAACCCAGTCATTGCTCTCAGCAAATCCTTTCATTGGAAGGATCGGGGAAATAATGGGCACGCGGGAGTTGGTCATCCCGGCTACGGGATATGTCGTTGCATATCGTGTGCACGACGAAAACGTAGAGGTCTTGTTTGTGCAGCACGGCGCAAGGGAATGGCCGCGCAAAATCGAGTAGTATTTTACCTGCCGGGTTCCGCGAGCTCCATCAACGCCCTCGCCGCTGCCTCATCCGTAATCAATGTATTGCAGCCGATGCGCTTTATCGTGGCGCGGATGGCGGTGGCGCGGTGGGCGCCGCCGGAGGCGAGGACGATGTGTCTGGCTTTCTTCAGCGTATCGAGATCGATAGCCATGGCGTGATTATTGATCGGGTGTTCGACGGAGCGACCTTCCGCGTCGATGAAGTTGAACATGGTGTCGCAGACGCAGCCTGCTGCAACCAGTTCGTCCAGCGTTTCCTTCGATATGAAGCCTTCCGATAGCGATGTCGAATGCGGGCCGATATCGCCGCAGCTGACGATGGCGAGATCCAGATTTTCTGCCAGCGAGTAGAGCGTGCTGAGGCCACATTTTTCGATCAGCGACCGTTTGGTTTCGACGGAATCGACCAACAGCGGCGCGAGAAACATGTAGCATTCGGCACCAAGCGCGCTTGCCAGCCGCCATGTGTAATCGAGCGGGTTGGTCTGGTGGACGGCAACGATCCCGCCTAGAAGCGATACGACCTTGCAGTTTTCTCGCCGTGGCGGGCGGAAGCTGGAGAGGGAGGCAGTCATGGTGCGGCCCCAGCCGACGCCGATTGTGGCGTTATCCGGCACGACTTCGGAGAGGAACTGGCCGAGCGCCAGACCGACACCCTTGGCGATGTCCTCCGCTTTCGACGTTGCGGAAGGAATGATGATTGCCTCATCCAGCCCATAGGTCTTCTCGAGGCTGATCGCCAGTTCCACGAAGTCCTCGATGCCTTCATTGATCCATATCTGCACCTCGGAACGCTTCATGGCTTCATCGAGAAGGCGGATGACGGTGGAGCGGCTGATGCCGAGCTTCTCGGCCACATCCTTCTGCGTCATGCCCTGATTGTAATAGAGCCACGACGCCCGCAGCCGCAGCGATGCCGCTTCGGAATAGGCCGTATGGGTTTCTCTTCGCAGTTTCGCCACTGTTTTCCGCCATGTTTTTTGAGTGACGAGTATTGCAGGCTTGAAACTTATGTCAATTGCAATGCGCAAATGTCTTGACTTCGCGCTTTGCCCCGGGCGATACTCCCGTCGAACAAAACCGGTATCCGTGTCCGTATGGCATTCATACGGAACGAAACTCGGTAGCGATGGTTTCCAGAGATTACGAGGATTTACGGCATGACTTCCAAGCTCGACCAACTTCGCGCAATCACCACCGTTGTCGCCGATACCGGTGACATCGATGCGGTTGCCCGCCTGAAGCCGGTGGATTGCACCACCAACCCCTCCATCGTTTTGAAGGCTCTCGGCACGCCTGCCTTTGCCGATACCGTCAAGGAAGCCGTGTCCTGGGGTCGCAAGCAGGGCGGCTCGTCGGATGGCGTGATTGCCGCTGTGGCGGATCGTCTTGCGATTTCCGTTGGTGCAGCACTGGTCGGTCTGGTGCCGGGTCGCGTGTCGACCGAAGTGGATGCCGATCTCTCCTTCGATACGCAGGCCTCCATTGCCAAGGCGCATGCCATCATCGCGGCGTATAAGGAACGCGGCATCGAGCGTGAGCGCATCCTCATCAAGCTTGCTTCCACCTGGGAAGGCATCAAAGCCGCCGAAGTGCTTCAGTCCGAAGGCATCGATTGCAACCTGACGCTTCTGTTCTCGCAGGCTCAGGCCATTGCATGTGCGGAAGCCAAAGCTTTCCTCATCTCGCCCTTCGTCGGCCGTATTCTCGACTGGTACAAGAAGTCCACGGGTGAGAACTACACAGCCGAGACCGATCCGGGTGTTCTCTCTGTCCGCGAGATTTACAATTACTACAAGGCCAATGGCATCTCCACGGTCGTCATGGGCGCGTCGTTCCGCAATGTCGGCGAGATCGAAGCGCTTGCGGGTTGCGACCGCCTGACGATCAGCCCGGCGCTTCTCGAAGAGCTCGACAAGGACAATGGCACGCTGGAGCGCAAGCTTTCGGCTGACAATGCCAAGGCCGCGCCGCTTCAGTCTCTGGATGAAAAGGCCTTCCGCTGGCAGCTCAATGAAGATGCGATGGCTACCGAAAAGCTGTCCGAAGGCATTCGCCTCTTCGCCAAGGATCTCGTGGCTCTGCGCGAAATCGTTCGCAAGGAACTGGCGTCCGCTGCCGCCTGAGGGCGTGAGATTGGGGAACCGAATGGCTCCCCGGTCGTTTTATAAGTGTAATATCTCCAGTCATGAAGCGCGGCTGTTCCCCCTGACAGTCGCGCTTTTTCTATCTTTTACCGGCCCGCGACGACTTGGGATATCGCCTTTGCGGTTTCCTGGATGAGGGCAAGACATTCCGCTTCCTTAGGCGCTGCATCATTCAGCGATCCGATATAAGGACAGGTGACGACGGCGAGTGCCGTGCCGTCCAGTGTCAGGATCGGTGCGGATATATTGCGCACGCCTGCAGTCTGCAGGCTGTTCATGCTCTCATATCCATCAGCCTTCACCTGCGTCAGCCGTTCACGCAACCCTTTGGGCAGAGCGGTCTCGCCGCTGCGCAATTGTTCGGCAATCATCAATTCCCGTTGGGTGTCGTTCTGGAAGGCGAGTAGCACATGGCCGGAGCCGGTGTTGAACAGGCTCATCTGCGCACTGACGCGGATGGAAAGCGCCCAGTAGGTGGACGAATCTTGCTGCGCAATCACCACGACCGAGCCGCGATCATAAACGGCCAGATGGCAGGCCTGCTCTGCCCTGTTTGCGAAGTCGCGCATCAGGGGTGCTGCGAAGGACACCAGCCTGCGCACCGGTTGATGAAAATGCGCCAGTCCGAACATCTTCAGCGTCAGAAAGAAGCGGTCGCCTTCCTGTCGTTGCACATAACCGCGCCGCACCAGCCGGTCCAGCATGCGGTAGAATTCATTCGGGCTCTTGCCGAGTGCCTTGGCAATCTCGACCTGCGTCAGCCCGCCATCGGTGCGCGCCAGCAGCTCCAATATGTCGAGACCCTTGTCCAGCGCAGGCGCGCGGTATCTTTCGCTGTCGTCTTCCGTCATCAGCCCTCTGAATGATTATCCTAGTGTCGCTTGACGCTTCATGAATACACTGTTTACATATGAATTGTCGATGCATATTTGAGGTTTGATGCACCGAAGGGTGCGGGAGGAGACGACATCATGGCGCAGGATTTTAGTGGTCGGACGGTGGTGATCACAGCTGCCGGGCAGGGGATTGGACGGGCAACGGCAGAACGCTTTATCGGGCTTGGCGCGCGCGTCATCGCCACAGACATCAATGAAGCGGCGCTTTCAACACTTGAAAATGCAGAAACCCGCATCCTGAACGTGCTGGACGGCGAGGCCGTGAAAGCCTTCGCCGCCGATATCGGCCATGCCGACGTGCTGTTCAATTGCGCAGGCTTCGTCCATGCAGGCACCATTCTGGACTGCGAAGAAAAGGACTGGGACTTCTCTTTCGATCTCAATGCCAAAGCCATGTATCGCACCTGCCGCGCATTCCTTCCGGCCATGCTGGAAAAGGGCAAGGGCGCCATCGTCAACATGTCCTCTGTCGCCTCCAGCGTCAAAGGCGTGCCGAACCGTTTCGCCTACACCGCATCCAAAGCCGCCGTTATCGGCCTGACGAAGTCCATCGCCTCCGATTTCGTGACGAAAGGCATTCGCTGCAACGCCATCTGCCCCGGCACGGTGGATAGCCCCTCCCTACACGACCGCCTTCGCGCCACCGGGGATTACGAAAAGGCACTCAGCGACTTCATCGCCCGCCAGCCCATGGGCCGCATCGCCAAGGCGGAAGAGATTGCAGCACTGGTGAGCTATCTCGCCTCGGATGAAGCGGGATTCACGACAGGGCAGATTCACGTGATTGATGGTGGTTGGACGGCGTAGGATTTCTCCTCCACCACACACAAAAAACGGTCGGGGCATGCCCGACCGTTTCTTCAATCTCAAAGATATCGCGTCGTTAAAGGATCGCCTGACCTGCCATCAGTGCAAGCACCAGGAAGATGACGAAGATCACGACCGCGATGAAGAATAGAATGCGCGCGATGCCGGATGCCGCGGCGGAAATTCCGGTGAAGCCGAAAACGCCGGCGATTAGCGAGATGACGAAGAAAATAAGAGCCCACTTCAGCATGGTCGTTCCTCTTGTGTCGGTTTTGAAACGGGCAAACGCCTGGCGTTTGTCTTGCACATATTGACGCGCGAGGGTGGTCTGTGGTTCCCACGTACCGAAAATAATCTTTTCACTTTCGGGTGTTAGCCGTTTGCCCTTCAGGCGAGTGTCTGCTGACTATGTGCTTTCCGAGCCTTGACCGTGGTGCGGATGAAGGCCGCGATGAACAGGCTGCTCATGATGAGCACGATGGTTGGCGCAGGCGCGCTATCGATCAGGAAGCTCGCCCAGATGCCAAGCGTAGATGACATGACGGCAACAGAGATCGCCGCAACCAGCATTGCCGAAAAGCGCCGGGTGATGAGAAACGCAATTGCGCCCGGTGCGACTAGCATCGCGACGGACAGGATGATGCCGATTGCCTGAAGTGCGCCGACGACGGTGAGCGAAAGCACCGCAAGAAGGCCGTAATGCAGGACGCGCACCGGCAGGCCGATGGCCTTGGCGTGCTGCGCATCGAAAGCGTGAACCAGCAGGTCCTTGCGCAGAATGGCGAGAAAGAGCGTCGCAGCCAGCGCGATCAGGCCGGTCTCGATGATATCGGTCACCGAAACACCGAGCATATCACCGAAGAGAATATGGTCGAGATGCACATCGCTCTGCACCTTTACATAGAGCACGAGCCCCAGACCGAACATGCCGGAAAAGACGATGCCGAGAACCGTGTCTTCCTTGATGCGGCTGTTCTCTTTTAGAAAACCGGTTCCAAGCGCGCACACCATGCCCGCAATGAAAGCGCCGATGGAGAAGGGAATGCCGACGATGTAAGCGATGACCACGCCCGGCAGCACCGCATGTGAGACAGCATCTCCCATCAACGACCAGCCTTTCAGCACCAGAAGGCACGAAAGCATGGCCATAGGAACGGCAATCATCAGCGTTATGATGAAGGCATATTGCATGAAGGGAAGCTGGAAAGGCAAAAGCGCCAGTTCGAGATACTCGCTCATGGGCTCGTCTCCAGCGCGGCCTTGGCCTTGGCGCGCGAGGCGAGATAACCGTGCTTGGGCGCAAAGACGAATGCGGTGAGGAAGATCAGCGTTTGCAGAACGACGATGATGCCGCCCGTTGCACCATCCAGAAAATAGCTGAGATAGGCACCGACGAAACTGGTGAGCGCACCAATGCCGAAACTCATGCCGATCAAACGTTCGAAGCGATCCGTCAGCAGATAGGCCGTGGCACCCGGCGTCACCACCATGGCCACCACCAGAAATGCCCCGACGGTCTGGAGCGCTGCGACAGTGGAGGCAGCAAGCAGGGTGAAGAAGATCACCTTCAGCACATCCGGCTTCAGCCCGATTGTCCGGGCATGGTTCTCATCGAAGAAAACCACCATGAAGTCGCGCCATTTCAGCGCCAGCACGAGAAGGCTGATACCGCCGATCAGCGCGAGCTGGATCGTATCTTCCGTGGTGATTGCTAGGATATTGCCAAGCACAATGGTCTGGATGTTGATGGATGTGGGAGAGAGCGACACCATGAACAGGCCCAGGCCGAAGAAGGAGGTGAAGATGAGACCGATGATCGCGTCTTCCTTCAGCCGGGTCTTCTGGTTGAGAAACAGCATCGAGCCTGCCGCCAAACCGCCGGAGAGAAACGCGCCGAGCGAAAAGGGAAGGCCCAGCATATAGGCGCCCGCCACGCCGGGAACGATGGCGTGGGAAAGCGCATCGCCAATCAGCGACCAGCCTTTCAACATGAGGTAGGAGGACAGGAAGCCGCAAACGCCGCCCACCAGTGCGCTGACCCATATGGCGTTCAGCATGTAGGAGTAGGTGAAGGGCTCGAGAAGGACGCTGATCATAGCTCCTTTTCTCCGGCCTTCGCATGGTCTCTACCGTTCTTGCCGTAGATCACAAAGGGGCGCTCATCATCGGTGATCACCTTCAACCGGCGTGGATCGGCATCGTCATGCAGATCGGTGCCGCCTAGTATGAAGTGGCGCAAACTTCCGCCGAAGGCGGCCTGCAGGTTTTCTTCCGTAAACGTATCCTTGGTCTTGCCCGAGGCAATCACGGTTCCCTTGACGAACACGGCGCGATCACAGAATTCCGGCACGCTGCCGAGATTATGCGTGGAGACCAGCATGATGCGGCCTTCGTCACGCAGCGATTTCAGCAGCGCGATGATCTGTTCTTCCGTTGTCACGTCTACGCCGGTGAAGGGCTCGTCCAGTAGAATGATCTCGCCTTCTTGCGCCAGGGCCCTCGCCAGGAAAACACGCTTCTTCTGCCCGCCTGAAAGCTCGCCGATCTGACGCTTGCGATAATCCAGCATGTTGACGCGCGTGAGCGCCTCTTCGACCATCTGATGGTCTCGTTTCGAAGGGATGCGCAGGAAGTTCATATGGCCGTAGCGGCCCATCATTACCACATCTTCCACCAGAACGGGGAAGCTCCAATCCACTTCTTCCGCCTGCGGTACATAGGCGACGAGGTTTTTCTTAAGCGCCGCTGAGGCTGGCTGGTCGAAGATGGAGACTGAGCCCGCTGCGAGAGACACGAAGCCCATGATTGCCTTGAAGATGGTGGATTTGCCCGCGCCATTGACGCCGACGAGCGCGGTAATCGTGCCGCGGGGAATGGAGAAGCTGGCGTTTCTCAGCGCCGCGTGACCGTTTCGGTAGGTCACCGTCACATTGTCGACGATCAGGCCTTTGCCGGAGCTTCTCGCTCTTCCCATCATCATTGGGCGAGACCTTTCACGATTGTACTTGTGGTGACGCGCAATAGATCCAGATAAGTGGGCACCGGACCATCCGCCTCGCTGAGTGAATCGACGTAGAGTACGCCGCCATAGGTGGCCCCGGTTTCCTTCGCCACCTGCTTGGCAGGATCGGCTGACACCGTGCTTTCGCTGAAAATGACGTGGACATTATTAGCGCGCATGGCGTCGATGACGCCGCGCACCTGCTGTGGCGTGCCCTGGCTATCAGCATTCACCGGCCAGAGAAACAGCTCCTTCAGCCCGAAATCACGCGCAAGATAGGAGAAGGCACCTTCGCTCGTCACCAGCCAGCGTTTGGCTTCAGGCAAAGAGGCGATGGCATCCCGCATCGGCTGGATTTCCTGTTTGATTTTGTCGGAATAGGCCTTGGCATTAGCAGCATAGAGGTCCGCATGGGCCGGGTCGATCTGTGTCAGGCCCTTGCGGATATTTTCGACATAGATCAACGCATTATCCGGGGACATCCAGGCATGAGGGTTGGGCTTGCCCTGATAGGCACCGCCGCTGATCGAAATCGGGGTCACGCCGTCGCTGACCGTCACATTGGGTACATCCGAGAGATTGGCCAGAAACTTCTGAAACCAGAGTTCGAGGTTAAGGCCATTCCAGAGAACCAGATTGGCGTCACGCGCTCTTAGAATATCGCGCGGGGTCGGCTGGTAGTTGTGAATTTCGGCGCCGGGCTTGGTGATGCTTTCCACATCCGCTGCATCGCCCGCCACGTTGCGCGCCATATCCGCGATGATGGTGAAGGTGGTGACCACCTTCGGCTTTTCCGCAGCGCCTGCGGAGAAGGGCAGAAGAACCGCAGCGGCGATGATGAGAGACGTCAATCGGGATAATGCCATGGACCGTATCAAACCTCTTTTGCGATTAATTCGCAATAGCAAACTGCGCGGCAAAAGGTGGTTTGTCAATGCTATTGCAAATCATTCGCATCTTTCGACGTTGTTTTCTTCTCTGTGAAACTCGCGGAGTCCAAAAATGGTCCAAGTCAATTTCGAGATTTCGACGTCAGTTAAACCTTCTTCAATGAGAACCCGTCAGGATTGAAGCTTGCACGGAAACGGCTTGTCGCCGCTGCCGCGCTGTGTTCGTTCCGGTTGCGCATGGCTTTGCGCAGCCAGGAGCGCGGCTTTAACGGGGTAATTGATGTCGGGACATTTGACGTGAAAGCAGTGTTCAAAAGAATACGGTTTTCTCGCAAGTTCGTATTGATTGGCGGCGGTATCCTCCTCATCGGGGGAGCATCCGGCGTTGCCGCCGTTATTGTCGGCAAAGACAAGCTGTTCGGTCCCTCCTACGCTTCCGTGAACGGCCTCGAATGCAAGACCGTGCAGACGGTCAACATCAAGAAGAACGGCACGCTGTGGGTGCGCAAATTCATCCGCACCGAAGGCGGCGATGGCAATGAGCGCGTGAAGACGGCGCTGCGCGTTGCGAAAGCGGTTTATGACAAGCAGAAGCCTGATCTGGTTCAGGTTTCGGTTCTGGACACCAACGGTCCGCAGATGCGTTCCGAGATGCGGGGCAGGGCAATCGCCGCGCAGGCAATCTACATTGCCGATATCGCGAAAATTCCCGAAGGTGCCGCGGCGCAGACCTATTCCGCCTATTATTACGATGGTTCTGCCAGCGGTGACGGCCAGTTTTATGGCCTGCGCATCGATCTACCGGTAGAAGATGCCAAGACAGTCACCGCCTCGCTGACCGATTTCGCCGATTGCGCCGATCCCGTTACCGATGCGCCAGCAGACGGTCACGGCGCCGCCAAGGGCGGCCACGGTGCTCCAAGCGGAGGTCATGGTGAAGCCAGCGGCTCCGGTCACGGATCGACCGATAGCCACGGCGCGGAAGGCAGCAGCCACGGCGGCGAAGACCACGGCCCCGTTACCGAACCTGCGGGCGGCGAAACGGCAGAAGGCGGCCACGATGCGCCAGCCAATCCAGACGCGAAAGCCCATGGTGGGGAAGAGGAACTGCTGACCTCAACGCCAACAGGCGAAAGCCAAAGCATGTTCAGCTTAGCCTACATCAAATCCCTGCTCTTTGGAAAAGGCACGACCACCGCTGTTGCTGCCGAGCAGGGCGAGCCAGCAGTTGCCGATGCTCCGGCGGAGCATGGTGAGGGTGAGCATAAGGCGGATGAGGCAGCTAAGGCTGGGCACTGAAAGGAAAGGTAGATTATCTGCGCGATGTATTCACATCGAGTTGGTTATAAGCTCCTCAGCATCTTCCTGTAGGTCAAAAAATCGCCACCAAATGCCATGGCTTGACTAGAATAATATTTAAGCATAAAGCACAAAGCATAATTTTATGAATGGAGTGAGACTTGTGACATCAAAGGCTGCGCTTACTGAAATTAAGAGGGCAATCGAAAACTCTCCACGTAACGCCTACGTTGCAGAGTTGCACCTGCAAGTCATCAAATATGCTAACGAACTGAACGGTGTGACGGGAAGAGAGTTTTGCGAAGCACTAGGCATTGGCGCATCTTTTGGAACTGAATATACCAAAATGCGTAAAATTGCAGGTAGGCTTTATGATGCAGGACTAGAGGCGTCTAGGATATAAACTATTGAGACGATATAGCTGTTCGATAAGCCCTGAACTAAATAGAAACTTGCGTTGAAGTGCAATTATGCCCGGGTTTGGCATAGTACCCGGGCATACAAATCGAAAAGTATTTGTGTCGATGACTTTTACGCTCAATCCGCCTTCTGACGTCTTGCCGGGAACAGAATAACGTCGCGGATCGACGGGGCGTTGGTCAGCAGCATCACCAGACGGTCGACGCCGATGCCGAGGCCACCCGCTGGCGGCATGCCCTGGTCGATGGCGTCGAGGAATTCGTCGTCCAACTGCTTGTCCTTTTCACCGCGGGCATGCGCCTGTTCCAGCTGCTCCACCATGCGGCGGCGCTGTTCTTCCGGGTCGTTGAGTTCGGAGAACGCGTTGCCCACTTCCCAGGCGTTGCAGTAGCTCTCGAAACGCTCCACCAGCCGCGGCTCGCCCGGCACTTCCTTGGCGAAGGGCGAAATGTCCTTGGGGAAATGCGTGACGTGGCTTGGCTGGATCAGCGTGCCCTCGACCTTTTCTTCGAAGATGAAGGCAAGGCATTCGCCCCATGTCCAGTCCTTCTCGACCTCGAAACCGGCAGCCTTGGCAGCAGCGCGGGCCTCTTCGTCGGTCTTGATCGACAGGAAGTCGATGCCCGTTGCTTCCTTCACCGCATCCGGCATCGGTACGCGCTTGAACGGACCCTTGAAGGAAATCGTCTGGCCCTGGAAATCAAGCTCCGTCGTGCCGTGGATCGCAATCGCCAGCGTCTCGAACATGCGCTCCACGAGGCTCATGATGTCCTCGTAGTCGGCATAGGCCCAATAGCATTCCAGCATGGTGAATTCCGGATTGTGCCGGGTGGAAACACCTTCGTTGCGGAAGTTGCGATTGACCTCGAACACCTTGTCGGACAGGCCGGAAACCAGCGTGCGCTTGAGGAACAGTTCCGGCGCAATACGCAGATACATGTCCTGCTTCAGCGTGTTGTGGAATGTCTTGAACGGGTCAGCCGTCGCACCGCCATATACGGTCTGCAGCATCGGCGTTTCGACTTCGAGGAAGCCTTCGGCCTCCATGAAGCGGCGAATGCCGGAGATGATCTTCGAACGCTGCTGGAAGCGCAGCTTGGATTCCTCGTTGGAGAGAATATCCAGATGGCGCTTGCGGTAGCGGATTTCGACGTCGGAAATGCCGTTCCACTTCTCCGGCATCGGAAGCAGCGACTTCGTCAGCATGGTGATCTCTTCGGCATTGATCGTCAGCTCGCCACGCTTGGTGCGGCGCACCTTGCCGGTGACGCCGATAATGTCGCCGATATCGATCATCGGCAGCATCTCGCGTGCCGTCTCAGGCGTCGTGTCCTTGTGGGAGAAAATCTGCACCTTGCCGGAGGCATCATGGATATCCATGAACATGCCGGAGTTGCGGTTGGAATAGACGCGGCCTGCGACGGTAACGGTATCGCCCGTTTCGACATCCGGCTCGATGTCTGCATATTTCTCGGCCAGCTCCGCATTGGTCAGCGTGCGGTGGAAGTGCGCCGGGTAGACGTCACCGATCTTCTCGCGCAGCAGCGCCAGCTTCTGGCGGCGCACTTCGGTGGCGTCGGAGGAAAGGGCAGTTGTTTCGGTTGTCTTGTCGGTCATCGTCTTTGGCCTTTTTCGGGCTGTGTTGTTCTTGTCACTGCTGCGGCCACCTCTTGCGCCCGCACCTTTCCGTATTCGTCTCTCGACCCTCTTGGTCTTAATCCTCGGGCCTCTCGGTCGTCACCCTCGGGCTTGACCAGAGGATCCACCAACGGAGCGGCATTCTCACGGTCGAGGCCTGAGCACCCGGCGTGGATCCTCGGGTCAAGCCCGAGGATGACGGCCATGGGTGCGTGACGTCAACGCGCCAGCCGCTTATGCCGCAGCACCCACCATCGACGCCGCAACCGCAATCGCCACCTTCAAACGCTGGCGCACGACCGAGCGGCCAAGTACGGCCATCGAGTCAAACAGCGGCAGCGAGCGCGACGAACCGGACATGGCAACGAACAGTGGTGGTGTCACCACGCGCAGCTTCTTGCCCGTGCGTTCGGCCACATCGCGCAATTCCTGCTCGATAGATTCCACGTTCCAGTCCGGCATCTTTTCCAGATCGGCAGCAACTGTCGTCAGTATCTCGTGGATCTCTTCCGGCTTGCTCTTCAGGCCCGCGAAGGATGCAGGCGTCAGGCCGACATCGCTCGACAGCAGGAAGCCTGCAAGGTTAGGCAATTCGCCCAGTTTGGAAACGCGGCTCTGCGAAAGCTTGAGGCCTTCGGTCAGGCGCTGGTTTTCCATCGCCCATTCCAGCGTGCGCGAGATGAATTCTTCCGGTGTCAGCTTTTCGCGCAGCCAGCGGCCGTTCAGCCAGTCCAGCTTCTGAATGTCGAAGATCGCGCCTGCCTTGGACAGCGCTTCCGGGTCGAACTTGCCCGCCAGCTCGTCCATTGTCAAAAGCTCTTCGCCTTCGCCGATCTGGATGAAGAACAGGCCGAGGAAGTTCATCAGCGCTTCCGGCAGATAGCCGAGCGCGGAATAGTAGGAAATCGAGGTCGGGTTCTTACGCTTGGAAAGCTTGGACTTGTCGGCATTGCGCATCAGGGAAAGATGCATGAACACCGGCTCCTGCCAACCGAAATAACGGTACAGCAGAATGTGCTTCGGCACCGAGGCCAGCCACTCCTCGCCGCGCGCGACATGGGTGATCTTCATCAGATGGTCGTCGATGACGTTGGCCATATGATAGGTTGGCATGCCATCGGCCTTCATCAGAACCTGCATGTCGACCGAGTCCCAAGGAATCGAAACTTCGCCGTAAACGCCATCGGTGAAATCGCAGGAGCCTTCGGTCGGGATTTTCATCCGCACGACGGAAGCTTCGCCCGCTTCCATCTTCGCGGTCACTTCTTCGGCCTTCAGATGCAGGCAGAGACCATCATATTTCGGCGGCTTGCCAGCGGCGCGCTGCGCCTCGCGCATTTCCGTCAACCGCTCCGGCGTGCAGAAGCAGCGGAAGGCATGGCCTTTGGCCAGCAATTCGTCGGCATAGGGCTGGTACATGTCCTTGCGGTCGGACTGGCGGTATGGACCGTATGGGCCGCCGACATCGGGACCTTCCGACCAAGTCAGGCCGGTCCATTTCAGCGCTTCCAGCACTTTCTCTTCATATTCGCGCGTGGAGCGCGTGGCATCGGTATCTTCGATGCGCAGAATGAACTCACCACCATGCTTTTTCGCAAACAGGTAGTTGAAAAGCGCGATATAGGCGGTGCCCACATGGGGCTCGCCGGTGGGGGAAGGTGCAATACGGACGCGGACGCCGGAAGTGGTCATTAGGGCCTGCTCAATGAAAATACGCGCGCAAAAAGGCGCTGGCTTTAATCTCGGGATCAACTGGCCTTAGCACATATTCCGCAGGCAACGTCAAGGTTTTTACCGTTTGACAGGCGGCGGCGCAGGCGTCCACTCGGCTTCTGCACTCTTTTCGCCCAAGGCCGCAAGTTTGAAATTAGCCCGCTGCACCACGTTATCGACGACATTCTCGTAGGTCGTGGTGCCAGTCTCCTGAAAGATGGGACGCATGGCGGTTGCCATTTGCTTGCCTTGGTTCAGCATTTCGACGCGCTTTTCGCGGCTCAATTCCGTGCCATCAACCTCGGCATATCGCACAAGGCTCTCGGCGAGTTTCATCGTTACGTAGCGCTTTCCGTCATCCGAATTTTCCGCCTCGACCTTCCCTAAAGCCGATTGCTGGATCTCAAGCCCTTTTCGAAGGTCGTCTTCGGTGCCGAACACTTCGCCGCGCAGAAGGTGCGAATCCCCAAGGTTCGACAGGGTTTCCCAACTCTCCTGCCCATACAGTTGCTTCTCCTGGCGCGCTGTCTGCCTGTCGAATTCGAGGGCTTTTTCGACGTCGGGTTTCTGCCGCGAGATGAAGGCGACGCGACCGTAATTCGTGCCGAGACTGCCGGTGAGAGATTCTCTGGTCTCGGCATCGACCTGATCCCGGTAGCGCCCATAAACCTCTTCCAAGGCCGTAATGCCGCGCCTCAGATAGGTGAGCTTCCCATCGCCTTCGGCGATTTCGGATGCATAGCCATAGCTGCCAGCAAGATCCTGCGCGTAATAGATTTCCAAAGTTGGATTATCCGGCTTGTTTCTGGCGTGATCCGCCTCCGTCAACTCGATGCTCAGCATCAGCTTGCCGATATCCGACTTCCAGCGCCCCACGGTTTCGAGCGCATTTGCCGCATCAGGCGGCATTTTTGTCATGCACTCCTTGTCGTCAGTCAGTCTGCAAAGGGCAAATCGTGTCTCCGCGACCTCGGTGATAAAGGCATCCTTGAACAGGAAAGCCGGATTGTAATAGCGTTCCGGGGTCTTCACGATGGTTACGGCCCAGTAATGCTCGAGAATGGAAAGCGCTAGGTCCGGCGCATTGCGCGGCACGGTCTCCATCGCTTCGCGCAACGCCGAGAGCGAAAACGCGGCAGGATCCTCCTTTATGGAATCAGCCTCGCCTTCGTCATCGGTCATGGTCAGCAACGGCAGTTGCGTTGCGGCCTCTGCCAGCTGTTGTGCCCTGTCTGCTGCGTTCAATGCCTCCTGCATCTGGCAGGGGCCGATCGGCTTGCTGGTGCCGATGGATGCGGCCATCAGTTCCTTAGCCTTGGCGCAGAAGGCGGCGTCACCGGGATAGTGGAACCGTTGCAGGACGGGCATGGAGACCTCCGCCTTGCGGCCGTTGGCAGCGGTGAATGTCCAGCTATCCGGCACGGCCTGTTCGGTCTGCGTCTGCGCCACGGGTTGTGGCACATACAGCTTGCCCCACAGGCCGCCGCCAAGAAAAATGACGATCAACACAAGGGCAGTCAAAGGCGCCAAATATTTCATTGCTTGTCCCTGCTATGTCCAGAGCGTTTCCATTGAACAAGGAAATGCTGCAAAAAAGGCCCGCTATGACGCGGGCCTTCAGTCTGATCAAGTCGGCAATCGCACCTAGTGCAATGTGCCGTTCTTTTTCCGCCGTGCATTACGCGCCACGATATTCAGCACCTCAACCAGCGCCGAAAACGCCATGGCCGCATAGACGTAGCCCTTCGGCACATGGAAGCCCATGCCTTCGGCAATCAACGTGGTACCGATCATCAGGAGGAAAGCCAGCGCCAGCATGACGACGGTCGGGTTGCGCTCGATGAAGTTGGCAAGCGGCGTGGCGGCCAGCAGCATGACTGTTACGGCAACGACGACGGCGACCACCATGATCGGCACATGTGGCGTCATGCCGACGGCGGTGATGATGCTGTCCACCGAGAAGACGAGGTCGAGGATGAGGATCTGGACGATGGCCGAGGAGAAGCTGTTGATGGCCTTGCCGCCGCCCACCATGTCTTCCTTGTGGTCCACAGGATCGACATTGTGGTGAATTTCCTTGGTTGCCTTCCAGACGAGGAAGAGACCACCGGCGATGAGGATCATGTCCTTCCAGGAGAAGCCATGGCCGAAGAGTTCGAAGACAGGTTCGGTCAGCTGCACGATCCAGGCGACGGTGCCGAGCAAGCCAAGGCGCATGATGAGCGCAAGGCCGATGCCGATGCGGCGTGCCTTTTCCCGCTGGTTCTCCGGCAGCTTGTTGGTCAGAATGGAGATGAAGATCAGGTTGTCGATGCCAAGCACGACCTCCATGACGATGAGGGTGACGAGCGCCACCCAGGCGGCGGGGTCTGACAGAAGCGGGAGAATGGACTCCATCGGGCCGGTTTTCCTTGTTGTTGAAGGCGTTGGCGACGCTCAAAATAAATATCAATCTACAGTCAAATCCATGTGAAACAAGAATGTGCAACATTGCACATGAAAAACGCCGTCAGGCAAAATCATGCCCGGCGACGTTTCATCGTTTCACTACTGCTGAATGAATTCAGGCGTTTTTTGTTCCGTAAGCCGCCATGAACACACGTATGGCGCTAGAGATGACCCGGTTGAGCTCATCCTCTGGAACAGGCCCTTCAAGCTCCCCAAACAGGCGGAATTTGAAGAAAGTCCCGGTGGAAAGCTCGATGAACTGGCGCGCAGCCAGTTCCACATCGTCCACTTCGAGGCTTCCGTTTTCGATGTGGTGACGGATGAATTCTTCGAGAACGATTTTGACGTTGTTGGGCGCGGCAGAGAAAAACCGGCGCGAAAGCTTAGGCATGCGGTCGATAACGCCAAGCAGTGAGCGCATGGCAGGTATCATGTCAGTGCATATCAAACGGTTCGCGAAAGCGGTGCCGAACAGCATCAGCCCCTCGCGCACTTCTTCCGTGCCCGCCAGAATGTTGCGCATGGACACGGCAAACTCGTTGCGATGGCGGTCGATCAGGGCAGCAAAAAGATCTTCCTTATTTTCGAAATAGACATAGATAGTGCCCTTGGAAACGCCAGCTTCCTTGGTGATATCGTTCATGCTGGCCGCATCGAAGCCCTTTTGCTTGAAAATGCGCCATGCGCCATCCAGTATCTGCTCGCGCTTGGATGGGTCCTCGCCCGCGGCAAATCTGCCCCCGGCTGCGGTGGAACAAATATCGTCCATGTCTCTTTCTGTACTCACGTTCCAGTCCGTAATGACATTCAGATTCGATTCAATATATCGAACCATCTGGTTCGATGCCACTTGATATGTGGTCTAAAAGAGCTTATGTCAATCGAACCGAACGGTTCAGTTCGAAATTTTATCTTCTACAACAGTGGTGTCAGCTATGTCGGCTCAAAAGAGTGGCGCAGTCCGAGCAATAAACTCATCCGATGAAACCGAGGCACGTGCCGAGGAGAGCAAGCCTGCTGCCGTAGAGCAGGCTGCCGCTCCGGTGGCACCCGCAGCACCTGCGCAGAAGAAGAAGCGCAAATCGTTTCTTCTGCCTGTCATCGGTCTTGCGCTTCTGGCCGGCGCGGGTTGGTACGGCTATCAATGGTGGACCGATGGTCGCTTCATGGTGTCTACCGACGATGCCTATATAGAAGGTGACATCGCTGTTATCTCGCCAAAGGTTTCCGGCTATATCGCCAAGGTCAACGTCGTCGCCAACCAGGAAGTCAAGGCTGGCGATCCGCTGGTTGCCCTCGATGATGGCGATTATCGCAATGCTCTGGAGCAGGCCGAAGCGCAGCTGGAAACGCAGCAGCTTTCCCTGAACCGCATCGATGCGCAGATTGCAGGTGGCGAGGCATCGCTTCAGCAGGCCGTGGCCCAGAAGGGCTCCCTCGACGCCGCCCTGCGTGGCGCGGAAATCAACTTCAAGCGCGCTACCGAGCTTCAGGCCAAGGATGTCGGCACGGTTGCCTCTGCGGATAATGCGCAGGTCGCACTCGATCAGGCCAAGGCAAACGTGGTTGCCGGTGAGGCAAGCGTCGTATCCGCCCGCGCCAATGTCGATCTGTTGAGAGCCCAGCGCAAGGAAGCCGAAGGTTCGGTCAAGACGCTGGAGCTTGCCCGCGACAAGGCAGCCCGCGACCTTTCCTTCACCGTTCTGCGCGCGCCTTATGATGGCGTGATCGGCAACCTCTCGGTTCAGACGGGTGATCTCGTTTCCGTCGGCAAGCGGCTGGCTTCGCTGGTGCCTATGAACGATCTTTATATCGACGCCAACTTCAAGGAAACGCAGCTCGCGAAAATCGAGCCCGGCTCCAAGGTGCGCGTCCATGTCGATGCTTTCGATGAACACACGATCGAAGGTACGGTACAGTCGATTTCGCCTGCCTCCGGCTCTGTCTTCTCCATGCTGCCGCCAGAAAATGCCACGGGTAACTTCACCAAGGTCATCCAGCGCGTGCCGGTCCGCATCATCTTCTCCAAGGAAGATCTTGCCAAGCACAATCTGCGCGCAGGCTTGAGCGTCGTGGTGGATGTGGATACCCGCACCGCGCCGGACAATCCGCAGACTGCCCAGGTGCAGCCTAACGCGCAACCGAAGTAACGATTTCATCATGCAGTGCGTCAGGCAGGCCCGAAATGAGCGCCTGCCGCGACTGCTCTAAGGACAAAGATCATGGCGGCAACAGCCAACATGGCAGGCGGGGCAATGGCCGCCGCCGATCCTCCGATGGACCGGAGACGCCTCATCGCGTTTTTCGCCATGGTGTTCGGCATGTTCATGTCGATCCTCGACATCCAGATCGTCTCCGCGTCGCTTGCGGAAATCCAGGCCGGTCTCGGTGCCGGTTCGGATGAGATTGCCTGGGTGCAGACATCCTATCTGATTGCGGAAGTCATCATGATTCCGCTTTCGGGTACGCTGGCGCGCATCCTTTCTACGCGGGTGCTTTTTGCCACCTGCGCTGCAGGCTTCACCATTTCCAGTGCCCTGTGCGCCACGGCGACGAACATCGACCAGATGATCGTTTACCGTGCTATCCAGGGCTTCATAGGCGGCGGCATGATTCCATCCGTCTTTGCCGCCGCCTTCACCATCTTCCCGCCATCCAAGCGGGCAATCGTCTCGCCCATCATCGGTCTTGTGGCAACACTGGCGCCCACTATCGGCCCGACCGTCGGCGGTTATCTCTCCAATGCCTTTTCTTGGCACTGGCTGTTCCTCGTCAACATCATTCCGGGCATCATCGTCACCATCGTCACCTGGACCTTCATCGATTTCGACAAGCCGGAAAGCTCGCTCTGGAAGAAGTTCGACTGGTGGGGCCTTCTCTCCATGGGCGTCTTCCTCGGTTCGCTGGAATATGTGCTGGAAGAGGGCAACAATAACGACTGGTTCAACGACGATCACATCGTCATCGGCGCCATCGCCATGACTATCGGCGCGGTCGTGTTTTTCTGGCGTGCCCTCAAGGTCGATTTCCCTGTCGTGGATCTGCGCGCCTTCTCGGACCGGAATTTCTCCATCGGCTCGCTTTTTTCCTTCGTCATGGGCATCGGCCTTTACGGTCTGACCTATATGTACCCGCTCTATCTCGGGCGCGTGCGTGGTTACGATGCGCTGATGATCGGCGAAACCATGTTCGTCTCCGGTCTTGCCATGTTCTTCACGGCGCCGATTGCGGGGCGGTTGTCCACCAAGCTCGATCCGCGTGTCATGATGGCGATAGGCTTTATCAGCTTCGCTGCCGGTACTTGGATCATGACGCATGTGACGGCCGATTGGGACTTTTACGAGTTGCTTATCCCGCAAATCCTGCGCGGCTTCGGCCTGATGATGTGCATGGTTCCGATCAACAATATCGCGCTCGGCACATTGCCTCCGGCCCGTATCAAGAACGCCTCCGGTCTTTACAACCTCACCCGTAATCTCGGCGGCGCCGTGGGCCTTGCCATCATCAACACGCTGCTCAGCCAGCGCACGGACGATCATTATTTCCGTATCGCAGAGCATGTGAACTACGGCAATCCGGCTGCGCTGGACTGGCTGAACAGCGTCGGCGCCAACTATGATTCCTACGGTCTCGATGGTTCCGCCGTTGCCATCAAGAAGCTGGTCGGTGTCGTCTCGCAGCAGGCCTGGCTGCTCGCCTTTGCGGATGTCTTCCTGCTGCTGACCGTCCTCTTCAGCTGCCTGGTCTTCCTCACGGTGCTGATCAACAAGCCCAAGGCCGCGCCCCCTCCAGACGCCGCCCACTGATTTACAGCCATCCACCGCAGCGCAAGGGGCCACCAGAAATGGTGGCCCTTGTCGTTTGAGGGTGGGTGGACGTTACGGATACAAGTCAGGAAACTTTCAGCCGTTGAACCGGCTCGTCCTGCTCTGCCAGCAGAACAGAAACCTGGTCCGCTTCAAGCGGCTTAGCGAAGAGATAGCCTTGCAGTTCGTCACAGCCGCAAATCTGCACGATGGCGGCCTGGTCTTCGGTTTCTATGCCTTCTGCCGTCACGGGAATGCCGAGCGAGCGCGCGAGCGCCACGGTTGCCGTCAGCATTTCCAGAGAGCGACCGCCTTCGTCCAGTGCCTCCACCAGCGATTTGTCGATCTTCATGCGGTTGAAGCCGAAGCGGCGGAGGTAGCCGATGCTGGCAAAGCCCGAGCCGAAATCATCGAGCGCGATGCTGAGACCGATCTGCTTCAGCTTTTCAATGGCCGTGCCCGCCCGTTCGGGCTGGTGGATGAAATAACCTTCGGTCATTTCCAGCATGACGCGGCTTGGCGAAACCTCGGTCTCTTCCAGAATTTGCAGCACATGCCCGGCAAAGGCCGGGTTGCGGAACTGCATGGGTGAAATATTGACCGCGACCTTCAGTTCCGGCCAGGCCTTTGCCGCCTGAAGCGCGGTGCGCATGACGAAAAGGCCCAACTGATCGATCAGGCCGCTGGATTCGGCAGCGGCAATGAAGACATCGGGCGAAACGGGGCCGTAGCCGGGGCGGCTCCAGCGCGCCAGCGCCTCGACACCGACGATACGGCGGGTCAGCGTGTTGACCACAGGCTGGAAGACGACCCTGATTTCGTGGTTCTCGATGCCGTATTTCAGATCGGCCTCAAGCTGGTTCTTCTCCTCGCGCCGGTTGTCCATATGGGCTTCGTAAGCGATGTAGCGCCCGCGCCCGTTTTCCTTGGCCTCATACATGGCCATATCCGCGCGCCGCAGAAGCTCTTCCCCGTCGATATCACCGTTCTTGGATACGGAGGTGCCGATGCTGCAGCCGATTGTCGCCACACGATCCCCAAGCATGAAGGGCTCGGAAAACAGTTCCAGCAATGCATCGCACAGGATCCGCCCTTCTATGCGGGCTTCCGGCCCCTGAAGCGCAATCGCGAATTCATCTCCGCCGAGACGTGCCAGGAAGGCATGTTTTGGAACGAGAACGCGAAGGGCCGCGGCAACCGCCTTGATCAGCAGGTCACCCGCGCCATGTCCAAAGGAATCGTTGACCTCCTTGAAGCCATCGAGGTCCAGGTAGATGAGGTTGACGTAAGAGTGGTCTTCCTGCGCCTTGTCCGTCAGCCGCTTGAGGCCGACGAAAAGGCCGGGGCGATTATAGAGCCCGCTGAGGCGGTCGATAAGAAGCTGCTCGCGCGCCGAGGCCTCATCCTTCTTCAGCTTCTTGATGGCCGCAAAGCCGAAGATCAGAAGCACAAGGAAGAAGATGCCCGCAATGGCGATGGCGGTCAGCACGCGTGGGCGCACCTCATCCAGACTGATATCGCCCGGCATCTTGGACTTCCACGTCAGCTTGCCGAGGATTTCGCCATTGAGGTTGACGATATCGACATAGTAGGGCGTCGTCGCAAGGCCCGTATGCAACGCCAATCCATTGACGACATAGGTCTGGCCGAGCTTTGCGACCTTCTCTTCGGTCAGATGGCGCGCGAAAAGCAGGTAGCGGCGACCAGAATCGCCCTGTGCTTCACCGGATTTCCGCCGCACGAGGGCAATGCCTGCGGCAGCAATACCATCTCGCGTGCGCACGAAACCTGTGGCTTCGGGCGTGTCGCCATCGCGCGTTGAACGGACGCGGTGAATCATTTCGGAAATGCTGTCGCCGAAATAGGTGCCGACGGACCATTCCGCAGGCCTGCCGTTCTGGTAAGCGAGTATGACACCCTGATTGTCATCGAGCACGACGGCGGTATCGAAAAGCTCGCTATTGACCGTCATGTCCCCGTAATTGGAAACGATCCAGCCCGCTCCGTCCTTGGCATAAACGAACTGCGCCGCATCGTCCCAGGCGGCGTAGTCGTTCAATGTAGCGCCGAGTTGATCGAGGAATGTGGCAAGCGCGCCGCTGGTGGTTTCGAGCGAGCGTTGCTCATCCAGCGCGTTGGTGTTCTGGGTGACGTTTGTGAGAGCGGAGAGAATGAGCGCGGTAACGATGAAGACGACGAGCGCGAAGGCAAACAGAATGCCCGCCACCGCGGACCTCCGGCCCATCAGCACCATCTGACTTGTGGTTCCCCGCATTACACGCAAAAAGCCCATCCCTGAAAGAGCCCATGGTGCGGTGGAAATATTCAAAAGATGTTAAGGCAAAACAGCCCGGCACGGTAAAAAACGTACAGTTCTGCCACTTTCGCACGTAAAAAGCCCCTCCCGCGCTAGCGGAAGGGGCCAAACTCGACAATCAGCGGACAAATCTTACCAGGAAGGGATGACCGTGCCGTTGTACTTCTCAAGAATGAAGTTCTTGATTTCAGGGCTGTGATAGGATTCGACCAGCGTCTTTACCCAAGGCTTGTCCTTGTCTTGAGCGCGAACGGCGATGACGTTGGCATAAGGGGACTTTTCGCTTTCGATGGCGATTGCGTCCTTCTTCGGGTTCAGACCGGCAGCCGTTGCATAGTTGGTGTTGATGACCGAGGCATCGGTATCATCCAGCGAGCGCGGCAGCTGTGCGGCATCGAGTTCAACGATCTGGATGTTCTTCGGGTTTTCGGTGATGTCGGCTGGCGTTACCTTCAGACCGGCTTCTTCCTTGACCTTGAGAACGCCCTTGGAAGCCAGAACCAGAAGCGCGCGGCCGCCGTTTGTCGGGTCGTTTGGAATGCCGACCGTTGCGCCGTCCTTCAGTTCGTCAAGGCTCTTCACCTTCTTGGAGTAAACGCCCATCGGTGTTGTGATGGTGGTGCCGACGCTGACGAGATCGAACTTGCGGTCCGCGATCTGGTTGTCGAGGTAAGGCTGGTGCTGGAAGGAGTTGGCCTGAAGCTCGCCATCGGCCAGAGCCTGGTTCGGCACGACGTAATCGGAGAATTCGAGGATTTCGATGTCGAGGCCCTTGGTGGCCGCAACCTTCTTCACCTGTTCCATGATCTGCGCATGTTCGGCAGGCGTCACGCCAATCTTGATGGTCTCGGCCAATGCGCTATCGGCGAAGAGGGCTGCAAGCGACGCAGCGATAATGAGTTTCTTCATTTGATGTCTCCTTGGGATCAGTTTGTTTGTTGTTAGTTTTTACGGTTTCGCTTGTCGAAGCTGCGGGCAAGGGCATCGCCCGCGCTCTGCACGATCTGGACAAGCACGATGAGAACAACCACCACGACCAGCATCACATCCGGCATGAAACGCTGGTAGCCATAGCGAATGCCAAGATCCCCCAGACCACCGCCGCCGACGGCACCGACCATGGCCGAATAGCCGATGAGGCTGACGAGCGTGAGGGTAAGCGCCAGCGTAATGCCAGGCTTGGCTTCCGCCAGCAGAACCTTGGTGACGATCTGAAGCGGCGTGGCGCCCATGGCGCGCGCGGCTTCGATCAGCCCCTTGTCGACTTCGCGGATGGCCGCTTCCACCAGACGGGCGATGAAGGGCACGGTGGCGACCGTCAGCGGCACGATGGCCGCATTGGTGCCGATGGATGTGCCCGCAACCAGCCGGGTAAAGGGAATGATGGCCACGACCAGAATGATGAAGGGCGTGGAACGGGCGGCATTGACGATGAAGCCGATCACGCGGTTGGTCATCGGTGCTTCGAAAAGCTCACCCTTGCCGCTGGTGGCAAGGAAAATGCCGATGGGCAGACCGAGAACGGAGCCGACGATACCCGACACCGCCACCATGTGGAGCGTCTGGAGCAAACCTTTGAGGAGAATGTTGAACAGCATATCAGGCGACATAGCCGAGCACCTCCGTCGACAATCCGGTTTCGGTATAGAAGCGCTCCGCGCGCGCCAGCACGTCAGGCGTTGCCGGATAAGACACGACCAGCGACCCGAAAGGATCGCCCGCAATCTCTTCGATGGTCCCAGCAAGAATGTTTACGTCAGGGCCAATCTCGGCAACGAGACGGGCCGTCAGCGGCTGGAAGGCGGTATCGCCGAAGAAGACGAGGCGCACCAGAATGCGGTCGCCGGTCGTTGCTTCAGTTTTCAGGCCCGAGGTCACCCAGCGCGGCAGCTTCACTCCGACTGCGGACGATAGAAGGCTGCGTGTCGTTTCATGTTGCGGATGGGTAAAGATATCGAAGGTGCTGCCATGCTCGACGATCAATCCCTTGTCGATGACCGCCACTTGGCTGGCGATGGTCTTCACCACTTCCATCTCATGGGTGATGAGAAGAACGGTGAGGCCGAGTTCGGCATTGATGCGCTTTAGAAGCTCAAGGATCGACTGTGTGGTTTCCGGGTCGAGCGCCGAGGTGGCTTCATCGGAAAGAAGCAGCTTCGGCTCTGTCGCGAGCGCACGGGCGATGCCGACGCGCTGTTTCTGGCCACCGGAAAGCTCTGCGGGGTAACGGTTCGCCTTATCGCCAAGGCCGACGAGATCGAGCAGCGGGCCGACCTTGCGCTTGATCTCGGCCTTCGAGACACCGGAGATTTCCAGCGGCAGCGCGACATTGTCATAGGCCGTGCGCGAGGACAGAAGGTTGAAGTGCTGGAAGATCATGCCGACCGAGCGACGCAGCGTGCGCAGGCCCGCCTCATCCAGCGCACCGACATCCACGCCATCGACCACGACCTTGCCGGAGCTTGGACGTTCCAGCCCGTTGACGAGGCGGATCATGGTAGATTTACCGGCACCGGAGCGACCGATAATACCGGAAATGCCGCCGCGCGGCACGGAAAAATCCACACCGGCCAGCGCTGCGAAAGACGGCTGGCTGCCGCTTCCGCCGAATGTCTTGGTGACAGCCTCGAACACCACCATCGGGTTCGCTGTCTGCTTGTGAGGCTGCTTGCTAGCGCCCTCAGTAATTACGGAATTCATTATATTGCTCTTGACGAAAGTGTCTCTTCATTCCGGCGGCGAACAAGGGCCGCCACCGCTCATGCAGCCACTAGAGCGCCGTGCGTCCTTCAGGACGCACAAAGGACGCTCTAGCTCCTTGAACTGCGCATCGTGCTTTGCAAAAATCGATTTCGATTTTTGCGCCGATGCGTCAGCACATTCGACAACGAAAGACAGTCTCGAGCATTCTGTTCCAACTTTCTTGCGATGCCGGGCCAGTGGGGCTGACAATCAAGGCATCTGTGTATCGCATACATGCCCGTATGCGATACCGTTTTATAGGTACGATTTTTCAATTATCGCCAGATAGAAGAAAAATCTGCCAGAAGACTCGAGAATCCGTTCACTTTACCGTGGAAACGAACTGATCCAGCGGGCGACGGATCTTCTTGAGATTGACCAGCCAGTCTCCCTCTTCCTGACGATAACCGAGCGGCAGGATCGTGACCGAGCGCAGACCCTTTTCGCGAAGGCCGAGAATCTCATCGAGCTTGGCCGGATCGAAACCTTCCATCGGGGTCGAATCCACGCCCTCGAAAGCAGCCTGTGCGACAGCCATGCCAAAGCCGATATAGGCTTGGCGGGCGGCGTGTTCGAAGTTCACCTGCGCATCGCGTTGCGGGTAAGAATTCAACAGCGACTGCCGGTATCTTTCCCAGCCCTCGTTCTTGAAACCGCGCTCGTCGTTGGTCAGATCGAACATGTGGTTGATGCGCTCGGGCGTGTAGTTATCCCATGCGGCAAAAACGAGAAGATGCGAACCCTCGGTGACCTGCGCTTGGTTCCAGGCAATCTCCTGGATTTTCGCGCGGACTTCCGGGTTGGTCACGACGATGATTTCGAAAGGCTGCAAACCGCTGGAGGTGGGAGCAAGGCGAGCGGCTTCAACGATGCGCTCAACCTTATCCTCGGATACAACCTTGGAAGCGTCCATCTTCTTGGTGGCATAACGCCAGTTCAATTTCTCGATCAACATGAAAACAGTCTCCTTTGGGACTGGCGCGTGGCGCACATTGCGGAGCACCGCGCTGATTTGAAACCACGAAGAGATAGGTCATGTTGCAGCGCACACAAGAAGGCACAGAGAAGTAACCATGGGAAATTCTCTCCGGCGTGCTCTTTTCGGGCAGGATGCCGGAGGGATCTATATTCCTTGGGCAGATGCGTTTGTATTGGCAAGTATATTTGAGGTCTTTGCATTTGCCGGACCTGTCACGACGGCACTTTTTACAAAAGAACTCGAGTCCGGGGCAAACCCCTCACTTGCGATTTCTAACACTTAGCCTGTGGCTAAGATGTTGAAATCGCTTTCTCTCCCACTCCTTCGGCAGGCTCAGGATGATGGGGGAGAGATAAGACGCCGCACCGTTCTACGGTATCTTCGCGGTCGATGGGGAACGAAGCGGGAGCGGCTGGGTACCTCTCCCCTTGTGGGAGAGGAAAGAAAATCACGATCTTAGCTTTAGCTAAGTCGTAGATTTTCTAGGTGAGGGATTGCTGCTTGCGCCCGAGCGTCGTTGCTCGGACATCTTATCCTCGGCACAAGTGTACAGCCTTGAGACATAGTTGACAGATGTTCGGAGACATCCCTGACAGTTTTGCTCTGTGGCAAAGGAGGTCGGGATGGCTTGGCGGGAGGTGTCTGTCGTGGATCAGCGAAGCGAATTTGTGATGCTTGCGTCGTTGGAGGGGGCCAATGTTTCGGCTTTGTCCAAGCGTTTCGGCATCAGTCGGCAGACGGGGTATCTTTGGCTGCGGCGGGCAAAGGCGGGAGAGACCGTGCAGGATCGCTCCCGTCGTCCGCATTCAAGCCCTTTTCGAACCCCCGATGATCTGGAGCGCAGTGTCGTCGATATTCGTGACGAGCACCCGGCCTGGGGTGCCCGCAAGATCGCAAGGCGAATGCGCGACCTTGGTATGGAGCCGCCTTGCGTCTCCACCGTGCATGCCGTTCTTTCCCGCCATGGCAGGATCGGGGCGCGACCGAGTGAGCGCATGGCAAACGGTCGCTTCGAGCGCGAGGCGCCCAACCTCCTCTGGCAAATGGACTTCAAAGGGCGCATCCAGATGGCCTGTGGCAACTGGTGCTATCCCCTAACCATCATCGATGACCACTCCCGCTTCGCCATTGCCATCGAAGCCTGCCCCAACGAGCAGCTGGAGACCGTTCGGGCCAGGCTGGAGGCGATCTTTCGTCGCTATGGCATGCCGATGGCCATTTACTGCGACAATGGCAATCCATGGGGTGCGGGCGTGCCCAATCAATGGACGCGGCTGCGGGTCTGGCTGTTGAAGCTTGGCATCGAATTGATCCATTCCCGGCCTTATCATCCGCAGGGTCGTGGCAAGAACGAACGGTTTCATCGTAGTCTCAAGGCGGAAGTGACGGACTTCACAACGCTCTTGGATCAGGCCCACGCCCAAAAAGCGTTCGACCGCTGGCGCCGTATCTACAATCACCATCGCCCGCACGAAGCGCTCGGCATGGCCGTGCCCGCAAGCCGCTATCGGCCTTCCTCACGTGCATTTCCCAACCAGCTTCCAGAGCCCATCTACGACAGAAGCGAGATCGTTCGCTGCGTCAGTTCGACCAAGGGCTATGTCAGCTTCAAGGGCAAGACCTGGCGGGTGCCGAACGCCTTCAGAAACGAACGCCTGGCCATCCGATCCCTCAACCGCACAGGCCTCTACGGCGTCTTCTTCGGCGCAACCCAGGTCGCAAAAATCAACCTTGAAAGCTAGGCCGCACTGTCAGGGATGTCTCCGAACATCTGTCAGGGATGTGTCCGGTCTTTACAACAAGGCCGAGGATGACGTTTCCGGACTTGGCGACGTTGCAACCACAAGGCTTTTCTCAGCCCAAGGACTTGGGCTGACTGGATTCCTGTCACAAGGACAGGAATGAGGAGAATGGGAACCGTTAAACGTAACGGTTGACCACATTCTCCAGATATTCCTGACGACCGGACTTCGGTTCAGGGTTGATGTTATCGCGCTCGACCCTCGCTGCAATTTCTTCCAGCTTGTATTCGCCGCGCAGCATCTTTTGGGCTTCGGCGTCGTCCCACTTGGCATAACGCTCGGCCAGTGGCTTGGACAGTGCACCGTCTTCCACCATCTTCGCCGCCGCCTTCAGGCCACGGGCGCAGCAATCCATGCCGCCGATATGGCCGATCAGCAGGTCTTGCGGATCGAGAGACTGGCGGCGCAGTTTGCTGTCAAAATTGGTGCCGCCGGTGGTAAAGCCGCCTGCCTGCAGGACCTGATAATAGGCCAACGCCATTTCCGGTACATTGTTGGGGAACTGGTCGGTATCCCAGCCGGACTGGTAATCGTTACGGTTCATATCGATGGAACCGAAGATGCCGAGCGTGTTGGCCAGCGCCAGCTCATGCTCGAAGGTGTGACCGGCGAGAATGGCGTGGCCCTGCTCGATGTTCATCTTCACTTCGTTTTCGAGGCCGTATTTTTTCAGGAAGCCATAGACGGTCGCGACGTCATAATCATACTGGTGCTTGGTCGGCTCCTGCGGCTTCGGCTCGACAAGGATCGTGCCCTTGAAGCCGATCTTGTACTTATATTCGACTACCATGTGCAGCATGCGCGCCATCTGGTCGAATTCGCGTTTCAGATCGGTGTTGAGTAGCGTTTCATAGCCTTCACGACCGCCCCACAGAACGTAGTTCTCGCCGCCGAGCTTCATCGTGGCATCCATGCAGGTCTTGATGGTGGCAGCGGAATAGGCAAACACATCCGGGTCCGGATTGGTAGACGCGCCCGACATGAAGCGTCGGTTGGAGAACAGGTTGGCGGTGCCCCAGAGTAGCTTGACGCCGGTCTGTTCCTGCTTCTGTGCGAGGTAATCGACGATTTCGTTAAGGTTCTTGGTGCTTTCAGCAAAAGTCTTGCCTTCGGGACGCGCATCCGCGTCGTGGAAGCAATAGTAAGGCGCGCCGAGCAGGCTGAACATCTCGAAGGCGACATCGGCCTTCAGCTTGGCCTTGGACATCTCATCGCCGAACCACGGACGGTCGAAGGTGCGGCCACCGAAGGGATCGCTGCCTTCCCATGCGAAGGAATGCCAATAAGCGACGGCGAAACGCAGGTGATCTTCCATGCGCTTGCCCGCAACGATTTCGTCCGGGTTGTAATGGCGGAAGGCCAGCGGGTTGGTGCTATCAGGGCCTTCATATTTGACCTTGGCGATATCGCCGAAAAATCCAGTGCTCATGTGTGGTTCTCCCTTTGGTGTTACGTGGTTTGCAGGTGCTGGCGGGTGTGGCTCACCCCCCTCTGTCCTGCCGGACATCTCCCCCACAGGTGGGGAGATCGATCTGTGGCAACCTCTCGGTCAAAGCTGAGGTCGAAATTGAAGTGGCGTCAGCGAGCCCAGCCAATCTCCCTCCTTGTGGGGGAGATGCCCGGCAGGGCAGAGGGGGGTAAGCCCACCCGCAACCCCTAATGCGAAAGTGGCTTGATCGCCGGATAAAGCGCCCGATACTGCCCGTAAGCCTCCTCATAGGCCCCGCTCAACGCAGCGACCGGCTCAATCGTCTCCTCCGTCTCCGGCTGCGTGCAGACGCCGACCGGATCAGCACCCGTTGCTGCAATCAAACCAAGACGTGCCGCACCGAAGGCCGCGCCGAAATCGCCTTCCGCCGGAATATCCACCGGCACGCCAAGCGAGGTGGCAATAGAGGCCAGCCAGTAGCGAGAACGGGAACCGCCGCCGATGGCGGTGACGCGGGAGATGGAGGTGCCTGCGGATTTCAGGGCTTCGAGATTGTCCCGGATGGCGAAGGTCACGCCTTCCAGCACGGCTTGCGTCAGCGCCTTGCGGTCGCTCTCATGCGACAGTCCGATGAAGGAACCGCGAATGGCGGCGTCGTTGTGCGGCGTGCGCTCGCCGGAGAGATAGGGCGCGAAGGTGACGCCGGTTGGTGCCTTGAGTTCGTCGCCCAGTTCACTCGTCAGATCGGCAGCGGACTTGCCTGCAATGCCGGAATACCAGTTGAGCGCATCGGTAGCCGAAAGAATAACGCCCATCTGGTGCCATGTGTTGGGCAGCGCGTGGCAAAAGGCGTGAACCGCACTTTCCGGCTTCGGCAGGTAGGAAGCGTTGGCAGCGAAGAGCACGCCAGATGTGCCGAGCGAAACGAAGGCATGGCCTTCCGACACTGTGCCCATGCCGCAGGCAGACGCCGCGTTATCGCCCGCGCCGCCTGCTATGAAGACCTTGCCGGAAATGCCCCATGCGGAAGCCAGTTCGGAACGCAAGGTTCCCGCCTCATCCGTCCCTTCCACCAGTGACGGCATGTGATCTTCGCTGAGGCCGGTCGCTTCCAGCAATTCCGGCGACCATTTGCGTGCGCCGGTATCCAGCCATGAGGTGCCAGCAGAATCGGACATTTCAGAAATATATTCACCCGTCAGCCAGAGACGCAGGTAATCCTTCGGCAGCAGAACCTTGGCCACCTTGGAGAAGATGTCCGGCTCGTTATTGGCAACCCAGACCAGCTTCGGCGCGGTGAAGCCGGGGAAGACGATATTGCCGGTGATCTTGCGAAAGCGTGGATCGGCATCGAGCTTCGCGGCTTCGGCGTAGGAGCGCGTGTCGTTCCACAGGATGCAGGGGCGAAGCACATCGCCTGCGGCATCGATCAGCGTTGCGCCGTGCATCTGGCCGGAAAGACCTATTCCTTTGACGGCGGAAAGCTCTTTCGGGAACTTGGCTTTGAGGCCCGCGATTGCGGTTTCCGTCGCCTTGATCCAGTGGGCAGGGTCCTGCTCCGACCAGCCGTAATGCGGGCGCGAGACCTCCAGCGAGCCATTGGCCGAGCCGATGATCTTCTGATCGCCGTCGATAAGCAGCGCCTTCACGCCGGATGTTCCGAGATCGAGACCAAGATACATGCTGTTCTCCAGTTCAGATTGCATTCAAGGGAGATTATCCCTCAGAAATATGTCGATACGGATGCGCTCCTGCGCTTCGATGACGGTGAGGCCATCGGCACGCGCCTTCAGTACGCGGATGGCGCTGCGCACCTCATGGCCCGCATCTTGGTTCAGCACGGCGTCCACGACGCCTTCGCGAAGGGCCGTTGCCGTGGTGTCATTAAGTTCATGGGCGATCACGCAAGGTTTCGAGCCGGTTGATTTCAGCGCGCGGATGAGGCCGCGATTGCCAGCGCCGAGGCTGTAGAGCCCACCCAGATGCGGGTGCTGCGCGAGGCATTGCGCCACGAGCTCCGCCACCATGTCAGAGTCATCCCGGCCTTCGAGAACCGGCAGGATGTTGAGATGTGGATACTCCGCTTCGATCACGGACTGAAAACCGGCCAGACGCTCGCGGTGATCCTTCACTAGCATGGAGCCCGCCAGAACGGCAATCTCGGCTTTGCTCTTCGGCAGAAAGCGGCCCATGAGGCTACCCGCCGTGCGCCCCGCAGCAGCGTTATCGACGCCTGCGAAATGATCGCGCTTCGAGCCGGTCAGATCGGAGACCAGCGTTACCGCCGCCACGCCGCTATCGGCCAGCCGGTCGGCGGCCTCCACAACGTCTTCTGAATCGATGGCGACGAAGGCAACGCCGGAAGGCTTTTCCAGCCGCGCTACGTCCAGCGCCTGTGTCAGCGCCGCCGCATCGAAGGGTGGCACCTCGATGATGCGGATGGAGGTGCGCTCCAGATAAGACCGCGAGGCCGCCGCCCGAACCTCGGCACGAAGACCCGCCATGAAGGAATTGTCGTTGTTGGGAAGAATAAAAACAAGCGCGTAAGAGCGCCCCTTGGCAAGATTTGCGGCTGCTATATCGCGCACGTAACCCAGCTCGGAAATCGCCGCTTCCACCTTGGCGCGGGTCGACGCGTGCACGCCCGGACGCAGGTTGATCACCCGGTCGACGGTGGCGAGGCTGACGCCTGCTTTCGAAGCAATATCGTGAACTGTCGGCTTCATGCATCCTCCCGCGCAACGTCATAGAGGAGAATTTGAGGTACGTAAATCAGAAAATGATGTACGTACCTCATTACTAAACGTGGCCGTGGCCTGTACTGTGTTAGCGAATTTAGTGTGCTCGTTGAGTGTAAGAGTAATAACGTTGATTCAACGGACGCGCGTTTGTCAGAAGTGGCTTGAGGGTTGAGGGGCGGTTAACGCGCCTTCGGCGTCACAATCGCACTTCCCTCACCGCTGTCCGGTTTAATGATTCAGACATTACGCATTCCACGCATATTCTGGTCCTCGGTGCGACTTTAGGCGCAGGCGTAGATATTCGTAGACACCATCGCCAAACCCACCGCGTTATCCTCGGCCTTGAGCCACTGCTGTCCGGTTTAAATAGATAGGTTGGTTTGAGGCGAGAACAGCTCTCACCCGTCACCCCGCACTCGATGCGGGGTCAAGCAGACGCGCGTCTGCGCGGCAAAAAAAGTCCTTCAGACCAAGGACTTGGTCTGGCTGGATCCCGGATCAAGTCCGGGATGACAGAAGTGGGGATTGCCGTTGCTACATTCAAAGCCAGCGTTGCACTGGCGGGTGCGAATTCGTAAAGAGTATAAAAAACGAAATGCAATATCTTATACCAAGTCCATAAATCTCAACTGCACAGCAGTGGCCTTTAGCAGAGGATCCATCGCCATCAACGAAATCAAACGGTTGTGGATCCTCGGGTCAAGCCCGAGGATGACGCGGTGGGTGTATGTGCCATTCTTTTCCAGCGATTGATGGAGTAATAGCGCGGTCGAATTTGACCTGTGGCGGCGGACCGAGGGGTCATAACGGAAGACCGGGGTGAGGCCGGGCGCTACTCCGGCTCACCAGGATGGGAAGCCCAATTAGGTCGCTGGGCGACTACACGTACTTGATTTAAGAAGCTGCTGCGCTGACGAGCCTGTGACTCCGTTCACTACCGCCCGATATGCTTCTCGCCACGCTTCTTGGCGATATCGATCTGCTTCTGGCGGTTGCGGAAACGTTGGCGGTCTTCTTCCGTGCGCTCGTCGTAGCAGCTGGGGCAGGAGACGCCCTCTTCGAATTTCGGCGAAAGGCGCACTTCATCCGTGATCGGGTTGCGGCAGGCGTGGCAGAGTTTGTGGTCGCCTTCGGCAAGGCCGTGAACGACCGAGACGCGCTCGTCAAAGACGAAGCAGGCGCCTTCCCACAGGCTCTCTTCTTCCGGCACTTCTTCCAAATATTTCAGGATGCCGCCTTTAAGGTGATAAACCTCATCGAAGCCCTGTTCTTTCATGAAAGCGGTGGCCTTTTCGCAGCGGATGCCGCCGGTGCAGTACATGGCGATTTTCGGCTTGTTGTGCAGGCCGGGATTGTTTTTCACCCAATCGGGAAACTCGCGAAACGTCTTGGTCTGCGGATCGACCGCGCCCTTGAACACGCCGATGGCGGTTTCGTAATCGTTGCGCGTATCGATGAGGATCGTGTCTGGATCGGAGATCAGCTCGTTCCAGTCCTTTGGGTCGACATAGGTGCCGACGATCTTGTTTGGATCGATATCGGCCACGCCCATCGTGACGATTTCCTGCTTCAGCTTCACCTTCATGCGCACGAAAGGCATTTTGGAAGCGCGACTTTCCTTGTGCTCCAGACCGGCAAATTCCGGCTGTGCGCGCAGCCAGGAGAGCACGGTATCGATGCCCGCATCCGTGCCTGCAATGGTGCCGTTGATACCCTCGGCGGCCAGAAGCAGCGTTCCCTTCACTCCGTTTTCCTGACACAGCCTGAACAGCGGCTCGCGCACGCTCTCGAACCGCGGGAAGCGGGCGAAGTGATAAAGCGCTGCCACCAGGAAATCGCTATTGGCTCCGGCTGTGGCGTCCGGGCGGGATTGTGCAGAGGTGTCGGTCATGGCCGCTGAAATACAGCGTGACGCGTCCGCTTGCAATCTTATTCCGCTGGAAAACAAGGGCTGCGCAAAGTTTTGAAAATCGTCAATTCGCCTGCGTCCGTCAGCAGCGGCCCTAGCGTGCTGCGTGCTTCCACAGCAGGCCGACGATTTCGCTTTCACCATGTGCCGTCTCGGCAAAGACGTGCTCCGCCAGTTGCAAGCTCTCTTCGCGCAAAGCCTGCTGCCGGTCGATGATGGCGTTCAGGAGGAGCGCGAGTGTCTCTGCGCCGGAAAAGCGCTCGGGCTCGCGATCCGCGAAGGCTGCAAGAACCGAAAGATCATGTTCATGACCGAGCAGCTTGACCAGATGTTTTGCCTGAACCTTCTTGGCCCTCATGGCGGAAGGCCAGATCTTGCGCAGAAGCGCCAGATGCATCCAGTAAACCTGCCCGCTCTTCCGCAATTCGTGGAAATGCTCGTCATGCGCTTCCGACTGGCAGAGGCCGAGTGCATGCAGCGCTTTGCGGCGCTGTTTTGTCCAGGTCTTCTCGATCATCCTGCGCGCCGTTTTCCTGCCATGCGGCATGGAGAGGTCGATAAGAGCCTGCCTGCCTTCTTCACAATCGGCGATGGCGTCTTTTATGCGCTGGGGTAGATCACCCTCATCATGGGTGGCTGCATCGCGCCTGTCGCTGAGAGTGCGATGAACGGAAGCCAGCGCATCGCGTTCCGCCTCCGTCTGGCTGAAACCTTCAAGATAGGTGATGGTCTCCACCAATGCCGCCGCGTCGCGCGCAGCAGAGAGTGACCGGGCGATATCGCGGAAGCGGACATTTTCCTGCGCGCGGAAATCCGGCGCTTCCTTTTGCAGGAAACGATAGAGCGCGCGGATACGCTTGAATTTCTTGCGGGCATCATGCACCGCCTCATGCGTGCCGTTCGGCTGGTCCTTCAGGAGAGCGATGGCGTCATCGATCAGTTCCAGACCGACGCGCTTCACCTCCTCGACAAAGCCGCGAGCGGGATCAAGCCTGAAGGACATGGCAAAGCTCCCCGCTCAAATCATCCATGGCCAGATGCTGGTTGGAATAGCGCCGGTCCCCGGTTACTTCCGGGCCGATCCATGAGGGAAGCGCGGGACGGTCCCTCTCGTCGTTCATCTCCACTTCGGCGACGACGAGACCCTTATAACTGCCTTCGAAGACATCGATCTCCCAGACGAAGCCTTCATGATCCACCGTATAGCGGGTCTTCTCGATCACGATGCCGAGCGCGGCTCCCAGCAGTTCCTCTGCATCATCGAGCGGAATGGAATATTCATATTCATCGCGCACCAGTGCGCTGGTGCCGATCTTGACCGTCAAAATGGCATCGCTGCCGTTCTTGATGCGCACGCGCAGGGAACGGTCGTCCATAGATGCGATATAGGCTTGGCGAAAGGGTGTCTTGGAGGTCGCCTCGCGGCGCCAGTCATCATTGCGAACCAGGAACTTGCGTTCGATTTCTTTGGCCATTCAACACCCTGTAAGGTTTTGCGGGAAGGTAGAGTAAGAGCTTGTCATGAAAAAGCAATAAGAACGATTTCGTTGCTTTTGCCTCGACAGGGATTTGTTTGCGGGGTAATTGATGGCCGCAATTTCAATCGATTCAACGACCGGAGATATCGCCATGGCCCAGGATTCCGAGAAGCTTCTTTCCATTCTGAAACTTCAGCCGGTGGTGCCGGTTCTCATCGTTGAAGATGTTGCTTCCGCTGTTCCTCTTGCGCGTGCTCTGGTGGAAGGCGGCCTGAAAGCCATCGAAATCACCATGCGCACGCCTGTCGCGCTGGATGCCATTCGCGCCGTTGCAGCCGAGGTGGAAGGCGCGCATGTGGGTGCTGGCACCATTCTCAACGCCAGGGATTTCGAAGCGGCTGCCAATGCAGGCTCCACCTTCATCGTCAGCCCCGGTGTGAACAAAAGCGTGCTGGATGCTGCCGAAGGCTCCGATGTTCCGCTTCTGCCAGGTGCGGCCACGGCAAGCGAAGTCATGGTTCTGCGCGATGCGGGCTATAAGGTTCTGAAATTCTTCCCTGCAGAACAGGCCGGTGGCGCGCCTTATCTCAAGGCGCTCTCTTCACCGCTCGCGGGCACGGTGTTCTGCCCCACGGGCAGCGTTTCTTTGAAGAACGCCAGGGATTACCTCTCGCTGCCGAATGTGGTCTGCGTCGGCGGTTCGTGGGTCGCGCCGAAGGAACTGATTTCTGCGGGCGACTGGGCAGGCATCACCAAGCTTGCGGCGGAAGCGGCAGCGCTTCGCGGTTAAGGTGTTCAGCCTGTTCACGACGGCGTGAACAGGTCCGCCATTTGTAATCGTTCCTCTGCTTCCTATCTCCTGTTTCGAGATTGATCGAAACAGGAGATGTATATGTTCGACGCCAAGAAGCTTCTGGACCAGTTTCTGGGTTCGCAGGTGCCGGGTCTTTCTGGAAGCGTTCGTGACAGGGCCGGACAGGTTTCGGAGATCGCAAAGAACAATCCGATGAAGACCGGGGCGCTTGCCGCAGCCCTTCTCGGCACTAAAACGGGCCGCAAACTTGCCGGTAACGCGGCAGCCGTTGGCGGCATTGCCGCTATCGCCGGGCTCGGTTACCTTGCCTACAAGAACTACCAGTCCGGCAAGGCGCCGCAGGCCGCCCCGCAGCCGCAGCCGACGCAGGAATTGCTGCCGCCGCCAGCCGATTCTCCCTTTCACCCACAGTCTCCCGCGCTTTCCAACAGCTTCGCGCTGACGCTGGTGCAGGCCATGATTGCCGCTGCTAAAGCGGATGGTCATATCGATGCCTCCGAGCGCGCGCATATCATGGAAAAGGTCAAGGTCTCCGGTCTCGACCATGAGGCGGAAGCCTTTATCGAAAAGGAACTGGCCGATCCTCTCGATATCGACACGCTGGTTGCTGCGGCCCGGACGGAAGAGCAGAAGGTCGAAATCTACACCGCCTCTCGCCTCACCATAGAGCCCGACAGCCGCGCCGAGCGCGGTTATCTCGATCTGCTGGCCGGACGGCTTGGCCTGCCGGATGCGTTGGTGGATCACATCGAGGCGACCGTTTCGGCAGCGAAGGTCTGATCGATCACAATATTCCATGTGAGGGGTCGGTTGTCTTTGATGGATGGCTGACCTATTCCTATGCGCAGCCAAGCATGGGAGGAAAAATGCGCGATCTCAGCCAGTTCAAAGGATGTCCGGCACCGATGCCGGTAACGCTCGAAGGCCGGTTCGTTACCGCCGTGCCGTTTGATCGCGCGCAACATCAGGATGCTCTGTGGGAAGCGCTGGGCGGTGTCGGCACCAACGAGTTGATCAAATATTTCCCGAACGAGCCCTTTCCCCACGCTGCTTCATTCAGCGACTGGATCGAAGGCATGGCCAAGAGTTTTTCCTGGGTCACTCTGGTATTCATCGAGAACGCCACCGGCGAGGTCGTCGGCATGGCCACCTATATGCGGCCCGACCCCAAAAACGGCGTCGTGGAAGTCGGCTCCGTGGCGCATGGCGCGAAGATGAAGCGTTCGCCGCTGGCGACCGAAGCGCATTACCTCATGGCCAGGCATGTCTTCGATGATCTTGGATATCGCCGCTACGAGTGGAAATGCCACAATGAAAACGAACCTTCCAAGGCAACCGCGAAACGCTACGGCTTCACCTTCGAAGGCGTTTTCCGCCAGCACATGATTTCCAAGGGACAGAACCGCGATACCGCATGGTTCTCGATGATCGACAGCGAATGGCCGCTGATCCGCAAAGCCTTCGAGAATTGGCTCTCTGAGGATAATTTCGGCACAGACGGATTGCAGAAACGCAAGCTCGAAGACATCCGCGCTGAACTTTCCGCAGGAGGCAAGGCATGACCGGCACCACCAAATCGGCGGCGCTGGCCGCCCTCGCCATCATCCTCGGCTTCGGCCTGCTGTTCTACATCATGCCAATCGTGACGCTCTGGCTGGCAAACAACTATTCCGTCTGGCTGGCAGTCGCCTTCGACATCGTCGCCGTTCTGGCATTCTTCATGGTCTTCTGGTTAAGGGCACGGCACCAGCGGCGGGGGCGCTGAGGGCTCAGGCCTGCAACGAAGCACCCAGCAAAGCGAGCCCCATCAGGAGCACGAAAAGCGCGCCTGCGATTTCGATGCCGTGGGTGATGCGTGAGGCTTTGGTGCTGCCGGAACCGGCCAGCCGCACAGCTACGTCTTTCGCCTTCACGGCGAGGATGGCCAGCATCGACACGGTGATGGCGGTGCCGATTGACATTGCCAGCACAGAGAGAACTCCGCCGAGCAGCAGGCCATTCAACACGGAAAAGCTCATGACGATGATGGCGCCCGAGCATGGGCGAAGCCCTACCGCGATGATGGCCGACCAGGCTTCGGTTAAGCTGAACTTGCGTGACTGGAAAAGCGAGGGATCGGGCGCATGTGCCTTACCGCAGGCATCGCATATATCTCCGCTGCCGCTCTGCGCGTGATCGGCAAAGACCGGCTGGCCCTGAAAGCGTAGGCCTGTGCCCATGCCCGTTCGGCGCGGAAGCTGGTCTTCCCTGCTTTTGAGAACGGAGGACGATGCGTCTTCGCGGGCGTTGAAGGTGAGGCCTGTGCTGGAGGCAATTGCGCCGGAAGGCGAGACGCTTGAGGTGTTCAATGCAGGGGTGGGGCTGGCTTGTCGTTGACGCACCAGGCTCCAGATTTTGCGAAACAGCAGCCAGGCACCGAAGATCGCGACCATGGCGAAGCTTGCGATTTCCATCGCCTGCGTCGCTTTCGTCATGGTGATCGAGGTTCCGCGCAGGATGAAATAGGCGGCTCCCACCAATGCGATGGCAACCAATCCCTGTATCAGGGCCGAGACGAAGGAAATCAGAATTCCGCGTTTCAGCTGTGTCTCATTGGCAATCATGTAAGACGAGATGACCGCCTTGCCGTGGCCGGGGCCTGCGGCGTGAAAGACGCCGTAGGCGAAAGACAGGCCGATCAATGATGTCAGCGCAAAGGGGTCCTCCCGCATGGCCCGCAAGGCCGCGGTCAGCGCACGGTAGAAGGTTTGCTGGTGGACGTTGATCCATTGAAACAGCGGAGCAAGCGGTCCGCCAACGGAAATGGAAGGTTCGGCGGAGCCGATGCCGAGGGGGGATTGGGCGTGGGCGGCGGTGAGGGTAGCGAGGAGGAGAGTGACGGCGGTGATGACCAGAGTGGTGAAAGCCTGCCACCCCTCATTCCGGTGCTTCCGCCTTGAGTACACCCTCAACATTTCAACTCCAGCCGCGTTGCAAAGAGTTTCGTCATGTCGGTGCCGGTCGGGTCGTTGAAGAAGGCGTCCGTCAGGCTGCTCTGGTTCTGTGAAATGATCTCGTCCGGATCGGGGCGGATAACCTTGTGTTTACAGGCGGCAAGGTGCGTGCCCTTGACCACGAGGTCGGTATCCTTGGCGAAATCGATAGCCGTGTACATGGTCGGGTCCCACGCACCGAACGTCAGCGTGCCTTTGACAGCCAATGGCTTTTTCGGCTTCACCGAAAAAAACATCAGGATCTGACCGTCCTTGTAATCCACATGAATGGCGTCGGGCTTGGCAAAATCCACCTGCGCGCCGTTCTGGGTGATGAAGGTGTAATAGGAATATTCGGCGAGCGACTCATGTACCGTCGTGCCGATTTCGGCCAGCTCTTCCTTGTCCAGCTTCGCATCGCTGTTCTTGTCGTAATCCAGCACCACGCTTGCCGAAAACATCTCATCGAAGCGCCAGATGTTGCGTATTTCCTGAACATTGCCGTCCGCACCCTCAATGATTTCCATCCGCGCTTCGGCAAAAATGTGCGGATGGGCGAAGGCAGCGACGGGGGCAAGGCAGGCTGAGGCACACGCGGCCAGAGGCAGAAGCAGTTTTTTCATGGGCGCGGTTTGTCCTCGGGACGTATCTGGGAGACGAATCTGGTGGTTACTCTATAACAAATTGGGACTGAATTTCGACGCTGGAGCCTTATCAGGCGTTCTTTCGGAACCAGTTCGAAAGATAGTCGACGAAGCTGCGCACCTTGGCGGGCAGATAGCGGCGGTGCGGATAAACCGCGTAAATGCCCCTGTCACGCGAGATGAATTCATCGAACAGGGTAACGAGTTCGCCGGACTGGATATGCGGTTTTGCAATGAAGTCCGGGACGATGGCAACGCCAAGGCCGGAGCGCGCAGCGCGCAACGTCGCCTGCGGGCTGTTGACCTCGATGGGCCCGCTGGTCGCCACCGAATTCGTGCCGCCGCCGGGTTCGAAATAGCGAATGTGGTTCTGGAACCGCGAATTGGTATCGATGATACAGGGTACTTTGCCCAAATCCTGCGGCGAAGTCAGCGGACCGTAACGATCCACGAAATCCGGCGTCGCCACCGCGTGGACGCGAAAATCTGAAAGCTTGCGGGCAATCAGACCGGAATCCTCCAGCTTGGTGATTCGAATGGCAAGGTCGAAACCTTCCTCGATCAGATCCACGAACCGGTCGTCGGCAACGATTTCCATGGAGAGTTCCGGGTTCTCCTTGGCGAAATCGATCAGGCTCTGGCCCACATCCGCATCGATAAAGGTGCGCGGCACAGAAAGCCGCAACTTGCCCTTCAGGTCTGAATTCTTTTCACGCACGAGGTCTGCAAGATTGTCGATCTCTTTGAGAATATCGGATGCTGTGCGGTAATAGGTGTGCCCGGCTTCGGTCAGCGAAAACTGCCGCGTGGTGCGGTTGAGGAGCAGCGCGCCGAGATCATCTTCCAGTTCGCGCACATATTTGGACAGAAGCGCCTTGGAGCGTCCGGTCTTGCGCGCGGCGGCAGAAAAACCCTCCGCTTCGACGACATCGATAAAAGCGCGAATACGGGTCAGCGTGTCCATCAGAATCTCCTGTTCGTTTCATATTATTGAACACTCGGGAACCCTTGTTCAATAAGGAAATTGCTGCTGAAAAAATCCTCGCTTTGGTGAAAAAATCCTCTTGATTATGACGGCGAATATTCTTATCTCCCGACTTGCCCAAAGTCGCACGTGCCCATGTGTGTCCGCCGACCCTCGATGTGGTGAGGAAATCGGTAAGGTACCTGGAACTAACCCCTCCAGTCGCTATTCCGGCCAACCGGAAAATGCGAGGACATACGAAGCAACGACGGTGCGGGCCTTTCTGGTTCTCTGCCGGCTTTCCATCAGCCGGGGTACTGAAGAGGCACACCATCATTGCCGTAAGTGCGGTTGGGTATGATTCCCTCCAATCCCATGGCAGACAAAGCCGAATAATGCTCCTGGCAGGGCGTTGTTCACATTCATGCCTCGAGCATGTGCGAATGAATCTGCGCCTCCACCGGCTGATTCGTCTCCGCATAGCTCGAGCGTTCTTTGTCCTCCGGAATTTTCCGGAGCCAGATCAAGTTAGGGAACACACCGATGACGACTGCACGCATCCTCGACTTCATCAATACCCGACGTCCTGAAGGTCCCTGCCTCGTGGTCGATCTCGATGTCGTGCGCGACAATTTCCACGCCTTCCGGCATGCTCTGCCCAACAGCGCGATCTATTATGCCGTCAAGGCAAACCCGGCTCCTGAAATCCTGAAGCTGCTTGCCGGCCTCGGCTCCAACTTCGATTGCGCCTCCGTGGCTGAAATCCAGATGGCGCTCGATGCTGGCGCAACGTCCGACCGTATCTCCTTCGGCAACACCATCAAGAAGGAACGCGATGTCGCCCGCGCTCACGCGCTCGGCATCGATCTCTTCGCCGTGGACAGCCATGAAGAAGTCGAGAAGGTTGCCCGTGCAGCCCCCGGCGCCCGCGTATTCTGCCGTGTTCTCACCGATGGCGAAGGTGCCGAATGGCCGCTTTCCCGCAAGTTCGGCTGCGTGCCGCAGATGGCTGTCGATGTTCTCGTTTATGCTCATCAGCTGGGCCTGGAATCCTACGGCGTTTCCTTCCACGTCGGTTCGCAGATGATGAACCTCGACGCATGGGATGCAGCCGTTGGCGATGCCAAGCGCGTCTTCGCTTCCCTTGCCAAGCAGGGCATTCACCTGCAGATGGTCAATATGGGCGGCGGTTTCCCGACCAAGTATCTTCGCGACGTTCCTGCCGCTGAAGAATACGGTCAGGCTATCGACAACGCGCTGCGCAAGCACTTCGGCAACCAGATTCCGAAGACCATCATCGAGCCGGGTCGTGGCATGGTTGGCAATGCCGGTGTCATCAAGGCGGAAGTCGTTCTCGTCTCCCGCAAGTCCGACAACGACAACCACCGCTGGGTGTTCCTCGACATCGGCAAGTTCGGCGGTCTGGCCGAAACCATGGACGAGGCCATCCGCTACCCGATCCGCACCACGCGCGATCAGGATGCGATGGAGCCTTGCGTTCTGGCCGGTCCGACCTGCGACAGCGCCGATGTGCTGTACGAGAAGAACATGTACCCGCTGCCGGTCTCTCTGACCATCGGCGACGAAGTTCTGATCGAAGGAACGGGCGCCTACACGACCACCTATTCGGCGGTCGCGTTCAACGGTTTCGAGCCGCTGAAGGCCTACGTGATCTAACCTAAAAGCGATCTGAGTGAGTGTGCCGTCCGTCTGGGGCGGGCGGTTTTCTCCCGGATCTTCCGTTCCGGCCTGCGCGAAGCTTCGTTCAGGCGCAAACCCTGCTTGCCGCACCTCTGTCCAGCCGAGGGAAAACGTGAGCTGAAACGGGCCGGAACGGCTCTTCGCATTCTTCTATCGCATGTCGTTATCGCAGGCTCGCTCGCTGTTTCTGCGCGACATTGTTTCATTCGGGTGCCGCTTTCGTGGGCGGCTTGGTGACGGGAGGCCGGGATGGCCGCTGTTCTCAATTCGGTACGTGCATTCTTCACGCCGCAGACTTTTCACATCGAAGCGGAGCACGCTGGCGACGTCGTCGCGCGTGAAAACCTGCTGGACCGCGCCATGGGCCCGGGCCGCCGCCGCAAGTCTTCCGAAAAGCTGCGCGCAGGCCGCGTGCCCGCCGAAGGTCTGGCACTGGTTGCCCGCGATGAGGACGGCCATGTGATCGGCACCGTTCGTTTGTGGAACGTGGAAGCAGGCGTTTCCCGCGAAGGCCGCCCGGTTGCAGCACTGCTGCTCGGCCCCCTAGCCGTCGATGCTGCCTATGAAGGCAAAGGCATTGGCTCCGCTCTGATGCGCGCAGCAATCGCCGAAGCAACCCGCCGCGACCACGGCGCGATCCTGCTGGTGGGCGACGCACCATACTACGAACGCTTCGGCTTCTTCGCCTCGAAAACCCAGCACCTCGTCATGCCCGGCCCCTTCGAACGCTCACGGTTTCTGGCGCTCGAACTAAAATCCGGCTGGCTCGATGGCGCCGCTGGCATGCTGGTGGCAAGCGGCCGCAGGTTTTCCTAAGGATATTTCACGCGCGTCAGGCGAAGTCCGCATCCAATAATTTGCTTTGCATATCCTCTGCTTTGCGAAACAGAGGATATGTGCGTTTAAAGCGAGTGGTCTTGAAGTGACTTATGCTGCCCGTTTTTCAATAGCCCCACCGTTGCTATCGATATTGAACCTGCCAACCAACGTTGCCAGTGAAACTGCGGCGTCTGCAAGCGCCTGTGTAGTTGCATTGGTTTCTTCCACCATTGCGGCGTTTTGTTGGGTCATCTGGTCGAGGCTGTTCACGCTGGCGCTGATTTCCTGAAGGCCGACGGATTGTTCGCGGGCGGCGGTGGCGATGCTGTCGATGTTGAGATCGATCCGGGAAACGACCTCCTCGATTTGTGACAAGGCCGTACCTGTCGATTGGACGAGGTTCACACCCTCGGCGACTTCTTCGCTCGATTTACCGATCAGGCCCTTGATCTCGCGGGCGGCATTGGCCGAACGTTGGGCGAGTTCGCGCACCTCCTGGGCAACGACGGCGAAGCCCTTTCCGGCTTCACCGGCGCGTGCGGCTTCCACACCTGCATTCAGCGCGAGGAGATTAGTCTGGAAGGCAATATCGTCAATGACACCGATAATGGATCCGATCTCTCCGGATGCGCTTTCGATGCGGTTCATGGCGGAGATGGCGTTGCCGACGACGGTGGAGGAGTGAACGGCGGAACGGCGCGCCTCTTTCACCAGATCGCGCGTATCATCGACGCGGGAGACCGAGGTCTTGACGGTGGAGGTGACTTCTTCCAGCGCTGCTGCAGTTTCCTCGAGCGCCGCTGCCTGCTGCTCGGTTCTGCGGGAAAGATTGTTGGCGCCATCACGCATTTCCTGGCCTTGATGGTTCAGGAGGCCGGTTTCCGATAGTACATCCTGAAGCGTGGCGCGCAACGTTACCAGAGACGCATTGAAATCACTTCGCAGAGTCTCGAAGCGAGGATCGAAAGGCCTGTCCAGCGTGCGGCTTAGATTGCCGTTGGACAACTGGTTCAGGCCGCCTCCAAGCTGCTCTATGGCGAAACGAAGAGCCTGCGCATCCGCCAACCTTTCGCGTTCGCGCTGCTCGCGTTCCTGCTCGGTGAGAATACGGCTGTCTTCCGCTTCCGCTTCCAGCCTCTCCTTGGCAAGGCCGGCGTTGCGGAAAACGGCAAGTGCCTTGGCCATGGCACCGATTTCATCGGCGCGGGTGAGATGCGGCGGTTCATCCTTGAGATCGCCGCCAGCCATCTTCGTCATGGCCGACGTCATTTGTACAAGCGGGCGAATTGCCCGGCGTCTGAGAAACAGGGTCGAGCCGATACAGAGCAGAATCAGGATCGCGCAGAGGCTGTAGCTGGCGGTCTGGAGAAAGCTCGTCTCGGAGGCCGCGTAGGTTTCCATCTGCTTGCCATAGATATTTCCCATATCCACGAGCTGATTGACCGCTTCTTCATGCGCATGAAACCTGGTCCGAAGACCCGTCATGGAAGCCAGGATTTTCGAAGCGTCTTGAGACGCGAGCGCGGGCAGAGCCCCGGTCTCCAATTCCTTCCAGAAAGCGTCTCCCTTTATCAGCACGTCGTCCTGCAGTTTTGCCTTTAGATTGGCCGGAAGCGTGGTCCCTTTCCAATATTCCCGCCGCTCCTGATATTGCGCCTTCAACTCGGAAATTCGCGCCGTGTTGGCTGCAATCGTATCCGGGTGCAGTGCGCTTTCATTGGCCAGCGCATAGGTTTCGATGACGTAGAGCGGTGGCGGCAAAATATCCGCTATCAAATCCTTGCTGTCGACGATCTGCTGGTAGATCGGCCCGTTCACCTTAAGCCTGTTCAGTGCTTCCGCACCTGTGAGAAGCGTCAGGATGACCCCCGCGACGAGCGCGATGCCGGTTGCCGTAACGATTGCTGAAATCGAGAGTTTCATAACGCGCTCTTGGCTTTGGTTGACGTAAGGTAAGTTACGTCGAAACGTTTATTTTCGCTTATTCTCAACTATACTTAAATCAAAATCATGTATTTACGATTAATTGCGTATATTCAACTGCTGCATTCATTAGTTTTGACTAAATCTCGGTTTTTTCTTGCAATGCATCTTCGGTTTTATTTGCGTCGCAGCAATAATTTCTGTCGTTTGATCTGGCTCAAAAGCGGCAACTCGTTTGCTGGCTATTAAAGAACGGAAGCGCGCGAGAGCAGGTACATGCGCCCTCCTGGGGGTCAGAAGGTAGCTGGAAGAACCGCGCTTGATGACAGATCAAGGAGAGAGCCCGTGTCCGCGAAATTTCGCAAAGCCATTCTTATGTTCACCGCCGCATGCTGCGCTGCACCTGTCGCGGCTTCTGCGGCAGATATCGCGGCGGTTGCGCCAGCACCAACGGCGGAGGAGGCGATTGCCGCTTCCAGCCCGTGGATGATTCGCGTTCGCGGTCTTGGCGTGGTGACGCATGATAGCGGCTCTATCGATGGTACGCCGGGTGTAGGTCTGGCCTATTCGGATACGGTGATCCCGGAACTCGATATCAGCTACTTCTTCACCGACAACATCGCAGCCGAGCTTATTCTGGGCACCACATTTTCCAAGATCAAAACCACGGGTGCGCTGGGCGAAATCGATGTCGGCAAAACCTGGCTGCTGCCGCCAACGCTGACGCTGCAATATCATTTCACCGATTTCGGTGCCTTCAAGCCTTATGTGGGCGCGGGTGTGAACTACTCGCTGTTCTATAACCAGTCCGAGAAGGGTAACTTCACCAATCTGGATGTGAAGAATGATTTCGGCGCAGCGCTTCAGGTCGGTTTCGACTACATGGTCACAAAGAACTGGGGCGTGAACTTCGACGTGAAGAAGATTTTCCTGGAGACCAAGTGGAGCGCGGATATGGGCAACGTTCCAATCAGCGGCAAGGCCAAGCTTGATCCGTGGCTGATTGGTGCTGGTGTTACCTACCGGTTCTAAATGTAACAGGATGAGAAGCTGCGGGAGACCGCGGCTTCTTTTCTTTACCCCACCTCAAAAAGCGCCGCTAAATCGTGTCGCGATGCTGCTTCCCGAATATGTGTTGTTCGGGTCCATTGAGTCACTCAGGCGGCGGGTGAACTCCACTTCAAGCTTTCTGCTTTTACCAGCATCGAAGGCAAGGGTCGCGACGAGCCGCCGATCAATGGTTTCGTCATCATAATAGATCCATTCCCTGCGCGCCCGCTCCAGCGCGATATCGGCATCAAGGCGCTCCGTCAGCTTTGCCTTCATCGCCAGCCTCCAGCGATGCTGGAATTCGGCTATCGCATCATCGAGGTCGTAGATGGCGTAATCTTGCGTATAGCCGCTGATGAGTGAGAGGTTTTCGTTGAATTTCAATTCGGCTTCCGCGCGCAGATATGGCCGGGTGCGCTCCACCGTCTTGCCAATCTCATCGCCTGAAATTGTCGTCAGCCCCGCTTCTGCAAGCACCGTCAACCGGTCTGCAAACTTGCGACCGAAGGCAAGGGAGCCACGCAGGTTGGTGGCGGGGTATCGTCCGTAGTCGTCTCGCTGCGTTTCTGGAACGAGGCTTTGATTGTAAGCAACAGTCGCGCCTATCTCTCCGCCTGCAAGATCGCGGATATGGCTGAACTTCAATCCGAGAAGTGCTTCGTTGGCCTCCAGGCGGAATGGCGGTATGCCATCGATCTTGAAGCGCGCCTTGCCTTTCATCAGGCTCGTGTAGCTGGCGGCAAGCGAGTTTCTGCCGCCGAGCGCTGCAAGAGTAACCGAGGATGAAACATCCAGCTTGTGATCCAGCTGGCGAAAGCCGATCACGCCTTCAGAAGACTTTTCGAATATATCCCCCGCATCGCTGCGCGTGCCGCGCATCTGCATCTGCCACTCCAGCCGGTCGGAAAGCTTTTGAGAAAGGGAAAAATTGATCCAGCTATTATGCTCATCGGCAAAGCGATAGCGGGGCACAAGAACTTCCTGATGATTAAAGGAATAGCCGAATTTCGTCTCCTCACGCTCCAGTTCGCCTTCGAAGCTGAGCGTGGAGCGCAGGCTGAAAGCGCCGACATTGTTGGTGTCGCTGAAGTAATTCGTGTCGTAACCGGCTTCGGTAGTGTAGCTGACACGCGGTTCGGCATGGGCCTGTATGCTGGTCAAACAGCAACCGGCAAGAATAACCGCGACACGCAGCTGCATAGATATCTCCAATAACTAATTGAGATATATCTTATATATAGATGGTTAATAAAGTTTGCTTTGAGGGCACATACGGTTATGAAAGGGGCTTGAAGGAAGAGACGCTTGGCGCTGTTTCGCCGCCGCTTCCAATTTGATTAAACTCGCGAATATTAATATTAACAATTCATTATAACATTAGCATGCGCTTGCATTAGAATCTCCTAATTGTACTGTCCGGTCACGCCAGACGGCGTTGATCAACAGCTCAGAGGAGAGAGAAATGCTTACGAAAATCGCTTGCGCTACCGTTGTTCTTACCGTTGCTTCGCTTGGCCCTGCACATGCTGGCGGCCTGCTCGGCGGTCTTCTTGGTGGTGGCAGCAAGGGTGGTCTCATCAATGTATCGCCCAATGTCAATCTTGGCCTGAAGGGGCTTCTGTCCAATAACAGCCTGCTGAACGGCAACAAGACCGGCGTTCTCAGCGGCAACGATACGTCCGTGGATGGTATCGGCAACCATAACAGCAATGATCGCGACCGCTGCTGCGGCAAGAAGCGTCGCCGTTGATGCGATTGAAATGGTTGAATGCGGAAAGGGAGCGGAGGGCTCCCTTTTTTGCGTTTGAAGGAAGGCATTCCGCTATTTGACCGGGCGGCTCTTATCAGTTAAGGAATTCGCACGGGCGAGAGTCCCGGCCGTCCGCAAGCCCTCAGGGCTCTGGTGAAATCTCTCATATTCATTCCGATACGGTCATTCCTTTCAGGCATGTATTCGGCGGTAATGCGGACCCCTCCTGAACGATACATGCCGATACAGGAGAGCCGCCATGCGGAACACGACGACATTGCCAAGTATCGAGACCCTGAAAGATCATGCAAAGCGCTTGCGCGCCAGCTTGACGAAAGAGGGCACGAGCATCAACCACGCCCGCTCGCTTGAGTTGATCGCTGCCCAGTACGGCTATCGCGACTGGAACACGCTTCATGCCGCGCTAGGCAACCGACCACCGTTCAACCCCTATATGCTTGGCTCCCGTATCAGCGGATATTATCTGTCGCAGCCTTTCACCGGCTCCATTCTCGGGGTGCAATCGCTTGGCGGAGATCCGGAGCGTTTTCGTCTGACACTGCATTTCGATGATCCGGTCGATGTGGTGACGTTCGAAAGCTTCTCCGCCTTTCGCCAACGCGTCCACTGCAATGTTGACAGTAGCGGACGGACGACGGAGCGTACCTCCGATGGGCGGGCACAGGTGGAACTGATCTGGTGAAGGGTCGCGGAGGTGGCGGCTGTTGCGTCACCTCTGCCGCCGATTGCTGAAAGTTAAGCCGAAATATCGACAATCCCGCAATCGCCCGCTTCGGACGCGAAGGCGAGGAGTTTGCCGGTGGCACTCCAGGACAGGGCGGTGATTGCGCCCTTGCCGGGGCGGCGCAGCAGGGCTTCCTTGCCATCGGCAACACGCACGCCAAGGATCATGCCGTCGATGAAGCCGATGGCGAGAACGTCTTCGGCAGGATGAAAAGCGACGTGGGTCGCCATGATGTTGGCGCGGGTGCCGAGCTCAAGCGGCGCCTTGCCCATAGGGCCATCCTTGCTGGCGAAAGGCCAGACGATGGCCGCAGGCGCGCCGGAAGAGGCGAGCCACTTGCCTTTGGCGGACCACGACAGGGATTTTACCTTGGCGGGATAACCGGTCATGAGCATGTGGCGGGCATCCGCACCCTTAGGCGCATCCAGCTTCCAGCCATGCAGCGCGTTTTCCTGCATGGAGGTGACGAGGAACTTGCCGTCCGGCGAGAAGGTGACGCCGGTATGGGCGCCCTTCCATTCCAGATCGACCGGATCACCCGATGTCGCGACCCAATGCAGCGTTACGCCGTTATAGCGTGCAGCGGCAATGCGCAGACCTTTCGGCGCAAAGGCAATCGCCTCCACCGTGCGCTCTTCGGTGAATTCCTTGGTGGTGCCATCCTGCAGGCGCACGAAGCTGGATTTACCAACGGCATAGGCGACCGCATTCTGCGGGCCGCCAGCCACGACGCTGATCCACTTGCGCGGCACATGGGCAAGCTCCATCACGGAACCATCATGGCCGATGCGCTGGACCTTGCCGTCCTCACCGCCGGTCAGAAGCGTAGCGCTGTAAGGATCGCGGATGCAGGTGAGCAGACCTTGATGCGCCTCGGTCACTTTCTCGCCGCCATCCAGCCGGTGGATCGTGCCTGCGGCGGTGGCAAAGATGGGAATATCGCCCAGAAAATGCGTCGCGACGACGTGGCCTTCAAGGTCAAGAGGAGCAACGGTGGGCATGGGCTAAAGGTCTTTCTGTGTATGTTTTTTAATTAGTTCGCTTTTCTGCCGTCATGCTCGGGCTTGTCCCGAGCATCTGCCAACGCCCGTTCGTGGCAACGTGGTCAGATCCTCGGGACAAGCCCGAGGATGACGGTAGAGGGGGAGATCGATCAAGCCGTCGCGAGGCAAGCCTTGAAGCTGTTCTCCAGCTTCTCGCGGTCCAGCTCGCGACCGATGAAGACGAGGCGGGATTCGCGCTTTTCGTCTTCCTTCCACGGACGCTGGTGGTCACCCTCGATGATCATGTGCACGCCCTGAACGACGTAACGCTCCGCATCGCCCTTGAATGCGATGATGCCTTTCAGGCGCAGAATGTTCGGGCCATCTGTCTGGGTCACCTTCTGAATCCAGGGGAAAAAGCGCTCCGGGTTCATCTCGCCGCCGCGCAGCGAAACGGACTGGACCGTTACGTCGTGGATCGGGGAGGGGGCGTGGTGGTGGTGATCGTGACCGTGATCGCGGTGATGGTGGTCATGATCATGGTCGTGATGGTGGTGACGATGATGATCGTGATCATGGTGATGATGATCGCAATCCGGGCCACAGACATGATCTTCATGGCCGTGTTCAAGGAAATGCGGATCGTTTTCCAGCGCGCGCTCGAGATTGAAGGCGCCCTGATCCAGCACGCGGGCGAGATCGACGCCCGAACGCTCGGTCTTGTAGATGCGCGCGGAAGGGTTGATGGCACGGACGATGTCTTCGATGCGCGCCAGCTCTTCCGGCGTCACGAGATCGCTCTTGTTGATGACGACGACATCGGCAAAGGCGATCTGATCTTCTGCTTCGCGGCTGTCCTTCAGGCGCAGCGGCAGGTGCTTGGCATCCACCAGCGCCACTACGGCATCGAGTTCGGTCTTGGCGCGAACATCATCATCCATGAAGAAGGTCTGGGCAACGGGAACGGGGTCGGCGAGACCAGTCGTTTCCACGATGATGCCATCGAAACGGCCAGGGCGGCGCATCAGGCCTTCCACCACACGGATCAGGTCTCCGCGCACGGTGCAGCAGACGCAGCCATTGTTCATCTCGTAGATTTCCTCGTCGGACTCCACGATCAGATCGTTGTCGATGCCGATTTCGCCGAATTCATTGACGATGACCGCATATTTCTTGCCGTGGTTTTCGGAGAGAATGCGGTTCAAAAGCGTGGTCTTGCCCGCGCCGAGATAGCCGGTCAGAACGGTAACGGGGATTGGCTTGATGGCTGTTTCGGTGCTTGCTTGGCTGAGCGTGTCGGTCATGGGAAACCTCGAATGGATGCGGCCCTGAGTGGCCTGAACAAAACTGTTGCTGTCCATATAGGCGCGTGAAGCAGGCAGTTCAAAGAAATTCTGTTCAAGAATTTTGATGACTGCTGGCGAAGGCGCTAACATCGAAGGCATGGACATCCTGAAGCAGTTCGATAAGCCCTCTTACCGCGTGGGCTATGATTTTCTCGCCTTTTTCAGCGCTCGCCGCTGCCGCATTTCCCGCAACGCCGAGGGGATTGAGGTCGGACATCTTCCATCCAAAGGCATGCGGACCATAGGCGCGCAGATGCTTGAAGCGATTGGAAAACTCCCGCTGGCGCGATGAAAAGGCCTGCGCCTTTTCCATTGCCACCTGCTGCGGGTGAAGCGCCAGCATGACGGATGTCTCGATATCGCCGCCATGAATATCGATGGCCTTTTCCTCAGGAGTGATCAGCCCTTCCGGCAGGCCGAAGCGCGTCCAGCTGGTGGCGACGGCCAGCATGTCGAAGCGCACCCGCGCCTCGGTGGCCACAATGGTCATGAGCGGGGAATTGCCGCCATGGGCGTTCAGCATGATGAATTTTCGAACGCCCCGCTCATGCTGTCGTTTAGCGATATCCAGCCAGCGTTCGATTGCTTCGTTGAAGCCGAGCGTTTTCGTGCCCGTCACATCCATATGCTCGACGGAATAACCAACCGGCTCGACGGGCAGAAAGGTGACGGGGAGGGTCTCAGGCAACGCCTGTTTCAAACGTGCGACGATGCCTTGGGCAATCAGCGTATCCGTCTCGAAAGGCAGATGCGGGCCATGCTGTTCATGCGCGCCAAGAGGTAGAACGAGGATCCTTTCGGATGCATCGAATCCCGCTGTTATCTTTTCGTCGTCAAATTGCGTGTATGTGTTTGCCATCTGGCGATCCGCGCCTGTATTCGTTAGATGTTACAATATCATATAGTCGTTCGCGATCTGACATAAAGGCACGCGCTGAATGAGCAAGGACAAGCTGGCCAAAAAGGACAAGACGTCCAAGAAGAGCAAGACGCGCAAGAAGAAGGATTTGTCCTTCAGCCCGGAAGAGCTGGCGCAGTCCATCACCCAGGCCGCTCGCTCCATGCGCACTGCGCTCAGCCATAATCTCGCAACCAGCGGGCTCTACGCCGGGCAGGATGGTGTCATCCTCGCGCTTGCGCAGGAAGGCAGCATGACGCCGGGCCAGATCGCTCAGAAACTCGGCGTCAAGGCGCCCACCATGACGCGCACGATTGGCCGCATGGAAGCGCAGGGTTTCGTCGAGCGCAGTGCGGGCGATGGTGATGGCCGCTTGACGCTGGTCAAGCTGACTGAAGCGGGTGCGCAGAGCGTGGAGCACATCAACACATCGCTTGCCGCCTGCAGCGCGCGGGCGGTGGAAGGCCTGTCTTCGAAAGACGTTAAAAATGTCGTCAAACTCCTGCGCGCTATCGACGCAAATCTTCAAGCGTTTGAGTTAATCGATTAAATTTTTTATAGATCGATTTAAAGCTTCTTGAAACTCTTAAACCTGTTGCTTGTTTTGTTTAAATTGTTTAGCGCGATTTAAACGCCGCTGAATGCGGAGCGCATGGTCAGGAGGGGACAAGTGGCGCAAAAGATAAAGCTTTCCACCATTGCCGAAAGCCTTGGGCTTTCCACCGCAACGATTTCGCTGGCGTTGAGAGACAGCCCTCTTGTAGCGGGCGACACGCGCGAGAAGATCAAGGAACAGGCGCGCGCGCTTGGCTATATCTATAACCGTCGCGCAGCCAGCCTGCGCACATCGCGCTCGGGCATTGTCGGCGTCGTATTCCACGATGTGATGAACCCGTTCTACGGGGAAATTCTCAAAGCCATCGAGAGCGAGCTGGATCGCAGCCGCCAGACCTTCATTCTGTCCAACCACTACGATTCCGTCGAAAAGCAGCGCACATTTCTTGAGACCCTGCTTCAGCTCGGCAGCGATGGCGTCATCATGTCTCCTGCCATCGGCACGCCGACGGAAGACCTGAAGCTTGCGGAAGAAAACGGCATGCCTGCCATTCTGGTGGCCCGCTCCATGGATGGCGTCGATATGCCGACCTATCGCGGCGACGATAGCTACGGCATCTCGCTTGCCACCAACCACCTGATCAGCCTCGGTCACCGCACCATCGCCATGGTCGGCGGCACGGACCAGACATCGACGGGTCGTGACCGCTATCAGGGTTACGTCAACGCGCTTCGCAAGGCGGGTATCGAGGTCGACCCCAATCTGCGTATTCCCGGTGCGCGTTCCAAGCAGGGGGGCTTCGAGGCTGCGGTGAATTTTCTGTCGCTGCCACAAAAGCCGACAGCCGCCGTGTGCTGGAACGACCTCGTCGCTATCGGCCTGATGAATGGTATTTCCCGTGCGGGTTTCGTGCCGGGCAAGGATATTTCCGTTACAGGATACGACGATCTGGAGGAAGCTTCCATTGCCACACCGGCGCTGACCACCGTTTCCAACGGGCAGGCGGAGGTAGGGCGGCTCGCGGCACGCGCTCTGCTGGACCGTCTGGCAGGCAGCCACGAGCCGGATGGTATTCACCTGATCAAACCGGAAATGCGGATAAGACAGTCCACCGGCCCCTGCATTCCACGCCATTGAGTTTAGCCGAACCGAATAGGCTGGAAAGCGGGTTTCGGTTTTTGTGACGATGCGTTAGCTTGCCTCCGAACTCATAGGAGGAATTACCGCACATGTCCGATAACAAAGCCGTCGTTCTCGTTCCGGGGAAAATCCACCCACGCGTGCTGGAGCGCTTCGAAGGCAAGGTCGAGGTGGTTTGCGCACCTGCCGGTGCCACGCCTTCTATTTCTGCGGAAGTGGCGGAACGCATTCGTGCCGTGGCCGTTTCAGGCGGCTTGGATGCGGCGTGGATCGATGCACTGCCAAATCTGGAAGTCATCGCCAATTTCGGCGTCGGCTATGATAGCGTCGATGCAAAGCATGCGGCCTCTCGTGGAATCGTCGTCACCAACACGCCGGATGTGCTGAACGACGAGGTTGCGGATACGACGATTGCGCTGCTGATCAACACCGTTCGCAGGCTCCATCAGGCGGAAACCTATCTGCGTGACGGCAAGTGGGTGAAGGAGGGACCGTTCGCGCTCTCGCCCTTTTCGCTGCGCGGACGCACCGTTGGCCTGTTCGGCATGGGCCGGATCGGCCAGGAAATCGCCAAGCGGCTCGAGCCCTTCAAAGTCAAGATCGGTTACCACACGCGCAGTAAGCGCGATGAGCTTTCCTACACCTATTACTCCTCACTGACCGAGATGGCGAAGGCCGTCGATATCCTCATCTGCATCGTGCCCGGCACGCCGGAAACCCACAAGGCGATCAATGCCGAGGTGTTGGCCGCACTCGGCTCCAACGGCGTCTTCATCAATGTCGGGCGTGGCTCCAGCGTGGATGAAGATGCGCTGATCAAGGCCTTGCAGGACGGCACGCTCGGTGCCGCGGGCCTTGACGTGTTCTACGCCGAACTCAAGGTGCCGGAAGCTTTCCTCTCGCTCGACAACGTCTCCCTGCTACCGCACGTGGCCTCCGCCTCCGTGCCCACCCGAAACGCCATGGCTGATCTGGTGGCAGACAATGTTCTGGGTTGGCTTAGCGAGCGCAAGGTGCTGACACCGGTGTCGGAAACGCCGGTCAAGGGCTAGGAAGACTTGGCGGCGGCTAAAGAGCCTTCGCCGCCTTATACTCTCGCACCGCATTGCCAAATGCCTCGAAAAGCGCGCGGGATGGGGCGTCGGTTTGTGCCCAATATTCCGGGTGCCATTGAACGCCAATGGCAAAGCCTTTGGCATCGATGACGGAGACGGCTTCGATGGTGCCGTCTTCTGCAGTTGCTTCCACTTGAAGTCGGGGGGCGGTTTTGGCGATGGCTTGGCGGTGGAGTGAGTTGATCTGGATTTCGCCAGCCACACCAAGATGCTGCGCGATACAGGAGCCTTCTGCGATGCGGACGGGTTGACGGATGCGGAAGGCGTGATCGCGGTTTCCGTCTTCCGGTTTGCGGTGATCCCACACGCCCGGCTGCTCCTGAATTTCACTGGCAAGCGTGCCGCCCAGAGCCACATTCAATTCCTGAATGCCCCGGCAGATGGCCAGCATCGGGATGCTCCGATCAATCGCGCGGCGAATGAGAGGCAGGCTGGTGGCATCGCGACCGCTATCGTAAGGCCCGTCGCTCTCCTTGGCTTCCACACCATAAAGAGACGGATGGACATTGGTGGCCGAACCGGAAACCAGAAGCCCATCCACGCGATCCAGAATCGCATCCACATCATTGCCCTCCTCAAAGGCTGGCACGATGAAGGACATTACATCCGCAACCTTGAGCGCCGCAGCGAGATACTGCGTCTGCGCGGCGTGCCACTCGGCGCCATCCAGAATTCTGATATCTGCGGGGATGGCGATGATGGGCTTGGACATGATGGCTCCGAATTCTATGCCGCTTTGTAGCGCTCGGTTGGGAGGGCGCGATTATTGTCTCAACTTATGTGTGTCGCAGGTTAAAATCGAGTGCGATTTCTCCAAGGCAGCCAGTGAAACTTCGGCAGTGGCTGCGTCAAGCCTCATGGCGTTATTCGCCTAAAGTATAAGGCATGGAAGTAATATTACGGTTGCAAATAAATCTTGAAGCAGAGCGCTCCGAGATTTTTGCGAGCCTAAGCATTTGCGGCGATCTATTCGTGTCTCTGCCGCTTGTCAGTTGCATTACGTCATGCTTTTCTTGCGTGATCCCTTACCGGCCGAGGGGAATGAAACTGCTGGTAGGGCTTTGTATCTGGGAGGATATCATGGATCGGCGTTCGTTCATCAAAAAGGGTGCAGTTGCAGGTGCGGGTGCTGCCGCGGCAGGCGTTCTGGCTGCACCGGCAATCGCGCAGCAGAATACAAAAATCACGTGGCGACTGACCTCGTCATTTCCCAAGTCGCTCGACACGATTTTCGGTGGCGCGCAGGATATCGCCAGCCATGTGAATGCGGCGACAGACGGTAATTTCAACATCCAGATATTTGCGGCGGGCGAAATCGTTCCCGGCTTGCAGGCGGCGGATGCGGTGTCTTCCGGCACGGTCGAGATGTGCCACACATGCTCCTATTACTATGTCGGCAAGGACCCGACATTCGCCATCGGCACGGCCATCCCGTTCGGTCTCAATGCGCGCCTGACGAATTCGTGGTTCTATGAGGGCAACGGCAACAAGCTGCTGAATGAATTCTATGCCAAGCACAATCTCTACGGCATGATCTCCGGCAATACCGGCGTGCAGATGGGCGGCTGGTTCCGCAAGGAAATCAACACCGTCGATGACTTCAAGGGTGTGAAGATGCGCATTGCCGGTCTGGCCGGTAAGGTGGTGGAAAAGCTCGGCGTCGTGCCGCAGCAGATCGCGGGTGGTGATATTTACCCCGCTCTCGAGAAGGGCACCATCGATGCGGCTGAATGGGTCGGCCCCTATGACGACCACAAGCTCGGCTTCCAGAAAGTGGCGAAGTATTACTACTATCCGGCCTTCTGGGAAGGCGGTCCGGTCATCCATTCCTTCGTCAATCTGGACAAGTGGAACAACCTGCCGAAGAATTATCAGGCTGTCCTGCAAGATGCTTGCGCCTTTGCCAACACCAATATGATGGCGAAATACGACGCTAAGAACCCAACAGCAATCAAGCAGATCGTGGCAGAAGGCGCGACGTTGCGGCCCTTCAGTCAGGATATTCTGGATGCCTGCTACAAGGCGGCGCTGGAAGTCTATGCGGAAATTTCGGCTACGAACCCGGACTTCAAGAAGGTCTATAAGGATCAGGTCGCGTTCAAGCGTGAAGGCTATCTATGGATGCAGCTTGCTGAATATACGTTCGATACATTCATGATGATCCAGCAGCGTAACGGTAAGCTTTGATCTCATTGAGCTGAGTTGCACAACATGAAACCCGGATCGAAAGGTCCGGGTTTTTATTTTGCCTCAGCAGGTTGCCGCCGCTCGACAAATACAATCTCAACGATATGATCGCGAAAGTTGACGGCGAAGCAGAACACTTTGGAGACCAGCCGAAGTATCGGCGGAGACGGGCCCCGCCGACCTTGGCAACGGCCTTGCTGTTTCAACTGTGGAGGTGATGCAATGCGAAAACCGCTGAGCATTACGTTTATCGTAAGGAAAAGCCGGACAGGCTGGTCTGTGACTGTCCGGCTAACTTTCAAGCGCTAAATAAAGGGAAGGTAGGGCTGCAACCCTGCCTTCCACTTCACCAACATAATACGTTCCGTTAAACGTAACAAGTGTTTCCGCTTACGGGCCGATCTTCGGTGGCTCGCTAAGGTTCGGCATGCCCGGCAGGCCGTTGCCGCCTCCGGGTTGAGCGGGTGTGCCGTCCATGGGCGGCAGGCCGAAATTGGGCATGGTGTTGCCGCCGCCATTGCCGAATGCTGGGACCTCGATCTTGATCGTGTTGAGATCCACTGCCGGAGCCTTGTCCAGCCAGTAGGTGACGGATTCCGGCCAGAAGATGACGATGGCAACGAGGATCAGCTGCATTCCAAGCCACGGAATCGCGCCCATATAGATATCCGACGTCTTTACCGTTCTCGGTGCGATTGAGCGTAGATAAAACAGGGCAAAGCCGAAGGGTGGGTGCATGAAGCTGGTCTGCATGTTGATGCAGATCAGAACTCCGAACCAGATAAGGTCGATGCCGAGCGATTGGGCAATCGGCGCCAGCATCGGGATGACGATGAAGGCGATTTCGAAGAAATCGAGGAAGAAGGCCAGAAAGAAGATGAAGATGTTGACGAAGATCAGGAAGCCGATGGGGCCGCCTGGAATTCCCGACAGCATATGCTCGATCCACAGCGAGCCATCCATGCCCTGAAAGACGAGGCTGAAGCAGGTTGCACCGACGAGAATGAACACCACCATCGACGTGATGTGCATGGTGGAATGCATGCCCTGCTTTACGAGATCCCATGTCAGACGGCGGTGTGCGGCCGCAAGCGCCATTGCACCGACGACGCCAAGCGCACCTGCTTCCGTGGGTGTTGCAAGGCCAAGGAAGATCGTGCCGAGGACGAGGAAGATGAGGACGATGGATGGCACCATGCCTGCCAGCACCTTGAACACCAGCGCCCGGTTCAGCTCTCCGCGTGCTTCCGGCGGAAGGGCCGGAACATCCTTGGGCCTGAAGACGGACAGGAACAGGATGAACAGCATGAAGATCGCGACTTGCAAGAAGGACGGACCGATGGCGCCGAGATACATATCGCCAACGGAACGGCCCAGCTGGTCTGCCAGAACGATGAGGACGAGGGATGGTGGAATGACCTGCGTGATGGTACCTGAAGCCGCGATGACACCTGTCGCAAGCCTTGGGTTGTAGCCGTATTTCAGCATGATTGGCAGCGAGATGACGCCCATGGTGATGACGGAAGCGGCAACGGTGCCGGTAATCGCACCGAGGATCGCGCCGACGAGGATGACCGCATAGGCCAGGCCGCCGGGAATGGCACCGAACAGTTTGCCTGTTCCTTCCAGCAGGTCTTCGGCAAGGCCGCATCGCTCCAGAATGGCCCCCATGAAGGTGAAGAAGGGAATGGCCAGCAGCAGATCGTTGGAAATGATGCCGAAGATGCGTAGCGGCAGCGCCTGCAGGAAAGCGGGCGAAAAATGCTCTGTGAAGATGCCGATGATGCCGAACAGAAGCCCGACCGTGGCGAGAGAAAAGGCGACCGGAAAGCCGTAGAGCATGAAGATGATCATGCCCAGGAACATCATCGGCGGCAAAATACCATATTCGAACATGGGAATATCCTTGAATGAGCGCCGATGTTACTGGAGCGGTTTTTCGTATTTGGTGTCGAGCTGATAGAGCCCGTTCAGCGCAGCGATACGCTTCACCAGTTCGGATATTCCCTGCAGGACGAGGAGGGCGAAGCCCGCAAAGATGATGAGCTTGACCGGCCAGCGGATGAGGCCGCCTGCATTGGAGGAGATTTCGTTTTGCACCCAGGACAGGTGGAACATGGGCCAGCTCAGCCAGGCCAGATAGAAGCAGCCCGGCAGAAGGAAAAGCACGATGCCAATGATATCCACCCAGATGCGCGTGCGCGGCGCAATGGCGCCATAGATGATATCGACGCGCACATGCTCGTTCATGCGAAGCGTGTAAGACGCGCCGATGAGAACGATGAAGGCGAACATGTACCACTGGATTTCCAGCCAGCCATTGGAGCTGTAGTTGAAGACGTAGCGGACGATGGCGTTACCTGCGCTGACGAGGCAGCAGATCAGGACGAGATATCCTGAAAATCTGCCCATCGCTTCGCTGAGCGCATCTATGGCGCGGCTGAGTTTTAAAAGCGCTTGCATTCTCTTCCCCTCTTTGTCCCTTTGCGGGTTCGTGGAAAGGATGCTGTCACTGCGGAAGCCCAAAGCGATGCCCCCAGCTTCGCCCCGTTCATCCGCCATCAATCCTCCCACACTAAATCGTGTATGGGCAGGATTTACGAATTGCAACTAGGAAGAATGTCTATAGGCCGCTGAGCCTCACATTACCTTGCTTTGTCGATTGCTATGTTACGCATCTACATGCTTCAGCGGCGCTGAAAGCAACGAACATTTTGCGCAGCGAGGACGCAACCCTTCCATTGCGTCCAACTCGAACTTCGTGTTACGTCTTTGGCAGGAGCGTTCTGCGGAACGCGTCATTGTTAGGGAACCAGCCTCCGCAGGGTGGAGTGGCAATGAACGCACCGAAGATGAATTGAGGGGAATGAGGCATGAGCGAACACCATAACGGTCCTTTGGAACTCGGCGCGAAGATGGATTATTCCGATCACGAAAAGACCTATAACGGTTTTCTGGTCGCATCCAAATACGGCACCATGCTCGTGACTGTTTTGATGATTGCCATGGCTGTCGGCTTCTTCACGACAGGCGGCTTCTTCGGAGGCCTTCTCGTCTTCGTCATCTTGTCGATCGCGGGCTTCGTCCTGCTGCGCTAAGCGCTTTTCGAAGAGATTTTAAGACTATTTGAGACTGCGCGATGACATCCGATTGGATTGCATTCGCTTGAAGATTCTTATGCGTGCCGATCCGGGCCAATCCCGGACAGGCCGGGAGGGCGTGAGACTTGAGCAGTATTATTTTTGTTGCCAAAGAGATTTCACCGGATGAACCGCGCGTTGCGGCATCACCGGAAACGGTGAAAAAGCTCGTTGGCCTCGGGCTTGGCGTGGTGGTGGAGGCAGGGGCCGGTCTCAGGTCCCGTATTCCCGATGCGGAATACAAGAAGGCGGGTGCCACAATCGGCAAGGCAACGCAGGCGAAGGCCGCCGATGCCGTGCTGAAGGTGCGCCGCCCGACGGACAAGGAAATCAAAGGCTACAAGTCCGGCAGCGTCGTCATCGGCATTCTGGACCCTTATGGCAATGAGACGGCTCTTGCCGCCATCGCGCAAGCTGGCCTGACCAGCTTTGCGATGGAGTTGATGCCGCGCATCACCCGCGCGCAGTCCATGGATGTCCTCTCCTCCCAAGCCAATCTTGCCGGTTATCAGGCCGTAATCGATGCGGCTGCGGAATATGACAGAGCCATGCCGATGATGATGACGGCGGCTGGCACCGTGCCTGCCGCAAAAGTCTTCGTCATGGGTGCGGGTGTGGCCGGTCTTCAGGCTATCGCCACCGCGCGGCGTCTGGGCGCTGTGGTATCCGCAACCGATGTACGTCCTGCGGCAAAGGAACAGGTGGCATCCCTGGGTGCGAAATTCATCGCTGTCGAAGACGAGGAGTTCAAAGCGGCGGAGACTGCTGGCGGCTATGCCAAACAGATGTCGGCCGAGTATCAGGCCAAGCAGGCCGCGCTCGTGGCGGAGCACATCGCCAAGCAGGATATCGTCATTACCACGGCGCTCATTCCGGGTAGGCCCGCGCCCCGCCTCGTGTCACGCGCCATGCTGGCTTCGATGCGACCGGGAGCGGTCGCGGTGGATCTGGCCGTCGAACGTGGCGGCAATATCGAAGGGGCCGAGGCGGGCAAAATCGTCGAGGTCGAGGGCGTCAAGATCATTGGCTACAACAATGTCCCGGGCCGTATCGCGGCATCCGCTTCGCTTCTTTACGCCAAGAACCTCCTGACATTTCTGGAGACGATGATCGACAGGGACACGAAAACCATCTCCGTGAACCGCGAGGATGAACTGGTGAGAGCTACGATGCTGACCGATGCGGGCGCGGTGGTTCACCCGAATTTCTCCACACCTGTTATCGCCCAGCCCGCAACCAGCCAGTAAGGAGCCGAGCAATGTCGAATGAGGTCCTCAATACGGCCATCGAGCGGCTGGATCAGGCGGTAGAAGCGGTCAAATCCGCGGCTGCGCAAACGCCGGATGTGGCGGATGCCGTCAGCTTGGCCGCCCATGGCGTTTCCGGCGGCGCGATCGATCCTTTCGTTTTCCGGCTGGCGATTTTCGTGCTGTCCATTTTCGTCGGCTATTATGTCGTGTGGTCGGTCACGCCCGCTCTGCATACGCCCCTGATGGCCGTCACCAACGCCATCTCATCCGTCATCGTGGTGGGCGCGCTTCTTGCCGTCGGGATTTCCACATCCGGTATCGCTACCGGCTTCGGCTTCGTCGCGCTGGTTCTGGTCTCGGTCAATATCTTCGGCGGTTTCCTCGTCACCAGCCGCATGCTGGCCATGTACAGGAAGAAGGACACCGGCGGAAAGGCGCAGCCATGAGGATGAGCCGCCTTCCTGTTTTCAGCCGTATAAAGGTGGTGGAATAATCGATGAGCGCTAATTTCGCTGCATTTCTCTATCTCGTTTCCGGCGTTCTCTTCATCATGGCGCTCCGGGGCCTGTCGCATCCGGCCACCAGCCGAAAGGGCAATATTTACGGCATGGCCGGTATGGTAATTGCCATCGGCACGACCCTTCTTCTGGCAACGCCAAGCTTCGGTGGCCTCGTGCTTATCCTGCTGGGGCTCGGAATTGGCGGCGGTGCTGGCGCCTATATCGCCCGCACCATTCCGATGACCTCCATGCCGCAACTGGTAGCAGGCTTCCACTCGCTGGTGGGCCTTGCAGCGGTTCTGGTTGCCTCTGCGGCCATGTACTCGCCTCTTTCCTTCGGCATTGGCGATGTCGGCTCCATTCATGCCCAGGCGCTCATCGAAATGTCGCTTGGCGTTGCGATTGGCGCGATCACCTTTACCGGATCGATCATCGCGTTCCTGAAACTGGACGGACGCATGTCCGGCAAGCCCATCATGCTGCCGATGCGCCATGTCATCAATGCTGCAATCGCAGTGGCGATTGTGGTGCTGGTGGCCGTTCTGGTTGGAACGGAAAGCCATTTCGTCTTCTGGCTGATCGTGCTGCTATCGCTGGTCTTCGGCGTTCTTCTCATCATCCCCATCGGCGGGGCGGACATGCCCGTCGTGGTGTCGATGCTCAACTCCTATTCCGGCTGGGCTGCTGCGGGCATCGGCTTTACGCTTGGCAATCTCGCACTCATCATCACCGGTGCGCTGGTCGGCTCCTCCGGTGCCATCCTCTCCTACATCATGTGCAAGGGCATGAACCGCTCATTCGTCTCCGTCATCCTTGGCGGCTTCGGCGGAGAGGCGGCAGCGGCAACCACGGATAACGGTGTACAGCGAACGGTGAAGCAAGGCTCCGCCGACGACGCCGCATTCCTCATGGCCAATGCCTCTAAGGTCATCATCGTCCCCGGCTACGGCATGGCGGTTGCGCAGGCTCAGCATGCCCTGCGTGAAATGGCGGATACGCTGAAAAAAAACGGCGTGGAGGTGAAATATGCGATCCATCCGGTCGCAGGCCGCATGCCCGGCCACATGAACGTGCTGCTGGCGGAGGCGAACGTGCCCTATGACGAGGTCTTCGAACTCGAAGATATCAACTCCGAATTCGCCCAAGCCGATGTGGCCTATGTCATTGGCGCAAACGATGTGACCAACCCGGCAGCCCGCGACGACAAGTCATCGCCCATCTACGGCATGCCGATCCTCGACGTGGACAAGGCCAAAACCTGCCTCTTCGTCAAACGCTCCCTCGGCTCCGGCTATGCAGGCATCGACAATACGCTGTTCTACAAGGACGGCACGATGATGCTGCTGGGAGACGCCAAGAAGGTGACGGAAGATATTGTGAAGGCGATGAACCATTGAGCTTGGAAAAGTTGTCTAAGCTTGGGGGTAACCACTTCCCGTGGCCCTGCGCGAGCAAACCTCTGCTTTAAAAATTAAGGCATTGATTTACTGTATCTTCCGCTGGCAGCAGGGCCGCCAGCCATAAAGCCATCCAGCTACAGTAGACCTTTTAGCTCGCTGCGCCGCGCATGCGGGCGGCGCCGTCTACTGCGGGCTTGTATCTTGGGTCCAGGCGGGCGGCGTGGCCGTAGGATTTGGCGGCCTTGTCGCGTTCGCCGCGGCGCTCGTAGACGAGGGCCTGGTTGGCCCAGGATTCTGCGACCTTGTCATCCAGTGAAATGGCGTGGTTGAAGTCGGCGAAGGCGTTTTCGTCGTCGTTGAGTGCGACATAGGAAATGCCGCGACCATTATAGGGTTCAGGCGAGTTCGGCGACAGGGAGATGGCCTTGGAGAAGTCTTCGATCGCCTGGGCGTGCTGGTTGCGCAGCTGGTAGATCAGGCCGCGATTGTGGTAGGCGCGACCGTCGGTCGTGTCCATGTTGATGGCGGCGGTGAAATCATTGAAAGCTTCGTTGGTGCGGCCCGTCTGGCGGTAGAGATTGCCGCGCCCGATCAGAGCCACATCGTAATTCGGGTTGATTTGCAGCGCCGAATTATAGTCCTGAAGGGCCTGTTGCTGCTGGCCCATGTTACGGTAAACCAGCGCGCGGTTGGCATAGGCCTGATAGAAGCGCGGGTTCAGTTGCAGAGCCTGATTGAAGTCGGCAATCGCACGCTTGGAATCACCCGCACGGCCATAGGCCGAGCCGCGAACGTTATAGCCTTCCGGATCCTGCGGATTGGCATTGATGACCGAAGTCAGCGAGGAGATGTTCTGCTCTGAGCCTTGAGCCCGGTCGATCTGGAAAACATCACTGGTCTGGTTGGTGGTGGCGCAACCGGACAGCGCGGCAACGAGGCCGAAGACGAGAAGGGAAGAGCGAAGCCGCATGTGTTTTCTCTGAGATACGCCGTGAAAGAGGGCGAACGGATGTCTGGAATCACGGGTATCAACAACGTTCATGCGATATGGGTTCCCTCTAGGCATTTCCAGCAAAAGTGCGACGCGGTTTTGCGGGTGGACAATGCGTTAAACAAGAAGTTAGAGCGTTTTGCGTTTCGATGATACGCATAAAACGCTCCAAAGCCGGTTTCCACAGTCGACTGAAAATCTCGAATGTCGAACCACAAACTCAAAGAGCGGCGGCGAAATAATCGCCCCCGCCCCATAAGCATTCAAAAACGTCGAAAAGACGGCCTATCGGCCAGTCCTTTTAGCGGCTTGCGCGAGGAGCCGCGATCAGGCCTTCGCGCTGCATGCGCTTGCGAGCCAGCTTGCGAACGCGGCGAACAGCTTCAGCCTTTTCGCGAGCGCGCTTCTGGGAAGGCTTTTCGTAGTAATCGCGCATCTTCATTTCGCGGAAAATGCCTTCGCGCTGCATCTTCTTCTTGAGAGCGCGAAGCGCCTGATCAACGTTATTGTCGCGGACTAGTACCTGCACGTTAAATCCCGTTCCTTTGGTTTGGTTATTTTGCCGTGAATGAAGGCATTCGCAAGCAAACAAAAAAGCGTTCGTTTGACCCTTCGGCCACGCGATTGGTGTGGTGCAATATCAGATCATCAGCGCCAAGTCCAGATGTTAACTGTGCCCGCCCGTGAAAAACCCGTGGCACGGAGGAATCTTCTGGTCCATGTCAAAACATTCATGTCGCGGCGTCGCAAAATGAACACTGCGCTGCTTATTGATTTGCCATGTGTATGCTTCTGCCGGAAGAGTGAAGCCGGTGTTGTGAGGAGTGGTTTGCGAATGCGCAAATTTTCGGTTTTTGCCGTGGCCCGCGAGGCGATGCGGGGGCACAAGGGGTGGGAGGCTCAATGGGCTTCCCCCGAGCCGCGCAAGGAATACGATGTCATCATCATCGGTGGCGGCGGGCACGGGCTGGGCGCTGCTTACTACCTTGCGAAGGAACATGGCATTACCAATGTCGCGGTTCTGGAAAAGGGTTGGCTCGGCGGCGGCAATACGGGCCGCAACACCACCATCATCCGCTCCAACTATCTCTATGAAGAGAGCATGGACATTTACGAGCATTCCCTGAAGCTGTGGGAAGGCTTGAGCCAGGACCTCAATTACAACACCATGTATTCTGCGCGCGGCGTGATGATGCTGTCGCACAATGTGCATGACCAGCAGTCGTTCAAGCGCCATATCAATGCCAACCGCCTCTACGGCATCGACAATGAATGGCTGACGCCGGAGCAGGCGAAGGCTTACTGCCCGCCGCTCGATATTTCCGCCAGTGCCCGTTACCCGATCAATGGTGCCGCCCTTCAGCGGCGCGGTGGCACGGCGCGTCACGATGCGGTGGCCTGGGGTTATGCCCGTGCGGCGTCGGATCGCGGCGTTCACATCATCCAGAACTGCGAAGTGACGGCCATCCGTCGCGGGCCTGATGGCGCGGTGACGGGTGTCGAGACCAATCGCGGCTTTATTGGAGCCAAGAAGATCGGCGTGTCTGCTGCCGGTCATTCCTCCGTCATCATGAACATGGCGGATGTGCGCGTGCCGCTCGCCTCCAACCCGTTGCAGGCGCTGGTTTCTGAGCCGCTGAAGCCGATCTTCCCTTGCGTCGTCATGTCCAACACGGTGCATGCCTATATCTCGCAATCCGACAAGGGCGAGCTGGTGATCGGTGCCGGCACCGACCAGTATAATTCCTATTCGCAGACCGGCGGATTGCAGATCATCACGCATACGCTCGACGCCATCTGCGAGCTCTTCCCGATCTTCCGCCGCGTGAAGATGATGCGGCAATGGGGCGGCATTACCGACAACACGCCGGACCGTTCCGCCATCCAGAGCGTGACGCCGGTGCCGAACCTCTTCGTCAATTGCGGTTGGGGTACGGGCGGGTTCAAGGCGACGCCGGGGTCGGCGCATCTCTTTGCGCATCTGATCGCACGCGGCGAGCCGCATCGTCTGGCCTCGGGGCTGACGCTGGAGCGGTTCCGCACCGGGCGGCTGATCGATGAGGCGGCTGCTGCGGCGGTGGCGCATTGATGCTGCCTGCTGCGCTTCTTGCCGCAGCCATTGCAACTGCGCCAACGCAGGTCAACAAGCTTGTGTTGGAGGAAAAAGACTTTCGCATGCAAACGATCCGCAAGGCTCAGGGCGAGGTGAACTGGCCGTTTGTAGCGAGTGAGGGAATTCTGCTTTGCGCGCCGGTGATCGGCGACAAAGCGGTTTACTTCGTCGGAACGAAGGAGGATGGCGGGCAGGAGGAGCCGGTCATCCTCAGCGTCAACCCAATGATGATGTCGATCATCAACATGGGCAAGGCCAGGATTTTTCGCGACTTCACGACGATCGATGAATTGATGGGCAGACTTTATCCCTACATCACCATGGGAAAGCGCCTGTGTGACCAACCTGCCGGAGCCATCGTTCCGGAAAGCTCTCTTTGAGGGAAAAACATGCTGCTGATCCGTTGTCCATATTGCGAAGAAGAGCGCTCTGAACTGGAATTCCGCTGGGCTGGCGAAGCGCATATCGCGCGCCCGGAAAACATCTCCGCGATTTCCGACGAGGCCTTCGCGGAATATTTCTTCATGCGCGATAATGACAAGGGCATGGTGTTCGAGCGCTGGCGGCATATTCATGGCTGCGGACGCTTCTTCAACGCTACGCGCCATTCCGTCAGCGACAAGATTTACCTGACATACAAGGCAGGCGAGCCGAAGCCGGATACGGCCTCGCTCCTGCCTTCCAGCGAAGGAGCAGCCCGATGAGCGGCGCTTATCGTATCAAGGGCGCTGGCCGCCTGACGCCTGCGCGCACCGCCCGTTTCAGCTTCGATGGCAAGAGCTACACCGCACTTCAGGGCGACACCGTTGCCTCGGCGCTGCTGGCCAATGGCGTGCATCTAGTCGGACGCTCGTTCAAGTACCACCGCCCGCGTGGTTTCCTGTCCGCCGGGCCGGAAGAGCCGAATGCGCTGATCGACGTGTCGCGCAATGCCGCCCGCCGCCAGCCTAACGTGCGCGCCACGGTGCAGGAAGTGTTCGATGGCGCCATCATCGCCTCGCAGAACCGCTATCCGTCGCTGTCCTTCGATGTCGGCGCGATCAATGATTTCTTCTCGCCCTTCTTTGCAGCAGGCTTCTACTACAAGACCTTCATGTGGCCGAAGGCGGCATGGCACAAGCTTTATGAGCCGATCATCCGCCGCGCGGCGGGTCTGGGCAGTGCACCCGATGAAGGCGATACCGACCATTATGCCAGCCGTTTCGCCCATTGCGACGTGCTGATTGCCGGTGCCGGTGTCGCAGGCCTGACGGCGGCGTTGGCTGCGGCGAAGGCCGGTGCGAAGGTCATTCTTGCGGATGAGAACCCTGTGGTCGGCGGTGCGCTTCGCTTTGAAAGCGGCACGGTGATCGATGGGCTGAACGGTTACGACTGGGCGCAGAAGGCGTTTGCGGAACTGAAAGCCATGCCGAATGTTCAGGTGCTGACGCGCACGACCGTCTTCGGTTACTACAACCACAATTTCATCGGCCTTGCCGAGCGCGTGACCGATCATCTGGCCACACCTGAGAGCCATGAGCCGCGTGAGCGCCTGTGGCAGGTGCGGGCGAAGAAGGTGGTGATGGCCACGGGTGCCATCGAGCGCCACATGGTCTTTGCCAATAACGACCGCCCCGGTATCATGCTCGCCTCTGCAGCGCGCAGCTTTCTCAACCAGCATGGCGTGACCGTCGGTCACAATGTCGGTGTCTATACAGCGCATGACAGCGCCTATGAAGCCGCGTTCGACCTGAAACGTGCGGGTGTGACCATCGCCGCCATCATCGATTGCCGTGAAAACCCGGATGCCAAGCTTCTGGACGAGGCGCGAGGGCTGGGCGTAGAGGTGCTGGCCGGTCACAGCGTTTACGACACGTCGGGACGCCTGCGTGTGTCTTCCATGACGGTTGGGCGCAATGGCGGTTCATCCAAGCGCAAGATCAAGGTAGATGCGCTGATTGTGTCTGCTGGCTGGACGCCATCGGTACATCTGTTCTCGCAGTCTCGCGGCAAGCTGAAATATGATACGGAGAACCAGCGTTTTCTGCCGGATGTCCATGCGCAGGAAGGCGTTTCCATCGGTGCCTGCAATGGCACGGATGACCTCTCCGCGCTGATTGCCGAGGCAGCTGCCGCAGGCGGTGGTGCTTCGGAGTTCTCCGGCAGCAATGCGCATGTCTGGACCGGCGGCATGATTGGTGCTGCAGAAGGCGCTGGCGCGGAGCATAGCGTCAAGGCCTTCATCGATTTCCAGCACGATGTCTGCGCCAAGGATATCCGCCTTGCCGTGCGCGAGGGCATGCATTCCATCGAGCATATCAAGCGCTTCACCACCAATGGCATGGCGTCCGATCAGGGCAAGATGTCCAACATGCACGGTCTGGCCATCGCTTCCGAAGCGCTGGGCCGTGATTTGCCGAAGGTGGGTCTGACGACATTCCGTGCGCCTTATACGCCCGTTACATTCGGAACGCTGGTCGGCCACTCACGCGGAAAACTGTTCGATCCCGCTCGCAAAACGCCGATGCACGCGCTGGAGGAAGAAGCCGGTGCCGTGTTCGAGGATGTCGGCAACTGGAAGCGCGCATGGTTCTATCCGCGCGCTGGCGAAGACATGCATCAGGCCGTCAATCGTGAATGCAAGACGGTACGCGAGAGTGTCGGCGTGTTCGATGCCTCCACGCTCGGCAAGATCGAGGTGGTGGGACCGGATGCGGCCAAGTTCCTCAACCTGCTCTACACCAATGCCTGGGATACGCTGAAACCGGGACGCGCGCGCTACGGCATCATGACCCGCGAAGACGGCTTCGTTTATGATGACGGCGTGGTGGGACGCATGGCGGAAGACCGCTTCCATGTGACGACCACAACCGGCGGTGCGCCGCGCGTGCTGCACCACATGGAAGACTATCTCCAGACGGAATTCCCTGATCTCGATGTCTGGCTGACCTCGGCCACCGAGCAATGGGCTGTCATTGCCGTGCAGGGACCGAAGGCACGCGAGGTTATCGCGCCGCTGGTGGAAGGCATCGACCTTTCGCCGGAAGCCTTCCCGCATATGGCGGTTGCCGAAGGCAAGATCTGCGGCGTGCCGACGCGCCTGTTCCGTGTGTCCTTTACCGGTGAACTCGGTTTCGAAGTCAACGTGCCTGCCGATTTCGGCCCCGCCGTCTGGAAGGCGATTGCTGAGCGCGCGGGGGCTGTCGGCGGCTGCCTCTATGGCACGGAGACCATGCATATCCTTCGCGCCGAAAAGGGCTACATCATCGTCGGTCAGGACACGGATGGGACAGTCACGCCTGACGATGCGGGCCTTGGCTGGGCGGTTTCCAAGAAGAAGACGGATTTCGTCGGTATTCGCGGGCTCAAGCGCCCGGACCTGATGCGCGAGGGGCGCAAGCAGCTCGTCGGGCTGCTACCGAAGAATCCCCATGAGGTGCCGGAGGAGGGCGGGCAGATCGTTGTCGATCCGAACGCGCCGAAGCCCATGACCATGCTCGGCCATGTGACCTCAGCCTACTGGTCCGAAAATCTCGGTCGCGCGATTGCCTTCGGCTTGGTGGCCGATGGGCGGGCGCGCATGGGCCAGACGCTCTACATTCCGCTTGCCGACCGCACCATTGCGGTGGAGGTAACGGACATGGTGTTCTTCGACAGGCAAGGAGTCCGCATCAATGGCTGATCTCGTACACGCAACCCGTACCACGATCCTCGATGACGCACAGGGCGGCTCCGCTGGTGTCACGATCAAGATGGCGGCCCCGGCCTTTCGCATTGCTCTGCGCGCCAGACCGGACGCGGCGGAAGCACTGTCGCAGGCGCTGGACATCGCCCTTCCCACGCGCCCGAAAAGCTCCGCAACCTCCGGCCTGCGCTCCGCATTGTGGCTCGGCCCGGATGAATGGCTGGTGATTGACCAGGGCGAAAGCGACCTCATGGCCGCTCTTTCCAACGTCCCCGGCCTCTACTCAGCCACCGATATTTCTCATCGAAACACCGCAGTCATCGTCTCCGGCACAAACGCCGCCATCGCCATCAATGCCGGCTGCCCACAGGACCTATCCCTCGAAACCTTCCCCGTCGGCGCATGCTCCCGCACGCTTCTCGGCAAGGCGGAAGTAGTTCTGCTGCGCGTGGCGGACGATACGTTCCGCGTGGAATGCTGGCGCTCGTTTGCGGAATATGTGTTCGGGTTGCTGGATGAGGGTGCGCGGGATGCGTAGCCCATCGCTTAGCCAAAAATTAACGTCAAATTTAACCAATTTGATAAGGCTCTGGTAAGCTTTCACGGAAGGTTTAAGATTCGGTGCTGGGTTATCGCTCTGCAACGAATCCAGGAGCCTCCTATGTTTCGCCATATCCTTTGTGGGATGATCGCAGCCGCTTTTGCGACTGCGGGAGCGTCCCAATCGTTCAGTCAATCCGTCACTTCCGGGGAGATGTTCGATCCCGAGGCCGCCGCCAAGGGTATTACCTACTCGGACGAAGCGTGTTCTATTCTTGAAAAGCAAAACACCGCCATCGAAGTAAGTTCCGGCGGAGTGAATTACTGTCTTCGATATTATGCTGCCGGTCTAAAGGCAGGTCATAACGACATCGCTGCACTTTGGCTTCACGGTGACATAATGGGAAGCCATGAAAGCCCGCCGAACAAGCGCCTCAAAGGGCTCGGCGTGGAAAAAATGATTGATCAGGAGCAACAGCTTTCAAAGCGGTTTCAAGTGCCATTTATCTTTCTTGGTCGCCCAGGAAGCTATGGCAGCGCGGGCCGACATTACAAGATGCGGGAACGGCAGATAGAGGCAGACATCGTCGCCGCAGGCATCGACGCATTGAAGAAAAAATTCGGAATCAAGACATTTTCGTTTGGCGGGCATAGTGGCGGCGGGGTGCTTGTCGCGGAGTTGCTCAATCATCGCGACGATATCCAATGCGCAATTATCTCGTCTGCTCCGGGCGCGTTCAGAGATTATCTGGCTACATATAAAAGCCCGGACACAACTAACCCTGTCGTGCTCGACCCCATCGCCTCCACCAGCACTAAACCAAATCACGCCGGTAGCCGTGTATTCGTGTTGGCCGATCCACGGGATAACAATGTCAAGTTTTCGCTTCACCAGCGTTACATCGATGCCTTGAAGCACCAAGGGATATCAGTCGAGTTTATTTCGCTAGAAAAAGCGCTCGGTCCCGAGTTTCATGACATGGTCGATTTCGCTGAAACGGCAACGGGTATGTGCGCTGCTGAAGCATCAACTGATAGCATCGTCAAAACGCTACACGAGATGCCTGTTCAGGGGGAGAGAAAGACGAACTGAGGGGTAATTCAAGCCGCTTTCTCCTGTGCCTTCATAAAGCCCACCGTCGCGGCCCACAGCAGGACACCGATCAGCAGCAGCACCCCTGCAATTGAATATTGCACCGGATCGCGTCAAGTCCATGGGCCGACAAGGAAGAAGCAGCTGGCGGCGCCGATGATGGGCAGGATGGTGGGGGTGCGGAAGTGTTTGTGAGGTACCTTGTCCTTGCGCAGAACCAGCACCGCGACATTGACGATGGTGAAGACGCCGAGCAGCAGCAGCGCCGTGGTGCCGCCCAGTGCCGGTACGCCGCCTGCAAAGGCGATGAGGCCGATGGCGATCAGGGAGGTGAAGATGATCGCGACATAGGGTGTGCGGCGGCCCGAATGGACCTTGCCAAGTGCCGTTGGTAGCACGCCATCGCGGCTCATGCCATAGATCAGGCGGCTTGCCATCATCATGTTGATGAGGGCGGAATTGGCGACGGCAAACATGGTGATGACGCCGAAAATGCCGATGGGGAAGTTCGGCGCGCCTGCAGCGACCACTTTCAGAAGCGGCGTTTCGCCTTCGCCGAGATCGGCTGCGGAAACAAGCGTGATGGAGGAGATGGCGACGAGGACATAGATGACGCCGGTTATGACGAGGCCGCCGAGCAGCACCTTCGGGAAGATGCGCGCGGGCTGCTTGCATTCCTCGGCCATATTGACCGAATCTTCGAAGCCGACCATGGCGAAGAAGGCGAGTGTGGTGGCCGCAACGACCGACCAGATGACGCCGTGTTCGCCTGCTGGCTCGAAGGTCCAGACACGCGAAACATCGCCCTGACCATTGCCGATGGCCCAGAAGCCTATGCCGATGATGATCATCAGGCCTTTCAGCTCGACTACGGTTAGCACCACATTCATCTTCACGCTTTCGCCCACGCCGCGAAAGTTGATGAGGGCAATCAACGCGATAAAGGCGATGGCAACGCCGGTGACGCCGAAGGCTCCGAAATCAAAGCCCGTAACTGTGGTGAAGTTGGCGGCAAAGGCGCGGGACGCCGTGGAGGCCGAGGTGACACCCGACGACATGACGGTGAAGGCGACAAGGAACGTGATGAAATGCACGCCGAAGGCCTTGTGCGTATAAAGCGCCGCACCTGCTGCCTTCGGATATTTGGTGACCAGTTCGAGATAGCTGCAAGCGGTGAGCAGTGCGACGCCGAAGGCGATCAGGAAGGGAAGCCAGACAACGCCGCCGACCTCTGCCGCCACCTGTCCTGTCAGCGCATAGATGCCGGTGCCGAGAATATCTCCGACGATAAAAAGCAGAAGCAATCCCGGCCCCATGACACGCTTGAGCTCGGTTGCCTGCTCGCCTGCGTCATCCGGTTGCGTAACATTATGAGCCATCTCGATAATCTCCCCCAAAAGCTATGCAGCTTTTAACGCGAAGGAGGATGGCAGGTTCCCGTTCGATAGAAGCAGATATGCGGCTACAACAGTGAGCAGTCCGGTAATCTGGTAAGGTAAGTGTCTCAGGCTTCTTCCGGGCGATCTTTCGGGTCGAATTGCGCAATCGTCGTCCAGCGGGCGGTCAGTGCCGGTTTCTTTTCATTTTCGATTTCGACGCTGACGTCATAGGTCGTCATCAGCATGGCCGCACCACGGAAGCGGGCTTCGGCAAGAGTGAAGCGACCGCGAATGCGGGCGCCGCTTTTGACCGGTGCAACGAAGGTCACCTTGTCGAAGCCGTAATTGATGCCCATGGTCTGTTCGCGGATTTTCGGCAGCGCGCTGTAGTTCATGGCCGAGAGCAGCGAGAGCGTGAGGAAACCGTGGGCTATGGTGCCGCCGAAGGGGCTTTCCGTCTTTGCGCGCTCAGGGTCGGTGTGGATGAACTGGTCATCCAGCGTCGCCTTGGCGAAGGCGTCGATCATGGGTTGATCAACGGTGATCCAGTCGGACACGCCCATTTCCGTGCCGACAAAACCCTTCATTTCGGCGAGCGATACGTCTTTCACGGCAAACCTTTCTCTGAAAATCTCTGGCCGGTTATAGTGTGGGCGCGGCTGCGCAATCAACTGCGAAGATAGAAGACCACGGAGCGCGGCGGCACATGGGCGGGGTTGCCGAAATCGACGCCCAGCGCCTCCCAACCTTCACTTGGCAGAGTGAAGGTGGCAGTGTCTCGGGTACGGTTGAAGAGAACCGCAAGCTGCGCCATTTCATCCGTTTTCGTGTCCAGCGTCTTCAGAACCATGGCGAAGGGCGTACCTTCCGGGCGCTGCCAGTCCTCGACGCTCATCGGCGTGCCGGAGGGAGCTAGCCATTCGACATCACTGGTATTTTCGGAGAAAAACCGGCTTTCGCTGAAGACATCGAAGCGTTGGCGAAGGCCATTGAGAAAGGCTGTGTGCTCCACCAGTCCGGGCTTTAGAGCGTTCCAATCCAGCCATGTGATATCGTTGTCCTGCGCATAGGCATTGTTGTTGCCGCGCTGGCTGCGCCCGCCTTCATCGCCTGCCGTCAGCATAATTGTACCGCGTGACACGAAAAGGGTGGAGAGCAGCGCCTTCACATCTGCTACGCGCGCGGTATTGACCGCTTGATCGTCCGTCGCGCCTTCGAAACCATTGTTCCAGGAGTGGTTCTCGTTGTGGCCATCGCGGTTGTCTTCGCCATTGGCGTCATTGTGTTTGTGCGCATGAGAGACGAGATCGAAAAGCGTGAAGCCATCATGCGCGGCGATGAAATTGATGCTGCGGGTCTCGGTGCGATTGTGCTGCGAAAAGATGGGGGCGGAACCGGCGAGCGCATCCGCCAGCGCGCCAGTGGTGGAGGCATCGCCGCGCCAGTAGCGGCGAATATCGTCGCGGGCGCGGTCGTTCCATTCGAGGAAACTGGGCGGGAAGTTGCCGAGCTGATAGCCGCCGGGGCCGATATCCCATGGTTCTGCTATCAGCACGCGGTCGTGCAGCAGCGGGTCATTATGCATATCACTCAGCGTTTTGCTGGCGCTGTCGAAACCATCTGCCGTGCGCCCGAGGATCGGGGCGAGGTCGAAGCGGAAGCCATCCACACCCGCATGGTCCACGAAATGGCGCAGCGTATCCTGCACCAGTTGACGGACCTGCGAGTGATCGCAGGCCAGTGTGTTGCCGGTGCCGGTGTCGTTGACCAACGTGCCGGGGTCATCGGGGAGGTGGCGGTAATAGGTGAGATTATCGAGGCCGCGCAGGGATAGTGTCGAGCCGAAACGATCGCTTTCGCCGGTGTGGTTGAAAACGAGATCCAGGATCACGCTGATGCCGTTTTCGTGCAGCGTAGCAACCGTGTCCCGCAATTCGGCGATGCCACCGGGGCAGAGACGCGGGTCCAGCGACATGAAGCCGACGGGGTTGTAGCCCCAGCCATTGGTGAGGCCGAGTGGCGGCAGATGACGCTCATCAATCCATGCGGTGATCGGCATCAGTTCCACGGCGCTGACGCCGATTTTCTTGAAATGGGCGATGATGGCGGGGTGCGCCAAGGCGGCGACGGTGCCTTTGATGGCGTCCGGCACATCCGGGTGCAGCATGGTAAACGGCTTGACCGCGACTTCATAGATCAGGCCGCCGCGCTTGAATTGAGGCGGCTGACGTTTGACCGGGCTGTAGGCCGAGACGATGGCCTTTGGCATGATCGTGCCGGTGTCTTCACCAAAGGTGAAGAGGGCGGGATGGTTTTCGAAGGGGCGGTCGATCTGCGTGGCGTAGGGGTCGAGCAGGAGTTTTGACGGATCGAACCACAGGCCATGGTCGGGCGCGTAGACGCCGTGGGCGCGAAAGCCGTAGCGGGTGCCGATTAGGGCTTGCGGGATGGTGAGACGGTGAATGTCGTCATCGCCGCGGGTCATGGGCAAGCGCGCGGTTTCGGTGTTGCCGGTGGGGTCGTAGAGGCAGAGCTCGATTTTCGAGGCGTCGCGGGAGTAGACGGAAAATGCCGTGCCGTTATCCGTTGGGGTGGCGCCTTGGGGGGAAACATTTGGCATGGCTTGGGCCCTTTTGGGAGGCTGACATTGTGTTACTCCGTCGCCCCGGCCTTGTGCCGGGGTCCAGTGTGATCAAGTCCTTGATCACGAAAGAGTCTCTCGCGCCGCCGACGGGGCGCTGCTGTATGCCGGATCAAGTCCGGCATGACGGAAGTGCGAGTTGGGTCTCCGTACTTTGACGTACAGTTCGTAGACCCGGTGTGCATCCTCGGGTCAAGCTCGAGGATGACGTGAGCGAGAGGGTGCGGCTGTGTTTTATCTCTCCCCCCTGTGGGAGAGAAAGCGATTTCAACATCTTAAGCGCAGCTTAAGTGTTAGAAATCGCAAGTGAGGGGTTTGCCGCACCCTCGGCGGACCCCTCACCTGAAAAATCTATGACTTAGCTAAAGCTAAGATCATGATTTTTCTTCCTCTCCCACAAGGGGAGAGGTAACCCCGCCGCACCCTCACAGCATTACGTAATCACCGTCGGGGCATCACGACCCGTATGCTTTTTGATCCCGGCAATCGCATCCGCTGCCGCAATCAAGTCCGACAATGCTTCCTGCGTTTCGATATTGTGACGCGCTGCATCCGCCTCGTAACGCTCCACATAGAGACGCAGCGTTGCACCTGCCGTGCCGGTGCCGGAGAGGCGGATGACGATGCGGGAGCCGCCTTCGAAGAGGATGCGGATGCCCTGGTTTTTGCTGACCGAATGGTCGACCGGGTCGTTATAGGCAAAGTCGTCTGCGGCTTTCACCTTCAGGGCGCCGTAACTGGTGCCGGGCAGGGTTGCCAGCTTTTCGCGCAGGGTCGTAACCAGCGTGTTGGCTGCGTCGCTGTCCACTTCCTCGTAGTCGTGGCGGGAATAGTAGTTGCGGCCATATTCGGCCCAATGCTTGGTCACGATGTCCTTCACGCTTTCCTTGCGGGCAGCGACGATGTTCAGCCAGAACAGCACGGCCCAGAGGCCGTCCTTTTCGCGCACATGGTTGGAGCCGGTGCCGAAGCTTTCTTCGCCGCAGACGGTGACCTTGCCAGCGTCCAGCAGGTTGCCGAAGAACTTCCAGCCGGTTGGCGTTTCATATATGCCGATGCCGAGCTTTTCGGCCACGCGGTCCGCCGCCGCACTCGTCGGCATGGAGCGGGCGATGCCGGAAATGCCTGCCGCATAGCCGGGAGCAAGCTTGGCGTTCGCCGCGATGATGGCGAGACTGTCCGACGGGGTGACGAACATGCCTTTGCCGACCACCATGTTGCGGTCGCCGTCGCCATCGGAAGCAGCGCCGAAATCCGGGCCTTCCGGGCTCATCACGTCGTCATACATCTCCTTGGCATGAACGAGGTTCGGGTCCGGATGGTGGCCGCCGAAATCGGGCAGCGGCACGGAGTTACGAACCGAGCCCGCAGGTGCGCCGAGGCGCTTTTCGATGAGTTCCACCGCGTAAGGGCCGGTGACGGCACTCATCGAGTCGACCACGACCTTGAAGCCGCCTGCGATGAGGTTGCGGATGGCGTCGAAATCGAACAGTTCTTCCATCAGCGTGGCGTAATCGGCCACGGGGTCGATGACTTCAACGGCCATGCCCTCGACATCGCTTACGCCGATCGTGTCCAGATCGACATCGGAAGCCTCGGCGATGCGATAGGTCTCGATAGACTTGGTGCGGGCAAAGATGGCGTCGGTGATCTTTTCCGGTGCCGGGCCGCCATTGCCGATATTGTACTTGATGCCGAAATCTTCGTTAGGGCCGCCGGGATTGTGGCTGGCAGACAGCACGATACCGCCGAAGGCCTTGTATTTGCGGATGATATTGGAGGCTGCAGGCGTGGACAGAATGCCCCCCTGACCGACCAGAACCTTGCCGAAGCCGCTCGCTGCCGCCATCTTGATGGCTTTCTGGATGACCTCGCGGTTATAGTAACGGCCATCGCCGCCGATCACCAGCGTCTGGCCAGCAAAGCCTTCCAGGCTGTCGAAAATCGACTGGATGAAGTTTTCCGCGTAGTTTTCCTGCGCGAATACCGGCACCTTCTTTCGCAGGCCGGATGTGCCCGGCTTCTGGTCCTGAAACGGCGTGGTATGGACGGTCTTGATCGTCATTCAATGGCCTTTCGACGTAAGTTGGGCGTAAAGCGCGGCGTAAAGGCCTGCGCTTTTTTCCCAGGAAACATCCGATTTCATCCCCTGTTTCTGCATCTGCATCCACAGCTTCGGTTCTCGGTAATATCGTATGGTCCGGCGGAGTGCCTGGCGCAATCCATCCGGCGTAATGGAAGAAAACTGCACGCCTGTTGCCGTCTTGGCGGAAACGGCGGCGTGGTTGGCGTCGATAACCGTGTCGTTCAGGCCGCCATTGCGGGCAACCACCGGCACGCAGCCATAGCGCAGCGCATAAAGCTGTGTCAGGCCGCAGGGCTCGAAACGGGACGGGATGATGATGGCATCGCAGCCCGCCTGCATCATATGCGACAGTGGTTCGTTGTAACCGACGGCCACGCCCACGCGGCCCGGATGGCGCGAAGCTGCGGCAAGCAGCGCGCCCTCGAGCGCGATCTCACCGGCACCGAGCACCACGAGGCGTGCGCCCATCTCAACAATGTCATCCACCACCTCGGCAATGAGGTCGATGCCCTTTTGCCACGTAAGACGCGAGATGACGCAGAAGAGAGGCCCGCTATCCTGATCGATGCGGAAATGGCTGGCGACGGCGGCCTTGTTCAGGGCGCGCAGCTTGAGGTTTGCCGCAGAATAATTGTGCGGAATGAAATGGTCGGTCGCGGGATCCCAGACATCCGCATCGATGCCATTGACGATGCCATGCAGCGCATGAGCGCGGCTGCGGATGACGCCATCCAGACCCATGCCGAATTCCGGCGTCAGAATTTCCTCGGCATAGGAAGGGCTGACAGTGCTGAGCGCGGTTGCAGTCTGCAATCCACCCTTCAGAAAGCTGACATCGTTATAATATTCGATGCTTTCCGTGGAAAAAGCATGTGCGGGCAGGCGAAGCTCGCTGAAGATATTGGCGCCGAACTGGCCTTGAAAGGCGATGTTGTGGATCGTCAACAGGCTCGGAATTTCCGGTGTTTCAGCATAGCGCATATAGACCGGCGCCATGGCGGCCTGCCAGTCATGGGCGTGCAGCAGGTCCGGTTGCCAGCCTTGCAGTTTGCCCGAAGCGATCTCTGCGGCGGCCAGCGAAAGCGCTGCATAGCGTTTCCAGTTGTCGGGAAAATCCTTAGCCGTCGAATCGAGATAAGGCCCGGCAGGGCGGTCGTAGAAAGCGGGCGCATCGAGGATCAGGAGGTCCAGGCCCTCGTGATGGCCTTCGAGAAGATCGGCATGTTCTCCCAGAAGATCGGGAAACTCCCCGATCTTGCTCATGTCTTTCACGGCGGATTTGACCGCGGGGTAGCCCGGGATCAGCGTCCGCGTAGTCACGCCACAGGCTTTCAGCGCAATGGGAAGCGCGCCAGCAACATCGGCGAGCCCCCCTGTCTTGATCAGCGGATAGATTTCGGACGCAACCGAAAGAACTTTCATGAGGATTACAGGTCCAGCTTGTCGATCATCGATTGGGTTATCAGGCAGATACCGTTTTCGGTGCGGCGGAAACGTTTTGCATCGAGTATCGGGTCTTCTCCAACAATCAGTCCTTCCGGTATGACGACCCCGTGGTCGATGACGACATTGCTCAACTGGGCGTGGCGTCCAATCTTCACACTCGGCAGCACTACGGCATTCTCAAGGCGCGAATATGAATTTGCTCTGACACCTGTGAACAACAGGCTGCGGTTCAGCGAAGAACCGGAGATGATGCAGTCACCCGACACGACGGAGGAAACGGCGGAACCGCGACGGTTTTCATCGTCATGGACGAATTTCGCTGGCGGGTTGATTTCCGCGTAAGTCCAGATCGGCCAGGACTTGTCGTAGATATCGAGATCGGGAACGATGTCGGTCAGGTCGATATTGGCCTGCCAGTAGGCATCGATGGTGCCCACATCGCGCCAGTACGGCTCGTGCTCGAAATCCGAGCGAACGCACGAGGCGGCGAAGCGGTGCGCCACGGCCTTACCGTGCTGAACGATGTGGGGAATGATGTCCTTGCCGAAATCGCGGCTGGAATTGGGGTCGCTCGCATCGCGGCGCAGGGCGTCCATCAGGAACTTGGTGTGGAACACATAGATGCCCATGGAGGCCAGCGCGTATTCCTCGTTGCCGGGAATACCCGGCGGATCGGCAGGCTTTTCGATGAAGTTGATGATCTGGTCCTTGTCATCCACATGCATCACGCCGAAGCCGGTTGCTTCCATGCGTGGGACTTCCAGGCAGCCGATGGTCACATCCGCACCGGAATCCACATGCTGTTGCAGCATGTATTCATAGTCCATTTTATAGATATGGTCGCCCGCCAGAATGACCATATATTCGGGGCCGTGGGCCTCGATGATGTCGATGTTCTGATAAACGGCATCCGCCGTGCCTTCATACCATTGCGTTTCCGAAACGCGCTGGGAGGCGGGAAGAATATCGAAGCTTTCGTTACGTTCCGGGCGGAAGAAATCCCAGCCGCGCTGCAGGTGGCGGATCAGCGAATGCGCCTTGTATTGCGTGGCGACGCCGATACGGCGAATGCCGGAGTTCAGCGCGTTGGACAGCGCGAAATCGATGATGCGCGCCTTGCCGCCGAAATAGACTGCGGGCTTTGCGCGCCGGTCCGTCAGTTCCTTCAGGCGGCTGCCACGCCCGCCCGCGAGGACATAAGCCATTGCGTCGCGCGCCAGAGGCTGAATTCTTTTTTCACTCATCGGTGTGTCCTCCCATGAAAGTCCAATGTTCCCTTGATATGTCTTAGCGTCGATAGTGTTCGGCGCTTAATTCTCCGGCTCCAGCATGATGACGGCCAGCGGTGGCAGCGTCAGCGTCGCGCCAATTTTTCCTCCCGCATCCACGGCCTGCACCCGTCCTCCATTGCCTTTGCCGCTGCCGCCGTAAATCTCGGCATCGGTGTTCAGTACCTCGCGCCAGCGCCCGGCAGCCGGCAGCGGTACATAGAAATTTTCGCGATAGACCGGCGTCAGATTGCAGATGACGGCGACTGGCTTTTCTCCCGGAGCCCTGCGCAACCATGCAAAGACGGAGTTCTCATGGTCGTCGGCAGAAAGCCACTGGAAGCCTTCGGGCTCGCAATCGCGTGCATGCAGAGCGGCCTTCGAGCGGTACATGAAATTCAGGTCGCGCACGAGGCGGCGGATGCCCTCATGCATATGATATTGCAGCAGGTTCCAGTCCAGCGCGCCCTTTTCGCTCCACTCGCTCCATTGCGCGAATTCCTGACCCATGAAGAGCAGCTTCTTGCCGGGGTAGCCCCACATGAAGGCGTAATAGGCGCGCAGATTGGCGAATTTCTGCCAGTCGTCGCCCGGCATCTTGGCAATCATCGAACCCTTGCCGTGCACCACTTCATCGTGGGAAATCGGCAGCACGAAGTTTTCGCTGAAGGCATAGAGAAGGCCGAAGGTCAGTTCCTGATGGTGGAACTTGCGGTGCACCGGCTCACGCTGGAAATAGCTCAGCGTGTCGTGCATGAAGCCCATGTTCCACTTGAAGCCGAAGCCGAGACCGCCCTCATGAACAGGCTGCGAAACCTTGGGCCATGAGGTGGATTCTTCCGCAATGGTCATGACGCCCGGATGGTTGCCATAGACCAGCGTGTTCATCTTTTGCAGGAAGCGCACCGATTCCAGATTTTCGCGCCCGCCATATTCGTTGGGAATCCACTCGCCTTCCTTGCGGGAATAATCGAGGTAGAGCATGGAGGCGACGGCATCGACGCGCAGCCCGTCGAGATGGAATTTCTCGGCCCAGTAGAGCGCATTGTTGATGAGGTAGGACATGACCTCGACGCGACCGAAATTATAGATCGCGGTGTTCCAGTCCGGGTGGAAGCCCTGTCGCGGGTCGGCATGTTCGTAGAGCGCCGTGCCATCGAACCATTTCAGCCCGTGTTCGTCGGTCGGGAAATGGGCTGGCACCCAGTCGAGAATAACGCCGATGCCCACCTTGTGTGCGCCGTTGACGAAGCGGGCAAAGCCTTCCGGCTCGCCGAAGCGGGCGGTTGGGGCATAGAGGCCGGTGGTCTGGTAGCCCCATGAGGGGTCATAGGGATGTTCGGTGACGGGCAAAAACTCGATATGGGTAAACCCCATATCGGCGCAGTAGGGGATAAGGCGGGCGGCAAGCTCGTCCCAGGTCAGCATGTCGCCATTCTCATGCCGCTGCCATGAGGAGGCGTGGACCTCGTAGATGCTGATCGGCTGGCGGCGCTGGTCGATGCTGGCCCAATGCTGCCTATGCGCATCGTCTTCCCATTCCTGCACCAGTTCCGGCGTGGTGACGGACGCGTTTTTCGGGCGCAGTTCGGCACGCCGAGCATAGGGGTCTGCCTTCAGCGGCAGAAGCTCACCATGCGGACCGACGATTTCGAATTTGTAGGTACAGCCTGCATAGACGTCGGGCGCGAAGATTTCCCAGATGCCGGTGTCCTTGCGGAAGCGCATGACATGGCGGCGGCCATCCCAATTGTTGAAATCTCCAACGACGGAGACGCGCCGGGCATTGGGAGCCCAGACGGCAAAGTGAAAGCCCTCACAGCCTTCGAGCTTCAACGGGTGTGCACCCATCTTGTCGAACAGGCGCAGATGCGAGCCCTCGCGGACGAAATAATCGTCCATGGGGCCGAGAACCGGTCCGAAGCTGTATGGATCCGTCACCGCCCATTCGGCATCGTCGCGCAATGCGCGATAACGAACGGGCTGGCGCTTGGAAATGTCGATCGGCCCTTCGAAAAAGCCGTCCGGGTCCGTCCGCGTCAGCTCTCCGGCCACGGCTCCGTCAAGCGTCATGACGGTAACCTCTTCGGCGCCCGGAATGAAACAGCGGGCGACGAAGCCGCCCGGTGTCTGGTGGACACCGAGCACGGCGAATGGATTGGAATGCAAACCGCTCTTGATTGCCTCGATTTCAGCCTTTGCTATAGCGCCAGTCTTTTTCTCTTCGGCTTCATTGAGCGGTTTCTTCATCAGGCTCTCCAGATTTCGGTGGCGTATTGCCGGATCGTCCGGTCGGACGAGAACCAGCCCATGCGCGCCGTATTGCGAACAGTTTTTTCGTACCAGCTCGATGGCTCGCTCCAGATGGCGTCGACATCGCGCTGGGCCTGTGCGTAGGCATCGAAATCCGCGGCAACCATGAACCAGTCATTGTTGTAGATGCCGTCCATCAAAGCGGAAAAACGCGAACGGTCATCCGGCGAGAAGACACCGGAGGCAATCGATGAGACGGCCTGCGCAAGCTCCGTCGAGCTTTCAATGATGGCGCGCGGATTGTGCCCTTCGGCACGCGCCTTCGCCACTTCTTCCGCCGTCTTGCCGAAGATCACGATGTTTTCTTTACCGACATGTTCGAGCATTTCTACATTCGCGCCATCCAGCGTTCCGATGGTGAGCGCGCCGTTCAATGCGAATTTCATGTTGCCGGTACCGGAGGCTTCCATGCCTGCGGTGGAAATCTGTTCGGACAGGTCGGCAGCGGGAACCATGATTTCCGCAAGCGACACGTTGTAATTCGGAACAAATACCACTTTCAGGAGCCCACGCACTGCCGGATCGTTGTTGATGACGCGCGCGATATCGTTGGCAAGCTTAATGATGAGCTTCGCGTTGTGATAACTCGGCGCTGCCTTTCCGGCGAAGAACTTAACTCTTGGAACCCAATCCAGTTCCGGGTGGGAACGAATTTGGTCGTAAAGTGCCACGGCCTCGATCAGGTTGAGCAGCTGACGCTTATATTCGTGGATGCGCTTGATCTGGATATCGAACAGGGCCGACGGATCGATGCGGATGCCCATGCGCTGCGAAATGGTGTTTGCCAGCCGCACTTTGTTCTGCCGCTTGATCTCGGCAAACTTGTCGCGGAAGCCGCTATCGGTGGCGAAACGGTCGAGATCGATCAGCTTTTCGGCGTCATCCAGAAACGCATCGCCAATGGTTTCGCGGATCAGCCCGGTGAGGCCGGGGTTGCACTGCATCAGCCAGCGGCGCGGCGTGATGCCGTTGGTCTTGTTGTTGATGCGGTCCGGATAGAGCGTGTGAAGATCCGAAAAGACGGTTTCCTTCATCAGCTCGGTATGCAGCGCGGACACGCCGTTGATGGAGTGCGAGCCGATGAAGGCAAGGTTGCCCATGCGCACGCGGCGCTCGCCGCCTTCGTCGATCAGCGAGATGGAGCGGATCTGCGTATCCGTCATCTTCTTTTCCTTGCGCGCAAGGACGAGCGTATTGGCGTTGATCGCGTAGATGATCTGCATGTGGCGCGGCAGAAGCCGCTCCAGAAGCGGTACCGGCCAGCTTTCCAGCGCCTCGGGAAGAAGCGTGTGGTTGGTGTAGGAGAAGGTGCCGCGGGTGATCGTCCACGCTTCTTCGAATTCCAAGCCATGCACGTCGCACAGAAGGCGCATCATTTCGGCAATGGAAATGGCCGGGTGCGTATCGTTCAGCTGGATCGAGACCTTGTCCGCCAGATTGGTGAAATCCGGGTACTGCTGAAGATGACGGCGCAGAATGTCCTGTAGCGAGGCCGAGGAGAAGAAATATTCCTGACGCAGGCGCAGTTCCTGACCGGCGGGATTGGCATCCGCCGGGTAGAGAACGCGGGTCAGGGCTTCCGCCTTGTTGCTTTCGCGCAACGCGCCGATGTGGTCGCCCGCATTGAAGGCATCGAGCAGAATGGGGTCGATGGGCTGGGCAGACCAGAGGCGCAGCGTGTTGACGCGCGTGCCGCGCCAGCCGACGACGGGGGTGTCGTAGGCCATGGCGATCATGCGCTCGGCAGGCTTCCAGACAAAGCGCTGCGGCTCTTCATATCCGCCGACCGTATCGACCGAACCGCCGAAACCGATTTCGTAGGAGCTTTCGCGGCGCTCGAATTCCCAGGGGTTGCCGTGGGCAAGCCAGGTTTCCGGCAGTTCCACCTGCCAGCCATCGGCCATCTGCTGGCGGAAAAGGCCGTGCACGTAACGAATTCCGTAGCCATAGGCCGGAATATCGACGGTTGCCATGGATTCCATGAAGCAGGCGGCGAGACGTCCGAGACCGCCATTGCCGAGTGCGGCATCCGGCTCAAGGCCCGAGATGACATCGAAATCGACGCCAAGCGAATTCAGTGCTTCGCGAATTTCCTGCATCAGGCTGAGATTGGAGATGGCATCGCGCATGAGGCGGCCGATCAGGAATTCCAGCGACAGATAATAGACCCGCTTGCTGTCGTTCTGATACGCCTTGCGGGTGGATTCCATCCACTTGTCGATAATGCGGTCACGCACCACCAGAATGGTTGCCGTCAGCCAGTCATGCGGCTTGGCAACTTTCACGTCCTTGCCGATCCGGTAGGTCAGTCTTTCGATGATTTCGGAGGCAAGAACGTCCGGCTCTGAACTGCGCGGCGCGGGACGGGGAAGATCGTTGGTAGCAAGTTTATTGATCATTGGTCGGTCAGCACCTTGATGGGAGGAGAGGGCCTGATTCTGTCGATCCGTCAGTTGTTTCGATTGCAGTTTATGCATCGATAAGCGGCCGTGGCAACAGTCGTTTTTTGCAAAGATGGATTGTTGGAAACGACGGGTGAAACCCCCTCAAATAGCAGGGGCCACGCTTGTCGAACGACAGGCGCGGCCCCGTGGTTGTGGAAATGTTCCGGCGTATCAGTTCGTCAGGCGGCTGGGGATGCTTGCTGCCTTGCGCGCGATATCGCCGAAGGCGGCAACGATTTGTTCCATATTCTCAGGCGCATAGTAATTATCGGTGCTGCTGGCGCAGGCCTGTAGAAGCGACTTGCCCTTGTCCGGCGCCATGAAGGCGACGGTGAAAATCTTGATACCATCCGTTTTGGCCGCAGCGCACGTCGTGCGAACCTGTGCATCGATGGTACCGTTCCAGCTTGCGCTATTCCCCGTCATCTCACCGTCGGTCATCAACACGATGAAGCGCTGAAAGGATAGATTGCTGTTTGCCTTATGGGCGGCCGTCTCTGTCGCGTTTGTCGATTTGAGTGCCGTGAAAGCCGTGTTCAGAGCGTCATAGGCGTTGGTTCCGCCCGTGGGGTATTGGGGTATGGCCTGAACGTAAGTGTTGGCCTTGGACGTTCCCCAGTTCAGAGCCTGCGCTGAAAAGCTTGAGTCATTATAGGCAATCGCGCCGGTACGCACGAAAGTCGATTCCGGCGAACCGCCAGCCTTGTAGGAAATATCCGATCTGTTCAGCGTGTCTACCAGATAGGACACGGCTGTTTTCAGCGAGGTGCTCTTGTTGACGTAGCAGGGTTTGCTCGCTTTCAGATTTGGATAAGACGACCAGTTGGTGTCGGTGTAATTCTGGCAGGAGCTCTTGCTGCTATCCACGGTGTCGGTCTTGAACGACATGGAGCCCGACCGGTCGAGGACCAGATAGAGCGACATGGCCGCGCCCTTGTTGAAGCTGCTCTGTGCCGTGCTGCTGATGGAAAGGTTCATCGTCTTCAGGCCGATGAAGCCGAGCATCGGGTTCAGCGCGATAGGATAATTCACTGTTGCCGAGATATTGAAGATGGTGCCCCTGGAGGTTTCCGAACGGCTGGCAACGGGATCAGTGGCGGAATCGAGAGTATTGTCCGCGTCTTCCTCAAGGCTGCCTGCACTGTAATGCTTCATGAGAAGCTTCACATCCTGAGCATACTGTGCATCGGTTTTCTTGCCCTCATTTAGGCGCGCATCTGTTGCCACCGCAAGCGTTGCGCTGTCGGCAGCGTTCTGGAGGTCATCCTTGATCTGCATGACGCGGGTCATCTCAAGACCTGCACCTGCCGCACCCAGAAGAAGCGGCAAGGTGATTGCCGTCATCATGGCGAAATTGCCCTGCTCATCGGTAAGGAGAGACCTTATCGACTTCATGCCCGCAGCCCTCATGAACATCATGTCCACCCTAATTAGTAAATCATGATATTTGACTACAATTACCGCGTATAGATTTCCCTAACGGCAACCGGTCAATTTTATGCAGTCTTTAAAATGGGACGGTTTGCAGATGCTTATCTGCGCCATGTCGGCTTCCGGGACGATTTTTGCCGTCAGGCTGTTTCGTTGTGAAACGGCTCAAGCCTTGACCGGAATGACGTCCACGGCCTGTGTCGTCTGTTGGTTTCCGTAGCTTTTCAGCACACCGATCACCGGGGCTACGTCGGCGTAATCGCGGCCATAACCGACGACGATGTGGTCGCTGCCCGCGGCAATGTCATTGGTCGGGTCGAGCTCGATATAGCCGGTGGATTCGCCGCACCAGACGCGCACCCAGGCATGCATGGCGTCCGCACCTTCCAGCCGCTCCTTGCCGGGTGGCGGAATGGTGCGCAGGAAGCCACTGACATAGCCCGCGGGAATGCCGAGGCTGCGAAGCGCGCAGATCATGATGTGGGAAAAATCCTGGCAGACGCCGCGCTTCAGCTTGAAGGCTTGCGCAGGTGTCGTATCCACGGTGGTTGCCTCACTGTCATAGGTAAAATCCTTATAGATGCGCTTGCAAATGGCAAAGGCGATCTCGCGGATGGTCATGCCGGGCTTGGCCGTTTCCGCAGCGTAAGCGGCAATCGCAGCATTCTCACCGATGCGCGGGCTATTGCCCGCAAGGTGGTGCGGCGATTGCGGATCGAGCGACCAGACATGGGTCAGCTCCGCCTGCAACTTCGGCAGTTCGGGAGAGAAATCCGCGGTCAATGACGGGCTTTCCACCGAAACCCGCGCCTGCATGCGGATGTCCAGCTTGTCATGCGCATTGCGCAGATAGATCGAGGTCGCGCTCTGCTCGTAAAAATCGTTGAATACCGTGCGTTCATCCGGCGTCGGCGATACGCTGAGCGAGCCTGCAATCAGCCGCTGGCGACCGGGAATGGAGAGCGGCGTGACACGGATGATGTGGCGGGCGCCGGACGCAAGCGTATCGTAGATATAGCCCATGTGCAGAGAAAGATCGTAAAGCATGGACTATCCGAGATAGGTTTGCGCAAGAATGTCGGAGAGCTTTTCCAGATCCTTCTCCAACTGCCGGAAAACCGCGCCGGAGAGATTCTCGGACGTCATCACCGCAAGGCCGGAATGGATGCGCATCGCTTCACGATAGAAGGGCGACATCTGGCCATTGACGAAAGCGTTGGGCAGTTGCTCGACTTCCGTGCGGATTTCGTTGAGCTGGAAAAGAATGGAGCGCGGGTTGAGAGGGTCGAGCGCCAGGAGGTCCATCACCGTCAGCGCTGCCGTGTTCACATTGTATCGGCGGCGGTGCGTCATCACGCTATCGCCGATTTCCAGCAGCATGTCGTAGGAACCGTCCGGTGCATCCGCTCCGCCCATATGCGCCAGAAGCCGCGTCATATGCAGGCCGCGTTCCAGATAGCGCCCGATGGCAAGGAAGCGCCAGCCGGTGAAGCGATACATGTTTTCATGCACCAGACCGGCAAAGCCTGCGAGCTTGCGCAAAAGGATGGTCATGGCGTGGGTCGCGTCATCGCCCGCGCTGATCTTGCTCTGGAACCGTTTTGCAGTCTTTGCCAGATCGTTCAGTGCCAGCCAGCCATCCGGCGAGAAGCGGTCGCGGATGTTGCTGGCGGAATAGATGGCGCTGTTGATATTTGCGATCAGGCTGGCCGGAACCGGCTCTTCGACCTCGATATCGACGCTTTCGAGATAGCGCGTCACATGGGCGAGAAGCGGCTGCTTCGGATCGGCGGATTCGGCAAACCGTGCGTGCCAGGCGCGCAGGATACGCAACGCGCCTTCGGAGCGCTCGATATAGCGGCCCAGCCAGAAGAGATTATCCGCCGCCCGGCTCGGCAGCGAGCCCGGCATGTTGCGGGTGAAGTTTTCCTCTGGCGGCAGGAGCGTGGTGCGCTCCACCGGCTTGTTTGAGACGATCCAGACATCGGCGGCACTTCCGCCCGCCTGCATGGCAATCGCCGCCACATCGTTGCTGCGCCCGATGCGGGCAAAGCCGCCGGGCATGACCTGCCAGCCGTTTTCGGTGCGGGCAACGAAGACGCGAAGGCTCATGGGCCTTGGCACCAGCTTGCCATCAACGAAGGCAGGTGTGGTGGAAAGCGTGACGACCTCCTGGCCAACCAGCTTGTGGCCATCGCTCGCCAGCCAGTCGCTAATCGAATCCTTGGCGGTTTCACGCAGCGACGAGCCGAGAACGGACTGGCCGTTATCATCGAAAAAGGGCAGGCGAGAATAGGCGGGGCCGATCACCATGCGCTCTATATTGCGCGCCACCTGCTCACGCTCCGAAGGCTGGCCGCACCACCATGTGGCAATCGAAGGCATGGCAAGCTCTTCGCCAAGCAGCTGCCGACAGATGGCGGGCATGAAGGCCAGCAGTGCCCGCGTTTCCAGAATGCCCGCACCAAGCGCATTGACGATGCTGAGCGAACCGGCGCGCAGCGCCTGCACCATGCCGGGCGTGCCGATATGGGAGTTCTGGTCCAGTTCCAGCGGGTCGGCATAGGACGCATCCAGTCGCCGCCACAGCACGCCGATGGGTTTCAGGCCTGCGACGGTGCGCACCATCACGCGGTTGTTGACGACGGTCAGATCCTCGCCTTCCAGCAGCATGAAGCCGAGATAGCGGGCAATATAGGCATGTTCGAAATAGGTCTCGCTTGCCGGGCCGGGCGTCAGAACCGCAATGCGGTCATCCGGGTGCTGGCGGCGGGCCTGCAACGTGTCGCGAAACGCGCCGAAGAAGGAGGCGAGACGGTGCACATGGGATTCGGCATAGATATCGGAAAAGGCGCGGGTGGTCGCCACGCGGTTTTCCAGCGCAAAGCCAGCGCCGGAAGGGGCCTGCGTGCGGTCTGCCAGCACCCACCAGTTGCCATCCGGCCCACGCCCGATTTCGAAGGAACAGAAATGCAGGTAATGGCCACCAGCGGGTTTTACTCCTGCCAGCGGGCGCAGATATTCCGGGTTGGCGGCAATCAGCGATGGCGGCACGTAGCCCTGCTGCACGAGCTTGTTTTCGCCGTAGATATCGGCAACCACGGCCTCAAGCAGATTGGCGCGCTGGATGAGACCCTTGGATACCGCCTGCCACTCGGCCTCATCGATCAGGACCGGGACATGGGAAATCGGCCAGTTGCGCTCGCTGCCGCTATTGCTGCCGGGGGCGGCGCTGTAATCGCGGTAGAACACGCCAGCATCCCGCAGATAACGGTCGGTGCGGGAGAAGCGCTCCTGCAGCTCGCGCTCATCCATGCGCGACAGCGCCTTCACGAAGGGTTGCCAGACGGGGCGTATGCGCCCGTGAATATCCAGCATTTCATCGGCAACGCCGGGCAGGGCGCGATAGCCGAGCATGGAGGCCATGCCGGTTTCCTTGTCCCTACGTTCCATTGCCGGAGCTTTTACCACCTTACATTCCTTGCGGGCGTCTCAAATCGAGTGTCAACGGGAACTCCGGCGACACGGCTTCCGGCCAGAGCGTAAACTCACCGCCAGTGTGTCCCCAGGGTTCGAAGCGTGCCAGCCGCCTTGCTTCCGCTTCGTTTCCATTGACGGGAAATGTCTCATAATTTCGCCCGCCCGGATGGGCAACATGATAGATGCAGCCGCCGATAGAACGCTTCGACCATGTATCATAAATGTCGAAGGTCAAGGGCGTATTGACGGGCAGGACTGGGTGAAGACCGGACGCCGGTTGCCACGCCTTGAAACGCACGCCCGCAACAGAGACGCTCGCCTGCTCCGTCTGCTTCAAAGGAACCGCGCGGCCATTGCAGGAGACGGTGTAACGGGCGGGATTGGCCGTTTCCAGCCGTACCTGAAGACGCTCGACGGACGAATCGACATAGCGCACTGTGCCGCCGATGGCACCCTGCTCGCCCATGACGTGCCACGGCTCCAGCGCCTGGCGAAGCTCCAGCTTCGAGCCCTCATATTCCACCTCGCCGAAGAAGGGGAAACGGAACTCCAGCTGGGCTGCGAACCATTCCGGCTTCAGGTCGAATCCATGTTCGCGCAAATCGGCCAGTACATTGAGAAAATCCGCCCAGACGTAATGCGGCAGCATGAAGCGATCGGCAAGCGCCGTTCCCCAGCGCACGAATTTGCCGCCAATCGGGTTCTTCCAGAACCGCGCAATCAGCGCCCGCACCAGCAATTGCTGGGCAAGCGACATGCGCGCATTCGGCGGCATTTCGAAGCCACGAAACTCCACGAGACCAAGGCGACCCGTCGGGCCATCCGGCGAGAACAGCTTGTCGATGCAGATTTCGGAGCGGTGCGTATTGCCGGTGACATCGGTCAGAAGATTGCGGAACAGCCGGTCCACCAGCCATGGCAGGGGAGCTACGCCTTCGCCCGGTGCAGGCACCTGCGCCATCGCGATTTCCAGTTCGTAGAGGCTGTCATGCCGCGCCTCATCAATGCGCGGCGCCTGACTTGTCGGGCCGATGAAAAGGCCGGAAAAGAGATAGGACATGGAAGGGTGGCGCTGCCAGTGCAACACAAGGCTCTTCAGCAGGTCCGGTCTTCGCAGGAAGGGGCTGTCATTGGGGTTCGCGCCGCCCACGACCACATGGTTGCCGCCGCCGGTGCCGGTGTGGCGACCGTCGATCATGAACTTGTCCGCCCCCAGCCGTGACTGGCGGGCATCCTCGTAAATGGCGGTGGTGATATCGACGCAGTCCTTCCAGCTCGCAGCCGGATGAATATTGACCTCGATGACACCGGGATCGGGCGCCACGCGAATGACATTCATCCGCTCATCATGCGGCGGCGCATAACCTTCGATGTGAACGGGCAGTCCCAGATCCGTCGCAGCAGCTTCGGCGGCGGTGACAAGATCGAGATAATCCTCTATCCGCTCCACCGGCGGCATGAAGACGCAAAGTCGCCCATCACGCGCTTCCACAGACATGGCCGTGCGAACTTCGCCGCCAATATCGCTGATCTGCTGCTCTATGCGCCCCTGCGTTGCCACATCGCTTGCCTGGAACGAGGCTTCCGGCATGCTGCGGGCAGAGGGCGGCACCGCGTCGGCCAGAGGGCCGCGCGGAATGGATGGATCGGCCTCGTGAATATAAGGGTAGGACGATGGCGGCACATGCGGCAGCGTGCCGAGCGGCAGGCGGTAGCCAACGGCGCTATCGCCCGGCACGAGGAAAATCCGTCCACGCCGCGTGCGCCACTTCTCGCTCATCCAGCGTCTTTGGCCGGATGCCTGCGCATTCCATGCCTGCACGGGCAGAATATAACCGGTCGGTTCCGTCAGTCCGCGCTCGAAAACGCGGGCGATGCGGTTTCGCTCTTCCGGGTCCTTCAACTTCGAATTGGACGGATCGACATTATCGGGAAGGTTTGCCTCCTTGATCAGCCATTCCGCGGGATCTTCGTAAGCAGGCAGCACCAGATCGTTCGCGATGCCGAGATGACCGGCGATGGAGGTCAACAAGCGTTCCGCATCCGAAGAACTGACGCCGGTGTCGGTGCCCTCACGCGCCACGAGATCGGGATTATGCCAGACCGGCTGGCCGTCCTTGCGCCAATAGAGCGAGAAGGTCCAACGCGGCAGGCTTTCGCCGGGATACCATTTGCCCTGTCCGTAATGCAGGAAGCCGTTGGGCGCAAAGCGTTCGCGCAGCTTGCGGATCAGTATATCGGCCTTTTCCCGCTTGGTAGGACCAACCGCGCCCGTGTTCCACTCATCGGATTCGAAATCATCGATAGAGACGAAGGTCGGCTCGCCACCCATGGTCAGGCGCACCTCCTGCGCGTTGAGCGCCCGATCCACCGTTTCGCCAAGCGCATTCAACTGTTCCCAGCTTTCATCCGAAAAAGGCTTGGTGATGCGCGGATGTTCGGCCACGCGGGTCACTCTCATATCGAAAGCGAATTCGGTATTGGCCTGCCCGTAATAGCCGCCGGAAATCGGCGCGGCGTTGCGATAATGCGGCGTGGCGGAAAGCGGTATGTGGCTCTCGCCGGTCAGAAGACCGGATGTCGGATCGAGGCCGACCCAGCCCGCGCCGGGAAGATAAACCTCTGCCCAGGCATGGAGATCGGTGAAATCCACTTCCGTTCCCGAAGGCCCGTCCAGCGCCTTCAGGTCTGGCGCAAGCTGGATCAGATAGCCGGAAACGAAGCGGGCCGCGAGACCCAGATTGCGCAGCACCTGCACCAGAAGCCAGCTGGTATCGCGGCAGGAGCCCTTGCCGGAGGCGAGCGTTTCTTCCGGCGTCTGCACGCCGGGCTCCATGCGAATGACATAGCCGATTTCCTGCTGCAGCCGCGCATTCAGCCCCACCACCATATCGACGGTGGTCTGGCCGGGCGTCCTGTCGATTGTCTGCATCAGCGCATTGAACAGCGGCCCGCCATGTTCGGGCGTGCGATAGATCGACAGGTCTTCCTTCAGCGTTTCAGGATAATCGAACGGCCACTTGGTGGCGCTTTCCTCAACGAAGAAATCGAAGGGATTATAGACCGTCATATCCGCGACAAGATCGACCTCGATCTTGAACTCGCTCACCGGTTCCGGAAAAACGAAGCGGGCCTGGAAGTTGCCGTAGGGATCCTGCTGAAGATTGACGAAGTGGTTGGCAGGCGTGACCTTCAGCGAGTGGCTGATGACCTTGGTGCGCGAATGCGGTGCCGGTTTCAGTCTTATGATCTGCGGTCCGAGGCGGACGGGCGTGTCGTATTTATAATGCGTCAGGTGATAGATGCTGGCTTTGATCGACATGCGTGCCCTTGCCCGGATTTTACCGGTCTATGCGGATTGTTCCGCCCCCTCTGTTGCCAGGATTTTGTGCAATGCACGCGAATAAAGCAAGGAACATTTGACGTGCTTTCTGCATTCGCTCGCACATGATTTGCCGGGGCAATACGCCGTGTGTGGACAAGTACCGGCGGAATGATATTGCTGTCATGACAAAGACAGATGATCCGTTTTGATAAGAATCATCGTTTCGGCGATTTCAGGAAGTGGCAAGATATTGATGACGCAAGGAAATTCCCCGGCGGAAGCTGCCACTTACGCAAGTTTCGATCTCACTTTCAGGTCGCAGCTCGGCGTCATGCGCGATGCATTCTGGACGTCTCCGGTGCGCAACCGCCTCATCCTGCTGGCCTGCGGCCTGCTCACCATCATCCTCGTCACCGCTTATGGTCAGGTGAAACTGAACGAGTGGAATGCACCCTTCTATAATGCGCTGGAACGGCGTGATCTGACCGCCTTCCTGCATCAGTTGGAGGTCTTCGTAGTGATTGCGGGCTCCCTGCTTCTGCTCAACGTGTTTCAGACCTGGCTGAACCAGATGACGGCGCTCAATATGCGCGAAGGGCTGGCGAAAGACATGGTGGACCAGTGGCTGAAACCGGGGCGCGCCGCGAAGCTTTCCAGCTTCGGTTCCATCGCCATCAACCCGGACCAGCGCCTGCATGACGATGTGCGCAACCTTGCCGAAAGCAGCACGGCACTCGCCATCGGCCTCGTCAACGCCACCATCATCCTCGTCAGCTTCATCGGCGTTTTGTGGAGCCTCTCTGCCGGTTTTGCCATCGAGATCAATGGGCAGATGATGGCTATTCCCGGTTACATGGTCTGGGCGGCCTTGGTCTATGCGGGCTCGGCCTCCCTGCTCAGCAATCTCGTCGGCTACCGGCTGGTGCCGCTCAATGCGGAGCGCTACTCCAAGGAGGCGGAGCTGCGTTTCTCGCTGATGCGGGCCAGTGAAAACCTCACCGCGATTACCCTTTCGCGCGGGGAAAAGAACGAGCGTCACCGCATTCGCGAGGATATCGATGCGGTGCTGGGCGTCATTCGCGGTCTTGCCATGGCGCTCACCCATCTGACATGGGTCTCTGCCGGTTATGGCTGGCTCGCCATCGTCGCGCCCATCCTGATCGCAGCACCCGTTTATTTCTCCGGCAACCTTACCTTCGGTGGCCTGATGATGGCGGTGGGCGCGTTCAACCAGGTCAATGTGGCACTGCGCTGGTATATCGATAATTTCGGCCCTATCGCCAGCTGGAAGGCCACCTTGCAGCGCGTGTCCATCTTTCGCAACGCTCTGGTTCAGATGGACAGCGTGGAGCGGCACGGCAATGCCATCGAGATCAACCGTTCCGCAACCGATCTCGTCAGCATTTCCTCGGTCGAGATCAGCCCGGATGCGGGCGGGCAGGATATGTCGCGCATCTTTCGCCTGCGCGAAGCACCCGTCGAAATCGCGGTCGGTGACCGGGTGATGATCAATGGCGATCAGGGCGTCAATCGCCGCCTGTTCTTTGCCGCTCTGGCGGGGCTGTGGCCATGGGGCAGGGGCTCCATCACCATGCCGCCGCGCGAAGAAACGCTGTTCATCGCCCAGCACGGCTATCTGCCAGCCGCGCCGTTGCGCGAAATTCTTTCCTATCCGCGCAGTCCACAGAGGTTCAAGGAGCAGGATTTTCTCGATGCCATGCAGCTTTGCGGTCTTGGCCACATCATCCCGCGCATGGACGATAATATTCGCTGGGACAAGAAGTTCGATTCCGATGAACAGGCCTCTATTCGCGTGGCCAATGCCGTGTTGCTGAAACCGCGCTGGCTGCTCATCGATGATCTTCTCGAAGGTCTGGAGACCGAAACCATCGACCGACTGACTGCGGTGCTGGACGGCATGAAGGATACCGCAATCGTCTATATCGGTCGCTCAGAAGCCGTGCTCCAGACGCTATCGCCGCGCGTGCTGCATCTCGAACTCGTCAAGACCGAGCCAGCAGCATAGGCGTCAATTCGCGATCCTGCCCGGGTATCTTGATATAGATTTCAGCCTGCGGTGTCGGCGGCCCCTGTAATGTCAGCATGAAGGGTGCCGTGATCACGATGGAAATTATTGCCAGCAGCCCAGCTACGATGGCCAGATCGTACCGCTGCTGTTTGACCTCATTGCCACTCCAGTCATATGCCATTTCGGAACCCTCACCCGCATCTGGAAGTATATGAAGATAAGCTAATTCAACGATAGACTGCCAAAACATGGTTAATGAAGACTTAGCGATGCGCGTGCTTTCTTGTGATCGTGGAGCGCTCCAGCCGCCTCCTCTGCGCTACACGAAAGGCAGCCGCGACGAATCCGCTATTGGAGAGGCGAGGGGCCTTGCGCTATTTCCTGTACCGGGAGGTCGCGACAAGAAGGTTTTCGATTATGGATATGCAACCGCCCACCGATATGGAGCTGACGCTCCGCACCCTCGCCATGCCCGCCGATGCCAACCCCGCAGGCGATATTTTCGGTGGCTGGGTCATGTCCCAGATGGACCTGGCCGCCTTCGTGCGCGCCAATGATGTGGCAGGCGGCCGCACGGTAACCGTCGCCGTCAACGAAATCGTCTTCAAAAAGCCGGTCAAGATCGGCGACACGCTCTGTGTTTACACCAGCATCGAAAAAGTCGGCCGAACCTCGATCACCCTAAAAATAGAAGCCTGGACCCGCCGCCATTCGCAGCAATCCCGCGACAAAGTCACCGAAGCCGTGTTCATCATGGTGGCAGTGGATGATGAGGGGAACCCGCGGGCGGTCAGAGGTTAGCCGCCACATCAAGAAACAGTGCTCACTCCTTGGGCGACATGCTCTTCGTGTGATCGACCCCGCATCGTGAGCAACGCTTGTTCGGCCAAGGATGGTAGATGTAGAAGTGCCCGTCTGTCTTGAACAGCGACAGATGACATGACGGGCAGGCACAAAAAAAGATGACGCCAAGCACGTGGACCAGGGCGAAAAATCCTCCGACTTCTGAACTATTGACGCCCAGAGAATAAGAAAGCGCGGGTAGCCAGTCGGGTGATGTCATCAGAGCCGCCGCAGACAAAACGATAAATAGCCAAGCCTTGAAATAAAGTGACATTGGCGCGCGGCCCTGTTTCATCCAACCACCCTGACGATGGCATTAGAACCCGAGTAAACCTGAAACTGCAAGTCGGTTCGGCCACGCCTCAAAATATTTCCGGCAGACGTCTCGACTCCAAAAGAAAAAGGCCCTGCGATTTCTCGCAAGGCCTTGATCCGAATAGGGATGGTGGGCGTGACAAGGATCGAACTTGTGACCCCTACGATGTCAACGTAGTGCTCTCCCGCTGAGCTACACGCCCTCCGTTGCGGCGCATAAATCACAAAATCGGATGGAGCGTCAACTGCATTTTTCGATTTTGTGACAGGTTTTTTCAGAACCCTTATGCCACAAGGAGTTTGTTGACTTCATCCACGAGGTCTCGCAGGTGGAAAGGCTTGGAAAGCACCTTCGCATCCTTCGGCGCCTTCGAATCGGCGTTGAGCGCAACGGCTGCGAAACCGGTGATGAACATGACCTTGAGGTCGGGGTCGAGTTCGGTGGCGCGGCGCGCCAGCTCGATGCCGTCCATTTCAGGCATGACGATATCGGTCAAAAGCAGGGAAAAAGGCTCTTCGCGAAGCCGATCATATGCGCTTGCGCCGTTATCGAAGGACGATACCTTGTATCCTGCCTTTTCCAGCGCCTTCACGAGGAAGCGGCGCATATCATTGTCGTCTTCGGCGAGAAGAATTTTCTGAACCATGTAAGTGACCGTAACTACAGAATTATTGGAATACCCTATCCCGATCGTACCATTCTTTGCGTAAATATCATGTGAACGGTCGAATCACGACACGGTGACTGGTGTCCAGTATGGACTTGCACTCCGCCAACTGGCAACATGATGCATCTGGCAGAATTATGACATGGTAAACGGGACGGAATGGACTGGATAACGGGCGAATACGAGCTGTTCGAAGTGCGCGAGCCTGCGGTTCACAGCATTCCGTTCGTCTATAATTCCCCCCATAGCGGGCGCTGCTACCCCGTGTCCTTCCTCGAATCCTCCCGGCTGGATTCCTACGAGATCCGCCGCTCCGAGGATTATTTCGTCGATGAGCTGTTTTCGGCAGCCACCGAAATCGGCGCGCCACTTCTGAGGGCCAATTTCCCCCGGGCCTATCTGGACGTCAACCGCGAGCCCTATGAGCTCGATCCGCGCATGTTCGATGGCACGTTGCCATCCTATGCCAATATCGGTTCGATGCGCGTTGCAGGCGGTCTGGGAACCGTGCCGCGTATTGTGGCCGAAAACATGGATATCTATGCCCATCGCCTTTCCGTGGAAGAGGGGCTGTCGCGTATCGAAGGCATCTACAAGCCCTACCACGCCTGCCTGCGCAGGCTGGTATCGCGCACGCATGCGCAGTTCGGCATGGCGGTGCTGGTCGATTGTCACTCCATGCCCGGCAATATCCGGCTTGCTGGTTCCAATATCAGGCCGGATATCATCATCGGTGATCGCTACGGCACCAGCGCCTCGGCAGAGATTTCGCGTGCTGCCCTGCATTTCCTCGAAGAGCTGGGCTTCAACGCGGTCTGCAACAAGCCTTATGCGGGCGGCTTCATCACCGAACATTACGGGCGTCCCATTCGCTCGCTGCATGCAGTGCAGATCGAGGTCAATCGCAGCCTGTATGTGGATGAAAAGACTTTGCTGAAGGCGCCGGATTTCGCCGCCATGCAGTCCGCACTCGAAATCTTCATGCGGCAGTTTTCGGCTTTCGTGTCCGAATATGCCGTCGAGATGGCGTTCGCCGCCGAATAATTCCTGAAAATTCGAATGTTGAGAGACCGCTGGCCTGTGCCCTGCGGCCAAAAAAAACCGCGCCTTGGCGCGGTCAAGTCTAGGGAGGAAACACCCAAGGAGGGTATTTACAGTCAAAGACTGTGCTTCAAAGACTAGGTCATTTTGCCCATTTGTCAATCATATTTATTTATGCCTATTAGTTGAGCAATTATTGAGGCGTTGCATTGTGATGATGCGAAATACAGCCGAAGCTGCTGCTTGAAGAGGCATTTCGAGAAAGAATCACCTCAGCATGCGCGCAGCGCCAAGGGAGTGGACGCCGTAGGCAAAGCCGCGCTATGTCATCTCCAGTCAATGATAGATGCCGGGGATTTTGATGCTGCCAGATCGTGATTTCTTCTTTCGTCTCGCCGATGCTGCAAAGGCCGAGACGCTGCCGCGTTTTCGCACTGGCATCGCGGTGGATAACAAGCAGGCGGGCGGATACGATCCGGTCACGGAAGGCGATCAGGCTGCTGAGACGGCCATCCGCGCATTGATTTCAACTACCTTCCCCGAGCATGGCGTGCTGGGCGAAGAGCATGGCAGCATCGGTCTTGATCGTGAGCATATCTGGGTCATCGATCCAATCGATGGCACACGCGCTTTCATCTCCGGTGTGCCCGTCTGGGGAACGCTGATCGGCTTCCAGTCCAATGGGCGCTCCGTGATGGGCGTTATGGACCAGCCCTTTATCGGCGAACGCTATTTCGCTGATGGTGAAAGAGCCTGGTATAAAGGGCCGGATGGCGAACGGCAGATAAAGACGCGTGCCTGCCAGTCGCTTTCGGATGCCGTGCTGTTTACGACATCACCGCACATCTTCACGGCTGAAGAGTCCGCGCGTTATACCCAGGTGCAAGATAAGGTTCGGCTTTTCCGTTATGGCGTGGATTGCTACGCCTATGCGCTGCTTGCCGCAGGCCACGTCGATCTCGTCATCGAAACCAGCCTCAAGCCCTATGATGTCGGCGCGCTGATCCCCATCATCGAGCAGGCGGGCGGCACCATCACGACGTGGGATGGCGGACGACCGGAAGGGGCAGGGCGCATCATCGCGGCTGGCAGCAGGCAGGTTCACCAGGAAGCGCTGGCCATTCTTTCCGGGCTTTGAGGAGCTTCATTCTTCCGGAGCGAAAAAGGCGTCGATGGCGGCCAGTGCCTGGGCGCGATAAATATCGAGTTCCTGAAACAACTCATGGAAAGCGCCAGTTACGGGAATGAGCTGTGCGGCCCGGAAGTTTCGGGAAAGCTCTTCCTGTGCGGCGTAAGGCGTGATCGTATCACGCACCGCGGCCAGAAGCAGGGTCGGCACGGTGATATGGGTCAGATGGTCCTGCCGCGTAACCTTGGGCATGACTTTCAGCGCTTCATAAAGCCAGCGAGCCGTTGGCGCGCCGATGAAAAGCTCCGGTCGCTCGCTGATCAGCTTTATGTTCCGGGTAAACCGGGCGGGATCGGAGGTTAGCGGGTTGCCGTTGAAATCGCGCTCGCGTTGATCTCTGCCCAGTTGCACGCCGCCGAGACCGATCAATGTCAGGCAGGTGGCGATGAGCTTGATCCAGCGGGGAGACATCACCTGGCCGCTCAACGAAATGAAGGGCGAGCAGAGCGCCATGCGCTCCACCCGGTTGGAAAGATCCGGCGCCATGGAGAGCGCAGCCAAGGCCCCGGTGGAATGCGCGACGAGAAAGAAGGGCAGGCGCGTATCCGGCAGCACGACCTGTTCCAGAAACAGCGAGATATCCTTCTGATAATCGGAAAAGCGGCGCACATAGCCTGCGTGGATATTCTTCAGCAGGCGTTCGGAGCCGCCCTGTCCACGCGTGTCGAAGGTCGCGACCCAGAAGCCTTTGGCGGTGAGATCGTTGATCGTCTCGAAATATTTCTCGATTGCTTCGTTGCGGCCATGCAGAAGAACGATCGTGCCCCGCGCTACGGAACGTTCCGATTTGAAGATCGCATATCGCAGCTTCTTGTTTTTGTGGCCGTTGAATGTGCCGACGATGTGGTTTTCAGGCACCGGGTTGTCTGTCGTAGCGTAGAGTGTGGCTTCGGTCATCGATATCCTGCTTCGAACCAACAGTATGAGAATCCGGTGTTTCAGAATGGGATAGGTGCAGCTGTTTTGCACGTCAAAGGAAAAATTGCCGGAACCGTCGGTGTTAGCAGTCGCGGTTCCGGCTAATCGGACAGAAGAAGAAGGGACGATACACTTCTGCCGCCGGAGTTGGCCTCCGATGCGTCCATTTCTAGCGGCGGAAAACTGAACGATTTCGGAACCATCCGTTCAGCAAACATTCAGCAGCAGTCGCGAGCGGAGCGATTGTGATTTTCCCTCTTGAACTGCGAAAACCGCCTACCCATCTCTTGGTCACGGTCGCCAGAACGGGGCCGTATCACGGTTCTCTCATCGCCAAGAAGGGGTGAGAAAGCCACCATTCGCAAACAGTTGCTTCTTAAGGAGGACACCATGCGTCACGTTGATTTTTCCCCACTCTATCGTTCCACCGTCGGCTTCGACCGCCTGTTTTCGATGCTCGACGGCATCGGCCAGCCGGAACAGGCACAGGCCTATCCGCCCTATAATATCGAGCGCACGGGCGATAATGCCTACCGCATAACCATGGCGGTTGCCGGTTTTGATGAAACCGAACTCAGCATCGAATCCCGGGCAAATGTGCTGACGATCAAGGCCGAAAAGGCGAGTGACACCACCAAGGCATCCGAGGGCGAGTTCCTCTATCGCGGCATCGCCACGCGCGCCTTCGAGCGCCGCTTCCAGCTTGCCGATCACGTAGAGGTGCAGAATGCTTCGCTGAAGAACGGTCTGCTTCACATCGACCTTCTTCGCAACATCCCCGAAGCCATGAAGCCCCGCCGCATCACTATTGCGACCGATGTGTCCGATGAGCCGAAGCAGATCGAGGCTCAGGTAACGCCCGCTCAGGTCAACTGATCTGAGCGGTTGGTGAATGCCGGAACGGCTCCCGAGAGGGGGCCGTTTTTATTCGGTTCTGGCCGTTGCCAACGACAATTCCTTTCAACGCGTTGAAATGCCGCGTGCCCTTTGTCAAAAATCAATTCAGATCGGGGGATCGATGCATTACATATTGATCCACAATGCTGACGCGGACGTAGTGCTTCGCGATTCATGAGAGTTCAGGACAAGTTAATGGCCGCAGATATGACCGCACTTCCTCTAGACCATCTTCCCAAGGATCATCCGAAAGTTACTTTCGGCAAAGTCGGCGTTCTGCTCGTCAATCTAGGGACGCCGGATGGCACGGATTACAAGTCGATGCGTCGGTATCTGGCGGAGTTTTTGAGCGACAAGCGCGTCATCGAATGGTCTCGCCTTTACTGGTATCCGATCCTTTACGGCATCGTGCTGAACAAGCGCCCGCAGAAGGTGGGCAAGGCCTATGAGGAAATCTGGAACCACGAGAAGAACGAGAGCTATCTGCGCACTTATACCCGCAACCAGTCGGACCTGATGGCGCAGGCGCTCACGGATCTGCCGAATGTCGTGGTGGATTGGGGCATGCGCTACGGCAATCCGTCCATCGCCTCGAAGATCGACGCGCTGAAGGAGCAGGGTTGCGAGAAAATCCTGCTCTTCCCGCTCTACCCGCAATATGCGGCGGCCACGACGGCAACGGTCAACGACAAGGCTTTCGAGCATCTGATGAAGATGCGCTGGCAGCCAGCGCTTCGCACCGTACCGCCTTACCACGACGATGAAACCTATATCGATGCGCTGGCCAACTCCGTTAAAAACCATCTGGCGACGCTGGATTGGGAGCCGGAAAAGCTGATCGCCTCCTTCCACGGCATTCCGCAATCCTATTTCAAGCAGGGCGATCCCTACCACTGCCAGTGCATGAAGACCGGTCGCCTGCTGCGCGAAAGGCTGGGGCTGGAGAAGGACCGTTTCATGATCACCTTCCAGTCCCGTTTCGGACCGGAGGAATGGCTGCAGCCTTATACCGACAAGACGGTCGAGAAGTTGGCATCGGAAGGCGTCAAGCGCATCGCGGTGATGAATCCGGGCTTCGTTTCCGATTGTCTCGAGACGCTGGAAGAAATTGCAGGTGAAGCGGGAGAAATCTTCCTTCACAATGGCGGCGAGAAATTTACCCATATTCCTTGCCTAAACGACAGTGCGGATGGTATGCGGGTTCTCGAAAAAGTTGTACGCAGGGAGTTGCAGGGCTGGGTCTGATCCCACCGGCGCAGTCAAACAGGAGGTTTTTGAATGCCTGATCTGAGCGGTTTCGATATTGTCGTCATTGTTGCCGTCGTCCTTGTCATTCTAACCCTCTTTGCCGGTATCAAGACCGTGCCGCAGGGCTACCGTTACACGGTGGAGCGCTTCGGGCGTTACACCCGCACCATGGAGCCGGGCCTCAACATCATCACGCCCTATATCGAGCGCATCGGCGCGCGAATGAATGTGATGGAGCAGGTGCTCGACATTCCGACCCAGGAAGTCATCACCAAGGATAATGCCAGCGTGTCTGCGGATGCGGTGGCCTTCTTTCAGGTGCTGAACGCCGCGCAGGCCGCGTATCAGATCGCCAATCTGGAATTCGCCATCCAGAACCTGACCATGACGAATATTCGTTCCGTCATGGGTTCGATGGATCTGGACGAGCTTCTCTCCAACCGCGATGCGATCAACGACCGCCTGCTGCGCGTGGTGGATGAGGCCGTTGGCCCATGGGGCATCAAGGTCACCCGCATCGAAATCAAGGATATCGCGCCGCCGAAGGATCTGGTGGATTCCATGGCCCGCCAGATGAAGGCGGAGCGCGAGAAGCGCGCGCAGGTTCTGGAAGCGGAAGGCTCGCGTAATGCGCAGATTCTGCGGGCGGAAGGTGCCAAGCAATCCGCCATTCTTCAGGCTGAAGGCCAGCGCGAAGCCGCCTTCCGCGATGCCGAGGCACGCGAACGTCTGGCCGAAGCCGAAGCCAACGCCACGCGCGTGGTGTCGGAAGCGATTGCCGCGGGCGATATCCACGCCATCAACTACTTCATTGCGCAGAAATACACCGAAGCATTGGCCGATATCGGCACCGCTAAGAACTCGAAGATCGTGCTGATGCCGATCGAGGCTTCCTCGCTGATCGGTTCGCTCGGCGGTATAGGCGCAATTGCCAAGGAAGTCTTCGGCAAGGACAGCGACGGCCCGGTGCCAGACGAACAGCCACACAACAGGACGGGCCGCTCCTCCGTGCCGACATCCAGCCGCACAGGCAGCACGCCGAGCGGTCAGACCATCAATGTCAGCATTCCCGGCAATCCTTTCGGCACTTCAAGGGATAGCTGAAGATGATCCATAAGCTCGTCGCCGATCTCGGTCCGTGGAGCTGGTGGATATTCGCCGCCATTCTTTTGGTGGCGGAACTGGCAGCGCCCGGCGTATTCCTGATCTGGATCGGCGCTGCCGCCCTCGTTGTCGGCGCCCTGTCGCTTGCCCTTTGGGGCACGGCGTTCTGGGGCTGGCAGGTGCAATTGCTGCTCTTTGCCGTCCTCTCCGTCACCTTCGCCATTGCCGGTCGCCGCTTCTATGACAAGCGCCGCGCCAATACCGACGAGCCTTTCCTGAACCAGCGCGAAGCAAGCCTGATCGGCAGAACCGCGACCCTTCAGGAACCCATCACCGAAGGCCGTGGCCGCATCCGTCTCGACGATACTTGGTGGCCCGTTCAAGGCTCCGACCAACCCGCCGGAACCCGCGTTCGCATCGCCTCTGCCCATGGCCGAACGCTGACCGTGGAAAGATTCGACGGTTGATATCGGCTGGGTTAAGAAGAAGACAAGGGTGGTGAAGGTGCTTTCTTGAAAGCGCCTCACCATTCTAAATCTTCGTCCTAACGCATTGCCAGCTTACGGAGCCACTGCGCAGTTTTGCTCGAAGCGCTCCGGGCACAGGGAAAAAACATGTCACGACGCATCCGCATCGCCGCGGCTCAAATCAGCAGTGGGCCGGATATGGCCGAAAATCTGGAAGCCGTCCTCTCTGCAATCGAGAAGGCAGCCGAGGCCGGGGCGGCTTTGGCGATATTGCCGGAAGCGGCGAGTTTCTGGTTCGGTGGCGATGTGCGTGAGCAGGCTCAACCTCTGGATGGGCCCTTTGCCAATGCCATTCGTGCCAAGGCGAAGGAGTGCGGCATCACAGTCAGTGTCGGCATGTTCGAGCCGGCGGGTGACGGGCGCGTTTACAATACGCTGCTGATCACCGGCCCGGAGGGCGAGACCGCCTATCGCAAGGTGCATCTCTTCGATGCTTTCGGCGCAAAGGAATCCGACACGGTTGCTCCGGGCAAGGACTACGTGACGACCGAAATCGCCGGTGTGCGGATCGGCTTTGCCACCTGCTTCGATCTTCGCTTTGCCGATCAGTTTGCCGCCCTTGGTCGTCAGGGTGCGGAAGTCATCGCGGTCAGCGCCTCCTGGGGCGATGGGCCTGCGAAGGCAGAGCAGTGGGATCTACTGCTGCGCGCCCGCGCCATGGATGCGCAGAGCTGGCTGGTAGCGTGCGGACAGGCATGGCGCCCGCCGCAGGGAACGGCCCCTCTCGGCATCGGTCGCAGCGCCGTGGTCGATCCTGTTGGCATGGTGCGCGCGCAGCTGCCGGGGAGTGTAGGCATGCTGGTGCATGATATCGATCTGGACATGGTGCAGGATATCCGCACGCGCATTCCTGTGCTGTCTCACGGTTCGTGAAAAGAAAAAGGCTCCGCTTGAACGGAGCCTTACCTGACCTAAAGCATGTCGCGTTTAATTGTCCTCAATTAAACGATAACGTACATGAGAAAATAAGATTCTAAAGCGTGTCGCGGTGAATCCTATTCACTGTGACACGCTTTAATATCGAATTCGCTTATGCCACGCCGATACGCAACAGATCGTGGAAGTGCACGAGGCCGATGGGACGATTGTCGCCATCGATGACGATCAGCGCGCCGATGTGGTGCTTCTCAAGCGTTGCAAGGGCAGCGGTTGCCAGCACCTCTTTCGTCACCGTCTTCGGCGTGCGGGTCATGATGTCGTCCACGCTGAGTTCGGAGAGATTGCGCGTGAGATGACGCGCCATATCGCCTTCGGTGACGATGCCGCAGAGGCGACCATCCGCATCCAGCACGGCGACGCAGCCAAAATGCTTGCGGGCGAGAATGCCGACCGCTTCCGGCATCGGCGTGCCCTGAGACACCAGCGGAACCCTGTCGCCCGTATGCATGATGTCGCCGACGAGGGTGAGGCTCGCGCCGAGTTTTCCACCCGGATGGAACACGCGGAAATCACCGGCGGTGAACTTGCGGGCTTCCAGAAGCGCAATCGCAAGAGCATCGCCCAACGCAAGCTGCATCATGGTGGATGTCGTGGGTGCAAGTCCGTGCGGGCAGGCTTCCTGCTCATCGGGGATGAGAAGAACGGTGTCGGACGCCTTGGCAAGCGATCCCGCTCTGTTGCAGGTTAGCGCGATCAGCGGAATGGCGAAACGGCGCGTATAATTGATGATGCTGCGCAGCTCGACGCTCTCTCCGCCCTTGGAGATGGCCAGCACCACATCATTACCGCCGATCATGCCAAGATCACCATGATTGGCTTCCGCCGCATGAACGAAGAAGGCGGGCGTGCCGGTGGATGCAAAGGTGGCCGCCAACTTGGCGCCGATATGGCCGCTTTTGCCGACACCGGTAATGATGAGCCTTCCGCTGGCATTGCCGATAATATCGACAGCCTTCGCGAAAGGATCGCCAAGACCGTTGGCCAGGGCTTTTTCAAGGGCAGCCAGTCCGTTCCGCTCGATAGAGACAGTTCTCAGAGCGGATTCGATGGCGTTGTTTTCAATAAGGGCTGCAGCTCTCGTGATCATGCCGGACTGTTACTCCTTTCACGATTGCCTGTCCATTACCGAAATCAACCGCTGTTGCAGTTATACGCGCAACAGTTGTCGCAGAGATCAACCAGTTATTAACCACGTGATTTTACCTTTGGGTAACGAAATGAATCGGCCTGGGTAAAAACGCATGATTTGTCATAGCACCGCGATACGTCTGTCGACGTTGCGGAAAGCAGCCATTACGCTGCTGGCTTGCACATGTCTTTGCCCCGCCGGCGCGTGGGCACAGGCCCAGACGCAGCAGAATGCCAATCAGGCCAATGCCACATCCAGCAACGGCACCACGACGCTGCAAAGCGCCGATCCCTTTCCAGATCAGTTCGATCTTTCGGTAACGCAGGACGATCAGCCGCCGGTGCTGAATGTCGTGCCTCAACCACGCCCGGACACCGAAACGACCGGCAGCATTCGTGCCACCACCAATCCCGGCGATGCCGTCTCCGAGCCCCCAGATGAAGCGGTGGAGCCCGTCGATACGCGCGAAAACACCTTCGCAACCACGATAGACGGCGGTGAGAACCTCACGATCGACGACGGAACCGTCCCCGGCATTCGCATTGGCACGCTGACGCTTCGCCCCTCGATCAGCCAGACGCTGAACCATGAAAACAAGAAGTTCCCAACCTACTCCACCAGCCGCAATTACCTGACGACGGGTATTCGCGGCACCCTGACCAGCGATTGGTCTCGCCACGCGCTGACAGTGACCGGTGAAGGCAACTACCAGCGCAATCTGGGCGGCGGCGATGCGGGTGAGCAGCCAAGCGCCAATATACAGGCCGATCTGCGGCTCGATCTGGGAGATGCCACGCAGGCGAACCTGACAGCCGGTTACGAATTCAGCCGCGAAGATACCAACGATCCAAACGCAATCTCCGGCGCCACCGTGCAGGGTGGCGAACATGTTTTCACTGCCGGGGCATCGGTGGAACGCAATATCGGCATTTTGAAAGCACTTGCCGCGCTGGATCTATCGCGAACGATCTACACCGATGCAAAGGGCGTCAACGGCCAGTCGATCAGTCTTGCCGACCGCGACCGCTTTGGCGCTGGTTTGCGCGGACGGATCGGTTATGAGCTTTCGCCTGCTCTCGTGCCTTTTCTGGAAGTCACCGCCTCGTTGAGCGATTATGATCAGAAGCGGGACGATACCGGCTATGCGCGCTCCTCGCAGAGCTACGGCGCAAAGGTTGGCACGCAGATCGACCTCGGCGAAAAGTGGCGAGGCGAAGTGGCGGCGGGCTATCTGCGCCGAGAGTATGACGACAGCCGCCTGGCAGCAATCAACGCCCTCACCACGGATGGAAACCTGATCTGGTCTCCGCGCCGGGGAACGGACATCAACTTCAACCTTCGCACCACCATCGAGGATTTTGCCGGTGGCCCGCGCGGCGGCTGGGTTTCACGGCAGTTCACCACCGGCCTGACCCAGCAATTGCGCAGCGATCTCGTGGCGCGACTGACCGCGGGGCTGGAGCGGCGCAGCTATCTCACATCAAGCATCCGGGACGAAACGGAATATGTTCTGGGCGCAGGGCTGACGTGGAACATCAACCGCTACCTCGATTTCACCACCGACCTTAACTATGAAATCACGCCCGTCAGCGACAACAGCCAATGGCGGATCGGCGCGGGGCTGACGCTACGGCGATAAAAAAATCCCGGCACGAAGCCGGGATTTGACGTCACGCTGTAAGGGGGCGCAAAAGCACCTCTTACTTAAGCTTGCTGACCATGGCCTTCAGCGGCTCTTCGATGGACGGGCGGATGTCGCCGCGTTCCAAAGCGAAAGCGAGATTGGCCAGAATGAAGCCGTCCTTTGCGCCGCAGTCGAAGGTTTCGCCCTTGAAGTGGTAACCGGCAAATTCCTGAGACTTGGCAAGCGTCAGCATGCCGTCCGTCAACTGGATTTCGTTGCCCGCACCGCGTTCCTGGTTCTCCAGAATGCCGAAGATTTCCGGCTGAAGAATGTAACGACCGTTGATGTAGAAGTTGGAAGGCGCCGTGCCCTTGGCAGGCTTTTCCACCATCTCGGTGATCTTGAAGCCTTCACCGACGGAAGCGCCCTTGCCGACGATGCCGTATTTGTGGGCCTGATCCGGATCGCATTCCTGCACGGCAATGACGTTGCCGCCGGTCTGATCGTAAAGATCGACCATGCCCTTGAGGCAGCTTTTCTGCGAATGCATGATCATGTCCGGCAGAAGAACCGCAAAGGGCTCATCGCCAACGATATCGCGCGCGCACCACACGGCATGGCCGAGACCGAGCGGCACCTGCTGGCGGGTAAAGCTTGCGGTACCAGCCTTCGGCAGCAAGTCTGCAAGTAGCGTCAGCTCTGCATTCTTGTTGCGCTCGCGCAGCATCTGCTCAAGTTCGAACTGAATATCGAAATAGTCTTCGATCACGGCCTTGCCGCGACCGGTTACGAACACGAAATGCTCGATGCCCGCTTCAGCCGCCTCATCCACCACATACTGGATGACCGGCTTGTCCACCACGGTCAGCATTTCCTTCGGAACAGCTTTCGTTGCCGGCAAGAAACGGGTTCCAAGGCCAGCTACGGGAAATACTGCCTTCCGAATTTTCTTTTGTTCTACCACACATCCCTCCTGAGAGACTCAACTGGGTTTAAATTTCCGCGCACGACTTTGTTATCTCAATAATGGCAAGTTTTTGTAAAGAGTGACGTTACCCTTCGTTAATGGTAAAGAATTTGTTGACCTTGATTTGGTATCCCATCGTGAAGCCCGATGCGTATCTCGCAATCGAAATGACATTCGAGAGAAACGAAAGACTGACGATGAAACAGATGATCCTTTCCCCCATCTGCTCCAAGTTCCGTAAATTTGGCTGCGTGGCAATCGCTGGCCTCACCATTGCCTTGACCCCCGTTACGGCAAATGCAGATGCGGGTTTCAGACAGTGGATCAACCAGTTCTATGCCACCGCCGCCAAGGAGGGCATATCCAAGGCGACCTACCAGAAGGCATTCGCAGGCGTGACCGAGCCCGACCCGGACGCCCTACGCAAGGCAACCTATCAGCCTGAATTCACCACACAGATCTGGGATTATCTCGACAGCCGCGTGAACCCTTATACGGTGCGCATCGGTCGCGAGATGAAGATCAAGCATGCGACGACGCTGAACTGGATCGAGCGCAACTTCAAGGTCGACAAGCACATCATTCTGGCCATCTGGTCGATGGAATCGAACTATGGCGCGGTGCTGGAAAAGCCGGAGCGTCTGCACAACATTCCGCAGGCGCTGGCCACGCTCGCCTATTCCGATCCTAAGCGCGCCAAATTCGGGCGCACGCAGCTGATCGCCGCGCTGAAGATTCTGCAGGCTGGCGACGTGACACCGAAGCAGCTTACCGGCTCCTGGGCGGGGGCAATGGGTCATACGCAATTCATTCCCACCAGCTATCTGCTCTACGCGGTCGATGCCGATGGCAATGGCAAGCGCGATATCTGGCACTCGGTACCGGATGCGCTGGCCACAGCCGCAAACCTTCTGGCCAAGAATGGCTGGGAGCCCGGCAGAACATGGGGTTACGAGGCCGCGGTTCCGCAGGGCGGCTCGCGCTATGCCAATCAGACGAAATCCCTGGCCGAATGGCAGAAGCTCGGCTTCCTCCGCCCCAATGGCAAGGGCTTCCCGCGCGGTTCCGACCGTGCGACGCTGAAATTGCAGGGCGGCTCCAACGGGCCGGGCTTCCTGATGACGAAGAACTTCTTCACCATCAAGAAATATAATGCGTCGGACAGTTACGCGCTGGCAGTGGGCCTGCTGGCGGATGAGATTGCCGGTTACGGCGGCATGCAGCAGAGCTGGCCGCGCCCGGATGGCACGCTGGACATCAAGGAAAAGTTCGAGCTCCAGACGCGCATGAAGGAACTCGGCTATTATGATGGCGAGATCGACGGCAATTTCGGCTCCGGTTCCAAGGCCGCGATCAGCGCGATCCAGAGACGCATGGGCATGGAAAATGATGGCGAGCCATCACAAAGGCTGCTGCGGGCGCTGCGCAACTGATGATGCGCAGCCGATAAAAAGCCTGACGCTCGACCAATATTAGCATAGAGTAAATGGGGCCGCCTCGGGAGGTTCACGCCATGACCATCAAAGACGCACGCCCATTTCGAAACACCATGAAGCGCGGCAATGTCGCGCTTCTGGCGATTGTGCTTTGCCTGCCCGCTTTGGGGGAGCAGGCACATGCGCAGGAAATGCGCGAACGCCGCACCCTGATGGAAATGCTGTTTGGTGGCCCGAACCAGTATAATGACCGCCTTTACGCGCCGGATCGCCGGGAGCAGCGCACCCGCCGCCCACCGCCACCGCGCCAGAACCGCGCCGTGACGCGACCTCCGGCTCCGCGCAACACACCTTCCGTCGTGCAGATGCGCACCGCCAAGCCCGCGCCGGTGGAAAAGCTCGAAAATGCCCGCCGCGTTCTCGTCGTCGGCGATTTTCTGGCAGGCGCGATGGGCGAGGCGCTGGTTTCCACCTTCGAAAGCTCACCGGCCATTGTCGTCGATGTCCGCTCCAACGGCTCATCCGGTCTCGTTCGGACGGATTATTACGACTGGTTCGCCAATCTCCCGCAATTCATTTCCGAAACGAAGCCTGCCACCATCGTCATCATGATGGGCTCCAATGACCGCCAGCAGATGGAGTTCAACGGTACCAAGGAGAAATACGGCACCGACATCTGGTTCAAGGAATATGAGCGGCGCATCGATGCACTGATCAACCTTGCCAAGCGCCAGCAGGTGCCGGTGCTGTGGGTGGGGCTGCCCGCCTTCCAGTCTCCTTCTCTGACGGCTGATTTCGTCGGCTTCAACCGGCTGTATCGCAACCACATCGAAAAGCTGGGTGGCGAATTCGTCGATGTATGGGATGGTTTCGTAGATGAGGGCGGAAAATTCGTCACCACGGGTTATGACGTCAACGGCCAGCAGGCGCGCCTGCGCGAGGCGGATGGCATCGGCCTGACGCAGGCGGGCAAGCAGAAGCTTGCCTTCTACGTGGAAAAATTCGTCCGCCGCCATCTCGACGGCGCAGGCCCGGACCTGATGAAGCTGGACGGCAGCAACCTTCCCTCCCTCACATCGCTTCCCGCCCTTGGCATCGATGCCCAGCAGGTGCGTACCCAACCCATCAGCCTCACCGACCCGGACCTCGACGGCGGTGACAAGCTATTGGGAGACAGACCAGCGGCCAAATTCTCGGTGGTCGAAACCCCGCGCGAGAGACTGACCAAGCGCGGCCTGATGGAAGACGCTCCGCTGGGTCGGGTGGATGATTATCGCGTGCCCGCACAAAACGAGACCGCTTCGAAATAACGTGTGCGCGCCAAAAACAAAACGGCATAGTTGCTTTTCGAAATAACGTAACTTTATTGCGGTATCATAGTATAGTTTCGTGATCACGAAATATTAATACGGGAACGCAATCAAAATCCTCATGGTTAAGGACCTGCAAGCAACAAGTCTTGTGATGATATGAGGAGTAAACATCATGGCTAATCAAGGTGGCTCACACGAGCAGCACGTCAAAGCAGGCCAGCAGTCGCACAAGAACAGCGACAGCAAAACCAAAAGCGCTTCTTCCAGCTCGTCTTCCGACAGCAAGAGCGGCAAGCAGGGCGGCTCGTCCGACCAGCACAAAATGGCCGGTCAGCAGAGCCACAAGGGCAAGCACTGATTCCCCTTATATGCAAACGACCCCCGCGCGAAAGCACGGGGGTCGTTTTGTTTTAGGCTTCTAAAATATTTCGCTATCAGCGCGGCAGAACCGAGCTGCCCATCAGCGCTTCATCAATCGCGCGTGCTGCCTGACGGCCTTCGCGGATGGCCCATACCACCAGCGACTGGCCTCGGCGAACGTCACCGGCGGTCCAGAGCTTGTCGACGGACGTCTTGTAGTCCTTGTCGTTGGCAACGACGTTGGTGGAGCCGCGGCGGTCGGTGTTGAGGGTCAGCTTGCCGTCCAGTTCCTTCAGAACGCTATCGGTGAAAGGGCCGGAGAAGCCGATGGCGATGAAGGCGAGATCGGCTTTGATAATGAATTCGGTACCGGCAATCGGCTTGCGGCGCTCATCCACCTGGCAGCACTTCACACCCGTCAGCACGCCATCTTCATCACCGACGAATTCCAACGTCGCGACCTGGAACTCCCGCACCGCACCTTCTGCCTGCGAAGACGAAGTACGCATCTTGGTGGCCCAGTAAGGCCAGACGGCGAGCTTGTCTTCCTTTTCCGGCGGCATGGGGCGGATGTCGAGCTGGGTGACCTTGACCGCGCCCTGACGGAACGCCGTGCCGACGCAGTCCGATGCCGTATCACCACCACCGACGACGACGACATGCTTGCCACCGGCAAGGATCGGATCGGCAGGCCAGCCGACGCTGTCGATGTTTTCGCGACCGACGCGGCGGTTCTGCTGCACGAGGTAAGGCATGGCATCGTGAACGCCATGGAATTCCGTGCCACCAATGCCAGCCGGGCGTGGGGTTTCCGAACCGCCGCAATAGAGAACGGCATCATGCTCGGCCATCAGCTTTTCGACGGGAAGATCGACGCCTACATTGACGCCGTAATGGAAGGTAACGCCTTCGCCCTTGATCTGCTCGACACGGCGGTCGATGAAGTTCTTCTCCATCTTGAAGTCCGGAATGCCATAGCGCAGCAGGCCACCGGCTTTGGACTCGCGCTCATAGACATGAACCTCGTGACCGGCGCGGCCAAGCTGCTGTGCAGCGGCGAGACCCGAAGGGCCGGAACCGATGATGGCCACCTTCTTGCCGGTATGAACCGTGGCAGGCTTCGGCACGATGAAGCCAAGTTCGTACGCCTTGTCGGCAATCGCCTGCTCGACGGTCTTGATCGCAACCGGGGTGTCTTCGAGGTTCAGCGTGCAGGCTTCCTCACAAGGCGCGGGACAGACACGACCCGTGAACTCAGGGAAATTGTTGGTGGAATGGAGGTTGCAGATCGCCTCTTCCCAGTTGTTATTATAGACCAGATCGTTCCAGTCGGGGATCTGGTTATGCACCGGGCAGCCGGTCGGTCCATGGCAATAGGGAATGCCACAGTCCATGCAACGCGCCGCCTGTTTCTGCACTTCCGGGTCCGACATGGGAATGGTGAATTCCCGGAAATGGCGAATACGATCCGACGCCGGCTGATACTTGCCAACCTGACGATCGATCTCCAGAAAACCTGTAACCTTGCCCATGTCTCAGTCCCTTCCGCGGCCTATCGAAGCCAATTTTCAACTTTCAATCCCGGCACTTCTGAAAAGTGCTTTATATTTGCGGTGACCACCACCGCATCGGTTGCCAAGGCGTGGGCTGCAATCAGCATGTCCATCGCGCCAATCGACCGGCCCTTCTTCGTCAACTGATCCCGAATGTCCGCATAAACGTGATCAAACGGTGCCTCCCAGTTTTCGATGGGCAGGCTTTCAAAAAACGTTTCGTACGCGTCTCTCAACCGCCGAGACGAAATCTTCGTGTAGCCATATCGCAACTCGGCAACCACGATGACACTCGTGACCAATGTTCCTGTAACTGCTTCTGTCCTTATTCTCTGAGCCACAGATCCCCTCGGGAAATCTATGACGTGGGAGATGGCGTTCGTATCGAGAAGATACCGCATCAACGCTTGCCCAAGTCCACTGGCTCAGGGGGATAGTCCTCGATCTCCGGCATCCGCTCTTCAAAAGGTTCCTGTTGTGCCAACCAATCCAGCACCTCAAGCAGCGACTTCTTCGGCTTCTTAGGGCGAATATGGATCACGCCATCTTCATCCTGAGACATGAGAACGCTGTCACCCTCGAGCTGGAAATCGGACGGTATGCGCACAGCCCGACTGCGCCCATTGTTGAAAACGCTGACCTCTTTTTCGATGACTGCTGCCATAACCACCTCCATACACTGTGATATGCCACGTCATATCACAGTGTAGAATAAATCCCAACTACTCCGCAGCCACACCCATCTTCAGGCGCTCCATCTCCTCAAGCGCGCGGCGGTATTCCACCGGCATGACCTTGCGGAATTTCGGGCGGTACTCGCTCCAGCGGTCGAGGATGTCCTTGGCGCGGTTGGAGTTGGTGTAGTGGAAGTGGTTGGAGATCATCTGGTAGAGGCGTTCCTCGTCATGGCGCGTCATGTCTTCGGAAACGTCAACACGTCCCTTGTGCATGAGGTCGCCGCCGTGGTGGTGCAGCTTTTCCAGCATGTCGTCTTCTTCCGGCACCGGCTCCAGCTCGACCATGGCCATGTTGCAGCGCTTGGCGAAATCGCCCTTCTCATCCAGAACATAAGCCACGCCACCGGACATACCGGCTGCGAAGTTGCGGCCCGTTTCACCGAGAACGACGACGATACCCCCTGTCATATATTCGCAGCCATGGTCGCCCACGCCTTCGACAACGGCGATTGCACCGGAGTTACGAACGGCGAAACGCTCACCCGCCACACCACGGAAATAGCACTCGCCGGTGATGGCACCGTAGAGCACGGTGTTGCCGACGATGATCGAATTTTCCGCGACGATGCGGGCATTTTCCGGCGGGCGCACGATGATGCGGCCACCTGAAAGACCCTTGCCGACATAGTCGTTACCATCGCCCACCAGATCGAAGGTGATGCCGCGGGCGAGGAACGCGCCGAAGGACTGACCCGCCGTGCCGCGCAGCAGCACGTGGATGGTGTCGTCCTTCAGGCCCTTGTGACCCCAACGCTTGGCAAGCGCGCCCGAAAGCATCGCACCGGCAGAGCGGTCTACGTTCTTGATCGGCACTTCGAAAACCACAGGTTCGCGGTTTTCCAGCGATGGCATGGACTTCTCGATCAGCTTGCGGTCGAGAATGTCATCGATCGGGTGCTTCTGCTTTTCGGTCCAGTAGGAAGCTGCCTTGGGGGCCTCGACCTTGTGGAAGATGCGGCTGAAATCGAGACCCTTGGCCTTCCAGTGCGCCAGCATCTCATCCTTCTCGAGCAGTTCGGAAGCGCCGATGATCTCATCCAGCTTGGACACGCCAAGCGAGGCGAGGATTTCGCGCACTTCTTCGGCCACGAAGAAGAAGTAGTTGATGACGTGTTCCGGCGTGCCCTTGAAGCGCTTGCGCAGAACCGGGTCCTGCGTCGCAACGCCCACAGGGCAGGTGTTAAGATGGCACTTGCGCATCATGATGCAGCCAGCGGCAATCAGCGGAGCCGTCGCAAAGCCGAATTCATCTGCACCCAAAAGAGCGCCGATGATCACATCGCGACCGGTCTTCAGACCGCCATCCACCTGAAGCGCGATGCGCGAACGAAGGCCATTCAGCACCAGCGTTTGCTGCGTCTCGGCAAGGCCGATTTCCCATGGGGAACCGGCGTGCTTCAGCGAGGTGAGCGGAGACGCACCCGTGCCGCCATCGAAACCGGAAACGGTGATATGGTCAGCGCGCGCCTTGGCGACACCGGCGGCAACCGTGCCGACGCCGACTTCGGAGACGAGCTTCACGGAAACATCGGCTTCCGGGTTGACGTTCTTCAGGTCGTAGATCAGCTGCGCCAGATCTTCGATGGAGTAGATATCGTGGTGCGGCGGCGGCGAGATGAGGCCGACACCAGGTGTGGAGTGGCGGGTCTTGGCAACCGTCGCATCAACCTTGTGACCGGGCAGCTGGCCGCCTTCGCCGGGCTTTGCGCCCTGCGCGACCTTGATCTGCAGCATATCCGCATTCACGAGATATTCCGTCGTCACACCGAAGCGACCGGAGGCGATCTGCTTGATGGCGGAACGCTCGGGGTTTGGCTGGCCGTTCAACAGTGGCAGATAACGGTCGGATTCTTCGCCGCCTTCACCCGTGTTCGACTTACCGCCGATCTTGTTCATGGCAATCGCCAGCGTCGTATGTGCTTCACGGCTGATGGAGCCGAAGGACATGGCGCCGGTGGAGAAACGCTTGACGATCTCGACGGCAGGCTCGACCTCATCGACCGAGATCGGCTTGCGGCCCAATGCTTCGGCAGTCTTCACCTTGAACAGGCCGCGAATGGTGTTCATGCGCAGGTTGGTGTCGTTCACCATCTCCGCGAATTCGCGGTAGCGATCCTGGCTGTTACCGCGAACGGCGTGCTGAAGGGTCGCAACCGCATCCGGGCTCCAGGCATGGCTTTCGCCGCGCATGCGATAGGCATATTCGCCGCCGATATCCAGCGTGTTGGCGAGGATCGGGTCCTTGCCGAAGGCCGAGCTGTGACGCGATACGGTTTCTTCCGCAATTTCCGTCAGGCCCACGCCTTCGATCTGCGTGGCGGTGCCGAAGAAATATTGCTCGACAAAGTCCGAAGCCAGACCGATGGCGTCGAAAATCTGCGCGCCGCAATAGGACTGGTAGGTGGAAATGCCCATCTTGGACATGACCTTGAGAATGCCCTTACCGACAGCCTTGATGTAGCGGTAAACCACTTCATCGTCAGACACTTCCTTCGGAAACGCGCCGTGCTTGTGCATGTCGAGCAGCGTATCGAAGGCCAGATAGGGGTTGATCGCTTCTGCACCATAACCGGCCAGCAGGCAGAAATGGTGCACTTCACGCGGCTCACCGGTTTCGACAACGAGGCCGACCGAGGTGCGCAGACCCTTGCGGATCAGGTGATGGTGGACGGCAGCGGTGGCCAGAAGCGCGGGGATCGCGATGCGATCTGGTCCCAGCTGACGGTCCGACAGCACGATGATGTTGTAACCACCGCGAACAGCCGATTCCGCACGCTCGCACAGGCGGTCCAGCATCTCCGGCATGCCTTCGGCACCGCGCTCCACATCATAGGTGAAGTCCAGCGTCTTGGTATCGAAACGGTCTTCCGTGTGGCCGATGGAGCGGATTTTTTCCAAGTCACCATTGGTCAGGATAGGCTGGCGCACTTCCAGACGCTTGGCGCGGGCTGCACCTTCATGGTCCAGAATGTTCGGGCGAGGACCGATGAAGGAAACGAGGCTCATCACCAGCTCTTCACGGATCGGGTCGATCGGCGGGTTGGTGACCTGCGCGAAGTTCTGCTTGAAATAGGTATAGAGCAGCTTCGACTTTTCCGACATGGCCGAAATCGGCGTGTCGGTGCCCATGGAACCGATAGCTTCCTGACCGGTCGTCGCCATGGGTGACATCAGAAGCTTGGTGTCTTCGCTGGTGTAACCAAAAGCCTGCTGACGGTCGAGCAGGGACACGTCGCGACGCAGCGCGCGCGGCTCCACCGGCTTCAGGTCTTCGAGGATCAGCTGGGTGCGGTCCAGCCAAGTGCGGTAAGGGTGCTTGGCGGCAAGCTCGTGCTTGACGTCTTCATCCGAGATGATCGCGCCCTTTTCCATGTCGATCAGCAGCATCTTGCCGGGCTGGAGACGCCACTTCTTGACGATGCGCTCTTCCGGCACCGGTAGCGTACCGGCTTCGGATGCCATGATGATGCGGTCGTCATCGGTCACGAGATAACGGGCCGGACGCAGGCCGTTACGGTCCAGCGTTGCGCCGATCTGCTTGCCATCGGTAAAGGCAACGGCAGCCGGGCCGTCCCATGGCTCCATAAGAGCAGCGTGATATTCGTAAAACGCCTTGCGCTCCTGCGACATGGACTGGTTGCCAGCCCATGCCTCGGGGATCAGCATCATCACGGCATGCGCCATGGAGTAGCCGCCACGCACGAGGAATTCCAGCGCGTTGTCAAAGCAGGCCGTGTCCGACTGTCCTTCGTAAGAGATGGGCCAGAGCTTGGAAATATCATCGCCAAACAGCGGAGAAGCAACGGATGCCTGACGCGCCGCCATCCAGTTGACGTTGCCGCGCAGCGTGTTGATTTCCCCGTTATGCGCCACCATGCGGTATGGGTGCGCCAGCTTCCAGGATGGGAAGGTGTTGGTGGAGAAACGCTGGTGAACAAGCGCGACCGCGCTTTCGAAACGCGGGTCGGCCAGGTCCTTATAATAGGCACCAACCTGATAAGCGAGGAACATGCCCTTATAGACGATGGTCGAGGAAGACAGCGAAACCGGATAGAAATCCTGCGCTTCCTTGCCGCCGCCAGCATCATAGATGCGGTTGGACAGAACCTTGCGGATCAGGAAAAGCTGACGCTCGAAATCGGCATTGGTCGCGGCATCGCGCCCTGCGCCGATGAAGACCTGCACATGGTGCGGCTCCGTCGCGGCAATATCCTCGGCCTTGGACAGCGAAGAATTGTCGACCGGCACATCGCGGAAGCCCAGAAACTGCTGGCCTTCTTCGGCAATAACGTCGGCAATGACCTTCTTGTAATGCTCGATGCGCTCTGCATCACGCGGGAAGAAAATGTGACCGACGGCATATTCGCCAGCCTTCGGCAGCGTCACGCCCTGCTTTGCCATTTCCTCGCGGAAGAAACGGTCGGGGATCTGCACGAGAATGCCCGCGCCATCGCCCATCAGCGGGTCGGCGCCGACAGCGCCGCGATGCGTGAGGTTTTCGAGGATGAACAGGCCGTCCTTGACGATCTGGTGAGACTTCTGACCCTTCATATGCGCCACGAAGCCGACGCCGCAGGCATCATGCTCGTTGCGTGGATCATACAGACCCTGTTTGGCAGGAAGACCACCAATCGACGCGCGCGCGGAAGCGGTCTCCGCACGGGCTTCGCCCGGACAGTCGTTGGTGAGATGTGCTTCGGCGTTGTCGTCTTCCAGCCTGATGGTCATTTTTTGTCCCTCCTGCAAACATGTTGCATGACTTCACGCAGAGAGGCGGAGCCCGACCGAATCCTCTTTTAAGAGGCCGGATCATTCTCCGCTTTTTCAATTTAGGACAGCATTGCTGTCTTAATTCTGATCGCAGAATGACAGAAAGCGCTCCCCTCCGCAAGGGCGTGCTTCAAAATATAACCACGCTTCATGACGTGAAATTTCTCCAAAACCGCCGTCACGGTAATTTTCTTGTCTTTGTTCAACGAAATAATCGCTTTCGTTACCGGATTTGCCTTCATGCCGATAAGCCCATAAAAAGACATTCGTTTGGCCGTTGGCTCCAACGTCTGTCCTTCCAATCACTTGAAAGCGTGAACGATGTTTTTTGCTTCTGACAACTGGGCTGGCGCCCACCCCGCCATCAACGAACGACTGATGAAGGAGTCGACCCGTTTTGCCGCGGCCTATGGAACGAGCGAGCTGGACAAGGCCATCGAGAAGCGCTTCAACGAAATCTTCGAGCGCGAAGTCGCCGTCTTCTTCGTCGGCACCGGCACGGCGGCCAACTCGTTGGCGCTGGCCAGCGTTGCCCGCCCCGGCGGCATCGCATTCTGCCACACGGAAGCCCACGTCATTGAAGACGAATGCGGCGCGCCGGTCTATTTCTCCAACGCCTCGCGCCTTATGCCGGTGGCTGGTCCCAACGGCAAGATGCTGCCGAAAAACCTGCAAACCGCCATCAACCGCTTCCCGCCCGGCTCCATCCATCAGGGCCAGCCGATGCTGGTGACGCTGACACAGGCCACCGAACAGGGCACGGTTTACAGCCTGGATGAAATCGAAGCGATTTCCACGATTGCCAAGAATGCAGGCGTGCCACTCCACATGGACGGCGCACGCTTCGGCAACGCGCTGATGGCGCTCGATACGACTCCTGCCGAAATGACATGGAAACGCGGCGTGGACATCCTCTCCTTCGGCGCGACGAAGAACGGTTGCTGGTGCGCGGAAGCCATCGTTTACATGGACCCGAAAACGGCAGAAGACCTGCCCTTCATCCGCAAGCGTTCCGCCCAGCTTTTCTCCAAGACCCGCTTCATGGCGGCGCAGTTCGACGCCTATTTCCATGACGATCTCTGGCTGGAACTCGCCGCCCACGCCAACGCCATGGCCACCCGCCTGCGCGAAGGCCTCTCCGCCTCCAACAGCGCCCGCCTCGCCTGGCCGACGCAATCCAACGAGCTTTTCGTCGTTTTGAACAAGGACAAGGCCAAAGCCGCAAAAGAAGCGGGTGCGGCCTTCTACGACTGGCCCGTGCCGCACGATATGTCGGAATCCGTCGGCGAGAACGAAACGCTTATTCGTCTGGTGACGAGTTTCGCCACACTGGAAAGCGATGTGGATGAGTTTTTGCGGATTTGTGGTGGGGCTTGAGGCTACCCATCCTCTCGACGTCATCCTCGGGCTTGACCCGAGGATCTAACCACGTTGACGTAGGGATTCGTTAGATCCTCGGGTCAAGCCCGAGGATGACGGCCGCGGCTAGAATGGAGTGACAAAAAGTGATCAGAACAAAGGAAAGAAGTATGACGTCCATCCCTGCTGATGACGTATTTTCCGAGACGATGTCGGAGAAAGAAATTGAGGCTTCTGATCGCAGACAGAAAGTACTGCTGGAAGAACTTTGTGTGCGTCACGATGACTTTTTAGTGCCGCAAACAGACCGCGTTTCGCATTAAGTAAAAATCACAAGCAGCCTCACATACAACTCCCCGGCACCATCCCCTTTGCCGTTACCAGCGCCGAGAGCGCCCGCACCAGTTCCGCATCCGCACCCTTCCTCGGCTGAAGCACGAACTCCACGTCTTCCAGGGACGGCAGCGCGCCGTTCGGGAGCTCCCGCAAACCGGACGGGGCCATGCTGCGGGGCTGGACGAGGACGCCCATGCCTGCGCGGGCGGCGGCGGTGAGGCCGCTGAGGCTGCCGCAGGTGCAGGTAATGCGCCAGGCAACACCGGCTCGATCCAACGCTTCCTGTGCCGCTTTGCGGGTGATGCTGGGTGGCGGAAAGGCGATGAGTGGCAGGGCCTCCTTGCGGGCCAGCACCGAATCCGGATCTTTCGCCAGCCAGATCAACGGTTCACGATAAAGAAAGTGGCCGAGCTGATCGCCCAGCCTGCGTTTGGCCAGCACCACATCCAGCTCGCCATTATCCTGCATCTGATAGAGCACGCCGCTCAGCGAGACCGTCAGCTCCAGATCGACCAGCGGATAGGCCCGCGTGAACTCCTCGAGAATAACGGTAAGGCGGCTGGCGACAAAATCTTCTGATACACCGAGCCGCAGGCGACCGCGTAGCTTGCTTTCGCCGAACAGCGTGGCGACCTTGTTGTTGATATCGAGCATGCGGCGGGCATAACCCAGCAAGGCCTCACCCTCCGGCGTCAGCCGCACGCGGTGCGTGTCACGCGCAATCAGCCGCTGGCCAAGAGAGGCTTCCAGACGCTGGATATGCTGGCTGACGGTCGACTGGCCGATGCCCAGCCGCTCGGCAGCCAGTGTGAAACTCATTGTTTGTTCCAGCGTTACGAAACTGGCAAGGTGCTGCAGGTTCAGCATGCTTATCCTAAAACGTGATAACTGTTAGTCTTTGCATCCCTTTTCATGATGAGTGATACTGCTGAAAACTTCAATCGGAAAACCGGAACTTCGAAAGACGCTGTTATGAGCCGCTTCCTGCCAGACCGTTTCACCATGATGCTGGTCGCAACCGTCATCCTCGCCTCGCTGCTGCCCATCAGTGGTGAGCCTGCGCATTACTTCTCCATCGCAACGAAATGCGCCATCGCGCTTCTGTTCTTCCTGCATGGGGCAAGGCTGGCGCGAGACGTGGTGATTGCGGGCTTCCTGCACTGGCGGCTGCATCTCATCATTCTTCTCGTCACCTTCGGCCTCTTCCCGCTGATCGGCGTCGGTCTTGGCTATATTCCCGAGAGCATTCTGCCGCAGCCACTCTACATGGGCATGCTGTTCCTCTGCGTCCTGCCGTCCACGGTGCAGTCATCCATCGCTTTCACCTCCATGGCGGGCGGCAATGTACCTGCTGCCATATGCTCGGCCTCTGCCTCGAACATTTCCGGCATGTTCCTCACGCCGCTGCTCGTCGGCCTGCTCTTTACCGTCGGCGGTCATGGTGGCGGCTTCTCGCTGGATGCCTTCGGACAGATTTTCCTGCAACTGCTCCTGCCCTTCATCGTCGGCCAGGCCTTGCAGCCGTGGATCGGAGAGTGGATCCGCGCCCGCAAAAAGCTGCTGGCTCCGGTCGACCGCGGCTCGATCCTGATGGTCGTCTATCTCGCCTTTTCGGAAGCGGTCATCGAAGGCATCTGGCAGCAGTTCACGGTCCGCGATATCGGCGTCGTCATCGGCATCAACATCCTGCTGCTGACATTGGTCCTGTGCTTCACCATGTTCGGCAGCCGCCTGCTGGGCTTCAACAAGGCCGATGAGATCACCATCACCTTCTGCGGCTCGAAAAAGAGCCTTGCGAGCGGCGTTCCCATGGCCGGTGCCATCTTCGCCGGACAAAGCATTGGCGCCATCGTTTTGCCGATCATGCTGTTCCACCAGATACAGTTGATGGCATGCGCCGTGATCGCGCAGAAATATGCCAGCAAGGCGAAACAACTTGAAGCGGCGAAGGCTGTGGAGTTGGAGGGTGCTGCGGTAAAGGCGCAGTAGAGAAAACGGTCCTTTAAAAGACGTCGATATCTTCAACGATCCCGAACTCGTCTGCCTACATCCTTGGTAAATTTTAGATGCCTTCATCCTCGTCGCAATGTCAGAGCCGGGACGACGGAGCAGAGCAGGCAATCCCTAACTTGAGACATAATTAAAGCCGGTCCGCGAGGGCGAACCGGCTTTATTTACGTCATTCCGGCTCAATCAATTGGCGGGAACGGTCAGCTCTTCGCCCACCTCGATGTGGTTCGGGCGCTTCAGTGCGTTGGCTTCGGCGATCTTTTTCCACTCTGCGCCGTTGCCGTACTTCTCTTCGGCAATTTTCCAAAGCGAGTCGCCCTTGGTCACCACGTATTTCGCGGCGGCAGCGGCGGCGGCTGGTGCGGATGGCGTGGAGGTGGCTGGTGCCTGCGCTGCGGGTGCCTGTGCTGCCGGGGCAGGGGCGGCGGGTGCTGGCGTTGCGGCGGGGGCCTGCGCTGTGGTTGCCGGGGCCGCTGGAGCGGCAGGGGCTGCTGGCTGCTTGGCTGGTGCCACGTAATCGGCAGGCGTTACGTCGGTCACGCGGCCATCGGTGTAGGGCTTGTAAGGGCTGTGCGCGCCGATATAGGCGGCAACCGCGTCTTCCAGGCTCGGTCCGAAGTCGTAAGGGTTGATTGCCTTGGTGGCGAAGGTCTTGAAGCCGTCGCCGCCGGTGCGGGTGTAGTTGTTGGTTACAACGCCATAGGTCTTTTCAGGGTCGAGCTTGACGAAGTTGTCGCCTTCCTTGACCTCGACGGAGACGATGCGGCTGCCTGCTGGCTTGGAACGGTCGAAGCTGTATTTCAGGCCAGCGGTCTGGACGAAGCGGCCAGCGCCTTCCTCGATCTGGCTTGCGCCGTTTTCAAGTGCGGCAACGAGATCGGTACCCTTGATCTGGAAGGTGGCAACGGAGTTCTGGAACGGCAGAACCGTCAGAACTTCACCCATGGTCACCGGACCGGCGTCGATGGAAGCGCGAAGACCGCCGCCATTCTGGATGGCGATGGTAATGCCCTGATCCTTCACACGGTCCAGCAGCGCGTCAGACACCAGGTTGCCCATGGTGCACTCCTTGACGCGGCAGACTTCGCGCGAGCCGTCGATGGTTGCTTCGCTGGTGCCGATTTCCTTTGCCTTCAGCTCTTCCAGCGGTGCGGCAAGTTCCGCCACGCGCTTGGTGAAGCCTTCATCCGGCGTGACCGACGCGTCGAGCAGTTTTGGCGCGCCACTGGAGGACTTGACCACGCCATTGTCATCGAAGGTCACCGTCAGGTCGCCGAGATATTTGGAATAGGCGTAGGCTGTGACGATTGGAACATCGACGCCAGACGGGTTCTTCACCAGCGTCGGGTAGGGACCAGCGGCCTTCGGATCGGTGCTGGAAAGCAGCGTGTGGCTGTGGCCACCGACGATCACGTCGATACCATCGACAGCCTTGGCGATTTCCTGATCCTTCACATAGCCCACATGCGAAAGCAGAACGATCTTGTTGACGCCCTGATCCTGGATTTCCTTGACGGCACCCTTCAGATACGTGACCTCGTCCTCGAAGGAGACCTTGTCGCCGGGGGAGGAAGTTTCGTTTGTGTCGGTTGCCAGAACAGAAACGACGGCAACCTTTTGGCCGCCCATTTCCTTGATGACATAGCCCTTGAACTTGTCCTTCAGCTCCGAGCCGTCGGCAACCTTGGTGTTGCCGGAAATGATCTGGAACTTCACGGCATTGATGAGCTTCAGAAGCTCGGCCGGGCCATCGTCGAATTCATGGTTGCCGATGGCCATCGCGTCGAAGCCGATGCCGTTCATGAATTCGGCAACCGGGCCGCTTTTATACTGGGTGTAGAACAGCGAGCCCTGAAACTGGTCGCCCGCGTCGAGAACCAGAATATTGGCGTTGGCGCCAAGCTCGCTGCGGCGCGCGTCGATGGCGCTCTTCACGCGGGCGATGCCGCCGAAGCATTCCTTCTTGTCGGCTTCAGCCGCAGAGCAGGTGGAATCATATTTGTTGATGGCTTCGATGCGTGAATGCAGGTCGTTGATGTGGAGAATGTTGAGTTGATAATCGGCCATAGCCGCGCCAGCCGAAAGCGTGATGACGGAAGCTGTCATCAAGCCAAATCTCAAAATCCTGTTCATCGATCTTTCTCTCCTGTTTTACCTGTCGAATAGCCTTCAGGCTCGTCCTTCATTCCACAGCTACTGCAAAACTATGACAGCCATTCGAACGCATGTTTTCACCTTGCGTCATCTGCTGCAAGTGGAATCATCGGCATATTCAGGCAATAAAAAACGCGCGCTGCACGCGCGCGTTGAGAATAGAGAGTATTGCTGTCAGCAATCGGCCTTCTGGACCAGCCTTGCGGATCAGCCCTGGCGGGTCAGCGTGAACTGGCTGTTGGTGTCGGTCGTGCAGTTCAGCTGGCCGGGCGAAATCAGCGCGCAGTTCACGCGCGACTGGGTGTTGCGCACCAGCGAGGTCATGTTGATTTCGTAGAGCGTCGGCGAAATCGACACGTAAGTTCCGGATGCCAGAAGCGTGTTGCTGTCCGTGGAACGGGTGGAGAAGGAGCCGTTCTGGAAGGTGGAGACGATGCCGTTGCGATCAATCCAGCGACCGTCAACCGCCGGGCGCTGCGTCATGGATGGCATGGAGCGCGGAGCAGGTGAATCCGATACGCAGGAAGAAACGGCAATTGCGGCCAGAACCATGGCAACACTTGTCTTGAAGTACATCACATTTTCTCCTGCGATTCTTGTTCTCTCGTCGTCAATGACCATGGCGCGAGTTTGGATTTATTGCAAGCGAACGAGCCGCGATACTCACCAGTTCCCAACCCGCATTACAAAAGCCCTGACGTGGCAAATCTGCATCATTCCCAACGTCATCGCTTAGCGCACCAGAATGTTGCGGAACTGCCATGGGTCATCACGGTCTATATCCTCGGCAAAGAAGCCGGGGCGGCCTTCCAGCGGCGTCCAGTCCGTGTAGTGCCCTTCAACGGGGCCAAGATATTGGCGCTGTATTTCCAGGCAGCGATGGTAATCCATCTCGTCGGCCTCAACGATGCCCACTTCGGAATTTTCAAGAGCCCATACCATGCCAGCCAGAACGGCGGAGCTGACCTGAAGCCCGGTCGCATTCTGGTCGGGGGCCAGCTTGCGGGCCTGTTCCAGCGTCAGGCGCGAACCGTACCAATAGGCATTTTTCGCGTGTCCATAAAGCAGCACGCCAAGTTCATCGGCACCGTCTACCAGTTCGGCTTCCGTCAGCACATGCTGGGTGGCCTGCGCCTTGCCGCCATTGCCGAACATTTCATAGAGCGACAGCACCGCATCGTTGCACGGGTGGTAGGCATAGTGGCAGGTGGGGCGGAAGGCGACTTTGCCGTTCTCGTCTCGCACCGTGAAGTAATCGGCAATCGAGATCGCCTCGTTGTGGGTTACGAGCAGGCCATATTGTGCGCCGTGCGTGGGGCACCAGGTGCGCACCTTGGTATCGGCACCCGGTTGCTCCAGATAGATGGCGGCCTTGCTGCCCTTCTTGTGCTTTTTTGCGTTCTTCGGCGTCCATTTTTCGTGGCTGCCCCAGCCGAGTTCGGCGGGTTGCAGACCTTCCGCGATGAAGCCTTCCACCGACCATGTGTTCCAGAATGTGTCGAAAGGCTTGGGGTCTCTGGCGCGCTGCGTATCGCGCTCTGCCACATGTATGCCCTTGACGCCGAGCGTCTGCATCAGTTTTGCCCAGCCCTTGCGGTCGTTCTGCGCCGGTTCTTCGATCTCAAGGCCGGTATCTTTGGCCAGATTGACGAGCGCCTGCTTGACGAACCAGGAGACCATGCCGGGATTTGCGCCGCAGGTGGAAACCGCCGTCGTACCACCTGGACGCTTCTGCTTCTGCTTCAGCATGGTTTCGCGCAGCATGTAATTGGTACGGGCGGAATTATCCGCCTTGTCATCGAAATAGAAGCCGGGCCATGGCTCGACCACGGTGTCGATGTAGAGCATACCGTATTTGCGGCACAGCTTCATCAGGTCCACGGAGGAAGCATCCACCGACAGGTTGACGCAGAAGCCCCGGCCTTCCACGCCCTTGATCAGCGGTTTTAAAACGTCCTTGTAGTTGTCCTTGGTCAGATGCGTGCGGACATGGCGGATGTTTCGCCCGTCGAGATACTCGGCGATATCTTCGCGCGGATCGATGACCACCAGTTTCGATAGGTCGAATTTGAAATGCCGTTCGAGGAGGGGAAGCGTACCGCGGCCAATGGAGCCAAAACCGATCATGATGATAGGGCCGGTGATCTCCCCGTAGATCGGGTATGCTGCTTCCGTCATTTCCAATTTCCTTTGTGAACGCAATGCCTAAGCTAGATTATTAAGCCGCCACAATAAAGGGCAAGCAGATGACGCAGATATGAAACATCGTCATCTCTCAACCGGAACTACTGAGAATGACGCATCTTTTCTTCTAATCGCAATTTTGACATGGGGCGATATAATTGGTTGCAGTATAGAGCGGCCATGATGGACGCTTCCGGGATGGGTGGGCAATCGTGTTTCGTCATCATCAGGAGACTTACCATTTGGATAGTCTTATCGAGCGCGTCGTCGCGCTTCAGGATGCCACTCCAGTCCTGATTGCTCTTTACGATACGGAAGATCGGTTGCGGCATGCAAACCGGGCGTTTCGCGAGGCCTTTCACCTTGCCGAAGATGCGTTTCCCACCTGGCTCGATATCATCCGCACCAATTACCAGAACCGGGAAGGCCTGATCATCACGACTTCGGATTTCGAGGCGTGGGTGTTGTCGGCCCAGTCACGTCGCGGCAAGCTGCCTTTTCGCGGGCTGGAACTGGATATGCATGACGGGCGCTGGATCTGGATGACGGAAACGGTTCAGACCGATGGCTGGATGCTGTGTGTCGGCAGTGACATCACGGCCCTGCGCCAGAACCAGAGAAGCCTGCGGCAGGATCGCGATATCGCCATGCGCGCCGCCCAGACGGATGAGTTGACGGGAACGGCGAACCGTCGCTTCGTCTTTGCCAAGCTCGCCGCGCAGATCGAGCATGTCAATAATGGCATCGAGTGCCCCTTCGGCGTCTGCATCATCGATATCGATCTGTTCAAAGCCATCAACGACCGCTTCGGCCATCAGGCCGGTGATGCGGTACTGCGCGATTTCGTCAAAATCGCCCACGCCACCATCCGCCGCTCGGATTGTTTCGGCAGGGTCGGCGGTGAGGAATTCATGCTGATCATGCCGCGCACCTCGCTCGATGAATGCGTGGGCATCGTTGAACGGGTTCTGAAAAAAGTCTCCGAGTCTCACCCCTTCGGCGCCGATCCGGAGTTCACCTATAGCTGCTCCGCTGGCATCTCGCTCTACAGACCGGGCGAGGCGAGCAACGATCTCTACCACCGGGCGGATAGGGCGCTTTATCTGGCCAAGCAGAACGGCCGCGCGCGGGTTGAGTGGTTGGTGGAGTGAGGTTTCGCCACTCGCCGCGCGTCACTAGACTCTCAGGTCAAGCTCACTGCTGTCCTGTTTTAATTTGATGGGCGTCGCCGCGATGTTTGCAGAGTTGTGTAGCGTGACGGTTCCATCCCCTCGGCGTTATCCTCGGGCTTGACCCGAGGATCCATAACCGTTTGATTTCGTGGATGGGTGTGGATCCTCGGCTCAAGGCCGAGGATGACGGCAGTGGGTTTGGCGATGGGGTCGTACACATCTGCCTGCCAGTCTTCTGCTTGGCTCCGAGGTCAGAAGCACAGGATTGAGGGAAGAGGGAAATCCACCCTAAACCAACTCCGCCGCAACCAGCCCCCGCAGCGAATTCCCAACGAAAATCTTCTTCCCCTTCAGGTCTTCCGGCTTCAGCGCCTGTCCGCGTGCCTTGCGCTCGCGGATGAGGTCTGCGCGCAGCACGCCGGGAAGGATGCCGCTGTCCAGCGGCGGTGTGAGCAGTTGGCCTTCTGGACCTTCAACGAAGATGCTGGTGCTGGAACCCTCGCAAATTTCGCCGCGCTCGTTCAGCAGCAGCACCTCGTCCGCCTGCTTTTCAGAAAATTCCGCGCGCGCCGCTTCATAGGGCTCGCGGCGGGAGGATTTGTGGCGGTAGAAGGTGTCGCTGGAATCGAGGCGGGTCTTTTCCGCTATTTTCACGCGCCAGACGGCATTCGGCGAAAGCGGCGTGTAGGGCTCAGCCGAAACATCCAGTTCGCCCTTGTAGTTCATCACCACGCGCACCGTCATCGGCTCGGTGCCGCTGACGGCGGTGTTGAGCAGCTTGGCGGGGTCCTGCGGTGAGCGGAAGCCCAGCGCATCGGCAGACCGCAGCAGGCGGCGCAGGTGCTGTTCCAGCCGTTGAAAGCCGCTTTCCGGCTCCCAACGCAATGTTTCCCTCAGGGTCAGATCAGCGGGTTTGCGCTTCATGCTCTCACTCGGTCCGTCTTCCGATTCACGTAAGGTGAGCATAGAAACCGGCGAAGCTTGTCCGAAATAGGAGCGTCGCCGGATTTTTGATAATTCCCGCGCTTATTTGCCGGATTGATCCAGCGCCTCCAGCTCATCGATCAAGCCTTCGATCATCGAAAGACCCTTGCTCCAGAAAGAAGGATCGGTCGCATCCAGTCCGAAGGGCTTGAGCAGTTCCGAGTGATGCTTGGTGCCGCCAGCCTTCAAGAGTTCGAAGTATTTATCCTGAAAACCGGCCTCGGCATTCTGGTAGACCGCGTAAAGCGAGTTCACCAGGCAGTCGCCGAAGGCGTAAGCATAGACGTAGAAGGGCGAGTGGATGAAGTGGGGCACGTAGGTCCACCAGGTCTCGTAACCTTCCGAAATCCTGATCGCCGGGCCAAGGCTCTCGGATTGCACGGAAAGCCATAGCTCGCCGATCTGTTCGGCAGTCAACTCACCCTCCTTGCGGGCAGTGTGCACCTTGCGCTCGAATTCGTAGAAGGCGATCTGGCGCACGACCGTATTGATCATGTCCTCCACCTTGCGCGCCAGCATGGCCTTGCGCTCGCGTTTATCTTCGGTGGATTCCAGCAGCTTGCGGAACGTCAGCATCTCTCCGAAGACGGAGGCCGTTTCGGCAAGAGTCAGCGGTGTTGCGCACATCAACGCGCCCTGCTCACCAGCCAGAACCTGATGGACGCCGTGGCCGAGTTCATGCGCAAGCGTCATCACGTCGCGCGGCTTGCCGAGGTAATTGACCAGAACATAGGGATGCGCGGAGGGCACGGTTGGATGCGCAAAGGCGCCCGGCGCCTTGCCGGGGCGGGCAGGGGCATCGATCCACTCTTCATCGAAGAAGCGGCGGGCGATATCGGCCATTTCCGGCGCAAAGGCGCCATAGGCTGATAGCACCGTATCTTTCGCCTCATCCCACGGAATAATGGCGTTGGAGGTATCGGGCAGGGGCGCATTGCGGTCCCAGTAATTCATCTGCTCCATGCCCAGCCACTTCGCCTTCATCTGGTAATAGCGGTGGGAAAGGCGCGGATAGGCATCGCGCACGGCTGCCGCCAGCGCATCGACAACCTCGCGTTCCACCCGGTTTGCCAGATGGCGGCTGTCGGCAATGTCCTCGAACTTGCGCCAGCGGTCGGCAATTTCCTTGTCCTTCGCCAGCGTGTTGGTGATCAGCGTGAAGACACGAAGATTATCCTTGAAGGTGGCGCTCAGCGCTTCCGCCGCCTTTTTGCGGGTCTCCGGGTCCGGCTCCTGAAGCATGTTCAGCGTCGGCTCAAGCGGCAGGCTCTCGCCATCGATCTCGAAGCGAAGATCGGTCATCGTCTCATCGAAAAGGCGGTTGAAGGCCGCAGCGCTGGTCATGGATTTTTCCAGAAACAGCTGCTCAAGCTGGTCATCCAGCTGGTGCGGCTTGTCCTTGCGCAGATCGATCAGCCAGGGCTCGTAATGGGCGGCCAGGGGATCGTTCTCGATGCTGGCTTCGATCAGCGCATCCTCGATGCGGTTCAGTTCCAGCGGAAAGAACAGAAGGTGGGAGGCGATATCGGTCAGCTTCGCCTGTGCATCGCCATAGAGCTTGCCATTGGCCGGGTTGGACGTATCGGAAAAATAGGTAAGCCCGGCAAAGGAGCCGATGCGACCGAGAATATCGTCCAGCGCCTCGTAGTCCTTCACCGCCGCGCCGATGCCCGCATCGCCTGAAAGCTTCGCTGCCGCTTCCAGCTTGCCCTTCCACTTCGCCTCGAAAGCCTGTGCCTGGCTGTCCGCCTTTTGCAGGTCGCCCTTATATTCGGCGGAGTCTGCGGAAGGGTATAGATCGGAGAGCTTCCACACCGGCAGATCGCCGAGTGCGGCACTGGCTCCTTCTGCGGGGGAAAAGGCGGGCTTGGAGGTCGATGTCGTGAAGGTCATGGGACGCGTCCTTATTTGTCTGTAGCCAAGCATATGGTGCCTCTGTTTCTCGCGGCAATGCTTAAAATGCAAGCAATTCTCAAAACTGGATGTTCAAGGCTTGCATGTCACATTCGGCTCAAAGGGTCTGCATGAAGCAGGTTCATAAACCGGAAACCGGAGCCTAAAATGACCGCGCAAGTTCTCGTTATCGATGACGATCCCGTTCAGCGCCGCCTGCTTAAGAACGCCGTGGAACGGTATGGACACCAGCCGCTGCTTGCCGAACATGGCAAGGCGGGGCTGGAATTGCTCAAGCAGCACAGCGGAGACATCAGCGTCGTCGTGCTGGATCTGATGATGCCAGAGATGGACGGCCTTTCTTTCTTGAAAGCCGTCGGTGAACTGGGAACCGACGTGCCCGTCATCGTACAGACGGGGCAGGGCGGCATCGATACCGTGGTGCAGGCCATGCGCGCAGGCGCCTTCGATTTCGTCGTCAAGCCGGTCTCGCCGGAACGTATCGGCACGGCCATTGCCAACGCCCTGAAGCTGGACCAGCGCGAGGCGAAGGCCCGCACGGGTCGCCGCTCGCGCAATCACGCGGTCGGTTTCAGCGATATCGTATCGGCAAGCCCGGCCATGCTGCGCGTCATCGAACTGGCGCAGCGCGCGGCGCAGTCCAACATTCCGGTCGTTCTGGAAGGCGAATCCGGTGTCGGCAAGGAAATGATCGCGCGTGCCATCCAGTCGGGTGGAGACCGCGCGGGCAAGCCGTTCATCACCGTCAATTGCGGTGCCATTCCGCATAATCTGGTGGAAAGCATCCTCTTCGGCCATGAAAAGGGTGCTTTTACCGGCGCGACCGAAAAGCATGTCGGCAAATTCATGGAGGCCGATGGCGGTACGCTTTTCCTGGATGAGATCGGCGATCTGCCGCTCGAGGTGCAGGTCAAGCTCCTGCGCGCCGTGCAACAGGGCGAGATCGAAACCGTAGGCTCGACCAGGGTGCAGAAGGTCAATGTGCGGCTGATTTCGGCCACCAACAAGAACCTCATCGACGAGGTGAAGGAAGGTCGCTTCCGCGAAGACCTCTATTATCGCCTCAACGTTTTCCCCATCACCATTCCCGCCCTGCGCCGCCGCAAGGAAGACATTCCCTATCTGGCCCGGGTTTTTGCCGAGCGCTTTTCGCTGGAGCAGAAGCTGCCGCATCCGCTCGGTGTCAGCGCCGATGCGCTTGCGCTGCTGACGGCCTATGACTGGCCGGGCAATATTCGCCAGCTGGAAAATGCCGTCTTCCGTGCCGTGGTTCTGGCTCAGGGCGATGAGTTGACGGATTCGGATTTTCCGCAGATCGCGCTTCAGGTGCCGGAATTTGCAGGCGATCTGGATGAGCGCGAGGCGCTTCATCGCCCGACCGAACGTTCGCTTCTCGTTGCTCCACCGCCATCGGTGGAAAGCAGAAATTCCGCAGCCGAGATCATGTCGGTTATGGAGGCCATGGCAAGTGAGGAGGAGCACATGCCCGAAGGTGTTTTCCCGGGCGGCAGCCTCATTGCCAGCACGGATGAAAGTGGAAATGTCCGCAAGATCGCAGAAATTGAAGAGGAACTGATCCGTTTTGCGCTGCGCTTCTACCGCGGGCAGATGAGCCAGGTGGCGCGGAAACTCGGCATCGGGCGCTCGACACTATACCGAAAGTTGAAGGATTATGGCATTGATCCTGACGATCCGCTGCGCGATGCGGCGTGATTGCGCAGTGTCCCCGTAAATTAGCGAACTACGTTTTTGTTAACTCCTGGGCAAGGATATTCACTTACGGTCTATAAACCTCTTGTTAGTCACCTGTTCACTATATAGAGGAAGGTTGAATATGTGTGGCAAATTTGCCATCGTGTCACCGTAATTGAGGTTCATTGGGACAATACTGACAAAATTGTCTGCCAGGCGGGGATCACATTGCCATATCTGAATCGGAATAACGCGCATTCGGGCAAGTCTGCGCGCGGCTTGATCAAAGATATATGCACGAAGCTGTCGGCGCGCGCTGTTACCGTCGCGTGCCTGATGCTGGCCGCAATGCCCGTTCTTGGAGTTTCGGCGACGGAAGCTGCCGCCGAAACGCGCAGTTTGAAGCTGTATTATATCCACACTCGCGAAAAAGCCGTCATCACATTCAAGAGAAACGGCAAGTACGACGCCAAGGGTCTTCAGGAAATGAACCGTTTCCTGCGCGACTGGCGTCGCAACCAGCCGACCAAGATGGACCCGCGCCTGTTCGATCTGGTGTGGGAAGTCTATCGCCGCTCCGGCGCTACGGATTATATCAACGTCGTTTCCGCTTTCCGCTCGCCTGAAACCAACGGCATGCTGCGTTCGCGCACCAAGGGTGTGGCAAAGAGCAGCCAGCATACGCTTGGCAAAGCCATGGATTTCTATATTCCGGGCGTGAAGCTTTCCCGCCTGCGTGAAATCGCCATGCAGATGCAGATCGGCGGCGTCGGCTTCTATCCCACATCCGGTTCTCCTTTCGTCCATCTCGATGTCGGCAATGTTCGCGCATGGCCGCGCATGAGCCGTCAGGAACTGGTTCGCATTTTCCCGAATGGCAACACCATTCACCTGCCTGCCGATGGCAAGCCGCTGCCGGGCTACGACCAGGCTCTGGCAGATTACAAGAAGCGCGTCAGCTCTTCCTCCATTCAGGTTGCCAGCACTGCCGGTTCCGGCCCGGCCTCGTCGTCTTCGGGCGGCAAGCGCAAGACGCTGCTTGCAGCTCTCTTCGGTGGCGGGGACGAGGATGAAGATGCCGAAGGCATTGCAGCGCCAGAACCCGCTGGCCGTCCTTCCGCACCTGCCCCTGTGGCTCAGGAGCCGGAAGAAGCGCCGGTTGCCGTTGCCTCCGCACAGCCGCTGCCCGGCGTAAGCGATGCTCCGCTGCCCACGGCACGCCCGGCATTCCGTGGCCAGGAAGGCTCTACAGCGCTTGCTACCGCACTCTATTCGCCGGGTCGCAACGCTGCGCAGGATGCGCTTCAGGCAGCAACGACACCGACGCCGACCTCTGCCCCGGCAGAACAGCAGTTTGCCGATCTGGCGCAGGTTTCCGTGCCGGTTCCGACCCTTCTCGGTCCGCGCAACATGCGTGGCGATGCGCAAGGCTCCGTCATGACGGCGTCGCTCGATCCTGAAAATGCGCCTGCCGATGCGCTGGTTGCCCATGTGCCGGTTCCAGCCAACCGTCCAGCCGTTGCCGAAGCGCTTCTGGCATCTGCCAGCGCGGATGTGGAAGGTCAGGATGACGAGGCTGACAACCAGGCAGCACTTTCGCCTGTCGTGGTTGCCGCGCTGGAGCAGAGCGGACAGAAGGCCCGTTCCGCAATCACCGCAACGGCCATGCCGACTGCGGCGGCTTTCCCGACGGCTGCTTCCGCCTATGCGGCACCGAAGCAGGCGGCAGAGCCCACCCGCGAGATCGCCAGCCTCGAACCTCGCCATTCCGCCAGGAATGACGGTTTCGGTGATGATTTCGATCCGAAGCCTGTGGTCAATAATGGCGGCCTCAGCGCAGGTCTGCCCGCCAAGGGCGGTCGCCCCAGCAAAAAGGACGCAGCCGTTTCCCATCAGGCCATGGTCGGTGGTGGACGTCTGACGCAGGAAGCGATTTCCGATTGGGCTCTGAGCCAGAGCAAGGGCGCAACCGGTCGTTCGGTCAAGGCACCCCGCGTCGTCAACAACCGTATGTTGAGCCACGACATGTCCGCCTCCGCTGCCACCGCCAGCTTCCGCCCCGGCGCAGCAGCCATTGATTCGAGCCGTTTCAGCACACCGATCAAGATGCCTTGAGGTTTCAAGGGCCTGATAAGGGTTTGAAATTGTTGAAGCCGCGAACCTTGGTAGAGGGTCGCGGCTTTTTTCTTAAGGTATTTAGAGGTTTGGCCGTGTCTGAACACGTGCTCGTGTTCAACTTGTTGCTTGACGCGGCAACACATGGTTGATACTTTGAGAAAGCATATAGTGTAGTCACTGCGGTCACTGTATTGTTTTTTAGACTGCAGTCTGTGAAGCTTATTTTGTATATTCGCGCAAAGGCAGGGTTGTATCCCTGATCGCATGATGCCTTTCAATGCGCCGGCTCCTTCGAGCCATGTTCTCCTGTTTTCGTTGTCGGCGTAACGGCGTGTGATTGTTGCCATTCGGCTCATCAGCACGCCCGCAATATGGTGAATAATTCGCCGGAGTGGATGTGCTAACGCGCGTCCGCACTGATTGTGAATCGCTGGCAGACTGTAGTTCAAATGACGGTGGCGCCCGCCTATGACTTCTGTACTTGCCAATATTTCTGCCCGGCAGATCTCCCAGCTCTCCAACACGCAGATCGAGGCGCTGACAAGCGACGATCTGGTGGGATTGAGCGCAGCACAGGTCAAGGCCTTCACGTCGACGCAAGTCAGCGCGATGGGCAATTCGGTCATTTCATCGCTCAGCACGCAGGTCATCAGCCAGCTGGCACCAAAGTCCGTTACGGGTCTTACTCTCAGCCAGCTCGAAGCCATCGGTACCAATCAGGTGTCGGGTCTGACGACGCAACAGGTTACCGCCCTTTATACGAGCCAGATCGATGCATTCTCTGATGAGCAGATCGAGGCGCTTGACAGCAAACAGGTCTCGGCGCTGACTTCCAAGCAGCTTGCGGTCTTGTCCGCGGAAGACCTGAACAGCTTCACGACGGCAGAAATCGCCTCGATCAAGAAGACATCTCTTTCCGGTATTTCTCCTGCCGTGCTTGCAGAGCTTGATACGGACAAGCTTGCAGCGCTGACCACGGCGCAGATTACGTCGCTGTCATCAAGCCAGATGGCAGCTCTGACCAATGAGCAGTTTTCGTCTTTGACGGGCGCGCAGTTCGCTGCTCTCTCGGCACGACAGATTGCCGGTCTGGATGAAGACATTATCGGCGATCTCACAACGACCCAGTTTGCGGCTATGACGACCAAGCAGATCGCAGGCCTGACGACGGAGCAGTTTGAAGCCATCGGTACCGCCAATCTGGAAGCGCTGAACGCCGATCAGGTTTCTGCGCTGAACGCGAAACAGGTTGCTACGCTATCTGCTGACGAGCTCAACACATTTACAACTGCTGAGATCGCTGCAATCAAGAAGACGTCGATATCATCGATCACGACGACAGCACTTGCGGGCCTGACGACGGACCGGATTGCTGCCCTCACGACCAGCCAGATGGCTTCCCTCAGTTCCATTCAGATGGCGGCTCTGACGTCGTCACAGCTTTCCTCGCTGACTTCTGCACAGTTCGGCTCCATGACGGCAAAGCAGATTGCGGGCCTGGCGACCGACACATTGGCAAACATGTCCGGCGCCAAGCTGGAAGCCATGACGACGCGTCAGCTTTCAGCCTTCTCCACGGCGCAATTCGATGCATTGAGTTCGGACTCTATCGCGGCGTTGAATGAAGCTCAGGTTGCGGGCCTGAGTGCGAAACAGCTTGCAACGCTTTCCGCCACTGAGCTCAACAGCTTCACTGACAGCGAAATCGCTTCCATCAAGAAGGCGTCGGTGTCCGGTATCACCACGGACGCAATTGCCGGTCTTTCGGTTGGAAAGATCGCATCTTTCACCACCTCGCAAATTGCCTCTCTGACCTCCGCACAAATGGGGGCGCTGACATCTTCCCAGCTTGCCGCGCTCACGCCCGAACAGTTCAGCGCTATGTCGGCGAAGCAAATCGCAGGGCTTTCCACTGCTACCATCACCAATCTCAATGGAGAGCAGCTGGAAGCGCTGACAACCAAGCAGCTCTCGGCATTCTCCACCGACCAGTTCGCGTCTCTGAATGCTGGCAGCATAGAGGCGTTGACGGATACTCAGGTGGCAGGGCTGAGCGCGAAGCTTCTATCGACTTTGACGGCTGCCGAACTGAACAGCTTCAGCGATACGGAAATTGCCGCGATCAAAAAGACCTCTTTGTCCGGCCTGACGACGACGGCACTGGCAGGGCTCGATCCTGACAAGGTTGCCGTTATGACAACCAGTCAGATCGCGTCTCTTTCAGCCGCTCAGATAACCGCGTTGACGCCGGATCAGTTCTCCGCGCTCACGAACGATCAGTTCAGCTCTCTCACGGTGAAGCAGATTTCGAGCTTGTCCACATCGGTCATGGCCAATCTGGACGAAGACAGGCTGAAGGCGATGACGTCGAAGCAGATCGCATCGCTCTCGACGGCCCAATTTGATGCGCTTGACGAAGACAATATCGAAGCCTTGAGCGCGACGCAGATTTCCGCCCTCAGCGCCAAACTAACCGCCACCCTGTCTGCCGAGGAACTCGATAGTTTCACCACGAGTGAGATTGCCTCGATCAGTAAGAGCGCGATCTCGGGGTTGACGACATCGGCGCTTTCAGGTCTCTCGGGCGAAAAGCTCGCATCTTTCACCAAGGCTCAGGTGCAGTCCATGAGTTCCGCTCAAGTGAACACGGTTATCGCTGCCTATCAGAACAATTGACGGGACAGCCAAATTAATCACGAAAACAAAAAGCGCGGGTCGGACCCGCGCTTTTTGTTTATTCGCTGGCATAGAAACGACACCGCCGTTCCCTGCCTTGATATTACATCCCGCTCTGACCATCCGAGCCGATATAGGCGATGCGAACCATGTTGGTCGCACCCGGCGTTCCAAGCGGCACGCCTGCGGAGATGATGATGCGGTCGCCGGGGTTGCCGAAGCCTTCGCCCACGACGATGCGGCAGGCGCGGTTGACCATGTCGTCAAGATCGCTCGCATCGCCCGTGACCACACAGTGCAGGCCCCACACAACCGACAGGCGGCGTGCCGTCTGGATGATCGGCGACAGCGCAATGATCGGAACCTGCGGGCGTTCACGCGCGGCGCGAAGGCCGGTCGTGCCGGACGATGTGTAGGTGACGATGGCAGACAGGCGCAGCGTCTCGGCGATCTGGCGTGCGGCCAGCGAAATCGCGTCCGCACCGGTTGCTTCCGGCTGTGCGCGCTGCGCGTAGATGATGCTGGAATAATGCGGATCCTGTTCCACAGTATGCGCAATCGATGCCATGGTAGACACGGCTTCGACCGGGTAATCGCCCGATGCGGATTCGGCAGAGAGCATGATTGCGTCCGCGCCTTCAAACACGGCGGTCGCAACGTCGGAGACTTCGGCGCGGGTCGGAACCGGTGCGGAAATCATCGATTCCAGCATCTGCGTCGCAACGACGACCGGCTTGCCAGCACGGCGGCAGGCGCGGGTGAGCTGCTTCTGGATGCCGGGAACGGATTCCAGCGGCATTTCCACGCCAAGGTCACCACGGGCCACCATCAGCGCATCGGAAAGCTCGATGATTTCCTCGATGCGTTCCACAGCCTGCGGCTTTTCGATCTTCGACATCAGGCCGACGCGGCCACGCGCGATCTTGCGCACTTCGGCCAGATCTTCCGGGCGCTGCACGAAGGACAGGGCGACCCAATCCACTTCTTCGGTGGCCAGAACGGCGTCCAGATCGGCGCGGTCCTTATCCGTCAGAACGCCTACGCCCAGCAGCGTATCAGGCAGGCTGATGCCCTTGCGGTCGGAAATTTTGGTGCCGGAAACGACGGTCGTAACGATGCTCTTGCCATCGCATTTTTCAGCGCGCAAATGCAGCTTGCCATCGTCGATCAGCAGGCGGTCGCCCGGCTTCACGGCTTCCAGAATTTCCGGATGCGGCAGGAAAACGCGGTTCTTGTCGCCGGGGGCTTCGTTGTTGTCCAGCGTAAAGGTCTGGCCGGGCGCGAGATCAACCTTGGTGTCCGCAAACTTGCCGACGCGCAGCTTCGGGCCCTGCAGGTCGGCCAGAATGCCGATTGGCCGGCCATTGCGGCTTTCCACGGAGCGGATGCGCTGGATGAGCGTGCGCATCACGTCATGGCTGGCATGGCTCATGTTGATACGGAACAGATCGGCACCGGCGAGATGGAGCTTCTCGATCATCGCCTCTTCTGCGGAAGCGGGGCCGAGAGTTGCAAGGATTTTGACTTTGCGATTACGCTTCATCAGTTCTGACTTTCCTGTGTGCCTGGCGTGTCCGAAAGCTGGACCATCCAGCTTCCCTGTCGGCCCGTATCGTATTCCTTGAATCCCATTCTCTGGAAACTACGGGCATAGCAATCATCGACGCCGGTGATCTTGAACTCGTTTTCCGCGACGCACATGTTGACGTCGCCGGTCCAGCGACCGCCACGGGCGGCATCTTCGGCGTAGAGGTAATAATAGCGTGATTGCAGCTCACCCTCGATCAGGGTGGCGCATGTGGAGGCGGGCACCTGCCACCAGCCTTCACTGATCCAACCGTCCTGCGCGCGATAGCCGATGGCCACGCCGACGAGATTCTGCGTGCTGTTGCAGACACGGAAGTCCGCCAGCGCAGGCTGGGCGATGAAGAGGGGAGAGCTTAAAACGGCGGCTGCGGAAAGAAAGCGGATCGCGCGCCGGTGCTTTTCAAGGAGAGCGGAGAATGTCTGTGTCACGGCTTCCATCCGGATTCCATGGTTATAATGAAAACACTTCTTGGCGCGGACGCCCAAGAATGTCAACGCGACTTCAATCGATTATATTTTTGGTCGGATCCCGTGTGCGGTGCTGTCGATGGCTGTTTGTCGTTCCAAACTTGCGCGTGGCGTCGAGCCATGCCATCAAGCGTCTCTCCCTTATCGGCCTTAGAAATCCAATATGTCAGACTTCCAGCCATACGAAATCATAGAAGGCGATTATGACAAAGGCATGGTTCTCATTGCAGACCACGCCATGAACCTTCTTCCACCAGCTTACGGCAATCTCGGTCTACCGCAAACCGCTTTTCAGCGCCATATTGCTTATGACATCGGTATCGAAGGTTTGACACGCAAACTTGCCGCGCGTCTTGGCGTGCCAGCGGTGATGGGGCGGTTCTCCCGCCTGCTGATCGATCCCAATCGCGGGGAGGATGACCCCACGCTGATCATGAAGATTTCCGATGGCGCCATCGTGCCCGGCAATCATCCGATGACGCAGGAAGAATGGGATAGTCGGCTGAACCGCTATCACCGGCCCTATCACAATGCTGTGGATGGCGTGTTGCAGAAAGCGGCGACCCAGTCCGGCAGAGCGCCACTCATCTTCTCGCTCCATTCCTACACGCCTTTCTGGAAGACCGTGCCGCGTCCGTGGCATGCGGCTGTGCTGTGGGATACGGATCATCGCGCCGTGCATCCGCTGATTGCCCATCTGCGCGCGAGCGGCGATATCGTGGTGGGCGACAATGAACCCTATGACGGCGCGCTGAAGGGCGACACCATGTATCGCCACTGCATGCTGAAGGGCATTGCGCACGCGCTTCTGGAGGTTCGGCAGGATTTGATCGGGGACGAGGCCGGAATCGAGGGCTGGGCCGCACGGCTCGCTCCCATTTTCGCCGCAATGAACGATGATCCCACGCTGCACGAATATCAACAGTTCGCCTCGCGGACGGGACCTTACGGATAGATGGAGAGCGAGATGAGCGAACTTGACGACCGCCAGAAAACGGAATTCGAGGCCGCAGCCTTCCGCAGGCTGGTGAAGCATCTGCGCGAAAGGGCCGATGTCCAGAACATCGACATGATGAACCTCGCAGGCTTTTGCCGCAACTGCCTGTCCAACTGGTATGCGGATGCAGCGAAGGACGCGGGCACGCCGATCAGCAAGGACGAGGCCCGTGAAATCGTCTACGGCATGCCCTACGAAGACTGGAAACGCCTGCATCAGGGCGAAGCGAGCGATGCGCAGAAAGCCGCATTCGAACTGAACCGCCCGAAGGAATAAAGCCAGTCCTGTCGAATGGGCTTGACGTGAGGCCCGCAGGCGGGCAGTTCACAGCTCAGATTTTTGGCCGCATGAAAAGCGGCGAGGCGAGAGATCGCCAGATGGGATAAGGCTTGAAAGAAAGCCGACAGCACAAAGGATATAATGATGGACGACACAGCAACCACCGAAACCGTAGCCGCCGCCGAACTGCGTCAGATTATCGAGCGTATCGAACGCCTTGAAGAAGAAAAGGCCGCGATTCAGGGTGATATCAAGGATGTCATGGGCGAAGCCAAGGGTCGTGGTTACGACACAAAGGCGATCCGCACCATCATCCGTCTGCGCAAGAAGGATGCTAACGAGCGCATCGAGGAAGAGACGATCTTGCAGACCTATATGGCTGCGCTCGGCATGGAGTGATGATAGCTCGTTGCGGATCGGGTATCATGATCCGCAACTCTCCCCTATTCTTCGCTCCCGTACTTGCCTTTTTGAGCGATCAATATCTCCATAATCTTTCCTGTGACATAGTTTTGTTCTTCCGAAATCTCTCCGCGACGTTGCTCCGCTACTCGAGAGACCTCTGCGAATATCACCACCGTTATCAGAAACTCTTCAAATCCACCTGCCTGCGTCACATCGGATATCGGTCGTTCTGTCGTGAGAGTGCGGAACAGATCACGTTTTTCTGCATCCGAGACGTCAAATGACAACTCGTGTGCGAATTTATTACGAGACGTATTTATTTTTCTCAGAACTATGCCGAAATCCCCGCGTAGATATCCCATAGATTGAGAAAGGACTAATTTTTCAGAAAAGCCCCGTTTGTCGAGATACTCGTCAGGATGAGGTAGCTTACTCTTCAACAGCGAAGTAACGATGTGATCCAGATAGATATGAGCTACAACGATCTTAGCCCAATCTTCTTTAATCGAAATTCGATCGATAAACTCTGCTATGTCAAAGCTTGGATTGTTGCCTATAAATTTCAAGGCGTTTTCAGTTGCTTTGACCTTGTCGCTTTTCATTAATTTCGATCCACAAAATAAGCATGACCCTACACGTCTTGATGACCTCTGAACGTAAAGGGATCTGTCTCACCTCTCCGTCAGCTTCAGCTCGATACGGCGGTTCTGTGAGCGGGCTTCCGGCGTGTCGCCTTCTGCCAGTGGCTGGTATTCCCCGAAGCCTGCGGCGACGAGGCGGTTGGCGGGGACGCCTTTGGAGATGAGGAATTTTACGACCGAGGTGGCGCGGGCAGAAGAGAGTTCCCAGTTGTCGCGGAAGCGGCCGGAGCCGGAAAGCTGGACATTGTCCGTGTGTCCATCCACGCGCAGCACCCAGTTGATTTCGGCAGGAATTTCCTTGGCGAGATCGATCAGTGCCGTGGCAAGCTTGGCCATTTCGGCCTGACCTTCAGCGTTGAGATCGTTGCCGCCGGAGGGGAAGAGCACTTCGGACTGGAACACGAAACGGTCGCCGACAATGCGGATGTTTTCCCGGTCCGAGAGGATTTCACGCAGGCGACCGAAGAAGTCGGAGCGATAGCGATTGAGTTCCTGCACGCGCTGCGCCAGCGCAACATTGAGGCGGCGTCCGAGATCAGCGATCTTGACCTGTGACGAAGCGTCCTTCGCTTCGGATGCCTGAAGTGCGGCCTCGACGGAAGCAATCTGGGCTCTGAGAGCAGCGATCTGCTGATTGAGAAGTTCGATCTGCGCAGAGGCGCGGGCACCCGCCTGTCGCGCATCTTCCAACTCCCCCGAAAGCTCGCCCACGCGGGAATTGGCGGCGGAATTGTTGCCTGCCCCGGCATCCAGAAGCGACTGGAGACGCGAGCGTTCGCTTTCGGACGCCGCGAGCGTGGATTGCAGGTTGGCAAGCGTATCCTCGATATCCTGCTTGCTGCCCTTTTCCAGCGCCAGAAGCTCCGTCAACTCGGCAATCTGGTTGTTGAGGCGCGTCAGCACTTCGTCCTTGCCGGAAATTTCGCGCGAAAGAACGAACTGTGCCAGCACGAAAACCGTGAGCAGGAACATAATGGCCATGAGCAGCGTCGATAGCGCATCGACAAAGCCCGGCCAGTAATCGACACCGCGGTCCCGACGGCGGTTGCGCGCAAGCGCCATGGTCACTCGCTCCCGTTATCGTGGCGGATCGGGCGGTTTGCGCCCTTCTGCTCGGCATCGATCCGGGCGGAAAGCCTGTCCAGCGTGCGGCGCAGCGATTTGGATTCCTCCTGCTGCGCCTCGATCCAGTCTCGCAGCATCTGCTGCTCGCTGCGCATATTCTTCACCAGTCCCTGAATGCCTTCCGCAAGGCTGGTCATCGCGGCCAGAGAACGCTCGGTGCTGACTGCGCCATAGCCCGCCGCACCCTTGCCCTCGACACCGGTATCCGTGCCAGGATCGGTGACCGAGGACAGCCAGTTTTCCAGCTGCGTATAGAAACGGTTCTGCGCGCGCCCTGCCTGAAGATCGAGAAAGCCGAGAATGAGTGAGCCGGAAAGACCGAGCAGTGAGGACGAAAACGCCGTTCCCATGCCGGAAAGCGGTGCGGTGAGACCGGATTTCAGGGATGAGAGAATGTCGTTGCTGTCGCCCGCAGTGGGGTCCAGCCCCTGAATGACGTCGCTGATTGACCCGATGGTGCCGATAAGGCCCCAGAAGGTGCCGAGAAGGCCGAGGAAAACGAGAAGGCCGATGAGGTAACGCGATGTATCGCGCGATTCATCGAGACGGGTGGCAATGGAATCGAGAATGGAGCGCTGCGTGACCGTGGACACGCGCACTTCGCCGCGCTTGCCCATCAGCGCGCGCATCGGCGCCAGCAGCTTGGGCGGGCGCCCGGCCTTGTCCACATTGCCTGCGGCCTGGAAATTGTTGAACCAGCGCACTTCCGGGCGAAGGCTGAAAATCTGCGTGAACACCAGAATGATGCCGATGACCAGAACACCCAGAATAAAGCCGTTGAGGCCCGGATTGGTCATGAAGGCATTTTGCGCCTGCCGGAACAGAATGGCGGCAATGAAGGCCACGATGATCAGAAAGATCAACATCGTCCACAGGAACGGCGTGGGGCTGGATAGCTTGTGATGATATTCTTTCGTCACCGGTTTCTCGACGCCGACATCGAGCCGTTCCGTATCCGCCATAATGCTCATTCCTCTGGTGCTGCCACAACGCACGGCTGAAACGAACGAGCGCGGTCATGGTTCAAACCGGAAGCTAGTAGAAAATTACGACGAATTGAAGTGAAAAGCCGAGAAGCCAACAAGGCTTTTTGTGCAAATGCAAGAAGGAGGCGAACTGCTTCGCCTCCTTCTCAAATTTCAAAGCGATTATTGGCGCTTAACGGCCCGGAACCGGGCGGTTCACGACGTCTACCAGCGCCTTCTGGATATATTCGTTGCCTGCGATCACGCTGCGGCTGTCGAACATGCTCTGGCCACCGGCCATGTCGGAGACGAAGCCGCCCGCTTCGCGGATGAGAATGATGCCGGCGGCGACATCCCATGCGTTGAGTTCGGTTTCCCAGAAGCCATCGAGGCGACCGGCAGCGACATAGGCGAGATCGAGCGCGGCAGCGCCGAGGCGGCGAACGCCAGCGGTTTCGCCCATGACGTGGCGAAGTTCGACCAGGAACTTGCCGTGGTTGCCACGGCCAAGATGCGGAACGCCGCAGCCGACGACGCAGTCCGAAAGCTGCTTGCGCGCAGCAACGCGAATACGGCGGTCGTTGAGGAATGCGCCGCCGCCACGCTCTGCGGTGTAGAGCTCATCCGTTGCCGGGTTGAAGATGACGCCAGCGACGATTTCGCCGTTGCGCTCCAGCGCAATGGAAACCGCAAACTGCGGAATGCCGTGCAGGAAGTTGGTCGTGCCATCCAGCGGATCGACGATCCAGCGGTGGGCGCCATCGGTGCCGATTTCCTCGCCGCCTTCTTCACCCAGAAAACCATAGGTCGGGCGGGCCTTCAAAAGTTCGTCGCGGACGATCTTCTCCGCTTTGAAATCGGCCTGCGAGACGAAATCGCCGGGGCCCTTTACCGAAACCTGAAGGTTCTGCACTTCACCGAAGTCACGCGCCAAAGACTTACCCGCCTTGAGAGCGGTCTGAACCATGACATTGAGAAGGGCTGAGCGGGCCATGAAAAAGTTCCTGAAAGGTGGCTGAGGCTGCCAGCGAAATCGGGCGGCCAAGCGAGATTTTTGGTTTCTATTTGAAGTTTGCGGTTCAAGACCACAAAACGCGCCGAAATTCAAGGCAAAAAGCCTGAGATAGACGGCGCGTCAGATCGGGCGGAAACGATTAGCGGCCTCGATGGCCTGCCTCTGCTGGTCATCCTCGATACCGAGATAGAAGTCTTCCAGCGCCGGGTCCTTCAGGCCAGCGCGGCGCGAAAGCACATACCACTTGGCAGCCTCCACCGGATCTGGCCGCGTTCCCAGCGCCTGAATGTAGAGATGCGCAACCTTGTTCTGCGCCACCACATTGCCGCGCTGGGCCGCGCCATAAAGCCAGCGGAAGCCCTCATCCAGATTGCGCTCGCCGCCCGTGCCATTGATGAGCCAGATGCCGAGATCGACCTGCGCCGTATCGAAACCGGCTTTGGCCGCGCGCATCAGCCACTCGCGCGCCTTCGCCTTTTTCTCCGGCGCTATGTCCGGCACGTTGAAATAGATTTGCGAAACGGCATATTGCGCATCCGCAACGCCCTTCTCGGCGGATTTTTCATAGAAGGGAAGTGCCGCCACAAGGCCTTTCGGGCCCGGCGTCTGCGAGACGAGAATCTGCGCCCAGTTGAACTCGGCTTCCGCATTTCCGGCTTCTGCGGCACGGCGCATGTAATCATCCGCCAGCGCCTTGTCATGCTTGGCGAGCTTTCCTTCTATCAGGATCAGCGCATATTTGAACATGGCGACGGGATCGCCATTCTTGGCGGCCTGTTCGTACCAGAAGGCGGCGGTCTTGTCGTCGCGGGCAATACCAAGGCCGCGCGTCATCATTTCGGCAACCAGCGTCTGCGCCGTCGCGTCGCCGTTCTGCGCGCGTGTCAGGGCCTTGTCCAATGCCTGCACATATTCGCCGCGCTGGTAATGGCCGTAAGCCTCGTCCGCCTTGCCCTTGAAGTCCTTCTCCTTCGGCAGCGGCGGAAGCTCGGCACCCATTCGCTGGTAAACGGTCACGCCCTCGGAAGGCTGCAAATCCTTCTGTTCACCACCTGCCACACGGCCCTTGCGAATGGGTTCCGCCCCGTCATCCGCAGGCCGGGAAAGAACCTCCGGTCCTTCCTTCACCGCCGGTCCGAAGTCCGTATCTTCCTCTTGTGCCGCCTCATTGTCGGGCGCCTGCGGTTGCAGGCCCGGCAGGAGTTCAGGCTGCGCCTGCTGCGGTGCAGGTGGCTGCCCCTGCGCCAACGCATGAAGCGGCGTGATGGCAAATGCCATCACGAGCGCTGAAGTGGAGAGTGAAAAACGAAGCAAGCGAGCGATCATCGCCTGTATCAACCGTCAAACCGTGGCGCTTTTTCGTCAAGCAATGCATTCGCTTCCGCCACGGCCTGCGCGGGCCCGCCCGCATGGCCGAAGACGGCCTGACGCAGTGCCACGAATTCGACGCCGCTTTCCGCAACAGCCACGACGGATGCTACATCCGAACCGCCCATGACGATGGCGGGAATTTCGATCATCGAGGCCCACCATTCGCCGAGTGCCACATTCTTCGGGTGCGGTTCCGGCTTGATATCGCCTTCCAGCTTGCCGAAGAAAATATAGTCGGGACCGATTTCGCCAAGCTCCAGCGCCTTGTGGCGATCATCCGCATTGCCGCCGCCGACGATGAGCTTGGGCGTGAATTTCTCCACGGCTTCTTCCAAAGGCTCCACGCCGCCCGCAATATGCAGGCCATCCGCCTTGGCGCGGCCCGCGACGCGCGTGTCTCCGGCAACGAGTGCCGCGGCACCCGCTTCCTGCACGATTGCGACCAGCCTTTCTGCGCGCTTCTGGAACGCACCATCGTCCAGGCCATATTGCGGAATGATGACGGATGAGACGTCGCCGCCACGCAGTGCATCTTCCAGCGCCTTGGCCTGAGCGTCTGCATCGTCGTTTTCGGGAACGATCAGAACGAGGCGGCAGCGATCTTCAGCAGAGCTCATGATTTTTCCATTTCCGGCAGAAAGAACGCTTCATCGCCAATCTGCACTCGTTTTCATATTCCATTTCCGATAAACCGGACTGGCAAAAGGATCAACAGTCGATACATGCAGCTCGATTTCCATTTTTTCCTCGTCGCCATCCCCGCAGTCATCCTCGTCGGCCTGTCGAAAGGCGGTCTGGGCGGCGCTTTGGCCCTGATGGGCGTGCCGCTGCTGGCACTTGCGGTGCCACCGGTTCAGGCCGCCGCGATCTTCCTGCCGATCCTGATCGTCATGGATTTGGTGGCTCTATGGGCATGGCGCAGCTATAATCATCGCGAGACGCTGCTGCTCATGCTGCCCGGCGCACTTGCCGGTATCGCGCTGGGCTGGGCCACATCGACGCTGATCTCGCCGAATGCGATGCGCCTCGTCGTGGCGACTGTCACAATCCTCTTCGTGCTGCGATATTTCTATGAGACCTTCCGCGCCCGTCGTGGGCAGGAAATCGCGCCAAAGCCGCAGCGACCGGCGGCGGCCACGCTCTGGTCCAGCCTTTCCGGCTATGCCAGCTTCGTTGCCCATGCAGGCGGCCCGCCGTTCCAGATTTACGTGCTGCCGCTGAAGCTCGATCCCAAGACCTATACCGGCATGAGCGTGCGCTTCTTCGCCATCATGAACGCGATCAAGCTTATCCCTTATTTTGCGCTGGGCGCGCTGGATTCCACCAACCTCACCACATCCGCCACCCTTCTGCCGGTGGCGATGCTCGCCACATTCGCGGGCGCAAAGGTGGTGAAATACATGAAGCCAGCCGTTTTTTATCCGCTGATGTACACGATGGCGTTTTTTGCCGCGCTCAAGCTTCTGTGGGACGGCTTGCCGTTCTGAGGCGCTCGGCTTTTTTTAAAAAACACCTCCAAGAAAAGCGAAAGGTTCTGACCGCATCTGCGATCAGAACCTGAAGGTTATGGCTGTTTCTCAGGCGTTAATGACGCCGCGCAGCCTGAATGTTGTTATTGAAAATCAATGTCTCGTGGTTGATTTCAGCCTTTGCAATTCATCCTTCAGGCGTAGTTTTCTGCGTTTTAGCTCCGCAATCTCATGATCGTCAGACGACGGGGAAGCAAGAATACTTTCGAGCTCTTCCTCCAGAGCGCCGTGTTTCTTTTCGAGCGATGCGATATGAGCCTGAATGGTCATGCGGCACGTCCTTCCTTGTTGAACCTACCTCCAGTTCTCCATCACTGGAGTTTCAGGTTTACGACAGCAATGTGACATGGAAAGACCGGTTTGTCGAAGGCGAAATCGAGGCAATAGTTGGGCAAAATGGTCGCAAGGGAAACTTCCCGTTACCATCAATTGGTGGTACAGGCACGGATGAGCGATAACAAACATGCCGGATGGCGGTCCGGTTGCATCACAATGGGGATGAAGAGATGCCCGATCAGGAACAGGCGGACGTTCGGCTTACACTGGCACGGCTGAGGCAGGAGCATGAGGACTACGACACCGCGATCAACGCGATGATCCAGACCAATTGCGATGCCCTGCGCATTCAGCGAATGAAGAAAAAGAAGCTGGTTATCAAGGACAAGATGACTCAGATCGAAGATCAGATCATCCCGGATATCATTGCCTGACAGGAGAGGCCGCTTGAGCACCGAAACCCCGCCCGTCGCCATCATCATGGGTAGCCAGTCCGACTGGGAAACCATGAAGAACGCCGCCGATACGCTGGATGCGCTGGATATCGAATACGAAGCCCGCATCATTTCCGCCCATCGCACGCCCGAACGCATGTTCAATTTTGCGACAGGCGCGCGTGACGAAGGCTTCAAGGTCATCATCGCCGGTGCCGGTGGTGCAGCCCACCTGCCGGGCATGACCGCATCGCTGACGCCGCTTCCCGTTTTCGGCGTTCCGGTCCAGTCCAAAACCATGTCGGGTCAGGACAGCCTCTATTCCATCGTGCAGATGCCAGCAGGCATCCCCGTCGGCACACTCGCCATCGGTCGCGCCGGTGCCGTCAATGCGGCCCTGCTTGCCGCAGCGGTTCTGGCTTTGTCGGACGAGGACCTTGCCGACCGGCTGGACGAGTATCGCGCCCGCCAGAGCGCAGCCATTGCTGAATATCCATCGGACAATGCGCAATGAAGACGGGAACGATCGGTATCATCGGCGGCGGCCAGCTTGGCCGCATGCTGGCCATGGCCGCAGCCCGCCTCAACTTCCGCACCGTCGTCCTGGAGCCGCAGGCAGACTGTCCGGCAGCACAGGTCTGCAATCGCCAGATCGTCGCCGCTTACGATGACGAGAAGGCTCTGGCCGAACTTGCAAGCCTTTGCGATGTGGTCACCTACGAATTCGAAAACGTGCCCGTCGTTGCCGCCGAGACGCTGGCCGCCTCCGTGCCGGTTTACCCGCCCGCACAGGCGCTCAGCGCCTCTCAGGACCGGTTGACCGAAAAGCGCTTCCTCAATGATTGCGGCATTCCCACCGCCGATTTCCGCGCCGTGGACGATCAGGCCGGGCTCGAAGCGGCACTCGCCGATTTCGGCGGCAAGGGCGTGCTGAAGACCCGCCGCATGGGCTATGACGGCAAGGGCCAGCGTGTTTTCAAGGGTGGCGAGGATTTGACCGGCGCTTATGCCGCCCTCGGAAACGTGCCGCTCATTTTGGAAAGCTTCGTGCCTTTCGAGCGGGAAATTTCGATCATCGCCGCCCGTTTTCAGGATGGCACTGTCACCTGTTACGATCCTGCGGAAAATGTGCATCTGAACGGCATTCTGCACACCTCCACCATTCCCGCACAGCTTTCCGATGCGGCGAAAGCCGTGGCCATCGAGTCGGCTGAAAAGCTGCTAGGCGCATTGAATTATGTCGGCGTGGTCGGCATCGAATTCTTCGTCTTGGCCGATGGCTCGCTGGTTGCCAATGAAATGGCGCCACGCGTGCACAATACCGGCCACTGGACGGAAGCGGCCTGCGTCATTTCGCAGTTCGAGCAGCATATCCGTGCCGTTGCCGGGCTTGCACCCGGCAGCACCGCCCGCCATTCGGATTGCGTAATGACCAATCTCATCGGCGCCGATATGGATGATGTGCCCGCCTGGCTGCAGAAAAACGATTGCCTCGTGCACCTTTACGGCAAGACGGAAGCGCGCGCGGGCCGCAAAATGGGCCACGTCACGCAACTCTTTCATGCCGGAAACCTTAGGCTTTCCCGGCAAAATGTTGGTTGACGTGTTGACAGGCAGGGGCTGACAAGGTATCTGCCTGCCAACCGAAAAAGGCGCGCCCTCGTTGCGCGCTTTTGATTGTTTAGATTACGCGTGGCGAAATGCCTCGCCAAACTGCGGACCAGAAAAATGAAGATCAAGAACTCGCTCAAAGCGCTTAAGGCTCGTCACCGCGACAACCGTCTGGTTCGCCGCAAGGGCCGCGTATACATCATCAACAAGCAGAACCCACGCTTCAAGGCTCGTCAGGGCTGATTGCGGGTCGCATGTCGTCTGTTTCAGTTGAGACGGATCACATTGTTGATAGCAAACAAAATTTGATTTCATAATTGGCGCATGCAGATTATCTTGATCGGCATGCGCCAATTTCGTTTTTGTGCCCTTGCCCTCGTTTCCCTCGTCCCGCTTGCCCTGAGCGCGCCTCTTGGCGCCCACGCTGAAGAGCCCGTTACGCAGGCGCAGCAGCCGGATCAGACCCCGCCCAAAGACCCCGTCGGCAACCTCTTCGACAGTCTGAAGAAAGAGCGCGATGCAAAGAAAGCCCGTGTGCTCGCCACCGAAATCATCGGCGAGTGGAAGGATTCCGGCAGCGCCACCATCAACCTTCTGATGAAATGGGCCGAAGAAGCCTCCGAGGAAAAGCGCACCGCCGCCGCCTATGATTTCCTCGACCAGGCCATCTTCCTCGACCCCGACTACGCAGGCGCCTGGTACCGCCGCGCCATGATCCACGTCGCCGACGGCGACATCCGCAAGGCCATGGTCGACCTCAACCAGACACTCGAAAAAGAACCCCGCTTCTTCCCCGCCCTCGCCGGCCTCGCCAACATCCTGGAAAGCTCCGAACACAACGAACAGGCCATGAAGGTCTGGCAACAGTACCTGACGCTCTACCCGGCAGATAAGGACGCGCAAAAGGAAATGAGCGATCTTTCGGAGAAGCTGGCGGGAACGCGGAGCTGATTTTATCCGCTGCCGCTATCCTCTTTTTCGATGTCGAAGCTGGCGTCACACCCCTCACCTGAAAAATCTATGGCTCAGCTACGCTAAAATCATGATTTTTCTTCCTCTCCCACCCCTTCGACAAGCTCAGGATGAAGGGGAGAGGTGGTCACACTACTATGAGAGCGTGAGAAAGGCCGAGACGGTGCGGCAAATTTTCCTCTCCCCTTGTGGGAGAGGATAGAAAACCTCGACTTCGCAAAGCGAAGTCCTAGGTTTTCTTGGGTAGAGGGGTAACCTTTGCCCACCAACACACACCCCACCCTCCGTCATCCTCGGGCTTGACCCGAGGATCCACGCACGCCGAAACACCCGCAACCTCGCAAATGCCCGAGACAAGCCCACTGCTGTCCGGTTGAAATTTATAGATTTGGTATAGGGTATTGATTGCATTTAGTTTTTTGTAATCTTTACGAACTCGGACTCGCCAGTGCAACGCTGCTGTGAACGCGGCAAAGGTACTCCCTGCCTCCGTCATCCCGGACTTGATCCGGGATCCAGCCAGACCAAGTCCGCGGTCTGGAAGACTCTTTTGACGCGCAGACGCGCGTCTGCTGGACCCCGGCTCAGGGCCGGGGTGACGGGTGGGGCAGCTGTTCTCGTTCCAAACTAGCCGCCCAGTTTAAACCGGACAGCAGCGGGTCAAGCTCGAGGATGACGGCAGTGGGTGCCTTAGCCTTGTTGCCAAACTACGGCTGCGTGAGCACGTCCCAATAGTAACCCGCCCCGCAATAGGACAAACCCCAGCACCAGAATTTTTCTAAAAAAACCAAAAAAATTCCCCCAAACATTTTTCCCCATCCCCAAAACCACCCGTACACTCCCCCTCATCCCGCCCTCGGATACACCGCAAGGCGTTGCGGCGAGGCGGGGTCGGTGCTGGGGGTGAGGAGGTTACGCGGCCTCTCCATTCCCAGGGTCGAGCAGCAATCCCCCCGGCGGCAACGGGAGGAGGACATGGCGTCGGTTTCGGACCGGCTGGCGCAGTTCTCCCGATGCCCGACCTGGCCGGATCGACAAGCGGCAGTGCGAACAACGGCTGCCGAGTTTCGATCCATCCGTCAGGATTTCGCCGCCGGGCGTACCGACAGCTCATCGTCTCATGGTCGAACGCGATCATGAAGATAGAAGCGAAAGTCAGGCGGTACACAGGAAGACGCTGCATCTGCCCCGTTCACCCCGAAAAGGTGAGCGGACGGATCGTAAGGTAACCATCTGGCCAGCACTCGAAACGTGCTGGCGGGTGAGAGCCTTGCGGAAAACGGACCGGGACTGCGGGCTGTACGAGATGTTCGGCGCCCGCATCCTCGAAGGCAGGTGTGGCTGAACTGGCAGGGCGATGGCGGGCAACCATCATCGCACCCGGATGGGAAGGGTTGGGCCTTGATCAAGTCCGACCGGTTCTCCGGCAAGGTTTTTCCCCTTGTCATCCGGGTTCTGCCAGCCGTGGCAAGAGGATTGCGGCTCTGCCTAAAGAGCCGAACGGGGCGCTGAGAGGTGCCACATACTAAACTACCAAACGAGGCAACTTTCAGCGCCCCGTCCGAAATGCCATGGCCTGAAAGGGTTATGGAGAGAATGAAGAAGATCAAGCCACGGGCAGATGCTGCCGCGTGAACGGCGAGGCTTGGGATGAAGCTGACCGGGATTTTTGATAGCGACGACATCAGCAACCCTCATCCATCATCCTGAGCTTGTCGGAGTAGAGGCGCGCAGGCGAAGCCGGAGCCTCGAAGGGCGAGGGTTGCGGCCGCACACTCGAGCTTGTGACCGGATGCTTCGAGGCCCATGCGGGGCACCTCAGCATGAGGGTGGTGGGTGTGGCGCGGGCGCAGTATTGGGAGGGCGCCACTAGAGGCGTGGCGCAGCAACCCACCAACCCTCATCCCCCACCATTCGCTGCCTGAAACACTGCAAGCTGCGCTGCAAAAGCGCGTTGATAGGCGGGGCGGGCTTCGCCACTTTCCACATATCGTCCAAGGTTGGGAAAGTCCTCCAGCAGGCCGGATGTTCGTAAGCGCAACAGGACGGAGACCATCAAAAGGTCGCCCGCGCTGAAATTACCATCCAGCCAATCGGCGTCGCCGAGATGGTTGGCGAGTTCCGACAGGCGGGTGCCGACGCGGCCTTCCAGCATGGGGAGGCGTGTTTCGTGCCAGCTCTCCTTGCTTTCGAAAAGCTTTGCCATCGTCAGTTCGAGGATGGGCGGCTCTATGGTGTTGAGGGCGGCGAAGATCCAGGTGATGGCGCGGGCGCGGGCCAGGGCGTCTTCAGGCAACAGGCCCTCGTTCGTTTGGGCGATGTGCAGAATGATTGCGCCGGATTCGAAAAGCGAAACCGCGCCGTCCTCGTATGTCGGAATCTGGCCGAATGGATTGAGCGCGAGATGCGCGGGCTCCTTCATGGCCTTGAAAGACAACAGGCGTACCTCGTAGGGCAGGCCTGCCTCTTCCAGCGCCCATCGCACCCGCATATCGCGCGCCAGCCCTCGGCCTTTGTCTGGCGAGCGCTCGAAAGCCGTGATCGTTATCGTCATTTTCTCCTCCCATGATTTCCCAAGGAGACGATGCGGCTGATTTTCGACGGGAGCAAGACGAAGCGGCAAGTGATGGATCGTGCCATTGCATAGAATTGACCTTTGCGTAAAAGTAACTCTATGAATCCGGGAGGGGATGATGGAGCGATATGATGTGATCGTCGTTGGTGCTGGCCTTGCAGGGCTGGTCGCAGCGACGGAGGCGGCAGAGCGGGGCCTCAGCGTTTGCGTGGTGGATCAGGAGGGGCCGCAGAACCTTGGCGGGCAAGCGTTCTGGTCGCTGGGCGGGCTGTTTTTCATCGATAGTCCTGAGCAGCGCTTCATGCGCATTCGCGATAGTCTCGATCTGGCCCGTCAGGACTGGATGGGCTCTGCGGCATTCGACCGGCCCGAGGATCACTGGCCCCGGCAGTGGGCGGAGGCCTATCTGCACTTTGCCGCAGGCGAAAAGCGGGCGTGGCTGCACGGGCTTGGCATGCGCTGGTTTCCGGTCGTTGGCTGGGCGGAGCGGGGAGGCGGGCATGCCGATGGGCACGGCAATTCCGTTCCGCGCTTCCACGTGACGTGGGGCACCGGCCCCGGCGTGCTGGCACCCTTCGTCAAGAAGGCGCAGGCTCTGGCCGATACGGGAAAGCTGATCTTTCGCTTTCGCCACAAGGTGGATCGGCTGGAACAGGCCAATGGCGTCATAACCGGCATTTCGGGTACGGTTCTGGCTGATGATGCGGTGCAGCGGGGCGAGGAAAGCAGCCGCGAGGCGCTGGCAGAATTCCGTATCGAGGCGGGTGCCGTGGTGGTCAGTTCGGGCGGGATTGGCGGCAACCATGATCTCGTCCGGCAGAACTGGCCGGTGGATCGGCTGGGCCAGCCACCGGCGGATATGGTCTGCGGCGTGCCCGCCCATGTGGACGGGCGCATGCTCGGGATTACCGAGGATGCGGGCGGCGCGATCATCAACCGGGATCGCATGTGGCATTACACCGAGGGTGTGAAGAACTACGAGCCGATCTGGAACAAGCATGGCATCCGCATTCTGCCCGGCCCATCGTCATTCTGGTGCGATGCCGATGGTAACCGGCTACCATCCCCGGCCATGCCCGGCTTCGATACGTTGGGCACGCTGAAAACTTTAAGGGAGCGCAATAGCGATTACAGCTGGTTCATTCTGACCAAGGCGATCATCAAGAAGGAGTTTGCGCTTTCTGGCTCGGAGCAAAACCCGGATTTGACGGACAAGAATGTTCGCCTGTTGCTGAAGCGGCTGGGCAAGGAGCCGCCGGGACCGGTCAAGGCATTCATGGATCGCGGCGAGGATTTTGCGGTTCGCAACACGCTGGAAGAGCTGGTCGAGGCCATGAATGCGATCAGCGGAGAGGATCGGCTGGATATTGCCCGCCTGCGACCGCAGATCGAAGCGCGTGACCGGGAAATTCTCAACGGCTTTTCCAAGGATGTGCAGGTTACGGCAATTCGCGGCGCTCGCAACTATCTCGGTGACAAGCTGATGCGCACCGCCAAACCGCATCGTCTGCTCGACCCCGCTGCGGGACCGCTGATTGCGGTGCGCCTGCATATTCTGACGCGCAAGACGCTGGGCGGCTTGCACACGGATTTGCAGGGCAGGGTGCTGGATGGGCAGGGCGCGGTGGTGCCCGGCCTTTATGCCGCCGGTGAAGTTGCCGGTTTCGGCGGCGGCGGCATGCATGGCTACAACGCGCTGGAAGGGACGTTTCTGGGCGGATGCCTGTTTTCGGGACGTGTTGCCGGGCGCAGTGTCGGCGGTTAAACCGATTTCACCAAAGGCACCACATCATCGCTGCCGGTTTCGAATTGCAGCCGGGCGAGCTTTGCATAGAGGCCGCCCTGACGGATCAGGCTCTGATGCGAACCTTCCTCGATGATGCGGCCCTCATCCATCACCAGAATACGGTCCGCCTTCAGCACGGTGGCGAGGCGGTGGGCGATGACGATGGTGGTGCGCTTGGAAATGAGGTCGTCCAGCGCCTTTTGCACCAAAGTCTCGCTTTCGGCATCGAGCGCGGAGGTCGCTTCGTCGAGAAGCAGGATCGGCGCATCGCGCAGAATGGCGCGGGCAATGGCAATGCGCTGGCGCTGTCCGCCGGACAGCGTTACGCCACGCTCGCCGACAATCGTGTCGTAACCATCCGAAAGCTTGCCGATGAAGCCATCCGCCTGAGCGGCAAGGGCCGCGGCGCGAACCTCTTCGCGGGTGGCATTCGGTCTGCCGAACGCGATATTATCGTGAATGGACGAGGCGAAGATGGCGACATCCTGCGGCACGATGGCAAGGCGGGAGCGCAGATCATCCAGTGTCACGGAGCGGATATCGGTGCCATCCACGGTGATGCGGCCCGACTGCGGATCGTAGAAACGCATCAAAAGCGAGAAGACGGTGCTTTTGCCAGCACCCGAAGGGCCGACGATGGCGACGGTTTCGCCAGCCGCAACGTTGAAAGAAAGATCGCTGAGAATGGGCTTGTCCGTCCCCTTGGGATAATGGAAAGCCACGTTCTCGAAGCGCGCTTCGCCGCGCGGCGGAGTGGGCAGAGACACGGGAGCGGCAGGGTTTTCGACCGGAGATTTTTCCGCAAGCAGTTCGGACAGACGTTCGGCAGCGCCGCCTGCCTGCGCCAGTTCGCCCCAGACTTCCGACAGTTGGCCGAGCGAACTTGCGGCAATGACCGCATAAAGAACGAACTGACTGAGCGTGCCACCCGAGATGGTGCCCGTCAGCACGCCATGCGCGCCGTACCAGAGGATGGCGACCACGCTGCCGAAGACGAGGCTGATTGCGACAGCGGTCAAGATGGCGCGGGCGCTGATGGCCGCGCGGGCGCCGCGATAGGCTTTCTCGACGGCGTCGTTATAACGCGAATTTGCCAGCTGCTCGGCGTTGAACGACTGAATGGTGCGGCTTGCCGAGATCGTTTCCGACGCGAAGGCTGAAGACGCGGCAAGCGTATCCTGCGTGGTTCTGGAGCGCGAACGCACGGAGCGACCGAAGGCGATCAGCGGGAAAACGATGAGCGGTATGGCAAGAAGCGCCAGGCCCGCAAGGCTGGGGCTGGTATAGACCATCATCACCACCGCGCCCAGACAGAGCAGGATATTGCGCAGGGCAACCGAGGCGGAGGAGCCGAAGGCGGAGCGGATCTGCACCGTATCGGCGGTGAGACGCGAGGTGAGTTCGCCGGAGTGATTGGTGTCGAAAAAGGCCTGCGACAGCGAGGTGAGATGGGCGAAAACATCGCGCCGCACATCGGCTACGACGCGTTCCCCGATCGTCATCACATAATAGTATCGCATGGCGCTGGCCAGCGCGAGGACGACGGCAATTGCCAGCAACATGGCGAAATAGCTGTTGATCATCGCCCCATCGGAGGCTTCGAAACCGTGGTCGACGATGCGCCGCACGGCAAGTGGCAGCGCCAGTGTGGTGGCGGAAGACAGGATGAGCGCGGAGAGGGCGGCGGCAACCAGACCCCGGTAACGCTTCAGATAGGGAAACAGGCTCTTGAGCGGCTTCAGCGTTTTGCGACCTGCCGATTTCTGTTCCTGAAACTCTGCCACCTCGAATACCTCTGCTTATCGTCAAGACACAGCCGAAGCTTTATCACGAACGAGATCTGCTTCTTTGACATATGTCATAAATATAGGCTCTACGCAGTGTGAAGCCATCCACCGGCAGGCACTTGTTATCTTGGCGCCCTTCATGTATAGGCTCCGCATCAAATTGGAAAGCCATGGCCGCGAGGGCTGGGTTTCATTTATTCAATGGGCTCAGTTGACGCAATTGCGGCAAATGGTCCGCACGTCACTTACGCAGGAAGTTTGTCATGAAGGCTCAAATCCATCCAGACTATCACATGATCAAAGTTGTCATGACCGATGGTACCGAATACGAAACCCGCTCCACCTGGGGTTCCGAGGGCGCAGTAATGAACCTCGAAATCGACCCTAAGTCCCATCCGGCCTGGACTGGTGGCAACCAGCAGCTGATGGACCGCGGCGGCCGCGTTTCCAAGTTCAACAAGCGCTTCGGCGGCCTCGGCCTCTAATCCGCTTGGATATGGAATGCAAAAAAACCCTGGAGCGATCCGGGGTTTTTTGTTGTTTTAAGTGTAATTTTCTACCCCCGTTCCTGTGACAAGCACAGGGATGAGGGTGGCAATTGAAGCGCTAAAACAAAAAAGCAGGCCTAAGCCTGCTTCTTTAAAATCATCGATGTAGCGAAATCAGTTGCTGGTGAAGGCGGTGCGCAGCAGGTTGAGCTGGGCCTGAACGCTGTTCTCATTGTCTGGAACCTTCGCCTCGGAGGGGCGATAGATTTCGCGGTCGAGGAGGGCGACGCGGTTCTGGAGGCGCAGCGAGCGTTCCACCAGTTCGCGGAAGGATTCCGGCAGGTCGTGCCAGCCCGGTGCGTTGCGGTCGACGTTGAAGTTGTCGAGGCGCACCTTGTTCTTTTCGCTGATGACCTGATCGCGGGTCATTTCGCCGTTGTTGACAGCGCGCTGGAGCAGCAGCCAGGAGGCCATCTGCATGAGGCGCGTGGTGAGGCGCATGGATTCCGCTGCATAAAGAACCGAGGCCATGCGCGGCAGCACCTTGGAGGCTGCGCGGCCAGAGCCGTCGAGGTAGCTTGCCGTTTCTTCTACAAGGCCCATACCCTCCGTGTAGAGGGTCTTGAATTGGTTCGACGCAGCAGCGCGGCCAGCAAAGCTGATGGTATTCAAAGCCTGTTCCGACATTTCTTTATATCCCTGCTCACGCATAATACTATCAGGCAACGGGATTAGCGGGTTAATTGTTCCGGCCTGTCTGTATTTTCAGGATGATATCAATAGCGCAAATGCGCAAGCTGATTATTAAAGAAAGGTTAATACCCACAGTTTTGGATATTGTATGGCAGGGCAAAAAAAGAGCCGCAAAAGCGGCTCTCAAGGTAAAACAGGGAGAAAAATCAGACCAATTCGCCGATAGGAGAAACTGCCTGAGGTTCAGAAGAACTGAACGTGTATAGTAATCTCTCAGAAAGCTTAATATTGCGTTAATGGTAAACGAAAAACTGACCCGCGTCGTAACGTTAATGAAAATGCACAAGCATCATCGCGCTCTGAAAAGGTTCTCGGCTGCTTTTCTGCCTGCGGATTTCTTTTCGCGCTCTTCTTCCAGCCGCTTTACTTCGGCAAGGAGAATGTTGATACGGGCGGTCAGCTCGTCCACCGAGACCAGACTGAGATCGCTGCCGATGACGTGAGTCGTGCTCGGCTTTTGCGGAAGTTCCTCATCGAAAACACTCATATTCCTGCTCCCTTCTGCAAATCTGCTTCGTCTTCAGGATATTGCGGCGCTCGCGGATCGAGCGAGGCGCTCTCGGGCGTCAACAGGGGCGCCGGTGCGGTTGGCATGGTGGAGAAGTTGTCTTTCTGCTCCGTCGTCAGGGCCGCGCGCTGTCTTGAGCGGAAGATAGAATAGGCCGTAATCAGCAAATGCGAAACCGCAGTGACGAGAAAGAGTGCATAAGGCCCGAAAGACGTCATGATCGGGCCGCCCAGAGTAGGGCCGATGATGGTGCCGATGCCGTAAAGCAAAAGCAGACCGCCTGAAACCTTGACGAAATCCTCCGACGAGGCGAAGTCGTTGGCGTGAGCCACCGCGATTGGATAGAGCGCATTGGCGGCGGCACCGTAAACGCAGATCATCCCGATCAGGACATAGACATGCGTCGGGTGGATGAGCGCGACCGACAGCCCGGCGACGGCTGCAAGGGCAGACAGGCCCGCCAGCACGAAACGCCGGTCGATGCGGTCTGAGAGCTTGCCCGCCGGAAACTGGGCCAGAGCGCCGACGAAGATGGTGCAGCTGACCATGATGGCGATGGTGGTTGGATCAAGCCCCGCACGCGCGCCAAACACGGCGGCCAGCGTACCATAAGCACCGTTGGCGATGCCGATCAGCAGAATGCCGACGAAGGACACCGGCGAGTTGCGGTAAAGCGCTGGAAGATCGAGCTTCACTTTCTTGAGCGGTTGCGGACTTTCCGCTCTCGAGAGCATGGCTGGCAGAATGGCGATGCAGTAAATGATCGCGGCGATCATGAAGAGCGACGTATTGCCAACATTGCCGAAGGGAATGACCAGCTGACCGGCAACGACGCCGAAAAGCGTGATGGCAATATAGAGCGAGAAAATCGCGCCGCGGCTTTCATTGGTGGCGCGCTCGTTCAGCCAGCTTTCGATGATCATGGAGGTGCCCGCGGTGCAGAAACCCGTCAGCGCGCGAAGGGCCACCCAGGACACATCATCGATGAAGAGGCCGGTGAGAAGCACGGTCAGGCATATCATCGCAACGAAGCTGCCGAAGGCGCGGATGTGGCCCGCACGCCGCACGATTGCCGGGGCAACGAAGCAGCCGATGACGAAACCGGCAGCCCAGGAGGTGCCGAGAAAGCCGAGAACCTCGTTGGTGTAGCCTTCTTCCGAGCCGCGAACGGGCAGCAGCAGGCCCTGAAGGCCGTTGCCGAGGAAGAGAAACAGGGTGCTGGTGAGAAGAGCGAATACGGGTAGAATATTTCTGCTCATAAAGTCACTCTCATGCTGATGCGATTTTGGAATCTAAACTTCGAACGGGACGTGCGCGAATAAGTTGCCCGATATGGTGACCATAAAAATGTCCGCCCTGTGACGCCAGCGAAATGAATTTGACTTTTGTCTCTCAACGCTGCACGCCCTTACGCTCAAGTCGAAAATGATGAATCGGTTGCGACATTTGCTTTTCAGGTTTCCAAGAAGACTCTCATTCGATCTTTAGCAAATGGAATGTTTCACCGATGGCTCAATACAGCCAAAAGGTTGCGCGATGACGAAGGCGATCGGCCTTTTTTTACTTCTGGCAATGGGCATCCAGATCATCCGCCCGCTTGGCCTGCCGGGGCTGAGACGCCGCGCAGATTTCTGGAAAATCGCGGTGGTGGCATTCGTGCTGTGGACGCTGGTGCTGCTGCTGAGGCCTTGAGGTTGGGGTTGGCGTGCTGTGTTTTTCTGTTGCCTCGGGCTACACGTCTTACACCTCCGTCATCCTCGGGCTTGTCCCGCTGCTGTCCGGTTGATGCAGCAACGGCACTCCCCACTTCCGTCATCCCGGATCAAGTCCGGGATGACGGGTGGGGGAGCTGTTATCGCCCCAAACTACCCACTCAGTTTAAACCGGACAGAAGTGGGCTTGATCCGAGGATTCACACCCTTTGACTTCGTTGATGGCGATGGATCCTCGGCACAAGGCCGAGGATGACGGTCGAGGGTGGATTGGCCGTTTCTCCTCAAACCCACTGCTGTCCGGTTTAAATTGATAGGTTGGTTTGAGGCGAGAACATCTCCCCACCCGTCACCCCGCACTTGATGCGGGGTCCAGCAGACGCGCGTCTGCGCGGCGAAGAAAGTTCTTTCAGACCAAGGACTTGGTCTGGCTGGATCCCGGATCAAGTCCGGGATGACGGAAGTGGGGAGCTGTTATCGCCCCAAGCTACCAACACAGTCACAGGGGCGCGATGGCGCTGATTGGACTGAGGTGCGCAATCGTCTACTCCGTCCGCAGAGACAACAGCCACAGAAACAACAGTGCAAGATATCGCAATTTCCCTGTCACCATTTTTCCTCTAGGGTCACGATGAGACCGGAGGTAACGGGCCGGTCTTGGGGCCTTAGAAATCCCCTCCAACAACGGTCAGTGTCGACCGTTAATGACACCCCTCAGCCATAGGTTTGTGGCTGAGGCGGTCCATTGTGACTATATAGCTCCTCTGCCTACTTTTATGGCTGGGGAGACCTTGACGCATGTCCAAGGCGCAAGCCTAAAGGTCAGGGTGGTCGTTTGTTGGCGGCTTTCTAACTCCCCGGCCACCAGAGGTTCGTTTCCTCCGGTGGTCATTATTCCGTTTCGATAAATGATGATCGCCGCGCTGCGCCGGTGGGCATCGCCAGTGGAGAAACGAGATGGACAATTACAGCTTGCTGGCTGATCTTCTGCAAACATTCCGCGTCATGTCTGACAGTGTGAAAGTGGCCCTCATCTACATGCCCGGCATTGTGGTGGCGATCCTTTACATGATCCATCTGCACCACACCCGGCACCGTAACCCAGCACCACCACCGGAAACCCAGCCCTGTACGATTTTGCCGCCGCAAAAGACACCGAGGGAAAGGGTGACCGAAACGATGCTGGCGCTGGAAAAGGAGGTGGAGCGTGTGGAGGAGCTGAACCGGAGCAAAAGGCTATAAGGGCAAACGGCGTCAAGGCGCGACGTCTAAAGCAGGTGGCAGTGAATGGGATTCACCGTAACCTGCTTTAGTTTCTTATTTTTCCGCGTGTGCGTTATCGTTCATTGAGTGCGGTTAAACACGACATGTTTTAACGGGCATGGCGGGTGCTCTCGAAGGGCGTAAATGCCGTCTTTGGGGTATTGCGGTTCGCGGCCTGCTTAGAGCTTACGACCGAGATAGGTTTCGACCTTCTTCTTTTCCCAATCCGCATTGAGGAAGGGCACCATGTCGAATGCGGTCAGGCCGTCCAGCACCAGCGCGACTCCCCAGCCCAACGCTGGCCAGACAGCCCAGAAATAATGGGGACTGCTGACAAGGTTGATGATGACGAGCGCAGTTATGACGATGGCATATTGCGCGATGTGGACATAAAATTTGCGGATGCGGCGAACGCGGGCGAAGGCGATTGCCTCTTCGGCTTCGGTGTGATTGAGCGGTGCGGCTGGCATGTCTTTCTCCTTTGGTTCGGTCAGTTGCGACACGTCGACCTCGAAGACGGATGCAAGCGCGCTCAATGTTTCCAGGCTTGCCGACTGGCCATGTTCAATGCGCTGGATCGTCCGCACGCTGAGACCGCTAACGGTGGCGAGTTGCTCCTGCGACCAGCCACGTTGAAGTCTGAGTTTCTGTATCAGCATTGCGTTTCTCCAAGGTTCGACGGGCCGACACTCATCCGATCCACGCCCGGACGCCACGTCATTTCCCCGACTGTCGGGAAACTGTCAGGTTGGTGACGGCGGCATGCCGCACGCATATTGCGCCAGCGCATTTTTATTTTGAAGAGACTGGAAAGCCTCGCAACGAAAAAAGCCGCCCCGGTGGGACGGCTTTTCGCCAGTGCGTATTTGGTTTTACGCAGCCTTTTCGAGTTCCTGTTTCCAGTTGCCCAATGCTGCGAGCGAATTCATCTCGGCGCGGTGGCGGAAGGCGCGCTGGCCTGCGGCGACATTTTCCGCCTTGCCGTTCCATGCCTTCAATGCGTTATCCTGCAGCGCGCGGCCATAGGAGAAGGTAACCGCCCATGGCAGGTCATAACCGGCATTGATGGCTGAGAGGTGTGCGGTGGCTTCCTCGGCAGACTGGCCGCCGGACAGGAAGGCGATGCCGGGGACGGCGGATGGCACGGTTGCCTTCAGCACCTTGACCGTTTTTTCGGCCACTTCCTCGACCGAGGCCTTGCGGGCATTCTTGCCATCGATGACCATGTTCGGCTTGAGGATCATGCCTTCGAGGTTGACGCGGGCATCGTAAAGATCGGTGAAGACGGTGCGCAGCACCCATTCGGTCACTTCTGCGCAGCGGTCGATATTATGGGTGCCGGGCTGGCCATCCATCAGCACTTCCGGCTCGACAATCGGCACGATACCGGCCTGCTGACACAGTGCGGCATAGCGAGCCAGCGCCTGCGCATCGGCCTTTATCGAGCCCCATGTGGGCAGGCCATCGCCGATATTGATGACGCCGCGCCACTTGGCGAAGCGGGCACCGGCCTCGTAATATGTCTTGAGGCGGTCTGCCAGACCATCGAGCCCTTCGGTCACTGTTTCGCCCGGAAAGAAAGCCTGCGGCTTTGCCCCGGTATCCACCTTGATGCCGGGAAGCGCGCCGGCGGCCTTGATGATATCCACGAATGGCGTGCCATCGGCAGCCTTCTGAAACAGCGTCTCTTCGTAAAGAATGACACCGGAAATGCACTTCGTCATGGCATCTTCGGTGCGAAACAGCATCTCACGATAATCGCGTCTGGTCGTTTCAGTGGATTCCAGGCCAATGCTGTCGAACCGCTTCTTGATAGTGCCCGTGGACTCATCCGCAGCCAGCAGCCCCTTGCCATCGGTCATCATCTTCAATGCAATATCTTCAAGACGTTCAGTCATTTCATTCTCCCAAGACTTTGGAATTTCGAATAACAGGCGCTAAAAAGGGTAGGAAAATGGCAGGCTAACTTGTTGAAACGATTGAAGAGCGTTCAATCGTTTGAAAGTTTTGAGTGATTTTAAAGCATTTAAATTGCTGAGAGGGAAGACGTTGCGGAAAAGGAAAGGTTCCCGCAACGCGGCAATTTCTTATCAGCGTTATCCCTGACCTGAGACGCTGGTGTCCGGGGGGCAGATGAGTATCGCAAAACCTACCTCCGTCATCCCGGACTTGATCCGGGATCCAGCCAGACCAAGTCTTTGGTCTGAAAGACTCTTTCGACGCGCAGACGCGCGTCTGCTGGACCCCGCATCAAGTGCGTGGTGACGGGCGGGGGAACTGTACCGACCTCAAACCACCCACTCAGTTTAAACCGGATAGTAGTAGGCTTGACCCGAGGATTTGGAACCGATTGATTTTGTTGACGTTGGTAGATCCTCGGCACAAGGCCGAGGATGACGGTCGAGAGTGGATTGCCGTTTCTCCTCAGGTCTCCGGCTTTGCATGAAGGGCTCAAAAATCTAAACCGGACAGCCGTGATCCTGAGCCGGAATCCAGCGGCTTTGCGTCTGCAAGGCTTGAGGCACTCTTTCAGCCCAAGGACTTGGGCTGACTGGACCCCGGATCAAGTCCGGGGTGACGGAGGAGAGCAACGCATGCAGTTGCCTCTCCCATCGCAATTCTGTTCCCTGTTTACTTCTGCTCGTTGAGGATCGCCACGCCCGGCAGGACCTTGCCTTCCATCCATTCCAGGAATGCACCGCCAGCGGTGGAGATGTAGGTGAAGTCTTCGGCGACGCCTGCGTGGTTGAGGGCGGCGACCGTGTCTCCGCCGCCAGCCACGGAAACGAGTTTGCCGGACTTCGTGCACTCGGCGGCATGCTGGGCGGCAGCGACGGTGGCCTTGTCGAAGGGTTCGATTTCGAAGGCGCCGAGCGGGCCGTTCCAGACCAGCGTTTCAGCGCGGGAAATCCAGCCCTTGATGGCTTCGACCGATTTCGGGCCGACATCCAGCACCATGGCGTCTTCGGGGATGGCGTTGATATCGACGACTTCGTTTTCGGCATTGGCCTTGAATTCGCGCGCGACGACGCCGTCTTCCGGCAGAACGATGGCGCAGCCAGCGGTGGCGGCTTCGATCATGATCTGCTTTGCGGTTTCGGCAAGATCATGCTCGCAGAGCGACTTGCCGACATTGGTGCCGCGCGCGGCGAGGAAGGTGTTGGCCATGCCGCCGCCGATGACGAGCGCATCGACCTTCTTGACGAGGTTCATCAGCAGGTCGATCTTGGAGGAAACCTTCGCGCCGCCGACGATGGCAACGACCGGGCGGGCGGGTGCGCCGAGACCCTTTTCCAGCGCTTCCAGTTCCGCCTGCATGGTGCGACCGGCATAAGCGGGCAGGTGGCGGGCGAGACCTTCGGTGGATGCATGCGCGCGGTGCGCGGCGGAGAAGGCATCGTTGACGTAGATATCGCCATTCTTTGCCAGTTCGGCGACGAAATCGGCGTCGTTCTTTTCCTCACCCTTATGGAAGCGGGTGTTTTCCAGAAGCAGGATGTCGCCATTGTTCAATTTCGCAACGGCCTCTGCGGCTGCTTCGCCAACGGCGTTCGAGGAGAAATGAACGGTGTTGCCCAGAACCTCTGCCACGGCGGAATTGATGAGGGACAGGGACATGTCGGCAACCGGCTCACCCTTCGGGCGACCGAAATGGGCGAGCAGAATGACCTTTGCGCCCTTCTGCGAAAGCTCGAGGATCGTCGGCGCAACGCGCTCGATGCGGGTCTTGTCCGTGACCTTGCCGTCAGCAACCGGCACATTGAGATCCACGCGCACCAGAACGCGTTTTCCGGAAATGTCGGTGAGGTGATCAAGGGTCTTGAAGGCGGGCATATGTCGATCCTGAATTTGTTAAGACAATATCTTCGCGCGCGACCATACTATGCCTGAAAGACGGTGCAAGCCGATTAGGAGTGATTTTCCCTGACGTTTTCGTCTTTTGGCTCGACAGGTATCGCGCTACCGGATGAAGCTTGACGACGAATGCGGCGCTTTTCTGAAAAATGCTGGCGCGTGCGCTGGATGATTTCCTTCAGGCTGATGAAGATCGGCAGGCTGGTGGCGGGCTCGACCGGCTCCAGCGAAATGCCGACGCTGGCAATGGCATGGTTCTCATCCAGATCGCGCACGATGAGGATGAGCGAGCCGAGGCGCACGCGATCCGCATATTCCGGCTTGCCGCCGAGGCGGGCCTCGATCAGTTCGGCAACCGTCAGGCTCTGCTCCTGCGGGGTGAGAAGGCCGGGGCCGTAGGACAGATCGAGTTCCCTGGCCGGGCGTTGGGGCGCGATGGCAAAGGTGCCGAAAATATCCTCATCATCCGTCGTGACCGGTTTTGCACTGGCAAACAGCCGATCCAGTAGCCTTGAATTGCTGGGAATGACGAAGAGATAGACGAGATCGTTTTCCCGCAGCCTGCCTGCATATTGATAACGGATGGACTTGCCATCCCGCACGACCAGCGACGGCATGGCCCAGCGCGGGATACGCTCGCCCTGCAAAATGGCGCTGCCCTTCGCCACGCGGTAGGAGATCAGTTCGTGATTGGCGGTGCCGGGCAGATCGACCTCCAGCTTATCCACCTCGCCCATGCGCGGCGGCACGATGAGGCCGAGGCGCGTGGCGACGGGCTTGATCGTCCAGCCCTGCAGGAGAAGCGAGACCAGCACGATGATGAAGGCGGCGTTGAAGTAGATTTCTGCATTATTCAGCCCGCCAAGCGCTGGCAGAATGGCAAGAAGAATGGAAACCGCGCCGCGAAGGCCCACCCAGGCGACGAAGCTGGTTTCCTGCTGGGTATAGTTGAACGGCATGAGGCTGAGCCAGACCGCAAGCGGACGGGCAATGAAGATGAGGAACAGCGCCAGGAGGATGGCAGGCACGATGATGGCCGGAAATTGCGAGGGCGTGGCAAGCAGGCCGAGCATGAGGAACATGATGATCTGCGCCAGCCAAGTCATGCCTTCATGAAAGCGGCGGATGGCACCCTTGGCGAAAATCTTGCGATTGCCCGCGACGATGCCCGCGACATAGACCGCCAGAAAGCCGCTGCCATGCAGCGCGCCGGTGAAGGAAAAGACCAGCATCGCCAGTGCCAGCACGAGGATGGGTGCGAGCCCGCGATCCAGCGTGAAGCGGTTGACGATGTTGACGATCATCAACCCGCCCAGCACGCCGAAGATCAGGCCAAGGCCCAGCTCTTCGAGAAACATGAGGATGAAGCTGCTGTCGAAACCGGCCAGTCCTCTGCCTTTGGCGACAACTTCCACCAGCGCGATGGTGAGGAAGATCGCCATCGGATCATTGGTGCCGGATTCGACTTCCAGTGTGGAGCGCACCTGATCACGGATATGAATGCCGCCGATGCGCAGCAGGAAGAAGACGGCGGCAGCATCGGTGGAGGCAACGATGGAGCCGAGCAGCAGGCCTTCCAGCCATGAGAGCCCGAGAAGCAGCGCCGCCGCACCGGCGAAAAACACCGCCGTCAGGATGACGCCGACGGTGGCAAGCGTAATCGCTGGCTTGGCCGACAACCGAAACGTCTGCAACGGCGTGCTGAAGCCGGAATCGAAGAGGATGACGGCCAGCACCAGCGACCCCAGCATATAGGCCAGCGGATTGTTGGTGAACTGAATACCCAGCCCATCCGTGCCCGCCGCAAGGCCAATCATGAGAAACAGCAGCAGAAGAGGCGCGCCGAAGCGATAGGCAATCAGGCTGGAAAAGGCCGCGACGAGAACGAGGACGGTTGCGACCAGCAGTAACAGGTAAAACGATTCCAAGCGCACGTCCTTTATGAAGGTCGCTTGCTCGGCATACTCTGCACGTCGCGAGTCAATGAGCCACGTTTGGACGGCCAAGGCGAGCAACATTTGCGCGCAGGGCAGGCAGGCGAGGTGTATCGAACGGGACGGCAGGGCACGATGTACTGCGTATACGACCGAATCCCTCCGACCGTTTTCCCGGCCAAAAAGGACCAGAGCAAGGTGGGATAAAGGAAAAGTGATGAGCAGGATTAAGGAGCGACAGGAGGCTTAAGGAGGTGTATAGTGTAGCTTGACGCTTTTCGGATGGTTTGATACCGTAGCTCATGAGAATTCGAAATGTGATCCATAAAGGCCTGCGTCGGTTAATCGAACACGATGATGCGAGTGGCCTTCAGGCGACGGTGGTGCCGAAACTCATCCGTATCGTTTCTTTTCTTCAGGATATGGAACGGGAAGACGAATTGCGCACCGTTCCAAGCTGGAAGGCTCATCAGTTGACTGGAGATCGCAAAGGTACCTGGAGCCTGTCCGTAACAAAAAACTGGCGCATGACATTTCGGATCGATCAAACCGAAATCGAAATCATCGACCTGGACTACGAAGATTACCATTAGGAGTTTGCTATGAGTACGGTGCAGGGCATCCGCTTAAAAAATCCCGCTCATCCCGGCGGCTTCATCAAGTCCGAGATCATCGAAGCGCTCGGATTGTCTGTCACCCGCGCAGCGCAGCTTCTTGGTGTCACGCGGGCAGCATTGTCCGCGCTCCTGAACGAACGTTCGCATCTCTCACCCGAGATGGCATTGCGTATCGAAAAAGCGTTCGGCGTATCGATGGATACACTTATGAGAATGCAGAACAGCTTCGATATCGCACAAGCACGGAAGCGGGAAGGCGACATTCATGTTGCACGATTTGATGGCAAGCCGTTCGATCAGGAGGCGGTGCCTGCCTCATAATATTCTGTCTTGTTACGGTAACCGCTAACAGGCCGACGTCGCAGCCATCTTTCGTATATTCGCAAGCGGCGATTGCTTTGACGCGCGGCTTATCTGACGCGCGCTTGCCTGATCCGGGCTACCAATTAGAGAACGAGACGTTCGACATATTGCTTAGCTGAAGAAAGCACGACAGACTTCGCGTTCTTTGAGATAACTCTCTCGTGCCAGCCTGCGTAGAGGCGGTCGAAGGTGAGGTGTTCGATGCGGTTTGCTATGCGTTCCACTTCGCGCGCGGGGAGGGGCAGGAGGTTGGGGAAGGAGTACATGAAGGAGGCGTGGACGTTGCCTGCGGTGGCCTGAATCGTGTCGCCGGTCAAAAGCGCGCCGCGGCCTTCAGCGCCTGCCTTCCATTCCAGAACGCTGCTGCCGGGGAAGTGACCGCCGAGGCGGTGGAGGTTGAGGCCGGGGAGGAGTTCCACCACGTCCTCCTCGACGTAACGGATATTCGGGCTTTGCCTCGTGACGAAATCCCTGTCCAGCGCTGAGATGTATATTGGGGCGTTGCCGAAAGCTTCGCTCCAATCTGCCATGCCGGTGTAGAAGTGCGGGTGGGAGATTGCGATTGCGGTCAGACCGCCGAGCGACTGAATGCGATCTTTCGTTTGCCGGTCCAATAAAGGCACGCAATCCCACAGGACATTGCCCTGCGGCGTGCGGACAAGAAGTGCGCGCTGGCCTATGGCAAAGCCGGGCGTGATGCCGATGCCGACGAGGTCCGGCTCCATCTCGCGCCAGTCATTGGCGTGGTTCGACAGATCATCTTGCCTCAGCCATTTCTGGCCGCTGAGCGGCACGAACTGACGATCATCCTCGCAGATCAGACAGGACGAGGGTGACGCGCCGGGCGTTTCATAATGAGCGCCACATTCATTGCAAATCCAGATCGTCATCGCACTGTCCAATTCATTTTTTGAAGAGGCTATTGGGTGGCGCGCTGGCATGCAAACGAAAACCGGCGGGATCGCTCCCGCCGGTTTTGATTTTGTTCTGCTTAAATAGCGCCTTAGATGGTCTTTGCGAAAGCCACTGCCGTATCCGACATGCGGTTGGAGAAGCCCCATTCGTTGTCGTACCAGGACAGTACGCGAACGAAGTTGCCTTCCATGACCTTGGTCTGGTCGGTCGCGAAGATCGAGGAGTGGCTGTCGTGGTTGAAGTCACGGCTGACCAGCGGCTCGTCGGTGTAGCCGAGGACGCCCTTCAGTGCGCCGTTGGATGCGGCCTTGATGGCTTCGTTGATTTCGGCAACCGAAGTGGCCTTCTTGGCAACGAACTTGAAGTCGACGACGGAGACGTTCGGGGTCGGAACGCGGATGGACGTGCCGTCCAGCTTGCCCTTGAGGTGCGGCAGAACGAGGCCGACGGCCTTTGCGGCGCCGGTCGAGGTCGGGATCATGGACAGGGCTGCGGCGCGGGCGCGGTACAGGTCCTTGTGCATGGTGTCCAGCGTCGGCTGGTCGCCAGTATAGGAGTGGATCGTGGTCATGAAGCCGTGGTCGATGCCGACGAGATCATCCAGAACCTTGACGACCGGCACCAGGCAGTTGGTGGTGCAGGAGGCGTTGGAGATGACGAGGTGATCCTTCGTCAGCTGGTCGTGGTTGACGCCGAAAACGACCGTCAGGTCAGCGCCATCGGCAGGAGCCGAAACGATGACGCGCTTTGCGCCAGCTTCGAGGTGAGCGGCAGCCTTGTCACGGGCCACGAAAATGCCGGTGCACTCGAGAGCGATATCGACGCCGAGTTCCTTGTGCGGCAGCTGTGCCGGGTCGCGAACAGCGGTTACCTTGATCGGCTTGCCGCCAGAAATGGTGATGGTGTCGCCTTCGACCTTCACGTCTGCCGGAAACTTGCCATGGATCGAGTCGTAACGCAGCAGATGCGCGTTGGTCTCGACCGGGCCCAGATCGTTGATGGCAACGACTTCGATGTCGGTGCGGCCGGATTCCACGATGGCGCGAAGGACGTTACGGCCGATGCGGCCAAAGCCGTTGATGGCAACTTTTACAGTCATTTACAGTCTCCCGATCAATAATTTGATTTTTTTGCGGAATGGTGAGTGCATCTGGTTGGCGGGAGATCGTGACGACCGGTCCCGCCTTTCCAATTTCAGTCAGGCACGGGTTGCGGAAGCAGGGCGCTTCCGCCGACCCAGGCATGCCATCAGCCCAGCTTTGCTTCGGCAGCGGCAACCACGGCTTCCGCGGTGATGCCGAAATGCTGGAAGAGATCCTTGGCCGGTGCGGAGGCACCGAAGGACTGCATGCCGACGAAAGCGCCGTCATTGCCGATGAAGTAATCCCAACCCTGACGGATGGCCGCTTCAACCGCAATCTTGACCGGCGAATTGCCGATGATGGCCTTGCGGTAGGTTTCCGGCTGCTCCTTGAAGAGTTCGAAGCAGGGAACGGACACGACGCGGGTGGAGATGCCCTTGACCTTGAGGTCGGCGGCAGCCTTCAGCGCAAGCTCCACTTCCGAGCCGGAAGCGAAGATCGAGACCTTGGCATCGCTTGCCGAAACCAGTTCGTAAGCCCCGTAGGAAACGAGGTTCTTTTCCTCATATTCCTTGCGGGCAGGCGTGAGGTTCTGGCGGGTCAGTGCAAGCGCCGTCGGGCGGTGCTTTTCATGCAGGGCGATCTGCCAAGATTCCGCAGTTTCCGTTTCATCCGCAGGGCGGAAGACCAGAAGGTTCGGAATAGCGCGCAGCGCGGCGACATGTTCCACCGGCTGGTGGGTCGGGCCGTCCTCACCGACGCCGATGGAATCGTGCGTCAGAACGTGGACGACGCGGATGCCCATGAGTGCGGCAAGGCGGATGGACGGACGGCAATAATCCGAGAAGATGAGGAAGCCGCCGGAGTAAGGGATCAGACCGCCGTGCAGCGCGATGCCGTTCATGGCTGCTGCCATGCCGTGTTCGCGAATGCCGTAATGCATGTAGCGACCGGAGAAATCAGAAGGCGTGATTTCCTTCATCTGGCTGGTCTTGGTGTTGTTCGACGGCGTCAGGTCGGCAGAGCCGCCGAGCGTTTCCGGCAGGATGCCGTTGATGACTTCGAGCGTGTCTTCGGAAGCCTTGCGGGTGGCAACCGTCGGGTTGTTCGCAGCGACCTTCTTCTTGAATGCATCGATGGAGCTGTCGAAATTGCCGGGCAGATCGCCAGCAAAGCGGCGCTTGAACTCGGCCTTCTTCTCGCCTTCCGTGCCTTCCAGGCGGGCTTCCCACTCCTGACGGGTCTTGGTGGAGCGAAGACCGGCCAGACGCCATGCATCCAGAACATCTTCTGGAATGACGAAAGGTTCAGCTTCCCAGTTCAGGTGCTTGCGCGTTGCGGCGATTTCTTCAGCGCCGAGCGGGTTGCCGTGAACCTTGTGCGTGCCCTGCTTGTTCGGCGCGCCGAAACCGATGGTGGTCTTGCAGGCGATGAAGGTTGGGCGGTCGGACTGGTGCGCCTGCTCGATGGCGTTGGAAATTGCTTCCGGGTCGTGACCGTCGATCTCGATGGTGTTCCACTTCACCGCCTTGAAGCGGGCGATCTGATCCGTGGAATCGGACAGGTCGACCGTACCGTCGATGGTGATGTTGTTGTTGTCCCAGAAGAGAACGAGCTTGTTGAGCTTCAGGTGGCCAGCAAGCGCAATAGCTTCGTGGCTGATGCCTTCCATCAGGCAGCCGTCGCCGCACAGTGCGTAGGTGAAATGGCTCTGAAGATCGGAGCCGAATTCTTCTTCCAGCTTGCGCTCGGCAATGGCCATGCCGACGGCATTGGCAATGCCCTGGCCGAGAGGTCCCGTGGTGGTTTCGATGCCGGTGGCGTGACCATATTCCGGGTGACCGGCAGTCTTGGAGCCGAGCTGGCGGAAACGCTTGATCTCGTCGATCGTCATGTCCTCATATCCGGTGAGATAGAGGAGCGAGTAGAGCAGCATGGAGCCGTGACCGGCAGACAGCACGAAGCGATCGCGGTCTGGCCACAGCGGGGCCTTCGGATCGAACTTCAGGTACTTGGTAAAGAGGACCGTAGCGACATCCGCCGCGCCCATTGGCAGGCCTGGGTGGCCGGAATTGGCCTTCTCCACAGCATCCATGGCAAGAAATCGGATTGCATTGGCCATCCGGTCGTGTTTGTCGCGAGAAATCATGGCTTTTCCGTCTGTTCCGGGTGATTAAGAGATAGTCTTCTAACTATCCAAAAAGCGGGTTGATCCATAGCAGGTAGGGCGGTTCTGTCAACAAATCCGGCCCGCATTGCAGTTCGATCTCAAACAAAAATCGTTTCGCATGAGCATATGTCCATTATTTATTCTTCAGACCAAGCTGTGGCCATATTCAGGCAAAGAATTTAGAAAGCGCCGTTGCCAAGTCGCATTCATCCACAGCGCAAAGTGCTTGAATGTATTGGTTTGATTGACGCGGGCGCAAAACGGGTAATATCGTGCATCAGCCTTGATTGACGTCAAGAGGCAACGATTCGGCTTGGCTCTTGCGGTTTGGAAGAAACGATGACGGCGGAAAAGACCATACATGTTGCGCTGTCGGAGCTAGGCTCCGCAATAACCAGCCTTGAAAACGCTCTCGACATGCGTCTGGAACGCCAGCGCGAAAACGGCGAAGTCGAGAACGAGGTCAAGCGCGTGCATGTGGACCGTGCGCGGCTTGCGCAGGAACTGGACCAGTCGCAGTTTCGCGCCAATCGTCTGGAAGAGGTCAATCGCGAAGTCTCGCGGCGTCTCGTGACGGCGATGGAAACCATCCGCGCCGTGCTGGACCGGTAAAGGAAAAGAGTATGGCTCAAGTCACCGTCATGATCGATGGCAAGGCGTATCGCATGGCCTGCGAAGCGGGGCAGGAAGCGCATCTGACCGACCTTGCCAACCGTTTCGATCAATATGTCGGGCACCTCAAGAGCCAGTTCGGCGAAATCGGCGACCTGCGACTTACCGTCATGGCTGGCATCATGATCACCGACGAGCTTTCGGAAATGTCACGCAAGATCGAGAACCTCGAAAAGCAGGTGGCAGGCCTTCAGCAGAACAGCGACGGCATGGCCGAAAGCAAGGCAAAGGCAGACGAGCAGATCGTGCACGCCATTTCAGACCTTGCGATGCGGCTGAACGGAATTACGGAAAAGCTGGTGGCAAGGCCGAAGCCCGCGGTGAACTGATGTTGCGTACTGGGAAAAGCATTCGTTCTGCAAGGTGTTAGGCGTCTGTAAAAACCTTGCGAACCCAAATGCAGGCGTGACCCGGAGGCAACCCATCGATCCGGCCAAATTCTTCATAACCTCTGGATTGATAAAACCCGGGGGCCTGAAAAGTGAACGTATCGACGTAAGCGCCTATGCACCCTCGCTCGCGCGCGGCTGCTTCAGCCTTATCCATGAGGATACTGCCCGTCCGTGTTCCTCGGATTGAACTGGAAACCCAAAGCCAATCAACAAACATCCATGAATAAAAGGTTTTAGCTTTTATCCCGCCTTGAGCCACACCTGATGGAGACCTCGCGATCACCCATAAGTCCTGAGAGTTGTCCGGTCCAGCTTTGCCGAAATTGTATTCATCCAGCCCCTGATCAATTAGCTTTTGGGTGGCCTCATCTGGCATTTCTTCGATTTCGATTGATATCGCCAATATAGATTCTTTCTAAAGCTGCTCGCTGGAAAGTTATTCTAATGTCAATTTTATCGTATCGTAACCACAGGTCGATGCAAGTTTCCTTGCGCTCCCCCTTTCGGAACGTCACGATCCGGCATATATATGACGTGCGTTCTGCGCTTCTCGACAGGAACCACAATCCCTGGGGCCATACTCGATCCAAAGGGAGCTGTCCCTGGCCAGTCCCGTGGGGCTGGACACACGGTGCCCACCTACATTTGTAGGCACCCAGGATCGTAAACCTCCATCGGTCGTCGTGGACGCACTTTTCTTCTAGTGTTTTCCGGATATTCGGTTCCTTTTAGCACCTACTTTTACATCATCGGTCGTTGGCGCAAGTCGATTATTGCTATGAGGCCGCCCTTGCTGGCGGCTTTTTTATTGTCGGCAAAAAGCTTACGCTGCTATTGACTGACGTAAGCGAAAAGCTTACATTCGCAATCAATGAAAACAAGGAGAAAGGTTGGAGCTCGGTAATTTTAGGAGACGGGAATTTGATCAAAACATTTAAGCACCAAGGTTTATACGAGCTTTTCTATGAGGGTGCGACTGCAAAGATCGATAAGAAAATGCACGCTCGCATTATTGTTCGGCTAGACCGCCTTGAGCAAGTCGCCTCGATCAGCGAGTTAAATCTTCCGGGCTATGATTTTCACTCCCTCAAGGGATTTAAGCCCACCCGATATACGATCCACGTCAACGGACCATGGTGCATCACATTCGAAATCGAAGATGGCGATGTGTACAACGTGGATTTCGAGCAATACCACTAACATAAACGAACACTCTAGAGTGCAGGTTCTTAGATAGGAGACGAGAATGGCTTATGAGGTAGTCAGGCCCTTGAAAAGGTGCCCATCTCATCCGGGCGCATTACTCAATGACATGATCCCGGATACGGGTAAGACCAAGGTAGAAATAGCAAATATGCTGGGGATTTCCCGGCAGCAGCTTTATGACATCGTCAATGAAAAGAAGCCCGTGTCGCCAAACGTTGCGGCAAGGCTGGGCAAGCTGTTCGGAGATGGCGCAGCCGTCTGGCTTCGGATGCAGGCTGCACACGATGCCTGGCAAGCGGAACACACTGTTGATTTAGAAAATGTCCCGACTTTAAAATTTGCCTGAGTAAAAACGACCAAAGATGAGCCGCCCCCCGCAGGGCGGCTTTTTTTATGGGTATGCACAAACGAAATTTGCCATCGCTTTTGAGATACTAAAGTGACGCGTCCTGAAGGTCGAAAACCCACTCGGTTTCCATCTCAATAACCTTGCGTCTTTTTTGAGCTACCTCTCATTGCATTGGCGGAACAATTCCTTATTATCCGTGTTGGTATGTCCGTTCCGCCTGTATTTGAGGTGAATGCGGTTATCACCGCGACGTGCCGTTCAACAGCCCAAAGAGCTAAACTTGTTTACTGAAATTATGATCGTGGTCCTGCTCACCGTATTGAATGGTGTGCTTGCCATGTCCGAGCTTGCTGTCGTCTCTTCGAGACCTGCGAGGCTTAAAGTGCTGGCCGCGCAGGGCAGCAAGGGCGCCACGATGGCGCTCAGTCTTTCTGAAAATCCCGGACGCTTTCTGTCCACTGTGCAGATCGGCATTACGCTGGTCGGCATTCTCTCGGGCGCCTTTTCGGGCGCTACGCTCGGCACGCGCTTCACAGGCTGGCTGATGGAACAGGGTGTGCCGGACCGTGCGGCCGATGCGCTGGGCGTGGGTGTGGTGGTCGTTGCCATCACCTATCTCTCGCTGATCGTCGGCGAACTCGTTCCCAAGCAGATTGCGCTTCGCGACCCGGAAAAGATTGCCGCGCGGGTTTCTCCCGCGATGGTGCTGCTTTCCAAGATCGGCGCGCCCATCGTCTGGCTTCTCGACAAATCGGGTAAGATCGTGCTGGCGATCCTGGGTCACAGCGGCGAATCCAACGCATCCGTGACCGATGATGAAATCCGCACGGTTCTAGCCGAAGCGCATAGCGCAGGCGTGATCGAGACCGAGGAATCGGCGATGATCACCGGCGTCATGCGCCTTGCGGACCGCAATGCCCGTGGCTTGATGACGCCGCGCCGCGATGTGGAAGTGGTGGATATCGAGGACAGCGCGGAGGAAATCCGCGAGCAGCTTCGCGGCACGCAGCGTTCGCGCCTGCCGGTGCGAAATGGCGCATCCGATGAAATTCTCGGCGTTCTCTTTGCCAAGGATGCCTTCGACGCGCTGGCTTCCGGCAAGGAGCTGAATATTCGCGAACTCCTGCGCGAAGTACCTGTCGTGTCAGACCTGACGAGTGCGGTGGATGTGATCCAGTCGCTGCGCCGCTCGACGGTTCACATGGTTCTCGTCTATGACGAATACGGCCATTTCGAAGGCATCATCAGCTCCGGCGATATTCTGGAGGCCATTACGGGCGCATTCCAGGAAGAGGATGATGAAGAGCCTGCGATAGTGGAGCGTGAGGACGGCAGCTTCCTCGTTGCAGGATGGATGCCCGCCGACGAATTTGCCGACCGCATGGGCTTCCAGATCGATGAGGATGCCGAATTCGAAACCGTTGCCGGTCTGGTGCTGGACGAATTCCGCCGCCTGCCGGAACTGGGCGAGCACATCACGCGAAATGGATGGCGCTTCGAAGTCATCGATCTCGATGGCCACCGGATCGACAAGGTTCTGGTCAGCCGGGCCGCCTGATGAGCGAGACGTCGTCTCCCTCCAAAGCCGAGCTTCGTGTCGAGCGTCTCGCCCTGCGGGACGCTCTTTCCGTTGAAGAGCGGGCTGCGAAGAGCCTTGCTATTGCGGATGCCGGGGCGGATGCATTGTCCTTTGCGCCCGGCACCGTGCTGTCGGGCTTCATGCCGATCCGCTCCGAGGCGGATACGAGGCCGTTGATGGAAGCGCTGCGGAACAAGGGTGCGCGCCTTTGCCTGCCGGTCATTCTGGATCGCGAGACCATTGTGTTTCGCGAATTCGTTCCCGGCGCGGAGCTGGTGAAAACGGGTTTCGGCACTACGGGGCCGGATGAAGGTGCTGCCGTTCTCGATCCGCAAATTCTGCTGGTGCCGCTTTCGGCTTTCGATGGCCGAGGGCACCGGATTGGCTACGGGGCCGGGCATTACGACCGCGCAATTGCAAAACTTCATGCAAAAGGACTGAATCCCGTTCTTGTTGGCATTGCATTCGACTGTCAGGAAGTGCCATCAGTGCCCGCAGAAGCGCATGATGTTGCGCTGGACGCGGTTTTGACCGAAAGCGGGCTGCGCAGCTTCAGTAACAGGACGGGGTAATGAGACTACTTTTTCTCGGAGACATGGTTGGCAAGACGGGTCGCACGGCGGTCTGGGAGCGTCTTCCGGGCCTGATCTCCGATCTGAAACTGGATTTCGTCATCGTCAATGGCGAGAACGCCGCAGGCGGTTTCGGTATCACCGAAGAGATTTATCTGGAAACCATCAATGCCGGTGCCGACGTCGTGACCACCGGCAACCATGTGTGGGACCAGAAAGAGGCGGTATCCTTCTGCGAGCGCCACGACCAGTTTTTGCGGCCCGCGAATTACCCCAAGGGCACGCCCGGCAAGGGCTCCGGCCTGTTCTATGCCCGCAATGGCGCACGCATTCTCGTTGCCAACATCATGGGCCGGGTGTTCATGCATCCCGAGCTTGACGACCCCTTCAGCTCTGCGGAAACCATTCTCGCCGCCTGCCCGCTGGGCGAGCAGGCCGACGCCATCGTGTTCGACTTTCACGCGGAAGCGACCAGCGAAAAGCAGTGCTTCGGTCATTTCGTGGATGGCCGCGCAAGCTTCGTGGTGGGCACGCATACACATGTGCCGACGGCGGATGCGCAGATTCTGAATGGCGGTACGGCCTATATGTCGGATGCCGGTATGTGCGGCGATTACGATTCCTCACTCGGAATGGAAAAGGAAGAGCCGATCAACCGGTTTATTTCCAAGATGCCGAAGGGGCGCTTTGAGGCGGCCAGCGGGCCTGCGACGCTTTGCGGCGTTGGTGTAGAGATTTCCGATAGCACCGGGCTGGCGGAGAAGATCGAGCCGTTGCGGATTGGGCCGAGGCTGGCGGAGACTATTCCTAGTTTTTGGGTTTGAACTTCCTCGTCCGTCATTCCGGCCTTAAGTCACTACTGTCCGGTTTAAACTGAGTGGGTAGTTTGGGGCGAGAACGGCTCCTTCACCCGTCACCCCGCACTTGATGCGGGGTCCAGCAGACGCGCGTCTGCGCGTCGAAAGAGTCTTTTCAGACCAAAGACTTGGTCTGGCTGGATCCCGGATCAAGTCCGGGATGACGGAAGTGGGGAGGGCCACTGCTGAATTTACAGCCAGCGTTGCACTGGCGAGTCCAATTCGTACAAAGCGCAAAAAAGCGAATACAATCAATACTCTATACCAAGTCTATAAATCTCCACCGAGCAGTAGTGGCCTTGAGCCGGAATCCAGTTTGGCGCGTCTGCGCCAAGGAACAGTCTTTTAGCGATCAATGACTTGATCGCGCTGGACCCCGCATCGAGTGCGGGGTGACGGAAGTCGTTGCGCCCCAATGACAACAATGTGAGCGCCCGACGCCGCTTGGCGCTAGACGAGCCATTCCCCTTGCCGCATCCTGCGCGGCATCACCTCAAAAGGGGAGTGGTGAAATGCATCGCATGCTCGTGCTCGCATTGTCCGCCATTTTGTTCGGCGCCGGTTCGGTTGTCGCTCAGGAGCCTCCCAACCGTGCGCCCGTCAGCCAGTGCCAGGCGGTGGCGCAGTCCATTCCCGGGGCGATGTTTGCCAGCTTCAAGCCATCGGATGTGCGACAGGTGCAGGCGACTGCGAAGGAAGAGGTGGCCATTCAATATATCGGCCACTCCACCTTTCTCATCACTTCGCCTGAAGGCGTTACGATTGCGACCGATTACAATGGCGTCTACCGCCCACCGGTGACGCCCGATGTCGTGACGATGAACAAGGCGCACTCCACGCATTACACGCTGACGCCCGATCCCGCGATCAAACATGTGCTGCATGGTTGGAGCGATGTGCCGGGGGAGAAGGCGGAGTTTAAATTGCAGGTGGGCGATGTTTATATCCGCAACGTCACATCCGATATACGCAACCGCTGGGGCGGCGGCGGGCTGTTGCAGAAGGACGGCAATTCCATCTTCATCTTCGAAGTGGCCGGGCTGTGTATCGGTCACTTAGGGCATCTGCATTATGAGCTGACGGAAACGCAATATGCTGAAATCGGGCGGCTGGATGTGTTGATGGTGCCGGTCGATGGTGGGTTGACGATGGGGGCTGACAGCATGAGCCGTATCGTCAAGCGGCTTCGTTCTGCACTTATTTTGCCGATGCACCAGCCGAGTGCGCTGGAGCAGTTTCTCGTCACCTTCGGCGCGCAATTCAAGATCGCCTATGCCAGCGATCCTGTTATCAGGGTTTCCATGAGGAGCCTTCCCCGCCAGCCGCAAATCCTCGTTCCGCAAGGCATGTGAGGGCGCGGTTTTGGCGGGGAAAGGGTTTAAGCGAAAGCCAGATGCTGGCGAACGCCGACATCCGGTGTCTTGTGATCCGACATATTGGCCTTGGCGATTTCCCAGCCGAATTTCAACGTGCTGTCTGTGGAGGCCCAGATATCGGCATCGTCCACATGAAGGGCGAGCATCGTCAGCGACGGGTCGCTCTTGCCATGTTCGTACCAGGCGGCGGTGACGGAGTTCCAATATTCGTCGATCTTGGATTTATCATCGCGCACTTCGAGCTTGCCGGAAAGGCAGGCATGATAATCATGGTCCTTGCCGATGACGCAGAAATGCGCGCGCGAGCCGGACTTCAGCGACTGCACGAGCTCGGAATCCTTCTTGGAAAAGAACCAGATGGTGTTCGTCTTCGGATCGGCATGAGGAGCCATTGGCTGCATGTGGCTGTGGAGCCCTTCCAGACCGAGCATGCCGGCGTGGACGGAATTGATTTCATCCCAAAGCTGACGGGCAGGGGCTTCGCGTGCTTCAGTCAGACTGACCATTTAATCATCTCCTTCCGGTTCCTGTTCCTGCAGAGGGCGCCACCGATTGTGACAGCCGCACTCATGTTCTGAAACGGCGAGAGATGATTTCAGTTCCTTGGCGCAATCAGAGAAAGCTTACGGGCTTGAACAGCCGCGCTATCGCACTTATAAGGCCCACAATCCAAACAAACGATCCGATCAGGGGTGCCATGGCTGGCCATTCACAGTTCAAGAACATCATGCATCGCAAGGGAAAACAGGATTCGATCCGTTCGAAGATGTTTTCCAAGCTCGCGCGTGAAATCACCGTTGCAGCCAAATCCGGTCTGCCGGACCCGACGATGAACGCAGCGCTGCGCCTGGCCGTCCAGAACGCCAAGGCCCAGTCGATGCCGAAGGACAATATCGACCGCGCCATCAAGAAGGCGTCCGGTGCCGATGCGGAAAACTACGATTACGTGCGCTACGAAGGCTACGGCCCGGGCGGCACGGCGGTTATCGTTGAAGCGCTGACCGACAACCGCAACCGCACCGCGTCCAACGTCCGATCTCTCTTTACCAAGGCTGGCGGCGCGCTGGGCGAAACCGGTTCGGTGTCCTTCTCCTTCGACCGCGTTGGCGAAATCACCTACAAGGCCTCCGTTGGCGACGCCGACAAGGTGATGGAAGCGGCTATCGAAGCCGGTGCCGACGACGTTGAGACCACGGAAGAAGGTCACACGATCATCTGCGGTTTCGAAGCGATGAACGAAGTTTCCAAGGCGCTGGAAAGCGTTCTTGGCGAAGCGGACAGCGTCAAGTCCATCTGGAAGCCGCAGAACACGGTTCCGGTAGATGAAGAAAAGGCTCAGTCGCTGATGAAGCTGATCGACAACCTTGAAGACGATGACGACGTGCAGAACGTGTATTCGAACTTCGAAGTGTCGGAAGAGGTTCTGGCGAAGCTTTCTGCCTGACCGTGTAGATATAAGTTTCCAGGGCCTCGCGCAGTAGTGCGCGGGGCCTTTCTTTTTAAAGGTGCCCGTAAAAAATCTATCTGTGGTTGATTTTTTTATGTCCCTCGCTAGAACTCCTTCTGAGGTTCCGCGAAGAACGCCTTTAGAAAGGTCTATGGATATGAAGATCATCAAATTGATAGGCTGGGGCTTTGCCGTATTTGGCCTGGTGTTTGTGGTTGTGGGTGCGGGTATCTACTATTCCGATAGCCAGTTCGCAGCTCGCGCTTTGAAAGCGAAGGGCGTGGTTACAGACATGGTGCGGCCGGAGCGCAATTCCACCAGTTACTCAGCCATTGTTCGCTTCACGGATGCGCAAGGCCAGCAGCAGGAGATGGCAGATAAGATGAGCTCGAATCCGCCGCGCTTTTCGCGCGGAGATGAGGTCGATGTTCTCTATGATCCGCAATCTCCGTCCAATGCGATGATCGATGATGCTTTCGGACGTTATTTTCTGCCGGGCATGTTCTCGGGCCTCGGTGCCGTCATCGCCACTATAGGTGTGGCGATCCTTATCGTGCCAACCATCAGGAAACGCGGTCGTGCCCGTCTGCTTCGTTTCGGACGACCGGTCGAAGCGGAATTTCTTGAGGTCTTTCGCGACCAAAAAATCACGGTCAACGGGACGAACCCGTTTCGTGTGGCGGCGCAGGCCAAGGACCCCACGACGGGACAGTTGCGTCGCTACGAGAGCCATACGATCTGGGTGGACCCAAGCGCACAACTAGAGGGCCGTAAAGTCAAGGTCATGGTGGACCCGGCGAAGCCAAGTCGTTACGCCATGGACCTGTCAGATGTGGTTCCGGAACAGGTTTGATAGCACGTGTGCGGTGAGTACAAGCTATCTTGCGGCAGTGACATGCCCGCAGGATAGTCACTCGTGCGGGCTGAACGTCCATCGATAGAATATTGATTTCCTGCTTGGAATCGGTCGCCTCTATGCGGCCTGTTTCAAACCACCCCGAACCTCTGCAAATACCTCCACCGAACGCAGGCGCTTTTCGATGTCGTGGACAGGCATGGAGACGATCAGTTCGTCCGCGCCCGTATCCGACAGGAACTGCTTCAGCTGACGGTCGATGGTTTCGTGTGAGCCGACGGCGGCGTAGCGCAGGGTGTGCTCGACGGTGATGCGCTCCATGTCGTTCCAGTAGCCGTCCATGCTTTCCACCGGGCGGGGGAATGGTGTGCGCACATTCTTGCGCAGGTTTACAAATTGCTGCTGGGCGGAGGTGAAGAGGTGCTGGGCTTCCTCATCCGTATCTGCGCCTACGCCCATGACGCCGACCATGACATAGGGTTCATCCAGTGTTGCCGATGGCTGGAAGCGGGCGCGGTAGATCTCGATGGCTTCCATCAGCATATCCGGCGCAAAATGCGAGGCGAAGGAATAGGGCAGGCCAAGTGCCGCAGCTAGGTGCGCGCTGTAGACGCTGGAGCCGAGTAGCCAGATCGGCACGTTGGAATTGACGCCGGGAACGGAGAGGATCGCCTGATCCGGTTCCGGTGCGCCGAGATAGCGTTGCAGTTCCATGATGTCGTGCGGGAAATTTTCCGCGCCGGCATCGAGGTTTCGGCGAAGCGCGCGCGCCGTGCGCATATCCGTGCCCGGTGCGCGACCGAGGCCAAGATCGACGCGGCCCGGCAAGAGGGCAGCGAGCGTGCCGAACTGTTCGGCGATGACCAGCGGCGAGTGGTTGGGCAGCATGACGCCGCCGGAGCCGACGCGGATGCGCGAGGTTGCAGCACCAACATGGGCGATCACGATGGAGGTTGCGGCACTGGCTATGCCCGGCATGCCGTGATGTTCGGCAAGCCAGATGCGTTTATAGCCTTGCTCTTCGGCCTTGATTGCCATGCGTCTGGAGTTTTCGAGGGCATGACCGGCGGTCTCTCCATCGCCAATGGGGGAGAGATCGAGAATGGAAAAGGGGATCATCCGGCACTCCTGTCGGTATTCGTTACTTGATTGTAATGTAGGGTGCAGTGCGAAATATGCGATAGCAATCGCGTCGAATTGATTGATGCATCAAAAAAATTGGAGTTAGGGCGAGACGCTGTATTTAGGCTGCGCGAAGACGGTTTTCCTCTATCAAATACACGGATGTTGTCGTTTTGTTCACTTATCGCTGGCAGGTTTTCGCCCAGCAGGATAGGGTGACGCATGCAGAACGCGATTCGAATTATTGGCATTGATCCGGGCCTTAGACGGACCGGTTGGGGGATTATCGAGACATTGGGCAACAGCCTGCGTTTCGTGGCATCCGGCACGGTCACGTCCGATGGCGACATGGATTTGGCTTCGCGCCTGTGCCAGCTGCATGACGGGTTGGCAGAGATCGTGCATGCCTATCAGCCGGATGAGGCAGCGGTCGAGCAGACCTTCGTCAATAAGGATGCGGTTGCGACGCTGAAGCTGGGACAGGCGCGTGGCATTGCCATGCTGGTGCCTGCGCGCGCCGGGCTGCATGTTTCCGAATATGCACCGAATGCGGTGAAGAAGGCGGTGATTGGCGTGGGGCATGGCGAAAAGCAGCAAATCCACATGATGCTGAAAATTCTGATGCCGAAGGCTGAATTCAAGGGCAATGATGCCGCCGATGCGCTCGCCATCGCCATCTGCCACGCTCATAATCGTGGTGGGGGCCGGATGCGCCGCGTTCTGGCCGCAAGTTAATTTTTCAAACTCACCACGGACCGGACCATGATCGGCAAACTCAAAGGCACCATCGAAGAAATCGGCGATGACTATGTTCTCGTGGATGTGCACGGCGTCTGTTACGTGGCGCATTGTTCCGCACGCACGCTTTCGCGCCTCGGCTCGGCGGGCGAGGCGGTGGTGCTGTTCATCGAGACCTATGTGCGCGAAGACCAACTGAAACTCTTCGGCTTCATGAGCGCGCTGGAGCGGGAATGGTTCAACCTGCTTCAAAGCGTGCAGGGCGTTGGCTCTAAGGTGGCGCTGGCGGTGCTTTCCACGCTTTCGCCTTCCGAACTCGCCAACGCCATTGCGCTTCAGGACAAGGTTGTCGTTTCCCGCGCGCCGGGTGTTGGGCCGAAGGTGGCGGTGCGTATCGTGACCGAGTTGCGCAATAAGGCACCGGCCTTTGCCGGAGAGGCGACGGCGTCCATCGGCCTGAAGCAGGAAATCGGGGAAGGAGCAGCCCCGGCACCCGTTGCCGATGCCGTTTCTGCACTGACCAACCTCGGCTATTCGCGCGATCAGGCGGCGAATGCCGTTGCCGCTGCGCTGAAGAATGGCGGTGAGGGGGGAGATAGTGCCAAGCTCATCCGGCTTGGGTTGAAGGAGCTTTCGCGGTAGCACAGTCCATGTTATTTTCCTTACGATTTTGAAAAAGTAAGAAAGCTTAGCGTTATGGGTTTTCAGACAACCATCACGTCGAAAGGACAGATGACTGTTCCGAAAAACGTTAGAGACGAGTTGGAGATCAAACCGGGCGATAAGTGTTACGTCTGGGTACGTCATCGTGAAATGATTGTGGTGCCGCGCAACAAGTCGGTCAGTGATCTCGCGGGCATTCTCGGTAAACCGCCAAATGGCCGTAAATTGGCTATCGAAGAGATCGATTCTCTCGTCGGCGATGCCGTGTCTGAAGAATATTCAAAGCTTTCGCGCAGCGAGATCAATGAATGAAGCGCCGCTTTGGCCTTGATACGAACGTGCTGTTGAGGGTCGCAATCGATGACGATCCAGCCCAGCGCGATCGCGTCGAGCGTCTTCTCGAGACATTTGGCGAACACGATGTCATGATTGTGAGCTTGCCGGTTATTCTTGAGACTGCCTGGGTGTTGGACCGTTTCTACGGCTATCCCAAGAATGCCGTCCTCGATTTTATTCAGGCCATTCTGGAACGGCGCGAAGTCGAGGTGCCGGATTATGAAGTCGTGGGCAACGCAATTGATATTTGCCGGGATTCCGGTGCGGATTTCTCCGATGCCGTGATTTCGGAGATGAACAGATTGGCTGGCTGCGCGACGACTTACACTTTCGACGTCAAGGCGGCCCGTAAAATACTTGGAATGGAACTGTTGACATGAGTGAGGCTGCACGGCTGATTTCTGCTGAGAAGCGTGGCGAGGATATCGATACGACGCTGCGGCCGCAGACGCTGGATGATTTTACCGGTCAGGCGGAGGCGCGGGCCAATCTGAAGATTTTCATCGAGGCGGCGAAGAACCGGGGCGAGGCGCTGGACCATGTGCTGTTCGTCGGGCCGCCCGGTCTTGGCAAGACCACGCTTGCGCAGATCATGGCGAAGGAACTGGGGGTCAACTTCAAGTCCACGTCCGGACCGGTTATCGCGAAAGCGGGCGATCTGGCGGCGCTTTTGACCAATCTGGAAGAGCGCGACGTTCTGTTCATCGATGAAATCCATCGCCTCAATCCGGCTGTCGAAGAAATTCTCTATCCGGCGATGGAGGATTTTCAGCTGGATCTGATCATTGGCGAAGGGCCTGCGGCGCGCTCGGTCAAGATCGATCTTTCGAAATTCACGCTGGTTGCGGCCACCACGCGGCTTGGCCTTTTGACCACGCCGTTGCGGGACCGCTTCGGCATTCCGGTGCGCCTGTCCTTCTATACGGTGGATGAGCTGGAGCTGATCGTGCGGCGCGGTGCGCGGCTGATGGGCCTGCCGATGACGGATGAGGGCGCGCGTGAGATTGCAAGGCGTGCACGCGGCACGCCGCGTATTGCCGGGCGTTTGCTGCGGCGTGTGCGGGACTTTGCCGAAGTTGCGCGGGCAGAGGCAGTGACGCGCGAGATTGCCGATGAGGCGCTGACGCGGCTTCTGGTGGACAATATGGGTCTCGACCAGCTGGACATGCGGTATCTGACGATGATCGCGGTCAATTTCGGCGGTGGGCCGGTGGGTATAGAGACGATTGCGGCGGGCTTGTCCGAGCCTCGCGATGCTATCGAGGACATTATCGAGCCCTATATGATCCAGCAGGGCTTTATCCAGAGAACGCCGCGCGGGCGCGTGCTGACGGGAACGGCCTGGAAGCATCTTGGCATGCAGCCGCCCAAGGATCTGGAAGCTGCGCAATTCCGTCTGACGCTTGAGGAAGACTGACCTTGATCACCCGTCGCACCCTTCTCAAAACGGCTGCGACGATGACCGCAGCGCTTTTTTCGCTCGGTGCTTATGCGGGCGGGATCGAGCCACTGGCGCGATTGATCACGACGCGCTACCGCATCACGCCACAGAACTGGCCTGAGGGGCAAAACCTCAGGATCGTGGCGCTTGCCGATTTTCACGCCTGCGAACCATGGATGCCTGCGGAGCGCATCGCGAAGATTTGCGATCATGCCAATACGCTCGGCGGCGATATCATTCTGCTGCTAGGCGATTATATGTCCGGAATGAGGCTGGTGACGGGTGTGGTGCCGCCCGAGGACTGGGCGAGGGCACTGTCCGGGCTGAAGGCCACCTATGGGGTCCATGCCGTCTGCGGCAATCATGACTGGTGGCAGGATAAGGAAGCGCAGCGACTAAGGCTGAAGGAGACCGTGGCTCACAAGGCGCTGCGGGCGGTTGGTATTCATGCGCATTCCAACGATGCGGTGCGGACTGGTTCCGAACAGCAGCCGTTCTGGATCGCGGGGCTTGAGGACCAGTGGGCCTATCTGACCAGCAGGCGCGTGTCGGGTCTGGATGATCTCGGCGGCACGCTGGCGCAGGTGACGGATGATGCGCCGGTTATTCTGCTGGCGCATGAGCCGGATATATTTACCTCCGTGCCGGACCGTGTGTCCCTTACGCTTTCTGGCCATACCCATGGCGGACAGATCAATCTGTTCGGCTGGCGACCGGCGGTTCCTTCGCGTTACGGCGAACGTTTCGCCTATGGTCATGTGGTAGAAGACAACCGTCATCTCATCGTGTCCGGCGGACTTGGCTGCTCCATCGCGCCGGTTCGTTTCATGTCTCCGCCGGAGATCGTGGTGATCGACATCGGGGCTTGAGAGTCTGTCTGAAAGCGTCGGACGGATCGATCCGCGGTTGTTTTTTGTGCCTGACCGAGTCGAAAATCTTGCCGATATCTTCGGATATCGCCTTCGATCTTCTTCTCGTCTGGCACAAAACGTATCCACTGGCTCTCCGCCGCTGAGTTTCCAAACAGACTCTGAGGGAACAAAGCAGGTTTCGCGGCCTTTCCGTTCTTTCATTCGGAGAACGAGATGACGAAGTTTCGCAAGGGCACCAAGGTCAGCTGGAAGTGGGGCAATGGAAAGGGCGAGGGCAAGGTTGCCGAGAGCTTTACCGAAGATGTCGAGCGCAAGATCGAAGGTTCGGTGATCAAGCGCAAGGCAAGCGAGGATGAGCCCGCCTATCTGATCGAGCAGGAGGATGGGGCGAAGGTTTTGAAAAGCCATTCCGAGCTTGAGGAGGCGGATTGAGAGCAGAGCAGATGCCTTCGATGGAGGCCGTTCTTCGCTGTCGCATACTGATGTTTTAAGGAGGAATCGCGATGGCTTATGATGCGACGCGGGTGTTTCGAAAGCTTGCCCGAAACAACAGGCTGGCTACTTTCCGTCTCCATCAAACCTGCCTGCGGCTGGCGCCCGAGGAGTTCGTGGCCCCGCGAACGAGCTTCTTCCCGACTATTCGCGCCACACTCAATCATATCTATCTGGTGGATGTTTTTTACTTCGACGCCTTGAAGGGTGGCTCGCTGGGACACACGGTCTTTGCCGAGCCGGAGCCCTATGCCGATATGCAGTCTCTGGCGGATGCTCAGGCGAAGATGGATAGCGAGTTGGTGGCGTTCGTGGATGGGCTTGACGAGGACGCGCTGGCCTCGATAGTGCAGGTTCACAGGGGCGAACGGGTTCAGACGGACCGTTGCGACGATATTCTCTCTCATCTCTTCCAGCATCAGACGCATCACCGCGGGCAGGTTCATGCCATGCTATCGGGAACATCGCTCAAGCCGCCGCAGCTGGATGAATTTATTGTGGGCGACGATGCGGGGGTTCGCAAAATGGAGTTGGAGGCATTAGGGTGGACGGAAACTGATTTGATGTTTCCTGTTTGATTTATTGGACGCCTGATGGTGGAAGACCTTCGTATTCGCATGAAATTCAAGCCGAAGCGCATTTTTCAGATGCGCGTGGCGGGGCTGGCATTTCGCGATGGCCATGTGCTGGTGCATCGCGCAACGCATGAAAAATTCTGGACCTTTCCCGGTGGCCGGGCGGAAATGGGGGAGCAGTCGCAGGATACGCTTGCCCGTGAGATGGTGGAGGAACTGGGTGCGGAAGTGTCCGTTGGACGGTTGCTCTGGGTGGTCGAGAACTTCTTTCATTATGAGGGGAAGGACTGGCATGAGCTTGGTTTCTATTACCTGATGGAACTGCCAGACAGCTTTCCGTTTGACGAGGAAGCAATCGTTCACCGCGTGCAGGATGGGAAGAACCCGCTGGAATTTCGCTGGGTGAAGGCAACGACCGAAGCATTGACGGCGCTGGACATTCCGCCCTATTTCATTGCCGCTGAGATCGAAAATCTTCCGGCTTCCACGCGCCATGTGGTTTGGAAAGACGGCAATCTGGACGACAAATGACCAATTCTGCACAACGCCATATGATCCGGCTTGAGCACAAGCCGCAGCTTTTCAGTGTCCGCGTGGCGGCTCTCATTTTACGCGACGGGTATCTTCTTGCGCAGCGTGCGGTGAATGACAGCTACTGGGCGCTGCCGGGCGGACGAGCTGAACTCGGGGAGAGTTCGGAAGAGACGATCCTCCGAGAAATTAAAGAAGAGCTATTTGTTACTGCGCGGATCGAACACCTTCTCTGGTCCGTCGAAAATTTCTTCTCGTACGGAGAGTACAGCGCGCATGAGCTGGCTTTCTATTATCTCATTCAACTGGAGCAGGACTTTCCGTTTCATGAGAAGGATATCGTTCATCGCGTCTTGGATGGCGTCGACGTCGAGTTTCGATGGTTGCCCGCAACGACTGCCGCGTTGCGTGCGAATGATCTAAGGCCGGTTTTCATCGCGGACAGGATCGAGGCGCTGCCTTCGCGGCATGAGCATCTGATCGTGCGCGAGGGGCAGCCGAAACATTTTCAGGACCAACAATGAGTGACATCACCGTTTTCCTTTCCGGCGAGCTGATCGAGCACGGCCATAGGCTGGTGCAGCGGGTTTATTATGAGGATACGGATTTTTCCGGGCTGGTCTATCACGCCCGCTATCTGCATTTTCTTGAGCGTGGCCGTACTGATTATCTGCGTTGCCTTGGCTGCGAGCAGAGCGCGTTGCTGACGGCGGATGAGGAGGGGCTGGTTTTTGTCGTCCACCGCATGGAAATCGACTTCAAGAGCCCGGCGCGGATGGATGATGTTCTGACCATTACCACCATGACCGAGAAGGCCGGTGGGGCGAAGATGGTGCTGAACCAGGAAATTCGTCGGGGTGACACACTGCTTGTTGCCGCGAAAGTGATTATTGCCGTGATCAACGCCAAGGGAAGACCAAGACGTCTTCCAGATACCGTGGCTGAGAAGTTTTTGAAGTAAGAAAACGCACAAAGACAGAAATGCCATTTTTGATCGGCAGTTTCGTAACACTCCCTTAACCATAATGTAGTCTTACTTAACCACTCGGTATTTGTGCGCCGCACGCCTTCCTTTTACCAAATTTAGCGGCGAGTAAGGCGTAATGGCACTATCGGGGCAAAGGCGACGGGTTGGCGGATAGCACCGCGAAGCTCAAAGCATTTATGCGCGTTTGAATCGCCCGGTCATGCACCGGGCGTTTGGATTCGGGGATTGGATATTTATGGAACAGGCAGGTTTGGCAGCGGCAACGCATGATGTAAGTCTTTGGGCGCTGTTCATGCAGGCGGGACTTATCGTCAAGCTGGTGATGATCGGCCTCCTGGCCGCCTCGGTTTGGACTTGGGCCATCGTCATCGACAAATACATGAACTTCGCCAAGGCGCGGCGTCAGTTCGACCAGTTCGAACAGGTGTTCTGGTCCGGCCAGTCGCTTGAAGAGCTGTACCGCACGCTGGCCGAGCGCCAGAATGGCGGCCTTGCGGCGATCTTCGTTGCGGCCATGCGCGAATGGAAGAAGTCCTTCGAGCGCGGTGCGCGGTCTCCCATCGGCCTTCAGATGCGTATTGACCGCGCCATGGATGTGACCATGTCGCGCGAGAGCGAGCAGTTCGAAGCCCGCCTCGGTTCGCTGGCGACCATCGGCTCCGCCGGTCCGTTCATCGGCCTGTTCGGTACGGTTGTCGGTATCATGACCTCGTTCCAGGCGATTGCCGGTTCGAAGTCCACCAACCTTGCGGTCGTGGCACCGGGTATTGCCGAAGCGCTTCTGGCGACGGCTATCGGCCTCGTTGCCGCTATTCCGGCTGTTATGGCCTACAACAAGTTCATGGCTGATGCGCACAAGCTTTCCTCCCGCATGGAAGGTTTTGCCGACGAGTTTTCCGCGATCCTGTCTCGACAGATCGATGAGAAGCTGCAGACGCGTCAGGCTGCGCAGTAACGCGCCAGCGCCTTGAGCTATTGGAGTAACGATTATGGGAATGTCAGCAGGCGGTAGCGGTGGTGGTTCGGGCGGTCGTCGCGGCCGTGGACGCGGACGCCGTGGCGGCGGTGCGATCAGCGAAATCAACGTGACGCCACTCGTGGACGTCATGCTCGTGCTGCTCATCATCTTCATGGTGGCGGCACCGATGATGACGGTTGGCGTGCCTGTGGACCTGCCGCAGACGTCTGCATCCGCGCTGAATTCCGAAACGCAGCCGATCACGATTTCGGTCAATGCCGATGGCAAGATCCATTTGCAGGAAACGCCGATCGAGGCCGCAGAAGTGGCCGACAAGCTGCAGGCGATTTCGACCACGGGATATAATGAGCGCATTTTCGTGCGTGCGGATTCCGTTGCCGCTTACGGCGTCGTTGCCGATGTAATGGCGCGTATCCAGGCAGCGGGCTTCAAGAATATCGGTCTCGTAACCCAGCAAAAACAGGACAATTGAACCAGGCAATGAAGGGCAGCATCACCACATCTGCGATTGTGCACGCCTCTGTGCTGGCCTTTGCCCTTGTGTCTCTGGGCTCGCCGGCACCGTTGGAGGTGTCTCAGGCCGAGTCGATGCCGGTCGAACTCGTGTCCGTCGAAGAAATGACTCAGATCCAGCAGGGCGACAAGAACGCGCCCAAGGCTGAGAAATCCGCACCTGTTCCGACCACGCGCCCCGATATCGTGCCGAATGCGCAGAATGTCGGCAATAACACTGCCGATCTGGATGCGCCGCCGACGCCGACGACCAAGCCGAACAATAATGACAGTGCTGCAGCTCCCCCCAAGCAGGAGAAGCCAGCACCCGTTGTCGATACCAAGCCCAATGAGGTGAAGGATATCGTCAAGGAAGAGACCGCACCGAAGCCGCAGGAAATGGCATCGCTGCCGCAGCCGAAGCCGGAAATAGCGACGCCGCCGAAGCCAGCGGAGCCGCCAGCCGAACAGAAGGCTGAAGAGCCGCCGCCGCAGAATCAGGAACCGGCGGAGATTGCCGTTCCTCAGAATATTCCGCGCCCGAATGCGCGCCCGCAGCCGCCGGAGCCACCAAAGCCAGAGCCGCCGAAGCCTGAGCCTGCTAAACCGGCTGAGCAGAAGCCTGCGGAAAAACCGCCTGAGAAGAAGACCGATCAGGCGAAAACGAACGAGAAGCCTTCCGACAAGAAGCAGGCCGACCGCAAGCAGGAAACTGCAAAGGCTGCCGCTTCGCAGGCGAGCGAGTTCAATGCCGATGAAATCTCGGCCCTGTTGAACAAGCAGGCACCTTCAGGCGGTGGCGCGAAGCGCTCTACCCAGACGGCTTCGCTTGGCGGCAAGAAGACGATTGGTACGGGTCTGAGCGCCAGTGAGATGGACGCTCTCCGAGGACTGATTTCGAAGAACTTTTCGGTGGTCGCGGGCCTGACGGACGTGGCAGAGGTGGTCGTTGAAGTCCGTGTGTCGCTCGACCAGTCAGGTGAAGTGGTGGGCAGACCTGAGGTTTCGTCGAAAGGCGGACCGGATGGCACCCGCCGTGCGCTGGAAGGCAGCGCGGTACGCGCCGTCATGCGATCCGCGCCATTCACCTCTCTCCCACAGGATAAATACGATGGTGAAAAAGGATGGAATACTCTGGTGCTGACATTCACGGCCGAAGATTTCGGTGTCTGACCAGCCGCCTTGGAAGCGCCACCTTCCGATTTCAATCGATGTGCAATTTAGAAAAAAAGCTGAAAGGCTTGTCTCGATGATCAAGTTTTCTTTCCTTCGCGCGATGATGGTGGCTTCTAGCCTCATCCTGTCGTTCGTTGCGATCACTCCGGCCAACGCGGAAGTTCGGCTCAACATCAATAAGGGCAATGTGCAGCCACTGCCGATCGCCGTCACCGATTTCATGTCGGGCGATGGTATCGGTGCGCAGGTTTCGCAGGTCATCGCAGCCGATCTTCAGCGCTCCGGCCTGTTTGCGCCGATCAACAAGAGCGCGTTCATCGAAAAAATCAGCAATCCCGATCAGCAGCCGCGTTTCGAAGACTGGAAGGTCATCAATGCGCAGGCGCTGGTTACGGGCCGCGTGACGAAGGAGGCCGATGGACGTCTTCGCGCCGAGTTCCGCCTGTGGGATACCTATGCCGGTCAGCAGATGATGGGCCAGCAGTTCTTTACCCAGCCGGAAAACTGGCGCCGCGTGGCGCACATCATCGCGGACGCGATCTATGAGCGCGTGACGGGTGAAAAGGGTTACTTCGATACGCGCGTCGTTTTCGTTTCCGAAAGCGGGCCGAAGACTGCCCGCAAGCGCCAGCTTTCGATCATGGATCAGGACGGTTTCAACGTCCGCAACCTGACCAACACCAACGATCTCGTTCTGACGCCGCGTTTCTCGCCGAACCGTCAGGAAGTGACCTACATGTCCTTCGAGGGCAACCAGCCGCGCGTTTACCTGCTGCAGCTGGAAACCGGACAGCGTGAAGTCGTCGGCAACTTCCCGGGCATGACCTTCTCTCCGCGCTTCTCGCCGGATGGCCAGAAGGTGATCATGAGCCTTCAGCAGGAAGGCAATGCCAATATCTACACGATGGACCTGCGTTCGCGCACGACGACCCGCCTGACGAATACGGGCGCCATCGACACGGCACCATCCTACGCGCCGGATGGCCAGCGCATCGCTTTCGAAAGCGACCGTGGCGGACGCCAGCAGATTTACGTGATGAATGCAGATGGCTCCGGCCAGACTCGTATTTCCTTCGGCGATGGTTCCTATTCCACGCCGGTCTGGTCTCCGCGCGGCGATCTGATTGCGTTTACCAAGCAGTCGGGCGGCAAGTTCTCCATCGGTGTGATGAAGCCGGATGGTTCGGGCGAGCGTATCCTGACCTCGGGCTTCCACAATGAAGGCCCGACATGGGCGCCGAATGGCCGCGTGCTGATGTTCTTCCGTCAGGGTGCGGGTTCCGGCGGACCGCAGCTCTTTTCCATCGATCTGACGGGATACAATGAGCAGCAAGTCAAGACGCCGACCTTCGCTTCCGACCCGGCCTGGTCGCCGCTGCTCGATTGATGAAATGCCTGTGGCGGTGTCCGAAAAGCGGTCGCCGCCACAGTTTTATGCCGATATGCCGGGGGATGCCTCTTTCTTGCCGCAAACAACTGTGAGGGAGCAAAAAAGTGGGACATTTCCTTTCTGTTAACCATACGCGTTCGGGGGCCGTTAACCTCAATCGGTTAGCGTCTAGCAACGTTACTGAATTTCTAAGGAGAGACCGGCGATGAGCCGTACACATACTTCGGCGCTTAGCCCAATGCAGAAAATCGCCCGTAACCCGGCTGTCATCGCTCTGACGCTCGCTCTGGCTCTGGCCGGTTGCGCGAACAAGAAGAACATGCCGAACAGCGCAGGCGAGCTTGGCCTCGGTGGCGCCGGTTCCGCAACGCCGGGTTCCGCTCAGGACTTCACCGTCAACGTTGGCGACCGCATTTTCTTCGACACCGACAGCACCTCCATTCGCGCAGACGCACAGCAGACCCTGCAGCGTCAGGCTCAGTGGCTTGCTCGTTACCCGAACTACGCAATCACCGTCGAAGGCCATGCCGACGAACGCGGCACGCGCGAATACAACCTTGCACTCGGCGCACGCCGCGCTGCCGCCACCAAGGAATTCCTGGCTTCGCAGGGCGTTCCTGCAAACCGCATGAAGACGATCTCCTACGGTAAGGAACGTCCGGTCGCCGTTTGCGACGACATTTCCTGCTGGTCGCAGAACCGTCGCGCCGTTACCGTTCTCGGTGGCGCTGGCATGTAATTGCCTCTCGCGGAAACGTGATGAAGTTTACAAAGGCGGTCTTCGGGCCGCCTTTCGTTTTTTTCATAGTTTGGCCGAAGTTAAGTTGCTTTTTCATCTCAGATGGAAAAAATCCGGTTTTGCGCCGCTGGGGCGCAAATCAATGAGACAGGAACCAAGATGAAGAAACTTGTCGTGGCGGGAATGCTGGGGCTTGCAGCCTGCACCGGCTTGAGCGGCACTGCCGTCTCCGGGCCGTTGTTCGGTTCAGGTGGGGCCTTCGGCACGGTGAATTCAAACGCACCAGTCATCAATGCGCAGGCAAACGAAACCTACAAGGTGCAGCAGCTGGAAGAAACGATCCGGCAGTTGAACGGTCGTATCGAAGAGATGAGCTTCCAGCTTCTCCAGATGCAGGAAACCATTCGCAAGGCGCAGGAAGACAATGAATTCCGCTTTCAGGAACTGGAAAGCGGCAAAGCTTCCGCACCTGCAGCACCAAAGAAGAAGGCCGAAGCCGACATTTCACCTTCCGGGCCATCCGCCGGTGCTTCCGACGATGTTGCAACCATTATTGAAACGCCGTCACAGGACGGCGCTTCAATGCCAAATCAGCAGACGGCGACCGCTCCCCGCTCCAACGCGGCACCCGGTGAAACGACGCTCGGTTCCATCGAGATGGATTCGCGCGGCATGCCGATTGGCGGAACGCTGAACCCGAATGCCAATAATTCCTCAGGCGCTCTTCCGGGCGTTTCGACAGGCAGCGGACATTCCAACAGCACCGATCCGGTCAATACGGCTGCGCTGACCAGCGAGAGCGATATCTATCAGGCGGCTTACAGCCATGTGCTGGCCGGAGATTACAAGCTCGCCGAGCAGGGTTTCGAGCAGTATATTCAGGGCTACCCCAAGGGCTCCAAGGCAGCGGACGCGAATTTCTGGCTAGGCGAAGCGCAATATTCGCAGGGCAAGTTCACCGATGCGGCAAAGACGTTCCTCAATGCGCACCAGACTTACAGCAAATCGCCGAAGGCGCCTGAAATGCTGCTGAAGCTTGGCATGTCGCTTGCTGCCCTCGACAATAAGGAAACCGCTTGCGCCACACTGCGCGAAGTGCCGAAGCGCTATCCTAGCGCATCCAAGACCGTTCTCGGCAAGGTCACGAGCGAACAGAAGCGCCTGAGCTGCTGAGTTTGTCCGGCATCTGGCGCTGACATGCCATTCCTTTTCACTCCGCTTGCGCCGCTTGAGGCTGCGCGGAACTTCATCGAGAAATTCGACAAGCCCGCCTGTCTCCTCGTCGCGGTTTCAGGCGGAAGCGACTCCACCGGGCTGCTTCTTGCGCTGCATGAGACTGTGCAGACATTCCGCCGCGACATCACGCTTCACGCCATAACGATTGACCATGCCCTTCGCGCAGAGTCCGCAAAAGAGGCGAGTGCTGTGGCGGCGCTCTGTGCCCGATTTGGCATTCCTCACCACATCCGCCGATGGGACGGCGAAAAGCCGACGACTGGTGTTTCGGCTGCCGCAAGACTTGCGCGCTATTCCCTGATTGGGGATGTGGCGGCGGAGATTGGCGCGGACGCTGTGATCCTCGGCCATACGCATGGCGACCAGCAGGAAACCATCGCCATGCGCGGAAGCAGAAGCGTGCGCAGCGACAATCTCGGCCTTGCGGGAATGGCGGATGCGGTGCTTTATCGCTCGCACCACTGGGTGCTACGGCCATTTCTGTGCGTGACGCGTGAGGATATCCGCGCCTATCTCGAAGCCAGGAACGAGGGCTGGATCGATGATCCGAGCAATGACGATGCCAAATATGAGAGGGTGCGAACGCGGCAAAAGCTGGAAGCCGAGCCGGATGAGAGAGAGGCCAGCGACGCGAGAGCCGCACTGTCTCGTCGGGCGGCTGAGTGGGTAGGACTTCATGCAAGCGCGTATTCTCAACTGCTCATTCGGCTTGATCCGGCGGGGCTGGCGGAGGATGCCGCTGTTCTTCGTTACGCCCTCTCGGCTCTGGCTTCGGTTCTCGGAGGGCGGTCATTCGGTCTTTCTTCCCAGAGCATGGATCGGGTGATGACGTTCCTCGTATCCGGTGCTCTGGGTCGGATGACGGCGAGCCGGGTCGTGTTCGACCGCCGAAGCAGCGGGCTTTATCTTTATCGCGAGAACAGGAATATCGAGGTTCTGACCTTATCTGCTAGAGATAGCGGCATCTGGGACGGACGTTTCGCGGTGAAGAACGATCTTTCGCGTGATGTGCTGATAACTGGCGGTATGGAAGGGAAGGGCGGCCCCGCGTTTCCTGCGACACTTCCGCGCGGCGTCGTCAGCCGGGTGCTTCAATCCGCTCCTTCCATCGAAGATGATGGCTTTCGTGGCTCTGCCTTAAGCAAGGACGGCATTTCTATGCGTGCGCTGCTGGCTCCTTACGATCTTTTCCTGCCGCGTTTCGACCTTGAGTTGGCGAACCGGATCGCTGCGCTTCTGGAGCGCGCGCCCTATCCGCAGCCGCCGGTTTAGTTTGGCGAGGCGAAACCGGCGATTTTTCGCAGAGTTTTTACTTCAAAACGCATCTCGTTCTCTCCCCTGCCTTGGCAACGGCACCTGTCCTCCTTATGTTAGGCTCAACATTATGGCGGGCGCGCATTTGCCCGTTGGAGTTCGGGGAGTTCAATGAACCCAAATTTTAGAAATTTCGCCCTGTGGGCGGTGATTGCTCTTCTGCTGATCGCACTGTTCAGCATGTTCCAGACATCGCCGTCGCAATCCAGTTCGCGCGAAATTCCATATTCGCAGTTTCTTCGTGATGTCGATGCAGGGCGCGTTCGCGACGTGACCGTGACCGGCAACCGGGTGCTTGGAACCTACACCGAAAACGGGACCGCGTTTCAGACCTATTCGCCTGTGATCGACGACTCGCTGATGGAACGCCTTCAGACGAAGAACGTGACGATTGTTGCGCGGCCGGAAAGCGATGGTTCCTCGGGCTTCCTGAGCTATCTCGGCACGCTGCTGCCGATGTTCCTGATCCTCGGCGTCTGGCTGTTCTTCATGCGGCAGATGCAGGGCGGATCCCGCGGTGCGATGGGCTTTGGCAAGTCGAAAGCCAAGCTTCTGACGGAAGCGCATGGCCGCGTGACGTTTGACGATGTTGCCGGTGTCGATGAAGCCAAGCAGGATCTGGAAGAAATCGTTGAGTTCCTGCGTGACCCGCAGAAATTCCAGCGCCTTGGCGGCAAAATCCCGCGCGGCGTGCTGCTCGTCGGCCCTCCCGGCACGGGTAAGACGCTTCTGGCGCGCTCGGTGGCGGGCGAAGCCAATGTGCCCTTCTTCACCATTTCCGGTTCCGACTTCGTTGAAATGTTCGTTGGTGTGGGTGCTTCCCGCGTGCGTGACATGTTCGAGCAGGCGAAGAAGAACGCGCCCTGCATCATCTTCATCGACGAAATCGACGCCGTTGGCCGCCATCGTGGCGCCGGTCTTGGCGGTGGTAACGATGAACGCGAGCAGACGCTCAACCAGTTGCTGGTGGAGATGGACGGCTTCGAAGCCAATGAAGGCATCATCCTGATTGCGGCGACCAACCGTCCGGACGTCCTCGACCCGGCTCTGCTGCGTCCGGGCCGTTTCGACCGTCAGGTTGTGGTGCCGAACCCGGATATCGTCGGTCGTGAACGTATCTTGAAGGTTCATGCGCGCAACGTGCCGCTTGCGCCGAATGTCGATCTCAAGACGCTGGCGCGTGGTACGCCCGGCTTCTCCGGTGCCGATCTGATGAACCTCGTCAACGAAGCTGCGCTTATGGCCGCACGTCGCAACAAGCGCGTCGTGACCATGCAGGAATTCGAAGACGCCAAGGACAAGATCATGATGGGTGCGGAACGCCGCACGACCGCCATGACCGAGGCCGAAAAGAAGCTGACGGCTTACCATGAAGCAGGTCACGCCATCACCGCACTGAACGTGCCGGTGGCCGATCCGCTGCACAAGGCAACGATCATTCCCCGTGGTCGCGCCTTGGGTATGGTGATGCAGCTGCCGGAAGGCGACCGCTATTCCATGAGCTACAAGTGGATGGTCTCCCGCCTCGTCATCATGATGGGTGGCCGTGTTGCCGAAGAGTTGACTTTTGGCAAGGAAAACATCACCTCCGGCGCATCCTCCGATATCGAGCAGGCCACCAAGCTTGCCCGCGCGATGGTGACGCAGTGGGGCTTCTCCGACGAGCTAGGACAGGTTGCCTACGGCGAAAACCAGCAGGAAGTCTTCCTCGGTCATTCCGTTTCGCAATCCAAGAACGTTTCGGAAGCCACGGCACAGAAAATCGACAACGAAGTTCGTCGTCTGATCGATGAAGCCTATACCGAGGCACGCCGCATCCTGACCGAAAAGCACGACGATTTCGTTGCGCTTGCGGAAGGTCTGCTGGAATACGAAACCCTTTCGGGCGAAGAGATCAAGGCATTGATCAAAGGCGAAAAGCCTGCGCGCGACATGGGCGACGATTCCCCAAGCAACCGTGGCTCCGCCGTTCCAAAGACCGGCGCGAAGAAGGATGGCCCGAACGAAGCCAAGGGCGACGGCGAGGCCGAAGGCGGCATGGAGCCGCAACCGCACTGATTATGCCGTTATGGTGGATTGAAATGAGGCCGCTCCGAAAGGGGCGGTCTTTTTGTTTAGGGAAGCAATGGTTCTGCCCGGTTTAGATTTCTGAGCCTTTCATGCGAAGCTGGAGGTTTGAGGAGAAACGGTGAAACTACTTTCGACCGTCATCCTCGCTCGGGCTTGTGCCACTGCTGTCCGGTTTAAATGTGCGGACGCGAGGCAAGGCTTTGAATACATTGCAGTTCCATCCTTCAAATCCGGTTGGGCCACGCTTTGACCACGTTCGCTGCACGTTGACGACGGGCGCGACCCCACATCCGTCATCCCGGACTTGATCCGGGATCCAGCCAGACCAAGTCTTTGGTCTGAAATACTTTTTGACACGCAGACGCGCGTCTGCTGGACCCCGCATCAAGTGCGGGGTGACGGGTGGGGAGCTGTTCTCGCCCCAAACTACTCACCCACTTTAAACCGGACAGAAGTGGGCCTGTCCCGAGGATCTGCAACCGATTGATTTTGTTCACGTTGGCAGATCCTCGGCACAAGGCCGAGGATGACGGTGGGGGTGGATTTATCGTCTCTCCTCAAGCTTCTGACTTTGCATGAAGGGCTGCGGAATCTAAACCGGACAGCAGTGGCCTTGACCCATTGCTGTCCGGTTTAACTGAGTGGGGAATTTGAAACGAGAACAGCTCCCCCACTCGTCACCCCGCACTTGATGTGGGGCCCAGCAGACGCGCGTCTGCGCGCGTCGAAAAAGTCTTTCAGACCAAGAACTTGGTCTGATTGGATCCCGGGTCAAGCCCGGTATGACGGAAGTGGGGTTGCACCATCGTCGCCGTGCAGCGAACTCGGTCAGAGCGTGTCCCAACCGGATTTGAAGAATCGAACTGCCATGCATCCGCACCTTTAAACCGGACAGGAGTGGCATTGTGCCGAGGAGCGGCTGGCCTGTCTTTTCTGGGGAGAACCTGACCAGTAACAACATATATTTCATTTTTGCGGTAATTTACGTGCTGTCAGAGCTTGTTTGTGGCATCTAGCCAGAAAAGACGGCGCTATATTTTCGCAGCGGTCGCAAGAGATTTGGAGTTCACATGACACGTCGTTATTTCGGAACCGATGGCATTCGCGGGCAATCCAACGTTTTTCCGATGACTCCGGATTTGGCCATGCGCGTGGGCATTGCCGTCGGTACGATCTTTCGGCGTGGCCATCACCGTCATCGTGTGGTCATCGGCAAGGATACGCGCCTTTCCGGCTATATGCTTGAAAACGCGCTGGTGGCCGGGTTTACCGCTGCGGGTCTCGATGTGTTCCTTCTTGGACCTATCCCGACGCCTGCCGTTGCCATGCTGACGCGTTCGCTGCGCGCCGATATCGGCGTGATGATCTCCGCTTCGCACAATCCTTTTTCTGATAATGGCATCAAGCTTTTCGGGCCGGATGGCTACAAGCTTTCCGATGAGCTGGAGCTGGAGATCGAAGATCTGCTCGATAAGGACATTTACGCGCAGTTGGCCAAGCCGCATGAGATCGGTCGCGCCAAGCGCGTCGATGGCGATATTTATCGCTATATCGAATTCGTGAAGCGCACGCTGCCGCGCGATGTGACGCTGAACGGTCTGCGGATCGCCATCGATTGCGCCAATGGTGCGGCTTACAAGGTGGCGCCTGCCGCACTTTGGGAGCTTGGTGCTGAAGTCGTGACCATCGGCAACGAGCCGAATGGTACGAACATCAATTTCGAATGCGGTTCCACTCATCCCGAAGCCTTGCAGAAGAAGGTACATGAGGTGCGGGCGGATATCGGTATCGCGCTGGATGGCGATGCGGACCGTGTCATCATCGTGGATGAGCGCGGCCAGATCGTGGATGGCGACCAGTTGATGGCGACGATTGGCGAGAGCTGGGCCGACGATAATATCCTGCGAGGCGGCGGTATCGTGGCCACCGTCATGTCCAATCTCGGCCTCGAGCGCTTCCTGGGTGACAAGGGCCTGACGCTTGCGCGCACCAAGGTTGGTGACCGCTATGTGGTGGAGCATATGCGCAACCATGATTTCAACGTGGGTGGTGAACAGTCCGGCCATATCGTTCTGTCGGACTATGGCACGACGGGCGACGGTCTCGTTGCAGCCCTTCAGGTTCTGGCGCGCGTCAAGCGCTCGGGTCGCACGGTCAGCGAGGTGTGCCGCAAGTTCGAGCCGGTGCCGCAATTGTTGAAGAACGTTCGCATTGCAGGCGGCAAGCCGCTGGAAAATCCGGTGGTGAAGCAGGCGATTGCCGATGCGGAGAGCGCGCTGGCGCAAAGGGGCCGTCTCGTCATCCGCCCATCCGGCACCGAACCTTTGATCCGCGTGATGGCGGAAGGTGACGACAGCGCGCAGGTGGAGCGGATCGTCAACGATCTCGTCGGCATCATTGCCAATGTGAAATCGGCGGCCTGATCAGCCGATCCAAAGCGGAACGGCCCACCCTAAGCATGTCGCGGTGAATCGCATTCAACGCGACCTTCTTTAATGTTGGGCGGGCTCACGCGATTTGCGGAATATTATCCAGCGTTTCCCGATGCAGGAAATGCGGAATCATGTCTTCATGGATCGGCTGTGAGAAGACGTATCCCTGAATGAGCTTGCCGCCGAGATTGCGGATGACGGAGAGTTCCGCCTCGGTCTCCACGCCTTCGACAATAGCATCCAGACCCATCTCCCGGCTGAGTGTCAGCACCGAGCGGACGATGTTATAGCTCGCGTCGTTCGTCTCGATATCGCGCACGAAACTGCGGTCGATCTTCAGCTTGGTCAGCGGCAGAGAGTGCAGTGAGGTGAGGCTGGAATAGCCGGTTCCGAAGTCATCCAGCGAGATGCCGCAGCCGATCTGTCTCAGCATTTCCACGGATTTGCGGGCCTGACGCGTGTCGTGAATGAAGGCGGTCTCGGTGATTTCGAGATCGAGCCGCGAGGCTTCGAAGCCGCTGTTTTCGATGATGGCGATGATCGCAATCGTTGCCTCGGCGCTATTGAGATCCTGTGCCGAGAGGTTGAAGGCGAGGCGCAAGTCCTGCGGCCAGTTTCGTGCCGCGTCCAGCGCCTTCTTCAGAAGCGGGCGCGTCAACATGCTGATGATGCCCGCCCGCTCCGCAATGGGGATGAATTGCGCAGGCGAGATGTGACCCAGACGGCTATTGTTCCAGCGCGCAAGTGCTTCGAAACCAACGGTGCGGCTGGTCACAATGTCGAGGATCGGCTGGAAAAGTACCGATAGTTCTTCTGTGAGATTGGCCTGTTTCAGGGCCTGTTCTATCCGCGCGTCCCGGTGGATTTCCGCCACATGGCGAGAGGTGAACAGGGTACTCGTGCCACGCTTTTCCCGCTTGCCGTGATAGAGCGCATAATCCGCGTGATCGAAAAGTTCTTCGGGCGTTGCCGCCATATCCGGAAAAACCGTGATGCCGATCGAGCCGGAAATCATGATGGTCGCATCCGGGGTGATGAAGGGCGTGCGCAGCCTTGCACAGATGCGGTTTCCCTCTGCGATCAGCTTGTTCTCATCCACGGCTTCGGAAACGATGAAAGCAAATTCATCGCCGCCGAGGCGGGCCAGAAACAGGTCCTGCGCTTTCGACAGGCTCTCCAGCCGTTGCCCGACCTCGACCAGCAGCCGATCCCCGGCGGAATGACCATAGAGATCGTTGACCGGCTTGAAGCCATCCAGATCGATGACGCCGACGGCCAGTCGCTTGTTTTGCTCCACGGCCTGTTTGAAGGAGGTTTCGAGATGATGGAAGAAGGCGCGGCGATTGGGCAGGCCCGTCAGGCTATCGATGTTCGCAAGGCGCAGGTTTTCGTTGCTGAGCGCTTCCGTTTTCTGCTGGGCGAGTACCATCCGTTCGAAATTGTCGTAATTGATCATCAGCACGGCCAGCATGCCGAAGCAGACCAGCAGGATATTGATGGCAATGGCGACGAAGGTCGGATGACCGGTCAGCGTAAAGAAGACGATGAAGGTGCCGTTGACGATGGCTGTGACGATGAGCGCGGCCGAGCGCAGATGCATGAGGCAGAAAATGCAGGAAATGACGGTAATCGACATATAGAAGGCGATATGCGATTTCTGAAACGCATCGCCATAAGGGTAAAGAAGATAGGACCATGTGGTGAAGGCCAGCGCGATGCCGACCGCCAGACGGTTCGTGCGCTTCATGGCGGCATAGGCCTGCTGGGCTGTTGGCTGAACATTGCGCGAGCGCCACCAGAAGATCATGCGCGTTGCGCTTAAAAGCGTGAACAGGCAAGGCACGGTCATGGTCAGCCAGGCGGGTGCCACGGCTTTATGCGTGATTGCCAACGCCCAGGTACTCGACATCAAAATGAAATACATCATCGGCATCTGCCGACAGAAAGCACGATATTGTGCTTTTAGAAGCTCCGGATTTTCGTCTGAAACCCGTATGAAATCTGTGATGTTTTTCAAACCGATATTGTTCAATGAAATATACTCGGAAAGAGGTTGCGGCAATTCTCGTTCGCGTTCTCCATGATCGGCGTGCATATGCCGAGGCTTGAAACACGGTGTGGAGCTTCCGGGTATTCAAGGTGGAGTTGCCGCTGGATGATCATTTTCGATAGATGGAAGAGGAATTTATTCTTCTTTTCCGTCGTCTATGACCGATCTATACTGATCATAGGCTAACATTGTTGCGATTGATAAAATAATGATAGCTAATAAAATATTATTCTACTTTAGCCCGCTGGTTGCGTTTTGAGGCCGCACACCCGGTTATGTCCGGCTTTGGGACGGGTGACATTTTGCGCGCAGAGAGCCGCAGCATAACCGGCATTAGCAAAGTATTCATTTTATTTGTTAGCAAAGCCGGGTGGATTAAAAAGAATTTTAATCGTCATTTAACCATTTTCATTCAGGTTTCGTAAGTGAAGAATTCACAGGTCTACGCCGGGGAGCGCGTAAGGCCGCTTATGGAGCCAACCACTATGAAGAAGAGCCTGATCGGTGTCGTCGCCGTCTTGATGGCAGGTCAACATGCCTTCGCCGCTGATGTTTATCAGCCAGCACCAGCCGCGTTCGAAGCCGCACCAGAAATTCAGGTTCAGGAAGCCAGCGGCTGGTACCTTCGTGGTGATGTTGGATATTCTTTCAACAAGGCACGTAGCTTTGAGTTCAGCCGTGCGACCGGCGGTACGCCTGCGCTTGAGACGGTCCACTCCAGCAGCACCTCGATGAAGGACAGCTTCCTCGTCGGTGCCGGTGTCGGTTACCAGATCAACAACTACCTGCGCACTGACCTGACGTTCGACTATATGGCCAAGTCCAATTTTCGTGGAACGGGCCCTGCGGCCGGTGGTGGCACGGACGATTTCCGTACATCCGTGCGTGCATACAGCCTCTTGGCAAACGCCTATGTCGACCTTGGAACATATGGTCGCTTTACGCCATATCTCGGTGCCGGTATCGGTGGCGCTTATGTGAAGTGGGATAATCTGAAGCTCGCAAATTCCTGCGGCGGCGCTGATTGCGAATGGGGCGGAAAAGGCGACTGGCGCTTTGCATATGCTCTGATGGCGGGTGCATCCATCGACGTTACCTGTAACCTCAAGGCCGATGTCGGCTATCGTTTCCGCCAGATCGGCAGCGGCGAGATGTTTGGTATCGGTTCCGGCGGCAACTCCGGCAACGGTCGTAGCAAGGGCATCACTTCGCACGAAGTGCGTGTCGGTGGCCGCTACGTCTTCAACGGTTGCGATACCGCCCAGTACATGCCGCCAGCAGATATTCCGCTGCAGCCAGCTGTTTACAAGTAATCGTCACAGAGACGGTCTAAAAATCCAACCGCTCGTATCCTTCCGGATGCGGGCGGTTTTGCTTTGCAGATCAGCTATCGGTGGCGCAGACGGACCAAGATTCTTTTTGGCTGCGACATATTCCGCTTGACTGTGACGGGGCACAGGAATAGCAACGGCGTCAGGACACCTCTCCCTAACGAGAGGCGCCTATCTGAAAGGGTAGTCAAATGACAGATATAGTGAAGCCGGACGTCCGTCCGGGCAATACGCATTTCTCTTCTGGTCCCTGCTCGAAGCGTCCCGGTTGGTCGCTAGAAGCTCTCGCCGATGCACCGCTTGGTCGTTCGCATCGCGCCAAGGTTGGCAAAGCCAAGCTGAAGCAGGCCATCGACCTCACTCGTGAAATTCTGAACGTTCCTGCCGATTATCGTATCGGTATCGTTCCTGCATCCGACACCGGTGCCGTTGAGATGGCCCTCTGGTCGCTGCTCGGTGAACGCGGCGTCGATATGGTGGCGTGGGAAAGCTTCGGTGCCGGTTGGGTGACCGATGTCGTCAAGCAGCTGAAGCTGAAGGACGTGCGCAAGATCGAAGCCGATTACGGCGTTCTTCCAGACCTTTCCACAATCGATTTCGATCGTGATGTGGTCTTTACCTGGAACGGCACCACCTCTGGTGTTCGCGTTCCCAATGCAGATTTCATTCCGGCTGATCGCAAGGGCCTGACCATTTGCGACGCCACCTCTGCCGCATTCGCGCAGGATCTCGATTTCGCCAAGCTGGATGTCACCACCTTCTCCTGGCAGAAGGTTCTGGGCGGCGAGGGTGGCCATGGTGTCATCATTCTTTCGCCACGCGCCGTAGAGCGTCTGACGACTTATGTTCCTGCTTGGCCGCTGCCGAAGATTTTCCGCATGACATCCGGCGGCAAGTTGATCGAAGGTATCTTCACCGGCGAAACCATCAACACGCCGTCCATGCTCTGCGTCGAAGACTATATCGATGCGCTGGTATGGGCGAAAAACCTCGGTGGCCTCAACGCCCTGATGGCGCGTGCCGATGCCAACGCGAAGGTCATCTTCGACTTCGTGGCCGAGCATAACTGGATCGCCAATCTGGCGGTTGTCGATGAGACGCGCTCCAACACCTCCGTCTGCCTCAAGATCGTTTGCCGCGATGTTGCAGCGCTTGATGCGGCCGCGCAGGCCGATTTCGCCAAGGGCATGGTTTCCCTTCTCGAAAAGGAAAATGTCGCGCTCGATATCGGTGCTTACCGCGATGCGCCTTCCGGCCTTCGCATCTGGGCCGGTGCAACCATCGAAACGGCTGATATGCAGGCCGTCATGCCCTGGCTGAAGTGGGCATTTGAAACGCAGAAGGCTGCGACTTTCAAGGCTGCTGCCTGATCTATTCCGGCCCTGCCACGGCAGGGCCGACCATGCCTCATTCTCAAGACTGAACCCTTTTCAAGGAGCCCACACCATGGCACCTCGCGTACTCGTATCTGACGAACTGTCGGAAACCGCCGTCCAGATTTTCCGCGATCGCGGCGTCGAAGTCGATTTCCAGCCGAAACTCGGCAAGGACAAGGATAAGCTGGCCGAAATCATCGGCAATTACGATGGTCTGGCCATCCGTTCCGCTACCAAGGCGACGGAAAAGCTGATCGAAGCTGCGACCAACCTCAAGGTCATCGGCCGCGCCGGTATCGGCGTCGACAATGTGGATATTCCTGCCGCTTCGCGTCGCGGTATCATCGTCATGAACACGCCTTTCGGCAACTCGATCACGACCGCTGAACACGCCATTGCGCTGATGTTTGCGGTTGCTCGCCAGCTTCCTGCTGCTGATGCCTCCACGCAGGAAGGCAAGTGGGAAAAGTCGAAGTTCATGGGTGTCGAAATCACCGGCAAGACGCTCGGCGTTATCGGCGCGGGCAATATTGGCGGCATCGTCTGCTCGCGTGCCCTTGGCCTGAAGATGAATGTTCTTGCCTACGACCCCTTCCTTTCTCCAGAGCGCGCGCAGGAAATGGGCGTAACGAAGGTCGAACTGGACGAGCTGCTGGCGCAGGCCGATTTCATCACGCTTCACGTTCCGATGACGGACAAGACGCGCGGCATTCTGGGCAAGGAAAACCTTGCCAAGACCAAGCCCGGCGTTCGCATCATCAACTGCGCCCGTGGCGGTCTGGTGGATGAGGCGGCTCTGGCCGAAGCCATCAAGTCCGGCCATGTTGCCGGTGCCGGTTTCGACGTGTTCGAAGTCGAGCCTGCAACGGAAAGCCCACTGTTTGGCCTGCCGAATGTCGTCTGCACGCCGCATCTTGGTGCTTCCACCACGGAAGCACAGGAAAACGTGGCACTTCAGGTTGCCGAGCAGATGTCGGATTACCTCGTAAAGGGTGCCGTTTCCAACGCCATCAACATGCCTTCGATCACTGCTGACGAGGCGCCGCGCCTGAAGCCATTCATCAAGCTGGCAGACGTTCTCGGCTCCTTCGTCGGTCAGGTGCAGGAAAGCGCCACCAAGGAAATCGAAATCCTGTACGACGGCGCAACCGCCAACATGAACACCAAGGCGCTGACATCGGCGCTGCTGGCCGGTCTCATCCGTCCACAGGTGGCCGATGTGAACATGGTTTCCGCGCCTGTCATGATCAAGGAAAAGGGCGTCATCCTTTCCGAAGTCAAGCGCGACAAGACCGGCGTTTACGACGGCTTCATCAAACTGACGGTCAAGACCGAAAATCAGGTTCGCTCGGTTGCCGGCACGGTGTTTTCGGATGGCAAGGCACGCTTCATCCAGATCAAGAACATCAACATGGATGCCGATGTCGGTCAGCACATGATCTACATCACCAACACAGACGTTCCCGGCATGATCGGCTTCATGGGCACAACGCTCGGTGAGGCCGGCGTCAACATCGCCAACTTCCAGCTGGGCCGCGAAGCCAATGGCGGCGATGCCATTGCGCTTCTCTATGTCGATGGTCCGGTTTCCGAAGACGTTCTGGACAAGCTGCGCGCCAATCCGGCCATCCGTCAGGTCAAGCCGCTGACGTTCAACGTCGACTAAAATCAGCCGTTTTCGGTATCGATCTTACAGCCCGGCGCAGACATGGTTTGCGCCGGGTTTTTTGTGTTTGCACAGAGGAATTTATCTATGGTTGCATATCACGAAAAATTTTATGCCATCTCCCTAAAAATGATGATCCATAGTTGCTATATCGACGTCACAAAATGCCGCTCAATGGGAGGGCGGCTCAACAGGAGATGACAATGTTTGCTGCCATAAGGCGCTTTAAAGGTTTGTTCGCGGTTGCCGCTTTGGGGATCGCGGTCTCATTCGTGGCTGTGGATATGGCGGAAGCACGTCGCGCAAGCGGTGGTCTCGGCAGCCGTGGCACGCGCACCTTTTCGGCTCCGCCTGCAACAAGCACGGCGCCGGGCCAGGCCGCGCCGATCAATCGTAGCATGACGCCGAATACCAATCAGGCAACGCCGGGCACATCTCAGGCAGCACGCCCCGGCGCGCAGGCTCCTCAGCAGGGCCGTGGCATGTTTGGCGGCATGATGGGTGGTCTCATGGGCGGCCTGTTGATGGGCGGTCTGTTCGGCATGCTGATGGGCAGCGGCTTTGGCGGTATGGCCGGTTTCTTCGGCATGCTGTTGCAGGTGCTGCTGATCGGTGGCCTGGTGATGCTTGCCATGCGCTTTTTCGCATCGCGCCGTCAGGGCCAGCCCGCTTTCGGTGGCGCCTCCGGCTCCAACAATGCCCGCAACGATTATTCGCAGCAGGGCAATAATCAGGGCTCGGGACAGGGCGGCATGGGCGGCTTCAAGATTCCGCAGATGGGCTCAAAGGCCGGTTCGTTCGGTGGTGCTGCCGCAGCGGCAGCCGCGCCCGTGGCAGCCAAGCCGGTTCCGCATGCAAACGCCATGTCGGAAGGCGATGAAATCGGCGTGACGCAGGGTGACCTCGAAACATTCCAGCACATGCTGGAAAAGGTGCAGGCAGCCTATGGCGCGGAAGATTATGGCTCGCTGCGCAAGCTCACTACGCCGGAAGCGATGTCCTACCTTGCTGAGGAACTCAGCGACAATGCCACCAGCGGCGTCAAGAACGATGTTCGCGGTGTTACTCTGCTGCAAGGCGATGTGGCTGAGGCCTGGCACGAGGAAGGTCAGGATTACGCGACGGTTGCCATGCGCTATTCCGCAATCGACGTGATGCGCGACCGCAGCACGGGCAAGGTGATCGAAGGCAACGAGAACAAGCCGGAAGAATCGGTCGAGATGTGGACCTTTGTCCGCAAGGACGGTTCCGAGTGGCAGGTGGCTGCGATTCAGGCGGCTGCTTAACAGTCTAGGCTCAGGCCCTATTAATTAATCATCCTTTCCAATTTGACGATCTTTTGATTCACTCATGGTAGGAGGACTTGCCATGAGTGATTTGTTTTTGCTGACGCCATCTCAGTTCAACCGCATCCGGCCCTATTTCCCTCTTGCCCACGGCATCGAGCGCGTGGATGATCTGAGGGTCGTGAGCGGCATCATTTACGCGTTGAAACATGGACTTCAATGGAAGGATGCGCCGAAGGAATACGGTCCACATAAGACGCTTTATAACCGGTTCGTCCGCTGGAGCAGGCTCGGCGTCTTCAACCGAATCTTCGAGGCACTTGCGGGGAAGGCAGGTCAACCCGACAGGCTGATGATCGATGCCACCCATTTGAAAGCCCATCGCACCGCAGCCAGCCTGCTAAAAAAGGGGCTCTTTCCCGCTGCATCGGACGAACGAAAGGCGGCCTGAATTCCAAGCTACACGCTGTCACCGACGGCTTGGGACGGCCCTTGCTGTTTTTCCTCACTCAGGGTCAGGCCAGCGACTATCAGGGTGCCCGGCACCTGCTTGATCGCCTACCCAAAGCCAAGGAATTACTGGCAGATCGTGGTTACGACGCCGACTGGTTCCGCAATGGATTGAAAGACAAAGGCATTTCACCCTGCATCCCACCACGTAAGAAGCGACGCAACCCGGCCCACTACGACAAAGTCCTCTATAGGCAAAGATATCGTATCGAGAACATGTTTGGTAGGATCAAGGATTGGAGGCGCATCGCCACCCGATACGACCGATGCGCTCACACCTTCCTATCCGCAATCCTCATCGCAGCAACTTGCTGCTACTGGCTCGATTAATGAGTCCTGAGCCTAGCCAGTAATCGCCGCCGGTCGGCTGCAAGCGGCAATTCTTGAACAGGCTGTAAGACCTGAAATTAATTTGAAAAAAGTTGATGGCGTCGAGTTTTCTCGGCGCCATTTTCGTTAAGGCGCTCAATCTCCTGGTGAGCAGGCGATCTGGCGGGGGCTGCTGCTGTGGCCAGTGAGCGGCGTCGCTTCAGCACCTTTTTCTCGCCATTTTTCATTCATCCGGCATTCAGTTGCCTACTCCTAGTTAGGTTTTGCACACGTCAATGTGAGAGCAGCAATCGTTGCAAAATGCTCTCCTAAGCGGAACTCCCGCCGGAAAACCGCGTTGACAACCCAGATTTCGGCCACAGTTTCGGGCTGAACCCGAGCAAGGAAAGAGGTGACCGGGCAGAGCGCGGTCCGCGGAATGGAGAACTATCGAGATGAAACGCTTCGACCTGATCGACGGGATGCGCGGTTACTTCCTCGTCTTTATGTTGATCAACCATCTGGTATTCGCCGGCGGCTTCTGGCTTGTTGAAATCAACCACCGCCAGTTCGCTTTCGTGGAAGATGCGCAGGGCTTCGTGTTCCTGTCCGGCCTGCTGATCGGCATGGTCTATGCGCGCAAGATGGTGAAATACGGCTATGAGAATGGCCGGGACCTCATCTGGAGCCGGGCACTCGAGCTTTACAAATACGCGATGGGCCTTGTGATTGCGGTGCTGTTCGCCCGCATGGTCATCCCGCATGCGCCTTATATCTGGTACAACTGGCTCGGCATGACGTCCTTCGACGATCCATTGCGTCTTGCGGCCATCGCTACCTTCCTCTTCCAGCCCACTTTCATGGATATTCTACCGCAGTATATCGTCTACATGATTTTTGCGCCCTTCCTGGTAAAACTCTGCCTCGATGGCAAGTGGGCTTACGTCATGGCCGGTTCGCTTCTGGTGTGGATGGCTGGCCAGCTGGGTCTCCAGCAGCTGTTCACCACGCCTATGAATGAGATCGTGAAGGGTGCGGACGAGCAGGGCATTCGTGTCAGCTTCAATCTGTTCGGCTGGCAGCTGGTTTTCTACACGGCGCTCGTGTTGGGTGCGATGACGGCTCAGAACCGTATTCCGTGGACCAAGATCTTTTCGCCGCAGCGCAGCTGGATTGCCAAGGCCGCGTTGATCGTCTGCCTGTTCTTCGTGCCGCTGCGTATCGCAACCGCCTGGAACCTTATGCCGGAATTCATGCTGGGCAAGTTCTCCACCATGGAAATCCGTGCCGACTTCGGTCCCGTCTATCTCATCAACTTCCTGGCCGTCGGTGTTGGCCTCACATGGTTGATCATCGCTGGTCCGAAGCATCATAACCCCATCGTGCAGAAGTTTGCTACCGGTGTGATCTGGGTGCTGTCGCTGAAGTTCCTCCAGCTGCTCGGTCGCCATTCGCTGCAGGTCTATGTCTGGCACGTCGCAATCGTCTACGGCATCTACTATCTGGATGGTCGCACCGCGGAGTTGACCCAGTTGCAGAAGACGGTGATTGCCGCTGTGGGTATTGCCATGCTCTCCATCCCGGCCCTGTGGCGGGAGCGCGACAAGTGGCTGGGCGACAGTCAGAAGACTGCGGGCGCCTGATCCAGACATGACGTTCAAACTTTAAGTACAGGGCGGCGCAAACCGCCCTGTACTTGCGTTTTTCGGCATTTCTTTCTATATGCAGCGCTTGAAAATCTGGACGGTTCCCCTTGGTGAACACGGATTTGACGACAGGCGGCGGGGCCTTTACCCCCGTTATGACTGACGATTGGAAAAAACTTGAATACGCTCGACTTTGACAAGAAGCCGGAAGACACCCGGGTTGTCGTCGCCATGTCCGGTGGCGTGGATTCCTCCGTAGTTGCGGGAATTCTGAAAAGAGAGGGCTATGATGTCCTCGGCATCACGCTTCAGCTTTACGACCATGGCGCTGCCGTGCACCGCGCGGGCTCCTGCTGCGCTGGACAGGATATCGATGACGCGCGCCGGGTTTGCGAAACGCTTGGCATTCCGCATTATGTTCTTGATTACGAAGCGCGTTTCCGCGAGACCGTGATCAATCCCTTCGCGGAAGCCTATGCGATGGGCGAAACGCCCGTGCCCTGCGTTGCCTGTAACCAGACGGTCAAGTTTGCCGATCTCTTGGCGACCGCTCAGGAACTTGGCGCAGATGCGCTGGCGACCGGCCACTATATCCGCTCCCGCCTCAACCCGGTGCCGGGCCATCCGAACCGGCGTGCGCTCTATCGCCCTATCGATAGCGACCGTGACCAGAGCTGGTTCCTGTTTGCGACCACACAGGAACAGATCGATTATCTGCGCTTTCCGCTGGGTGGTCTCTCCAAGGCCGAAACGCGCGAACTTGCGGAAGAGATGGGTCTCGTTGTCGCCAAGAAGGCCGATAGTCAGGACATCTGTTTCGTGCCGCAGGGCAAATATACCGATATCATCAACAAGCTGAAGCCGAATGCGGCTCTTGTAGGCGATATCGTCCATCTGGATGGCCGGGTGCTGGGTCGCCACGATGGTATCGTTCATTACACGATTGGCCAGCGCCGTGGCATAGGTGTTGCAACGGGCGAGCCGCTCTATGTCGTCCATCTGGACGCCAGAGGCCGCCGCGTGATTGTCGGCCCGCGAGAGGCGCTGGAAACGCATCGCGTTTATCTGCGTGACATGAACTGGCTGGGTGACGGTGCGCTGGACATCGATGCCAAAGACGGCTTCTCCTGCTTCGCCAAGGTGCGCTCCACGCGCCCGCCAGCCGAGGCTATGCTTTATTGCGATGAAAAGGGCATTTACGTCGATCTTTCCGTCGGCGAAGCGGGTATTGCACCGGGCCAAGCCTGCGTCCTCTATTCCGCGCCCGGTGCCGATGCACGCGTTTATGGCGGCGGTTTCATCGACCGATCCGAGCGTTCGGTAGAGGCCGAAGCATCTCTGAAAGCCTTGCTCACCGGTCCCGTCGCCGCCTGAAGCGAGCGGGCGTGAAGCACGCTGTAGAAAGACGACTTTTTGCGCATGTTGCGCTTGACACTTTAGGGAGCGGCACCTTATAAGCCGCTCATCCTGATGGAACGGGCGGTCACAAAACTGTCACGTGCCTCTGTGGCGGGGTAGCTCAGGTGGTTAGAGCAGCGGAATCATAATCCGCGTGTCGGGGGTTCAAGTCCCTCTCCCGCTACCACTACCACAAAATCCGATCATTCTTCTCTTATTTGCACAAAGCGCAAACCAAGCGCTCTTCCACTCAGCATGTTTTGTTGCCAGTTGGCTGACGAGTAAACGCTTGCCGAAAGACCGGCAAGCGTTTGGATTGTTTGCGTCGCGCAGCTATTCAGACTAAGGTCGGCCTAAAAGCTATCGTTTACCGGAACAACGTCAGCAGGTTGCTGGAATAGGAATTCGCTATGGACAGCGACTGGATTGCCAGTTGCTGCTGGCTTTGCAGGGCTGAGAGCTTGGCGGAGGCTTCCTCCATGTCCGTATCCACCAGGCGGCTGATGCCGGATTCGAGGGTGTCGCTCAGCTTGGCTGCGAAATTGCTGCTTCGTTCCAGATGGGAAGAGATCGAGCCGAGATCCGTTGCCATGTTCGTCATCTGTTTGGTCATGGCATCGACCGTATTCAGCATGTCGTTCAGTTCATCGCTGGTCGTCTCGTCGTCTATTGTCAGTTCCACGGCTGAAGATGGGGCCGTTGCGCCGGGAATGATGATGTAATTCTGTGCCGAGCCTACCGCCACTGCAAAGGCTTCGCTCGAAAGGATGCCGTATTCGCCGGAGCCGCCATTATCGACGAAATACTGGACGTTCGTGTCCGTGCGCGGTTGCGGCAGATTGATCTCGTAGGTCGTGTGGCCGAGCTGGACTGAGCCGTCTGAATTGCGGATGAAGGAGCTTATCAACTGCTTGTCGGGAGAATCCTTTGGCGTATTCCACGATAGCCAGTTCTCGCCGTTGAAGGACGCTGCCTGCAAAACAGCTTTCAACTGATTCTTCAGCCCGGTGATGTCCTCGTTCAGCTTTTCCCGGTCTGCGGCGGGTTCTCCGGCGGTGACGAGTTTGCTCTTGATTTCGGACATCACCTCGATAGACGAGTCGGCGGCAGCATAAGTCGTGTCGATCACCGCGGAGCTGAGCGCCAGAACATCCTGCACGGCATTGATTGCCTTGTTGTCCGACTTCATCGTGGTGGCAATTGCCCAATAGGCGACGTTGTCCGAGGAAGTTTGAACGCGAAGCCCGGAGGATATCTGGTCCTGTGTTTCGCCGAGCTGACTATTGGTCAGGCGCAATGTTTGGAGCGCAGTCATCGCCCCCGTATTTGTGAGAATACTGGTCATTCTAAAACTCTAACGATACTGGGAAAGCGGCGCTTCATGCGCGAATCTAATATAGATACAACCGGCAATCAGTAAAATTTTAGTAAAGTGACTTTGGTCAACTTTCGCAGTTTTCATCACAAAATTGTCTAGTGAATTCAGCTTCATAAATTGCATTTCCTAATACTCTAAAACTGGTTCTCAGTACCGAAATGGAGGATATATAAATAAACGCTTCTGTTGTGCACCCGTTGAATGGCAACCAATGTCACGCAGCGTACAGAGCCAATTGTTGGTTGCTCTGCCGTGTTTCCTGCGTATACGTGGATACCTACCGCCCGATACGCGCCTCCTGCTTCACGGAATACAAGGTTTAATGTTAGAGTACTCTAATGAAATGCAGGGGAACAAATGTTCCCTCAGGTCAGTTTTCTTCGCAAGCTATCAATTCTTCGATCTAAACTATCTTGGTGAGGGCACGACCAAGGGCTGGAGGGGGTAATGGATTGTCCGGACGGCAGAGCAATTAGGGAAACCGGGTATTACACTTGGGACATTCTGGAAAATCTCGTATGTCTCGATAAGGTTTGTGCCGCTATATTTGAGTTTTCTGAAATGGAAGGTGCTGAGGGTCTTCCAATCGAGGCCTTCATCGAAAAGATCGCGCCATCAGATCGCGAGAAGATTGCCAAGGCTATTCATGACTGCCTTCTGGATGGGACGCTCTACCACGAGGAATATCCTCTCGTCCTCCAGAGCGGTGCCATGCGCTGGGTTCGCGTCGATGGCAGGATGGTCTATGATGAGCAGGGCGATCCTGTGAGAGGGATCGGCAGCATGATGGATGTGACCGTGGAGCGTCTGCTGACGTCTGGCCTGACACGGCAATAGTTTCCGGAAAAAGCGGGCGTCCGCATTAAGCGGCGCCCGGTGTTTTTATTACGATCAGTGCCAAGTCTGGCGGTCGTACCAAGTGTCGACGTCGGTCTTTACCCGGTCCTTCTCGATGCCATAGCGCTCTTGAATCTTGCCTTCGAGCTGGTCTCGCTTGCCTGCGATCTGGTCGAGATCGTCATCGGTGAGTTTACCCCACTGTTCTTTGATCTTGCCCTTGACCTGCTTCCAGTTTCCTTCAACTCGGTTCCAGTCCATTGATATGTCTCCTTGTTTCCAGACAATCGAATAACGGTTGGATAAAGACGAAGTTCCAAGAATTTAGTCATTGATAAATCGCGAAAATCGGATTCGACATCTGATTCGTTGAGGTGTAAAACGTTAACAGTTCATAAAAATTGAAACGCTTACTTGGCATTGTCTCGGGAGGATAAGCCTTGTCTTACGTGGCTTTTCAACGTGTGGGCACGCAATTGTCGCCCCAGCAGGTTACTGATCTTCAGACAATATTCGATGGCGTTTGTTTCGAGTGCCTCGAAGATCGCAGCAGTTCTGTTGCCAATGAGTGTGCAGCGGTTCTGATCAGAAGTGCCCAGCGTGGCATTCTCGATCATGAAATGTTGCGCGACATCGGTAAGGCCGTGCTGCGCCGTCATTGATCGGTTGAACGAATGCGCAAAGCGCCCGGCGAGCCGGGCGCTTTTTCGTGTCAGGCTTTTTCCTGCACGTGGGCTTCCAGGAACCAGAGCGACTTGTCGAGATCGCGCGATGCGGCAGTGAAAATATCCGCCGTGTTGGCGTCGCCCGCATCGTCCGCTTCATCGATGGATTTGCGAATGAGGTTGGCTACATCGCCATAGCGCTCGATCAGCTCGGCAAGATGATCCTGAATCTTGTAGATATCTGTTGGATAGGCCTTCAGCTTGGACGTCGAGGATACGGTTTGTAGGCTGCCCAGCGCGGTGCCGCCAAGCTGCACTGCGCGCTCCGCAATCGTGTCGCTGTGATTGTCCAGCAGCTTGCGGAATTTATCGAGAAGCTCGTGGATTGCGATGAATTGCGGGCCCTTCAGGTTCCAATGAGCCTGCTTGGTGACGAGCGCCAGATCGATAACGGAAGCGAGCGCCTCGTTCAACAGGCCGATAACGGTGGCTTTGGCGTTGGAAGGCAGATCGTTTCTGGTCTTGTGTGTCTTCATTTTCATCTCCTGAACATGCGGAAGAGCTCCGCTTAGGCGGTATTCAGGAGAGCAACGGACGGAGGCTTTACTCGTTCCACTCGCACTAATTTTCCGGGAAGTCGCTGACGATTTCACGGTTCAACAGGGTCAGCGAACGGTCTGCTTCGATACGATAGGTCTCGAATGCCAAACGCCCATCCTGCGTTCTGAAATCATGGCTGAATGTGCTGCCCACCGGCGCCTTCGTCAACTTACCTCGCGGCTGGCCGCCATAGGTGATGCTTCCGGGAATGGGCTCCACCGCTGAACCTGCCGTGGTGCAGGAGGCAAGGCCTAAGACGAGAAGAATAGCAAGTTTTCGCATGGAGGCTCCAAGGATCAGGCGAGTTCATTGTGCTTGCCTAACTCTACCCCATTCCCGACAGTTCCGCATAAAAAAGCCCCGCATCCGTGTCTGGATGCGGGGCCGGAAAATGTCTTGGGAGACATGTTTCGGGTCTATCAGTCTTCGTTTGCTGCAAGCTGTGTCAGCACCTCGCCACGTCCGCGGATGCGCATGATTAGCGGTATGATGAAGGCGGCAGCGGCAACGAGGAAGAGGCCGACAGCGATTGGCGAGGTGAACAGCACAGCGGGATCACCCTGACCGATGGCCAGTGCGCGGCGCAGCTGCTGTTCGGCAAGCGGGCCAAGGATGAGGCCGACCACGGCTGGCGCAATCGGGTAGCCGAAGATGCGCATGATGTAGCCGAGAATGCCGAAGGCCAGAAGCATGCCGAGTTCGAACACCGATGGGTTGGCGCCGATGGTGCCGAGCGTTGCGAACAGCAGGATGCCTGCATAGAGCCATGGCTTTGGAATGGTCAGAAGCTTGATCCAGAGGCCGATCAGCGGCAGGTTGAGAACCAGCAGCATGACGTTGGCGATGAACAGGCTGGCAATCAGACCCCAGACGAGCTGCGGATTGGTGGCGAACAGAAGCGGGCCGGGCTGGAGACCGAACTGCTGGAAGCCGGCAAGCATGATGGCAGCGGTTGCTGTCGTCGGCAGGCCGAGCGTCAGCAACGGCACGAGCGTACCGGCGGCAGACGCATTGTTTGCTGCTTCCGGACCTGCAACACCTTCGATGGCGCCGTGGCCGAATTCTTCCGGGTGCTTGGACAGTTTCTTTTCCGTCGCATAGGACAGGAACGTGCCGATTTCAGCGCCGCCCGCAGGCATTGCGCCAATCGGGAAGCCGATGAGCGTACCGCGCAGCCATGCCTTCCAGGACCGTGCCCAATCCTGAGCCGTCATCCAGACAGAACCCTTGACGGCTTCGACCTTGTCCGGGCCGTTCTGACCCTGTGCGACGATGAACAGCGTTTCACCGATGGCGAACATGGCGACGGCGAGCGTGGTGACTTCGACGCCATCGAGCAGATCGGGAATGCCGAAGCTCATGCGGGTCTGGCCGGTCAACTGGTCGATGCCGACGATGGCCAGCGCAAAGCCGATGAAGAGCGAGGTGAGGCCACGTAGCGCCGAGTCACCGAAGGCAGACGACACGGTGACGAAGGCGAGGACCATCAGCGCGAAATATTCACGCGGGCCGAACACCAGCGCCAGCTTGACGATATAAGGTGCCACGAAAGCAAGCGCGATTGTGGCGATGAGGCCAGCGACGAAGGAGCCGATTGCGGCAGTCGCAAGCGCCGGTCCTCCGCGACCTGCACGGGCCATCTTGTTGCCTTCGAGCGCGGTCACGATGGATGCGCTTTCGCCGGGTGTGTTCAGGAGGATCGACGTTGTCGAGCCGCCATACATGCCGCCGTAATAGATACCGGCGAACATGATGAGCGATCCGGCAGGATCGAGCCGGTAAGTGACCGGCAGAAGCAGCGCCACGGTCAGCGCCGGGCCGATGCCGGGCAGAACGCCGACGGCGGTGCCGAGGGTTACGCCGATCAGGGCGTAGAGCAGGTTCATGGGTTGCGCTGCAACCTCAAGACCGTGCAAGAGAAATTCGAATGTGCTCATGGACAGATGTCCCCCTGTCGGGTGAAGCCTTTGCTGCGTGTAAAACGCAGGTCCGAAGGCTTCTTGTCTTTGTTGTTTGGGTTGGACCGGCGGTTAGAAGAACAGCCGTTCCAGAGGTCCGGCAGGCAGCGACAGTTGCAGCAGCTGGGCGAAAATGACCCAGATGACGAAGCTGAACGCGATGCCGACGGGGATCGAGAACCAGAGCTTGCGTTTGCCGAAGGCGCGGGCCGTGAAGGCAAAGAGCAGGCCGGTGGCAATCGAGAATCCGGCGATCTTCAGGAGCAGCATCTGCGCGGCAAGACCGGCGACGACCCAGAAGACGGGTCCCAGTTCCTGTTTGTCGCGGACCGGGAATTCATTGCGCCAAGCTTCGAACGCGGTCCATATGGCCAGACCGACAAGACAGAAGGCAATGGCGTAAGGAACGGTGGCCGGGCCGACAGGCGAATAACCGGTGACGCTGGCAAGACGTGCCGAATCCCAGAAGATCACGGCGGCGACGATCACCAGAAAGACGGCGATCGCGAACGCCGCCCAATCAGGGCGGCGCTTTGTGGGTTGGGAAGGGGATGAACCCTGGCTCATTTTACCAGTCCGATGTCTTTGAGAATGGTTTCGGTGGAAGCGGTGTCTTTCGCAAGCTGCTGCTTGAAGGCATCACCGGCGAGATAGGTGTCCATCCAGCCCTTGGTCTTCAGGGTTTCCTGCCACTTGGCGGATTTGGCCAGCTTTTCGATGTCGGCGCTCACTGCCCTTTCCTGCTCCGGCGTCAGGCCGGGAGGGGCTGCAACCATGCGCCAGTTCTGGATCACGACATCAAGGCCGCTTTCCTTCAGCGTCGGTGCGTCCACACCTTCGAGCTTCTGTTCGCTGGAAACGGCGAGGATACGAACCGTACCGGCCTTTACCTGGCTTTCGAATTCGCCGTAGCTGGAAATGCCAGCCGTGACCTGCGCGCCGAGGATGGAAGCAAGTGCTTCACCGCCGCCGGAGTAGGCGATGTAGTTGATCTTGGTCGGATCGACGCCAGCGGCCTTGGCAATCAGGCCAGCCGTGATGTGGTCGGTGCCGCCAGCAGAACCGCCGCCCCAGGAAACGGAGCCCGGATCCTTCTTCAGCTTCTCGATGAGCTGGCCGATGTTCTGGATGTCCGAAGAGGCCGGAACGACGATGGCTTCATATTCGCCGGTCAGACGCGCAATCGGCGTGACTTCCTTCAGCGTGACAGGTGCCTTGTTGGTGAGGATAGCGCCCACCATGACATAGCCGCCGACGATCAGCGCGTTGGGCTTGCCCTTCTGCTGGCTGGCGAACTGCGCGAGACCAATGGTGCCGCCTGCGCCCGGAACGTTCTGAACCTGAACGCTCTTGGAAATGCCTTCTTCCTGAAGAACCGTCTGCAGCGAACGTGCCGTCTGGTCCCAGCCGCCGCCCGGATTTGCCGGTGCGATGATGGTGTAGTCAGCAGCGGTTGCGGGAAGAGCGATGGCGCCAGCGAGCAGCGAGGCGAGGAAAAAATGCTTCAAAGTGAGCCCTCCGTGAATGCCGTTCTCGGCATTGTTGTGATTATGACCACAGGAGGAGCACATGATCGGTGAAAGGCGCGGAAACGCGGCCTGAAACGATTTATGCGCTGAGAATGTCCTCCCGCTTCCTTATCAGCCGCCTCCACGGGATAAAGAAGAATTGCACAGCACCACATAAAGCTGTCATTTAACTGACGCGGCGGATGAGGATGGGCGTTTACGGTCTATTAATTTCTGCTTTGGGCTATTGAGAACGTAAAGCTTGGTTCCACCGCTCGATGATGCGGGCGCGTTTGACTTGATCGAGATAGACCATCAATCCGGGGCTGACGGGAACGGGGCGCAGCTGAGCGCCGTGGATGGCCTGCATGGTGTTGGCGGTGTTTTCCCCTGCCACATCCGGGCTGACGGCGGGAATTTGCAGCTGCCGCGCCATAATGGTCTGTCCTTCCGTGGACATGAAGAATTCGAGGTAGCGCCGTCCAAGGTCCGGGTTTGCCGCAGCCTGGGGTACGAGGCCGATGCGCGACATGACGACGGTGTAATCGCTGGGCAGCATGATGCCGACATCGGGATGGCGGGAGGCCCAGTCTGCGGCGTAGGAGCCTAAAATATTGTAGCCCAGCACGAAACGGCCATCGGAAATGCGCTCCAGAATGGCGGAGCTGGTGGAATAAACCTTCACGCCTGCCGCACCCATGCTCTTGATGACGCTCCATATATCGCCGAACTGTTCCTGATCCCGCGACATGAAGAGAAAGCCGACGCCGGAGCGTTCGATATCGTAAGTGGCGATGCGGCCATGCACTTCGGCGGCGTGGCGCTCCAGATAATCCACGAATTCCGCCCGGCTTGCGGGAGGCTTTTCGTTGACGAAGCTTGGCTTGTGATAAACGAAGACAGCGGGTTCGAAGGTGAGTGCATAGGCGGTGTTGCGCCAGTTTGCCCATGCTGGCCAGCGCGCGCTCATGGGAAGATCGGAGCGCTGGGCATAGCCATCATTGCTGAGCTTGACCTGCAAATCCATGGCCGAGGAAAAGGCGAAATCCGCCGTCGGCTTTCCGGCATCCGTTTCGCGCACGATGCGGTCGTAGATTTCGCCGGTCAGCATATCTTCATAGGACACGGCCACGTCTGGATTGGCCTTCTGGAAACCGACGATCATCGGGGTAGCTAAGGGTTCGTCCAGCGATGAATAGACGATCAGCGTCTGCGCATCCGTCTTGCCGGAAATGGCCGGAAAGAACATGGGCTCGGCATGGGAAGGGGCAACACCGAGCAGGATGAGACAGAGACAGAGAATAACACGCATGAAAAGATCATGCCGTAGCTCCCCACAATTCACAAGCGGGCCATTCACAAGCGCAAGATGCTTCGATAAATTCCACGGGCAACGGGGAGACGGTGGGTGCGCATTCTGCTGGTGGAGGATAATCAGGTTCTGTCGGAAGGGCTTTCTGCGCTTTTGCGGGGCAGCGGCTATGCCGTGGACGTGGTTTCGGACGGCCATTCTGCCGATGCGGCAATCGCTGCGGAAAATTTCGATCTCGTCATTCTCGATCTCAATCTGCCGGAAAAAGACGGTATCGAAGTGCTGCGTTCCATGCGCGCGCGGCAGGAAAAGGCAGCCGTGTTGATCCTGACGGCGCGCGGCACTCCGGAGGAGCGGGTGAGGGGCCTTGATCTCGGGGCCGACGATTACATGATCAAGCCCTTCGATATTGCCGAATTCGAAGCGCGTGTGCGCGTGCTGCTTCGGCGCAATGCGGGCTTGCGCTCCTCGCTGGTCAGCTTCGGCAAGGTGTCTTTCGACCTGACATCACGCACATTTTCCGCCGATGGCCACCCGCTGGATATTCCGGCGCGCGAGGTTGCGCTGCTGGAAGTGCTGTTCATGCGCGCAGGCAAGGTGGTGGCCAAGGAGGCAATCGTCCAGTCTTTGACTGGCTTCGATGATGAGCTTTCCGGCAACGCCATCGAGCAATATGTCAGCCGGTTGCGCAAGCGGCTTGCCCCGCATGGGCTGACGGTGAAGACCGCGCGCGGCATCGGCTATTATCTGGAGAAACTGGCAGAGGCCGCGGAATGAAGCAGGCCGCTTATTCGCTGCGGCGGCGCCTGCTGGGATGGCTTCTGGTCTCCACCGCGATCATCGGCTGCGTGGCGCTGGCAGATACCTATCGCGAGGCGATCAACACGGCCAATATCGTCTCCGACCGCGTTCTTTCCGGCTCTGCGCTGGCAATTGCGGAGCGCGTGGTGGTTTCGGAAGACGACACGCTGGAAGTCGATATTCCCTATGTGGCGCTGGAAATGCTGACATCTGCGGCGCAAGACAGGGTTTTCTACCGGGTCGATGGACCGAATGGTCAGTTCCTGACCGGCTATCAGAACCTGCCGCAAGTCAGCGATCTGCGTGGGGATAGTCCGCGATATGTGGATGCGGTGTTTCGCGGAGAGCCGATCCGCGTGGCAGGCATCCAGCGTTTCGCATCGACCGGCATCAACTCCATACCCTTTACGGTGACGGTGGCTGAAACCACAATTGCCCGCAGCCGGCTGGCGCGTGCCATTATTCTGCGCTCGGCACTTCGCCTTTTACTGATGATCGTCGGTGCCGCCGTCATCGTCTGGGTGGCGGTGACGATTTCGCTGCGCCCGCTCTACAGGTTGAGCGAGGCGATTGGTGAGCGTAGCCCCAACGATCTTCACCCCATCCAGCAATCCGTGCCGGTGGAGGTGGAAAACCTGGTCGAAACCGTGAATTCCTTCATGGTCCGTCTTCAATCGGCGCTGGATGCGCTGAGGCATTTTACCGGCAATGCCAGCCATCAGCTACGTACTCCTCTTGCCATCATCCGCACTCAGCTTGCCCTTGCCGCCCGTGCGCCGACGCTGGAAGAAGCGCAGGCCGCCGCGAAGAAGGGGGATGCATCCGTTGCTCATGCGGAGCATATTCTCGCGCAGCTTCTGCGCATGGCGAATATCGACGCGGCTGGCTCCGGCGAAAAGCAGAGCCTCATCACGGTCGATCTGGTCGCAATCGCGCAATCGGTGACGGCGGATTATGTGCCGAGTGCGGCGGAAGCCGATATCGATCTGGGCTTCGAGGAGGTGGATGCCGCAACCGTTCCTGCGCAGCCTCTGCTGCTGCGGGAATTGCTGGGGAACCTCATCAATAATGCAATTGCCTATGCCGGTCGCGGCTCTGAAATCACCGTGCGCGTGCGGCAAATAGAGGGCAAGGCGTGTCTTGAGGTGGAGGATAACGGACCCGGCATTCCCGCCGAAAAACGCTCCATGGTGCGCCAGCGCTTCGCGCGGGGGGAGGGCAATGTGGCGCCGGGGGCTGGGCTGGGCTTAGCAATCGTCGAAGAAATCGCCGCTCTGTTCAAGGCGCGGCTGGTTCTGGACGACGGGGCAGGCGAGCGTGGGCTGAAAGCCTCTATCCTGTTTTCGTGAGACGGCGCCACAAGAGCCTGCTTGAAAACTCGGACGGGTCGATCGGGCGATGCTTTTCGCGCCCTGCTGCGGCGAAAATCTTGTCGATATCGAAGGATATCGACTACGATCTTCTTCTAGCAGGCCACAAAAATCATTCCCCGGCTCTCCACCGCCGAGTTTCCAAACAGACTCTAGCGCCGCCTCACACTTAGGCGCTATTCGTTCATCTTGTCGATCAACTGCATCATGATGTCTGCGCAAGCCTTCATCGGCTCATCGTCAGCGCATTTGATATCGATCTTGGTTTCACCCTGCTCGATGCGGAAATGCGCGCCCTTGGATGGGGGCGGGGGTGGAGGCATGTGACCGCGCGGGCCGCCATCTCTCGGGCCACCCTCACGCGGACCAGCGTCTCTTGGGCCGCCGGGACCTGGCGGTGGCGGGGGCGGCGGAGCATCAGGCATTGCCGCACCATCAGCCGGTGCCGGAGGTGGAGGCGGCGGAGGTGGTGGCTGTTGAGCAAAGGCAGTACCTGCCGCAATCATGATCACGGCACCGGAAATGATGAGCTTTTTCATGAGGAAAGCCTCTTGAGTTGGACAACGCAGAGGAAACGGGCTCATGAGCGGTCAGTTGCTGACTATCAAAAATAATTATTCATTTTTTGGGAACCACGATGAGCCAGATGGCTCACCCCATCCGCTCAGATGCGTAAGAGCCAGGGCTCGGCGGGAAGACGACGGTGCGGTTGCCGTTTATGAACGTGCGGTGGTGGATGTGGGCGTGGATGGCGCGGGCCAGTACCTGGCTTTCCACATCGCGGCCCAGCGAGACGTAATCGTCCGCCGACTGGGCGTGGGTGATGCGCACCGTGTCCTGTTCGATGATCGGGCCTTCGTCGAGGTCGGCGGTGACATAGTGGGCGGTGGCACCGATCAGCTTTACGCCGCGCTCATAGGCTTGCTTGTAGGGGTTGGCGCCCTTGAAGCTTGGCAGGAAGGAGTGGTGGATGTTGATGATCTTGCCCGACATCTTGCGGCACATCTCGTCCGAAAGAACCTGCATGTAACGCGCCAGCACCACCAGTTCCGTGCCGGTATTATCGATCAGGTCCAGCAGTTGCGCTTCGGCCTGCGGCTTGTTGTCCTTCGTCACCTTGATGTGGTGGAAGGGGATATCGTGATTGACGACGACCTTCTGGTAATCGAAATGGTTGGAAACGACGCCGACGATATCGATGGGCAGCGCGCCGATTTTCCAGCGGTAGAGCAGATCGTTGAGGCAGTGGCCGAAACGGGAAACCATGAGAAGGGTCTTGGTGCGCTCGCCATCGCTGAAGATATCCGACTGCATGCCGAAGCGTTCCGCAACCGGCTGGAAGCCGTCGGTGATGTCTTTCATGGACACGCCTTCTTCCGAGATGAAGGACACGCGCATGAAGAATTTACCGGTCTCGAGGTCATCGAACTGCGAGCTATCGACAATGTTGCAACCCTTGCCCGCAAGATAGCCCGAAATGGCGGCAACGATGCCGCGTGCGGATTGGCAGGCTACGGTCAATACATAGGTCGTCATCTTGTCTGCTCCCTTGCAGTCTCTGCGAAAGCCTATAGCGCAAGAGGGTAGCCCGCGCAAAGCCTTCGCTGCGCCCAAACGCCTTCCAGATCAATGTGTTGAATTCATAAAATACGAAATACGACTGCGACATGCCGGAAGCGACATCGGCTGTTCAAAAGCAGGTTCGGCTATGCGTCATTCGAAGCCGTTGCGTGATTGTGGCGCAACGGCTTCTCTCTCGCGACGCTTCAGGCGGTGAAGCTATCGCGCAAGGCTTCGAACTTGGTGACCTGATCGGCCAGAAGTTCCTTGTTCTCATCGCGGCGAACGAAAAGCTTGAACATGGCGCTGCCCGCCGCATTCATGAACCAGACCGAAAGCGAGCGGCGACCGTGGAAGCCGCGATCGACAAAGGTGATCGACGCGCAATTGTCTTTCTTGATGTGGCCGCCAATGGGGCTATCCCCATGGATGTTGAACCAGCCATGGCCTTCCGTTCCCTCGGGCAGATGGCCGGGAACCTCGAAGACGATGTCCGGCGTCTGGACGATCATCAGGACCTCGCCCCAGCTGCGGAGCTCGTTCCAGATGTCATTGAACTTTTCGGCTGGCGCAGAGACGGCTGCTCCCGGTGGCAGCAGCGCAAGAATTTCCGCTGGCGTCACCTCGGCCTTGGCGGCGATGGCTTCGACCACGCCATCGGGCTTTTCGGCGAGAGCAGCTTCGGCGCGGGCGCGGCGATCTTCGTTCACGTCAACAATCGCATTCATATTTAAGCTGCCACCGGACGGTCTTCACCGTTCTTGTCTTCGTGGATGATGACATCGAAGCCTTCGAAATGCGGGCCGGAGAGATATTCGACCTTGCCGCGATTGTTGCCAGCATTGGCATGGGCTGCGCGGAACTGTTCGGACCTGGTCCAGGCGGTAAAATCATCCTTGGTGGCCCAGACAGTGTGTGAGGCGTAAAGCGTGTGATCTTCGGCCTTGGCACCTTTCAGCATGTGAAATTCCAGATAGCCCGGCATTTCGCTGAGGTGGCGTTTGCGCTCGCGCCAGATTGTTTCGAATGCCTCTTCGAAACCTGGAACGACACGAAAACGGTTCATCGCAATAAACATCTACAGTCTCCATAAACTTTGGTGCTGCGCAGGATATTCAGCGTTTTCTGAAATGGAAAGAGCAAAGATAACAAAAATACTCCACTTATAGATTGTCCGGCCATAAAAGATGTGCAAATAACTCAACTTATGTGCGGGGGCGTGTCGCCCGCGGTCCACATCAGGGTTTTGACAATGCCGTTTTTTCTCCGCTCTCTTACGCTCGGTGCCCTTCTCCCGGTTCTCGTTGCGGTCTCGCCACTTGCTGCCAATGCGTCCGACAAGGGCAACCCGGACGCAAAGCGCATTGTCGCGGTGGGCGGAACGGTGACGGAAATTCTCTATGCACTGGGCGCAGGCGACCGTATCGTGGCGCGGGATTCCACCAGCAGCTATCCCGCGCAAGCGCTGGAAAAGCCGGATGTCGGCTATATGCGGGCCCTATCCTCTGAAGGGATATTGTCGCAGAAGCCGGACCTTATTCTTTCCGAAGACGGCGCCGGTCCCGCAGACGTTATCTCTATCCTGAAGGCCAGCGAAGTGCCGATGGTGACGGTGGACACGCCGCCGCAGGCAAGTGCGATTGCGAAGAAGATCGAAGATGTTGGCGCGGCAGTCGGGCTTGAGGAAAAGTCCAGGGCCCTGGCCGCAAATGTCAATGCCGAACTGGCCAAGCTGGAAAAAGACGTTGCCGCGGTTGGAGAGAAGAAGAAGCGCGTGCTCTTCGTACTTTCCATGGCGGGCGGTCGCATCATGGCGGCGGGCAAGGAGACGGAGGCTGCGGCCATTATCGAGCTTGCCGGTGGGATCAATGCCGCACCGGAAATCACCGGCTACAAGCCGCTGACCGATGAGGCGGTGATAGCGGCTGCGCCTGACGTCATTCTCACCATGCAGCGCGGCGACCATGCGGCCAAGTCAGAAGAGGTTTTTGCGCTTCCTGCTTTCCAATCCACGCCCGCTGCCGCCTCCAAGGCGCTGATCAGCATGGATGGCCTCTATCTCATCGGCTTTGGCCCGCGCACGCCTGCTGCCGGGCGTGAGCTGGCATCGAAGCTTTATCCAGAGGTGATCAAGCCGTGAAAGCCATAGTGATGGATGCTGGCATGGGGCAAGTGCCGGGCGACCGTTCCCGTAAAGGCGCCATCACGCTTGGCGTTCTTTGCCTCGTGCTGCTTCTTGCCTGCCTCGTTTCGCTGGCAAGCGGCCCGACTGGCGTCGGGCTTTCCGAACTCTGGCTTTATGCCACGGGTGGATCGGCGACGATGGAACCGCGAGACCGCGTCATTCTGGAGGCCGTTCGTTTGCCGCGCACAGGGCTCGGCCTGATGATCGGTGCCGGGCTTGCCGTTTCCGGTGCGATGATGCAGGGGCTGTTTCGCAACCCGCTGGCCGATCCCGGCCTTGTCGGCGTTACATCCGGTGCGGCACTTTTCGCCGTGGCAGCGCTTGCGCTCGGCAACGGGCTGCTTGCGCCGCTGGCCCTTGTTTTCGGCGCCAACTTCCTGCCGCTGATGGCTTTCGTGGGCGGGCTGATCAATACGTTTCTTCTGTATCTCATCGCCACGAAAAATGGCGCGACTTCCACGACTGTTCTGATCCTCGCGGGTATTGCCGTCGGCGCGCTCAGCGGGGCGCTGACCGGGTTGATGATCTTTCTGGCGGATGACCGGGCACTGCGCGACATTACCTTCTGGAGCCTCGGTTCGCTGGGTGGGGCAACGCCCGCGAAAGTGCTGACCACATTACCTTTTATCCTGATCCTCCTTGCCAGTATTCCCTTCGTCTCCAAGGGGCTCGACGCGCTGATCCTTGGAGATGCCGCGGCCTTTCACATGGGTATTCCGGTGCAGCGGCTGAAGCGGATCGTTATTCTGGTGGTTGCTGCGGCTTGCGGCGCAAGCGTTGCGGCCGCGGGTTCCATCGGCTTCGTCGGCATTGTCGTGCCGCATCTTTTGCGCCTCGTCATCGGCTCCTCGCACCGCTTCCTGCTGCCGTCCTCGGCGATTGGAGGCGCCGCGCTTCTGCTTCTGGCCGATAGTTTTGCGCGCACCGTTGCCGCCCCGGCAGAATTGCCGATTGGCGTCGTGACGGCCTTGATCGGTGCACCGGTGTTCCTGTTTCTGTTGCTCGGCAAAAATGGGCTTGGCCTGCGGAGTACATCATGATTTCCGCCCGCAATATCACCGTCACGCGCTCGAACCGGTATTTGCTCGATGATGTTTCCATCGAACTCAAGCCCGGCACGTTCAGCATCATCATCGGCCCGAATGGTGCAGGCAAATCCACCTTGATGAAGGTGCTGTGCGGCGAGATGAAGCCGGATGCGGGCAGCGTATCCTATGGCAGGACCGATCTTTCGCTGTTTTCGCCCATCCAGCTTGCACGGCTTCGCGCGGTTTTGCCCCAGAGCACGGTTCTGACCTTTCCCTTTACCGCGCTGGAAATCGTGCGCATGGGGGCAGTTGCGCAAGGGTCTCGTGCGCCGGAGGAGCAGGCGCGGCGGGCGCTTTCGAAAGTCGGCCTCAACGGCTTTGAGGGGCGGGCCTACAATATGCTGTCTGGCGGAGAGCAGCAGCGGGTGCAGTTTGCCCGTGCGCTGGCGCAGGTTCCCAATCCTGTCGAGCAGGGGGAAAGCCGCGTTCTGCTTCTGGACGAACCGACATCGAGCCTCGATCTCGGTCATCAGATATCGGTGCTGGAGACGGCACGGGACTTCGCGCTTGCCGGTGGCACGGTGCTGGCGATCCTCCACGATCTCAATCTCGCAGCCGAGTTTGCCGATCAACTTATCGTCATGCATCGCGGTGCGGTGACAGCATGCGGCCCTGCTCTGGAAACGATCAATGACGGAACGATTGCGCGGGTCTATGGCATTGGTGGCGCGGTGGGGCGTTTGCCTGCAAACCATATTGCCTATGTGCTGCCCCAATCACGGCATCGCGGGTGACGCGACGCTTCAAGCGCGGGGCTCCGGGCGGGTGGTGACGAAGAGGGCGGCACCTATCATGACGGCAGCGACGATTGCGGCGCGAAGTGGTGGCGGCTCTGTACCGAACCAGAAAATCGCGTAACTCATTGTCATCAAAGACACTGCTGCGATTTTCGCGCGTCTCGGAATGGCGCCGTTTTCCCGCCAGTTGCGCAGCGGCTCGCCGAATTTCGGATGGGACAGCAGCCACGCCTCAAGCTTCGGCGAAGATTTCGAAAAGCACCAGAGCGCAATCAAAAGAAACGGTGTCGTGGGCAAAACAGGCAGAAACGCACCGACTATGCCGGTGGCGACCATCAGCCAGCCAAGACAGAGATAAAAGACGCGCATGTCTGCCGGTATCATGACTTCCGCAGTCAGGATAGGGGAAAAGACGCGGCTGCGACAGGGTGGTGGGTGCATGGGCAAGAGCGCTTCCAAGGCTCGTTTCAGGGGTAAGGGGTTGAAACTGTAGCCTTCTGCCTTTATCTGCCTGCCCCGATGCCCGGAGGATAACCGGGCCGCCACGAGGTAAGAAGGAAGACACCATGGCCAAATTGATTCACTCGATGGTCCGGGTGCTGGACGAAAAGCGTTCGGTGGATTTTTACAAACAGGCTTTCGGGCTGGAGATTGCGGAACGCTTCGAGTTCGAAAATTTCACCCTGATTTATCTGAGCAATGAACAAGGCGACTTCGAGCTGGAATTGACCGTGAACAAGGGCCGCGAAGTGCCTTACGCACTGGGCGATGGCTATGGCCACATCGCAGTCAGCGTCGAGGATGTGGATGCCGAGCATGCGCGTCTTTCCGAACTCGGGCTTTCGGTTGGCAAGATCATCGAGGCGGATTACAAGAACATGCCGTTTGCGAAATACTTCTTCATCTGCGATCCGGATGGATACAAGATCGAGGTGCTTCAGCGGGGCAACCGCTTTAAATAAGCTTGTACAGGAAAGGCTTTCCCATGGCAGAGGCAGGCGTCAAACTCGAAGACAGCTGGAAGCACGCGCTTTCCCCCGAGTTCGACAGCCCCTACATGCGGAAGCTAAAGGACTTTCTGCTTGCCGAGAAGAATGCGGGCAAGCAAATCTTTCCGAAGGGTGCTGAATATTTTCGCGCGCTGGACCTGACGCCGCTGGACGAGGTGAAGGTGGTCATCCTCGGGCAGGATCCCTATCACGGCCCAGGCCAGGCGCATGGCCTTTGCTTCTCCGTCCAGCCCGGCATTCGCATTCCGCCCTCTCTCGTCAATATCTACAAGGAACTGCAAAGCGACCTCGGCGTCCAGCCGGTAAGGCACGGCTTTCTGGAAAGCTGGGCACGACAGGGTGTGCTGCTGCTGAACAGCGTTCTGACCGTGGAGCAGGCCCGCGCCGCATCGCATCAGGGGCAGGGCTGGGAGAAATTCACCGATGCCGTCATTCGTGTGGTGAACGACGAATGCGACCATGTGGTCTTTCTGCTCTGGGGCTCATACGCTCAGAAGAAAGCATCCTTCGTGGACCAGAGAAAGCATCTCGTGCTGAAATCCGCCCACCCATCCCCGCTTTCCGCCCATAACGGCTTCTTCGGCAATCATCATTTTTCACAGGCGAATGCGTTTCTGGTTTCGCACGGTAAGGACCCGATTAACTGGCAGTTGCCGGATCAGGTTTGATCGCTAGGGAAGAGTTTCCACATCTGTCTGGCGCAGGAGCTTATCTGTCGTCAAAAGGCTGGCGCCGGACGCTTTGGCATAGGCGTAATGAAAACAGTCGAAGTTACTGAGATGCTTCTTGCCGATGCCATGATTTTCCGCAACGGCAACCGCATGGGCCAACGCCTCTCTCGGATTTGAAGAGCTTCTCAACTCGATATGGCGAGCCTGAAGCCACTCGGTCACGACAGCTTCCGACTGCGTGTAACGGCAATCCAGCTGGTCTGGACGAGAGAGGACGATGATCGCTTCCCAAGCTGCTAGTGCTGAGGTGAAAGGTGCCTCAGCGTTTAGAAGCGCAGCTTCGTAGTCCCCCGCATTGTCCTCACCAGAAATGATGGAAATGATTGCGCAGGCATCTACGAACATTATGTATCGTCGTCCAAGTCATGATCGAGTTCGTGATAAGCGGAGGAGGAGGGCGCTTTTCGTCCGGCCTTGAATGAAAGACCATGCTTCTCCAGAATTTTTCTGGCCGTTTCGCTCGGCGTTTCCGCCTTCCGTCTGGCACTCAAAGTTTCCCTCAAGGCTGAGACAACAGCGTTGGTAATGGTGGTCTGATCGATCTGCGCCAGTTCTCTGGCCAAATTGTCCGCCTCAGCGCTTCGTATATTCAACACCATTTACGTTACCCACACTGTGTAGCCTGATTATATCTCATGTGTAGCTGGCAGCAAATATTTTTCGAAGAAATGTTTTTGCCTTTTTGCAATCCCTGATCTACAAGATAACCGGACTAAAATATGAAGGATTTATGCCGGTGTCGCTTCTGTCTGCTCAGACCTCCGTTGCCTTGCCCAATCCGCATGCGATTCTCGATGCTTTTCATGAGCATTTTGCAGAATACATGACGATGAAGCGGGAGGGGGCTGCGGTTCATTTCGAGGCTGATTACGGCAATGGCACGCTCAGCGTCGATGAAGGACGCTTTGCCGCCTGCGTCAATTGCAAGTCCGTCAACATCCTGATGTCGCTCAAGGCCATGGTGGCGGAACACATCATGGAATTTTCCGGTCAGACAGAGCTCGATTTCCGCTGGGAAGGCGACGGTTCGGATCTGCGTGAGCTGCCAAATCTCTTTACAGGCAAAGTGGTGCGCTCCTACAACCTGACGCCGAAAATGCGCCGGGTGGTGATCTCGATTGACGATGGCATCGAGCGGTTGATGACGGGCGGGCTGCATGTGCGCATTCTCATTCTTCCTGATCAGGCGCGTGAGCCCATGTGGCCGCATCTTTCCAAGACGGGCGCCATTGTTTGGGGCGAGGGTGAAGATGCTCTGACACGGCGAGTTTATACCATTCGCTCCGGCAATATTCACCGCAGCGAAATCGACATCGATTTTGTTATGCATGAGGGCGACAATATGCCGGGTGCGCATTTCGGTGCCACGGCGAAAGCGGGCGATATTGTCGGCATCGTCGGGCCGGGTGGCGTCATGGCAGAAGCGGAACACTACGTCTTTGCCGGAGATGAGACGGCGCTTCCGGTCATGCTGCGCATGGCAAAGGAAATGCCTGCGGGCAAGCCGCTCACCGTTTATGCCGAGATCGACAACGAGGCAGAACGGCAAGAGATAGAATCCAAGGCGGATATCGAATGGAATTGGCTCTATCGTCGGGGCAAGTCGGCTGGAACGTCCGGCTTGATCGAAGACGCTCTGCGCCAGCATGTCTGGAAGCCGGAAGGGCTGCACGTCTTCATCGGCTGCGAGAAGAGCGAAGCCCGCTCGATCAAGAAGATGCTGAACGATGAGGCGAAGCTGCCTAAGGCGAGTGTCGTCTCTGCTGGTTACTGGGTCAAGGGTGCCTGCGACGACCATTGATATTCTTAATTATCGAATCCGCTCCGTTTCATAATTGAGAACGATGCGTGCTGATTGTTCAGTCTATGCATCCGGCCCGATCTACCCCATTTTGAGCCCACGAACGAAACGGCGCTCCGCTTCAGGAAGGCCGTAGAGCAAAAGGGGTTTATCATGCTGAACCAGATCAAGGGCCTGCACCACGTTACATCCATGGCGGGCAGCGCCAGTGGCAATAACCGATTTTTCACCGATACGCTCGGCCTGCGCCGTGTCAAGCAGACCGTCAATTTCGATGCGCCGGATGTCTATCACCTCTATTATGGTGATGAGGTCGGCACGCCCGGCTCTGTCATGACCTACTTCCCGTTTCCGCATATCGCGCGCGGTCGGCCCGGTACGGGCGAAGTGGGGACGACGCTGTTTTCCGTTCCCGAAGGTTCGCTGGGTTACTGGCAGGACCGTCTGGCCAAGGCCAATGTCGATGGCCTGAAGGCCGATGAAGCCTTCGGCAACAAGCGCCTGCATTTCGCCGGTCCCGATGGGGACGGCTTTGCGCTGGTGGAAGTGAAGGACGATGCGCGTGCACAATGGACCGGCAATGGCGTGGGCCAGGATCGGGCGATCCACGGCTTTCAGGGCGCTTCGCTGAGACTGCGCGATGAGGGCGCGACTGCCGAGCTTTTGAAGTTCATGGGCTATCAGGAAATCGACCGTCAGGACGACGTTCTCCGCTTCGGCATTCCGGGCGGTAATGGCGCGGATGTGATCGATATCGAGACCATGCCGAATATTTCGGGTGCGCGCTTGGGTGCCGGTTCGGTCCACCACATTGCGTTCGCGGTCGACAATCGCGAGAAGCAACTGGAAGTGCGCAAGGCGCTGATGGATACCGGCTATCAGGTCACGCCGGTCATCGACCGCGATTACTTCTGGGCGATCTATTTCCGCACACCGGGTGGCGTGCTGTTCGAAATCGCCACCAACGAGCCGGGCTTCGACCGCGATGAGGATACGGCGCATCTGGGCGAAACGCTGCAATTGCCGGAGCAGCACGCGCATCTGCGGCCTTTCCTCGAGCAGCATCTTGAGCCGCTCGACGGCACGACCAAGGCTTAACCACGAAACCCGCGCGCTGGCAGCGATCTGCTGCCAGCTTTAGGGCTAAAGCACGATGTCTAGATTCAAAGAGCTGGAGCGTCCTTTGTGTGTCCTTGAAGGACGCACGGCGCTCTAATGATCCGTGCGCTTTCAGGAGCATTTCATGAGTAAGGATAATTACGTTCACAAGCTGCGCGAGGGTGCGCCGGGCCAGCCGATATTCTTCGTCTTCCACGGGACGGGTGGCGACGAGAACCAGTTCTTCGATTTCGCTTCCCGGCTTCTGCCGAACTCCACAGTCATCTCGCCGCGTGGCGATGTATCGGAATTCGGCGCTGCTCGCTTCTTCCGCCGCAAGGCTGAAGGCCTGTACGATATGGACGATCTGGCCCGCGCCACTGACAAGATGGCAGCCTTCGTTACCGCCAACCGCGACTTCTACGAGGCGGGCCTGGTCATCGGCCTCGGCTTCTCCAATGGCGCCAATATTCTGGCCAATGTGCTGGTTGAGTCTCCCGAACTTTTCGATGCCTCGGTCCTGATGCACCCGCTCATCCCCTTCGAACCCAAGCCCGCACCGGCTCCTGCATCACGCCGCGTGCTCGTGACGGCGGGCGAGCACGATCCGATCTGCCCGGTGCCGCTGACGAATTCGCTTGCGGAATATCTCAAGGCGCAGGGTGGGGAGGTGAAGGTGGAGTGGCATTCCGGTGGGCATGAGATACGGTCGAACGAGATCGAGGCGGTTCGGACGTTTTTGACGCCGTATATGTGAGGTCGATGCAAGCTTTGGAATTACAGGTTTGGTGGCGACCGGTCAGGTGAGATGCCGCATCTCGTATGGCTGGTCGCTGCACGGGCGTCATGTGGACTCAAGTCAGGCTATAAGAGCTCGTCGTTCGCGAAGTGACGGCTCTTATATGCACGCGGTTTCGAGGCCCCCAGCAACAAGAAAATCGCGATATTAGCGCAAGCCAAGTCGTAGATTTCTTAGGTGATGGTTTCGCCAAAGCGTGACCATAGTCATCACGCGCTTTGCTTCACCCCACAAAGCATTTCCCGTTTCCCCGCAAACCCAGGCCTTCTCTCAACAGTAAAACCAGCCGCACCCAAGTTGCGCCGCACGAAACCGGCCGCTGCAAATGTCGCGAAGGTGCCGCCGGGAGCGGTTTTCTCGAAAACTGCGGACATGATATCGAGCGACCACATGTCAGGGTTCTTGGAGGGCGCGAAGCCATCGAGATACCAGGCATCGAAGGTATCCGTGCTCTCGACGATCCCCTTGATGGCATCTCCGCAAAAGACAGTCAGGCGGGTTTGCTCATCCAGAGTGATGTCGATCCAGCCTTCTGGGTCCGAAGGCCATTCTGCGACGAAGGCCTTGCGCTCGGCGTCCAGTTCCGGCCAGTGTGAAAGCGCGCGGTCCAACTCGCTCGCGCTCATCGGGTAAAGTTCGAAGGACACGAAATGCAGTTGCCCACCTGTGGGTCTCGACAGCTTCCATTGCCGCCATGTCTCGCACAGATTGAGCGCCGTGCCGAAGCCAAGCTCTCCGATGCGGAAGGTTTCCTTCGCCGCTTTCCAGCGCTCCGGCAGGCCGTTGCCGGACAGCGAAACATGTTCGCATTCCTGCCGCCCATCCTTCTGACAATAAAAATGGTCGCCAAAGGCTAACGAATAGGGCATATCGCCCTCTCGCCAATCCAGCATATTTGAGCCGGCGCGTGCCGGTTTTGCGTCATCGGGATGTGTCATGGTCAATGCCGATAGTCTTCCCGCTGAGCAAGGTCAATCACCTTTGCCATCGTCCGTATCGCTGCTCATCATCGGCGGCGGTATCATGGGGCTTTGGGCTGCCGTGAAGGCAGAGCGGCTGGGGATCGATACGCTTCTGGTTGACGCCGATCATGTCGGCAGCGGCGCAAGCGGCGGGCTGCTCGGCGCGCTGATGCCGCATATGCCGGATCGGTGGTCGGACAAGAAGCAGTTTCAGTTCGACGCGCTGTTGAGCCTCGAAGACGAGATTACCCGGCTGGAGGCAGAAACCGGACTATCTGCCGGATACCGCCGCTGCGGTCGTATCATTCCGCTGCCGAAGCCGCATCTACGCCCCATTGCCGAGCGGCATAATCAGGAGGCCGCAGTGAACTGGGAGCAGCAGGGACGCCGCTTCCATTGGCATGTTCTGGATGCGCCTCCGGTGACGAACTGGGTGAGTGACGTAGCCGGAGAGGCCGGTTTCGTGCACGATACTTTCGCCGCCAAGGTTTCGCCTCGCGCACTGGTGGCTGCATTGTCTCACACGCTGAAGTCAGCGAAGCACGTTCGTGTTCTTGAAGGTTGCGGCGTGGCCTCGCTGGATGCTCACGGCGTCGCGCATCTCGCAAATGGTAACAGTGTTTCTTTCGGTCATGCCATCGTCTCCGCTGGCCATGGCTCGTTCCCGCTGCTGGCAAACGCGCTGCGCGTTTCTGCTGAACGCCCGCTTGGGCTGGGTGTAAAAGGCCAGGCGGCCTTGCTGAGGGCCGAGATCGATCCGGCCATGCCGGTCGTCTTCCTCAATGGTCTCTACGTCGTGCCGCATGAGGATGGCACGGTTGCCATTGGCAGCACCAGCGAGGAAGAGTTTGCTGAGCCATTCACAACCGACGCTAAACTGGAGGCGTTGATCGAGCAGGCGAGGGCCATCGTACCAGCACTTGCCCAGGCCGAGGTGGTGGAACTCTGGGCCGGTTTGAGGCCGAAGGCGATCGGGCGCGATCCCATGGTCGGCGCGCTTGCACAGCATCCGCGGATCGTGGTGCTCACCGGTGGTTTCAAGGTCAGTTTCGGTCTCGCGCATCGTCTTGCGGATGCGGCTTTATGCGCTGTGCAGGGCAGGGAGATGGATGTGCCTGCGAGCTTTACTGTGGAAGATCACATTCGCGTTCTTGACCGAAATAATTGATTCGCAAGTATTTCCCGTCGTTAATCTGTCACGCAAATCACCTATTCGCTGTCCGTATGTTTTATGGATAGCTTAAATCCCATTAGTAGGGGCGAGGTGACGACGCATGCGGTACGCCATTCATTATACGCCTTCCCCCAACGACCCGATGACGCATGCCGCGTCCGCCTGGCTTGGACGGGATGTCTATTCCGGGCAAAGCGTAGAGCCGCCCGCGCTGGTTGGGCTCGGCATGCAGGAGATTTCCTATCACACCGCATTGCCCCGCCGTTATGGTTTCCATGGACCGATCAAAGCGCCTTTCCGTCTGGCTGAAGGTGCAACGGAATCTTCTCTGCTGCGAGACCTGATGCGCTTTGCCGGTACGCATCAGCCTTTCACGCTGCCGCCGCTGGAAATCGCCAAGCTCGGCAATATTTACGGTCTCGTACCCTCCTGGCCGTCCGAGGTGCTGAATTTCCTCGCCGCCAGCATCGTGCAGGAATTCGATCGCTACCGCGCCCCGCTTTCGGATGCGGATATCGAACGTGCGGACCCGGATCGTCTTTCAGCAACGCAACTCACCAACCTGCATCGCTGGGGCCATCCTTATGTCATGGATGAATTCCGGTTCCAGATGGTACTGACCGGCGGTGTCGTGCCGGTGGAATGCCCTCGCGTGGAACGCGCGGTGCGCAGTGTTTTTCAGCCTGTGCTGGAGCGTCAGTTGGAGTTTTCCAACCTCGCTCTCTTCGTGGAAGAGGAGCCCGGCGCGCCGTTCCGCGTGCATTCTCTGCACCCGATGGGTCGAGTTTCTGCACGAAAAATCGCCTGACTGGAAATCGCCTAGAAATTGACCTCGACTTTCCGTTCCGCGATGCTACCGTTCACGAAAATTCGTGAAGGTGATTTGATGATTTCCGCTGACTATCCCCGCAATCTCATTGGCTATGGCCGCAACGCGCCGGACCCGAAATGGCCTGGCGGCGCGCGCATCGCCGTGCAATTCGTCATCAATTACGAAGAGGGCGGGGAAAGCTGCATTCTGGATATGGACAAGGCATCCGAGTCGCTCCTGTCCGAGATCGTCGGCGCCCAGCCTTGGCCGGGCCAGCGCAACCTCAATATGGAATCCATCTATGAATATGGCTCCCGCGCCGGTTTCTGGCGTCTGTGGCGCATGTTCACGTCGCTTGGCGTGACGACGACCGTTTATGGCGTGACCTCGGCCATGGCGCGCAATCCGGAAGCCGTTGCGGCGATGAAGGAAGCCGGATGGGAAATCGCCAGCCACGGCTATCGCTGGCTGGAATATAAGGATTTCTCCGAAGAGGAAGAGCGTAACCACATTCTTGAAGCCGTCCGTCTTCACACGGAACTGACAGGCGAGCGCCCCTACGGCATGTATCAGGGCAAGCCCTCCGATCACACGCTGAAACTGGTGATGGAGGAAGGCGGCTTCCTCTATTCCTCCGATTCCTATGCGGATGATCTGCCTTACTGGGTAAAGGGCGTGAAGGATGAACCGTTCCTCATCATCCCCTACACACTCGAAACCAACGACATGCGCTTTGCGACGCCGCAGGGTTTCAATTCCGGCGACCAGTTCTTCACCTATCTGAAGGACGCCTTCGACGTGCTCTATCAGGAGGGAGCTGGAGGCGCGCCGAAGATGATGAGCATCGGCCTCCACTGCCGCCTCGTGGGGCGCCCGGGCCGCGCTGCGGCACTGCGCCGTTTCATCGAATATGTGCTCGGCCACGAAAAGGTCTGGATACCTCAGCGCATCGAAATCGCCCGCCACTGGCATGAACATCACAAGCCGGAGGCAGTATGAGCGCGCGCGCAGATTTCATAGAGAAATTCGGTGGCGTATTCGAACACTCGCCGTTTATCGCTGAGAGAGCTTACGACGCTGGCATGGTGTTCGTACCGATGACCGCGAAGAGCCTGCATACGGCGCTGACCTTGATGTTTCGTCAGGCAACATATGACGAGCGGCTAGGCGTTTTGCGCGCCCATCCCGATCTTGCCGGAAAACTCGCTATTGCAGGCGAACTGACGGATGATAGCCGCAAGGAGCAGGCCGGTGCTGGCTTGGACCGGCTTTCGCCGGAAGAACATGCGCGCTTCACGGAGCTGAACACGGCTTACGTCGAAAAAAACGGCTTCCCCTTCATCATCGCCGTGAAGGGGCTGAACAAAGACGATATCCTGCAGGCATTCGAGCAGCGAATTCATAATGATGCCGAACAGGAATTCGCGACTGCCACGGAACAGGTGGAGAAGATCGCGTTGCTGCGGTTGATGGCGTTGTTGCCGGAAGGTGGCGTGTGATGCAGTGGCTTTGCACGATGGCGCTGACGATTTATAGTCTCATTCTTAAAAGGTGAGAAAGATGAGACCATCGGAAGTTTTAGAAAAGAACCGTGAGGCGATCCGTGAAGCGACCAAACGCTTCAAAGCGGCGAACCCGCGCGTCTTCGGTTCCGTTGCGCGGGGCGAGGATCGGCCAGACAGCGACCTGGATATTCTGGTGGATGCTTTACCGGGCACTACGCTTTTGGATCTTGGCGGATTGCTCGAAGAACTTTCCGACATCATGAAAGGGACAGATATCCATCTGCTTACGCCCGGAGATTTTCCTGAGCGCGTTCGTGTCCGCGTCCTTCAGGAAGCCAGGCCCATATGAGTACTGAAAGGCTACGCGTCTACATCGATGAGATGACGCAGGTCGCCGCCGAAACCGTGCAATTTGTTCATGGCATGACAAAGGATGATTTCCTCAAGGACATCGTGCGACAGCGCGCAGTCGGCATGAACCTGCTCATGATTGGTGAGACGGTGGTGCACCTTCTCGATGAATATCCAGAGTTTGCCGCAGATTTCTCCGACATTCCGTGGAAGCAAATTCGGGGCATGAGAAACAGAATTGCCCACGGTTACATGACCATCAATCTGGACACTGTGTGGGACACAACGCAACACGCCATCCCAGAGTTGTTGGAAAAACTGACGCTCCTTGGCAACTGGCGTGCTCAAGGTGAGTAAACCCAAGGTCATTGCATTGAGTGAATTTCTTGAAATCCGTCCCCTCACGCGGGAGGCTTTCGCCCCGTTTGGCGATGTCATCGAGCCTGAGCCCTCATCCATACGCCTCATCAATGGCGGCAATACCGAGCGGTATCATGCTCTGGGTGAGGCGGATGTGGTGGGGGAGGGGTCGCGTGTCGTGCTCAATATATTTCGTGGAAAGCCCCGGCAGTTCCCTTACGCCGTCGATATGATGGAGCGGCACCCGTTGGGCAGTCAGAGTTTCTCGCCGCTCTCACCGCGACCGTTTCTCGTGGTGGTTTCACCGGATGAGGGCGGCAAGCCGGGCAGGCCGAACGTGTTTCTTGCGCGTGATGGACAGGGCGTGAATTACCATCGCAATGTCTGGCACCACCCGCTCATGACCATCGGCGAGACGAGCGATTTTCTCGTGGTGGACCGGGATGGGCCGGGCGTCAATCTCGAAGAGTATTTCTACGATCAACCCTTTCTCATTGCGGAGCCAACCCTATGACCGGCCTTACGACACATGTTCTCGATGCCGCACACGGTACGCCTGCTGAAGGGCTGAAGATCGATCTTTACCGCCTGAATGGCGAGGGTCGCGAGAAGCTGAAGACGGTGGAAACCAACAGCGATGGCCGCGTCGATGGCGGGCCGCTGCTCGTCGGCGATGAATTCCGCAAAGGCCAGTATGAGCTGCTCTTTCACGCGGGGGATTACCTGCGGCAGAAAGGGCTGGTGCTGCCAGAGCCTGCCTTCCTCGACATCATCCCCATTCGCTTCGGCATCGCCGATGAGGCAGGGCATTACCATGTGCCGCTGCTGCTTTCGCCTTTTAGCTACTCCACCTATCGCGGAAGCTAACGCGCATGATCTTCGCTGCAATATCCGACATTCACGGAAACTACGCCGCGCTTGAGGCGGTTCTTGCCGATATCAAAAAGCTTGGCATCGAAGATATCGTCAATCTCGGAGATTGTTTCAGTGGCCCGCTCGATGCCGGGCGCACGGTGCGGCTGTTGATTGATGCGGGCATTCCCGGCATTCGCGGAAACCACGACCGGGCATTGGTCGAGCAGTCTTTCGATGAGATGGGGCCTTGGGAAAAGATCGTCTATCCGCAGCTTTCTCCATCCGATTTGGAGTGGCTGAAGGCCCTGCCATTCGACATGGTTTTCAAGGATGTGGCCTATTGCTGTCACGGCTCACCGGCTGGCGATCTCGATTACTGGCTGGAGCGTCTGCTGCCGGAAGGCGTGCTGCATCTTCGTGCGCGGAGTGAAATCGAGGCGCTAGCGAGCGAGATCAAACAGCCCTTGATGCTGTGCGGCCACACGCATATTGCCCGAACGGTTCAACTGCCGGACGGTCGGCTTATCGTCAATCCCGGCAGCGTCGGCTGCCCCGGCTGGAAGGATGAGGAACCATTCTATCATCAGGTAGAAGCTGGTCACTCGCTTGCTTCTTATGCGGTTCTCGAAGAAACCGCGTATGGCTGGCAGGTGACACATCGCCAAATCCCTTACGATGCCGCACCTATGGCCGAACTTGCCCGCCGCAACGGCATGGCCCGTGTGGCCAACGCCATCGCAAGCGGCTGGCTGGATTGACGGCTTGTCTCGGATTTAGAGTTGTACTATATATTGTACAAATCTAGGAGTATGCCAATGCGTACTGTAATGTTCTCGACTGCAAGAAGTGAGCTTTCCACGCTGCTCGATCAGGTCTCGCACGACCGCGTTGCAGTGGAAATCGTTCGCAGAGACAAGCCCTCAGCCATCCTCATCGATAAGAACGAATATGAGGGATTGATGGAGACGCTTCATCTATATTCTTCCCCCGCCAACATCGGTCGTTTGATGGAAGCGATGGATGAGATGGATAAAGGCGACTATCAACAGTCGGATCTCATCGATTGATCCTTCAACCTGCCGCGCATGAGTGCGGATTCCACTTCGGGGAATGCGCTCATGCCGCATGGTGAAAAAAGCTCCGAGATATTGCTCAGCTGGACGTCCAAGGGCTGGGAAGATTACCTATATTGGCAGCAGGCGGACAAAAAAGTTCTCGTCCGAATTAATGAGCTGATCCGGGATGCCTTACGGCACCCGTTCGAGGGTATAGGAAAGCCAGAGCCCTTACGTTTCAACCTCAAAGGACTCTGGTCCCGTCGTATCACGCAAGAGCACCGACTTATTTATGCAATTCGGGATGAGGGCGATGGCAGAACGCTCGTTGTGCTCCAATGTCGCTATCACTATTGACGCTTATCTTACTACCCGTTGCTGGACATCACCACGCAGGAATAGGACTGCGCCTTCAAATCCTTGCAGGCGGAGAGGGCATCTGCCTGGGTGTCGAAGCCGGTGAAGCGGGCGCGGTAGAGCGTGGCGTTGCCGGTGCGCACGGCTTCTGTGTAGGGCGCAAGGCCCGAATAGCCGGATGACAGGGATGATTTTGCTGATTTGAGGAGAGAGAGGGCGGCGGCTTCGGAATCGGCTGCTGCGATCTGTACTTCCCAGGCGCTGCGGGTGCCTGTCGCCACTGGCCGCACGGCGGATGTCTGCATCATATCCGCCATCACACCATTTGCCGCCGCGATCTGCTTGGCCACCGGGTCACGGCGTTCTGCGAACATGGGAAGCGGCACGGTGGAAGGTGAAACATCGAAGGTACGGCTGGTGTTGGCGCTTGCGATCAACTGTTCGCTGTTGCGGGTTCTCGATGCCTTTGGCAGCGTACGGTCCAGAAGCGTAACCACCTGATTGTCGCGGCGGGCAGCGCTTCTGCCACCCAGAACGACAGCCACGACGCTGCGGCCACTGTGGTTGACGGCGCTGACGATGTTGAAGCCGGAAGCATTTGTATAGCCCGTCTTGATGCCATCCACGCCCTGATAGCGCGTCAGCAGCCGGTTATGGCCACGGATCGTCTTGCCGCGAAATTTGAACGAGGTGGTGTTGAACATCTTGTATTCGCGCGGAAAATCCCGTTGAAGCGCAAGGCCGAGCTTTGCCATGTCACGCGCCGTGGTCACCTGCGATTTGTTGGGCAGGCCGGAGGCGTTGCGGAACACTGTTTTGCTCATGCCCAACTGGCGCGCCTTGCGGGTCATCATCTCCGCAAACTTGGCCTCGGAGCCGCCCAGATGGTCGCCCATGCCTTCTGCGAGATCGTTGGCGGATTTGACGATCATGCCATAGACGGCTTCGCGCACGGTAAACGTCGTTCCGGCCTTCACAAAGAGCTTGGAAGGGATAGTCGCTGCACCGTTCTTGGACATGGTGATACGCTGATCCCAGCTGATGCGGCCTTTGTGCAGCGCCTCGAAGGTCAGGTAGAGGGTCATCATCTTGGTCAGTGATGCGGGATATTTGATGTCATCCGCATTTTGGGAGTCCAGCACCTTGCCCGTATTCGCATCGATGACGATATGCGCATAGCGCGCCTGCGCTGGCGCTGCCCCCAATGAGACGATCGCGCAGAAAAACGCCAAAGCGAAAACCCACGCTCCAGCCGCTCCCCGTCTGATCTTGACCGACATGAATTTCCCCTTGTGTGTATGAGCCGCCCGAGGCCTTGCAACCTAATGATACTTTCAGGCAACAAAACCGCTAAAACTTTAAAGACTGCCTTCATGCTTAATTAAGTATGAAAATCGACCCCCACTGGTGGCGGGTCAGATTTGGGGCTTGGCGGGGATTTGGGTCAGTAGAGCGGCTCGCCTTGGAAGGCTGGAAAGCGCCGCATCGGCTCGCCGTACATCTTGGCTGATTGAAGCTGAAGTGCCGCGTTTGCGCGGTTCTCGCTTCGAAATCTGGGCGTTTCAACAGCTATTCGTGTCAGCGTTCGGGCCGCTTGTGAGCGCTGAAATAATGCATTCCGCAAAAGGTTAACGCGCCAAAATTTATCGTCTGAACTCACGCCATTGTGAGGACGAAGTTCAGCCATAATGGCGCGATTATCCGCTCAGATCAGCTGTTCGGCACCAGAATGCTTCGGTCGATATCGGTAATAAGGCGCTTGCCGCAAAGTGCCATGGTGATGTCCATTTCCTTGCGGATGATCTCAAGCGCCGTCGTCACACCCAGCTTGCCGTTTGCGCCAAGACCGTAAAGGAAGGGCCGACCGATATAGGTGCCCTTGGCGCCCAGCGCGACTGCCTTGAGAACATCCTGACCGGAACGAATGCCGCCATCCATGTGGATTTCGATCCTGTCACCCACGGCATCGACGATTTTCGGCAGCATGGAAATGGAAGACAGCGCGCCATCCAGCTGACGCCCGCCGTGGTTGGAAACGATGATGGCGTCAGCGCCCGTATCGGCTGCCGCTCTGGCATCTTCCTCATCCAGAATACCCTTCAGGATAAGCTTGCCGCCCCAGCGTTCCTTGATCCATTCAACGTCTTTCCAGGAAAGACGTGGATCGAACTGTTCCGCCGTCCATGAGGAAAGGGAGGAAAGATCGGACACATTCTTGGCGTGACCGACGATATTGCCAAAGCTGCGGCGCTTGGTTTGCAGCATATCGAGGCACCATTTGGGGCGCGTCGCCATCTGCCAGATGTGCTTCGGCGTGAATTTCGGCGGCGCCGAGAGGCCGTTGCGAAGATCCTTGTGGCGCTGGCCGAGAATTTGCAGATCGAGCGTCAACACCAGTGCGGAGCATTTCGCCGCCCTGGCGCGGTCGATCAGATTGTTGATGAAGTCGCGGTCCTTCATCACATAAAGCTGGAACCAGAAGGGACGCGAGGTGACGGATGCGACATCTTCGATGGAGCAGATGCTCATGGTGGAAAGCGTGAAAGGCACGCCGAATTCTTCCGCCGCCTTCGCCGCCAGCATTTCACCATCGGCATGCTGCATGCCAGTGAGGCCAGTGGGGGAAAGCGCAACCGGCATCGAAACCTTCTCGCCGATCATCTCGGTTTCAAGCGAACGGTTGGTCATATCCACCAGCACACGCTGGCGCAGCTTTATCTTCTGAAAATCATCCTCATTGGCGCGGTAGGTGCCCTCGGTCCACGCACCGCTATCGGCATAGTCGAAGAACATCTTCGGCACACGACGCTGCGCTTGCTTCTTCAAGTCCGCGATGGTGAGGATTTTGCTCATGGATAAAGCCTTCAAATCTGAATGATGATTGGCAATAGCATGTATCCGGTTTCGAGTGGTATCGGAAATTCGTCATATACGGATGGAGAAGGGAGATATTTTGAGCCATCCGGCTGGCGTTTTGATGAAACGCAACAAGGGCGACCAGAGGCCGCCCTTTTCTGTAAGTGCTAGAGCTTTTCAGGCTCAAAACTCTTCCCAAGTGTCCTGCGCAACAGCCGCTGCTGCGGAGCCGCCGCCGAAGGCGCTGGCGATTTTGCGGCCCAGGGCGCGTGCGGGCGATGCCGCAGGCCTTGAGGCGCTGGAAGCTGCCTTGGGTGCAGAGGCTGCGGGCATGGCACGGTGCGTGCCATCGCCGAGGTTGAAGCGGGAAAGCAGCTGGTTGAGCGATGCCGCTTCCTTGGCAAGGCTGTGGCTGGCGGCGGTGGATTGCTCCACCATCGCTGCGTTCTGCTGCGTGCCCTGGTCCATCGTGTTGACGGCGGTGTTGATTTCCTGAAGGCCGACCGACTGTTCGCGCGAGGATTCGACAATCGCGTTGACGTGGCGGTTGATTTCCTGAACTTCGCCGACGATGACTTCCAGCGCTTTGCCGGTTTCACCAACGAGATTGACGCCGGAACGAACATGCTCGCCGGAGGTGGTGATCAGTTCCTTGATTTCCTTGGCGGCCTTGGCGGAACGCTGCGCCAGTTCGCGCACTTCCTGCGCGACAACTGCAAAGCCCTTGCCCGCCTCACCGGCACGTGCCGCTTCGACACCGGCATTCAGCGCCAGCAGGTTGGTCTGGAACGCAATCTCATCGATAACGCTGATGATGTTGTTGATTTCGCCAGAAGAACGCTCGATTTCATGCATTGCGGTCACGGCCTGACGCACGACATCGCCCGACTTTTCCGCGCCCTGACGCGCCTTGGCAACCAGATGGCCGACTTCTTCCGCACGCGCGCTGCTATCTTTCACGGTCGTCGTGATTTCTTCCAGCGCCGCAGCCGTTTCTTCAACCGAAGCTGCCTGCTGTTCGGTGCGCTTGGAAAGATCATCTGCGGCAGAGCGAATTTCATTGGCACCGGCATCGATACCACGGGCATTCTGACCCACGGCACGAAGCGCGTCATTCAGGTTGGAAACGGAGCTGTTGAAGTTGGCGCGCAGCGTATCGAGATGCGCAACGAATGGCGTGTCGATGCGGTAGGCGACATCGCCTTCCGCCAGACGGTCGAGGCCCTTTGCCAGATTATCGACAGCAAACTGGGTGTTTTCCGCGTCCCTGGCTTTCTGCACTTCCCGCTCTGCGCGCTCCTTTTCGGAGAGGCTGCGGTTTGCTTCGGCTTCCTTTTCCAGGCGAATTGTTTCGAGCGCGTTGGTGCGGAATACGGCGACAGCCTTTGCCATGCCGCCGACCTCATCTCCACGATCCTGCCCGTCGACAGCAGCATTGGTCTCGCCGTTGGCAAGCGAAATCATCCGCTCACGAAGCCTGGCGATTGGGGTGGTGATACCCTTGGCTGCGACGACGAGAGAGGTGATGATGCCGACAGCGAAAATCAGGCATATGATCGACAGCGACCACTTGATCGTGCTGCTGGTTTGATATGTCAGTTCATCTCTTTTCTTGGATACATCATCGCTGATCTTGTTCAAGAAGTTGGCAGTTTCAGTTGTCAGCGGAAGTATGAGGGCATCGGCCTTCGCCAACGCTGCTCTGGCTTGCTCGTCCTGATCGGCCTGGCCGTATTGAACGCCTTGATCCAGCAGTGAAATGACATCCTTGGACTTGACCAACAGAGCGTCGATGGCTGCGGCCTCTTGCGGCATCAGTGCTTTTACCCGGTCGAAACGGCGCAGAAGCGAGGCCTTGCTGTCATTATAGAAATCGAGCGCGGTCTTTATCGCCGTGCCTTGCGCTGGATAGGTCAATACCTGGTATGCCCCATAAGCACTGGCGGTAAGATTGCGGTTTGCGCGCGCCATTTCGACAGTCGCGACGTTTTCATGTGAGATGAAATCGGAATAACTTGTGTCGGTCTGGCTATAACGGTTTGCAATGAACCCAGTTGCGCCGAGGCCGGCAATGCAGAGCGGTAGTATCAGAGAAAGTATCTTTGTGCGAATGCTCGCATTTGAAAGAAACGACATTTTTCCTCACGGTTCGAAATTGCGAACTCGAAGCAGCAAAGCTATCGCAAGCAAGGATGTTGCTGCATTGGATTCGGCGGAGCTGAAATAAATTAACAGATATACCGCGCCGTCATGGCGCTTATTAATTCCTGTCGGTTTTCACGGATAGATAGTTATAGTTTAAATATAATTAAAATGATCTTTTAGGCGATCTTTATGTGATATCGGTATTGCTCTCAACCTGCAGTGAGTATTTCGTTACTTGAGGCCAACAGGTGTGCGATTGCGCATTTACTTATAATTGCGCGTCGACATGTTTCTGAAGGCCAAGAGAAGGTGCAAACCGGCTAAATTATGCTCTTTGCAGGTTTGCCGGAGATATAGGTCTCAACAACCGTGCGGTCATCACCCATGGTCAACATCAGGAAAAGTTCTTCCGTCAGGCTGTTCACCACTTCCATTTTAAGCGCCATGGCGGGCGTGGAAGATGCGTTGAGAACGGTGATATCCGCGTCGGTGCCGGCATCCAGCGTGCCGATACGGTCCACCATGGACAGCGCTTCTGCATTGCCCCGTGTCATCAGATACCAGCTTTCCAGCGGGTTCAGACGTTCGCCAAGAAGCTGCTGAATCTTGTAGGCCTCGTCCATCGTCCGCAGCATGGAATAGCTGGAGCCGCCGCCAATATCTGTCGCAACTGCAATGCGCACGGGCTTTTCGCGTCTCTGGAGCTTCTTCATAGGGAAAAGGCCGGAGCCGATGAAGAGGTTGGAGGTGGGGCAATGCACGGCAACCGCACCGGTTTCGGACAGCACGTCCGCTTCACGATCCGACAGGTGGATGGCGTGCCCCAGCAGCGTCTTTTTACCCATCAGGCCGTAGCGCACATAAATATCGGTGTAATCGATGGCTTCGGGATAAAGTTCGCAAGTGTATTTGATCTCATCCAGGTTTTCCGACAGATGCGTCTGGATGAAGAGATCGGGGAATTCCTGCGCGAGCGCCTGCGCCGCTTCCATCTGCTTCGGCGTCGAAGTAATCGCGAAGCGCGGCGTGATGGCCACGTGGTTGCGGCCTTTGCCGTGCCAGTCGGCAATCACCTGACGCGTTTCGTCGTAGCCCAGTTCCGGTGTGTCCAGCAGGCCTTGCGGGGCGTTGCGGTCCATCATCACCTTGCCGCCCACCATCAGCATGTTCCGCTTCATGGCTTCTGCAAAGAAAGCGTCGGCGGAGGTCTTGTGCACCGAGCAATAGGCGACAGCCGTGGTGGTGCCGTGGCGGATCAATTCGTCATAGAAATGCGTGGCGATACGCTGTGCATGGGCGCTTTCAACGAAGCGGCATTCCTCGGGGAACGTGTAGGTATTCAGCCATTCCAGAAGATTGGCGGCGTATGAACCGATGACCTGCATCTGCGGGAAATGCAGGTGCATATCGATAAGGCCGGGCACGATGAGGTGAGGGCGATGGTCCTTTTCCTCGGTGCCTTCGGGCGCCTGCGCCTTGATGTCGGCATAGTCACCGATTGCTGCGATCTTGCCCTCGGAGATCAGTAGGCCGCCATCTTCGATAAAAAGATAGCTTGCCGTGTCATCGATGGAGAGGGGTGCGCGGTTGAAACTCAAAAGGCGTCCGCGCAGCAGCAGCATGCTCATTCTGTCTTTCCTTGGGAAACGGCGCTCTCATACCATGCGGTCAGCACCTTGCGTTCCTGCGGCGTTATCGCCGTGATGTTGCCGGGGGGCATGGCATGGGAACGTCCCGCCTGTAAATAGATTTCCCGCGCATGGGCGGCAATTTCCGCATCCGTCTCCAGCTTCACAGATTTCGGCGTGAAGGGAACGCCCTCCCAGACCGGCTCTGCCGCATGGCACATGGAACAGCGGCTCTGTACCACATCGCGGGCGCTGGCGAAGTGCGCATCGCCCGCAAACATCTGCTGCGATGGCGAAAGCTTGGCAGCCTGCGCCTGCTCTTCACCCGTCAGCACCTTCGGCACGGTGGAAAGCCACATGATGACGATGAAGATGATCGCCGTCAGCAGCCAGGTCCATGTTGGCTTGCCCTTACGGGCATGGGTGGTGTTGAACCAGTGGCGGATCGTGACGCCCATGAGGAACACGAGGGCGGCGATGATCCAGTTGAACTGCGTGCCGAAGGCCAGAGGATAATGGTTCGACAGCATGAAGAAGATGACCGGCAGCGTCAGGTAGTTATTGTGCAGCGAGCGCTGCTTGGCGATGCGCCCATATTTCGGGTCCGGCGTGCGCCCCGCAATCAGGTCCGCGACGACGATCTTCTGGTTGGGAATGATGATCATGAAAACGTTGGCCGACATGATCGTCGCGGTAAATGCGCCCAGATGCAGGAAGGCGGCACGTCCCGTAAACACCTGCGTATAACCCCACGCCATCGCCACCAGCGCGATATAAAGCACGGCCATCAGGCCCCAGGTATTGTTGCCGATAGGGGATTTGCACAACAGATCGTAAAATACCCAGCCGATGGCAAGCGAACCGAGCGAAAGACAGATGGCCTGAAACTGCGTCAGTTCCAGCACGGAATGGTCGATCAGAAACAGGTCCGCGCCGCCATAATAGACGATGCAGAGCATGGCGAAGCCGGAGAGCCATGTGGCGTAGCTTTCCCATTTGAACCATGTCAGATGTTCCGGCATCTGCGCAGGCGCAACCAGATATTTCTGGATGTGATAAAACCCGCCGCCGTGAACCTGCCACTCTTCGCCATAGGCACCCACCGGCAGATGATCGCGTTTGACGAGACCCAGATCCAGCGCGATGAAGTAGAAGGATGAGCCGATCCAGGCAATGGCGGTGATTACGTGCAGCCAGCGAACGGCAAAAGCCATCCATTCCCACGCAATGGCATATTCGTACATTCTGTTCCCCTGACGTTGCACCGCACATTGCGCAAATTTGTTACGTTAGAAAAGAGGAAACCTTGGCTGTGCGCAGGATTGTCACAAGCCATTCAGGCGAAGTGGCGCTTGTCATCAGGGCTCGGCGGGAAACTCCTCAAGCATCCACTCTCGAAATGCCTTGATCTTCGGAATATTGCGGCGGCTTTCTTGATAGACGAGCCAGTAATCCCGGCCATCATTGCAAACCAGATCGAAGGGCTGCACGAGCCGGCCAGCTGCGAAATCTTCGGCAAAATGCGCGGGGTTGATGATGGCGACGCCGTGCCCCGCCATCGCCGCCTGCGCTTCAAGATTCTGGAAGCCGAAGCTGCTGCCGGTGCGCTCTTTCAACTCCGAAGCATCCACGCCCGCTTCCGTGAACCAGTGGCTCCACCAAGCATCGTTCGGGCTGATAATGGTCAGTTTCAGAAGATCGGCGGGGGTTTTTAGTTCGCCCACCTTTTCGAGCAAAAGAGGGCTCATGACGGGCGCAAAATCCAGCCTCATGATGCGGTGACCGATCAGCCCCGGCCACTCTCCCGTGCCCCAGCGGATGCCGATATCGACATTGTCACGATTGAAATCCACGATGTCGTTCGACAGCGCCAGATGCACCGCAATCTTCGGATGTCTGGCCTGAAACACCCCAAGCCTTCGCGCCAGCCACTGTTGCGCAAATGTGGGTGTGGGGGACACGATGAGGACCTCCGACGTCTGCGTGCGTGCCTCCGCAACGGCAGTTTCCAGAATTGAAAACGCCGCATTGGCCTGCTGCGCCAAGCGCTCCCCCGTAGAGGTGAGTGAAACCTGCCGGGGTTTGCGTGTGAACAGGGACGTGCCAACGAACTCCTCCAGCAGCTTGATCTGGTAGCTGACCGCCGTCTGCGTCATACCCAATTCATCGCCAGCCTTGGTGAAGCTGAGGTGACGTGCAGCGCTTTCGAACACCCGCATGGCATTGAGCGGAAAATTCCGCGACATTTTCATGGATAAGTTCTCTTCATTTATGTCGGCAGACGTTTCATTGGTTATGCCAGATAAAATAAGGCATTCTTCCTTCATAGCATTAAAAGAGCTTAGGAGAAACGAAGATGGGTGCAGTCGCCTTGAGCGCCTGGCTACGCCTTTTCGCGTGGCTATGGGACGTGGACTGGTTTTCGAAGGCTGGAAGCCAGGCGGATGAGATTCTGGAGGATGACCTGAACGATCACGTCAAACGCGACCTCGGCATCATGGATGGCCGAGACCGGATCGGGCCGGAAAACGTGCGCCAAACCGATGAACTGAGAGAAGCACTTCTGCGGCAACCAAGGCCGCTATGACGGCAGTGTGAGTGTTACGCGGCTCTTTCTTCAGGGGCGACCGAAAGACGTAAGCCTAACGCCTTCATCACTCCGATGAGGGTCGAAAGCTTGGGGTCGCCCTTTTCACTGAGCGACTTATAAAGCGCTTCCCGGGTAATGCCCGCTTGCTTGGCGACCTGGCTCATGCCTTTGGCTTTCGCGATGTTGCCGAGGGCCATGGCAATGACCTTCGGATCGCCATCCTCGAACGAGGCTTCCAGATAGGCGATCACGGCTTCATTGCCATTGAGGTAATCGCTCGTATCCCAATCGGTCACTTCTACTTTCATCTCAAACCTCGGCTGCAATCTTGATGGCGCGTTCGATGTCTCTCGTCTGAGATCCCTTGTCTCCACCGCACAGCAGAATAACTATCTCGTTTTGCCTTCGCGTGAAATAAACCCGGTAGCCCGGCCCGTAATCGATCCGCATTTCGCCAATGCCATCGAAAAATTTCACGTCGCCGAGAAGTCCCAGCGAAAGACGGTCAATACGAACCTGAATCCTTGCTTGCGCTCTTTTATCTCGCAGGGACGTAAACCAGTCCGAGAAGATATTCGTTTTCCGAATTCTGATCATAATATGCGCAGTCGTTTCAATGGATGTCAATATTTGTAATGTTTAGATTACAGATTTTGTTCTGATAAAGTATTCTCAGTAGCATATTTGTGGATCGCACACAGTACCTCGGCTGCCACCAAGGCCGCTATGACGGCGGGGCGTTTGTCTTTGACGAGGTTGCCGCCGATGGGCAGGGTCAGGTGTTCGAGAGTGGTCGTTCCGCCTTCGCGGGAAAGCCAGTTGGCGAAAGTCGCACGCTTGGTTTTGGAGCCGATCATGCCGACGTAAGACAGGTCGTCTCTCGCCAGCGCTTCCTTTGCGATCAGGAAATCCAGCGCGTGGTCGTGGGTGACGATGATGGCGGCACCGCCGGGGGGAATGTCTTTCACCATCGCTTCCGGCATGGCCGTGAGGTGCGCCGCAACGCCTTCGGGCAATCCGTTCAGTTCCGCACGGCGCGTTTCAATGACCGAGATGGAGAGCGGCAAGAGCGAGAGGGCCTGCGCCAAGGCCTTGCCGACATGCCCGGCACCGAAAATGAAGATTGACGGGCGATGTTCCTCAGCCTGCTTCAGCCGCGCCGAAAGAGCATCCGCCATAGCCCGCGTCACCTTGGTAAAGCGCAACAAGGTCCGCCCGCCGCAGCACTGGCCGATCTCAGGGCCGAGCGGAATGTCTAGCGTCTCGATGCTCGTCTTGCCTTCCAGCATGGCGCGGGCATGATCGATTGCCATGTACTCGAACTGCCCACCGCCGATGGTTTCCCAAAGGCCAGTGCCGGACACCAGCATGAAGGTCCCGGCCTCTCTCGGCGACGAGCCTTTTACCGCCTCGATCTCGACGAGCACCGCAGGGCCACTATCGGCGAGGAAGGAAGCCAGCGTCTTCGGCATCGGCTTGCCTCACACCTTCTTCAACCGCTCTACAGCCATCAGCACGCGTTCCGGCGTGGCTGGTGCATCCAGACGGGGGCAGACCTTGTAGTCGGCGACGGAGGCGATGGCCATGGACAGGGCTTCCAGAACCGAGATGGCGAGCATGAAGGGGGGTTCGCCGACGGCTTTGGAGCGGCCAATCGTCGGTTCGGCGTTTTCGGCCCATTCCGCCAGCTTCACATTGAAGATTTTCGGGCGGTCGGAGGCCAGTGGAATTTTGTAGGTGGAGGGCGCGTGGGTTCGCAGCCGCCCCTTGGCGTCCCACCACAGTTCTTCCGTCGTCAGCCAGCCCATGCCCTGCACGAATCCGCCTTCGATCTGGCCGATATCGATGGCCGGGTTCAGCGATTTGCCGACATCGTGGAGAATATCGGTGCGCTCCATCATATATTCGCCGGTCAGCGTATCGATGGTGACTTCGGAGCAGGACGCGCCATAGGCGAAGTAATAAAACGGCGTGCCGCGCCCGGCGGCGCGATCCCAATGGATTTTCGGGGTTTTGTAAAAGCCTGCGGCGGAAAGCTGGACGCGGGCGAAATAGGCCTGACGGATCAGGTCGTTGAAGCTGATTTCCTCACCGCCGATGCGAATGCGGTTGGGCAGGAAAACGATGTCGTCTTCGGTCACATTCCATTTTTCAGCGACAAATTTGATCAGCCGTTCCTTGATCTGGCGGGCCGCATCAAGTGCCGCCATGCCGTTGAGATCGGTTCCGGAAGAGGCAGCGGTGGCAGAGGTGTTCGGTACCTTGCCCGTGGTCGTGGCGGTGATTTTCACCCGGCTGATATCGACCTGAAACGTATCGGCAATGACCTGCGCGACCTTGGTGTAAAGGCCCTGACCCATTTCCGTGCCACCATGGTTCAGGTGAATGGAGCCGTCATTATAGACATGCACCAGCGCACCTGCCTGATTGAACGCGGTCATGGTGAAGGAGATGCCGAATTTCACCGGCGTCAGCGCAATGCCTTTGCGCAAAATCGGGCTTGTGCGGTTGAATTCGATGATGGCTTGCCGCCGCGCCTGATAATCGCTGGAGGCTTCCAGTTCCTCCACCACGCGGGCGATGATGTTGTCTTCCACTTCCTGATGATAAGGCGTGGTGGTGCGGCCCGAGCCGGTCTCTCCGTAGAAATTCAGCTTGCGGACGTCTAGCGGGTCCTTGCCCACGGCATAGGCGATTTCCTCGATGAAGCGTTCCGCACCCAGCATGCCCTGCGGGCCACCGAAACCACGGAAAGCCGTGTTGGAAACGGTATGCGTTTTCAGTGGCTTAGAGGCCAGCTTTACATGCGGATAGAAATAGCTGGAATCGGCATGGAACAACGCACGATCCGTCACCGGGCCAGAAAGGTCAGAAGAGAAGCCGCAGCGCGCCGCGTAAGTCGCGTCCACCGCATGGATGCGGCCTTCCTCATCGAAGCCGACTTCGTAATCGACCTTGAAATCGTGCCGCTTGCCGGTGGCTACCATGTCCTCATCGCGGTCGGGACGGATTTTGACGGCGCGCTTCAGCCTCTTTGCGGCGATGGCGCAGAGCGCTGCAAACTGGTTGCCCTGCGTTTCCTTGCCACCAAAGCCGCCGCCCATGCGGCGCACCATGACGGTGACGGCGTTGGAAGGAATTTCAAGAATATGGCTAACGATGTGCTGGATTTCGCTTGGGTGCTGGGTGGAGCTCCACACCGTCACCTCGTCGTCTTCGCCCGGCACTGCCATGGCGATATGGCCTTCGAGGTAGAAATGCTCCTGTCCGCCAATGCGCATCGAGCCGGTCAGGCGGCGCGGGGCGACGTCCATTTCGACTTCGGCGTCCCCACGTTGCAGCACCATGCCGGGTGTCACCAGCGGCTCGCCGTTTTCCAGCGAGGTGTCGATATCGGTGAAGTGGGGCAAATCCTTGTAAGTGATCTTTGCCCTGCGCGCAGCATGCCGCGCAATATCGCGGGTCTCGGCAAAGACGGCGAAGATTGGCTGGCCGTGAAACTCCACCAGCTTTTCCGCCAGCAACGGCTCGTCATGGCGACCGCCCGAGGATACGTCGTTTTCGCCGGGAACGTCTTTGCCGGTCATCACCCATAGCACGCCGGGCGTTGCTTCCACATCAGCCAAATCCATAGAGAGGATTTCGGCATGGGCGCGGTCGGAAAGGCCGAGAGCGCCGTGGATCAGGCCTGCAGGCTCGGGAATGTCATCGATATATTCGGCGCTTCCGGTGACGTGCTTATGCGCTGAATCATGGCGAAGCGAGTCATGCATCTTGCCATCGACTTCGGTTTTCTGACGGTCGAATGTGGTGGTGTCCATTTCAGTTCTCTCCTCCGTTTCGGAGGGTGGATATAGTTTCTACGCCCTCATTCCTGTGCCTGTCACAGGAATCCAGTACGGCCAAGTCTTTGGACGCAGAAGAGTTATTCACGGCGCAGACGCGCCGTGGCTGGATTCCTGTGACAAGCACAGGAATGAGGGAGGAGTGGGAATGTGCGCCAGCCATCATGCCACCTCCTCGAAACGCTTGATTTCCTGCGGCTTCCCCGAAGTCTCCAGAAAGAACCGCGTCAACAGGTTCTTCGCCGTCAGCATTCGGTATTCGGCAGTCGCGCGCCAGTCGGTCAGCGGCTGGAAATCCGTGTCGATGGTGTCACGCGCAGCATCGATTGTCTCTTGAGTCCAAGCCTCGCCCCGCAGTGCATCCTCCAGAGCCGTCGCCCGCTTCGGCGTTCCCGCCATGCCGCCAAAGGCGATGCGGATGTCCTCTACGGTGCCGTCAGCTGCGAGGGTTAGATGATAGGCCGCGCAGAGAGCGGAAATATCCTCATCCCGGCGCTTGGAAATCTTGTAGATGGCGAAGTGGGTGTCCGGCTTTGGCAGCGGCACCTCGATCTTCTCAACGAACTCGCCGGAAAAGCGGTCCTGCTTGCCATATTCGATGAAGAATTTTTCAAGCGGCAGAGAGCGGCTGCCGGAGGCGGAACGTAGCGTCAGCGTCGCGCCAAGCGCGATTAGCGGCGGTGGAGTATCGCCAATGGGGGAGCCATTGGCGATGTTGCCGCCGATGGTGCCCATGTTGCGCACCTGCTGGCCGCCGAGGCGGTCGATCAGCCGCCCGAAGGCCGGAATATGCTTTGCGAGCGTCCCGAAGGCCTGGCTGTAAGTCACGCCAGCACCGATGGAAATCGCTTCATCCGTCACCGAGATCGATTGCAACTCGCTGAGGTGATTGATGAAGATGACCGTGTTCAGCGCCCGCATCTGCTTCGTCACCCACAGGCCGACATCGGTCGAACCGGCAACGATGGTCGCCTTCGGCTCAGCGGCATAGGCGGCTGCGAATTCCGAAAGACCCGCCGGAATGATGGTCCGACAGTCATCTTTGATAACAGTAATCGTCTCGTTCAGCGGAATGGCCCAGAGGCGGGACATGATGCTGGCGCGGTCGCGCTCTATTGGGTCGAACAGCGTGCTGGGCCGGGCCGCAGTCACGCTTTCCGCTGCCTTGATGATCGGCTCGTAGCCCGTGCAGCGACAGAGATTGCCTTGCAGCGCCTTCTCGATTGCCGCGCGGGATGGCTTTTCAGTGGAAAGCCACAGGCCATAAAGCGACATGACGAAGCCCGGCGTACAGAAGCCGCATTGCGAGCCGTGAAAATCCACCATGGCCTGCTGCACCGGGTGAAGCGCGCCATCCTTGCCCGCCAGATGCTCCACCGTCACAATATGCGTGCCGTGCAGCGAACCGAGAAAACGAATGCAGGCATTGACAGTTTCATACCGCAGCGAGCCCTCGAAGAGACGCCCGACAAGCACCGTGCATGCGCCGCAATCGCCCTCGGCGCAGCCTTCCTTGGTTCCTGTCAGTCTCTTTCGCAGCCTCAGATAATCGAGCAGCGTCTCCGTTGGGCCGAAGTCCTTCAGAATGACGGTCTCGTCATTGAGGATGAAGCTGATTGCGTCTTTCATGCACTGCCTACATTCTTTGTGGTTATTGGGCGGTCCAGCCGCCATCTATGGATATATGCGTTCCGGTAATCTGCCTGGCCGCGTCGCTTGCAAGGAACACGGCGGTTGCCGCCACGTCTTCCACGCTGACGAATTCCTTCGTTGCCTGCAGGCGCAGCAGCACGTCGCTCTTAACCTCGTCCTCGCTGATGCCGCGTGACTTTGCCGTATCCGGTATCTGCTTTTCCACCAGCGATGTCAGCACATAGCCGGGGCAAATGGCGTTGACGGTGATGCCGGTTTCGGCAAGCTCAAGTGCTGCGGATTTCGTCAGCCCCATGATACCATGTTTTGCCGCAACATAAGCGGATTTGTACGGTGAGGCGACAAGGCCGTGTGCGGACGCGATATTGATGATGCGGCCTTTCCCGGCAGCCTTCATCAGCGGTATCACGGCGCGCATGGTGTGGAACGAACTCGTCAGGTTGATGGCGATGATCTGGTCCCATTTTTCCGGCGGAAACTCTTCCACCGGCGCGACATGCTGAACGCCTGCATTGTTGACCAGCACATCGACCGAGCCGAGCTTCTCATGCGTGGTTTTCACCAGATCGAAAATTTCCTCCGGCTTCGTCATGTCGGCGGGGTGGTACAGCACGCGCGTTCCGCTTTCAGCCTCCATCAGCAGCCGCGTGCTTTCGATGTGATCTTCGTCCCCAAAGCCGTTCAGCATCACGTTGCAGCCATCATTGGCGAAGGCCTGCGCAATCCCTAAACCTATACCACTGGTCGATCCTGTTACGATCACTGTCCGTTGCATGCGTTCCCCTTTTATCCAACGTCACTACGGCTCGTATTTCAAGTTATGCTTAAACCGGGTGAACTGGCAATTGGATTTCACGCCCTATTAAATTGAAGGACAGCCCAGAGTGGGTTGACTTTGTTCACGCCTCATATTGTGTTGCGCCAAACTGATTTTCGGGAGGAATACATGGGCGGCTACGTTCTCGCCATCGACCAGGGTACAACATCGACGCGCGCTATCGTATTTGACGGCTCGATGAAGGTGGCAGGGACCGGGCAGAAAGAGTTCCGGCAGATTTTCCCCAATTCCGGCTGGGTGGAGCATGACCCGGAGGAAATCTGGGAAACCGTCGTCTGGTCCATCAAACAGGCGCTGGAAAAGGCTAACCTCAAGGCGTCCGATATTTCCGCCATCGGCATCACCAACCAGCGCGAAACCACGCTTTTGTGGGAGCGTGAAACCGGCAAGCCGCTGCACAATGCCATCGTCTGGCAGGACCGCCGCACGGCAAAATATTGCGACAAGCTGAAGAAGGCCGGTCACGAGAAGCTTTTCACCAAGCGCACCGGCCTGCTGCTGGACCCTTATTTTTCCGGCACCAAGCTGTCCTGGCTTCTGTCCAACGTGAAGGGCGCGCGCAAGCGGGCGGAGAAGGGCGAGCTTTGCTTCGGCACGGTCGATACCTTCCTCATCTGGCGTCTGACGGGCGGCAAATCCTTCGTGACGGATGCGACGAATGCGGCGCGCACCTTGATGTTCAACATCGAAAAGAACGTCTGGGACAAGGAGCTGTTGGATATCCTCGACGTGCCGAAATCGGTGCTGCCCGAAGTGCTGGATTGCGCCGCCGATTTCGGCGTGGCCGATGCCGAGCTGTTCGGCGCGGAAATCCCGATCCTCGGCGTGGCGGGAGATCAGCACGCTGCCGTCATCGGTCAGGCCTGCTTCCAGCCCGGCATGTTGAAATCCACCTATGGCACGGGCTGCTTTGCCCTGCTCAACACGGGTGAAGACATTGTTCGCTCCAAGAACCGGCTGCTGACGACGATTGCCTATCGTCTCAATGGCAAGTCCTATTACGCGCTGGAAGGCTCCATCTTCGTGGCCGGTGCCGCCGTGCAGTGGCTGCGGGATGGGCTGAAGATCATCGGTTCCGCGCCGGAAACGGGTGCGCTGGCGGATAAGGCCGATCCAGCGCAGGAAGTCTATCTCGTGCCCGCCTTCGTCGGCCTCGGCGCGCCATGGTGGGATGCGGAAGCGCGTGGCGCGATGTTCGGGCTCACCCGTGGAACGGGCCCGGCGGAATTTGCCCGCGCCGCACTCGAGGCCGTTTGCTACCAGACCGGCGACCTGCTGGACGCCATGCACAAGGACTGGAAGAACGCCAATGGCGATACCGTTCTGCGCGTGGATGGCGGCATGGTGGCTTCCGACTGGACGATGCAACGTCTCTCCGACCTCATCGATGCGCCGGTCGACCGCCCGGTTATCCTTGAAACGACCGCGCTGGGCGCCGCATGGCTTGCGGGCAGCAGGGCAGGGGTGTGGCCTGGCATGAAGGAGTTTTCCGAGGCCTGGTCTCGCGACCGTCGCTTCGAGCCGCAGATGGAAGAAGAGGTGCGTGAGCGCAAGCTGAAGGGCTGGAAAAACGCCGTTCGGCGCACTCTTAGCAATGCCTGAAATGCTACAGTACCGTAAACGCTGAAAAAATGTATAGTGTCCGCTGTTCAAGGGGAGGAACAGCGGATGCCAACAATAGCAGAGCATGAATTATCGCTGAGCCGCATCGTTCAGGCTTCACCCGAAAAGATGTTTCGCGCCTGGACGGACCCGGATTTACTTGTCAGCTGGTGGGCGCCGCTGCCCTATACAACGTCGGATGCCGTCATAGACTTGCGACCGGGTGGCGCTTTCAACACCATCATGCATGCGCCGACCGGCGAAATCTACGAAAACCTCGGCGTGTTTCTGGATGTCGTCCCCAACCAGCGCATCGTTTTTACGGATGCCTTTACCGAAGGCTGGGCACCGGCGGAGCGCCCTTTCATGACCGGCTACATTACCTTCGAGGACGCCGGAAACGGCGCAACGAAATACACCGCCCGCGCCCTGCACTGGAACGCCGACGACAAGAAAATTCACGAGGATATGGGCTTTGAAGAAGGCTGGAACGCTGCTGCGGAGCAGCTTGAGGCGCTTCTTCAGCGGATGTGATGTTGCTCCTAAATCCGGCGTTCATCCCTGTCCCGTTGATGTTAACCAGCGTTCCTGCAAAATTCCCACGTCGGGTACCTCAACGGCAGCACCATCTCGATGTCATCCTCGGACTGCCCCACTGCTGCTCGGTTAATGATGTGCTGTGCTCTCGCCGCTGGTATTTGGGGCAAGAGATTGGATACATCCACTTCCGTCATCCCGGACTTGATCCGGGATCCAGCCAGACCAAGTCTTTGGTCTGAAATACTTTTTGACGCGCAGACGCGCGTCTGCTGGACCCCGCATCAAGTGCGGGGTGACGGGTGGGGGAGCTGTTCTCGCCCCCAACACCTACTCAGTTTAAACCGGACAGCAGTGGGTTTGGCGATGGCGTCGACGCCGGTATGCGCAATGGTTTTACGCCGCCGCCCATCGATAAATTCGAACCGTCCGTTTCAGATTTTCGGTTTGCTTCCGCCTGGCCGCATGCCTATCTCAAAACGACATGAAATCGAGGAGCGGGCATGGAACTTGGTCTTTACACATTCGCAGATGTCGATCCCAATCCGGCTGATGGCCGTGGGCCGGAAGGTGCGCGCCGTCTGAAAAATCTGCTGGAGGAAATCGAGCTTGCCGATCAGGTGGGGCTTGATGTGTTCGGCCTTGGCGAACATCACCGGCCTGATTACGTGGTCTCCTCGCCCTCCACCGTTCTTGCCGCCGCGGCTTTAAAGACCAGGAATATACGCCTGTCCAGCGCTGTTTCGGTCCTGAGTTCGGATGACCCGATCCGCGTGTTCCAGCAATTCTCAACGGTGGACCTTCTGTCCAACGGGCGTGCGGAAATCATGGCCGGGCGCGGCTCCTTCATCGAATCCTATCCGCTGTTCGGCTATAATCTCGAAGATTACGACGAACTCTTCGCCGAAAAGCTCGATCTTCTTCTGGCGCTTCGTGAAAGCGAGATCGTCACATGGTCCGGCACCAAGCATCCGCCCATCAATGGCCGGGGTGTTTATCCGCGTCCGCTTCAGAACGAGCTGCCGGTCTGGATTGCCGTTGGCGGCACGCCGCAGTCGGTGGCGCGAGCCGGTGCAATGGGCCTGCCGGTGGCGCTTGCCATCATCGGCGGCGAGTATCGCCGCTTCGCTCCGCTTTTCGATCTTTACCGCGAGGCAGCCCGCCGCGCCGGTCAGCCGCCGGAAAAGCAGAAGACCAGCATCAACGTCCATGGTTTCATCGCCGATACGACCGACAAGGCCGCCGATCAGTTCTATGGTCCGCAGGCGGAGGTGATGAACCGCATCGGTCGCGAACGTGGCTGGGGGCCGACGAACCGCGCGCATTTCGATGCGGCACGCGGGCCGGAGGGCAATCTCTTCCTTGGCGAACCGGAACTGGTGGCGGAAAAGATCATCAAGGCGCATGGCGTTTTTAAAAATGATCGCTTCCTGCTGCAAATGGCCATCGGGCTTATGCCGCACGACCAGATCATGCGCGGGATCGAACTTTACGGCACTAAAGTCGCCCCGATTGTCAGAAAAGAATTGACTGGCAGTGCCGATAGGGTGAAAGCGACGGCTTGATTGCCGGGCTTTATTTTCGCCCGTTGCCGAAGACATGGACATAAAATGGTTATCTCGACGGAAGAAGAACTCAACAAGCTCAAGGATATCGGCCGGATCTGCGCTGTTGCCATGCAGACCATGGCCGATGCTCTGGAGCCGGGGATCACGACTGCCGAGCTGGACGATATCGGTCGCAAGGTGCTGGAAGGCAATGGCGCGCAGTCTGCGCCTGAATTCTGTTACCAGTTTCCGGGTGCCACCTGCATCAGCGTCAATGAGGAAGTGGCGCACGGCATTCCCGGCCCACGTATCATCAAGGCGGGCGATCTCGTCAATATCGATGTCTCCGCCGTAAAAGACGGTTTCTTCGGCGATACCGGCTCCTCCTTCGCCGTGCCGCCGGTGAAAAAGGAAATCGAGCGTCTTTGCCGCGATGGCAAGCGCGCCATGTGGACGGGTCTTCAGCAGGTGAAAGCGGGGCGACCCCTTGCCGATATCGGCAATTCCATCGGCGCATTTGCCAAGAAGAACCGCTACACGCTCATCACCAATCTCGCCAGCCACGGCATCGGGCGCTCGCTCCATGAAGAGCCGAAGGAGCTGGCCACCTGGCCGGACAAGGACGAAACCCGCATCATGACCGACGGCATGGTCTTCACCGTCGAGCCGTTTCTCTCCATGGGTGCATACTGGGCCGAAGACGGCGATGACGATCCCTGGACCCTTTTCAGCGACCCGAGCGCGCCGACCGTGCAGTTCGAACATACGGTCGTGGCCACGAAGAACGGGCCATTGATACTCACGCTTGCCGAGTAAATTTCTGCCGCTTGCAGGCTGCGCGTAAGTAAAGATTTGGTAATGTAGCGCCTCAAAGCGGCTAATCTGCCTTACATCTTCGTAACTTGGCGTTTGCCGCGTTGCCGTGCACAAATTTCTGGCCTAATTTCCCCCCAAAGTGCTTCGCCAATAATGGCTGATCCCCAAACTCGCGAGAGTTCGAAACGTGTTTCATTCCTTCTTCCCAAAACCCAAACTGTTTTTCACGTCTGCAATCGTTTGGGCGTTCGTTGCGATCCTCGGCTGGTACTTCATCGTTGATCCCTGGGGGCAGTCGCTGGGGTATGTCATGCCCGAGCAGGAGCCTTACGATCTCACCTACTTCCTCGTTCCGGCAAACGTCTTTTTCTACGCCTATCTTGCCCTTTGCCTTGGTGCTTTTGGTCTGTTCTGGACGATTGTAGCGCGCGAACATCCGTGGAAATACTGGTCTGTATGGGGTTCGCTGCTGATCATTGCCGTCACCTATTTCGGTGTTCAGGTCACGGTCGTCATCAACAATTTCCGCCGCCCGTTTGGTGATCTTTTGCAAAATGCCTTGAGCAAACAGCCGGGCATCACGACTTGGGATTTTTACAGCCTTCAGATCGTCTTCGCGAAGCTCGTTTTCTTCAGCATGGCCGTGTCGATCCTGACCGACTTCTTCACCAGCCACTATATTTTCCGCTGGCGCACGGCGATGAACGATTTCTACATGTCGAAGTGGGAGAAGCTGCGCCACATCGAAGGCGCTTCGCAGCGTGTCCAAGAAGACACGATGCGCTTCTCCGCCACGCTCGAAGGCCTCGGCATCACGCTCATCAATTCGGTCATGACGCTGGTGGTGTTCCTGCCGATCCTCTTTGGCCTTTCCAGCTATGTCAGCGAGCTACCAATCATCGGTGAAGTGCCGCACGCACTCTTCTGGCTTGCTATTCTCTGGTCCGCTTTCGGTACTGTTTTGCTGGCCACGGTGGGCATCAAACTGCCGGGACTTAACTTCCGCAACCAGCGCGTCGAGGCTGCCTACCGAAAAGAACTTGTCTACGGTGAAGATCACGCGGACAGAGCCGATCCGATTACGGTCAAGCAGCTGTTTTCGAACGTGCGGAAGAACTATTTCCGGATGTATTGGCATTACCTGTACTTCAACGTCGCCAGATATTTCTACATTCAGGCCGATGCCGTGTTCCTGCTTCTCATGCTGGTTCCCACCATCGTTGCAGGTAAGATTACCTACGGTATCTACCAGCAGATCGCGACAGCTTTCGGTCAGGTCAGCAACTCGTTCCAGTACTTGGTGAACTCGTGGACCACCATTATCGAGCTCCTTTCCATCCATAAACGCCTCAAAGCCTTCGAAGCGGCTATTGACGACAAGCCGCTACCGGAAATCGATCAGCGCTATCTAAAGCGTGAGGCGGAAGATGGTGAGCTGGCGGCGAACAAACCGACGTAAGTCTGGTTAGAACGCGTTCCATACCTACCGTCACCCCGGCCTTGAGCCACTGCTTTCCGGTGTAAACTACGTGGGTAGTTTGGGGCGAGAACAGTTCCCCCACCCGTCACCCCGCACTTGATGCGGGGTCCAGCCGACGCGCGTCTGCGCGTCGAAAAAGTCTTTCAGACCAAGGACTTGGTCTGACTGGATACCGGGTCAAGCCCGGTATGACGGAAGTGGGGTTGCCACCGTCGCCACCATACAGCGAACGCGGTTGAAGCGTGTCTCAATCGGATTTGAAGGATGGAATTTGCAATGCATTCAAAGCCTTGCCTCGCATCCGCACATTTAAACCGGACAGCAGGGGGCTGACCCGAGGATCCATCCACGTCAACGAAATCAAACGGTTGTGGATCCTCGGGTCAAGCCCACTGCTGTCCGGTTAAGATTTTCGGAATAGCCTTAAGCTATTGATCCGGCTTCATTTTGGATGTTTTTATGCGATTTGAACATCGTTATTAGAGAACGATATTTGCCGGGGGGCGTTGAGCGTCGCAAAACCCACCTCCGTCATCCTCGGGCTTGTCCCGAGGATCTGCAACCGATTGATTTTGTTGACGTTGGCAGATCCTCGGCACAAGGCCGAGGATGACGGTTGCGGGTGGATTTACCGTCTCTCCTCAAGCCTCTGGCTTTGCATAAAAGGCTCAGGAATCTAACCGGACAATAGTGGGTCAAGCCCGAGGATTGTTTGTTGAAATCGGTCTATTGTTGATGCGGGACTGCGGGCTCAAACCCCGCAGTCCCGGCGACAGGCGACCGTCCGAGGATTGGGACCACACCCCACGTCATCAAGGCTCCCTGCCGCCTTTTGCTTCACCGCTTGGAGAGTTGATTGGGCATTTGAACGCCCGCAAACAATCCGAAGCCTGCAAAGGATAGCAGGATCATGGACGTTTTGCACACCGCACCCCGTCGATGCTTCGGCATCGATGTCGCCAAAGATAATCTTGTCGTCAGTGACGGCGGACTTTCCTTTGCCGTCACCAACGATCGCCGCAGCATTCGAATGTTTCTGAAACAGAAGCAGCCCGATTTCGTCATCTGCGAGGCAACCGGCGGCTATGAACTCCTCCTCCTGGAAGAGTGCCTCAAGGCAGGTCTTGCCTGTCACCGCGCCGACATCATGAAGCTGAAGGCCTATATCCGATCCATGGGTACGCTGGGCAAGAGCGATGCCATCGATGCCAGGCACATGGCAGCCTATGGCCAAGAACGGTGGCAAAGCCTGCCGCTATGGCAGGCGCCAGACCCCGATGAGGCGCAATTACAGGCGCTGGTGCGCCGCCGCGCCGATCTCGTGGCACTCAGGGTTACCGAGCATAACCGTTCGAAAGCAGTCGGCGCCAAGGCAGTCGCCCTGTCGTACAAGGCTATGCTGAGCGCCATACAGCGCCAGATCGACGGGATCGAAAGGCAAATCTCCGCCCTCATCGCCAAGAGCGCGAGACTTCGTCGGCGCATCCAAATCTGCACGACCGTCAGCGGCGTCGGGCTCCTCAGCGCCGCAAGCCTCCTTGCTCTTATTCCAGAGCTCGGCACTCTGGATCGCCGTCAGGCGGCTGCCCTGGCGGGAACGGCACCCCATCCAAGCGAGAGCGGAAGCACGAGAGGCCGACGACGACAACGCGGCGGACGGCCCCAGGTCAAGAAGACCCTTTTCATGCCCGCAATGTGCGCAGCACAGGGAAAAGGCCAATTCGCATCCTTCTACAGACGCCTGATCGAAAACAGAAAGCCACCCATTGTCGCTATCGCCGCAACAATGAGAAAGATCGTCATAACCGTCAATGCAAGGCTCAGAGACGATCAAATCCAACAGAGTTGATGACGCCGAGGGTGTGGAACCATTAAGTCTTCGACGCGGGGAAGTGTGCAATGACGCTCCTGCAAAACCGACGGGATCACCCCTCAGACTTTTCCTTCCGCCGCGCGTCGATCATCGGCATCGCCTCTTCATAACTCACGCAGGCAACGTCGTCCTTCCTGCAAACCTCGCGCAAAAGGCGCTCATAGGCGTTCCAGTAAGCGCCGCCATTCATCTTCACGAAGTGGAAGCCGAGCTGAAGGGGGATGCGGTCGCCGTTATATTGCTTGTCGAAGGCGGCGCGGAAGGCGGTGTAGGCGCGGTCTTCGAATTCGGCGGATTTCGCGGGCGTTTCGATTGCCATGGAATGGCGCACGAAGAGGTTATAGTCCATCGCGATGATGGGGCGGTTGTTCGGGCCTTCAGGGATGAGCGGCAGGCCGAAATATTCGATGCCGTCTTTCCGCACCGGCCATGCCGGGCCCTTGGTGATGCTGGTCGCATCGAAGATGAAGCCGTGTTTTTTCTGCGCCTTGGTCAGCGCTTCGCCCTGAGACAGATAGGGCGCGCGGAAGCCGTTGATGCCATGAACGAAATCCCGCCAGCCCTGCGGCTCCTCATCCTTCTTGCCGATGGCGGCCCAGGCGTTTTCCATCGTGCTGGTGAAGGTGGTGAACTCTGCGTCCCACTGGTCCGCCGTCCAGTTGCCACCATCGAAATGGCCGCAGGTGTGGTTGGCAATTTCGTGACCTTCCTGGCTCGCATCCCAGATGTTGCGCAGGCGCGTTTCCACCTCGTCGATGGATTGCCCGAAGCCGACATTGGAACGGCCTGCCTTCTGTCCCGGCCCCTGATAGCTCTTGGAGCTGGTCTTGCGGTCCATCACAAGAGTACAGGCCAGAAAATAGGTGAAATGCGCGCCCACTTCCTTCGCAGTTGCGCGGCTGCGCGCCCAAAGGGCGTTGTCGCCCGCGCCATCGAAGGAAACCAGCACCAGTTGCTTCGGCTTTTCCGCAACCTCAGCCGTTTGCCCAAACGCCGCCGTGGCGGTGGCAAGAGAGAGGGACAGAAGGGCAAGCGAACGCAACATTGGGAACCACGCATGGAGTTTGGATGCGGCCTTTTGCCCCTCGATTAAGGCGAAGCTTTGATTTGACTGGCATTTTCCGCGTTTTCGCCATAATTCCTTTAGGTGATCCGTTTTCGCCACCCGACCCGGGAGCCGCCATGTTTCTGCTCGTTATCAGTCTGATCCTGTTTTTCGCCACCCATTCGCTGCGTCTCATCGCGCCCGGCTTTCGCGCGCGCATGATTGCGGGCATGGGGGAGGGGCCTTTCAAGGGCGTCTATTCGCTCGTCAGCATCGTCACCATCGCGTTTGTCGCCTATGCCTTCGGTCAGGCGCGACAGGTCACCGGCATGCTTTATTATCCGCCCGTCTGGATGAGCCACATCGCCATCACGCTGATGCTGCTGGCGATGATCTGTCTTGCCGCCAGCGTGCTTCCCGCTGGCCATATCGCGACCAAGACCAAGCATCCGCTGGTGCTTTCCCTGAAAATCTGGGCTTTTTCGCATCTTCTTGCCAATGGCGAAACCTCGTCCGTCATTCTCTTCGCCTCCTTTCTGGCGTGGGGCGTAGTGATGCGCATTTTCCTCAAGCGCCGCCAGCGCGTAGGCGAGAATGTGGTTCGTCCCTTCGTTTCGGGTCGCTATGACGTGATCGCCATCGTCATCGGCATTGTGCTGTGGGCCGCCTTCATCTGGAAGCTGCACGAATGGTTGATCGGCGTTCAGCCGATTGCGATGTAGGAAAGTAACGTTTCCCCCTTACATATCAGGGAAAATACGATAGAAGGCCGACCAATAAATGTGGTTGGCCTTTTTGGTTTAGCCCGATCATTGCCTTGGCATGTCCGCTTCGAGCTTCGGTGGCGGGTAACGGAGAATTCGATGGCGAACGAGAATGACAGCTTCATCCGCGAAGTGAACGAGCAGATCCGCTCGGAACGGCTGAGCAATTTCTGGGGACGTTACGGCGCCCTGGTCATCGGCGCAGCGGTGCTGATCGTTCTGGCGTCTGCCGGTGCTGGCATTTACGAATACTGGAGCAACAGCCGTGCTTCCAATTCGGGCGATCAGTTCGCCAGCGCGCTGAAACTCGCCTCCGAAGGCAAGCAGGATGAGGCGCTGAAGGCACTTTCCGATCTGGAAACGAGCGGCCATGGCTCCTACCCGGTTCTCGCCAAGTTCCGCTCCGCCACGCTTCTGGCACAGAAGGGTGATGCCGCTGGCGCCGTCGCTGCGTTCACTGATATCGGTAACGACACCAGCGCCCCGCAAGTCTTTCGTGATACGGCAAAGGTGCGCGCCGCATGGCTTTTGGTGGATAACGGCACCTATGAGCAGGTTTCCGCGCAGGCCGAAGCGCTCAGCAGCGATGGGCAGGCCATGCGCAACTCCGCGCGTGAAGCGCTCGGCCTTTCCGCTTACAAGGCTGGCAATTTCCCGCAGGCCAAGCAGTGGTTCGAGCAGATCACGGGTGATGTTCAGGCGCCACGCAATGTTGCCAACCGCGCACAGATCATGCTGGATAATATTGCTGCATCCGGCAAGGCATCGTAAATTCACGCTTCTTGCTGCGACGGCGCACTGTTGGAGCGCCGGTGCGTGAAGCATTCTGTTGAAGGCATCGGGCCGGAACCCATCGGGTTTCCGGTCCTTCGCTATAGAGTTAGGGCACTATTATGAGTTTCACCGTCGCCATCGTCGGGCGTCCCAATGTCGGCAAGTCCACGCTGTTCAACCGTCTGGTTGGCAAGAAGCTGGCGCTTGTGGATGACACGCCGGGCGTGACCCGAGACCGCCGTCCGGGCGATGCGAAACTCATCGACCTGCGTTTCACCATCATCGATACCGCCGGTCTGGAGCAATCCGGGCCGGAAACGCTTCAGGGCCGCATGTGGGCGCAGACGGAAGAGGCCATCGAAGAGGCCGATCTGACGCTGTTCGTCGTGGATGCGAAATATGGCCTCACCCCTGCCGATGAAACGCTGGGCGAGATGCTGCGCCGTCGCGGCAAACCAGTCGTGCTCGTTGCCAACAAGTCGGAAGCCCGTGGCTCCGATGGCGGCTTTTACGATGCCTATACGCTGGGCCTCGGAGAGCCTTGCCCGATTTCCGCCGAACACGGCCAGGGCATGCTCGATCTGCGCGATGCCATCGTCGCCGCCATCGGCGAAGACGTCGCCTTTCCGCCGGAAGACGATTTCGATGAGGCTGAAACCGACATCTCCGTGCGTGACGACGTCGATGACGAGGACGAAGAGCCGGTCTATGACGATACCAAGCCGCTTCGCGTCGCCATCATCGGTCGCCCGAATGCGGGCAAATCCACGCTGATCAACCGCTTCCTCGGCGAAGACCGTTTGTTGACCGGCCCGGAAGCGGGCATCACGCGCGACAGTATTTCGGTGGAATGGGACTGGCGCGGTCGTACCATCAAGATGTTCGATACGGCAGGTATGCGCCGCAAGGCGAAGGTCACGGAGAAGCTGGAAAAGCTGTCCGTCGCAGATTCGCTGCGCTCCATCCGTTTTGCCGAAACCGTGGTCATCGTTTTCGACTCGACCATTCCCTTCGAGAAGCAGGATCTGCAGCTCGTGGATCTGGTCATCCGCGAAGGCCGCGCCGCCGTGCTTGCCTTCAACAAATGGGACCTAGTGGAAGACCCGCAGGCGTTTCTCGCCGATCTGCGCGAGAAGACGGAGCGTCTGCTTCCGCAGGCACGCGGCATCCGCGCCGTGCCGATTTCCGGCCAGACCGGCTACGGCCTCGACCGGCTGATGCAGAATATCATCGACACGGACAAGGTCTGGAACCGCCGCATCTCCACCGCCAAGCTCAACAAATGGCTGGATATGCAGGTCACCCAGCACCCGCCACCGGCAGTCTCCGGTCGCCGCCTGCGCCTGAAATACATGACGCAGGTCAAGGCCCGCCCGCCTGCCTTCATGATTTCCTGCACGCGCCCCGAAGCGATCCCGGAATCCTACACGCGCTACCTCGTCAACGGTCTGCGCAAGGATTTCGACATGCCTGGTGTGCCGATCCGCGTGCATTATCGTGGTTCGGATAACCCGTTCGAGCATAAGGCGAAGAAGCGGTAGTGAATGCGGCTCATCGGGTGGGGCAGGAAATTGCCCTTACACTCGACGTCATCCTCGGGCCTCAACCGTGACGTCTGGTTACTATTATGCTCCGCTCCGGCGAGAAACTGGACTGAACAGCGCGCCCACCCACTGCCGTCATCCTCGGGCTTGACCCACTACTGTCCGGTTTAAATTTCAGTCCCACATCAGCACCATCTGGTTTGGGGATTTGGACGGTTGTGTGGGTGGTTTAAGGAGTTGGTCGGATCGCCTTTTGTGCATGAGGTTGAGGCGTACGAGGGGGGTGAAGGTGAGCGGTTGCGTGATGGCGCTCTGGCAGGCCTGCGCCATGCGCAGCACAAGATAGGCGATGAGGGCGACATAGGTCTGGATGCGCACGGCGTTTTCGGATGCTCCGAAGAAATGGCGTATCCTGAGGTTCTGCTTGACCCATTTAAAGAACAGTTCGATCTGCCAGCGCTGTTTGTAAAGCTCGGCAATCTCTTCGGCTGGCGCATCCAGATCGTTGGTGACGAGCCGGATGGTCCTGCCCGTGTCGATCCGCACCGCGATCTCGCGCAACGGTTCGGAAAAGGGATTGCGTCTCGAGCGCGCCATGCGTTGTGCCAACAGCCCGATCCTGTCGCACAGGATGTGATCGCTCTCGCTTGGAGGCTGTTCGGTGGCGGCCTGAAGATGCGTGTTGGTCTTCAGCCGTGTGACGAAGCGGCAGCCTGCCCGGTCCAGCGCTGCCCACCACGCGAAATCATAGTAAGCCAGATCAAAGACATAGGTCATGCCGGGTTCGATCGGCATGGCCTTTGCGGGCACGATGTCGTTGGTTCTCTGGCCTGTCATGGTCATCGCCATGGGGATGTCGCCATTCGGATCGTAGGCGACATGCAGCTTGGCGGCTCTGCGCCCGCTGACCATATCGGCCCAGCCATCGCTCATGGAGGAGAGGGCGACGCGGGTGGCGTCGAGCAGGCGCACCGCATCGCGGATATGGCGACGGGTTCTTCGGCTGGCGGCAGCCGCCATATGGGAGAACAGATCGGCAAAGACGCCCGCAGGCCTTGTGGCATTGGCATCGGCAAGGGTGGAGCGCGCCACGCCGTGGGCACCCAGATGATAAAGCTGGTTGCGGTGGCTCGACAGCCCTGCCTCGATCTCGCGCAGGCTTTGCGCGCCGGAAAGCTGGGCAAACAGAAGCGCCAGCAACTGGTCCTTCATCGAAAACCGCCGAACCCTGTGATCGCCCTTGTACTTATCCACAAGCCCTTCGAAGACCTGCCAGGGAACATGCTTCTGTATTTGATGAAAAACGCTATTCTGGTGGCGCATGACGTTGATCTCCTGTTCGTGTCCAGATCGCCGCGAAACGTCTGAAACCGAGTAGAATCAATGTCATGCGCCTTGTCCAGAAATTTAAACCGGACAGCAGTGGGCTTGACCCGAGGATCCACCTACGTAGACGGGATCAAGCGGTCGTGGATCCTCGGGTCAAGCCCGAGGATGACGCCGAGGGGGCGGAGCCGGAGTAGAAATCCGTCATAGCGATGGTCTACGTTCTCTTGAATCCTAAAACGCCTCCGTCCGGCGCATCAATCGACAGGTACCCACCATGCTGATCAAGCAGAGCGACTATCACCGCATCTATCGCGTCATCAACAGTCTGCTTACCAACGAGAACGCAGACCCTGCCACGGCGTCGATGTATTTCAGCACCTTCGGCGCCTTCATTCTGGAGCATCACTACAAGGTCAAGGCAAAGCCAAAGGGTGGGCTGGCGGCTTATAATCTGGGCGGCACGCTGCTGCTGTTTGCCGATCATCGAGAGGATGGTCACGTCACAGGTGCGGGCGAAAACTTCCACTGCTGGGTGGAAGCAGATGGCTGGGTGATCGATTTCATGGTGCCCGCCTTCCCGCAGGCCGCCCGCGAATTATCCGTGCCGCCGAAAATGTTCCAGCGCCCGCTCTCGTCCATGGCTCCGTCCATCAACGAACTCTCGCAATCGGGCGATTTCTTCTACAGGCACGAGCCCGACGCCATGGCCAAGCGCTTCGCAGACTGGCGCAAACACGGCATGATCGGAGACCTCGCCTCCATCGCCGCAGGCTGGTTCCGCAAATCGCCCAAACACATGCAAACCGAAATCTCCGTCAGCGACAGCAACGGCAAAAGCCGCACGATCCCTCTTTCAGGAAATTCGCTGACCGGCGTCTGGTGATGAATGAGAAAAAGGACGGCCAGCGTAACCTCGCGGCAGCCGCCTGACGTCAATCAGCAGCCCGACCCCGTTCTAAAGATAACGGCAGTCGCGTCCCGCTGCGGCTTTTGACAGTATTGTGTCTTCACGTCCAGCGCTTCCGAAAGAATAAGTTCAGTCCGCCTGAAATGGTTTCGGCAATCCGCTAAATTGCTGAGGCCGCGCAGAAGCCGGGCAGGCCGCTGGTTGCGGCGGATGTCACGTTTTCCAGGAACTGGCGGGAGGCCTTTTCCCAGGTGTAGCTTCGCGAAACGGAGAGGGCGGCTTCCGGCGAGCAGTCCAGCGCGTTGAGGCAGGCGGTGCGCAGGTCGTGGCTCAGCGATCCGGCCCTTGGGTGGGCGCCGAGAATATCGACCGGGCCGGTTACGGGGAAGGCCGCTACCGGCACGCCGCTTGCCAATGCTTCCAGAATGGTGTTGCCGAAAGTATCCGTCTTTGAGGGAAAGACGAAGACGTCCGCCTGCGCGTAAGCGTCCGCCAGATCCTCGCCTGTCTTGACCCCGGTAAACATCACGTTCGGGTATTTTTCCTGAAGCTCGGCGCGGGCAGGGCCGTCGCCGACGACCACCTTGGAACCGGGCAGGTCGAGATCGAGAAATTCCGGCAGGTTCTTCTCGATAGAGACCCGGCCGATGGTCATGAAAATCGGGCGTGGCAATCCAAAGGGATTGTCCTCCTTCACGCGTGGGCGAAAAAGCTTGGCGTCGATGCCGCGGCTCCAGCGTTTCAGGTTCTTCACGCCCCTGGATTCCAGCTCGGTCTCGAGGCTTGGCGTCGCCACCATGCAGGCGCTGCCGCCATTGTGAAACCAGCGCACAAAGGCGTAAAGCCAGCTTTCGGGGATTGGGAACCGGGCCGCCACATATTCGGGAAAGCGCGTGTGGTAGCTGGTGGAAAAGCGCATGCCGTGCTTGATGCACCACCGCCGCGCCATGAAGCCCAGCGGCCCTTCGGTTGCGATGTGAACATAGGAAGGCTGGCTTTTCTCGATTTCCTTCGAAACCCTCCGGTAACCGGCAACGGACAGGCGTATCTCCGGATAGGTCGGGCAGGGGATGGAATGAAAGCTCTGCGGCGTGACCATGCAGACCTCGACGCCCATGCGCTCCAGCTCTGCATTGGTGTTTTCTATGGAGCGCACGACGCCGTTGACCTGAGGATGCCAGGCATCCGTAACGATGGTAATTCTGGTCATGCTGTGCCGACCTCCTAGAGCGCCGTGCATCCTTTCGGACGCACCAAGCACGCTCTAAATCTTTTAAGCGCTGGCGCTTTGCGAATCCCGGTATTCCACCGGCTTTCCGCTGTATGCGACAGGCGTGTTACAGCATCATGTCAGGCGGGGTTCAAGGCTTGGGAAGCAGATCGGGGCTGATCAGCGCGCCATGGTGGCCGATGACCGCGGCTGCGGCTTTCGCGGCATAGGTCGCTGCCTCTTCCGGCGTGCTTCCGGTAATGAGCCGGGAAAGAAATGCGCCGTTGAAGCTGTCGCCAGCGCTGGTCGTATCCACCACTTTCACGGCTTCCACGGCAGGCGCGTGGCTGCGCTTGCCTTCGAAATCCAGCGTCGCGCCCTTTGCGCCGTCCTTTACCACCACATTGGCAACGCCCAGTGCGCGGTAGCGCGCAATCGTCGCCTCCACATCCGCGTCACCGAAATTGCCCGCCTCGTCATCGAAACTCGGCATTACCAGCGTTGCCGCGCGTGCGCCGTTGGTTATGGTTTCCAGCATTGTTTCCCGGTTGGCCCAGAGGCGCGGGCGAATATTGGGGTCGAATACTACCTGCTTTCCGGCGGCCTTGGCGCGGCGCAGCTCCGCAAGGAAGGTATCGACCGCAATCGGCGTTGCCAGTATCGCCAGCGTGATGCCCGAGAAATAAACGATATCAGCGGCTTCGATGGTGGCACGGAGATGATCCGCATCCGCCGCCAGCTGGCGGGCGGCCGATGTGCTGCGCCAGTAGCTGAAGGTTCGCTCGCCATCCTTCAGATTGATGAGGTAAAGGCCCGGCGTGCCGCCTGTAATGCAAGAGACATTATGCGTGCCGATGCCTGCATTCTGGATGAAAGCCAGCATTTCCCCGGAAAGTGGATCGTCCCCCAGCGCGGTAAAGTAGTCGACAGACCATTCCTGCGGCAAACAGGCGCGAGCATACCATGCGGTGTTCAGCGTATCTCCGGCAAAGCCCTTGCGCAGCAAGCCATCACCGGCCTGCGAAAGCTCCACCATGCATTCGCCGATTGAAAGAAACCGTCCGCCCACTGCCTTCTCCTCCCATGAACCAACGCTCCGCCAATACGACGCCCGGACCCGGCTTGCAAGGGCAGTCATCATATGACTTGGCTGGATGTTTATCGTTTACGAAGCGGATATGGCTTTATATGGTCTGGCTGACGATCATCGGAGATTGCCCATGCCACACACCACTGCCCCCGCCAACAAAGCCGCGCAACATGCAGACTGGTGGAGGGGAGCGGTTCTGTACCAGGTCTATCCGCGCTCGTTTCAGGATACGACGGGAGATGGTTTCGGCGATCTTGCGGGCGTAACCCAGCACTTGCCCTATATTGCCGCGCTCGGTGTCGATGGCATCTGGCTTTCGCCCTTCTTCACCTCGCCCATGGCGGATATGGGTTACGATGTTTCCGATTACTGCAATGTCGATCCGATGTTCGGCACGCTCGAGGATTTCGATAGGCTGATTGCGGAAGCGCATCGGCTGGGCCTGAAGGTCATCATCGACCAGGTGATTTCGCACACGTCCGATCAGCATCCATGGTTCAAGGATAGCCGCGCCAGCCGCTCCAATCCCAAGGCGGACTGGTATGTCTGGGCCAATCCCAAACCGGATGGCACAGCACCCACCAACTGGCTCTCCGTTTTCGGCGGTCCCGCCTGGGAGTGGGATGGCGTGCGCAAGCAATATTACATGCACAACTTCCTTACCTCCCAGCCGGACCTGAATTTCCATAACCCGGAGGTACAGGACGCGTTGCTGGACACGGTAAAATTCTGGCTGGATCGCGGCGTGGATGGCTTCCGTCTGGATACGGTGAACTATTACTTCCACGACAAGCTACTGCGCGATAACCCGCCGCATGAGCCCGATAGCGATAGCGCCGGTCTGGATGCCCCGGACGTGAACCCTTACGGCATGCAGAGCCATCTCTACGACAAGACGCAGATCGAAAACCTCGCCTTCCTCAAGCGCTTCCGCGCCCTGCTCGATCAGTATGAGGGCCGGATGACGGTGGGCGAAGTGGGCGATGGCGCGCGCTCGCTGAAAACCGTCGCTGCCTACACCGCGGATAATGACAAGCTCAACATGTGCTACACTTTCGATCTCCTGGGACCGGATTTTACCGCAAGCCATATTCGCAGCGCGGTGCAGGGTTTCCAGACGTCCGTGACCGATGGCTGGGTGTGCTGGGCCTTTTCCAACCACGATGTCATCCGTCACCTCACGCGCTTTACTGAGAGCGTGGAGGAGCAGACCCGTGTGGCGAAGCTTGCCGCTTGCGTACTGGCAACCCTGCGCGGCTCGATCTGCCTTTATCAGGGAGAGGAACTGGCGCTGACGGAAGCCGAGCTTGCCTTCGAGGATCTGCGCGATCCTTACGGCATCCGTTTCTGGCCCGCCTTCAAGGGCCGTGATGGATGCCGCACACCGATGGTCTGGGAAACCGGCAATCCGCATGCGGGCTTCACCACCGCCGAAAAGCCCTGGCTGCCTGTGCCTTACGCCCATGCCATGCTCGCAGCCGACGGGCAGGAGCGAAAGCCGGATTCGGTTCTGAACCATTACAAGGGCATGCTGTCCTTCCGCAAAAGCCACGCGGCCCTGCGGGATGGCGAGATGGATTTCCTCGAAACCAATCAGGATCTGCTGGTCTTCACGCGCAGCAAGGGTAAGGAAACCCTGCTCTTCGTCTTCAACCTCACCCGCCAACCCCTCGACTTCCGCCTGCCGCCGGAACTGAACGTCACCGAGATTTTGCCGCTGCCCGGCTTCGAGCCGACGTTCAATATCGATACGGTCAAGCTCGATGCGCTCGATGCGTTCTGCGCGAGGGTCGAAAGATAGATCCTCAGATAATGCCCTTGGTCATCTCGGGATCGAGGCTGAGGACGAAGCGCCAGAGGAGGGCTTTGTCGAACTGGTCTTCGCGCGCCATCATCCAGCTGAGAGCCTGCTGGGAGGACCAGCCTTTCTTGTAGGAGCGGGCGGAGGTCAGTGCGTCGAAGACATCGCAGATGGTGCACATGCGAACTTCGGTGCCGATATCGGCGGCCGAGAGCCTTTCGGGGTATCCCTTGCCGTCCAGCCGCTCGTGGTGGGAGCGGCAGATATCCAGAACCAGTTGCGGCGTTGCGGGGTGTTCCTGCAATTGACGATAGCCGATTTCGGGATGCTGCTCGACCAGTGCCCGTTCTTCGGGTGTCAGCGGTCCCTGCTTGTGCAGGATTTGCTTCGGGATGGCCAGCTTGCCCAGATCATGCAGCAGTGCGGCCATGCAGAGCAATTGAAGCGTGGCATCATCCATCTCCATCGAACGGGCGAAATGCATCAGCAGCGCGGCGACTGCCAGCGAATGCACGAATGTCGCGGTATCGCAGGAGCGCAGGCGTGACATGCCGATGAAGAGGGACGGGTTTTCCTCCATAGTGCGGCCAATATCTGCCGCAAGCGGCGTAAACGCCTCCACGGTTAGATCGCGGCCTTCGAAAACACTCTGTATCAGGGTCTTCGCTTCATCCGCCTGACCGCTGATCTTCCCGGCCATCTGCATCTTGTCCTGCCGGGTGGCGGTCTTGATGCTCTTGCATGGGATGGGCGCGCCAGTTCCGATGTTGCAGTTTCCAAGCGCGGTATTGATGAAGACGCCGCTCACCTTGCTGCCTTGAATAATAGCAAGCTGCTGCCCGTCCTTGATCGTAAAGCGGCGGCCTAAAGTTGGATTATCCTGCCATGCCCCTTCCATCGCCTCGACAAACATGCCGATCTTGAGTTGATGCTTATCGATGCGAGTTACGACCACTAATTGCTCCGCTCAAACTGGTCACGGCGAACTATTAGTTTTATAGTCGAACTATCTTAATTTAATGTAAGCTTGTTTTTATATTCAAATAGACTTTCATAATCAGTTTTTGGCGGTGGTATTCTAGTAATACGTCTTGCTGGCGCTGAAATTCAATTTCAGACTGTGATCAGCTTGAACAAATCAACATCGACCATGCCCCTGTCGGAAATCTTCAGATGCGGAATGACGGGGAGGGGCAGGAATGCCACCTGCAGGAACGGCTCTTCCAGCGTCGTGCCCAGCGCATAAGCCGCCTGGCGCAGCGTGTGGAGCGTGTCGCGCACCGTCTCGTAAGGCTCAAGGCTCATCAGCCCTGCCACAGGCAGCGCAATCTCGCCGGTCACCTTACCGTCTTCCACCACGACGAAGCCGCCCTTGATTTCGCCAAGGCGGTTAGCCGCCAGCGCCATGTCATCCTCGTTCACGCCCACCACGCAGATATTGTGGCTGTCGTGGCCCACGGTCGAAGCGATGGCGCCTTTCTTCAGGCCAAAACCCTGAACGAAACCATTGGCATGGTTGCCGTTCTTGCCGTGGCGTTCGATCACGGCCACCTTGATGATGTCATTGGCAAGGTCCACGGTCGTCTGGTTGCCGTCGCTCGGCAGCTTGAAGCGGCGATGTTCGGTGATGATCTTGCCCGGCAGAACACCCATGACCGGCGTCTCGCCCTCGCTCACAGGCACGCCGAAATGGGAGGCGAGAACGGGTCTCGCCTTCACGCTATCGAGGCCCACCGGCGAAACCGGTTTACGGGTCTCGAACAGGTCCTTCGTCACGCGCCTGCCTGCCGAAAACACCATGCTTGCCTTACAGCTCTGCAACGTATCGATCACCACCAGATCGGCACGCCAGCCGGGCGCGACCAGTCCGCGGTCTCTCAGGCCGAAGGCTTTGGCTGCTGAAATGGAAGCCGCGCGGTAGATCGCCAGAGGCTCGACGCCGCTCGCGATTGCCGTGCGGATCATGTAGTCCAGATGGCCCTGCTCGGCGATATCCAGCGGGTTCCGGTCATCGGTGCAGAGCGCGAGATAGGGCGAAAGCCGCTCGGTGATGATCGGCATCAAGGCATGAAGATCCTTGGAAACGGAGCCCTCACGCACCAGAATATGCATGCCCTTGCGAATCTTCTCGAGCGCTTCCTTCGCCGTGGTGCATTCATGCTCGGTGCGGATGCCAGCCGAAAGATAGCCGTTCAATCCGGTGCCGGAAAGCAGCGGCGCGTGGCCATCTATATGCTGGCCCTGAAATGCTTCGAGCTTTGCCATGCAGATCGGGTCTTTATGGATCACGCCCGGAAAATTCATGAATTCCGCAAGGCCGATGACCTTGGGGTGGTCGCGAAACGGCAGAAGCTTTTCAATCGGCAGATCGGCCCCCGCCGTCTCCAGATGTGTGGCCGGAACGCAGGAGGAAAGCTGCACGCGAATATCCATGATGGTTTCGAGCGCGGAATCGAGGAAGAACTCTATGCCTTCCGCTCCCAGCACATTGGCGATTTCGTGCGGATCGCAGATCACTGTCGTCACGCCATAGGGCAGAACGCAGCGGTCGAATTCATGCGGCGTTACCAGCGAGGATTCGATGTGCAGATGCGTATCGATGAAGCCCGGCACGACAATCCTGCCGGTAATGTCGATTTCCTCGACGCCATGATACCTCTCGCCCGTTCCGACAATCGTATCGCCGCAGATCGCAATGTCCGAGGCGACCAGTTCACCCGTCACCAGATCGAAAAAGCGCCCGCCTTTCAAAACGATATCCGCCTTCTCGCGGCCCGTTCCCTGGTCGATCCTGCGTTCGAGTTCTGATGTCACGCGTCACCTCAATTCGATTCTGCTCGTTTGACAGGATTAAGCCGGAACGCTGCCCTGATGCAAAAAGAAAACCGGATGCGCAGCGCGCACCCGGTTTTATTTTGTCGGTATTTGCAGTGTTACGTTCGAGTGAGACGTAAAATTTGTGGGGCGAGAGCGGCCCCCCACCCGTCACCCCGGCCTTGAGCCGGGGTCCAGCAGACGCGCGTCTGCGCGTCAAAAGAGTCTTTCAGACCAGGGACTTGGTCTGACTGGATCCCGCATCAAGTGCGGGATGACGGCGGCGGGAGTGGCGCCCCCACTCAAACCCAAAGCAACAAACCGCTATACCTGTTACTCAGCAACGATCTTGCCGTTTTCCCACTTGTAAAGCTCGAAAGCCTGCGAGGTCAGATCGCCGGCTTCGCCGTAGGTGAGAGAGCCGATGGCGGTCTTGATGGGTTCGCCAGCCTTCAGAGCCTTGGCAACTGCCTCGGAATCGTCCGCAGAGCCTGCCTTTTCGATGCCAGCCTTCAGCACTTCAACAGCCGCATAAGCGTTCAGCGTAAACGCTTCAGCCGGAATGTTGGCCGCCTTCAGAGCTTCTGCCGCACCTTTGGAATCTGCGCTCTTCGTCGCGTCAGCCGCGTTAGTGAAGATCGTGCCGGTTGCCGCGTTGCCGCCGATATTGGTGAATTCGGAGTTGGACAGGCCATCGCCGCCGATCACGGTTGCCTTTGCGCCGATATCGGCAAGCTGGCGAACGAGAAGACCGGCTTCAGGGTGGTAACCGCCGAAATACACGACATCCGCGCCCTGTGCCTTGAGGCGGGTCGTCAGCGCGCTGAGATCCTTTTCGCCGGGCGTCAGTGCATCGTAGAACACTTCGGTCACGCCACCCTCATTGAGGGTCTTCTTGAAGGAATCTGCGAGACCCTTGCCGTAGGCACCCTTGTCGTGAATGATCGCGATCTTGCGATCCTTCAGCTGGGCCAGAACGAACTTGGCAGCGACTTCCGCCTGCTGGTCATCGCGACCGCAGGTGCGCAGCACGTTGTTCAGGCCGCGATTGGTCAGGTCCGGCGCGGTTGCCGTCGGCGTCACCATCAGGATGCCGTTTTCGGCAAACACGTCGGATGCCGGAATGGCAACACCGGAGGTAACCGGGCCAACGACGAATTTGATGCCGTCTGCAACCAGCTGGTTGGCGGCGGAAACGCCCTGCTTCGGCTCGCCGCCATCATCGGCCAGCTTCAGAACGACCTTCTCGCCGAGGATGCCGCCATTCTTGTTGATCACGTCGACAGCCGTCTGGGCGCCGTTCTTCACCTGATCGCCATAAGCGGCAACCGGGCCGGTCAGCGGCGCGATGAGGCCGATGGTGATATCGGCATGCGCAGACGTTGCAAAGGCCACGGAAGCGGCAAGCGCCAGGCCGGATAGAATCTTGGTTTTCATCTTCAATCTCTCCTTGGGTTGGGCGTTGAGCCCGATTTGACCCGGTTCGGCAATCCCGTTCGCCAGAGCGCCATACGTTCCGCAGAACGCAATAGGGACGCTCCAACCCCTTGACCTTATGCATCGTGCAACAAAACCGGTTTCGATTTTTGCGCGGTTGCGAAGGCAAGGTGCCGTTCCGTCAGGCAAAGGAGTTCGTTTCACGTTTGAATTCCGTACCCCGATCCTAGTTCTTACAAGCCAGAGCCGATTTCGCAAGCCGAGTTTGATCCGAATTGTCTTTAGCCGCGTAAAACCTGTGTGATGGTGCAGCGAGTTGCCCATGCAACCGTGCATAGCGTCCATTTCATTACGATCTCTAGCTTTTTAGCTGATCAGGGAGGATAGTGCGGTCATGCAATCGACCGATGAAGAATTCCTCTCAGGCCTTCCCGTTTTCGCACATTTCGAAGACGTGGCCGAGCCCATGCTCTACCGCGCCCTGCCGGAAGGCTGGGCGCTTGCGCTTGCCGATATCGTCGATTCGACCAAGGCCATCGAAAGCGGTCACTACAAGTCGGTGAACATGGCGGGCGCGGGTGTCATCTCCGGGGTTCTGAACGCGCTCCAGCGTCATGATCTGCCTTTCGTTTTCGGTGGAGATGGCGCGGCGATTGCCGTGCCGCCGTTATTGGTGGAGGCGGCGCGTGAGGAGTTGACCAAAATTCGCCGCTGGGTGCGCGACGATCTGGATTTGACGCTTCGCGCCGCCATCGTGCCCGTGTCGGAGATCAGGCAGAACGGCTTCGATGTGCGCGTGGCCCGCTTTCAGGCCAGTGAAGACGTGTCCTATGCCATGTTTTCTGGCGGCGGAAACAACTGGGCCGATATGCAGATGAAAAGCGGGCATTATCTGATCGATGAGGCAGGGCCGGGTGCGCGGCCCGATCTGACTGGGCTATCCTGCCGGTGGAACCCAATCGAGACGCGATATGGCAGCGTCGTGTCGATCATCGCCACGCCAAGGCCCGGCGGAGACATGGCGGCCTTCCGGCTGCTCGTTGCCGATATCGTGACGCTTGCCAATGAGGATGGGCGCAACGGACATCCGGTGCCGGTGGATGGCCCGCCGCTCGGTTTCATCAAGGAAGGTCTGGTGCTGGAGGCGAGGGCGCTTTCCGGTTACCGGGATCGCCTGTCCCAATTTCGCAAGGCGGGTTGGGTGCTGATGCAGACCGTGCTGATCACCGTTCTCTACCGGCTTCGCAAGACGGTGGGGCGGTTCGATCCGATCCAGTACAAGCGTTCCGTCGCCAGTAACACGGATTTTCGCAAATTCGATGATGGTCTCAAGATGACGGTGGATGTGGATGCGGACCGGCTGGCACGGATCAGGGCTCGGCTGGAGGGCGCCGCACGCGATGGCGTCTGTTATTACGGCCTGCATGAGCAGGACGCGGCCCTGATGACCTGCATCGTGCCGTCACCCATGTCTCGCGACCACATGCATTTTGTCGATGGCGCGGCGGGCGGTTATGCGCGCGCAGCCGCCATGCTCAAGGGGCAGGTCGGAAGCGCCTGAAGCGAAGTTCCTTTAGCCTGCGCAAAAGAAACAACCGGCCTTGGGCCGGTTGTCCTCATTCATGCAATTCTCCTGAGGAAGAGCTGGCTGGTGGGAGGTGCCTTGAGCTCGATTCCGTTGGAAGAATTATGCAGCGGTCTTGCTGCTTTCCTTGGTGCAGTAGATGCTTTCCAGCGTTGCCAGAATCTTTTTCACGGATTCGGATGTGCTGGAATAGTAGATCGTCTGCGCGTCGCGACGGGTCTTGACCAGACGCTGTGCACGAAGCTTGGAAAGGTGCTGCGACAGAGCCGATTGGCTGAGGCCGACCTGCGTTGCCAGAACACCAACAGGAACCTCACCCTCGACAAGGCTGCAAAGGATCATGAGCCGCTTTGGGTTCGCCATGGCAGACAGAAGGCCTGCAGCGGCGTTGGACTGTTCGGATAAAGTTGGTGTGGTCATATTTCAGGTCTCCTGAGCGAAGCCGCCCCTTGGCTATCTCACTTGGCAACGAATTGTTTTATGAGCGAAGTGTATCAATTCGGTAATATGATTGTATATACCTAAATCTAAGGTAAAGACTACGCTTAATTAGCGTTTTCAAAAATTAAGTTCATCCCTTTGAATATAATTAAAAATTGGCATGATTTTCCCGCCAAAACGGTTTAAACCTACCAAGTGGAAGAAAAGTTTTCTTCCAGACTGGCTGTCAGACAAATTTTATTTGGAAGCGTGAGTCGTTTTGCGCCGTGAGGCTATCTGCGAAAATTAGTAAGGACACCTTAAATTTCGCACTTTCGCATACGTTTGTTTTCGGAAAGTCACCTGTAAGGATTATCCCCGTTCCCGCGTTAAGCGAATCCCCTGGGCAGGCTTTGCTACCCAGGGGTGATGCTCAGAGATTGCGGTGCTGCGTCAGCCCGCGCACGATGTCGTCGGCGGTGATCGTGCCCACGACTGCGCCCTGATCCACGATACCGATGACACCCGGTTGTCGCGCCATCGCGTCTAGAATGTCGATGAGGGGAGAGGTAGGGCGTGCGGTTGCCACAACGGGCTGCTGGCCGTTCGTCACGCCCACGCCCCGCCGCATCACGTCGCTGGCGGTCAGCATCGAAATCGGGTTCATGTTCTGCACGAAATCCGCCACATACTGGTTCGACGGATTTTTGACGATATCCTGCGGCGTGCCGCACTGGATGATGCGCCCGCCCTCCATCATGGCAATGCGATTGCCGATGCGGAAGGCCTCGTCCAGATCGTGGCTGACGAAGAGGATCGTCTTTTTCAACCGGCTCTGGAACTCCAGCAACTCGTCCTGAAGGCGGCTGCGGATCAGGGGGTCGAGCGCCGAGAAGGGCTCGTCCATCAGAAGGATGGGCGCGCCGGTGGCAAAGGCGCGGGCAAGGCCCACGCGCTGCTGCATGCCGCCGGAAAGTTCGCCCACCTTGCGAGTTGCCCAGTCGGAAAGGTTCACCAGTTCCAGCTGCTCGGCCACGCGCTTCTTGCGCTCGGCTTCCTTCATGCCGGAAAGCTCCAGACCGAAACCGACATTATCAGCCACGTTTCGCCAGGGCAGCAGCCCGAACTGCTGAAACACCATGGAAACGGTGTGGGTGCGAAGATCCCGCAAAACCTTGGAAGAGGCCTTGTAGGGATCGACATAGCCGGAAGACGTCTTGACGCCGACATTGCCGCGAACGACCGGCGCAAGCCGGTTGACCGCACGCAGCAGCGTGGATTTTCCCGAGCCGGAAAGCCCCATGAGAACGAGGATTTCGCCTTCTTTCACCGTCAGCGTGGCATTGGCGACACCGAGCACCAGCCCCGTCTCGGCATTGATTTCGCTGCGCGTCTTGCCCGCATCGATCAGTGGTAACGCCTTGGCGGGGTGATCGCCGAAGACGATATCGACATTGTCGAAGATGATTGCGTCACTCATGCCTCATCCTCCGAGCCTGGCAGACGGAACAGTCGGTCGAGAATGATCGCCACGATGACGATGCAGAGACCGGCTTCGAAGCCCATGGCGATATTGACCGTGTTCAGTGCGCGAACCACGGGAACGCCGAGGCCGTTTGCGCCAACCAGCGCCGAAATCACCACCATGGACAATGACAGCATGATGGTCTGCGTCAGCCCCGCCATGATCTGCGGCGTGGCGAAAGGCAGTTCCACTTTGCGCAACACTTGGCCCGGCGTTGCACCGAAGGCGACTGCCGCCTCCACCAGCGCAGGTGGGGTGGAGATGATGCCGAGCCGCGTCAGGCGGATCGGTGCGGGTATGGCAAAGATCACGGTCGCGATCAGGCCGGGCACCATGCCGAGACCGAAGAGAACCAGCGCCGGAATGAGATAGACGAAGGTCGGGATCGTTTGCATCAGGTCGAGCGCTGGCCGCATGATGCTGTAGACCCATTTGCGCCGGGCAGCGAGAATGCCGAGCGGCACGCCGATCAGCATACAGACCGCACTTGCCGCAATCACCAGCGCCAGCGTCTCGGTCGTGGCTTTCCAGTAGCCGAGATTGATGATGAGAAGCAGGCCGAGAGCGGTGAAGAGCGGCATTCCGATAGAGCGCCGCATCCAGGCGGAAAGAGCCGTCAGAAGCCCCACGATGACGAGTGGATGCGGTGCCTGAAGCAGATAGAGGATCGCGTCGATGACGCTTCCGAAAATATAGGCCAACCAATCGAAAAAGAATGAAAGATTTGTGGTCAACCAGTCGATCGCCTCTTTGGCGTATCGGCCGATCGGCAGACGATTTTGAGATGCGCTGAGCCATTCCACGGTAAGATTTTGCCTTTCGTGAACGGGTTCATGTGTTCGGCTTCCGACGCGGGAGCGGCCGGAAGCCGGGCGTAATGCGAAGCAGACCGGCGTTTAGAGGCCGATATTCTTCTTCGCAGCGGCCAGCGCATCCTCGCTGCCGTCCTTGGTCTTGACGCCTGCAAGCCATGGCTCGATGGCGGCGGGGTTGGCCTTCAGCCAGTCGGTCGCTGCCGCTTCGCCTTCCATGCCGTCATTCAAGATCTTGCCCATGATTTCGTTTTCCATCTTGAGCGAGAATTGCAGGTTCTTAAGGAAGGTGCCGACATTGGCGCATTCGTTCAGATAACCAGCGCGGACATTGGTGTAGATCGTGGCGCCGCCGAGGTTGGGGCCGAACACATCATCGCCGCCGTTCAGGTAGGTCAGCTTGAAATTGGTGTTCATCGGGTGTGGTTCCCAGCCGAGGAACACGATTGGCTCGCCGGATTTGTCGGCGCGGGCCACCTGCGCCAGCATGCCCTGTTCGGAGGATTCGACCACCTGGAAGTCTTTGAGGCCGAATGTATCCTTCTCGACCATGCCGAGAATCAGTCGGTTGCCGTCATTGCCGGGCTCGATGCCGTAAATCTTGCCGCCAAGCTCGTCGCTGTGCGCTGCAATATCCTTGAAGTCCTTGATGCCGAGTTCGGCACCCTTGGCATTGGTCGCCAGCGTATATTTTGCGCCCGTCAGGTTCTCGCGCACGGTCTCGACCGACTTGTCGTCGCGGTAGGGCTTGATATCGCCTTCCATGGTCGGCATCCAGTTGCCGAGGAAGACGTCGATATCCTTGTTTTTCAGGGAGGTGTAGGTCACCGGTACGGAGAGGATTTTGACGTCCGTCTGGTAGCCGAGGCTTTTTAGAATGACCGATGCAGTCGCGGTTGTGGCGGTGATATCGGTCCAGCCGACATCTGAGAACCGGACCGTACCGCAGCTTGCGGCCTCGGCGGCCATCGCATTGGTTGAGAAGAGTGCCATTGCAGAGACTGCTGCGGCGAGCGCCAGACAGCGACGGTTATGTGCAAGCATTGCTTACTCCCTTTTTTATGTTCCCTAACCATTATCAATATCCGCCGCCCACAATCAACTCATGCGCATTTGCGTGCATTGCAACAACGTTTGCGACATGCGTAACCTTTAGTTGTAGCTAAAATAGCGAAAGCTGTGTGTTTTCCCGTTGCCCACTTTCCTCAGCCCGGACTGCAAGGCAAAAGACGCCCAAGACTTTATGGAGGGCATGATGGCCAAGCTCTATTTCAATTATTCGGCAATGAATGCCGGAAAATCCACCATGCTGCTGCAGGCTTCCTATAATTATCAGGAGCGCGGCATGCGCACGCTGATCTTTACCGCCGCCTTCGATAACAGGGCTGGAACGGGCAAGGTCGCGTCCCGCATCGGCCTGTCTTCCGATGCGCTGACCTTCGATGACGGCACGGACATTTTCAATGAGGTGGAGCGCTTCCATGCGGACGAGCCCGTCGCCTGCGTCTTCATCGATGAAGCCAATTTCCTGTCTGAACACCATGTCTGGCAGTTGGCGCGCATTGCCGACAGGCTGAACATTCCGGTGATGACCTATGGCCTGCGCACCGATTTTCAGGGCAAGCTGTTTCCCGCCTCCAAGGAATTGCTGGCAATCGCCGACGAGCTTCGCGAAATCCGCACCATCTGCCATTGCGGGCGCAAGGCCACCATGGTTGCCCGTTTCGATGAAAGCGGAAACGTGGTGAAGGAGGGCGCGCAGATCGATGTCGGCGGAAACGAGAAATACGTGTCCTTCTGCCGCCGCCATTGGGTCGAGGCTGTCCAGTGTGAATAGTCGCTGCGGCAACGCGTCTCACTGGATGCCGCCCCGCGTTTGATTTTGGTCAAGGAAAGCACTTGCACCCGAGAGTAGGACCTGTGGCGGAAAGACCGCTATCCGGCGGCCCACTTCAGGAGCAAGCGCAATGCAGAACACCATTCTTCGCCTTCTTACCGGAGCCGCCGTCGCAGGCTTCTTCGCCTTTCCGGCAGTGGCTGCGGAAATCGAGATCAGGATGCTGAACAAGGGTGCCGATGGTCAGGCCATGGTGTTCGAGCCAGCAGCGGTCAAGGCGAATGTGGGCGATGTCATCACCTTCGTTCCCGTGGACAAGGGCCACGATGCAGCCTCGATCAAGGAACTCCTGCCGGAGGGTGCGCCCGAGGCCAAGGGCAAGATGAACGAGGCGCTTAAGGTCACCGTCGATAAGGAAGGCGCTTATGTCTTCAAATGCACGCCGCATTTCGGCATGGGCATGGTCGCCCTCGTGGTGGTTGGCGATGCGCCTACCAATCTCGATGCCGTCAAGGCCGGGAAGATGCCGAAGAAGGCCCGCGAGCGTCTGGATGCGGAACTGGCAAAGCTCAATCTCTAAGCACGCTTCAAAGCGCTGTTCTCATTCTCTCGCATTGAGATAAGGTCGCCCGTAAAGATAAGAAGCGGGCGACCTCAAGCCCAATCGATTCGGGAGATGAAACTTTATGGCGAAGACGCCATCCGTGGAAAGTGAGATCGAGACCGCGCGTGCGGTAGCAGCCGAATTGCGCGTGGCCGAGACCGGGCTGCTGGAACAGCTTTCCGCCTTTCACAAGGCGCAGGATATGCGCGCCGCCGACAGGCATGAGGCGGACGGTCAGGCTTTCGATGCACTGAAGGCCCGCAAGGACAGCGCGGAAAAGGCACTGGCAAATCTCGTGCTTCGCCTGTCGAGCGAAATCGATGCGGCTTATCACGGTTTCGAGGCTGCCAGCGAACGGACCGCCTACGAAAATGTCGTGGCTTTCATCTCCAAAAGCAAAGCGTCGAGGCTTCAGAATGCGCGTCTGCGCAAGGCCGCTACGGCGCAGACCTTGAAGCAACTCCTCATCAATAGCGACGCGGTGGCTGAAATTCTGGCTCAGGAAAAAGCGGCATCGCTCGCTTTGCAGAAGCTCTGCGAGCCACCGCTCATCGCCCTCATGCAGCGCCGCCGGGAGCTTGCCGCTTCAATCGAAGAGGGGCGGCATCGTCTGAAGGAAATCAACGCCACTCTGGCAACCGTGCAATGGAAGCTTGGCAGCGTTACCGACGAAACGCGCCGCACCACCATGGAAGCGGAGCGCGAAGCGCTGTCGCTCGATCTGGAAAAGCACGAGAGCGCCTACCAGACCCTGCGCTCCGGCCATGAAAGCCTGGATCGTTACGTGCTGCTGCACGAGGCCTTTGCGCAAGGGGCAACGCATCAGCTTTCCGCGCATTCGCTGCTGTACAACAAGCTGGCTGCGGAGATGGAACGCGGCATCCAGCTTTATGCCGCCGTTTCGCTTTCGCTGGAAACACTGCTTTCCGAGATCTCCCGCAAGGCCAGCCATCCGCATCTGGCAGAGCTTCTGACCATTCATGCGCATAACACGATTTCCATGGATGATATCGAGCGCCGCAAGCAGCAGATCGATGAGGCTTTCATGCGCCGTTACATTGTGGAAAAGGGCCGGGTAGCGGCTATAGCCAACACCCCATAGGCAAAAACATCGTTGCGCGCGTTGTAACCCCGTTCAGCGCACCTATCTGAAAGCGGTTCGTTGAAGATCGAGAGAGGTAAGTATGCTTGACCCCGTTTTGGCTTTTTTCAGACGTGTCTTCAGCGCGTTGGGAAGAGGCTTCTCGATCCTGATTGCCGGTCTCGTCTGGCCGTTTCGCGCAGGACAGGGCAGCGCCGGTGAACGAGGCTGGATGATCAAGGCGCCGATTGCGGCTTTCATCTTTTTCCTCGTCGGTCTCTACGGCTATTTCATCTGGCAGACGCAGGTCTGGACCAATTTCAACCCGGATTACGTCAGTGAGTACCGGCTGTCCGAGCGCAAGGTCGGCGCAGGGCAGGAGCTTGCCTCTGCACCGCAGCCGCAGGCCGCCGCACCACAGGCAACCGGCGAAACGGCAGCACTGGCAACATCGCCTGCGCCCGCAACGACCGCCGCACGCGTCTGCGAAAAATCGGCCATTGTCGATGTCGCTGCCGGTCTCATCGATTTCAACGTCGATCAGAATGCCTGGATTTCCTCCATGCTGCTCTACAAGCTCGGTCTGTTCGGCATGGACTGGGACAGCACGCCGTTTCTCGATAACAAGGCCTCATTCCAGCGCGGCGTGAATCAGGCCATCCGCCGCACGGCGGTTGAGCTGGTCGATTCGCTCGGTCGCGTTCGCGGCACCTCCGGTGTCGATAACAACCTGCAAAATGCGCGCGGCAATCTGCAATATGACGAGTATTCCTGGTATTTCGGCCTCAGCCCGTTCGGCCCAAAGACGCCGACGCCCAGCTATTACCGCTCTGCTGCGGAAAGCCTGCGCAAGTTCAACACCAGCATGACCCAGTGCGCCTCGGTCTTCGATACGCGTGCGGACAACCTCATCCAGTTCATAGACCGCATCGCCAACGATATCGGCGGCACCTCCGCCATCCTGCGCGAACGGTCGGAAAACTATAATGGTGGCTGGTTCGATACGCGGGCGGATGACCGCTTCTGGTTCGCCTATGGCCAGCTTTACGGCTATTACGGCATCCTCTCTGCCGCTGGCGCGGATTTCCAGCAGGTCATTCGCGAGCGTAACGTGACGAGCCTGTGGAACGACACGCTGTCCCAGACACGCGCAGCGCTTCGCATCCAGCCCTTCGTCATTTCCAATGGCGATGAAAGCGGCTGGATCATGCCATCGCATCTGGCAACCATGGGCTTCTATGTGCTGAGAGTGCGCTCGAACCTCGTCGAGCTGCGTTCAGTGCTGGATCGATAGGTCTATATAGGCCGCTCTTCTTAATGGAGGGCGGCTTAACTTATGAGTTTCAGGCGGATGGCCTTGGCCACTAGCTGGGTTCTGTTGACGCAATCCAGCTTCTTGATCGCATTGTTCAGATAGGCATTGATCGTGTGATCGGAGAGCGACAGGATCTGTCCGATTTCGGCAGATGTCTTGCCCTGCGAGGTCCAGCGAATGACTTCCAGCTCACGCTTGGTCAGTGATTTCGGCACCACCATTTCAGTGCGGCGCATACGGTCATAAACGTCGAAGGCGTGCAGCGCGATCATGCCGATTTCGTTGAGCGCGATCTGGTTCGGGTGCGGGCATTTGCCATCGAAGCGCAGCAGGTAGCGGTCGCAACTCAGCGAATTGATCGGGATCATCACGCCGTTGATGACGCCATATTGGCGCATCATCTTTTCCATGGCTTCAGGGTAGGGGGCTGCGCTGTTGTCGTCGTCCAGAGACCAGCATTGCGGCATGACCGAACCCGCCACGCGCAGAAGCAATGGACAATGCGGCAGAAAACGCCGCTGGTCGAACTCGCGGATGAAGCGGATGGGCACCGTCGTTTCGAGAATGACCGAGGCCAGCAAGTCGTCCGTCGGCTGCGGCGCGCGCATCAGCGTGGCGTGAGCAAAGCCGAATTCCCTGGCGACGTTGGTAACGCTTTGCAGCCAATGAGGGCGGTTCTGCGAAGCCGCTATTTCCCCGCTCAGTAATGACTGCCGTTCCAATGTCGTCATCATGTTTACAATCAACGAAGGTTATATGTTAACAGTAAGGAATATAGCAACGGCCCCGAAATTCCACCCTTTATTTCGATATTCCAGATATTTGGTTACCGGCGAAATAAGTGAATTATTTCATTTGCTTAATGCTTACATCGAAGTATTCGGTGCGGCTTGAAAATGTGGCGAAAATAAAAAAGCTTTCGAAAGGTCGGTTTACCCGCCATTCGGAAGCTTGGGAAGCAAAATTTATCGGCCGATCAAAGTTCCGGCTTTTCCTTGTCGGCTTTCGGCTTGGCCATCAACTTCTCCAGAAAGCCGAGCATCACCGCGGAAACCACGAATGCCAGATGGATGATGGTGAACCACATCAGTTTGCTGTCGCTATACTGATTGGCATTGAGGAATATCTGCAAAAGATGGATGGACGAGATGGCGACGATGGAGGAGGCCACCTTGATCTTGAGGCTGCCCGAATCCAGCTTGCCCAGAAACGACACCTGATCTCCACCCTCATCGAACCGGCTGACGAAGTTTTCGTAACCGGACAGCATCACCATCACGATCAGGCTCGCAACCAGTGCCGCATCGATCAGCGCCAGCATGGCAAGGATCATATCGGCGTCGCTATAGACGAACACATTCTGCGCAATCTTCAGGAACTTCAAGGCGAAGGAGAAAGCGTAGACACCAAGAGCCGCAACCAGCCCGAAATAAAAGACGACCAGCAGCCAGCGGCTGGACAGGATGATGCGTTCGATCAGAAGTTCAAGCGATTTCATTGTCGCGGAGGCCCTGGTGTTGTTCGTGTGGAATCATTGCTCAAAACACGGGTGATCTAGGGCGAAGCCCGATCATCTTCAAGGTCGTACTCCGATGCGCTTCCCATGTCTTCAACCGGTCCTATATTTTCGCGCGTGCCTGGGTGTGGGATGCAATCAACAGCATCCCGCCTTGTCACTTTTTTGCAACAATTCACGCCTCGCTAAATGATGAGTAATTTATTCATGTTTATTATGTTGACTCTTTAAATCATGTTTTTTAAGCCTCCTGTCACGGCGCATGCCGTCACATTTCAGCACAGATCGACCGAGCCGGCACCAAGCCGCGGCGCGTAAACCGCCGTGCGCTTTCGCCTGCGCGGTCTCAGGGGGTAGTTATGACAATCCGGGGTTCCCAGTCCGCCTTGCTCGTCTGCACGGCGATCGCACTCGTTTACGCAAATTCCACGGCCCATTCACAGGAAACCACACCATCCAACGGCCAGACGACGGTGCTGGAGAGGATTACGGTGAAGGGGAAGAGGGTGAAGGCAGGGGGTGTTGCTGGAGAGGCTGCGGCTGATACGCCTTTGGCAAGCACCACGACGGCGGAAGACATCCGCAAAAAAGAAATCAATAACATCCGGGATCTTGGTAATACGACGGAGCCGGGGGTGGAATACTCGCAGACGAATACGGGCCGTCCCGGCGGCGTATTCATTCGCGGCTTAGGCGGCGCGCGTGTCGCGACCCTTATTGACGGTATCCCCATCCCCTATCTTGAAACGCTGACCCGCACCGGGGCCTCTTCGCCAACGACCGGTATCAGCGACAGCTCAGACAGTTTCGACTTTTCGTCTCTTTCCGCCATCGATATCGTTCGTGGAGCGGACTCCAGCCGCATCGGCTCGGGTGCTGTCGCAGGTGCTATCGTTTTGAACACGCTGGAACCGGAAGACGTCATCACAGAGGGCAAAGACTGGGGTGTCATTGCAAAAACGGGCTATGACGGCGAGGACACGAGCGTAAACGGTTCGATAGCCGCTGCAAAGAAAATCGAAGGTACGTCCATTCTTCTTCAGGGCAGCTACAAACGCGGCCATGAAACGGAAAATCGTGGTGATGACGATGTAATCGGAATTTCCAGAACGGAAAAAAATCCTGCCGACACATATCAACGGAGCGTTATGTTCAAGCTTCGTCAGGAGTTGGGTGAGGGCCATAAGATCGGCTTCACTGTCGAACGCTTTGACCGCAACGTCGACACCGATCTCAAGACGCTGCAATCTGCCACGGGCACGACAACCTATAAGGTGGGCAATTACTGGGGCTATGACGATACGACACGAGATCGTGTTTCAATCGACTATCGATATGAGGCACCGGAGACCGGCGGTCTCATCGACGCTGCAAGTCTAACGCCTTATTGGCAGCGCCTGACCAAGGAGGCTGGCTCTTACGGTTCGCGCAACAATAATACCAATTACGAACGGCACAATGCTACGGAAGAGAGCTCGTTCGGCCTGACCGGCGGCACGATTTCCACTTTCACGACGGGCAATCTCGACCACAAGGTTCGCTTTGGCGGAAACTTCCAGTATTTCCAGTATGAGCAGTACATCAACTCGATCACTGGCACATCCAGCACTGCGTCTCAGGCGGATGTCCCAAAGGTCGATGGTACGAGACTCGGTGTCTATCTGGACGACGAAATTGCCATCGGCGATAGCGCTTTCAAGGTGACACCCGGTCTCCGTTTTGACTGGTACGACTATACCCCAAAGGATTCATCCGGTTTTTCACGCAACAGCGGTTTCAGCTATTTCGGCCTGCCTGACGATAAAAGCGGTTCGCAATTCTCGCCAAAGCTTCTGGCAACCTATGATGTGACATCGGAACTCCAACTTTTTGCACAATGGTCCATGTCTTTCCGTGCTCCAACGGTGACGGAGCTTTACAGTAACTTTACGAATATCGGCACGGGTTACGCCTATACGGTCATCGGAAACTCGTCTCTCAAAGATGAGACCGGAAATGGCTTCGAACTGGGCGCCAATTACGATGATGGCGATCTGACAGGTAAAATCACCGTCTTCCATAATCGTTACCGCAACTTCATCGATACGACTTATGCGGTCACAACCGACTTCCCGACTGGCTACAATAGCTGGGCGAATCGCGACCGGGTTCAGATAACCGGTGCCGAGCTTTCAGGCCGCCAGGACTTCGCCAACGGAATTTTCGTCCATGGCTCCCTCGCTTATGCCTATGGCAAGGATCAGGAAACCGGCGAATTCATTCGAACCGTCGCTCCGTTCAAATCCATTATCGGCGTTGGATATCAGCAAGAGAATTGGGGAGCAGACCTGACTGGCATTTTCGCTGCCGGCATGCGTGACGATCATAAGTCAACCACGTTCGACGCGCCCGGCTACGGCATTGCAAACCTGACCGGATGGTGGGAACCGGAAAAGTTGAACGGCCTTCGCATTCAGGCAGGCGTCTACAACATATTCGACAAGACCTATTGGAATGCTGTGGGAGTGCGTGACGTCAATCCAGGTACCCAGTCCAATATCAACCAGCCTGTTGCATATTACACAGAGGCAGGTCGTTCTTTCAAAATTTCTCTGACACAGAGGTTCTGATCATCAAAGCAAAGGCGGGGCCACAAACCCCGCCTTTCACCATTCTACCGGCAATACAAATACCCGCCCTTTCGCTCCAGTACATCCAGATGCAGATGGTCCTGATGCGTCGCATCGCTTCCCGGCGAGAGGACGGTGCGGAAGAAGAGGCAGGCGGCGGTGGTGATGGTGCGTTGGAAGGCGCCTTCCATGGTGCCGTCTTCGTGGCGCGGTTTCATCACCAGCGGTTCGCCCTTGTCGAATGTCATGGTGGCGATATCCACTGCGTTGCCTTTCGCGTGTTCGGAAATCTTGCCGGTTTCGGCGCTGTTCCGGTTGCGGCAGATATAGGTGGAGGCTTGGCCGAAGGCTGTCACCTGCCTGTCAGGCACGGCGATCTTCGCGGTTGGCACCACCACATTCTTCGCCCAGCGGGAAAGCGCCAGCGCCGCCTCGCAGCGCATCGTACCCTTCGGCTCCAGCTTGATGCCGGGGATGACGACGGAGAGTTCGAGCGGGGAGGCGATGCCGCATCCCTCTTCCTCGCCCTTGATGGCGTCGATCTCACGAAACTCCGCACCAAGCTCCTTCAACTCGGTGAGACACGCCTTCAGTTCTTCCGGGTTCTCTTCCTTCACCGGCTCAGGCGTGGGCTCCTCGGCCTTCTTCTCTTCGGCAGGTTTATCAGCGGTAGGCTTTTTCTCATCCGGCTTTGCTTCCCCTGCCGGTGCTGCATCTGGCTTCACTGGCACTTCCGGCTTTTCCTCCGGCTTCGGAACCGTATTTTCCGCAGGCGGAGGAGGGGGCGTTTCCTCTTTTTGCTTATCGCTCTCCGGCTTGGCGGATGGCGCTTCCTGCTGCGGTTTTTCCTGTGGAACCGGCACATCCTTCGGCGGTTCGGCAGCGGCGATCAGCAGCGTGGATGCTGCCAGCATGAGAAATCTGTGAAACATCGAGATCGGTCGCTCCCTGTTTGCGCCGCAGCCACAACGCGCCAATGCGCCATCGGGTTCAAATCCCGCCATAAATCCCGCTTGCCAAGCCGCCCGCTTGCCGCTAACAATTCTGCCCATGAACACAGTGTCGAAGAACATTGCTAACTGGTGGTGGGTCAGCTAACGCGGCCTTGACCAGTCATGTTTACAAGACAAGTCCAAGCCGCCCGAAATCTCAGGCGGCTTTTTTGTTGTTATGCCGCCTGTCATCGGGTTCAGAGCATTTCCAGCAAAAGTGCGTAGCGGTTTTGCGTGCGGATAATGCGTCAAACAAAAACTAAGAGCGTTTTCGCGTTTCGAAGAAATGCGGGAAGGCTCTGGAAACGGGAACTGCGAGAATGGTAACGATTATTCATGATGACGGGTCCGAGACCTACGAGACCAAAGGCGGCATCAAAGTCACCCGCCAGCGCCGCGCGGCGGACTACGCAGGCGCCATCGACTCTTACGTCGAAGGCCTCGATTCCCGTCGCGGCGCCGTCTTCTCGTCCAATTACGAATATCCGGGCCGCTATACGCGCTGGGATACCGCCATCATCGATCCGCCGCTCGGCATTTCCTCGTTTGGCCGCAACATGTGGATCGAGGCCTATAATGGCCGTGGCGAAGTGCTGCTCTCCTTCATCGCAGAAAAGCTGAAGCAGACGCCGGACCTGACGCTTGGCGAACTGACCACCCGCCGTCTCGACCTCACCGTCAACGAGCCGGACCGCGTTTTCACCGAGGAAGAACGCTCCAAGATCCCGACTGTGTTCACAGCCCTTCGCGCCGTGGTCGACCTCTTCTATTCCAGTGCGGATTCCGCCATCGGCCTCTTCGGTGCCTTCGGTTACGATCTGGCATTCCAGTTCGATGCCATCAAGCTCTCCCTTCAGCGCCCGGAAGGCCAGCGCGATATGGTTCTCTTCCTGCCAGATGAAATTCTGGTGGTGGACCATTATTCCGCCAAAGCCTGGGTGGATCGCTATGATTTCGAAAAGGCTGGCGTCACAACGCATGGCAAGGCAGAAGACATCGCGCCGGAACCGTTCGTGAAGACAGACACTATTCCTCCGCGCGGCGATCATCACCCCGGCGAATATGCTGAACTGGTCACCAAGGCGAAGGAAAGCTTCCGTTGTGGCGATCTGTTCGAAGTCGTGCCCGGCCAGAAATTCATGGAGCGTTGCGACAGCAATCCATCGGCCATCTCACGCCGCCTGAAGGCCATCAACCCGTCGCCCTATTCCTTCTTCATCAATCTTGGCCATCAGGAATATCTGGTCGGTGCCTCGCCGGAAATGTTCGTGCGCGTCTCCGGTCGCCGTATCGAAACCTGCCCGATTTCCGGCACCATCAAGCGCGGCGATGACCCGATTGCCGATAGCGAACAGATCCTCAAGCTGTTGAATTCCAAGAAGGATGAATCCGAACTCACCATGTGTTCGGATGTGGACCGTAACGACAAGAGCCGGGTGTGCGAGCCCGGTTCGGTCAAGGTCATCGGTCGCCGCCAGATCGAGATGTATTCGCGCCTCATCCACACGGTGGACCACATCGAAGGCCGCCTGCGCGATGATATGGATGCCTTTGACGGCTTCCTCAGCCATGCATGGGCCGTCACAGTTACCGGTGCGCCGAAGCTGTGGGCCATGCGCTTCATCGAAAGCCATGAAAAGAGCCCGCGCGCATGGTATGGTGGCGCCATCGGTATGGTTGGCTTCAACGGCGATATGAACACGGGCCTGACGCTGCGCACCATCCGCATCAAGGATGGTATTGCGGAAGTGCGGGCGGGGGCCACGCTGCTCAACGATTCCAACCCGCAGGAAGAAGAAGCGGAAACCGAACTGAAGGCATCGGCCATGATTTCAGCCATTCGCGATGCGAAAGCCCAGAACTCCACCGCAACCAAGCGGGATGCGGCAAAGGTCGGAACCGGCGTCAAAATCCTGCTGGTGGATCATGAGGACAGCTTCGTCCACACGCTGGCAAACTACTTCCGCCAGACGGGCGCAACCGTCTCCACCGTGCGCTCACCCGTCGCGGCAGAAATCTTCGACCGCTTCCAGCCCGATCTCGTCGTGCTCTCGCCCGGCCCTGGCAACCCCGGCGATTTCGATTGCAAGGCCACCATCAAGGCCGCCCGCTCGCGCGATCTCCCCATCTTCGGCGTCTGCCTCGGCCTTCAGGCCCTTGCGGAAGCTTACGGCGGCGAACTGCGCCAGCTCGCCATCCCCATGCACGGCAAACCCTCGCGCATCCGCGTGCTGGAACCCGGCCTCGTCTTCTCCGGCCTCGGCAAAGAAGTCACCGTCGGCCGCTACCACTCCATCTTCGCCGATCCGGCCACGCTCCACCGCGATTTCATCATCACGGCTGAAAGCGAAGACGGCACCATCATGGGCATCGAACACGCCAAGGAACCGGTGGCTGCCGTCCAGTTCCACCCTGAATCCATCATGACGCTGGGCGGCGATGCCGGTATGCGGATGATCGAGAACGTGGTGACGCATTTGGTGAAGAAGGCGAAGACGAAGGCGGCTTGATTGGCTGTTACATGTCTTCGAGTTCGCCCAACACTGCCCGGTGTAGACTGAGGGGATAGTTTGAGGCGAGAACAGCTCCCCCACCCGTCACCCCGCACTTGATGCGGGGTCCAGCAGATGCGCGTCTGCGCGTCGGAAGAGTCTTTCAGGCTAGAGACTTGGTCTGACTGCATGCCGGATCAAATCCGGTACGACGGTGGTCGTTCACGAACATAGCCAAACCCACGACCGTCATCCTCGGCCTTAAGCCGAGGATCCATTGCCGTCAACGAAATCAAGCGGTTATGGATCCTCGGGTCAAGCCCGAGGATGACGCCGAGGGGGTGGAGCCGTCGAGCTAACTGACTTGGGCAACTGTGCAGGAACGCTGCCAACTTGACTGGACAACAGTGGGGCAAGCTCGATGGTGACGGAGGCGGCAGAATAGCGTGGGATATGTTTAGACACCATGGCCAACCCCTCTACCGTCATCCTAGGGCTTGTCCCTAGGATCTAATCACGCTTCAGCGGATGCAACGTGGCAGATCCTCGGGACAAGTGTAAAGACCGGACACATCCCTGACAGATGTTCGGAGACATCCCTGACAGTGCGGCCTAGCTTTCAAGGTTGATTTTTGCGACCTGGGTTGCGCCGAAGAAGACGCCGTAGAGGCCTGTGCGGTTGAGGGATCGGATGGCCAGGCGTTCGTTTCTGAAGGCGTTCGGCACCCGCCAGGTCTTGCCCTTGAAGCTGACATAGCCCTTGGTCGAACTGACGCAGCGAACGATCTCGCTTCTGTCGTAGATGGGCTCTGGAAGCTGGTTGGGAAATGCACGTGAGGAAGGCCGATAGCGGCTTGCGGGCACGGCCATGCCGAGCGCTTCGTGCGGGCGATGGTGATTGTAGATACGGCGCCAGCGGTCGAACGCTTTTTGGGCGTGGGCCTGATCCAAGAGCGTTGTGAAGTCCGTCACTTCCGCCTTGAGACTACGATGAAACCGTTCGTTCTTGCCACGACCCTGCGGATGATAAGGCCGGGAATGGATCAATTCGATGCCAAGCTTCAACAGCCAGACCCGCAGCCGCGTCCATTGATTGGGCACGCCCGCACCCCATGGATTGCCATTGTCGCAGTAAATGGCCATCGGCATGCCATAGCGACGAAAGATCGCCTCCAGCCTGGCCCGAACGGTCTCCAGCTGCTCGTTGGGGCAGGCTTCGATGGCAATGGCGAAGCGGGAGTGGTCATCGATGATGGTTAGGGGATAGCACCAGTTGCCACAGGCCATCTGGATGCGCCCTTTGAAGTCCATTTGCCAGAGGAGGTTGGGCGCCTCGCGCTCGAAGCGACCGTTTGCCATGCGCTCACTCGGTCGCGCCCCGATCCTGCCATGGCGGGAAAGAACGGCATGCACGGTGGAGACGCAAGGCGGCTCCATACCAAGGTCGCGCATTCGCCTTGCGATCTTGCGGGCACCCCAGGCCGGGTGCTCGTCACGAATATCGACGACACTGCGCTCCAGATCATCGGGGGTTCGAAAAGGGCTTGAATGCGGACGACGGGAGCGATCCTGCACGGTCTCTCCCGCCTTTGCCCGCCGCAGCCAAAGATACCCCGTCTGCCGACTGATGCCGAAACGCTTGGACAAAGCCGAAACATTGGCCCCCTCCAACGACGCAAGCATCACAAATTCGCTTCGCTGATCCACGACAGACACCTCCCGCCAAGCCATCCCGACCTCCTTTGCCACAGAGCAAAACTGTCAGGGATGTCTCCGAACATCTGTCAACTATGTCTCAAGGCTGTACAACAAGCCCGAGGATGACGAAGTTATGGGCCGTACAACCTCAGTTTCGGCTTGCTCGAAACACTACCCCGAGGACGACCGTAGTCGGGCCACACCCTCAACGCTTGTCCTTATCATGCAGCACCTCCCGCGCCACGTAATCATTCAGACGCCGCAGCTTTTCAAGAGTTGGGTGTTCTGTTGGGTGTTCTGCTGGGACAGTCCATGTCTTTTTCAGCCATGGCCTCTCCTCGTCCGGCGGCAAGATTGTGCCTTGCAGGGTCTGCCCTTCGTCCTGCACATCCCGCGGCCTGCTTTTGTGCCGCAAATGGTGGAGATAGAGCGCCATTGCGCCCAGACCGAAGATGCAGGGCATGTAGATGGCAAGGATCTTTACCCCATCCGACATGGTTCTAAATGTGTGCAGCAAATCTGCGATGACGCTGTATTCGGTCATGCCTATCTCCCGGCGCTCATGGATTGAACGGAAGCGACCACCGGAGGAAACGTACCTCTGGTGGCCGGGGAGTTAGAAAGCCGCACACAAACGACCGCACTGACCTTTAGGCTTGCGCCTTGGACCTACGTCAGAACCTCCCCAGCCATGAAGGCAGAAAAGCTATATAGTCGCAATGGACCGCCTCAGCCACAAATCTATGGCTGAGGGGTGTCATTAACGGTCGACACCGACCGTTGTGTGAAGGGATTTCTAAGGCCCCAAGACCGGTTCGTTACTCCCGATCTCGGTGCAACCATAGCGAAAGCCGAACACCGAGGAAATGGCTATATTTCGCATATGGGCGGTTCGGTGTGTCGATTACAAATCCGTAGACGGAGGGTATCGGTACTACCCTTCCTGTGCTGGCCCCGGTTCTGGTCGCCAATGACCACTCCCCTCGAAAACTTCGGCCTACCCCGAATTGACACCACCCCACCGCTCGGATGACATAGGCCCCGAAACGTCATCTCGAAGAAAGCCAGCCGGATGCTAGACCTCCACCAGCTTCTCATCGTCTACATCGCCTATATCATCGCGGTTGCGAGCCCCGGTCCTAGCAACATGACCATCATGGGCGTTGCCATGAGCCAGGGTAGGGCGCCCGCGATTGTGCTCGCGCTCGGCGTCATGACCGGCTCGCTGTGCTGGGCAACGGTCGCCGCAACGGGATTGTCCGCCGTGCTCGCCACCTTTGCCAACGCGCTTTTCGTCATCAAGATTGCAGGCGGCTTCTATCTTCTTTATCTGGCCTATAAATCCGCCCGCTCCGCCTTCGCGAGGGCACCGCAGGCAGAGCCCGGCACACTCGCCACCAGCCGCGCAGATTACATCAAGCTCTACCGTCGCGGCCTGCTGCTTCACCTCACCAACCCCAAAGCCGTCCTCGGCTGGCTCGCCATCATGTCGCTCGGCCTCAAGCCCGGCGCTGGCCCAGCCACTCTCGCCGCCATCATCGGCGGCTGCGCCATCCTCGGCCTCACCATCTTCTGCGGCTACGCCCTGCTATTTTCCACCGCACCCGCCATCCGCATCTATCAGAAGGCCAAGCGCTCTATCGAGGTAACGCTTGCCTTGTTCTTCGGCTTTGCGGGCATCAAGCTGCTGTTGAGCAGGGTTTAGCACCGCATTCCGAGGGAGCGATACATGTCGAACCAACCACATTTCACCCGAACCTGCCCCATTCTCCGCATTTTCGATGAGACCAAGGCGCGGGAATTCTACGTGGATTTCCTCGGCTTTTCCGTGGATTGGGAGCATCGCTTTGGGGAGAATTTTCCGCTTTATATGCAGGTGTCGCGCGCGGGACTTGTGCTGCATCTCAGCGGGCATCATGGCGATGCGACGCCCGGTTCGAATGTTTTCGTCAATACCGTTAACATCGAAGCCTATCAGCGCGAACTCGCCGCCAAGGACTATACCTTCATGAAGCCGGGTGTGGAAAAGCTGCCCTGGGGGCTTCAGATGGAAGTGACCGATCCCTTCGCAAACCGCATCCGTTTCTGCGAGCAGGAAGAAGCCGAAAGCGCTTGACCCCGCGCCCACTTTAAATCATAGAACGCTCAAACAGCGAACCGCCTGCACGAACCTTCGTGTGGGCGGTTCGTGCGTTTTGGGGTCCATTTCTGCAATTCATTCGCATCCGCACGGGGTCTAGTCATGAACGCTGAAGGTAACGCTCTCGTCAGAAAGCTGGCTTTCTGGGGCATTCCGTTTTCACTTGCGATCCTCGGCCTGAAGCTTCTGGCATGGTGGGTCACGGGGTCTGTCGCGCTGTTGTCCGATGGTCTGGAATCGACCGTCAACGTCGTTGCGGCCTTCATCGCCTATTTCGTCATTCGTTATGCGCAGAAGCCTGCCGATGACGATCACCAGTTCGGCCACCACAAGGCGGAATATATTTCTGCCGTTATCGAAGGCGTGCTGATCGTCGTTGCGGCGCTGTTGATCGTCAAGGAAGCCTATGCGGGGCTGTTTGCGCCGCGCCTGCCGGAAGCGCCGGTTCTGGGTCTGGCGATCAACGGCTTTGCGGGTGCGCTCAACGCCATCTGGGCAACGATCCTCATTCGTGTCGGCAAGAAGCATGCTTCGCCTGCGCTCACCGCCGATGGTCAGCACATCATGTCGGATGTCGTCACCTCGGGCGGCGTTCTCATCGGCCTCGCGCTGGCAATCGCTACCGGCTATGCCATTCTCGATCCCGTTCTCGCCATCCTCGTTGCCATCAACATTCTCGTCCAGGGCTCGAAAGTCATTCTGCATTCCCTCGGCGGTTTGATGGACAAGGCCGTGGAGCCCGAGGAGGATGAGGCGATCAGGCAGGCGATCTCCGAGAATTCGGCTGGCGTTCTCAACGTGCATGATCTGAAGACCCGCCGCGCCGGTGCCGCCGCCTTCATCGATTTTCACGTCGTGGTTCCGGCCTCGATGTCGGTTGGAAAAGCGCATGAGATTTGCGACCGCCTTGAAGATGCCATAAGGGAGGCCATACCGGGCGCCACGATTGGCATCCATGTGGAGCCTGAGAGTGAAGTGGCGCACGGCGTCAAGGTTGATGTTATCGAAGCAGGAGTTTGAACCATGTCAGTGACGGATGTTTCCGGCCTGTCGCAGCTGGGCGCGCAGGTTGCGTCGCCTGAAAACCCGGAAAGTGCTGTTCTGGAAAAAGTACCGAACGGCAATGCCGGAACGGATTATGTCGTGCGCTTCACCGCGCCGGAATTCACCTCGCTCTGCCCCATGACGGGCCAGCCGGATTTCGCTCATATCGTGATCGATTATATCCCCGGCGATTTTCTCGTGGAATCCAAGTCGCTGAAGCTGTTCCTGCATTCCTTCCGCAACCACGGCGCTTTCCACGAGGATTGCTCGGTTTATATCGCCAAGCGCCTCGTAGAACTGCTTGCACCCAAATGGCTGCGCATCGGCGCTTACTGGTATCCGCGCGGCGGCATTCCCATCGATGTGTTCTGGCAAACCGGGCCAGCGCCCGAAGGCGTCTGGCTGCCGGATCAAGGCGTGGCGACCTATCGCGGTCGGGGCTAGGCCCTTTTCAATATCGGGTTCAGGCCGCTTGCGATTTGGGCACGATGAGATGTGCCGCAGCCTCCTTTGGGGATCGACAGAGCAACCTCACCGCCGTCATCCCGGCGCAAGGCCGGGATGACGGAAGGAGGAGGCGTCTTGCGGAAAACCCATCTCCCCAGTCAAGCCGGACAGCATTCGATTCAGACGAAGGAATCTCCATCGCCTGAATCGAAATCCGTATCGTCGTTGCTTTCGTCATAATCCGCCTGCTGCAGATTATCGTTGTTGTCGGTGGCATCCTGCTGCGAGCGGTCGTCATCATTGTAGTAGTTGTTGATGACTGTCTCCTCGACCGGCGCATTGCCAGTTCCCGCGCCGCCAAGGCCACCCCAGCCGGAAGACGCGACGTGGTTGGAGAAAATGCCGCTCAGCGAGTTGGCCAGCAGCATGCCGCCCGCCACACCCGCCGCCGTACCCAGCGCACCCTGCAAAAAGCCGCCACCGCCGCCGCCCATTCGCCCAAATGCGGAAGTCTGTGGCTGCTGCGTCCACGGGCCGCTTGGCTGCTGCTGAGGCTCGGGGCCGCGACCCCAAGGTCCAGCCGTCTGGCCTGCCGTATCGTTTCGATAGCTCGGTTGCGCAGTCGGTGCCGGAGCGGGCGTCTGCGATTGGTTGCTTCCAAAAATCGAGCTCAGGAAGCCGCCCTGCGTGCCGCGCTGCTGGTCTGCGGTGCCGGTCTCAAGCTGGTGAATGCGCTCTTCCAGCTGGCGAATATGCGCCGCTGCGGCCTCGAGGCCCTTTTCCTGTACGATAACCGCCTGCGCCAGATAATATGGCGAAGACGGCTGGTCGCGAACCGCCTGACTGATCAGCGTTTCGGCTTCCGGGTCTCTCTGGGTGGTGGATGCGGTTTTCACCCTGTCGAACAGGGATTTGAGAAGTTGGGTTTCTTCTGGTGACATGTCTTGCCTCCTTGGCACGCAAATCCCGCACTGTAGAGCGTACTTGTGCGCCCTGAAGGACGCACGGCGCTCTGGAAACGCATACCAAGGAGTTAGAGTTCAATTCCGGCTTTTAAAAGCCCCGGAAACCTTACATTTCAGTAAGGTGATACCTCATCCACCGAAAGCGAGCGAAAGACCCGCAATCGCCGTCAAACCGCCAGCCACGCGCGCTGCAATGGTGCCGAAACGCGAGACGCCAAGGCCAAGCGCCACGCCTGCCAGATGCAGCAGCGCGGTGGAAATCATGAAGCCGATGCCGAATTGCAGCGCGCCAGCAGAGCCCAGCTCGCCACCATGCGCATGGCCGTGAAACAGCGCAAACACGCCCACAACGGCTGCTGCCGCAGATGTCGGCAGCTTCGCCGCCACCGCCACCAACAGGCCAAGCCCGATGACAGATGCCAGAATTGCAGGCTCCACGAAAGGCAGACCGACACCATAGACCGCCATGAAAAAGCCAACCGCCATGGTGCCGACGAACGCCGCCGGAACTGCCCAAAGCGCGTTTTTACGGCCTTCGGTGCTGGCAATCTGCGAGGCCCAGAGGCCGACGGCCACCATCGCCAGAATATGGTCTGCACCGAAAATCGGGTGCGAGACACCCGCCATGAAGGAGCCGTGCTCTTCCGGGTTCAGGTGGGCGAAGGCGGGCAGGGTGGTGGCGGCAAGACCTGCTGCGGCGATTGAAAGTCTCTTGAACATCGATCCCTCTCATATTGTTTTGCACCGGCTGGCGCGGCTCTTGGGAATGCCGGTCAACCGATTGTTATTAACGATATCCTAGCCATGAACTTGCTGTCTATGCGGCATTTGCCGGTGGTCGGGCTCATGCCCTGTTTATTAAGCAGTTCCGCGCCTTGTCTTTTTCGCTCATTGTTTTACGACACAAATCACACTATGTCCGATAGGTAATGAATTACGTTGGAGACCGTCGCATGATGAACGAAGAAGAAGACGACAAGAGCAAGGAACTGCCGATCGGTAAGGAAACGGAAGCGAATCTTTTCAAGTCGCGTTCGATCTTCATCTATGGCGGTATCACACAGGAACTGGCGCAGAAGGTCTGCACCCAGCTCGTGGCTCTTGCTGCTGCCAGCGATGACGATATCCGCGTCTACGTGAATTCGCCCGGCGGCCACGTCGAATCCGGCGATAGCATCCACGACATGATCAAGTTCATCAAGCCGAAGGTCTATATCATCGGCACGGGCTGGGTCGCTTCCGCTGGCGCGCTGATCTACGTATCGGTGCCGAAGGAACGTCGTCTTTGCCTGCCCAACACCCGCTTCCTGCTTCACCAACCCTCCGGTGGCACACGCGGCATGGCGTCGGACATCGAAATCCAGGCCCGCGAAATCATCAAGATGAACCAGCGCCTGATCAAGATTTTCTCAAAGGCCACCGGCCAGTCGGAAGAAAAGATCGCCAAGGACATCGACCGCGACTACTGGCTCGGCGCAGAAGAAGCCGTCAATTACGGCCTCGTCGGCAAGATCGTCGAGAACCAGTCGGAAGTCTGAGACTTCAGGTTCAAGGTTTAAAACCGCGCCGGTGAAAGCTGGCGCGGTTTTTGTGTTTTTGGGCGAAAGAAAAGGTTCGCGCCACCCTCCGCCGTCATCCTCGGGCTTGACCCGAGGATCCAACGAACCCCTACGTCCAACGTGGTCAGATCCTCGGGTCAAGCCCACTACTGTCCGGTTTAAATTTCAGTCCCACATCAGCACCATCTGGTTTGGGGATTTGGACGGTTGTGTGGGTGGTTTAAGGAGTTGGTCGGATCGCCTTTTGTGCATGAGGTTGAGGCGTACGAGGCGGGTGAAGGTGAGCGGTTGCGTGATGGCGCTCTGGCAGGCCTGCGCCATGCGCAGCACAAGATAGGCGATGAGGGCGACATAGGTCTGGATGCGCACGGCGTTTTCGGATGCTCCGAAGAAATGGCGTATCCTGAGGTTCTGCTTGACCCATTTAAAGAACAGTTCGATCTGCCAGCGCTGTTTGTAAAGCTCGGCAATCTCTTCGGCTGGCGCATCCAGATCGTTGGTGACGAGCCGGATGGTCCTGCCCGTGTCGATCCGCACCGCGATCTCGCGCAACGGTTCGGAAAAGGGATTGCGTCTCGAGCGCGCCATGCGTTGTGCCAACAGCCCGATCCTGTCGCACAGGATGTGATCGCTCTCGCTTGGAGGCTGTTCGGTGGCGGCCTGAAGATGCGTGTTGGTCTTCAGCCGTGTGACGAAGCGGCAGCCTGCCCGGTCCAGCGCTGCCCACCACGCGAAATCATAGTAAGCCAGATCAAAGACATAGGTCATGCCGGGTTCGATCGGCATGGCCTTTGCGGGCACGATGTCGTTGGTTCTCTGGCCTGTCATGGTCATCGCCATGGGGATGTCGCCATTCGGATCGTAGGCGACATGCAGCTTGGCGGCTCTGCGCCCGCTGACCATATCGGCCCAGCCATCGCTCATGGAGGAGAGGGCGACGCGGGTGGCGTCGAGCAGGCGCACCGCATCGCGGATATGGCGACGGGTTCTTCGGCTGGCGGCAGCCGCCATATGGGAGAACAGATCGGCAAAGACGCCCGCAGGCCTTGTGGCATTGGCATCGGCAAGGGTGGAGCGCGCCACGCCGTGGGCACCCAGATGATAAAGCTGGTTGCGGTGGCTCGACAGCCCTGCCTCGATCTCGCGCAGGCTTTGCGCGCCGGAAAGCTGGGCAAACAGAAGCGCCAGCAACTGGTCCTTCATCGAAAACCGCCGAACCCTGTGATCGCCCTTGTACTTATCCACAAGCCCTTCGAAGACCTGCCAGGGAACATGCTTCTGTATTTGATGAAAAACGCTATTCTGGTGGCGCATGACGTTGATCTCCTGTTCGTGTCCAGATCGCCGCGAAACGTCTGAAACCGAGTAGAATCAATGTCATGCGCCTTGTCCAGAAATTTAAACCGGACAGCAGTGGGTCAAGCCCGAGGATGACGGCAGAGAGCGAGGCGCCGCCGTCACTCCACCGCAAACGCCCGCCACAATCACCCTGAAATCGACACTCCAAACTACACCTTCGTCGCCAGCCACAACATATGCCGCGCACCGCCGCGTTTGCCATTGGCGCGAACCGGCACCTCATCCGTTGCAAACCCGACCTGTTTCAGCCGTCGCGTGAAAGCGGCATCCGGCGCGGAAGACCAGACGGCCAGAACCCCGCCCGACCGCAAGGCCGTCTGCGCCGCCAACAACCCATGGCGATCATAAAGGCTGTCGTTGGATGGCCGCGAAAGCCCATCCGGCCCATTGTCCACATCCAGCAAAATCGCATCGTAAGCCGCTTTTTTCGAGCGGATCAGCGCACCCACATCACCAATATGAATATCGACGCGCCCATCATCTAGCGTGCCTTCATGAAGCGCCGCCATTGGCCCACGCGCCCACTCCACAACGGCTGGCACCAGTTCTGCCACCGTCACTTTCGCATCATCAGGCAACACGCCTAGCGCTGCCCGAAGCGTAAACCCCATGCCCAGCCCGCCGATCAAAACACTCTGCTTTGCGCGACCAGCAATCCGCCCGCAAGACAAGGTCGCCAGCGCCTCTTCGGACCCACTCAACCGGCTGTTCATCAGCTCGTTCGAACCGAGCATGATCGAAAACTCTTGCCCCCGCTGCTTCAGCCGCAACTCGGTGCCATCACCGGGAATGGGGGCACGGTCCAGTTCTATCCAGGGCAGCATTTGTTTTCTCGCTGTGAGTTGATGGCGCGCGTTTAGCATGCGGAGTGTTGGGAGAACAATGTTTCATCCGCCTCGGGCTGCACCTGCCACCTAAAAATCCATGACTTAACTCCCGCTATCGTCATGATTTACTGCTCTGCCTTCAGCCCCTCAGACCTGTTTTTCAATACCCACAATCCCGAAGCTGCGCCTCGTAGCGGATCGCCATATTGGCGGAACGCCGCGCAGCTTTTTGGATGGCAACATTGTTGCGCCAGACGCCCTTCGCGTAGCCGCCATGGCCGGAATAGTAGGCGAGGTAGAGATTGTAGGGGTCGTTGAGGGCGATGCCGTTCTGGCGGTTGCTGGTGGAGTGGTACCAGCCGACGAAATGGATGGCGTCGGTGAAATCGGTGCGGCTGGCGTTCCAGCGGCCGGTTTCTCGGCGATAGCGATCCCAGGTGCCGTCCAGTGCCTGTGCGTAGCCATAGGCGCTGGACTGGCGGGTCCATGGAATGAAGCCGAAGAGCTTGGTGCGTGGCGGGCGGGCATAGGGCTGGAAGCTGGATTCCGTGTAGATGGTTGCCATCATCACCGGCACGGGCACGCCGAATTCGCGTTGGGCTGCCTGCGCATCCTTGCGCCAGTTGTTGAACATGCCGTTGCGCTGTTCGAAAATCGCGCAGGCATTGGTGATCTGCGACGGGGCGGTCGCACAGCCTGCCAGAACGATGAGAAGAAAAACGGCGACAAAAACGCTACGCATCGCAGAAACCTTTCGTTCTGCGAATTAGTAAATCGTAAATCTTAATGCCGGGTTTTGAGACAAGGTTAACTCAAAAGCGAGCTATTAACCTTTTGTTTAGAGTCGTCCCATGGTCGTTGCCATCTGATAGAGTGCAAGGCCAGAGGCCGTGCCTGCATTGAGGCTATCGAGGTGAGGGGACTGCGCAATTCGGGCCGAATGGAAGCGCGACAGAAGTTCAGGCGGCAGGCCGTCACCTTCCGTTCCGATGACCAAGGCCATGCGCGGTGAGCGTGGTATCTCGCGAATTTCGGTGCTGCCGGATGGGGACAGGCTCCAGATTTCAAAGCCTTCCGCCGCCAGCATCTCTAGCATGGAAAGCGCGTTGCCGCCGCGATGATAAGGCACCGACAGGACGGAGCCGACAGAGACGCGCAGCGCCTTACGATAAAGCGGGTCGCAGGAGGTGGCATCCAGAAATACCGCATCGGCCAGAAAGGCGGCGGCGTTGCGGAACATTGCGCCCATATTGTCATGGTTCGAGATACCGCAGCCCGCAACGACCAGCGATGTCTCGGGCAAGCTTCGGATCGTATCCAGCATATTGCGCGTGCCGGTGCGGGAGCCGAGCGCCAGAATGCCGCGGTGGAGGTGGAAGCCGACGATGCTATCCAGCACCTCCGCTTCCGCCACATACACCGGCACATCTGGTGGAAACTCGCTGAGAATATCCAGAACACCGGCGAGGCGGTTCTTCAGGATGAGGATGCAGTCTGCACGGAAATCGCCGCCTGCCTTATGCGCTGCTGCCAGCATGCGCAGTACGACGGTGCCTTCCACGATGAACTTGCCGTGCCTGCCGATCAGGTCCCGCTCGCGAATATCGCGAAACGGGGCGATCCGTGCGTCATCCGCCTGCGTCATCGCAACCGGGACAGCGCCGTTCGGCAGGGCTGCAAGCTCATTGAGCATCGATGGTGACGTCTGCGACGAAGCGGCCGTTCTGGACGTTGAAGACCAGCGCCTTGCGTGTACCATTGGCGAGGCGACCGTAAAACAGCATGTCGCCATTGGCGAAGGATACGTTTTCGATGGTAAAGCCCGGCGGCAGGCTGGCGGTGGCGGCAATCGGCGCATCCGAAGGCACCTGCATCGACTGGTTCGTCGCAAGTGTTGCGGTTTTGGATGGACCTACCGCCTTATAGACAACGGCGCCGAAGACAGCCATAAGGCTGATAAACATCACGGAGCCCGACACGATCTGCAAACGGATCATCTTGCGGCGAACTTTTTCCATGGCCGGGTCTAGCGGCTTGTCTTCCTGTTCGTCTTGCTCGATCTGCGTCATCGGGGTCCTTGGAATTATCGATTGATCGGAAAATAAGAATGAACGACCCCTTTAAACAAGGCGGAGACGCAAGGAAAGTCCTGATTGCTGGCGAAGATGCGGAAGGGCGTCTGGACGCGTGGCTTGCCGCAGAAGTTGGGGGCGATCTTTCGCGCAGCCGCATCAAGGCGCTGATGGAGCAGGGGGCCGTCTTCCTGAACGGTACTGCGGTCACCGAGCCCAAAAAGAAGATCCGCGTCGGCGACCGCATCGAGATTACCATGCCGGAGCCGGAAGACCCGGAACCCAAGGGTGAGGATATTCCGCTTGAGGTGGAATATGAGGATGAAGACCTGATCGTGCTGTTGAAGCCGCCGGGTCTCGTGGTGCATCCGGGCGCGGGAAACTGGACCGGAACGCTGGTCAACGCGCTGATCCATCATTGTGGCGATAGCCTCTCCGGCATTGGCGGCGTGCGCCGACCGGGCATCGTGCACCGTCTGGACAAGGAAACCAGCGGCGTGATGGTCGTTGCCAAGAATGATAATGCGCACCGGCATCTGGCCGCGCAATTTGCCGACCATGGCCGAACCGGCCCGCTGGAGCGCGCCTACAAGGCCATCGTCTGGGGGCGTCCGAAATCCCTGCGCGGCACCATCGATGCGCCGCTGGGGCGCGGCGCGGACCGCACCAAGCGCGCGGTAAGGCATGAAGACGCCATCGATGCGCGTGAAGCCATTACCCATTATGACGTGGTGGAGCGCTATCATGAGAAACCGGATGCCACCTGCCTGGCATCATTGGTTGAATGCCAGCTGGAAACCGGGCGCACGCACCAGATCCGCGTGCATATGGCCCATATCGGCCATCCGCTGATCGGCGATCCCGAATATGGGGCGGCGTTTCGCACAAAGGCCAATCTGCTGCCGGAGCCTGCGAAGACCGTGGTCAACCGTTTTCCGCGCCAGGCACTGCATGCCTATCTTCTCGTTTTCGAACATCCGCGCACCGGCGAGGTGATGGAATTCGAAACGGATATGCCGGATGATATGGCGGCGCTTGCCGACGCATTGAGAGCATAAACCCACAACAAAATTCATTTGCATTCGCGCCGGGCAGGGAAATCTCTGTCCGGTTTTCTTTTGTTCAAATATGGCTCCAAGTAACAGAGCTTGTTTGCTATTTAGTTTATCATGTTAAGCTAAAGTTTTATGAATTTATTCTTGTCTCAATTTCGCTTCAATTTCCTATAGTTTTTGCGTTGCAGCAAATATCGGTTTGATTTTCCAGAAGACTTGAACGTATTTTCATCGAGACATTTCATCCCCTCACCTTGGTAAGCCACAAAGCAACAGGGAAAAGACAAGATGAATGTAAACGACCGAAAGTTTATCTTTCACGATCTCCAGAAGATCGAAGGCTATATCGATCCGCCGGATGCTCTGGTCTTTTCCTCCCTGCTCCATGCACAGAAGCGGCGCTCGCTGGGCGGTGGCATTGCGGAGATCGGTGTGTTTTATGGCCGCTCCTATTTCCTTCTGCGCAGGGTGGCGGGCGACGATGCTCCGGTTCTTGCGGTCGATCTCTTCGATCTGGATGACGAGGGGGAGGGGCTCTCGCAATATGAGCGTTTTCTTGAGAACGGCAAAAAGCTTAACCTCAAGATCGATCAGGACCTCGTCATTCAGGGAGACAGCACATTGCTGACCCCGGAAGAGGTGATTGAGAAGGTCGGCAAGGTGCGCTTTTTCAGCATCGATGGCGGGCACATGCTGAACCATGTGCTGGCAGACAGCGCATTGGCAATGGATGTGCTGGACGACCACGGCATCATCGTCTTTGATGACACCTTCAATCCGCAGTGGCCGGAAGTGACTGTTGGCGTTGCGGATTTTCTGCGCACGCAGGGAGATTGTTTCACCGCTTTCTGCATGACGAAATACAAGACCTATGTCTGCCGCAGGGAATATCATGACTTTTATGAGAACGCCGTAACCCAGTCGCAGGAACTTGGTGCCTTCGACCATGTGGAAACGGAATTTCTGGGTTCCAGGGTGACGCGGCTGCACAATCCCATGGGCCGCAGGATGATTTACGAGTTGATGATCCGCTCTGGACTGACGAATTTTTCGGAACGAATTTATCGCTAGGCGGTTTTTCCGATGTCCCTTTGCGGCGGAGATTATTAACGGATGTGTGAACAGTGCGTTCGCTTGAAACGCGCTGTGCCGATACATATTTGTTACGTGGGTTGATGCGGGGTCGATAATGACCCGCGACATTGGTTCGCCTTATCGAAGGGAGCCTGCCTAGAACAAAGATATAAAGGGGGTGCTTTATGGCCCGCAATAGTTTGCCATCCATTACAGCCGGTGAAGCCGGTCTCAATCGTTATCTCGATGAAATTCGCAAGTTCCCTATGCTGGAGCCGCAGGAAGAGTACATGCTTGGCAAGCGTTATGCCGAACATGGCGACCGCGATGCTGCGCATAAGCTGGTAACCAGCCACCTCCGTCTCGTGGCGAAGATTGCCATGGGCTATCGCGGTTATGGCCTGCCGATTGGCGAAGTTGTGTCCGAGGGCAATGTGGGCCTGATGCAGGCGGTGAAGAAGTTCGACCCGGATCGCGGCTTCCGTCTGGCGACCTACGCCATGTGGTGGATCAAGGCCTCTATTCAGGAATATATCCTGCGTTCATGGTCACTGGTGAAGATGGGCACGACCGCAAACCAGAAGCGCCTGTTCTTCAACCTGCGCCGTTTGAAGGGCCGCCTTCAGGCCATTGATGATGGCGATCTGAAGCACGAACACGTCAAGGAAATCGCGACGAAGCTTCAGGTCTCCGAGGAAGAAGTTATTTCGATGAACCGCCGCCTCAGCGGCGACGCGTCTCTAAATGCGCCGATCAAGGCTTCCGAAGGTGAATCCGGCCAGTGGCAGGATTGGCTGGTGGACGACCATGAGAGCCAGGAAACGGTTCTGATCGAGCAGGACGAGCTCGATACCCGTCGCCGTATGCTTTCCAAGGCGCTTGGCGTGCTGAATGATCGTGAGCGTCGCATTTTCGAGGCGCGCCGTCTGTCGGAAGATCCGGTGACGCTGGAAGAGCTGTCCAGCGAGTTCGACATCAGCCGCGAGCGCGTGCGCCAGATCGAGGTTCGCGCCTTCGAAAAGGTGCAGGACGCGGTACAGAAGGAAGCTGAGGAAGCGGCGAAGGCACTGCGCGTAGTCGACGCGTAACCTCGCGTCCCTGTTTCAGCGAATACCTCCCAAGCAAAAGCCCCGGTGAAGATGTTCACCGGGGCTTTTCTTTGAGGTCTGATTTTACTGGCCGTCGGCTGGAGACGCTGCCGTCCATTCGCGCAGTGCGGTGTCGAACGCAGCCTTGCCATCTGCACCCTTCTGAAGGGTCAGAAGTGCGCGGCGGCCGTTGCGGTAAGCAACCGGAATATCGATCCAGTCACGCGTTCTCATCAGTTCCAGATTGGTCTTGCGAGCATCCGGGAAGTCGTTTAGCGCGATCATGTGGAAATCGTCGGTGATCTTTGCCGGAACGGCGATCAGGGCGTTGCCCCTGTCCTGCTCGGTGGACTTCATGGCAATGCGCTGGACGCTGTCGATGGCGCCGCCTTCGAAGCCGGGCGAAACCGAGAAGACGATCTCGACCAGATGGCTGGCTGGGAGGGACGGATCGGTATTGCGCTTGAAGGTGATCAAGGCGCTCAAGCCGCGGCCCGGAATGTTGATCTGGCCCTGCACCGTGGAAGATGGCTTGCCAGCATCATCCTGTTCACTCTGCAACGACCAGGAAACCGTACCTTCGATGGCCGTCGGGACCGTTTGTCCAAGCACCTCTTCATAGAGGAACATGCGGTCGCCCTTGGCTGCGGCAGTCGCTGCGGGTGTCTGCTGCGCCGGTGCCTGACCTGCCGGGGCAGGTGTGGTGGCGTTGGTCTGGGCCGGAGCCTCGTTCTGCTGATAGACCGACTGGCCCTCCGCCGTTGCAGGCTGGCCATTGGCGCCCGGGCCTGCACCTTCGTCACGTTCCGTGCCATCGGCCAGGAGCCGCTGGGTGAACTTGGTGCCGGTAACGGAGCCGTCATCCGCTGGTGTCGCAGCCGGTGGCGTCGTCTGGCTTTGCTGTCCGTTGGTCGCGGGCTGGGTCGGTGCGGGCGTCGTGGTGCCGTTCGCCGGTGCGGATGCCGTCTGCGTTGAACCGCTTGAGCCATTGCCGGTCTGCGCCGAATTGACGAGACCACCGACCATGTCGTTCAGCGCATCGCGGTTGGCCCAAAGCGCGTAACCGCCGCCTGCCAGAACGACCAGAATGCCGAGGCCGAGGACGATACCGGCGTAATTGCGCTTCTTTTTCTTCTTCGTGGCATAGGCAGCGGCGGGAATACCCTCGCTGACGAAGCCGGAATCGAAATTGGAATTGCTTGCCTTGTCGCCACGATCATTGACGCCGCCATCATAGCCGATCAGGTCTTCCAGATCGTCCCAAGGGGTGCGTTCCTTGTCGTCTTTCTTGGCGGAGTCGACGGCGAAAGGATCCTCATCCGCGCGCGGAAGGGCGGGCGAGTTCTTTGATGGCAGATCGAGCGCGGTGTCCTGGAAATAGGACGAGAAGTCCTCAACCACTGCCTGTTTCGGCTTGTCCTGCGCTACCGGTTCTTCATGCTGCTGGCGCTCGTCTTCGAAAGCGACTGGCTCCGCGGCATAGCGATGCTCTTCAGGCGCTTGGCGATGCTCGGGTTCGACATGCACTTCGCCGTAATAATTGGCTTGCCCGTTATAGCCCGCAGCATAGGGCAGGGGCTCATTTTCGTGCAGAACCTCGTCGTCCCGCTCATGCGCAGCAGGCTGTTCTTCGTGGCGCGGCGCTTCTTCGTAATGTTCTACGGCAGCATCGTCCGCCTTCTGCCATGGCTCTTCGCCCTGGTTATCCTGACCGACCCAATCGCGATGCGCGTGGTCCTCTTCCGCTACCGGTTCATGCTGAACGGGCGCGTAATGGACCTCTTCCGTGTTGGTGGTGAAATAGCTTGGCGCTTCGTCACGATAAGCCTCGGCTGGCTTATAGGGCTCGGGCTCGATTTCTTCCGCGTGGTAGGCTTCCGGCTCCCGGTAAGCTTCGGGCTCCGGGGCTACCTCGGCTGCGCGGTAAGCCGGTTCCTCGACAGGTTCCGTCTCCGCATAGCGTTCTTCTTCGCGAGGTTCTTCCTCGTAGGCATGATGCGCCGTTTCCGGCTCGGCGTGATGTTCCGGCTCGAGACGGACGGGTTCGACCGTATCGGGCTCTTCGGCGTAGCGCTGTTCCTGCGCTACGCTTTCTTCATAATAGGGAAAAGAGACGTCTGCTGCGGCAGGCGCGATATCGTCCTGCTCTTCCTCGGTTGCGGGAAGTGCTTCTGCGTATTCACCCTCGACCTCGGCAATAGCCGTGTCCAGCTTCAGGATCTGCCGGCGAAGCAGTTCTTCCGGCGGGCGCGGCTTCATGTTCTCAAGCTGGCGCACGACAGCGCTACGCGCCTTGTCGTATACCTTCGCCCGGTTTTCGGGAGTATTGTTCGCCAAGCCATCCACGGCTTTGCGAATGACTGCTACAAAATCCGCCATAAGCACTTTCTCGTCGAGGCCAGCATATGCTGACCCGAAATGGTTTATGAATCCTGACCGCGGAGGAGATTAATCCTCAAATGGATCAGTCACAAGTATGGTGTCGTCGCGCTCTGGGCTGGTGGAGAGCAGGGCCACCGGTGCGCCGATCAATTCCTCGACCTGACGAACATACTTGATTGCTTGAGCAGGCAAATCCGCCCATTTGCGGGCACCGACCGTCGATTCTTTCCAGCCTTCCAGCGTGATGTAGATCGGCTCCACGCGTGCCTGTGCACCCTGGCTTGCTGGCAGGTGTTCGATTTCCTGACCGTCCAGCTTGTAGCCGACGCAAATCTTCAGCTCATCCAGCCCGTCCAGAACGTCGAGCTTGGTCAGCGCAATGCCGGTGATGCCGTTGGTGGCAACCGACTGGCGAACCAGTGCCGCATCGAACCAGCCGCAACGGCGCTTGCGGCCTGTGACGGTGCCGAATTCATGACCCTTTTCACCGAGGAACTGACCGATTTCATCGTTCAATTCGGTCGGGAAGGGGCCTTCGCCAACGCGCGTCGTGTAAGCCTTGGTGATGCCGAGAATGTAACCCAGCGAACCCGGACCCATGCCGGAACCGGCAGCTGCCTGACCTGCAACCGTGTTGGACGAGGTGACATAGGGATATGTGCCGTGGTCGATATCGAGCAGCGAGCCCTGAGCGCCTTCGAACAGGATGCGCGCGCCAGCGCGGCGCTTCTTGTCCAGCAGCAGCCACACGGTTTCGCTGAAGGGCAGGATCTTGTCTGCGATCGAGGTCAGCTCTTCCATGATCGTGTCGTGGCTGACTTCGGCAGCGCCGAAACCGCGGCGAAGCGCGTTGTGGTGCGTGAGGATACGGTCCACCTTGGCGGACAGCGCCTCGCGGTCTTCCAGATCCATCACGCGGATTGCGCGGCGGCCGACCTTGTCTTCATAGGCCGGGCCGATGCCGCGGCGCGTCGTGCCGATCTTGGTGCCGCTGTTGGAAGCGGCATCTTCGCGCATGCCATCCAGCTCGCGGTGCAGGGAGAGAATGAGGGTCGCGTTGTCGGCAATGCGCAGGTTCTCAGCGGTAACCTTCACGCCCTGGGCTTCCAGACGGCCCATTTCCGCGATCAGCGCGTGCGGATCGACGACGACGCCATTGCCGATGACGGCCAGCTTGCCGGGGCGGACAACGCCGGAAGGGAGCAGCGACAGCTTGTAGCTGACGCCATCAATGACAAGCGTATGACCGGCATTATGACCGCCCTGATAGCGCACGACGACGTCGGCACGCTCGGACAACCAGTCAACAATCTTACCCTTGCCTTCATCGCCCCACTGCGAGCCGACCACGACTACATTCGTCATTTCTTGCTTTCCTGCTCATGGCGCCCCGGGACGCCCTTAACTCAAACCCGCAAATCTATACTGTGTTGTTTTGCGGAAAGCGACCCTGTTTATGCGGCGGAATTTTGCTTTTGTGTGATAATTTTGCTCTTGCGGTGATGAGAAAGCGTGCAATCGCGCTTGCGAAGCTCAATACAGGCGTGCAGAAGTTCGGTAGTTCATCACCTGAAAGCAATTGCGCCGTGCCCTCCAGAGCCTATCTCGTTCTTATCGTTGCAGCATTGTGTTGGGGCGGAAATGCCGTGGCGGGCAAGCTGGCGGTGGGCCATGTCAGCCCCATGGTGCTGACGTTTTTGCGCTGGGTTCTGGCGGTTTCGATCATCGTTGCCATTTCCCTGCCGCAGCTGAAACGGGACTGGCCGGTGGTCAAAACGCGGCTGCCCTATTTCTTCGTGCTCGGTGCCGTTGGCTATACCTGCTTCAACGCGTCACTCTATACGGCGCTCAATTATACCTCCGCAATCAATGCCGCCGTCATACAGGCCGTCATTCCGATGGTGATCTTCATTTTCAATTTCGCCCTGTTTCGGACGAAGGTGTTTGCAGGGCAGGTGATCGGCTTCGTGCTGACGATTTTCGGTGTTGCGCTCTTGGCATCGCGTGGAGACCTGATGTCGCTGGTCCGGTTGCAGTTCAATCCCGGCGACGCAATCATGCTGCTCGCGGTGCTCGCCTATGCCATCTACACCGTTATCCTGCGCTGGAAGCCGGCTGTAGACTGGCGCACCCTGATGGCGATACCTGCCGCCGCTGCGCTTATCACATCGGTACCGCTGATGCTGTGGGAGGTGTCCAGAGAGATCGCCATCTGGCCCGATGCCAAGGGCTGGGTAATTACGGTCTATACGGCACTGTTTCCGTCGCTGGTGGCGCAGATATTCTTCATCAAGGGCGTCGAAACCATCGGCCCCAACCGTGCGGGGCTGTTCATCAACCTCATTCCGGTATTCGGCACATTTCTCTCGGTGCTGATTATTGGCGAGACGCTGCATTCCTACCAGATCGTGGCGCTTCTGCTGGCGCTGGGCGGCATTGCCGTGGCGGAACGAAAAAAGCCGCCCGTTTCGTGAGGCGCGGGGCCTGACGAAAAAGGCGGCAGTCAGTCATGATGGTTTGAAGGATGGATCAGATGGAAATCGGTGTCTGATCGAAACGCTCGAAATAGTGGTCGAGCATCATCAACGTTCTGTCGCGCTCAAAATCCGCTTTTTCGCTTTCGGTCAGTGCAGAGGCGACCACGCTGCGCTCGATGGAGGCGAAGCTTCTGGCAAAGCTGCCGGGGCCTGCGGCATCCGCATGGCTGGCGATGGATGCGATGACGATGCCGCACAGTGCGGCAGCAAAAAGCTTCTTCAACATGTCAAACCCCGTTTTTAATGGCCAGCTTGCCCGCTTGGCTCTGCGCTTGGTTATTGCGCCGGGATTTTGTTCTTGTCTCTCCGGCGCCTGTGAAGACCAATCTAGTCCCCAAGCTTTGCGGCGGCTTTAAACCGATAGCTACAATTTTATCGGTCTTTATTTTTAATGCGATCTATCGCGATTTTTTTGATTCCGGTGCCGCTTCGAAGCAGGTCAGCTCTTCTGCCTTGTGATCAAATCACTTGCGCGGCCCGCGAGATTTTGTCGTCCGCTGTCATTTGCAGCATTGGCGATGAGCGCTGGGATGGGCGATGCATCGCCTTCCTGGGCTGCGGTTAGCGCAATCATGCGGGCGGCGATCTGGGCGATTTCCTTGCGGATGGCCTCGTCGTTCTTGTCACCCTTGACGTTCAGCAGACGCTCGGTCAACGCCGTGCCCTGATTGCGGATGTCCTCGATTTCGCGCGCCAGCCGATCCGGTGTTTCGCTCGTGGCTTCAGGCTGCGCAGCTACTGCTGCGACTGCGGCGGGGGACGTTGCATCGCCGGAGAGGCGCTCTTTCAGGCGCGCGATTTCCTGCGCCCGGCGTTCGAGCAGGGTGTCGTTATCGGCGTTGCGGGCAGCTTCCTTGGCGAGTTGATCCTCGAGACGCGCAATCTTGCGGCTCTCGCGGCTCATGTGGTTGGCGGCCTCGCGGTTCTTCGTTGACGCCTCTTCGAGTTCCTTGGTGATGGCCTCGCGCTCCTTGCGCCAGGTGGCCGTTTTATGCTTGGACTGCTCCACCTCGATATCACGGGCGGACAGGGTGATCTTGAGATCGTCCAACTCGCGGGAAATGGCGCCGATTCGCTTGGTGAGGTTGGAGATTTCCTGCGTGCGGGCGATCGCCGATTCTTCCGCATCGTTCAGCTTCGTCGTCAGCCGCGCCGCTGCGTCTTCATGGCGGCGGGCCTTGGCGCGCAGGTCGCCAGCTTCCAAAGTCATGTTTTCGAGCTGAAGCTTCAATTCGCGTGTTTCGGCCAGAAGCCTGCTGGCATCGCCCACGGCGGCATCATTTCGAAATTTCAGCGAAAGCGCCTTTTCGCGCTCGGTATCCAGTTCCTGCCGGGCGCGGGCATTTTCAGCGGCGTAAAGCGCGCGCGCCATATCCTTTTGCGCGCGCACTTCCTGCGGGCTCATCGGCATGGTGGCGCGCAGTTTCCGCTCCGTATAGGCCACGATGCGCCGGTGGATTGCGGGCGCCAGAAGCGAGACCAGCAGGATTGCGCAGAGAAAACCAAGGCCGAAAATAAGGGCGTACTCAATCACGCGCAGCACTCTCCACTGGCCGTGCGAGGCGGGCAAATGGCCCGCAGCACGACTCATTTTAAATCGGTGCGAAGAATTTCACGCCAATCTTGCGCCAGTCGTAACGGGCAGATCGGGGTCGCACCAGGGCATTTTATCGAAAATTACGATGAAAGCGAATCAGAAGGGGTTCCATGTCGGCTGGGGTGTCAGCTTCAGATAGCCCACATTGATGCCGAGGCGCGCGCCGACGCCGGTTCTGATCGGCGCAATGGTGACATCGCTGTTCTTGAGAACCGTCATGCCAACGCCCGCGACGATGAAGGCCGAGCCGCTGACGCCGCCATAGCGACGGTACAGCGAATTGACCGCCGGCAGGTTATAAACGAGCATCATGGCACGGGTTCCCTGACCGCCATAATCGAGGCCGAGCGACGGGCCCTGCCAGAAAACCGGATGCTGGCCCGCATTCTTCGTGTACAGCGTGCCTTCGCCATAGGTCAGGCCAGCAACGAATGCGCCTGAGCCTTCTTGTCCGAGAATATAGCCGTTTGGCAGACCATATTGCTGGAATGCGCGTTCCACGACCTTCGCCAACCCACCCGTCGTCTCGCCGAAGAAGCCGTGACCGGCATCGACAATTTCCTGAATGGTATATTGATCGCTGCTTTGCGCCGATGCCTGCGCTGCCGACAGGGACAGGCTCGCGAGGATCACGAAAATCTTGACCAGTCCGAGGCGTGCGATGGTGCGGAGTTCGTTAAGTCGCATCGTCAGTTCCGTTCGTCTGTTTGTTACCGTTATTCTGTTAAGACATTTGGCATTTTGAGACCATGATATTAACAATCGGTTTACCAAATATGGTGTCATTATGGCTTAGAGCGCTTCCTGGTTAAATGGCAACGTTCTGCCAAGCCCTACGGGTTGGTTGAAACGGGCCACCTGCTTGCACGGACGGCTTGGCCGTATGCTGAGGCTACGGCACGCGCCGCCCGCACAAGCAGGTGGCCCGTTTGAACCAACAGAACCGTTGCCATTTAACCAGGAAACGCTCTAACAATTTCGATGAGGTCCGCGCAGCACTTGCGCAGGAGAAAAAATTATGACGACCAAACTTGCTCTTTCTCTGTCCGGCCCAGATCTGGCGGCTCTTCTTTGCAGCCGCGTCTGCCATGACGTCATCTCGCCGGTCGGTGCCATCAACAATGGTCTCGAGCTTCTGGACGAGGGCGGTGCGGATGCAGATGCGCTGGATCTGATCCGCACCTCTGCTCTCAACGCTTCCGTCAGACTGAAGTTTGCCCGCCTGGCTTTCGGTGCTTCCGGTTCCGCCGGGGCGTCCATCGATACGGGCGAGGCTGAAAAGGCCGCAAAGGACTTCGCCAGTGCAGAAAAAAAGGTGGAAGTCACCTGGACCGGACCGCGCGCCATCGTGCCGAAGAACCGGGTAAAGCTGCTGCTCAATCTCTTCCTCGTTGCCTACAGCGCCATTCCGCGCGGCGGCAATGCGGATGTCACGCTGGAAAATCCCGAAGGTGACGCCAGGTTCGAAATCACCGTCAAGGGCCGCATGATGCGCGTGCCCGCCAAGTTCGCAGCGCTTGCCGAAGGCACGGAAGAAGAGGCAATCGACGCCCATTCCGTTCAGCCTTACTACACGCTGTTGCTGGCCGAAGAGGCGGGCATGAAGATCGAATACAAAATACATGAAGACCGCGTGGTCTTTACCGCGCATGTGGTTGAAACCGCTGCGTGATTGCTTGAAATCGGGCCGCCTCACAAGGCGGCCCGAATCACTTGGCAAGCTCAAAACTCTTTCAGCATCACCTCGTTCGGGTAGGACTCGCCATCGATGGTGAACACGGTCTCGCCGATCTTGCTGAACCCCTGCGCGATATAGAAATCGATTGCCGTGCGGTTCTCGCTATTGACCGTCAGCCACGCCGATCCACTGCCTTTCGCGGCACAGAGCCTGTAGGCTTCTTCCAGCAGCCGCTTTCCGATGCCCTTTCCCTGATGGCGGGGCTGGACATAGAATGTCTTGATTTCTGTCGTCGAATTGGTGGGAACGGCAGCTTCGCTATCGAAGGCAATCCGGATATAACCGTCGATACCGCCCGTGTTTTCCGAAACCAGAGTAACGTCACGCTCCTGTTCGATCAGTGCTTCGAAGCGGTTGGTGGTGAATTCCGACAGGGCGTAGTCTGCAAAGAACTTCGAGACGCCGTTTCTGAGATAGGTTCCGACCCACACCTCGATCGAGAGGGCGGCGAGGCAGGAGGCGTCGGCGATGCAGGCCTTGCGGATATCCATAAAACACCTCAGAACTAAACGGCTGAAAATCGCTCTTTACGGTGGCGGTTGCGTATTTGCAATTAAGAGATGTTTCGATAGTTTCGGCGCGGGATGCGCGTAGGAGGATCGATGCTGGACCAATCCTTGAAGTCTCGTCTTTTACCCCATGAGCGGATTTTGTGGTCCGGGAGGCCAAAGCAAGGCATCCTGTTTCACCCTCGGGATATTCTGGTTGTCCCATTCAGCGTGCTCTGGTGCGCTTTCGCAATCTTCTGGACGGTGATGGCGTCCAGTGCAAATGCTCCTTTCTTCTTTCCCTTCGTCGGCGGGATTTTTGTTTGCGTTGGCATTTTTATGGTGTTCGGGCGCCTGCTTTTCGACGCCTGGGTGCGCAAGGGCATGGAATATGCCGTAACGGACCGGCGAATCATCATTCTCCAGACGCGCCCGGTAGGGAAGTTTTCAACTGTCGTACTGGAACGGATGCCGGATTTGCAATTGACGGAGCGGGGGGATGGCAGGGGAACGATCAGGTTCGGCGCGCAGGCGCCCTTCTTCGGCCACTCAGGCTTCGCCATCTGGATACCGTCGCTTGATCCGGTGCCGCAATTCATCGCCATCGATAATGTAGCAAGCGTCTTCCAGACGGTTCAGCGTGCCGCGGAACAACGCGGGTAACACTGAAGCCACGCTTTTCGGCGAACAAGCATGAGCCATGAAAAGCAAAACCCGCCGATTGCGCGGCGGGTTTGTCATGCGAGTATTTTCGATTGGGAATAATCAGGCGGTTTCGAGATATTCTGTTGCGCCATCCGGCTCGCGCAGAACGTAGCCGCGGCCCCAAACGGTCTCGATGTAGTTTGCGCCGCCTGCAGCATTTGCCAGCTTCTTGCGCAGCTTGCAGATGAAAACGTCGATGATCTTCAGTTCAGGCTCATCCATACCGCCATAGAGGTGGTTGAGGAACATTTCCTTGGTGAGCGTGGTGCCCTTGCGGAGCGAAAGAAGCTCCAGCATCTGGTATTCCTTGCCCGTCAGGTGAACGCGCTGGCCGCCGACTTCGACAGTCTTGGCATCCAGGTTCACGATCAGCTCGCCGGTTGCGATAACCGACTGTGCATGGCCCTTGGAGCGACGGACGATTGCGTGAATGCGGGCAACAAGCTCATCCTTGTGGAAAGGCTTGGTCATGTAATCGTCTGCGCCGAAGCCGAGGCCACGAACCTTGTCTTCAATGCCTGCCATACCGGAGAGGATAAGGATTGGCGTCTTGACCTTGGACAGGCGAAGCGTTCTCAGAACCTCGTAACCGGACATATCCGGCAGGTTGAGGTCGAGCAGAATGATGTCGTAATCGTAGAGTTTTCCAAGATCTACGCCTTCCTCGCCGAGGTCGGTCGTGTAGACGTTGAAACTTTCCGACTTCAACATCAGCTCGATGCTCTGAGCTGTTGCGCTGTCGTCTTCAATAAGTAGAACCCGCATAATTATCCCCTTTGCCGCACGCGATCAGTAAACCAATGCCTTTTTCGCGATGCGGATCCAGACGTTGCCTGATTTGCAGGCTGCCACCAAATGGTTAACAAATTCTAATTGCCTTTGGCAAGGTGTGCAGAATTTATTAAATAATTGCGGCACTCTGCTGTTTTTGAACGTGAATCCCTCATCGCCAAACATGAACCAAAGCGTGAAGATTTCACGCTAAGTGATTCAATCGACTCCTACATCGTCGTGCCCGTGGTTTTTTGGGCTTGGCATTTACCGACCCTTAAATGATCCGCCTTATCATTAACGATGCCCGTAAATGAAAGGTTAACGACGGCGATTTTTTATTAACGTCGGGTAACCTTTGAGAATCATTCCGGCACAAGCCGGGCTGACGGGTTTTGTTCCTGTTTGACCGGGGTCTCGCTATCCACGGAGTATTGCGTATGAAGTCGCGTGACAGCCTAGTTCGCCTGAAGGAATTTCAGGTCAACGAAAAACGTCGTCAGCTGCAGCAGTTGCAGTCGATGATGTCCGAATTCGAGCGTATGGCCAAGGAGTTGGTTCATCAGATCTCGCTCGAGGAGAGCAAGTCTGGGATTACCGATCCAAGCCATTTTGCCTATCCGACCTTTGCCAAGGCGGCTCGCCAGCGCGCGGATAACCTTCAGGTTTCCATTCGCGAGTTGAAAACACAGCAGGAAGCGGCGGAAGCAGCGCTGGAAGAAGTCCAGGCTGAATATGACAAGGCAGCCGCGCTCGAAAACAGAGATGTTCAGGTCCGCGCTCGCGCCTGAGGCATCGTGTTAAACGAATTGACGTTATTGACGGCGGCCAGTTGATCAGGAGGCTGCTTTCAATGACGCTATGTCATGCCATTTTGAAAGCCGTCCGGTGTACCGGGCGGCTTTTTTGCTGGGCGCGCGCCGCGTTGCGCTGGTCGGTCACGGATTTATAATGGGTGACGAAAACGAAGGCCGTGACCATGGAGAATGAGCAGAGTTCTTTTACCGCGCCGAAGATCACCCGCGGGTCTTGCTTGTGTGCGGCGGTGCATTGGGAGTTTCGCGGAGAAATTCCCGACGCCACCATCTGCAACTGCACGGCGTGCCGCCGTTATGGTGTGCTTTGGGCCTATGATTATGATGGCTACGCCATCACGGTAGACGATCCGAACGGTCACCTTGTGCCATATCAGCGCGGCTCCAAGGTCCTCTCGTTTACTTTCTGCAAGGTCTGCGGAAACGTCGTCTCATGGAGGTCGAACACGACGGGGCCTGACGGCAAGGTCCGGATTGCCGTCAATCTTCGCCTTGCTGAGCCGGAGGCGGTGGCCAGCATCAAGGTGTTGCGGTTCGATGGTCTCGACAGTTACGAGGATTTGCCGGTGGATGGCCGGACTGTCGGGCATATCTGGTTTTGATCAGCCGGAGATAACATCCGCCCATTCGGGATGCTTCTGCGTCTGTGCCTTGAAGAACGGGCAGAGCGGCATGATCTTCCAGCCGCCTTTGCGCGCATCTTCTATGGCATAAGCTGCCAGCGCCTGGCCGACGCCCTTGCCGCGCAGTGCATCGGGTACGCCCGTATGATCGATGATGATCAGTTTGGCAGATGCGCGGGAATAGGTCATCTCCGCTTTATGCCCTTCGAGGGAGGCCGTGTACTCGCCCTTGGAACCCGTCTCTTTGCTGGTAATGTCCATCTTCCGATCCCTTTCGCTTTCGTCCTGCCGCCAATCTATTAGCATTGTCGGAAAAGAGAATAGGGCAGGGAGTGAACGGTGTGGCCACTCTGTGGAGACGCAAAAAACAGATCAGCGCCACGCTTTCCCCGCTTTGCAGAGAAAGTGCGACGCTGAATTTTGCCGTGTTGCCCGAAGGCGGATAACTTAGTGACGGTACTGCTGAATGCGCGTGGTGCGCAGGCCTGCAAGACCGTGATCGGAAATGGAAGACTGCCAGGACAGAAACTCTTCAACCGTAAGCGTGTAACGCTCACAGGCTTCTTCGAGGCTCAACAGGCCACCGCGCACGGCGGCAACAACCTCTGCCTTTCGGCGAATAACCCACCGGCGGGTATCCGCAGGGGGCAAATCGGCAATCGTAAGAGGACTGCCATCGGGGCCGATGACATATTTAACTCGTGGACGTATCATTTCGGTCATTGGACACTCTACACAAACTCAAGACCATATGCTGAGGCACTTTAGGGCGGTACCTTTAAAAATTACCTAAGCACCCAGAGACAATTTGTTAATAATTTGAATGATTTCGCTCGTTTTGTTCGAGCTTTGCGCCACTTGAGCCTCAAGAATCTGCGGCTTTGCCTTATTTTGCAAGGCGGCTGAAAAAGATTCGGGAAAAACGCGACTCGCGCATTTCTGTGCAGAAAAAACGCAAGTCGCATCTTCAAATAGTTCAGAGCATGATTGCCGAAAGCTCCGTTTTGCCCGCGCCCGTTGTCAGCACGCATGTTCCGATATGGCTCAGCGACAGCCGGTCGTTCTCATTCAAGCTCATGATAAAGCTGGCGAATTGCGTGCTGTTTGCGGCAGTGCTCGTGCCGGAAATGGCAAGTCCGCTCTTGGTGCCATTCACGCAGATTTCCACACTATGGCCTGACGAGGAGACGACGGAGAGGGCAAGCGAGATCTGGTAGAAACCAGTGACTGGTACGCGCAGATCTTTCGTCGAACCGGAGACGACGGCCCCCAAAGCGAAGCCCCCTTGTTGTGCGTTGAGATCGGTAAAGCCCGAGAAGGTGCCGGTTGCTGGTGTGAATGTTCCCGCTGCCCTGCCTGCGCGCGCCACTGGCCGGTTGGGCATGGATACGACGCCGCTGCCGGATGCGCTGAGCGCAACCTGCCAGTTGGAGCCATCGGCGCTTGTCTTGATGGAGAAGGCATCGGTGCCAGCCAACCCCATTTCCGCCCGTCCGCCCCAGTTGGACTGGAAGAGGAGGGACGCAGTATCCGAAGTAGCCGCCTTGTTGATCTTCAACTGGTGCCCGCCGCCGGATGGCGCATTGGTCAGAAGTGTTGCGCTGGAGGCCACCGCCAGACGGTTGTAAGCATCGCCCGAGGTTCCAACGCCTAGCGTGGTGAAAGACGCGGTATCGGGCAGGGGAACATCCTTCCATGTTCCGTCGATCAGCACCTTCAAACGGCTGCTTTCGGCAAACCATGCGCGCCAGCCATTTGCGGGCATGATGAAGAGCCATGCCTCATCCTGCCTGAAAGCCAGCTGTCGGGCTTTACCCGCCCAATCCCCCGCAGCGCTGGTTGCGATGAGGTAGCATTGACCCTCCTGAACGCTTTCGGGCGGCTGATCCTTCTCAGCCGTCACCACGAGCTGGATCGTTGCATCGAGCCGCTGCAGCGCCTCATTATGGGTGACGTGTTTCTGTGCCTGCGAGGGCAGGATATAGGGTAGTTGAAGTCTCGTCGTGTTGTCCGTCATGCATCCAATCTCCGTTGCATCGGAGATTGTGCGACCAGTTCATGCAGTGGGGAAAAATAACGCGAAAAAAATTATCGCGGTGGTGCACCCCAGGCGATGAAATCCGGGTTTGCCAGCATGTCTTCCACGGAGGGGTCGATTTCGTAGCGAAGCGGCAGGCCTGCCATATCGAGGGTTATGCCACCGGCTGCGCGCAGAACGGCGTCTCCCGCCGCCGTATCCCACATCATGGTGCGGCTGAAGCGCGGGTAAACGTCGGCCGCGCCTTCCGCCAGCATGCAGAATTTCAGGGAAGAGCCGATGGAAATGCTGTCGATCAGGCCGTTTTCCGCGACGAAGGCTTCCGTTTTCGGCGTGCAGTGCGAACGGCTGATGACGGCAACCGGCAAAGGCGGCTTGGCGCGGCAGCGGATATGGTGCGTGTTGGAAGCCTCGAAGTCGCCTGACACATGGATTTTGCGGGCGGCATTCTCGTGGCCGGTCCAGGCAACGCCCAGTGCCGGTGCATAGACCACGCCCATGACGGGTGTTCCGCCGTGGATCAGGGCAATGTTGACGGTGAAATCCTGTTTGCCGGAGATGAATTCCTTCGTTCCGTCCAGCGGATCGACCAGAAAGAAATCGCCTTTCACATCCGGTACGCGGCCTGCCGCCGCAGATTCTTCGGCAACGACCGGGATATCGGGGAAATCCCGCGCCAGAAATGTCAGGATTGCATCTTCCGCGCGCTGATCCGCCTCTGTCACCGGAGAGCAGTCGTTTTTATAGGTAACGTGCGGACCGGCGGCGTGAACCGTCATGATTTCCTTGCCGGCTTTCAAAGCTGCGGCCATCAGACTTTCGAGCATTCCAGATCCTTCAGCCGATCCGCCTTTTACAGGCGCTCACATGGTACGGCCATTGGTACGTTCTATAGTGGAAAAGCGGGTCGATGCGTTCGTTACGCGTTAAGCGAACGGAGGTCAAATATATCTATTCATCCATAATGATAATAACATCTTTGCGTCGAAATTCCCGGCAGTCGCTGCCGCTTTTCTACGCTTTGTGGCGAGGGATGGGGCAATCGATGTGGAAACACCAAATTTTGTGCACATTTCTACCTTTTTGGCTTCACATTTTTGCCGAACGCGATAAGGGTTTGGCTCAAGGGGGACAAAAACGTAATGCAGCCCCCAGAAGCAACATAACGAGGTGCGGTCCATCAGAGGTCGCGCCCGGGGGAAAAATATGGAGTATTTTATCCAGCAGCTCATCAATGGGCTGACTCTTGGATCGATCTACGGCCTTATCGCTATTGGCTATACGATGGTCTACGGCATTATCGGCATGATCAACTTCGCCCACGGCGATATTTTCATGCTCGGTGGCTTCGCGGCGCTGATCGTTTTTCTGATTTTGACGTCCTTCTTCGCCGGTATTCCGGTCGTCATTCTGCTGCTGGTGATGATGGTCGTCGCCATGCTGATGACCGGCCTGTGGAACTGGGCAATCGAACGCGTCGCCTATCGCCCGCTGCGCGGCTCCTTCCGCCTCGCGCCGCTGATCACGGCAATCGGTATGTCGATTGCGCTTTCGAACTTCATTCAGGTCACGCAGGGTCCGCGCAACAAGCCGATTCCCTCGCTGGTGACGGATACGTTCCACTTCGGCGCCATCACCATTTCGCTGAAGCAGCTCATCATCGTCGTCGTGACGTCGGTTCTGCTGTTTGCCTTCTGGTACATCGTCAACAAGACACCGCTTGGCCGCGCCCAGCGCGCAACGGAACAGGACCGCAAGATGGCGGCTCTTCTGGGTGTCGACGTTGACCGTACCATCTCGATCACCTTCATCATGGGTGCAGCGCTCGCGGCTGTCGCCGGTACCATGTACCTCATGTATTACGGTGTCGCCTCGTTCAATGACGGCTTCATTCCGGGCGTCAAGGCCTTCACCGCTGCGGTTCTCGGCGGCATCGGTTCGCTTCCGGGCGCTGTTCTCGGCGGTCTTCTGATCGGCCTCATCGAATCGCTTTGGTCCGCCTACTTCTCCATCGCCTACAAGGATGTGGCTGCCTTCGGCATTCTCGCCTTCGTGCTGATTTTCAAGCCGACCGGTATTCTGGGCCGTCCGGAAGTCGAGAAGGTTTAAGATCATGGCAAATATTGCTTCCGAAAACGGAACTTCCAGCCCGAGCCTGATGGCGACGGCTGTGAAGGAAGGCATCTTCGCGGGCCTCGTCTCGCTTGGAATGTTCATTCTCTATGTGGGCGTCGTCACCTATCAGGACATCAACAACCAGTTGATCTGGGGCACGCGCTGGGGTCTGCTGGCGGTATTCGTCGGCGTGGCGGCGGTTGGCCGTTTCCTCGTCGTCGGCTTCATCCGCCCGCATCTCGACCGTCGCAAGCTGGCAAAGGCCAAGAGCGGCGTTCTGGAAATTTCCGAGAATAAGAGCTTCTTTCACAAGCACTTCCTCAAGATCGCACTGGTTTTCCTGCTGGCCTATCCGGCCATTACAGTCGGTCTCTTCGGCTTTCAGGGCTCTCTGAAATTCGTCGACAATTTCGGCATCCAGATCCTCATCTATGTGATGCTGGCCTGGGGTCTGAACATCGTCGTCGGTCTCGCCGGTCTGCTCGATCTTGGCTATGTGGCCTTCTACGCTGTCGGCGCGTACTCCTATGCGCTTTTGTCCAGCTATTTCGGCCTGTCCTTCTGGGTGCTTCTGCCCATGGCCGGTATTCTGGCCGCGTTCTGGGGCATCATCCTCGGCTTCCCGGTCCTGCGTCTGCGCGGGGATTACCTCGCCATCGTGACGCTCGCCTTCGGTGAAATCATCCGCCTTGTGCTGTTGAACTGGACCGAAGTGACCAAGGGAACCTTCGGTATCTCCGGCATCGCCAAGGCGTCGGTCTTCGGCATCTGGTCCTTCGATGTCGGTGCACCTAATAACTTCGCCAAGGCGTTCGGCCTCTCCATGTCGTCGGCCTATTACAAGATCTTCCTGTTCTACGTGATCCTGCTGCTCTGCATGCTGACGGCCTATGTCACTATCAAGCTGCGCCGCATGCCGATCGGTCGTGCGTGGGAAGCGCTGCGTGAAGACGAAATCGCCTGCCGTTCGCTCGGTATCGATACGGTCAAGACCAAGCTCACGGCCTTTGCAACAGGTGCGATGTTCGGTGGCTTTGCCGGTTCCTTCTTCGCGGCTCGCCAGGGCTTCGTATCTCCGGAAAGCTTCGTCTTCCTGGAATCCGCCGTCATTCTCGCCATCGTCGTTCTTGGCGGCATGGGCTCGCTGACCGGTATCGCCGTTGCCGCCGTGGTGATGGTGGGTGGCACCGAATTGCTGCGCGAGATGGAATTCCTCAAGCACATCTTCGGCAATGATTTCACGCCGGAACTCTACCGCATGCTGCTGTTCGGTCTCGCCATGGTCATCGTCATGCTGTTCAAGCCACGCGGCTTTGTCGGCTCGCGTGAACCCACGGCCTTCCTCAAGGAACGCAAGGCTGTCTCCGGCAGCTTTACCAAGGAAGGTCACGGCTGATGGCTTTCGGAAACAGTGCAATGACGAATGATACGATCCTGAGAGTCGAACATCTCTCCATGCGGTTCGGCGGCCTGATGGCCATCAACGACTTCTCCTTCGAGGCGAGGCGCGGGGAAATCACCGCGCTGATCGGTCCGAACGGTGCAGGTAAGACGACCGTCTTCAACTGCATCACCGGCTTTTACAAGCCGACGATGGGCATGATCACCATGCGCCAGCAGGGCGGGGAGGAGCATCTTCTCGAGCGCCTGCCGGATTTCGAGATCACCAAGAAGGCCAAGGTTGCCCGCACCTTCCAGAACATCCGCCTGTTCTCAGGTCTGACGGTTCTTGAAAACCTGCTGGTCGCGCAGCACAACACGCTGATGAAGGCGTCCGGCTACACGATCCTCGGGCTTCTGGGCCTGCCGACCTATAGCAAGGCGGCTGCGGCGGCTATCGAGAAGGCCAAGTACTGGCTGGAGAAAGCGGACCTCACAGACCGTGCGGACGATCCGGCTGGCGATCTTTCCTACGGCGCGCAGCGTCGTCTGGAAATTGCTCGTGCCATGTGCACCGGCCCGGAACTCCTGTGCCTGGACGAGCCTGCTGCGGGTCTTAATCCGAAGGAATCGCTTGCGCTCAACACGCTTCTGCGCGGCATTCGCGATGAGGGCACGTCGCTGCTTCTCATCGAGCACGACATGTCCGTCGTCATGGAGATTTCCGACCACGTGGTGGTTCTGGAATATGGCCAGAAGATTTCCGACGGCACGCCGGACCATGTGAAGAACGATCCCAAGGTCATCGCCGCCTATCTGGGTGTCGAGGATGATGAAGTGGAAGAAGTGATTGCAGAAGAACTCGACGGGGGAGCAGTCTGATGTCTGAATCCCTTCTCAAAGTACAGGGCGTCGAAACCTATTACGGCAACATCCGCGCGCTCTCTGGCGTCGATATCGAGGTCAACAAGGGTGAGATCGTCAGCCTCATCGGTGCCAACGGCGCCGGTAAGTCCACCTTGATGATGACGATCTGCGGTTCTCCGCAGGCGCGGACCGGCCAGGTCATTTTCGATGGCGAGGATATCACCCGCGTTCCGACGCATCTGATTGCGCGCAAGCGCATTGCCCAGTCTCCCGAAGGCCGACGGATTTTTCCGCGCATGACGGTTCTGGAAAATCTCCAGATGGGCGCCAATCTCGATAACCTGAAATATTTCAAGGAAGACGTCGAGAAGGTTTTCGTCATGTTCCCGCGTCTGAAGGAGCGTCAGAGCCAGCGTGGCGGCACGCTTTCGGGCGGCGAGCAGCAGATGCTGTCCATCGGTCGCGCACTGATGGCGCGTCCGAAGCTTCTGCTTCTGGATGAGCCGTCGCTCGGTCTCGCACCGCTGATCGTCAAGGGCATCTTCGCGGCGATCAAGAAGCTCAACCAGGAAGAGGGGCTGACCGTCTTCCTCGTTGAACAGAATGCGTTCGCGGCACTGAAGCTGTCCGACCGGGCCTATGTCATGGTCAACGGCAAGGTGACGATGAGCGGCTCCGGCAAGGAGCTTCTGGCAAACCCGGAAGTGCGCGCGGCCTATCTCGAAGGCGGTCGCCATTAAGTGAAACGAGGCGCTGGAATCTCGCGATGCCAGCGCCATTCACCGGTCGAAAAGGTTTTTCGATTTTTCTGCCGGTGAAGTTAAGAAATCGCTTGCGTTCGTAATCGCCGGGCGCAAATCTGATCAAGGTCTGTCAGACTGCCTATCTGGTTTGGCAGATCGCAACGAACAATAAAGCCCACCGGCAAACGGCGGGCGCAAGACTTGAAACAGGGCCGCGTGTAACATCACGTCAGGCACTGAATGGGGAAAAGATGCAGGGCCTTTTTTTCGAAACCGATAACGGCGTCCGTTACGTGCTTCGCGCGCTGGTTGTCCTCCTTGGCTTCTGGACGGCATGGCGCACGGGCAAGTCCGTGGCCGATGGCTGGGGTGAATATCCGCGCGTCGTCATCTATGCATTGCTGCTTGGTTGCGTCATGCGCTTCCTGCATTATGCACTCTTCGCAGGCCCTTTGCTGAATGGCTTTTACTACGTCATAGACGTGGTGGTCCTGCTTGCTTTCGCGACCGCAGGCTTTCGCATGCGGCGCACCAACCAGATGGTGGATAACTACTACTGGCTCTACGACCGAACCTCGGCGTTTTCATATAAGAAGAAAGATTGACAGCGGGGTTTTTCTGAATTCAGAATACCCGCCAGAGTGGAACAACCTGGGCAGTTAAGGTGGGTGCTGAACAGGCAATTGTAATTTACCCAACCAAAGGAACTGGGAGTAATATAATGAAGAAGTCTCTTCTTTCCGCAGTTGCGCTGACCGCAATGGTCGCGTTCAGCGGTTCGGCTTACGCTGACATCCTCATCGGTGTTGGCGGTCCGTTGACCGGTCCGAACGCCGCTTTCGGCGCGCAGCTCCAGAAGGGCGCTGAACAGGCCGCAGCAGACATCAACGCCGCCGGTGGCATCAATGGCGAGCAGATCAAGATCGTTCTCGGCGACGACGTGTCCGACCCGAAGCAGGGCATCTCGGTTGCCAACAAATTCGTTGCTGACGGCGTGAAGTTCGTTGTCGGCCACTTCAACTCGGGCGTTTCCATTCCAGCGTCTGAAGTCTATGCCGAAAACGGCATTCTCGAAATCACGCCTGCTGCGACCAACCCGGTCTTCACCGAGCGCGGCCTTTGGAACACGTTCCGCACCTGCGGCCGTGACGACCAGCAGGGCGGCATTGCCGGCAAGTATCTTGCAGACCACTTCAAGGACGCAAAGATCGCTATCATCCACGACAAGACCCCTTATGGTCAGGGCCTTGCCGATGAAACCAAGAAGGCTGCAAATGCTGCTGGCCTGAAGGAAGCCATCTATGAAGGCGTGAACGTCGGCGACAAGGACTTCTCCGCCCTCATCGCCAAGATGAAGGAAGCTGGCGTTTCCGTTATCTACTGGGGTGGTCTCCACACCGAAGCCGGTCTGATCATCCGTCAGGCAAAGGACCAGGGCCTGAAGGCGAAGCTCGTTTCCGGTGACGGCATCGTCTCCAACGAACTGGCTTCCATCGCTGGCGACGCCGTTGAAGGCACGCTGAACACCTTCGGTCCTGATCCAACCCTGCGCCCTGAAAACAAGGAACTGGTCGAGAAGTTCAAGAAGGCTGGCTTCAACCCTGAAGCTTACACCCTCTACTCCTACGCAGCCGTCCAGTCGATTGCCGAAGGCGCAAAGGCTGCTGGCTCGCTGGAAGCTGAAAAAGTTGCAGAAGCGCTGAAGAAGGGCTCCTACAAGACCGTGCTCGGCGACATCTCCTTCGACGAGAAGGGCGACCCGAAGCTTCCTGGCTACGTCATGTATGAATGGAAAAAGGGCCCGGACGGCAAGTACAGCTACTTCCAGCAGGGCAGCTAAGCTCTTAACTCTGTGAAGATAACGAAGCCCGGCAGTGATGCCGGGCTTTTTTTGATTTTGGCATCATCGAATTTCGAGTTCATCGAGGATGAATGCCGTGCGCTCCTCGACGCTCACTTTCGGCAGGATAACGACCTCGTAGCCGAGTTCGCCAAAGTCGCGAAGGAGACGGTCATATTCTTCGATAGCGGCATTCAGTTCATGCTGCCGTTCGGCATCGGTAACGTAAATTTCCGGCCATGGCGGCGTGAGGAAGACTTTCCGGAAATAGCGAAAATCGTTTCTCACGATCTCGAACCATTTGTCCTGACTAAGATGGCGGAGCGCCGACGCGGCATCTATGAGGCCGCGATCGAAGAATAGGGGGCCGGAGCGGGAGGCGGCGCTTTCATGATCATCTTTCGCCAGCTTTATGGCTTCATGCAGAAATGCTTCCAGATCCAGCCATGGCAATGCATGCCCGTTCATCTTCAACTGATGTTGCACGACCCGCCGTCCGGGCTCCTCCAGAGTTGGAAAGCCCCGGTCGCGGAGCGCCGCGAGGAGAGTGGATTTTCCACCGCCGGAGCAGCCGGAGAGGATGACGAAATTGTCCATTCTTTTCGTCTTTCGAGTGGTTAGACTTTACTTTTGGAAAAGAAAGCCGCGGGAAAGATTAAATTTGCGAAAGGTGGGGTTGAGCAAGGAACCGCAAAGGTTGAGCGGCGTTTTCTGCGGCCCATCACAAGGAGTTCATCATGAAAAACCTTATTCTTTCTTCCGTCCTCGCTGTTTCGTCTCTCTTCGCGGTCGCTGCTCCGTCCTATGCGGATACCGTTACCGTAACGACGACGCAGCGTAGCGTAGACCGTCCGATGCGCGATGAGTATCGTCCTCGTCATCACCGCGTTGCACGCGATTGCTTCGTCAAGAAGGTTCGCACGCATCACCATGGTCGTGTCGTCGTCAAGGAAACGCGCGTCTGCCGCTAATCCTTCTCGACTTTTTCCTCTATCCCGGCGCGATGCCGGGATAGAGGAAGATTTATCAGAACCAATTATTGTTCGTGCAGAACATGGGCGGCTTTCACTGCCGCAGAGGCGCGGTTTTCAACACCGAGCTTCACGTAAATCTGCTCAAGGTGCTTGTTCACCGTTCGGGCTGAAAGTCCAAGAATTTCCCCGATATCGCGGTTCGATTTGCCCTTGGCAATCCAGATCAGCACTTCCGACTCGCGCGTCGTCAGCGCAAACCGCTCCCGTAGCAACGCTTCGCCGGATTTCTCATTCACCGTGGTCAGGCGAAACAGATATTCGTCGCCACCAACGGCCCCCAGAAACGTAAATTGCAGGGAAGGCCGTTCGGCGTGTGTAACGGTAAGCGGCGTCTCGCGGGAAGGCTCCGTTTCCATCCACCCGCCAATCGTGCGCGAAACGATATCCAGCCCATCATTGCTGCCGGTTGCGGCGTTGATGAGGCGCGTTGCCTGCGGCGTCGACCACTGGATCGACCCATCCTTTCGAACCGCGAGAAGATGCCGACCGGCGGCATCCAGCGCCACACGGGCGCTTTGCGCGGAGCGGGCGTTGGAAAGATGCACACGCAGGCGGGCGCGCAACTCATCTATGTTGATGGGCTTGCTGAGGTAATCCACCCCGCCGCATTCCAGCGCGCGCACCACATGTTCCGTTTCGGTCAGTCCGGTCATGAAGATGACAGGTACTTGCGCAACAGCCGCGTTGGATTTCAGCCGTTTGCAGGTCTCGAAACCATCCAGACCCGGCATAACTGCATCCAGAAGAATGAGGTCCGGCGTCACACGCTCCACGATGTTGAGGGCTGCTTGTCCCGAGGTCGCAATCAGCACGGAAAAGCCGGATTGCTCCAGCGCTTCCGTCAGAAAGCCGAGTGCCTCAGGGCTGTCATCCACCAGCAGAACGATGTCGCGGGGCTGCAACGACTTAGTCATCCGTGCCGGTCCTTGTTTCAAAACTTTGCAGATAATCGGTATAGCCCGCAAGATCGAAGGCGCGCACGAAGCGTCTGGCCTCCTCGGTGAAGGGCAGATTTTCCGGCTGAGTAGCCAGCGCATCGAGTTTGGCCTCGATACCCCTGATATAGCCGATTTCGCCAAGCGCGATCAAATCCTGAAGATGTGCGGGCGCTGGCGCGGATGGTTTCAGGTCTTGAACGGGCAAGGTTACCGGCGGCAGATCGCTTTCGTAAACCCATTGCAGCCCGAGATGCACGGCCAAGCGGTCGCAGAGCTTGCGGATATCCACCGGCTTTGCCAGCGCATCATTATGGCCATCCGTCCCCGCGCCAATAATGGCCGTGTCGCCGATATTGGCGGAAAGCATGATGATGGGCGCTGTCTGGCCCGCATCGCGCAGCCTGTCCACCAGTTGCCAGCCGCTCATGCCCGGCATGGAAATATCGATCAGGAAGGCATCCGGTTTCATGGCTTCGATCAGGGTCAGGCAGTCCGGCCCGCTTTGGGCGGTCAGCACGACGAAATCGAGGGGGCTCAGCACCTCGAGCATCAGGTCGCGATGATCCTCATTGTCGTCCACCACGACGATGGTCCGGCGCGGCCCGGCATAGGAGACGATCTTCTTTTCCGGCGCAAGCGCCGTGCTGGGGCGATCAACAGTGGAAAGCATCAGCCGCACGCGAAAGGTGGAGCCCTTGTCCTTTTCGCTGGAAACGGAAATTTCTCCGCCCAGCGTATTGGTCAGAAGCTGGGTGATGGTGAGACCGAGGCCGAGGCCCGGCATAGGCTTGATGCTGTCCGCCTCGCCCCGCTGGAATGGCTCGTAGATGCGGCCCAAGTCCTTCTCCGCGATGCCGCGCCCCGTATCGGTCACGGTGAAGGTCGCCACTTGGCTTCGATAGGTCACGTCGAAGCTGACGCTGCCTTCATCGGTGAATTTGATGGCGTTGGACAGCAGGTTGACGAGGATTTGCCGGAGGCGCTTTTCATCGCTGCGCACATATTGCGGCAGGGCGCGTGCCCGCTCGTGGCGAAAGATCAGCCCCTTCGCCTGCGCCTGCGGGCGGAACATATCGACGATCTGGTCGAGGAAATCCTGAATGTTGATTTCGTTGGAATAAACCTGCAGGCGGCCCGCCTCGATCTTGGAAATATCCAAGAGACCATCGATGAGGCCGGAGAGGTGATCGGCTGAGCGTTTGATGACTTTGATGGCGGACTGGCGCGGGGCGGGGATCGTTTCGTCCCGCTCGAGGATTTGCGCATAGCCCAGCACGGCGTTGAGCGGCGTGCGCAATTCGTGGCTGAGACCGACGACGTAGCGGCTTTTCGCGCGGTTGGCGGCTTCCGCCGTTTCCTTGGCATATTGCAGGGCGGCGTCGGTTTTCTGGTGCGCAGCGATTTCCTTCAGCAGAAGCGTGTTCTGGCGCGAGGATTCCTCTTCCGCCACCACGCGGCTGTCATGCGCCAGCACGAGGAACCAGCAGACGATGCCCGCAATGACGGCGAAGACGAAGAAAACGATGAGAATGGTGCGGTTGACCACATCCGCCGTGGTGGGTGTGCCGGTGCCGACCTGATGGGCGATCAGCGCCAGAATGCTGCCAAGTGCCGCAACGGCCATGGCCGAGAATATGGCGTAGCGGCCAAGGCGGGTGGCGAGTTTGGCGACGAGTTGCTCCGGCAGAAACGTCTTGGCCACCTGTGCGGTCTGGTAATTCAGCCGTGCCTTGGGCTTGCACATATCGTGACAGCGGCTGTCCAGCGAACAGCATAGCGAGCAGATCGGCCCGGCATAGGCGGGACACCAGGCCATATCCTCCGGCTCGAACGGATGTTCGCAGATGGAGCAGGTAATGCTGGAAAGTTCTTTCCATTTCTGTCGCGGTTTGCGGGCCAGATAGAATTTTCCCTTCGTCGTCCAAGCTATCAGCGGGGAGGCGATGAAGGCGATGATGAGGGTAATGTAGGGCGCGAGCGATGCGGCAAGCGTTCCGAACAGACCGAAATGGGCGGTGAGCGCTATGGTGGCCGAAAGCGTCATCGCGCCGACGCCAACGGGGTTGATGTCATAGAGGTGGGCGCGTTTGAACTCTATACCGGGTGGAGCAAGGCCGAGCGGTTTGTTGATGAAGAGATCGGCAGAGATTGTGCAGAGCCACGCCATGGCGACGATGGAGAAGATGCCGAGTGTTTCTTCCAGCAGCCGGTAGATGCCGAGTTCCATCAACAGTAGTGCGATGCCGACATTGAAGATGAGCCAGACGACGCGGCCCGGATGGCTGTGGGTGAGGCGCGAGAAGAAGTTGGACCATGCGAGCGAGCCCGCATAGGCGTTCATCACATTGATCTTCAGCTGCGACACAACCACGAATGCCACCATCAGAAGGAGGGCGGCATTCTCGTTCGGAATCATGTAGCCGAAGGCGGTGAGGTACATTTGCGAGGGATCGGCGGCGCGATCCACCGGCACGCCGGAACTGAGCGTCAGCACCACGAGGAAGGAGCCCGCCAGAAGCTTTGGAACGCCAACGACGACCCAGCCCGCACCGGCGAGGAAGACCGCCAGCTTGTGGCGCAGCTTGCTTTGCCCTTCGGCGGGCAGGAAGCGCAGGAAATCCACCTGTTCACCGATCTGCGACATCAGCGCCAGAATGACGGCGGAGGCAGCGCCGAATTCGATGAGGTTGAACGGCGCGATTTCGCCTGTCGGAGCCGAGGCGTGGTGGATACCGGAGAAGGCAAGCCAGAGATCGAATTTCTGCCAGTCCAGCAGCGCGATGAAGATGAAGGGCAGAATGTTGAGGACGATCCAGAACGGCTGGGTCAGGATCTGGAATTTGCTGATCAGTCGCACGCCGTGGGTGACGAGCGGAATGACCATCACCGCCGAGATGATGTAGCCGATCCAGAGCGGTATCCCGAGCGCAAGTTCCAGCGCGCCGGACATGATGGATGCCTCGATGGCGAACAGCATGAAGGTGAAGGCGGCATAGATCAGCGAGGTGATGGTGGAGCCGATATAACCGAAGCTTGCGCCGCGCGTCAAAAGATCGATATCGACGCCGTGGCGGATGGCGTAACGGCTGATGGGCAGGCCGACGAGCAGCATGGCGACCGCGGCAGCTGCGATGGCGAAGAAGGCATTGGTCGTGCCGTAGGAAAGGGTGATCGCGCCGCCGATGGCTTCCAGCGCAAGAAACGAAATCGCACCGATGGCAGTGTGGGAAATGCGGTTGGAGGAGAACTGACGGGCGCTTTTGGCGGTGAAGCGCAGCGCGTAATCTTCCAGCGTCTGGTTCGCGACCCAGCGGTTATATTCGCGTCTGACGGGGATGATGCGTTGCCGTGCGGCCATGCCGGGTTTCCCTCGTCGCGAAACAGAAAAATGGCGTCGCCCGGACCGAGCGACGCCATCTTTAAGCGTTAGGCAGCAGCGGACTGTGCTGTCGGGACTTCCGAAATCGTCTTCAGAACGACGGAAGCGATCTGGTATGGGCAGCCCTGGGAGTTCGGACGACGGTCTTCGAGGTAACCACGGTAACCGTTGTTGACGAAGGAATGCGGAACGCGGATCGATGCGCCACGGTCAGCAATGCCGTAGGAGAACTTGTTCCACGGAGCGGTTTCGTGCTTGCCGGTCAGACGCTTGTCGTTGTCTGGACCGTAAACGGCGATGTGGGCTTCGAGGTTCTTGCCGAACTGCGCCATAAGGGCTTCGAAATATTCCTTGCCGCCAACTTCGCGCATGTACTTTGTCGAGAAGTTGCAGTGCATGCCGGAGCCGTTCCAGTCGGTGTCGCCGAGCGGCTTGCAGTGGTATTCGATGTCGATGCCGTACTGTTCAGTCAGGCGCTGCAGGAGGTAGCGAGCGATCCAGATCTGGTCGGCGGCGCGCTTGGAGCCCTTGCCGAAAATCTGGAATTCCCACTGGCCCTTTGCCACTTCGGCATTGATGCCTTCATGGTTGATGCCGGCTGCAAGGCACTGGTCCAGATGCTCTTCAACGATTTCGCGAGCAACCGGGCCGACATTGCTGGCGCCAACGCCACAATAGTATGGGCCCTGTGGAGCGGGATAGCCCTGCTCTGGGAAGCCGAGCGGACGGCCGTTTTCGTAGAAGAAGTATTCCTGCTCGAAGCCGAACCATGCGTCTTCGTCGTCAAGGATCGTTGCGCGGCTGTTGGACGGATGCGGCGTGACGCCATCCGGCATCATGACTTCGCACATGACCAGCGCGCCGTTGGTGCGGGCAGGATCGGGGTAAAGAGCGACCGGCTTCAGCACGCAGTCGGAGCTGTGGCCTTCTGCCTGCATGGTGGAGGAGCCATCGAAGCCCCAGAGCGGAAGCTGCTCGAGTGTCGGGAATTCATCGAATTCCTTGACCTGCGTCTTGCCACGCAGGTTTGCTACCGGCTTGTAACCATCGAGCCAGATGTACTCGAGTTTGAACTTAGTCATTACGAACCTCTCATAGGTTAAGATGCGAAGCCTTGATTGTTGACGTCCGGTGACCGGCGAAAACACTCTCGCTTTCAAGGGCTGCCTATACAGATGCATAAGCCGTGCCAGTTTTGAGAGGTGACGAAAACGGGCGTGAAAATTTCTGTTCGAGCGCTCCGGTGAGGAGCATTGGAAATGCGAATCGTGCCTTCAACGATTCCGACAGCAATTCGCAAATTTTCAGATTTATGAAGGCTTTATGAAGCGGATCCGGCCAAATTCCGCAAAAAGGGCAGAGGCAAAAGCTGGTTTTGAGTGTTTTTTGGTCTCAAAGCGCGAAAAATGGGTCGTTAGCTGCATAAAGACTATTCGATTATCTCAGCATCAACTTATGTGCCTAAATTTTATGCTGAATGATATTTTTTTAAGCGAATAGGGTGCTTTTGCGCTCTCAATCCGTTATAATCCCTGACGAAGCGTGGTGCTGAGGTGTTTTGACTGGAAGAAAAGAGGCCGTCATGAGAACCGAACCGCATATGGAAAGTGCCAAGATTTATCAATTCCCTGTCGGTGGCCGCGCGAGCGCCAATCGTTTCCGCAAAGACGCCGAGGTGCAATCGGTTCAGCCCCAGGCTCCTCGCGTGGATTTCGACAGCTGGTACCATCAGGAAGCCATCGAAAGCGACAAGCCCCATAACTGAGGCCTGAGCCACACTTCTCTCAGGCGCGCGCGGCGGATGCACCCTCATGTTCTGATTTCGCCACCCCACCTACGTCAAACGACGTATACGGTTTCGCGACTGCGAGACCGATAGTCCCCTCCAGCAGCGGTTTCAAAATGCCGCTGGGCCCGTTCGAGGCTTAAACAAGGAGAGGGGTTCTTCCGATGACATTGAGAAAGACGCTCACTGGCGCGCTGCTTGGCGCCATTTTGTCCACCACCGCATTCCATGGTGCATTTGCCGCTGATGATACGATCAAGGTCGGCGTTCTGCATTCGCTTTCCGGCACCATGGCGATTTCCGAGACGACGCTGAAGGACGCCATGTTGATGCTCATCGACGAGCAGAACAAGAAGGGCGGCGTGCTGGGCAAGAAGCTCGAGCCTGTGGTGGTCGACCCGGCTTCCGATTGGCCGCTCTTTGCCGAAAAGGCGCGCCAGCTGATCTCTCAGGATAAGGTCGCTGCCGTGTTCGGCTGCTGGACCTCTTCTTCGCGCAAATCCGTTCTGCCGGTCTTCGAAGAGCTGAATTCCATTCTCTTCTACCCTGTCCAGTATGAAGGCGAAGAGTCTTCCCGCAACATCTTCTACACCGGTGCCGCGCCGAACCAGCAGGCCATTCCGGCTGTCGATTATCTTGCCAACACCGAGGGCGTCGAGCGCTGGGTTCTGGCTGGTACAGACTATGTCTATCCGCAGACCACAAACAAGATCCTGAAGGCCTACCTGATGTCCAAGGGCGTCAAGGAAGAGGACATCATGATCAACTACACGCCATTCGGCCATTCCGACTGGCAGACGATCGTGTCCGATATCAAGAAGTTCGGCTCTGCTGGCAAGAAGACTGCCGTCGTTTCCACCATCAATGGCGATGCCAACGTTCCCTTCTATAAGGAACTGGCAAACCAGGGCGTGAAGGCCGAAGACATTCCGGTCGTTGCCTTCTCCGTGGGCGAGGAAGAGCTGGCCGGTCTGGATACGGCTCCGCTGGTCGGCCACCTTGCGGCGTGGAACTACTTCCAGTCGGTCGATAGCCCTGCCAATGCCGAATTCATCAAGGAATGGCACGCCTTCACCAAGAACGACAAGCGCGTGACCAACGACCCGATGGAAGCCGCCTATATCGGCTTCAACGCCTGGGTAAAGGCAGTGGAAGCCGCAGGCACGACGGATACGGACAAGGTTCTCGACAGCATCGTCGGTGTTTCGGTTCCCAACCTCTCCGGCGGCTACTCCACCGTCATGCCTAACCACCATATCACCAAGCCGGTGCTGATCGGCGAAATTCAGGCCGATGGCCAGTTCCAGATCGTGCAGCAGACCCCGCAGGTGGTTGGTGACGAGTGGTCCGATTATCTGCCGGACTCGAAGGACCTGATCTCGGATTGGCGCAAGCCGATGTCCTGCGGCAACTTTAACGTTGCGACAGGCAAGTGCGGCGGCAAGGGTAGCTGATCGCTCTTCGAAAGTGTGAGGCGGCTGAGCTCCCTTCACTTCCGTCATTCCGGCCTTGAGCCGGAATCCAGTAGCGCCGCGTCTGCGGCGCGAGGACTCTTCTGCGATCAAGGACTTGATCGCGCTGGACCCCGGATCAAGTCCGGGGTGACGGGCAGGGGGAAAGCGCCTTCCCACCCCACCAACGTCATCCTCGGGCTTGACCCGAGGATCCACTGCCTCCCCTTCGTTCTCTTCGCCAGCGAGAGGTTCTGGTTGGCGTCGTGGATCCTCGGGTCAAGCCCGAGAATGGCGGTGGAGAGGGTGGGGGGCTTCGGCGGCGAAAGCCCCGTCACTATCGAATTCCGCCTGCTGCCACTCAACCAAGCAGGCTCCAAGGGGGACTTGGGACAATGTTTCTTCGTATGTTCGCCGTCATCGGCTTACTGTTCAGCCTCACCGCTTCGGCCTTCTCCCAACAGGGCGATCCAAAGCCGTTGATCGATGCGCTGGGCAAAGCTGATTTCAAGCAGGCGGAAACGCTGATCGGGCAGATTGCGGCAACGGGTGATGCGCGGGTCGTGCCTGCGCTGGAAGCATTTGCGGCTGGCGAGCTTTACGTTCGCAAGGCCGATAGTCTCGTTTTCCTGACCAAGCCAGCAGGCTCCGATCTTACCCTCATCGATCCGCTGACCGGCGAAGCCGCAGGCGAAGCACCGAAAGCGGCAGTTGCGAAAATCAAGGTCAACAACAACCTCCGCCGTGTCATCCGCGCAGCGCTTGGCGGGTTGACGCTGCTGAGCCCGGAACGCTCGGTCCGTCTTTCCGCTGCCGATGCCGTGTTGAAAGCGCCGAGCGCTGAAAATCTTGAATTGCTGGAAGCCGCACTTGCGAAGGAAGCCGACACCCAGGTCCGCGCCCGCATGGAAGAGGCGAGGGCGGTTTCGCTTTTGGCGTCCAACCGTTCCATTGACGACAAGCGCGCTGCCATCGAGACCATCAAGAATATCGGCGGGCGTGATGCCATCGGCATTCTGATGGCCGCGTCCCCTTCCGTCGATGCCAGCCTGAAGCCCGATATCGATGCTGCCATTTCGCGTATCGAAGGCTCGCTTGCATTGTGGGATGGCGCGCAGAATATCTGGTATGGCCTGTCGCTCGGCTCCGTCCTGCTGCTGGCGGCCATCGGCCTTGCCATCACCTTCGGTGTGATGGGCATCATCAATATGGCGCATGGCGAGATGGTGATGATCGGCGCTTACTCCACCTTCATCGTGCAAGATGTCATTCGCAGCCATGCTCCCGGCCTCTTCGATTGGTCTCTAGCCATTGCGCTGCCCGTCGCCTTCATCGTCACCGGCGCAATCGGCCTCATCATGGAGCGCGGCGTGATCCGCTTTCTCTATGGCCGTCCGCTGGAAACGCTGCTGGCGACATGGGGCATCTCGCTGATGCTGCAACAGGGCGTGCGCTCCATCTTCGGGCCGACGAACCGTGAGGTTGGCAGCCCAAGCTGGATGTCCGGCTCCTTCAGCGTTGGCTATCTGAACTTCACCTGGAATCGCGTCTGGATCGTCTGCTTCTCGCTCTCCGTTTTCTTCGCCCTGCTGCTTCTCCTCAAGCGCTCCGCCTTCGGTTTGCAGATGCGCGCCGTCACGCAGAACCGGCGCATGGCTTCCTCCATGGGCATCAGGACGCCGTGGGTCGATGCTTTCACCTTCGCGCTTGGCTCCGGTGTCGCAGGGCTTGCAGGCGTGGCGCTTAGCCAGATCGACAACGTGTCTCCCAATCTTGGCCAAAGCTACATCATCGATAGCTTCATGGTCGTGGTTTTCGGCGGTGTCGGTAATCTCTGGGGAACGCTGGTCGGTGCGCTATCGCTCGGTGTGCTCAACAAGTTCCTTGAGCCGACAGTCGGCGCGGTGCTGGGCAAAATCCTTGTTCTCGTTCTCGTCATCCTGTTCATCCAGAAGCGGCCGCGCGGCCTCTTCGCACTCAAGGGAAGGGCGATCGAGGCATGATCACCGGTTTTCTCCTCCGCGCGCTAGACCGCCGCATCTCGATTGCCGTCGGCATCATTCTCGCCGTCTCGCTCATCATTCCGGCGCTGAATCTTCTGCTGCCACCCACGAGCCCGTTGCATGTGCCGACCTATATGATGTCGATGCTCGGCAAGTATCTCGCCTATGCGCTGCTGGCGCTGGCGCTTGATCTGGTCTGGGGTTACTGCGGCATTCTTTCGCTCGGCCACGGCGCATTCTTCGCGCTCGGCGGCTATGCCATGGGCATGTATCTGATGCGCCAGATCGGCTCGCGTGGCACCTATGGTGATCCGGTGTTGCCGGATTTCATGGTGTTCCTCAACTGGAAGGCACTGCCGTGGTTCTGGCATGGCTTCGACATGTTCTGGTTTGCGATGCTGATGGTGCTGGTCGTGCCGGGCCTGCTCGCCTTCGTCTTCGGCTGGTTCGCCTTTCGCTCCCGCGTCAACGGCGTTTATCTCTCCATCATCACGCAGGCGATGACCTATGCGCTGCTGCTCGCCTTCTTCCGCAATGATATGGGTTTCGGCGGCAATAACGGCCTGACGGATTTCAAGGATATTCTCGGCTTCTCTGTCCAGGCCCCCGGCACCCGCGCTGTTCTTTTTGCCATGACGGCGGTGATGCTGGCGCTTTCGCTGCTGATTGCATCCGGCATCGTCAACTCGAAATTCGGCAAGGTGCTGGTCGGTGTTCGCGATGCGGAAAGCCGCGTTCGCTTCCTTGGCTATCGCGTCGAGAACATCAAGCTGTTTACCTTCGTCGTTTCGGCCATGATGGCGGGTATCGCGGGCGCGTTGTTCGTGCCGCAGGTCGGCATCATCAACCCCGGCGAATTCGCGCCCGCCAACTCCATCGAAGTCGTCGTCTGGACGGCGGTTGGTGGACGCGGAACGCTGATCGGGCCGATCATCGGTGCTATCATGGTCAATGGCGGCAAGAGCTATTTCACCGGCGCGTTTCCAGAATTCTGGCTGTTTGCGCTGGGTGGCCTTTTCATTGCCGTTACGCTGTTTTTCCCCAAGGGCATCGTCGGCACCATCCAGCAGTTCATAGCGAACCGTCGCGGCCGGGTGTCGAAGCCCAAGGCGGCGGCGACACCCGGCAATGACGATGCAGTCGCAAGCCAGGCAGCGGAGTGAAGCTTATGAACACGATTTCCGAAAACAGAACGAAAAGCCTGCTTTATCTCGACGGCGTGTCCGTTTCCTTCGATGGCTTCAAGGCGCTGAACTCACTGTCCTTCGTGGTGGAGCCGGGTGAACTCCGCGCCATCATTGGCCCGAATGGTGCCGGCAAGACGACGATGATGGACATCATCACCGGCAAGACGCGACCCGATACGGGAAAAGTGCTGTTCGAAGACAGTATCGACCTGACGAAGAAGGACGAAGCGGATATCGCCCAGCTCGGCATAGGCCGAAAATTCCAGAAGCCGACCGTGTTCGAGAGCCACACCGTCTGGGACAATCTCGAACTGGCGCTCAACCGCAAACGCGGCGTCTTCGCCACGCTGTTCTATCGGCTGACGGCGGAAGACAGGGCTCGTATCGAAGAAATCCTCTCAACAGTCCGCCTCAGCCACCGCGGCGACGACCTCGCCGCCAACCTTTCGCACGGCCAGAAACAATGGCTGGAAATTGGCATGCTCTTGGCACAGGAACCGAAGCTCCTTCTGGTAGACGAGCCCGTCGCGGGGATGACTGATGCGGAGACGGCGGAAACCGCCGTCCTGCTGAAAGAAATCGCCAAGACCCGCTCCGTAGTGGTGGTGGAACACGACATGGGCTTCATCCGCGAGCTTGGGGTCAAGGTTACGTGCCTCGCGGAAGGCTCGGTGCTGGCGGAGGGGTCGATTGATTTTGTGTCGAACGATCCGAAAGTCATTGAGAATTATCTGGGGCGGTGATGGTGCTAGGGTTCAATAGAGACGTTGGGCGATTGCCGCTGTGGATCCTCGGGTCAGGCCCGAGGATGACGTCTGAGATTGGAATGACCCATTTGGCAACCCCTCTATCGTCATCCTCGGTTTTCGCTTCTAACCCCAAGATGACGCTAACGAGCTTGGGACGCCATCAACCACACCCACTGCCGTCATCCTCGGGCCCGACCCGAGGATCCACGCCCCGCGCTGGACCATCAACCGAATTCTTCATAAAGATCACGCCATTCCGGATTAAAATCCTCAATCAGCTTGATCTTCCAATCGCGATACCATCGTTTCAGCGACTTCTCGCGCGGAATGGCCGTTCCGATGCTCATGTGCTCTTCGTACCAGACGAGCCGCGTGCAGCCGTATCGGCTCGTGAAGCCCTTCGTCAGACCTTCACGATGTTCGTAAATGCGCTGCTCAAGATTGGACGTCACGCCAATGTAGAGCGTTCCGCGCTTTTGGCTGGCTACGATGTAGACGTATCCGCTCATAAAAATTGGTCCCGGATATGGATCCTCGGGTCAAGCCCGAGGATGACGGCAGTGGGTGAATTCAATCTCGTGCCCCGTTCTCCAACGTCATCCTCGGGCTTGACCCGAGGATCCACGCCACACTCTCGTACCACACGTCTTGCCACAAGGTAACACCATGCTAAGCGTCGAAAACATCAACCTCCACTATGGCGCAGCGCAGGCGTTGCGGGGCATTTCGCTGAATGCTGAAATGGGCAAGATTACCTGCGTGCTGGGGCGCAACGGGGTGGGTAAAAGCTCGCTGTTGCGCGCCGTCACCGGCCAGCATGCCATTAGCGGTGGAGCAATCAGTTTCGGCGGCGAGAGCCTGAATGGGCTGGCGCCCTATCAGCGGGTCAAGCGTGGCGTGGGGTATGTGCCGCAGGGGCGGGAGATATTTCCACTCTTGACGGTGCAGGAAAATCTGGAGAGTGGTTATGCGCCGCTGCCGCGCCGGGAGCGGTTTATTCCGGATGATATTTTCAGCCTGTTTCCTGTGTTGCAGACAATGCTGTCGCGGCGCGGCGGCGATCTCTCGGGTGGGCAGCAGCAGCAGCTGGCCATTGGTCGGGCACTGGTAACGCGCCCTAAAATTCTGGTGCTGGATGAGCCGACCGAAGGCATTCAGCCCTCGATCATCAAGGATATCGGGCGCGCGATCAAATATCTGCGGGATTCCACCGGTATGGCGATCCTGCTGGTCGAGCAGTATCTCGATTTCTGCCGGGAGCTTGCGGACTACGTCTACATCATGGACCGTGGCGAAGTGGTGCATGAAGGTGAGGCGCAGACGCTGGATACGCAGGAAGCGCGGCGTCATCTGACAGTATAAATTTGGGCCTTTCGTTCACGGCCCGATAAAATCACTGTAACAAAGTGAATAGTCATGCGCTCTCGCATGGCTTTCATGCGTAATTTTAGCATTTCATTGACGAGGAGGGTGTGTTATTGGCAGCGAAAATGCTGCTTGCGAGACACACCCATGAGGTCATCTGCACGCCGCATCCGTCGATCCCTTACATTCCACGAATTTTCCGGCATATTGCTGGAGAACTGTGCCAATAAAGGCGTGCCGATGAATCTGACTGTTGCTGGCCGGACGTTCCGGTTTATTCGCTCCGCAAAAACAGTGTTTGCGAGCTTTGCCATTCTCACGAGCATGAGTGCCGCCGCATCTGCATCGATGTGCGGTCAGACAATCCAGCCGGGTCGGCATGAGTTTTCGCTCATGTCTCAAGGGTCTGAACGCGAAGGCGTCTATTTCGTTCCATCTTCTTATGATGGAAAAAAGCCGCTTCCGGTCATTTTTGATTTTCATGGCAGCAACAGCAACCCTAACGGCCAGCTGGACCGTAGCGGCTGGGACAAGGTTGCCGAGCGCGCGGGCGTGGTCGTCGTGGCGCTTCAGGGCAGCCTCGATGGTGAGCTGCCGGGTACTCATGCCTGGAACGTTCCGGGCGTCACCACCCGCAAAGGCGGGCTGGACGAGCTTTCCTTCATTCGCGATGCCGTCAGCATGGTGAAGTCCAAATTCTGCGTCGATGAAGAGCGTTTCTATGGCTCCGGTTATTCCGGCGGCGGGCGCATGCTTTCGCAGTATCTTTGCAGCGGCAGCAACGACTTTGCGGCGGCGGGCTTCGTAGCCTCCCTTCGCGCGGGATATCCTGTCGAAACCGAAGGCAAGTGGGGACCGGACGCCAAATCCTGCGCACCGGCAAAGCCGATGTCAATCGTTGCTTTTGCGGGCACCAAGGATCCGGCCAACCCCTATCAGGGCGGCGGCAAGGCCTATTGGCAATATGGCGGCGAGACGGCGCTGAAGCGCTGGGCGGAGATGGATGGCTGCAAAGGTTCGGTCAAGAGCAAGTCTGCCGGAAACTTCACCTTCAATTCCTATGACGTGTGCAAGAGCGGCGCGCGCATCCATTCCTATGTCATCGATGCCTGGGACCATGCCTGGCCGCGCGCGACCATGAAGTCCGAAGTGATTGCCGCTTCCGCCGTTTTGACGCGCAAGCCCGGCAGCGATGCAACGCCGAAGGCGCAGCCTGCGGTGGATCGTAAAACTTCGTCTTCCGATACCGTGCAACAGGTTGATGCGGCTGAAAGAATGTGGGATTTCTTCCAGAATACGGAAGGGCAGATGGTTGTCGACGCAACGGCGAAGACGGATTGCTCTGTGAAAGCGGTTTCCGCTTCCGCATCCGCGAAAGCTTCGGAGACGACGTGCAGCCAGACCTTGAAAGCCTCAGCCAACCCCGCCCGCAGCGCGCCCGTGGCAGAGGACGCATTGTAACCAAAGAGCTGAACGGGCGCAGCCGTCTGGACGAATTGTTTCAGGAGGGCTGCGCCAAGATCAGGCTTCCTGAAACCTTTTCCAATGAAATGGAAGCCATTCTCATCAATTCCTCCGGCGGCCTGACCGGCGGGGATGAGGTGGAATGGCAAGCCGTTGCCGCGGCCAATACCAGCCTCGTTGTGACCACGCAGGCCTGTGAAAAGGTCTATAAGGCGTCCGCAGGCACGGCTGCCGTCACCGTTCGCGTTACCGCCCAGGAAAATGCCCGGCTCCACTGGCTGCCGCAGGAAACCATTCTTTTCGACCGCGCCTCGCTGACCCGCAGGCTGGAAGCAGATCTCCACGCAACATCCGAATTTCTTGCCGTCGAAGCCGTTCTGCTCGGTCGTCAGGCCATGGGCGAAGCGATGGAGGAGGGACTGTTTCGCGACCGCTGGCGCATTCGCCACGGCGGCAAGCTCATCCATGCGGAAGAGCTTTTTCTCGATGGGCGGATTGCCGATCTTACGCGACACTCCTCCGTTCTGAATGGGCGGGTCGCCTTCGCCACGCTTCTCTATATCGGCCCGCTGGCCGAGGCTCTGCTGCCTAAAATTAGGGCTATTGCCGGAGAAAGCGGCGGGGCCAGCGAGTGGCAGGGAAAGCTCGTCATCCGCCTTTCCGCCGCAGACGGATTCTCTCTTAGAAAAATGCTTTTTCCGATCATTTCGCTCTTGCGAAACGGTGCGTCTGTGCCGAAAGTCTGGAATCTGTAACGCGGGCGCTGGGGTGGCAAGCCATCTGGCGCGCGCGTCGATTCAACAGTTTAGAGCGTGATGCGTAGCCGTGCTGACGGGTGTGTATTGGCTCTGGAAATGGGACGACGATGAACCTCACCCCCAGGGAAAAAGACAAGCTGCTGATCTCCATGGCCGCCATGGTGGCCCGCAGGCGGCTGGAACGCGGCGTGAAGCTCAACTATCCCGAAGCTATCGCCCTCATCACCGATTTCGTGGTGGAAGGCGCGCGCGACGGTCGCGCGGTGGCCGAGCTGATGGAGGCCGGAGCGCATGTCATCACCCGCGATCAGGTCATGGAAGGTATAGCCGAGATGATCCATGACGTTCAGGTCGAAGCGACGTTTCCGGATGGTACGAAGCTTGTGACCGTTCACGAGCCAATCCGTTAAGGAGCATTGCCATGGCGCTCGAACTTCGCCCCAATTGCGAATGCTGCGACCAAGATCTGCCACCGGAAAGCCCTGATGCTATGATGTGTTCCTTCGAATGCACATTCTGCGTGGACTGCGCCACAACGACACTTGGCGGCGCATGCCCGAACTGTAAGGGTGAGCTGGTGCGGCGGCCCGTGCGCCCGGCGGCGGCTCTGCTCAACAACCCTGCCTCCACCCGGCGTGTGCTGAAGGCGGAAGGCTGCGTCAGTAACGCCGCTTGATAAAGATAAAGGGGAACGCTCATGATACCAGGTGAGATCATTGCCGCAGAGGGCACGCTGGAGCTCAATGCAGGACAGCCAACCGTGACGATCGAGGTTGCCAATTCCGGTGACCGGCCCGTGCAGGTCGGTAGCCATTACCACTTTTATGAGACCAATGCGGGCCTGCTTTTCGAGCGGGAAAAGGCGCGCGGCATGCGGCTGGATATTCCGGCTGGGACCGCGGTGCGTTTCGAGCCGGGGCAAAAGCGCGAGGTAACGCTGGTGCCACTTTCCGGCAAGCGTGAAGTCTATGGTTTTCGTCAGATGGTCATGGGGAGGCTTTGAAATGGCTGTGGAACATTATCATGGCGGCTGCCAGTGCGGCGCCGTAAGCTTCGAGGTGGATGTCGATCTTGAACACACGGTAACCTGCAATTGCTCTCGCTGCAAAAGGCTGGGCTCGGTCCTGAGCTTTACGCCGCGCGATCAGTTCAAGCTGCTTTCCGGCGAAGAGCATCTGAAGGAATATCTCTTCAACAAAAAGCAGATTCATCATCTCTTCTGTAGCGATTGCGGCATCGAGAGCTTTGCCTATGGCGAAGCGCCCGATGGCAAGAAGATGGTGGCGGTAAACGCCAATTGCCTCGATGGTGTCGATCCGCGTGCGTTGAAGCCACATCATCATGATGGTGCGGCAGCATGAGCCGCATGGTTCGATTGGCTTCCGCCTTGCTATTGCTAACTGGCTTTTTCGCGATGGCGAATGTTCGTGCCGAGGATGCGCCTGACTGCTCCAACCCGCAGACGCAATTCGATCTGAACCAGTGCGCGGGTGTCGATTATGACAAGGCTGACAAGGAGTTGAATGCAGAGTACCAGAAGCTGCGCAAACTGTTGGCTGACCGGGACAAGGACGCGGACGAGAACACCAAGGGTGCTGTCGAAGCGTTGGTTGCCGCGCAGCGTGCTTGGGTCGCCTTTCGTGATGCAAATTGCAAACTGTCAGGTTTTCAGGCGCGTGGCGGGTCGATGGAGCCGATGATCGTCGCTTCGTGCCTCGCGGACATGACTCGTGAGCAAACGGAAGAGTTGAAGTCACTCTCGGAGCGGTTCTGACCGTTATTCCAGCGGCTTCTTGGGCTGCGACATGAAACAAGATGCTGAGGCGCGCGCTCGCCTCGCTTACACCCACATAGCCTTCTCCGCTTTTCAGGGAGCCTGATAGCCCATGCCTTACAAGATTTCCCGCGCTGCCTATGCCAGCATGTTCGGCCCGACAGTTGGCGACAAGGTGCGCCTTGCGGATACGGAACTGTTCATCGAAATCGAGAAGGATTTCACCACTTATGGCGAAGAGGTAAAGTTCGGCGGCGGCAAGGTCATTCGCGATGGCATGGGGCAGAGCCAGGCGACACGGGCTGAAGGTGCGGTCGATACCGTCATCACCAATGTCGTGATTGTCGATCACTCGGGCATATACAAGGCGGATGTCGGCTTGAAGGATGGGCGCATCCACGCCATCGGCAAGGCTGGCAACCCGGATACGCAGCCGGGCGTCACCATCATCGTCGGTCCTTCCACGGAAGCGATTGCCGGTGAGGGCAAGATTCTCACCGCTGGCGGCATGGACGCGCATATCCACTTCATCTGCCCCCAGCAGATCGAGGAAGCGCTGATGAGCGGCGTCACCTGCATGCTGGGCGGCGGTTCCGGCCCTGCGCATGGCACGCTGGCAACGACCTGCACCGGTGCATGGCATATCGAGCGCATGATCGAAAGCTTCGATGCGTTCCCGATGAACCTTGCGCTGGCAGGCAAAGGCAACGCCTCCCTGCCAAAGCCGCTGGAAGAAATGATCCTTGCAGGCGCTTCATCGCTGAAGCTGCATGAAGACTGGGGCACCACGCCTGCCGCCATCGACAATTGCCTGACGGTTGCCGACCAGTTCGATGTGCAGGTGATGATCCACACGGATACGCTGAACGAAAGCGGCTTCGTGGAAGATACGGTTGCGGCCATCAATGGCCGCACGATCCACGCCTTCCATACGGAGGGCGCGGGCGGCGGCCACGCGCCGGATATCATCAAGGTCTGCGGCAACCCCAATGTCATTCCGTCCTCCACCAACCCGACGCGGCCTTACACCGTCAATACGCTGGCGGAGCATCTGGACATGCTGATGGTCTGCCATCACCTGTCGCCATCGATCCCTGAAGATATCGCCTTTGCCGAAAGCCGCATTCGCAAAGAAACCATCGCGGCGGAAGATATTCTCCACGATATCGGTGCCTTCTCGATCATCTCTTCGGACAGTCAGGCCATGGGCCGTGTCGGTGAAGTCGCTATCCGCACCTGGCAGACGGCAGACAAGATGAAGCGCCAGCGCGGTCGCCTGAAGAATGAGAAAGGTGAGAACGACAATTTTCGCGTTCGCCGCTACATCGCGAAATATACGATCAACCCTGCCATCGCCCATGGCGTCAGCCACGAGATCGGCTCCGTCGAAGTCGGCAAGCGTGCGGACCTCGTATTGTGGAACCCTGCCTTCTTCGGCGTGAAGCCGGAAATGGTGCTGCTGGGTGGCTCGATTGCAGCGGCCCCGATGGGTGATCCGAATGCGTCTATTCCCACGCCGCAGCCGATGCATTATCGCCCGATGTTCGCCGCCTATGGCAAGCTGGGCACCAACTCGTCGGTGACCTTCGTTTCGCAGGCATCGCTGGATGGCGGGCTGGCGCAGCGCCTCGGCGTGGCGAAGAAGCTGGTTGCGGTCAAGAACGTCCGCGGCGGCATCTCCAAGGCGTCGATGATCCACAACACGCTGACACCGCATATCGAAGTGGACCCCGAGACTTACGAGGTTCGCGCCGATGGCGAGTTGCTGACCTGCGAGCCCGCGACGGTGCTGCCGATGGCGCAGCGTTATTTTCTTTTTTAAGAGCGCGTTATCTCCTCATTTCAGCTGTGCATGAAAATGTCGCAGGGGTCATTTTTTGCTGCACTGCAAACTGTTTTGGGCTATCCCCGATGCAGTTTCAGGGCGCATCGATCCCAAGCTTTCGCGCCGCCAACACAGGAGAAAATCATGCTCGGCAAAAAGGTACCCGCCGTTACTTTCCGCACGCGCGTTCGCGACGAGGCCGTCGGTGGCCCGAACCCCTATCGCTGGCAGGACATGACCTCGGACGATTATTTCAAGGGCAAGAAGGTCGTGCTGTTTTCGCTGCCGGGCGCTTTCACGCCAACCTGCTCCACCTTCCAGCTTCCCGATTTCGAAAAGCTAGCGCCGGAATTCCGCGCCCTCGGTGTCGATGAAATCTACTGCCTCTCGGTCAACGATGCCTTCGTAATGAATGCCTGGGCCAAGGGCCAGAACCTTGAAAACGTGAAGGTTATTCCCGATGGTTCGGGCGAGTTCACCCGCAAGATGGGCATGCTGGTTGCCAAGGACAATCTCGGCTTCGGCATGCGTTCCTGGCGTTATGCCGCCGTCATCAATGATGGCGTTGTGGAGCAGTGGTTCGAGGAAGAAGGTTATTCCGACAATTGCGAGAGCGACCCTTATGGCGTCTCCGCTCCGCAGTACATTCTCGAGCAGCTGAAAGAAAAACAGGCCGCCTGATTTTCCTGACAATGCATTTCGAAAACGGGGCCGCTGCGCCCCGTTTTTTATTGCCTGCTTAAATGGTTTAGGGTGCACTGCGGTATTCAACCAAAGTATATTTTCGTATTATCTACAGTAGAAGAATTGTTGATTTCCTACGATGCAAGGTAATTTCGCAGAAAGTAATTAAATTTTTAATTGTTGCATTTACCTCTATCCAACCTCTGATAATTATCGATTGTTACTGTTGAGGATGGGAGATGTGATGGCCGATCGTTTCAGGAAGTTTATCTCACTCGAAATGAGTTTGAGCGATCCCAGCAAAGGTCAGACGCTGCGCACCTTTGCAGCGAAAATGGTCTTCATCTCCATATCGCTCTCCATTCTGGTCAGCTTCGCCGTGATCTCAGTCGGAGATTTCGTCAGGGTGCTTCCCGTTCCCCTGTGGGAGGCGATTTCCTATAGCGTGCTGATGGCCTGGATCGTGGGCGGCTCCGTTGCAGGCGTGCTTTGCATGGTGCTGGGCAACGCCATTCGTCAATTGCGTGAATCGCATGCCGAGTTCGAGCGGCTCAGCAGAACCGACACACTGTCGGGCCTTGCCAACCGGCGCGCCTTCAATCAGTCCTTCGATGAGGTGCAGGATGATGCATCTCTGGCGATTTTCGATCTCGACCGCTTCAAGTCCATCAACGATAATTTCGGGCATCCGGCGGGGGATCTCGTCATCAAGCGCGCGGCTACCGCAATTGCCGATGTGTTTGGAGAGTTTCACTGCGTGGCGCGGCTGGGCGGTGAGGAATTTGCCGTCATCGTGCGTGGTGGCCGCCGCCGGGATCGCGTCGCGCTGATCGAGATGGCGCGTATTCGCGTGGCCTGCCTCACCGTGGCTTTCGAGGGCAGGCAGGTGCAGACCACCGTCTCCGTCGGCGTGGCCGATATTGCTCCGGACAGGTCCAAGCACGATACATTTGCCGCCGCCGACAAGGCGCTTTACATGGCGAAGGCGTCCGGTCGCAACCGCGTCTGCCATGAGGAAGACCTGCCTCTTTCCCAAGCCTTCGAGGAGCTGAAGGCCGCACTTCTCGTCGCATCCTGACGCCGCGTTTATTCTTGCCGCGCACCATCATCTCCGGCTTGCAATCGCGCTCCGCATCCTTCAGGAATCGGAGCTGAGATTCATTTGATCGGAAAACATCATGCTGCGCGTACAATCCTATCTTCCCGCTGGAACGCCGGGCGACGAGCCGAGTGGCTACGTCACACTGGCGCATGATCAGAGACATCTTCGCCGCAAATTGCTGCATTTGCAGAATGACGAGATGGTGATGCTGGACCTGAAGGAAGCCGTGCTTTTTGCCCATGGCGACCTGCTTGTCGTGGAAAACGGGGACTTGGTGGAAGTGCGTGCGGCGGATGAGAAGCTGTTCGAGATCACGGCGAAGAACACGCTCCATCTCATCGAACTGGCCTGGCATCTCGGCAATCGCCATCTTGCGGCACAGATCGAGGAAGGCCGTATTCTGATCCTGCGCGACCACGTCATCCGCGCCATGTTGGAAGGCCTTGGCGCAACGGTGCGTGATGTGGAAGAACCGTTCCAGCCCGCACGCGGCGCCTATCATGCGCATGGTGGCCATTCGCACGGTCATCACCATGACCATGGGCAAGATCATCACCATGACCATGGGCACGGTCATGACCATGATCATCACAGCCACGACTGAGAGATGACGAAACGCGGCGTCGATAGTCTGCTGAGGCTGATGGCATGGATGTCTCCTGCCTTTCCAGTGGGCGGTTTTTCCTATTCCGGTGGGCTTGAAAGTGCTGTCCACGACAGGCGAATTTCGAATGCGGCGGAGTTGCGCGGCTGGATCACGCTCTCGCTGACGCGCGGTACGTTGTGGAATGACGCCGTTCTGTTCGCTCAAGGCTGGAGTGCCGATCAAGATGCCGTAGCGCTGCAAGAGCTTGCCGAGCTGGCGCAGGCACTGGCCGGTTCGGCTGAACGCCATCGGGAAACGGTTCTGCTGGGTGATGCCTTTATTGAAGCCGCGCGCGCATGGCCTTCCGCAGTGTTCGACATTTTGCCGAAATCGCCGACCTATCCGGTTGCGGTTAGTGCCGTGGCGGCGGCGCATGGCATTTCGCTTGAAGATGCGCTGGCGGCGTATCTCCATTCCGGCGTATCGCAGCTCGTTTCGGCAGGCATTCGCCTGAGCGTCGCCGGGCAGAAGGAAGGCGTGGCAATCCTCGCGGCGCTGGAGGAAGAGATTGCGGATGTTACGCAGCGCGCAGCATACTCTACGCTTGACGATCTTGGGTCTTCCACCATCATCGCGGACACCGCGCCGATGCGGCACGAGGTGCAGGGCACGAGACTGTTCCGTTCCTGACCGCACTGCACCATTGCTGTTGCTGAAGCGCGCGAAAAATCGCTATTGTTTAGAAAACACATCCGAGAGGGAAGCGAAATGAAATCGGGAAACGGGCCGCTCAGAGTTGGTATTGGCGGGCCAGTCGGCTCTGGCAAAACGGCGCTGACGGAAAAATTGTGCAAGGCGATGAGCAGCGAATTCTCCGTCGCCGTCGTGACAAATGATATCTACACCAAGGAAGATGCCGAAGCTCTGGTGCGCATGCAGGCGCTGCCATCCGAGCGGATTGTGGGTGTAGAGACCGGCGGTTGCCCGCACACGGCCATTCGCGAAGATGCGACGATCAATCTTCAGGCGATTGCCGGGTTGAATGAACGGTTTCCCGATCTCGATGTCGTTTTCATCGAATCCGGCGGTGATAATCTCGCTGCCACCTTCTCGCCGGATCTGGCGGACATCACCATCTATGTGATCTCGGTCTGTCAGGGCGAAGAGATTCCGCGCAAGGGTGGGCCGGGCATCACGCGCTCCGATCTTCTCGTCATCAACAAGAAGGATCTCGCACCCTATGTCGGTGCCGATCTCGATGTGATGGACAGCGACGCAACGCGCATGCGCAAGGACATGCCCTTCTTCTTTACCGATATGAAGCGCGGTGAGGGGATCGACCGCATTGTCGGTTTTCTGAAGCAGCAGGGTGGGCTATAGTAAAAAAGCGGGGGCGCACCAGCATTCCCACAAGTTAAACGCCAGCCTTCAAACCTGCCGCAAAGCCGCCGTGTCATTGATCTGGATGACGCGGCCACGCACGATCACACCGCAATTGCGAAGGCTTGAAAAGGCGCGGGAAAGCGCTTCTGGTGCCAAGCCCAGCTTTCCGGCCAGGACGCTTTTCTGGAATGGCAGGCGAAGGGAGTAAGAACCCTTTTCGCCCGGTGCCTGCGTAATTAGATAATGGGCGACACGTTGGGGGGCTGTCTGGAGGCGGTCATTGGCGACGCATTCCATGCTGGTCAGCGCGCTTTTCGACAGGTTTTCGATAACGGCCTTGGCAAGTTTTGTGTCGGCCTCGATCATAGCCTTTATCCTGCTCAGCTCCAGCCGCGCAAGCGTGCAGCTTTCGGCGATCTGGGCGCTGTAGCGATTTTGATCCGCACCGAAAATCAGGCAGTCATTGAAGGTCTCGCCCGGCCCGCAGATGCGCACATCCGCCTCGCGGCCATCCCTTGAGGTGCGGAACAGGCGCACATAGCCGTTCAATACGCAGTAGAGATGTTCGGCGGGCTCGCCTTCGCGAAACAAAACGTGTCTCGGCGAAAGTGTCTGAAGCGAAGCGGCTTCCATCAGCGATAAAGCGGACTCCTCATCCACCGCGCCGAGAAAGGGCAGGCGTAACAGGCTGTTCTTATCCTTGCTGCTCAGTTTCACGATTCTGTTCACAACAGGCTCCCCGAAAATCCCATGTGACAAGAATAGCAACTCACGGATCTGGGGATTTGATTTCGATCAACTCTGAATGAAAATCTCGATTGCCGGTACAAAAGAAAACGCCGGGCTCACACCCGGCGTTTCAACGGACTTATTCGGCGGCAAGAGGCGGCAGGCGCAGCACATTGTTGGAGTTGCTGCCGCGTTTATCACGTTCCGTGCTTTTCTCCACCGCGGCCAGACGCTCTTCCACGGAGGACAGAGTTTCCTTGTTCTCGCGCGCGAGAATGGAGAGTTCTTCCGAGGATAGGATCGGATGTTCTTCTTCTTTCTTGCCGACGAAGCGACCGAAGATGCGTGCGAGAAGCAACGACAGATCGTCCATGATGAGGAAGAAGGCGGGCACGACGACCAGAGACAGCACCGTCGAGACGATGATGCCGCCAATCACCGCAATCGCCATTGGCGCGCGGAAGGAGCCGCCTTCGCCGACACCGAGCGCAGACGGCAGCATGCCCGCAGACATGGCGATGGAGGTCATGATAATCGGGCGGGCGCGCTTGCGGCCTGCCTCCACCATGGCATGCACACGTTCCATGCCGTGGCGGCGCATTTCGATTGCGAAATCCACCAGCAGGATGGCGTTCTTGGTCACGATACCCATCAGCATCAGAATGCCGATCAGAACCGGCATGGAGAGCGCATTCTGTGTAACGATGAGCGCCACCGCCACGCCGCCGATGGCGAGCGGCAGCGAGAACAGAATGGTGAAGGGCTGGATCACATCCTTGAACAGCAGGATCAGAACCACAAGCACCAGCAGCAGGCCAAGCAACATGGCGTTGACGAAGCCCTGCTGCATTTCACCCTGCACCTTGGCGTCTCCGCTTTCGGCAAGGCGCACCGTTGGCGGCAACTGTGTTTCCTGCACGATCCGCTTGAATTCGGCAGTCGACGTATCGAGTGCCGTGCCGAACGGAACATCGGAACCGATGGCGACGACGCGGCTGCGGTCGTTGCGCTTGATCGAGCTTGGACCTTCCGAATAATCGATATCGGCCACGCTATAGAGCGGCACGGTCGCACCGGAGGCGGTCTTGATCTTCAGCGCGCGGATGGCGGCAAGATCGCGCCGCACATCTAGCGAGGCTTGAACACGGATCGGGATCTGCCGGTCATCCAGCGAAATCTTCGTCAACTGCGCATCGATATCGCCGATAGTGGCGACGCGAACCGTTTGAGAGATTTGCTGCGGCGTGATGCCGAGACGCGCAATTTCGTCCTTGCGCGGACGGATTTGCAGTTCCGGGCGCGGAAGTGCACCTTCCGAGCTGACATTGACGAGGATCGGCGAGGCCCGCAGCCGCGATTCCAGCACGCCGACCGCCTTCTGCAAATCCTCTTCGCTGGAGGAGAGGAAATTGAAGGTCAGTTCGCGCTCGGCGCGGTCGTTGAGCTTGATGATGCGGACATCAGGGATGCCCTGAACGCTTGCGAAAATATCGCGCTCAACATCCCATTGCGGGCGATGTCTGCCATTGTCTTCCACCTTCGGCAGATAGTGGCCGATCAGCGGAATGGAGCCGAGACCGTCATTGACCAGCGTTTTGACGAGCGAATGGTCGATGGTCTTGAGGATGACGCGCACGGTGGCGCGGCGCAATTCCAGATCGCCCTTTGGCGATGCGCCGCCCAGAATGAAGACGTGTTCCACGCCATCGATGCCGCGCACCGCCTGATAGATTTTAGAGGTCGTGGCATCCGTCTCCTCAAGTGTCGCATTCGGCGGAAGCTCGATGGAAAGTACCACGCGCGAGGAATCATCCGGCGGCAGGAAGCTGCCGGGCACCTGCGCAAGCAGCATCATGGAGCCGACGAGAAAGGCGATGGCGCCAGCAAGCGTAAGGTAACGCGACCACCATTTGCTCGTGGTGGCCGTCACCATGCGCGTATAGGCCTTCATCAAACGACCGTCATTGTCGTGATGATCGTCCACGGCATCATCCGCGCGCATCAAGTAAGCGGCCATCAACGGCGTGATGAGGCGGGCGACCATCAGCGAGAAGAAAACGGAGAAGGCAACGGTCAGGCCGAACTGGATGAAGTATTGCCCCGGAATGCCCGGCATGAAGGAGACGGGAACGAAGACGGCTATGATGGTGAAACTGGTCGCAATCACCGCCAGACCGATTTCATCTGCTGCTTCCAGCGACGCGCGGTAGGGGCTCTTGCCCATCTTGATGTGGCGGGAGATGTTCTCCACCTCCACGATGGCGTCATCCACCAGAATACCTGTGGCCAGCGTCAAGGCGAGGAAGCTGACGAGATTGAGCGAGAAGCCCAAAACGTCCATGATCCAGAATGTCGGTATCGCGGATAGTGGCAGCGCAACGGCTGCTATCAGCGTTGCGCGCCAGTTGCGCAGGAACAGAAGCACCACGATGACGGCGAGGATCGATCCTTCCATCAGCGTGTGAAGGGCTGCCTCGTAGTTGCCGTAGGTGAAGTAAACGGAGTCATCCACCATCTGGATGGCGACATCCGGGTGATCCTTGCGCACCTTGTCCAGATTTTGCGCGACTGTCTCGGCAACAGAGACTTCGCTTGCTCCCTTGGCACGGAACACTGCAAAAGTGACAGCCGGGTTGCCATTGAAGCGGGAGAAGGACTTCGGCTCTTCATAGGTATCGTTGATCGTGCCAAGCTCGGAAAGCTTGACGAAATTGCCGTTGGAAAGCGCAATCGTGGTGTTGGATAGCGTCGCCACGTCGCGGGCATCGCCCAGCGTTCGGATCGTCTGCTCGTTGCCTCCCACCTGTCCACGGCCAGAGCCGAGGTCGATGTTGGTGCCGCGCAGCTGGTTGTTCACATCCGCCGCCGTAATGCCGTAGGCATCGAGCTTGGCAGGGTTCAGCGCGACGCGCACTTCGCGGTCTGCGCCGCCATAGCGATCGATCTTGCCGACGCCGGGTTGGCCTTGCAAAGCACGCTTGATCGTATCGTCCACGAACCATGACAGCTCTTCAAGCGTCATGTTGGGGGAGGAGACGGCGAAGGTCTGAATGGCCTGGCCTTCGACATCGATCTTGCTGACGACCGGTTCTTCAATATCGGCAGGCAGCTCGGAGCGGATCTTGTCGATAGCGTCCTTGGTGTCCTGAACCGCCTCTTCCGTCGGCTTTTCAATGCGGAAAAGAACGGTGGTCAGCGACTGACCGTCGGTGACGGTGGACTGGATTTCATCGATGCCGCTGATGGAGGCGACAGCGTCCTCGACCTCCTTCGTCACCTGCGCTTCGAGTTCGGATGGGGAAGCGCCGCTCTGAGTGACGGTGATCGCCACGACCGGAACGTCGATATTGGGAAAGCGCGTGATCGGCAGGTCGTAGAACGCCTTGATGCCGAGGAAGAGCAACAGCGCAAAGCCGAGCAGCGGCGCGATGGGGTTGCGAATAGACCATGCGGAGAAGTTCATGACTATTCCTCAGTCAGTTCGAGGCTGCGGCAACAGCCGGGACCGGGTTGATCTTATCACCATCGCGCACGAAGGCGCCCGCTTTTTCAACGACCATCTCGCCTGCTGCAAGACCGCTCGTAATTTCCACGAAGCCGCCATCCTGAGTGCCGGTTTCGATCTTCACCTGCTTGACGACGCCGTTTTCCACCTTTCGCGTGGTGGAGCCATCGCGACCGGAGGTAACGGCTGAAAGCGGCAGGGCAAGCGCATTGGTGGACGCGACGATGACATCGGCGCTGGCATACATGCCCGCACGGGCAGGGCTATCGACAGGAAGAACGATGTGGACTGAGCCGAGACGCGTCGTCGGATCGACGGTAGGCGAGACGATGCGCACGGTGCCCTCGATCTTCTGGCGTCCTCCGGCAACCGTCAGGCTGGCTTTCTGGCCAACCTTTATCTTCTGGATATCTGTCTCGGAAAGATCGGCGACGAGTTCGATTGCGCCGTCCTTGATGACGGTAAAGAGAGGGTTGCCGGAACCGCTGGCAATGGCGCCGACGCGGGCGTTCTTGGCGGAAATGATGCCGGCGACCGGCGTCTTGACCCCGGTGCGCGCCAGTTTCAGATCGATATCCTCGATCTGCGCATCGACCACCTTGATATCGGCTTCGCCCACCGTCACGGCCTGTTTCGATGCCTGAAGCCGGGCCTGCGCCACATCTGCCGCCGCTGCCGTCTGCTCCACCTGGGAAACGGAGCCGGAGCCGGATTTGCCGAGACGCGCGGCGCGATCTCTCTGACGAATGGCATCATCCAGATTGGCCTGCGCCTCGATGACCTGCGCCTTGTTCTGCGCAACGCCCGCTTCCGCCTTGGCGCGATTGGCTTCCAGCTGGCTTTTCTGAAGCAGAAGGCTGTCCTTCGAGAGCTCCGCCAGAACCTCGCCAGCTTCGACCTTATCGCCGATATCGACGTTCAGCCTGTCGACCGCAAGGCCATCCACCTGCGGCTGGACGTAAATTTCATCGACGGGCCGGATCGTGCCCGTGGCGACAACACGGTCGACCAGATCACGCGTTTTTGCTTCCGTCACGACGATTGCGGGCAGGTTATGCCGGGTGGCCTGTGCGGGCTCTCCCTCCGCATGGGACATGCCCGGCATGAAGGCTGCCGAAAGAAGAAGGGCGGTAAAACCGAGTAGCGATGAAATGCGCTGCATATACGTGTCCGTCCAAGGTCATTCGCGCGATCTTCATGCGCCCCCGGCGCAGCAGATGCTGGCGATATTAAATGCGGTAACGGTTAGACACTCTTAATGACTTCGCGTTGATCTACGTCACGTCGCCTATAACGTGACGAATGCTCCAGCGGATTGCTTTCTCCCAATCGCAAATCTGTAAGAGTTCTGCTGACGCGAAATGTAAATCCGGCTCCTGCATATTTCAATACGTGTAACCAACGCTGCGGATATACATTTTTGTATAGTGGAATGATGTTTTCGCCATGCGCCAAGTCGCGTAACCGATAAATCTCGACGCTGTTGTTGGAAGCGTGGGTGACGAAGGATTTTATCAACCGGTAAACAAGACCAAATTCCCGAATGTGGTTGAAGGAATTCCGCCGGTGCAGCACGATGCAATACCTGATTTCTAAAAGCATTACTCGCAGAGAGACGCCTCATGCCGACACCCAGAGCAGCAAAGACCCGGAAGCGGACGCGCATTCAGGAAAAAAAGGAAGAGGATATTCTGGAGGCCGCGCTCGACATGTTTTCCGCCAACGGCTTTCGCGGAACGACAATCGATCAGATCGCCGAGGTGGCGGGCATGTCTAAGCCGAATGTGCTGTATTATTTCCGCACCAAGGAGGCGATGCATCGCGCCCTGATCGAGCGGGTGCTGGATACGTGGCTGGACCCGCTGCGCGCTTTCGATGCGCATGGAAATCCGGAAGCGGAAATCCGCTCCTATATTCGCCGCAAGCTGGAAATGGCGCGCGATTTTCCGCGTGAGAGCCGTCTGTTCGCCAATGAGATATTGCAGGGTGCGCCGCATATCGAAGATGAGTTGAAGGGGCCGCTGAAGCAGCTGGTCGATGAGAAGGCGGAGGTTATCCGTGCCTGGGCCAAGGCCGGGATGATTGCCAAATGCGATCCCTATCACCTGATCTTCTCCATCTGGGCCACCACGCAGCACTATGCCGACTTCGATGTTCAGGTAAAGGCGGTACTGGGGCTTGATAATGCGGGAGAGGGCCGCTTCGATGATGCGGCGCGTTTTCTCGAGCAGCTGTTCATGGGCGGTTTGAAGATCTCGCCATCCTCGCTTTAGCATTAAAAGATATCATCCACATAAAACATGAGGGTGATCATCAACTTTATTCTTTACTCTAAAACTCATCTTTATTATCGTGCTCGCGAAAGAACCGGATAAAGCGGTTTGCAACGACAAGGTGAGGCATGGCGCGGAAAGAGAAAAAGAAGGCAGTGCGGAACGGCAGGCAGGATAGTCGCCCATCGGTGGCGGAGCAGTCCGTTCAGCAGCAGGCAGCTTCCGGGCCCAAAAGCTTTCTCTATGTCGGCGGTCGCGATTGCCAGGTCGCGCATCTTCGCCAGATTGCCAGCAATTTCGATGCGGAACTGATCCATCACGATGGCGGCCTTCGCGAAGCGGTTTCGCGTATCGACACGCTTTTGCCCTCGGTGGATTGCGTGTTCTGCCCCATCGACTGTATCAGCCATGACGCGTGTCTTCGCGTCAAATCCGGCTGCAAGAAGTTCGGCAAGACCTTCATTCCGCTGCGCAATGGCAGCAAGTCCAGCCTTGAGCGGGCGTTGCAGACGATGAACGAGCGCGCCGCGAACTGATACTGGATATTACTGCCGCGCCGTCTTGAAAAAGGCGGCTGCGGCCAGAACCAGCCAGCCGAAAATCATTCCCAACCCGCCAGCCGGTGCTGCCATCGGGAACAGGCTGTTTCCGGTAAACTGCTTTGAAACAAGGTCTCCGGCAAAAAGTGCCGTGCCCAAGCCCAGCAGAATTGCCGTGGGCAGCGCGGTCCTTATGCGGTCCCAGCCGAGATGAAGGCCGAGCAGGATGGGCGCGTGGGCCAGACACATGGCGGAAGCGTTGCCCAGCATGAAGGTTGCGCCCGTGTGCGTTGCCGCTGCGGCAAGGCCGACGCCCGCTGCGCCCAGAAGGCCGCTCAGCAACAGGGTGGCTGCCTTGAAGATACCTCGGTTCATGCGCTGACCTCCCCTTGATTTTGCATATGAAACGCCAGCCGCTCTATGGGTGCCCAGATGATATCGCGCAGCTTGGGGTTTTCGATCGTCTCGTCCATCGCGCGGCGGAAGCAGAGCAGCCACTCATCGCGCTCGACTGTGCCGATGGGTGCCACGAAGTGGCGCCGCCTCAGCATCGGGTGGCCGTATTTTTCGACATAGACCGGCGGTCCGCCGAGATAGCCCGTCAGGTAATCGTAGAATTTGCTCTCGCTGCCTGAAAGATCCGGCGGGTGAATGGCGCGGCAATTCGAGGCTTCCGGCAGCGTATCCATCAACTCGTAAAAGCGCTTTGTCAGCGCCCGCACGGTCTCATCACCGCCAATGGCGTCGTAAAGCGTGATGGTTTCTTCTGCCAAGGTGCGACATCTCCGTTTGGGACGTTCTGGCGCTTTGCTCATCAAAGCGCAATAACAAACGAAAAGTGCGGCAATTTGCATCGCCGCACCTTGATGTCGCTCAATCGCGATCAGCCGAAATTGCGGATCAGCTCCAGTCCCTGATGAAGCAGCGCATCCGCCTCGTCTTCATTCGCGGCCTCCACATAGCAGCGCATCTCCGGGGCGTTGCCGGAAGGGCGGAAGTGGATGGTGTTGCCATTGGCAAGCGTTACGCGCAGACCATCGATGTCGCTGGTATTCTTGACCGCGCCGACAGGCTGGAGAAACTGTTCCAGATTGGTGCGGGAAGACCGCAGGTGGTCCATCAGGGCCGCACTTTTCTCCTGCGCGAAGTTCTGCAGGCGATCAGCCGCCGCGACAGGAAGATGATAGGCGGCGGCGATCTCGGACAGCTTCTTGCGCTGCGTTGCCTTCAATTGCATGACCGCGAGAATGGGTAGGAAGCAATCGCGCGTGGGCAGCGGTGCGATGGTCTTGCCGTGCAGCGTGAAGGGCGTCGCGGTCAGGAAGCCACCATTGGCCTCGAAGCCGATGATGCCGTTTTTTCCCTCCGACAGCGCTTCCGCCATGCCCGCGATGACGAAAGGCGAGCCGACTTTCGTGCGGGTTACACTGAATTCGCCCGCCGCTTCGATGCCGGAGTTGGAGGTAACGGGCGTTACGACCACGCCAGCCTTGAGGAAGTTGGCCGTGATCAGGCCCAGCAGATCGCCGCGCAAAGGCGTGCCGGTTTCATCGGCCAGCAGCGGGCGGTCTCCGTCGCCATCGGCGGATACGATTGCATCCAGCCCGTGTTCCGGCGCCCATCCTTTAAGCTTTTCCAGCGTTTCCGGGGAAACTGCTTCCGTATCGACAGGGATGAAAGTGTCGGAGCGGCCAAGTGCCACGACCTCTGCGCCATAATGCGCCAGCACATCCGCGAACAGATCACGCGCAACGGTGCTGTGCTGGTAGACGCCGATCTTCAACCCGTTGAGGGCGTTGGCAGGCAGAAGCCCGATATTGCGTTCGTAAAACAGCTCGAGCGCCTCGGCGGCACGGCTCTCGGCCTCGCCGTCCGTTTCCTGAAAATCTTCCTTTTCGATTGCCCGCGCCAGATCGGCGATTGCAAGCTCATCCTGCTTGTCGATCTCGCCATCGGGACGATAAAACTTGATGCCGTTGCGATCTGCAGGAATGTGGGAGCCGGTGACCATCAGCGCCGCGGCATCGAGGGAAAGGCCGTAGAGCGCGAGTGCCGGCGTCGGCAGCGCGCCACAATCCAGCGGCTTCAACCCTGCGGCCTTCAGCGCGCCGATGCAGCTTTCGGCAATGGCAGGGCTGGAATCGCGAAAGTCCCGTCCGATCAAGATAGGGTCGCCTTCTTTCGCAAGGCCAGCGTTGAGAAGATGGCGTGCAAATGCTGTTGCATAAACGGCGGAAGCCTTTCCCTTCAAATCCTCCGAAAGCCCGCGCAGACCGCTCGTTCCAAACTTCAGACTCATATGAAAAGCTCCTTATGCTGAATATTATCGACGGCTTTGAAAAAGCCCAACCGACACCATAACGCAGAAAAAGCGCCATTGATCCCCGAAAAGCTGGTTCAAGGTGGTATTCCATTGCCGTCTCAGTCTCAAGCACGGTTGCGCCTGTGCGCCATGGGTCGACTCTGCAAGGTGCCCGCTGTATTCCCTGCCGTAAATGATGAAGGGATATGAAATGGAAACTGTATCGATCGACAATCGCGGCGACTTCGGCCTCTGGGCCATCGAACGCGCCAAGGTCATCATTGCCGTAGAGGCATCAGCGCTGGCAATTGCCGCGCGCGAAGGCAAGGAAGAAGACATTCGCGAGGCTGCCAATGCACTCGGCGCAGAAATTTCGGCAGCGCTTCTCGAAGTCTACGACGGTCTCGTGCCGGAAGAGTGATCCGCACCGCGAATGCCGGAATAGCGGAGCGCGATGAATGCAGTTAGGCAGGCGACCGCAAAAGCGTTGAGATTGAAGAGCTTCGCAAGGTCTTGCGCGCTCCAAACATGGAGCGCATCACCAGCCAAATAGCGTGTGGTGAGAAAACCGGCAAAGACAAAGCCCGTCAGGCCGATCTGCCATAATTTCTCGGTTGCCCGAAAGGACAAGGCCACCAGCATGATGCAGGCGGCGAAGAAAAGCTCAGTGCCGGAGGCCGTGCCGAACAGCCTGGTTTCGAACACCGTATCCACCGTTCCGATAACCGGCAGGGCAATCCGCGCAGCAAGCGGTGATTTTTTGGCAATGAAGGGGATGGCGAGAAAGAACGGCATGGAGAGCACGCTCCACCACGCCGCTTCCACGCCATTGCCGACGATCCACCAGATCGTCGGCGGATAGAACGGCTTGTTGGCGACGATGACCCAGGCCACCGTCACGCTTGCCGCCGTCAATGCATCGAGCTCTCCCCTTTGAGTCGGGTCGCTCATCTGTCTGAAGGCTTCAGCAGATAATGCCCAACGCCCCAGACCTGACCCTTGTCATGGCCGAAGAGCCCGGCGGTTGCGAGGAAAAACAGTCTCCAGCGACGGTGCCAGAGCATGGCATCCTTGCCATAGACCTCGTTTAGAATGGGCATGATCCGCCCGGATTCACGGTCGAAATTCGCCAGCCAATCCATGGCCGTGCGGCGATAATGCGTGCCGGACCAGCGCCATTCAGCCTCCACCTGATAGATGTCTTCAAAGCGGTGCGCCAGATCATGCGCTGGCATGATGCCGCCGGTGAAGAAGTGGTGGGCGATCCAGTCTGCCGGGTTGTTCTGGTCGAACCGATAAGAACGGTTCTTGTGGGTGAAGACGTGGATGAACAGCCGCCCATCCGCCTTCAGCCAGCTTTTGGTGCGCTCAAAAAGCGCGCGCCAGTTGGACATGTGCTCGAACATTTCCACCGAGACTATCCGGTCATAACTGCTTGCCGGGGAGAAATCATTCATGTCTGCCGTAATGACCGTCAGGTTGGTAACCCCCTGCCGCTCGGCTTCGCCAACGATATAGGCGCGCTGCGAGGATGAATTGGAGACGGAGGTGATACGGGCATTCGGGAACTGACGGGCGAGATAGAGCGACAGCGAGCCCCAGCCACAGCCAAGCTCCAGAATGTCCATGCCGTCATAAATATCCGCGTGCTTCACCGTTTCCGCCAAAGCAGCCGTTTCGGCATCGGCAAGCGTCGTCGTGTCGCTGGGATAATAGCAGCAGGAATATTTCCGCTGCGGCCCAAGCACCAGCGAAAAGAACTCGGCAGGCACTTCATAATGTTGGCGATTGGCTTCGTCCGTATGGGTTGCCACCGGAAAATCCGCCATATCGCGGGCGAATGCCAGTTCTTCCTCGTGCGGCACTTTCTCAAGCCGCCGCTTGGTGCGGTTGCAGAGGAAATCGATGCCGGTCAATGTCAGACTGTCGGAAAGCGGTGCCTTCTCCGCCGTGTTGATGGCGAATGCCAACATATTCATGTCATGCCTCCTCTTTTCGTGGTCCGGGGAAAAATGCGTTGACGCGTCGCTGCAATGCGCGGAACTTCTCGCCGCGAGATCGCAGCATATGGTCTTCCAGCGGTGGGATGCCGGATGCATGGACGAGCAGCCAGTACATCAGCACGGGTGCAAGAAGTGCGGCCCAGGCGAAAGGCGAGGGGCCGGTCAGCGCCAGAAGCGGCCATGCGCACCAGTAAAGCCACTCGAAAAAGTAATTGGGATGGCGGGAATAGCGCCAGAAACCTTCCTCGCAAATCTCGGTCTTCGCTTCCGGCTTCCTGCGGAAGCGGGCCAACTGCCGGTCCGAGATCGCCTCACCAGCCAGCGCCGCCAGCGCAAGACCAATCGCAACGATATCGAATATTCTGGGGAAGGTGGCCGTGTTGGAAGCGGCCAGATAGATGGCGACAACGAGAATAAGCCCTGCAAGCGCCTGAATCTGAAGGAACATGAACAGGCGCTTTGCGGCATTCTTGCCCCATTCCTCGACCAGCTTCGCATAGCGCGGATCCTCGCCGCCGCCTCTCGTTCTCGAACCGATATGGCTGCCAAGCCGGATCGACCAGATGGCGATGAGGAGGAATGCGGCCAGCCGCCGCTCCGGCGTGCCTGCGGAAATGACAATGGCTGCCACGCCACCAAGGCCGACAGCGAAAGACCATATCGTATCGATCCAGCCGCTGGCACCCGTGCGGCGCTGCACGGCCCAGGCAGCCGTCATGGCCAAGGAAAGGCCAATGGCAATCAGAAACAAGAAGAGCACATCCATAGACTGTCGCTTCCCATGATCAAAACCGGTTTCTGTCCAGTCTACGGAGCATTTCAGCAAGCGGTTTGATGAGACAAGAAAAAAACTTGTCTCCGTTTCTTGGGTGATCCGAATAAGCCGTCTCTGCGTTGTTGTTTCCAGCAGATGCGGAGGATGCGTGTTCTTGGAGGAAATGCGGATGAAAACGGTTCTGAAACTGGCGCTCGCTGCCCTTGCTTTCAGCGGAGGCTCAGCCTTGGCGCAGGATATCAACGGGCAATGGGCACGCGGCGATGGCAATGCCAAAGTCCAGATCGCGCCCTGCGGCTCTGATACTTGCGCCATCAACACATGGATCAAGCCCGGCACGCCGAAGGAAAAGACGGGCGACAAGCTGGTCATGAGCATCAAGCCCACATCCGATGGTGAATATTCCGGCACGGCTTTCGATCCCCAGCGTGATCTCACCTATAAGCTGACCGTATCCGTAAAAGGCGATAGCATGACCACGAAGGGATGCGTTCTCGCTGGCATCGTCTGCAAGGGCGTCAGCTGGACGCGCACAAATTAGGACTGAGAGATCATATGAAACGCTTCGTCATCGCCTATCTCGCCACCATGGTTTTCTTCCTGGCAATCGATGCCATATGGCTGAGCACGATGGCGGACCTGCTTTATCGCCCGCTCCTGGGCGATCTGCTCGCGCCTCAATTCCGGCTTGCACCGGCAGTTCTCTTCTACCTTATTTACTGTGCCGCACTGACCTATTTCGCCGTGCTGCCGGGGCTGGACCATCGGCGTTTGTCACTTGCATTGCGCAACGGTGCTTTCTTCGGTTTCGCCGCTTACGGAACCTACGATCTCACCAATCAGGCAACGCTGGTCACATGGCCCACGACATTGACGATTGCCGATCTCATCTGGGGTTCGGTTCTTTCCGCCGCCACGGCCCTTTGTGCCTGCTGGCTGACGGGAAGATTGCATGGGCGTAGCGACCATTGATGAACCCGGCCATCCGCGTCTTGCGTCTCCAGGTGGCCGGGTTCAAAACATCACATGAAATCCACCTGCCGCAGGACAATCATGCCAAACAGCCTCCTTCCCATTCTCGGAACCATACTTGCTGTGGGAATGAGCGCTGCCGCGCTTGCGGCTGACAAGGAGCCGCCGAAGGGTGAAGTCAAGATCGATGTCGGTGGCTTCAAACTCAACAGCCTGCTTCTGCCGCCCAAGAAGAATGCGGATTTACCGCCCATCGTCTTCATCCATGGCGCAAGTACGAGCCTTTACGATCCCCTCTATGCCTTCCGCGAACCGCTGGAGGGCCGGGCCACCCTTCTTTTTGTCGACAGGCCGGGACACGGGCTCTCCGATATCGGACCGAAGGAAAATGTGCTGCCGGATGCGCAGGCCGATGCGATTGCGCGACTCATGGAAAAGCGCGGCATTCCCAAAGCCATCATCGTTGGCCACTCCTTCGGCGGTGCAATCACCGCCGCATTCGCGCTTCGCCACAGCGATATGGTGGAAGGCTTGATCTTTCTTTCGCCTGCGCTCTACCCGTGGCCGGGTGGCATCAGCTGGTATTACGATGCAGCCCGCGCGCCTGTTGCGGGTATCTTCTTCAGCACCCTCATCGCACCGCCCGCCGGGCTCTTCGCATTGAACACCGCAGTCAAAGGCGTCTTCGCGCCCAACCCTATGCCTTCGGATTACGTCTCCAAGACCAAAGCCTACCGCGCGCTACGCCCGGCTGCCTTTCGCCATAACGCACAGGAGGTGGGCGGCCTGAACGCCTGGGCCAAAATCGCATCCGCCCGCTACAAGGACATCAAAGCCCCAACCATCATCATCGCCGGAGACAAAGACAACGTCGTCTCCACCGAAATCCACTCCAAACATCTCGCCCGCGATATACCAGGCGCCGAACTCATCATCGCCCACAACCTCGGCCACAAATCCGATTTCGTTGCGCGCGATCTGGTGGTCGCCGCGGTTGAGAAAATTGCGGGCAAGAAGCGAAACCTGAAGGCGCTTGCGAAGACGCTGGAGATGAAGATTGCCGGGGATAGCGTTGTTAAAGCGAAATAGCCTGAGCCGATCTGGCATTTCTTAAGGCTAGTGGCGCACCCGACAGGATTCGAACCTGTGACCTTTGGAATCGGAATCCAACACTCTATCCAGCTGAGCTACGGGTGCTGACCGTTTGCGATGTGAATCGCGCTGGTTATGTCTGGTTCTTAACCCAGCTTTCGCATCTCTTCAATGTGTAAATTGCCGTAACGGGAAAACTCGTCTGCCTATTATCTGAACCCAAGAAATCGTCTGTAATATTTCACACTCAATGATTGTGAAGGCGTTTTGAGTGCTGGGAAGGGCGGCGTTTTGGTGGTTGATTGTTGCATGATGGTAGGGCGATTGGCGGTGCGACGCATGATTGAATTTGCGTGGTTTTTGGTCTTCAACTCTGAGATTGTTAAATAAGGCATTGGTTATCAAGGATAATCTTGCCATTGCTGAAGTGTGGCCCTTTTTTGGGCTGGCTATGTCTAAAACAAATTGCCCATGCAAAACTTTACGTCCTTGGTTTAATTGTTATTAAATCTTGTTCTAATAAACATAATTCGGTAAATAACTGTTCTTGTGGGGACGAATCATAGGAGACTGGGATGGCAGTAAGTCTCGCGTTTGAGCATGGCAGGGCTAAGGGTAAATACGTGGAAGCCGAAGATTCGCTGTTGGGGTCGAAGGCTGATATCGACTACTCGATCCTTTCTGAAGCGGTGCTTTATAGGCTTCGGCGGGCACAACTTTCGGTAGTGAATGATTTTAACGAGAGCCTTCTGAAGTTTGGCCTTCGGCCGGCAGATTTTTCCGTGCTGATTGTGGTTGCGAACAATACAGGCCTGAAGCAGAGCGATGTTGCGGAGGCACTTGGCATTCAGCGTGCCAATTTCGTGGCGATCATCGATGGCCTTGAGGAGAAGGGGCTTCTCTCCCGCCGCAGGTCGGAAACCGACCGTCGCGTTCATTATCTGGACATGACGGAAGAGGGGAATGTGACCCTCGACGAGATTCTTCTGATCTGGCGCACCCATGAGGAGAAGCTTGTCGGACGTCTGGGAGGCGAGAAGGCCCGCGATCAGCTCGTCGGGCTGCTGCGCAGAATTCAGGACTGAGTTCTGATCAATGTTCACAAATGAAAAAGCGGTGCTGGAAACGGCACCGCTTTTTGTTTGTTCGCTCGGTCTTTGCTAAACTTTCATGGCTCCGGGCCCCGGTGTCGCTCCCGAGGGAACTTTGCCCAGAATGATCATGCCCAGCACTTCGTCCTTGGTCACATCCTCAGTTCTGGCATGGCCAACGACCTTGCCGTTTTTCATGACGAAGACGCGGTCCGCGAGATCGAAGACGTCGTGGATATCGTGGCTGATCAGGAAAATGCCGAGGCCTTCGCGTTTCAGCTCCTTTACCAGATCGCCGACCTGCGCCGTTTCCTGCGGTCCGAGCGCTGCGGTCGGTTCATCCATGATGAGGATTCGTGCGTCGAAAAGAATGGCGCGGGCAATGGCGACGGATTGGCGCTGGCCGCCAGAGAGTGCTTTTACCGGTTCCTTGAAACGCTTGAAGTTGGGGTTCAGGCGGCCCATCACCTCGCGGGCGGAGGCTTCCATGGCCACATCGTCCAGCGTGCCCCATGGTGTGCGCAACTCGCGCCCGAGATAGAGATTGGCTGCGGCGTCGACATTATCGGCAACTGCAAGCGTCTGGTAGATGGTCTCTATGCCGTATTTCTTGGCGTCACGCGGATTGCGGATATCCGCATCCTCGCCATTGATCAGAATATCGCCTTCATCGCGCCTGTAAGCGCCGGAGAGGATTTTGATCAGCGTGGATTTGCCCGCGCCATTATGGCCGAGCAGAGCCACGACTTCGCCGCGATGGAGATCGACCGAGGCGTTTTCGACCGCGTGAATGCCGCCAAAGGAGATGGAAATATTGCGCATTTCCACGAGCGGAGTGGATTGGTCCGTCATATCGCAAACTCCTTGTTCTTACTTTGCGCGTGCGCGATAGATGGTGTCGAGCCAGACGGCGACGACGAGCACGATGCCAACGACGATGCGCTGGAACGGTGTGTCGATGCCCATCAGAACCATGCCGGATTGAAGCGACTGCATGACGAGGGCGCCGAGCATGGCGCCTGCAATGGTGCCGACTCCGCCTGCCAGCGAGGTGCCGCCGATGACTGCCGCTGCGATGGTATAGAGTTCATCCAGTTCGCCCTGCGCATTGGTTGCCGCATTCAGGCGTGCCGTTGAGATGGCGGCGGCAATGGCGCAGAGAACGCCCATCAGGGTGAAAATCTTGACCGTGACCCAACGGGTCTTGATGCCCGCAAGTTCAGCCGCTTCCGGGTTGCCGCCGATGGCAAACACATAGCGACCGAAGCGCAGGCGCGTGGCGATGAAGGTCATCACTGCGCCAACGGCAAGCGCCATCAGAACGGGTATGGCGATACCATGCGCAATGAACAGGCCGCCATCCGGCCATGCAATGCCGTTGGCATCCGCATAATTGCGGGCAATGTTGATTGGCCATGGGTAGCTGTTGACCACGGCCACCGCGCCGATGACGATGGCGCAGCCCAGCGCCGTCAGCACATATTCCGCCCACATGGGCCTCAGCGGAAAGCCGAAGCGGCGGCGCTGCCTGCGGGAATTGAGAATGACGAGCACGATCAGCACGCAGGCGATGGCGCCGACGATCCAGCTCCATGTCGCGCCGATGGAGCCCGCGGTGCCGCCGCCCATCAGCCGGAAAGTGGAATCCATCGGGGCGACGGTGCGACCGCTGGTGATGAACCATGTGCCGCCGCGCCACACCAGCAACCCGCCCAGCGTGACGATGAAGGAGGGGACATTGAGGAAGGCGATGATCGAGCCCTGCAGCATGCCGATGGCGCCGCCGACGCATATGCCGACAGCCAGCGTCACGATCCACGTTGCCCAATGTTCGAAGCCAAGCAACTGAGGCAGGATTTCTGCCTGCATCACGCCCATGATCATGCCGGAAAAGCCGAGAATGGAGCCGACGGAAAGATCGATATTGCGGGTGACGATGACCAGAACCATGCCCGTTGCCATGACGGCCACGGAGGAGGTCTGGACGGAAAGATTCCACAGGTTTCGCGGCGTCAGAAACAGGCCGCCGGACAGAATATCGAAACCGATCCATATAAGAAGGAGTGCGCCGACCATGCCGAGCAGGCGCGTATCCAGCTCCGTTGCATTGATGAAGCGGGAAATGGAGCTTGTTCGGCTTTCTTTTGGCCTGGATGAAGAATTGCTATGCGTGATTTCGGCCATGATCCGCCGTCCCTCCCACGTCTAAATAGCGCCGCGGTGTTTATGCACCGCAGCGCCTTGCATCATCTTGGATGACTATCAGTTGCAGGCCTTGACGGACCCTGCCTTCACGCCCTGGCAAGCCGTTTCCTTCTTGATCCAGCCTGCATCGATCACGACGTTGAGATTATCCTTGGCGATGGCGATGGGCTTGAGGAAAACGGATTCCATCTTAACCTTTTTCGGGCCACCGTCGAAGGTCGTCACACCCTTGATCTCGGTCATCTTCTTGCCGCCGGCAAGCTCGAGCGCGATTGTTGCGGCTTCCTTGCCGAGTTCACGGCTGTCCTTCCAGACGGACACCGTCTGCGTGCCAAGAGCAACGCGGTTCAGCGCGGCAAAGTCCGCATCCTGACCGGAGACCGGAACGGAACCGGCAAGGCCTTGTGCAGCAAGCGCTGCGATTGCGCCACCGGCGGTACCGTCATTCGAAGCGACGACGGCGTCCACCTTGTTGTTGTTCTTGGTCAGAAACTGCTCCATGTTCTTCTGGGCATTTTCCGGCTTCCAGCCATCGGTATAGGCTTCGCCGACATTCTTGATCTTGCCCGAATCCATCGCTGCCTTGAGTACTTCCTTCTGGCCTGCAAACAGGAAGTCCGCATTCGGATCGGAAGACGAGCCCTTGATGAAGACGTAGTTGCCTTCCGGCTTTACCTTGAACACTTCCTGCGCCTGAAGGCGACCGACTTCCTTATTGTCGAAGGTGATGTAGAAGGCATCCTTGTTTTCGATCAGGCGGTCATAGCCCACGACCGGAATACCTTCGGCCACGGCCTTTTCAACGGCAGGGCCGATGGCATCGCTATCCTGCGCCAGAATGATCAGGGCGTTTGCGCCCTGCGCAATCAGCGACTCGACATCGGTCAGCTGCTTTGCGGCAGAAGACTGCGCATCGGCGGAAATGTATTTGGCGCCTGCCTTTTCAAGGGCTGCCTTGATGGCGGCTTCGTCGGTTTTCCAGCGTTCTTCCTGAAAATTGGACCAGGAAACGCCAACCACCTTATCGGCGGCATGGGCAGCGGTGTGCAGCGAAACGAGCAAAGCCGTTCCTGCCAGAAGCTTGGCAAAAGAATTCATGATGTCCTCCCGGGTGACGGCAGATGCGTTGCACCTCCATGCAGCCGCAAATGCCAGAAAACCTGCCGATCCAATGCCCCAGACATTTTTTCTCGACAGTCGAGAAATTAAATGGCAGAGATTTTCGGGGCTGTCAACCGCAGGTGGATGGAGCATTTCGTCCGGTTTCGATAAGCGCACCCTAAGGGCGCTTTAGATGTTTCGGATGAGGAAACGTGAAGGAATGAACAAGCCATGTCGGCCATAGCGAGCACGGAGCTCGTCCGGCAACAGAACAGCCTGCGCGTTCTGAACGCGCTGCGTCGCCATGGCAATCTGTCGCATACCGATATGTCGTCTCTGACGGGGCTTGCTTCCGCCACCGTTTCCGCGATTACGGCGGAGCTTGAGCGTGCCCAGATCATCGAGCGCACCGAGCAGCAGGCGGCATCGGGCAGGGGGCGTCCGCGTGTTCTGTTCCAGCCAAACCGAAGTTTCGGCTATATTGCCGTCGTCGTCATCTCGTCGGATGCGGCGCAGTATTCGCTGGTGGATTTCACCGGTAATCTGCTGGATCGTTTCATCGAAACGCGAACGAATGACAGCCTGAAGGATTTCGGACAGACGGTCAGCGAAGGCGTTTTGCGCCTCGCTGCCCGGTCGAAGATCGCGAACGACGCCATTCTGCACATATCGATCAGCAGCAAGGGTTTGGTCGATCCGCAGAGCGCAACACTTCTCTGGTCTCCCGTGCTGGGCGAACGGCAGGTCCGGTTCGGCAAAGTGCTGGCCGAGCAGTTTCACGCACCCGTGGCGCTCTATAACGAAACGCTGCTGGTGGCGGAAGCGCTCTGGATCCGCGCCGCACAGACCGGCGGGCAGGGAAGGGCGCTTGCCGCACTTTCACTCGGTCACAGCATTGGTTTGGGCATTGCACGGCAAGGTTCCGGTGGCGGAGTGGATGTGACGGCGCCGAATTTCGGGCATATGCTGCATATTCCAGAGGGCGCATTGTGCCGCTGTGGAGCAAGGGGCTGTATCGAGGCCTATTGCGGCTTTTACGGCCTGTTGCGCACGGCCTTCGAAGTGCCGATCAACACCATCCCGGCGAAATTCGTGCCTGTTGCGGAGGTGGAGAAGATCGCGGCTTCGGCACGGTCCGGCAACCGCATGGCGGCCTTCGCTTTCCGTCAGGCCGGTCTTGCGCTGGGCAACGGTCTTTCGCGTCTTTTCAGCCTTCATGGCAATATGCCGGTTTTCATCACCGGTCCCGGAACGCGGTTCTACGATTTGTTGAAGGCGGGCATTCATGAGGGGATGGCTCAGACCAGCGCGGTGCGTTTGGGCGGCTTGCCGGAGATCACAATCGAGTTGGATGAGCCTTCGCTGGTCTTTGATGGCCATATGGGGCTTGCATTGTCGCGGCTGGATGAAGATATCGTCACCGCTGGCATTACAGCGACTGCTTCTTCCGCCATCGGTTAGCGGTGGGCAGGGTGGCAAAGGGAGACAACATGCTTTTCATCGATACGAGCCACCCGATCTATCGCCCGCTCTGGGCGCGTCTGCTGATCGTCGGTTTCTGCTCGGCCTGGGCCGTGGTGGAATTCGTCAATAACCAGATATTCTGGGCAACGGTGGTCGGCGGCGTGGCGGTTTATTCCGCCTATGTTCTGCTGATCGCCTTCAAGCCAGCGGCACCGAAGCCCGAAGAGGCAACCCCACCGCCATCCGAAGAGGACTGATCATTTTCCCAGAAGCCTGATGGCTTGATCGATCAGCAGATTGGCCGCCGTCATGCGCAGATTGGCATTGTGCCTGAACGCGGGGCTGATCGTATCGGGATGATTGAGGCGGGCAAAGGCCCGCCTTTTCTCGCTCAGGCTTTCCAGCGTGTCCTTCTCGCTGATCGCAAGCTCATCGGAGACGTCCGAAAGCGATGTGCGGCCAAGATATTCCGGCATCGTCTCCGGCTCAGGCTCTGCCTCGAGGGGTTTCGGCACATCGTCCAGAAGGTCGAGATAGAATTCCAACGGGCGGTTTGCGGGCTCCACGTCCTGCTTTGCGGTTTCGAACAGCGTGCCGGGGCTGAATGGCCTTGCCGTAAAGGCCGGGGCCGGTTCTTCAACGGCCACGTCTTCGGCCTCACGCTCCAGGCGTGCGACGACGGATTGAAAGACGGATTGGCCAAAAAGCATATCGCTCCGCTGTATTAGGTTCGAATCAAGCCGAGGCTTGCTCGAATTGCATCACGGTAAAATTGCCTCGGGCTGGAGCCTCAAGAGACTTTGCGGCTTTCTTCCAGCACAAGGTCATAGAGAAGCTGCGCGCTTGGCGGCAGCACACGGTCCTTGGCCGTCAACAGGCTGTAGGGTTTTACGCTGAGCTCGAAATCCGTCGGCAGAATACGGATATCGCCCATGGGCGCGTGCTGGCCGGACAAAAACTCCGCCATTTCATAGGCAAGCGGCGCAATCGCGTGGGTCTTGCTGACGATGGCGAGGGTCAGCACGATCGATGGCGTGTTGATGATGTTGCGGGGAAGGGCGACGCCCTGCGATAGAAACACGTCTTCCATGGTTCGCCGCAAAAGCGTGCCCGGCGGCTGGAATACCCAGTCATAGCCCGACAGATCCTCAAGCCGCGCTGGCGGATTGGCGAGAAGCGGATGCCCTTTGCCCACAAGAAGACAGGCCCGTTCGATGCCGATCTCATGCGCGTTGAACAGGGAAGGATCGAGATCGTCCGGGATGCGACCGATGACGAAATCGTGCCGCGCGGCCAAGAGTTCGCGCGCCAGAATATTGCTGGTTTCCACCTGAACGCTGATTTCGATGCCGGGATAGGTGTCCATCGCTTTTCGAAGCGCCGGAACCACCATGCTGATCGCAGGCGCCGTAACGGAGCCGATGAAAACGGAGCCACCGCTGCCGGATTTCATCTGCGCAAGCTCGCGACTCGCCTCGCGAAGCTCCAGAAGGATCTTTTTCGCCCGCTTTGCCAGGGCTTCTCCGAATTTGGTTAACACCACGCCGCGAGACGCCCGCTGGCACAGAGGGCTCTTCACAATGGCTTCCATTTCGGCCAACATGCGGGAAGCGGCAGGTTGCGTCATATTTAGCGCAGCGGCGGCAGCGCTTACCTGGCCGTGTTCTTCTATCATCACAAGCATGCGTAAATGCGTCATTTTCAGGCCTGCGCGCAACAATGGGTTGTCTTCCGTCAGCGCAAGGAAGTCGCCCAAATCCGTTCCATCGCGTTCCATTCGAAACCCCTCCTGCATGCTTGCGAAAACGTGAAAGAAATTTGTATCGATTTAATATATCAAAAATGATATAGGAAAAGTGATATATTCTATTTGACAGTTATATAGATTCAGAACAGTTTGCGCCTTGTGCCGGGGAGGAGCGGTGAAAGACGGATTGTGTTTTTATGGTCCGTTCGAGTAAGCTCAACTTCTCAATATCCGGACATGGATTTGAAGGCGGCTTGTAAGGATACAAACGCCGTAAAAGGGTTCCAAGGGAGAGAGTTCATGAAATCCATCATTTCGCTGGTTGCTGCCTGTGCAATCGGCGCTGCAGCTTTTGCAGCCCCAGTCTTCGCGCAGGACAAGGGCACCGTCGGCATCGCAATGCCAACGAAGTCTTCCGCTCGCTGGATCGACGACGGCAACAACATCGTCAAGCAGCTGAAGGACGCAGGTTACGAAACCGATCTGCAGTACGCAGACGACGATATTCCGAACCAGCTTTCCCAGATCGAAAACATGGTCACCAAGGGCGTCAAGGTCCTGGTTATCGCTTCGATCGACGGCACGACGCTGTCGGACGTTCTCAAGCAGGCTGGCTCGCAGGGCATCAAGGTCATCGCTTATGACCGTCTGATCCGCAACAGCGGCGACGTTTCCTACTACGCAACCTTCGACAACTTCCAGGTCGGCGTTCTGCAGGCAACTTCCATCGTCGACAAGCTCGGCCTGAAGGATGGCAAGGGTCCGTTCAACATCGAACTGTTCGGCGGTTCGCCAGACGACAACAACGCCTTCTTCTTCTACGATGGCGCAATGTCCGTTCTGAAGCCTTACATCGACAGCGGCAAGTTGGTGATCAAGTCCGGCCAGCAGGGCATGGACAAGGTCGGTACGCTGCGTTGGGATCCTGCAACGGCCCAGGCTCGTATGGATAACCTTCTCTCCGCTTACTACACCGATGCAAAGGTTGACGCTGTTCTGTCTCCTTACGATGGCATCTCCATCGGCATCATCTCCTCGCTCAAGGGCGTAGGTTATGGTTCCAAGGACCAGCCGCTGCCGGTCGTTTCCGGTCAGGACGCTGAAGTGCCTTCCGTCAAGTCCATTCTGGCTGGCGAACAGTACTCCACCATCTTCAAGGACACCCGCGAACTCGCCAAGGTTACCGTCAACATGGTCAACGCCGTGATGCAGGGCAAAGAGCCTGAAGTCAACGACACCAAGACCTACGAAAACGGCGTCAAGGTTGTTCCGTCCTACCTCCTGAAGCCGGTTGCCGTAACCAAGGAAAACGTCAAGCAGGTTCTGGTTGACAGCGGTTACTACAAAGAAGACCAGCTGAAGTAATATTCCATGATCGTGGCGGGGAGGGACGTTTCGTGCCTCCCCGTTTACCCAAATAAGAACGCCGGATGTTACGGCGCTGGATTGTGATATGGACAATACCATTCTCGAAATGCGGAACATCACCAAGACGTTTCCGGGCGTGAAAGCGCTGGAAAACGTGAACCTCAAGGTTCGTCAGGGTGAAATACACGCGCTCGTCGGCGAGAATGGCGCGGGAAAGTCGACCCTCATGAAGGTCCTTTCCGGCGTTTATCCCGCTGGCACATTTGACGGAGAAATTCACTACGAAGGTGCGCAGCGCAACTTCCGCGCCATCAACGACAGTGAAGACATCGGCATCATCATCATTCACCAGGAGCTGGCTCTCGTTCCGCTTCTGTCGATTGCCGAAAACATTTTCCTCGGAAACGAAGTCGCCCAGAACGGTGTCATCAGCTGGCAGCAGACCTTCAATCGCACGCGTGAGCTGCTGAAGAAGGTCGGTCTGAAGGAATCGCCGGAAACCCTCATCACCGATATCGGTGTCGGCAAGCAGCAGCTGGTGGAAATCGCCAAGGCTCTGTCCAAGAGCGTGAAGCTGCTGATCCTCGATGAGCCGACGGCATCGCTGAACGAAAGCGATTCCGAGGCGTTGCTGAACCTCCTCATGGAGTTCCGCAATCAGGGACTGACATCGATCATCATCACCCACAAGCTGAACGAAGTCCGCAAGGTTGCCGACCAGATCACGGTTCTGCGTGACGGCATGACGGTCAAGACGCTCGACTGTCACAAGGAAGAGATCAGCGAAGACGTCATCATTCGCAACATGGTCGGTCGCGATCTCGAGGATCGCTATCCGCCGCGCGATGTGCCGATTGGCGAAACCATCTTCGAAGTGAAGAACTGGAACGCCTATCACCAGCATCACCGCGACCGCCAGATGCTGCATGACATCAACGTCAATGTCCGCAAGGGCGAGGTTGTCGGTATTGCCGGGCTGATGGGCGCAGGCCGCACCGAATTCGCCATGAGCGTGTTCGGAAAGTCCTACGGTCACAAGATCACCGGCGATGTCCTTATTCACGGCAAGCCTGTCGACGTCAGCACAGTGCGCAAGGCAATCGATGCGGGTCTGGCCTATGTGACGGAAGACCGCAAGCATCTCGGTCTCGTGCTGAACGACAACATTCTGCACAACACCACGCTTGCCAATCTCGCGGGCGTCTCGTCTGCCAGCGTCATCGACGACATCAAGGAAATGAAGGTCGCCACGGATTATCGAAAGCGCCTGCGCATTCGCTCTTCCGGCATCTTCCAGGAAACGGTCAACCTTTCGGGCGGCAACCAGCAGAAGGTCGTGCTGTCGAAGTGGCTGTTCTCCAATCCTGACGTCCTCATTCTGGATGAGCCGACGCGCGGTATCGACGTCGGTGCCAAGTACGAAATCTACACTATTATCAACCAGCTTGCCGCCGATGGTAAGGGCGTTCTGATGATCTCTTCGGAGATGCCTGAACTGCTCGGCAATTGCGACCGCATCTACGTGATGAACGAAGGACGCATTGTCGCCGAATTGCCGAAGGGAGAGGCGAGCCAGGAAAGTATCATGCGCGCTATCATGCGCTCAGGGGAGAAGAACTGATGAGTTCGACCAACACAACCACCGAAGAGAGCAACGTCGTCTCGGTCAGCTCGTATATCCGGTCCAACATCCGTGAATACGGCATGCTGATCGCGCTCGTCGCCATCATGCTCTTCTTCCAGTTCTATACGGGCGGTATTCTCTTCCGTCCGGTCAACCTGACCAACCTCGTGCTGCAGAACTCGTTCATCGTCATCATGGCGCTGGGCATGCTGCTCGTCATCGTGGCGGGGCATATCGACCTTTCCGTTGGCTCCATCGTCGCCTTCGTCGGCGCTATAGCGGCCATTTTGACCGTGCAATGGGGCATGAACCCGCTGCTGGCCGCGATCATCTGCCTCGTCGTCGGCGGCATTATCGGTGCTGCACAGGGTTACTGGATCGCCTATCACCGCATCCCGTCCTTCATCGTGACGCTGGCTGGCATGCTCGTTTTCCGCGGCCTGACGCTCTTCGTCCTTGGTGGCAAGAACATCGGCCCGTTCCCGACGGACTTTCAGGTCATCAGCACCGGCTTCCTGCCGGATATCGGTGGCATCGAAGGCCTGAACACGACGTCTCTGATCCTGACCATCGCGATCACGGTCGTCCTGTTCTTCCTCGCATGGCGTCGTCGCCAGGTGAATGTCAGCCACGGTATCGATGTCGAGCCCACAGGTTTCTTCATCGTCCAGAATTTGCTGATTTCCGCAGCAATCCTGTTCCTCGGCTATCAGCTGTCGACCTATCGCGGCCTGCCGAACGTTCTCATCGTCATGCTGGTGCTGATTGCGCTTTACAGCTTCGTCACGCGCCGCACGACCATTGGTCGCCGCGTTTACGCGATGGGCGGTAACGAGAAGGCTACCAAGCTTTCGGGCATCAATACCGAACGCCTCAGCTTCCTGACCTTCGTCAACATGGGCGTGCTTGCAGGTCTTGCCGGCATGATCATTGCGACGCGTCTGAACTCGGCAACGCCGAAGGCCGGTGTCGGCTTCGAGCTGGACGTGATCGCGGCCTGCTTCATCGGCGGTGCTTCCGCTTCCGGCGGCGTGGGCAAGATCACCGGTGCGGTCATCGGCGCGTTCATCATGGGCGTCATGAACAACGGCATGTCGATCGTCGGCCTCGGCATCGACTTCCAGCAGATGGTCAAGGGCCTCGTGCTGCTCGCTGCCGTGTTCTTCGACGTCTACAACAAGAACAAGGGCTGATCCTTCCGGGGTTGCCGACAGTTTTGAAACGATAATAAGTGGCCGGTTTCCGGCCACTTCCATGAGATGGGGACGTTTCGAGCGTCCAGGAAGGAACAATCGTGCTGATTTCTCAAATCAAGGATGCGAGTGGCAAGATCATCGTTGCTGTTCGCGAAGACGGCGGCGAAGCGCGCGCGGTCAACAATGCTGAATCCGTCTATGCGCTGGCCATGGAAGCTGCCAATGGCGGCAAGTCTCTGGCGGATGTCGTCGTCGCTCACGGCTATGGCGATGCGGTCGATCTGGAAAAGGCGTACTCGGAAGGTCGCTTCCTGCCCCCGATTACGCATCCGGACCCTGCGCATCTGCACCTGACCGGAACGGGCCTGACGCATCTCGGTTCTGCGGCCACGCGCGACAGCATGCACAAGAAGACCTCCGAAACATCGGAAGAGAGCCTGACGGACTCGATGAAGATGTTCAAGATGGGTCTGGAGAACGGTAAGCCGCAGGCTGGCGAAAAGGGCGTGCAGCCTGAGTGGTTCTACAAGGGCAACGGCCATGTCGCCGCAGCACCCGGGGCGCCGCTCATCTCACCGTCCTTCGCGCTGGATGGCGGCGAAGAGCCGGAAATGGCGGGCATCTACGTGATCTCCGACAAGGGCGAAGCCGTTCGCGTCGGTTTTGCGGTGTCCAACGAGTTCTCCGACCACGTTACCGAGCGGATCAACTATCTCTACCTCGCCCATTCCAAGCTGCGCCCTGCAAGCTTCGGCCCGGAAATCCGCGTCGGCGCACCACCATCCGATATCCGCGGCACGTCGCGCATCCTGCGTGATGGAAAGGTGATTTTCGAAAAGCCGTTCCTGTCGGGTGAAGACAACATGTCCCACACCTTCGCGAACCTCGAATACCACCACTTCAAATACGGCCTGTTCCGCGTGCCGGGCGAAGTGCATGTGCACATGTTCGGCACGGCAACGCTCTCCTTTGCCGATGGCATCAAGCCGGAAGCAGGCGACGTCTTCGAAATCGAAGCCGCCGGTTTCGGCCTGCCGCTGAAGAACCCGCTGAAGGTTGCCGAAGAAGAGACGATTTCGGTTCGTCAGATTTGATTGCCATTTAGCGCGTATTTTTGAAAGCCCCGCTGGCAACGGCGGGGCTTTTGCGTCACGGCGACCTCAAGGTTTACTTGAGTTTCAGGCTTTTCCTCTTCCCTCATTCCTGTGCTTGTCACAAGAATCCAGCCAGCCCAAGTCGTTGGGCTGAAAAGACTCATCCCGCCGCGCAGACGCGCGTCGGCTGGATTCCTGTCACGAGGACAGAAATGAGGAGAGGGAAGCGGCAGCATTTAAAAAGCATCGTGTCGTATACTATGTGAACGAGAAACCCTCTAATCCCTACTCCAAAGCTTCGTCTCACCAACCTCTACCGAATTCCCCGCCGGGTCCCTCACATACACAGAGGAGCTGTCGTTCCCCCAGCGCTGGTAATGCTCGATCTCGATGCCCTGGGCGATGAAGCGGTCGCGCCAGGCATCCACTTCCTCCCTGCTTTCGGCGCGGAAGCAGAAATGCCCGGCCCCTGTCGTGCCATGGCGAGGGATAGGGTTGTCGGGGTCCGGTATGCGGGATGTTTCGGGGTTGAAGATGAGTAGCATCTGTTGGCCGCAACGGAAGAAAACGAATTTCTCGAGCAAGACGCTCACCACTTCGAGGCCGAAAATCTCCGCGTAGAAACGCTCCGCAGCCTCCAGATCGCGCGCGTAAATCACTGTTTCCAATATGCCCTGTGGCGTTTTCATCAAAATCTCCTTCACCGAAACAGCATTGCGATGTGAAGAGTAGCCGATGAACAGGAGGGGCGCGACGTTTGTGTTACAGCATGTCGCGTTTAATTGTCTTCAATTAAACGATAACGTACATGCGAGAAAATAAGAATCTAAAGCGTGTCGCGGTAAATCCTATTCACCGCGACACGCTTTAGAGTTTTACCGCAGTGACATGCAGCCAATCCGTCGGCTTGTTGTCATAGCCGCTGCCCTTGTTCGAAGTGTCTATCGTCAGCGATGCCCATGGAAGCTGCTGATAGACGTCGGAAAGCCAGCCTTTTGAGGGATAGTTGTAGAAGCGGTCGAAATCATCGCGACCTTCGGCTTCGCCTGCCTTGTAGCTGGCATAGAAGACGCCATTGCTTTTCAGCGCGTTGTAAATGCGCTCGATGATGGAGGGAAGGCTGGATCTCGGCACATGCAGCAGGCATGCATTGGCCCAGACGCCATCATAGATATTCCGCTCATCAATATCTTCGAACAGCAGCGTTTTCACCGGAATGCCAAGACGGGCCGATGCGGAGCGGGCCATTTCCGGCGTGCCATCCGTCGGGCGAGCGTCGAAGCCCAGCGCAAGCATGGCTTCGCTATCCTGCCCGGCACCGCAGCCCAGTTCGAGGATGATGCCACCCGCAGGTAACGCGGCGAGGAAAGTCTGCAGCCGGGAGGAGGCTCCCTTGCCTCTGGCGGTATAGGCGACAGTTTCTCTGGCATAAAATTCGATCGTGTCGTCGTCTCGGGCTTGGGTCATCAACACAACTCAACTTTGCGACTGGCTTTGGCTCTGCGTCTGCTGCACCGTCACGGAAACGGTCAGGCTTTCGCCGGAAAGACCGACGCGCATGCCGGAGACGGGGGCGCAATCGCGGTAGCACAGGCCGTTTGCGATACGCACATAGCGTTCATCCGGGCAGATCTTGTTTGCCGCATCGAAGCCAACCCAGCCGAGACCCGGAATATGCGCTTCGCCCCAGGCGTGGGTCGCCACCTGTTCGGCCACATCCTCCATCATCAGATAGCCGGAGACGTAGCGTGCAGGAAAGCCGAGCAGACGCGCGGCGGAAAGGAAGATGTGGGCGTGGTCCTGGCACACGCCTCTTCCAGCTTCCAGCGCCTGTTCCGCCGTCGTTTCGGTGTCCGTGGTTCCGGGTTGATATTCCACTTCCAGATGTATCAGCGCCATCAACTCATGCAGGCGCTCGAGCTCGGTGCTGCCTGAACTCTGGCGTGCCAGTTCGCGAACCAGCTTTCCCGGTTTCGTCAGCGGCGTGTCGCGCAGGTAGAGCCAGAGCGGTGCGTTGCCCAGATGCGGGCCGAACACGCCCGCCTTGTCTTCCGTTTCCACCTCGCCACCCGCCACCACTTTCACGGCATGGCGTGGACCTTCGGTTTCGACAAGCTCGACACGGTTGCCGAAATGATCGTCGTAACGCACCTCCACCGTCGCGCCTTCCACGGCCACGTCCCAGTTCAGCACCCGTTGCGTCGGGCCGCTGGCAGGTGTCAGCCGCAGGCGCTGAAGCGAATATGGCACCGGTTCTTCATAGAGATATTCGGTTGTGTGATTGATCTTCAGACGCATAAGCCCTGTATCCCCGTGTCTTCCCGCTTACTGGTAAAAGCGGTAGCCTTCCGTGATTTCCTGCCCCAACTGGCCATTCTTGTGAACGAAGACCTCCAGAAACTCGTGCAGGCCCTGATCCATCACGCGGTTTATGGTGGTTTTGTTCAACGTGGACAAAATGGCTTCGGATGTCTCATGCGCCTGATGGCGCTCGCCGTAATCCTTGGCCAGATAGCCGAGATTGCTGACGATCTTTTCGTAGCAATAGGCAAGCGAACGCGGCATGCGCCCATTGAGAATGAGGAAGTCGGCAATATTGGCGGGCTTGTATTCCGCATCGTAAACCCAGCCATAGGAGCGGTGGGCCGAAACGGAACGCAGAATGGATTCCCACTGCGCATTATCCAGCGAAGAGCCGACCTTTGCCGCCGCTGGCAGCAGCACGTAATATTTTACGTCCAGAATGCGCGCCGTGTTGTCCGCCCGCTCGATGAAGGTGCCGATGCGGGAGAAATTATAGAGATCGTTGCGCAGCATGGAGCCGTGAAACGCACCGCGCACCAGCCCCGCCCGATGCTTGATGACATCGATGACCTGCGGCAGTTCCGCTGGCTTCAGCCGGCGCCCGAGTAGACCTTTCAGCTCGATCCAGAATTCGTTCGTGGCTTCCCATGTTTCGCGCGTCAGCGCGGTTCGCACCATGCGGGCATTGTTGCGGCCCGCGTCGATGCAGGACATGACGCTTGACGGGTTTGTCTTGTCCCGCAGCAGGTAATCGATGGCATCGGCGGATGTCACCTTCTCATTGCCTTGCAGAAACGCCTCGCGAACGCCCGCACTTTGCAGAACGCCGTCCCAATCCTCATCCGTGCTGCCGCTGCGCGTCAGCGAAACGCGAAGTCCGGCATCGATCAGGCGAGCGATGTTTTCAGCGCGCTCGATGTACCGGAACATCCAGTAGAGCCCGTTTGCAGTTCTTCCCAGCATGGCTCAGTCCTCCAGTACCCACGTATCCTTGGTGCCGCCGCCCTGGCTGGAATTGACCACGAGCGAGCCCTGCTTGAGGGCAACTCGGGTCAAGCCGCCGGGAATGATCTTCACCTTGTCGGAGACGAGAACATAGGGGCGAAGATCCACGTGGCGCGGAGCAATGCCCTTTTTCACCATGATCGGCACTGTCGAAAGCGAAAGCGTTGGCTGGGCAATGTAATTGCCGGGGCGCGCCCGCAGCTTTTCGGCAAAAAGCGTGCGCTCCTTCTTGGTTGCCGTGGGGCCAACCAGCATGCCATAGCCGCCGGAGCCGTGAACTTCCTTCACCACCAGATCGGCCAGGTTATCGAGCACATATTTCAGGCTGTCCGGTTCGGAACAGCGCCATGTCGGCACGTTTTCCAGAAGCGGCTTGCGGCCCGTGTAGAACTCAACGATTTCCGGCATATAGGAATAGATGGCCTTGTCATCGGAAATGCCGGTGCCCGGTGCATTGGCAATGGTGATGTTGCCTGCGCGATAGACATCCATGATGCCGGGCACGCCGAGTGCGGAATCCGGGCGGAAGGTGAGGGGGTCGAGGAAGTCGTCATCGACACGGCGGTAAAGCACGTCGATGGCCTCGTAACCCTGCGTCGTGCGCATCTTCACCTTGCCGTCCATCACGCGCAGGTCGGAGCCTTCCACCAGTTCCACGCCCATCATATCGGCAAGGAAGGAGTGTTCGTAATAGGCGGAATTATAGATGCCGGGGGTGAGGACAGCCACGCGCGGCTTGCCCTTGCAGCCGGGAGGTGCCAGCGAAGCCAGCGACTGGCGCAGCAGATAAGGATAATCCTCGACGCGCTGCACCTTGTTCTCGTGGAAAAGCTCCGGGAACATCTGCATCATGGTTTCGCGGTTTTCCAGCATGTAGCTGACACCGGAAGGCGTGCGGGCATTGTCTTCCAGAACGTAGAACTGGTCCTCGCCGGTGCGAACGATATCCGTTCCGACAATGTGCGTGTACACGCCGCCGGGTGGCCGGAAACCGATCATCTGCGGCAGGAAGGCCTCGTTCTTCTCGATCAACTCACGCGGAATGCGGCCAGCGCGGATGATTTCCTGCTTGTGGTAGATGTCATCCAGAAAGGCGTTGAGGGCAATGACGCGCTGCTCGATGCCTTGCGCAAGCTTGCGCCATTCTCTGCCGGAAATGATGCGGGGAATGATGTCGAATGGGATGAGTTTTTCGGCGCTGTCTGCGTGGCCGTACACGGCAAAGGTGATGCCGGTTTTTCGGAAGATGTTTTCCGCGTCCTTGGACTTCTGGATCAGGTGCGCCCTGTCCTGTCGGCTGTACCAATCGTTGTAGTTTTCGTATGGGCTTCGCGGCGTCGAGTCCGCATTTATCATTTCGTCAAATGCCAACTTTGGGTTCCCCTTTTTTCACATTTGAATACAACGCCAGTGCCAATGCAAGCCGCATGCGTGGTTCACGATCCAGATTTTTTGATTGGTTCGGTTTCCCGCAAACCGACTGAAATTAAAGCAGTCTTTTCCCCTCCGCTCTAAAATGCGGCAGGAGGGCAAAGGTTTCACCTGCAAGTCATGGATGATGAAGGATTTTTTTGCGCGTTACCTGCTCTTCTGCTTAAAGTTTCAGCGACGGGGCCTGAATTTCACGGTCTGCTAAAATCAGAAATTCTCAATCTTCCGTTGGCCGGGCGTGAAACGTTCAAATCCGGTCCGCGGGGAAATGGCGGGTCACTCAACTTTAAGGCCGCTCTCGTCTTAACCTTTGGCCTCTGCAATTAGAGGTTTGTTAACCATAAAATTATACCCCTTGTTAAATCGAAAGATTCGTGAGGCAGGGGGTAATATGTCGATTTCGCGTCGTGGTGTCCTGTTCGGATTGCCGCTGTTACTGGCTGGGTGCGCGAGCACGAACTTTGCCGGTCGGCCACAGAATTATGCGGCTTTGCCGGATGAAAGATTTCCGATGCCGGCCATGTCGCTTGAGAAGATCAAGCCGGAGCTGCGCCGTCAGGAAGTCGCCTATGAGACGACCCATCCCGCAGGCACGGTTGTCGTGGATACGCCCGCGCGCCGCCTCTATTACGTTCTGGGCAATGGACGCGCCGTTCGCTATGGCGTCGGCGTCGGTCGTCAGGGTCTGGCTTTGAAGGGCAATGCCTATATCGGTCGCAAGGCCGAGTGGCCAAGCTGGACGCCGACCCCGAACATGATCCGCCGCGAGCCGGAACGGAACCTGAAATACGCGGGCGGCATGCCAGGCGGTCTCAACAATCCGCTGGGTGCCCGCGCGCTTTATCTTTACCGCAATGGCAACGACACGATGTTCCGTCTGCACGGCACCAACCAGCCGCAGTCCATCGGACACGCCATGTCCAGCGGCTGCATCCGCATGCTCAACCATGACATCATCGATCTCTATCAGCGCGTTCCCGTCGGCGCGCGGGTCATCGTTCTGCAGTCCTGATCGATCAAATAAACGCCTTGATCGGGCGTCAAGAGCGTCTTCTTAGAGTTTGTTTGGAAACTCGGCGGCGGAGAGCCGGAGAATGATTTTTGTGTCCTGCAAGGAGAAGATCGTAAGCGATATCCTTTGATATCGGCAAGATTTTTGACGCAGCAGGGCGCGAAAAGCATCACCGGATCGACCCGTCCGAGTTTTTAAACAGGCTCTTAATAAGAAGGCGCTCTAATACACGCGCTTGAAACCTCAATCGAAGGTATTCGCATGTGCCGTTTTCTGGCCTATTCCGGCTCTCCTGTCTGGCTCGATTCGCTGTTGATCGAGCCGGAAAGCTCGCTGATCAGCCAATCGCTCGCCGCCCGTGAGGCAAAGACGGTGGTCAATGGTGATGGTTGCGGCATTGGCTGGTATGGCGAGCGCGGCGAACCGGGCATTTATCGCGGCATTCTGCCCGCCTGGTCGGACAAGAACCTCACATCGCTCTGCCACCAGATCCGGGCAGGCATGTTTCTGGCCCATGTTCGTTCCGCCACCACCGGCGGCGTTTCCATGGCCAATTGCCATCCATTCGGTTTCGGGCGGCATCTCTTCATGCATAACGGCCAGATCGGCGGTTACGAGAAGGTCAAGCGCGCCATCGAGGCGCATATTTCCGACGATGTCTATTGCTCGCGCGCCGGAAACGGTGACAGCGAAGCGATCTTCCTGATTGCCGCCGGTCTCGGTCTCGACAAGGATCCGGTGAGTGCCCTGGCGCGCACGCTTGAGATTTGCATGGATGTAGTGCTTCGCGCCGGTCTGGATCAGCCGATCCGCTTCAGCGCCATCCATGCTGATGGCAACACGCTGCATGCTTTCCGCTGGTCCAGCGACGCGCGCCCGCCCACGCTCTATTGGCGCAATATGGGGGAGGGGATTGCCATTGCCTCCGAGCCTTTCGGCACAGGCGGTGAGAAATGGGATATCGTTCCCGCCAACACGGTTGCAACAATCGTCGATGGCTCCATCAGCTTCAAGCCTTTTGCGCCCGCCTATCAGGGCGAAGTTCTGATGACGGCCTGAAAAGCACTTCGGCTGGTTGTCGGCGTGAAAATAATTCTCGCCCAAGTGCCTGAAGAAGAGTATTCTTCCGGTTGCGTTGATGCAGTTTCGCCGCATAATCCATTGCTTTTTCAACCCTGTAGAGAATTGATGATTTCTTTATTAGGTTTCTGCGTTTCGTTGCCGGGAATGTGATTTTCGATCCGCCAATTTGCTGATTATCGACGCTCAAGCAAACTTCAACCAGGGCCAACGACTCATGTCGCTATTTGATAAACTGTCTCGCTACCAGCCTTATGCTCTTGCAGCACTCCGCATCATTGCCGCTCTTCTTTTCATCGAGCATGGCACGCAGAAGCTGTTCGGCTTTCCTGCTTCGCAGATGGAAGGTTCTCTTCCGACGCTGCTTCTCGTTGCAGCTCTTCTCGAGCTCGTCGGCGGCATTCTCGTTCTCGTCGGCCTCTTCACCCGCCCTGCGGCTTTCCTCCTGTCCGGTCAGATGGCGGTTGCCTATTTCATGGCGCATGCCCCGAAGAGCGTTTTCCCCGTTTTGAACGGTGGCGATGCGGCAATCCTGTTTTGCTTCGTCTTCCTGTTCCTGGTCACATCCGGCCCAGGCGCATTCTCGGTCGATAAGCGCTGATCGACGTATAAGAGACAAGCCGGAGCGCATGGCGTTCCGGCTTTTTTCAATTGGGAAGAGCTTCCAACTGCCGCTTCGAAAGCCAGCCCGCAATCTTGGCCTGCAGCAATTCAGGGCTTATCGGCTTGGATATGTAATCATCCATTCCTGCCGCAAGACATAGATCCCGATCCATCTCCAGCGCATGCGCCGTAACACCGATGATCGGCACCCGAGCGCCATCATCCCCGGCACTTTCCTCGATCTCGCGAATGGCTCGCGTTGCCTGATGGCCATTCATCACCGGCATGGACACATCCATCAGAATGAGCGAAGGCTGTTCGTTCCGCCAGGCTTCGACCGCCTTCTTGCCGTTTTCGACGATACGAAAACGCAGGCCGGATTGCTGGAGGATCTGGGTGAAAACGATCTGGTTCACGTCATTGTCTTCTGCCACCAGAACATCCAGTTGCGATGCTGTTCCGGGAATGGATTTCTGCGGTGGGGCAGTTTCACGGTAGGGAGTAGGTGACGCAGGCGTTGCTGATTTGGGCGCACTCACCGTGCCCATCATGTCCCCCGACCGGCGAATCCGTGCGCTGCGAACCACATCATTGAGCGTCTTGCGCAGCAGCCGTGCCCGCACCGGTTTCATCAAATGCGCCTCGATCTTCGTATCGGCAGCATCCTCATCTCCGGCATCGAGAGAGGTCAGCATGATGATGGGTATGTCGGAGAGCCTCGGGTTGCCGCGCATCTTGCGCGCCACTTCGAAGCCGTGCATTCCCGGCATGTGATAATCGAGGATCACCGCATCCGTTTGCATTCCGAGTGCCGCCGCCTCTTCCAGAATTGCAAGGCCGATGGCGCCGCTTTCGGCGGCGCAGCAGTCGATGTTCCAGCTGCCCAGTTGTTCGGTCAGAATGTCGCGATTGACCGCATTGTCGTCTATGATCAGCACGCTCGGCCTGTGCGTATCCATCGGCAGATACACTGCCTCGGCGCGCTTTGCCACGATGGGAAGCGGCAGGGTGATCGAAAAGGTCGAGCCTTTTGAAACTTCGCTCTGAATATCGATCTTGCCACCGAAGAGACCGACCAGCCCGACGGTAATGGCAAGGCCAAGCCCCGTTCCCTCATGACGCCGCGTGGATGAGCTATCCACCTGACTGAACTTCTCGAAAATCGTGTCCAGCTTGTCTTTGGCAATACCGACGCCGGTATCTTCCACGACGAGTTTCAGCAGCAATTCCGATTGATCGGTCGCTTCCGCGCCAAGCCTGATCAGCACATGGCCCGTCTCGGTGAACTTGATGGCGTTTCCGACGAGATTGGTCACGATCTGGCGAAAACGCGCCGCATCTCCATCGACGGTGTGCTGTACCGATGCATCGATATTGACCAGCAGTTCGATGTTCTTTTCCTGCGCCTGAGCCGCGAGAAGCGAAGCCACATCCTCGATGGCTTCGACAGGATCGAACGGCGCGCTGCGCAGCGACATCTGGCCTGCATCCATCTTGGAGAAGTCCAGAATGTCGTTGATGATGGTCAGCAGTGCATTGCCGGATTTAACGATGACGTCGGTAAACGTCTTCTGCCGCGTATCCAGCCGAGATTTGGACAGCAGTTCCGCCATGCCGAGAATGCCGTTCATCGGCGTGCGGATTTCATGGCTCATATTGGCGAGAAATTCGGATTTCGCGCGATCTGCGGCCTCGGCCCTTGCAAGCAAACCTTCCAGCTCCGCCTCACGCATCTTCATGTCCGTTACGTCGGTGACGATAACGAGCCAATATTTACCGGCGCTGATCGTGGTTTCCAGATTGAGCCACCTGCGACCATCGACATGGATCAGCGATGAAAAAGGTTCGCCATTGGCGACGCTTTCCTGCCAGTAGGCAAGAGTGTCCGCTGTCTCGGCCTCGCTACCGAAATCGCCGCGCGCCGCGCAGATGTCGAAGAAAGGAAGCCAGCTTTCCCCAGGTGCCAGCGAGGCGGCGGGAACATCGAACATGCGGGTGATCGCTTCATTGGAAAGAATGATCTTTCCGTCTTTTACAAGCGCCAACCCCTGCGCCATGGCTGTCGTCGCATCGCGCATATATTCGCCAAGGCGCTGAACTTCCTCTTGCGCCTCGGCAATTTCGCGCTCGCGGGCGCGGACTGCGGTTCTGTCGGAAAAGGTGATCAGAATGCGCCCGCCCGCGATCCGCGTTTTCGACAGCAGGGTGCATTTGCCGCTCTTGCTTTCCACCTCCCGCGAGGTGCGGCCCTCTATCGACTTTAGCTTGGCGAGACGATCCTGATACATCTCCTCGAAGGTGATGGAGCCGAGATCGTAGAGACCGCTTTCATATCCAAGCTGGAGATAATCGCGATAGGGCTTGCCCGCCAGATCCGGCTGTTCCGGAAGCTCCCAGAGGTCGTAAAAGCATTGATTGGCATATTCAATCGTCAGGTCCGGGCTCAGCAGCATGACGCCAACGGGCAGGGATTGAAGAACATGGAGCGTGCCATCCGGCAGACTCGCGCCTTCGCCCGCCATAGCCTGTGGCCCGGATGGCTCGGCAATCGAGGATGCTTCGCCACTTGGCTCGAAGCGCGGCATCGTTTCGAAGACTTCGTAGAGGTAGATCTGCCCTTCTTCGTCGATGAAGCGTTCGCAACGAATGGCGTGGCTCTCGGCCAGAAGACTGCTTTTGCAAGTGGCAATTTCATCGGTGGCGAAAACGAGACAGCGGCGTTCCTTGTCTTCCCGGTCCACATCCTCGGCCTTGTTGAAGATCACGCGGCTGGTGCGCCCAGGCATGTCCTTTGCGCTTTTGCCTGCGAAGCGCGCATAGGCATCATTGACGCAGACGTAACGCAACTGGCTGTCTTTGACGCAGGCGGGCAAATCCAGCGAGAGCACACCCTCGCAAGCTTTTTCCAGCAAACCGCCTTCGTTACTCAAACCGCGCTCCAAAGCTTCAAGGTAATATACGTGGAATCAATGCCTTTATATTGTTGCTAGGCTAAGAGAGAAGATGATGAAAAACCATGGGTCGGGGTGGCTTTTCACGCTTTTTTAACTATGAAAATGCACGGGCTAAGGTGCCAAATCCAAAGATTTGCTTGACTTTCCGTCATAAAGCGACCACATGCCACTCCAAGCTTTCACCTTCGACAGCCGCGTGAGCTGTAGCGTCCACTGAAAATATACGCACGCATGAAGGAAAAGCGCATTTGATACGGAGCTTGGCGCGGGTCGCCAGCTCTTGAGCGCAGAAAGTCATTTCAACCTACAAGTTCCCAATTCACGCGGGGTTCTTGACGCCAGAACAACCGGGCAGCATGGCTGAACCGGGTAGAAGCGTTTTGGCGCCCCGAAAGGCGATATAATTGACCAGTTTTAACGAACTCGGCCTCTCCGAAAAGCTCGTGGCTGCTGTTACGGCTCTTGGATATACAACTCCTACTCCCATTCAACAAAAAGCCATTCCATTTCTGCTGGAAGGCCGCGATGTCATCGGCCTTGCACAGACAGGCACCGGCAAGACTGCCGCTTTCGGCCTGCCGATCATCGAAATGCTGATGAAGCACGGCGAGCGTCCGGCAAACCGCACGACGCGCTGCCTCATCCTTGCGCCCACGCGCGAGCTGGTAAACCAGATCGGCGAGAGCCTGCGCGCCTTCGTTCGCAAGACGCCTCTGCGCATCAACCAGGTCGTTGGTGGCGCATCCATCAACAAGCAGCAGCTTCAGCTGGAAAAGGGCCCGGATATTCTGGTGGCCACCCCCGGTCGTCTGCTGGACCTGATTGCCCGTAACGCGATTTCGCTCTCCAAGGTCACGCATCTCGTGCTTGATGAAGCCGACCAGATGCTGGATCTCGGCTTCATTCACGATCTGCGCAAGATTTCCAAGATGGTGCCTGCAAAGCGCCAGACGCTGCTTTTCTCGGCCACCATGCCGAAGGCGATTTCCGAGCTCGCGCACAGCTACCTGACCGAGCCTGCCAAGGTCGAAGTCACGCCTCCGGGCAAGGCTGCCGATAAGGTGGAGCAGTATGTTCACTTCGTTGGCGGCAAGAACGACAAGACGGATCTCCTGAAGAAGTCCCTGACGGAAAATCCCGATGGTCGCGCCATCGTCTTCCTGCGCACCAAGCATGGTGCCGAGAAGCTCTACAAGCATCTCGAGCATGTCGGCTTCAAGGTTTCCTCTATCCATGGCAACAAGAGCCAGGGCCAGCGCGAACGCGCCTTGAAGGGCTTCAAGGATGGTGAGATCAAGGTGCTGGTGGCAACGGACGTTGCCGCGCGCGGTATCGATATTCCCGCCGTGACGCACGTCTTCAACTACGATCTGCCGGAAGTGGCGGATGCTTATGTTCACCGTATCGGCCGTACAGCCCGCGCAGGCCGTGATGGCATCGCCATCGCATTCTGCGCCCCGGACGAAACCCGCCTGCTGCACGATATCGAAAAGCTGATGAAGATCGAAATTCCTGTCCTCTCCGGCGAGCGCCCGGAAGGCCTCGCAAGCCCGACCCGCGGCAGCGGCAATCGCGGCGGTCGTGGAAACGGCAATGGCAATGGCAATGGCGGTCGTCGTCAGGGTGGCGAGCGCGGTGAGCGCTCCCATGGCGATCGTCCGGCTCGTGGCCACAGAGAAGGTGGTCGCGAGGGCGGTCACCGTGAAGGCGGCCATCGTGAGGGCGGACGTCGCAACGGAGATTTCCGTGGCCAGCGCGCCGGTGAATTCGCTCCTGTAGAACGTGACAACGATCTCGAAGTCACGTCGGACTTCAAGCGCACCAAGGTCGACGGCGCGCCAGCCGGAAAGCCCGCCGGCAACCGCAATCATCGCGGCGGCCAGGGTCGCCCAGCCCGCAAGTCCGGCTCTTTCGCACCAGCCGGTCAAGGTCGCCCCGCCGGCAACGCCGGTCGCGGTCGCAAGCGCGGCTGATAGAGATCGATAGAATATCAGAACGCCCGGATGAAAGTCCGGGCGTTTTTGTTTTGAAAAACTGCGAGGAAAAGCTGACCCCTCACCTGAAAAATCTATGACTTAGCTTGCGCTAAGATCATGATTTTCGTCCTCTCCCACCCCTTCGACAAGCTCAGGGGGAGAGGTAACCCGAGGCACCGTTCCTATTCTCAAGAAGGCTTGAGAAAGAGCGAAACGGTGCGGCACATTTTCCTCTCCCCCTGTGGGAGAGGATAGAAAACCTCGACTTCGCAAAGCGAAGTCCTAGGTTTTCTTGGTGAGGGGTGTCCCTTTACCCCACCAACGCACACCCCACCCTCCGTCATCCTCGGGCTTGACCCACTACTGTCCGGTTTAGATTCCTTAGCGCTTTATGCAAGGCCAGAGGCTTGAGGAGAGACGGTAAATCCGCCCGCAACCGTCATCCTCGGCCTTGTGCCGAGGATCTACCAACGTCAACAAAATCAATCGGTTGCAGATCCTCGGGACAAGCCCGAGGATGACGGAGGTGGGCTTTGCGACGCTCTTCGTCCCCCCCGGCACATATCGTTCTCTCGTAGCGACGTCAAAATCGCAGAAAAACATCCAAAATAGAACGGGATCAATAGCTTAAGGCTACTCCGAAAATTTAAACCGGACAGCAGTGGGCCTGACCCGAGGATCCACGCACGTCGAAACACCCGCAACCTCGCATTTCGTTTTTGCACTCTGCACGAACTCGGACTCGCCAGTGCAACGCTGGCTGTGAATGCGGCAACGGCACTCCCCACCTCCGTCATCCCGGACTTGATCCGGGATCCAGCCAGACCAAGTCCGCGGTCTGGAAGACTCTTTTGACGCGCAGACGCGCGTCTGCTGGACCCCGGCTCAGGGCCGGGGTGACGGGTGGTGGAGCTGTTCTCGCCCCAAACTACCCACTCAGTTCAAACCGGACAGCAGTGAGACAAGCCCGAGCACGGCGAATTTTTTTAAAAAAAATCCCCAACATTTTTCCCCACCCCCAAAACCGCCCGTACACTCCCCTCATCCCGCCCTCGGATACACCGCAAGGCGTTGCGGCGAGGCGGGGTCGGTGCTGGGGGTGAAGAGGTTACGCGGCCTCTCCATTCCCAGGGTCGAGCAGCAATCCCCCCGGCGGCAACGGGAGGAGGGAAATGCCGGTTGCGGACCGGCTGGCATGACCCTCCCGATGCCCGACAGAATCAACTGTCGCCGGGTGTACCGACAGTTGATCATCCTTCTGGCCGAACGCGGCCAAAAGGATGAGAGGCGAAAGTCAGGCGGTACACAGGAAGACGCTGCATCTGCCCCGTTCACCCCGAAAAGGGGAGCGGACGGATCGCAAGGCGCTGCCTCGCCGTGACGGGCAGGTGGGGCTTGGCGAGCAACGGATCGAAGGCAAGGCGGCGCTCGCCAGATCGGGCGTCGTATCCTTCGAAGGCAGGTGTGGCCGAACTGGCAGGGCGATGGCGGGCAACCATCATCGCACCCGGATGGAAAGGGTTGGACCTTGATCAAGTCCGACCGGTTCTCCGGCAAGGTTTTTAACCCTTGCCATCCGGGTTCTGCCAGCCATGGCAAGAGGATTGCGGCTCTGCCTAAAGAGCCGAACGGGGCGCTGAGAGGTGCCACATACTAAACTACTTAACGAGGCAGCTTTCTGCGCCCCGTCCGAAATGCCATGGCCTCGTCCTCAAAGGTGAAGCGATGGAGAGAATGAGAAGTTCAAGCCACGGGCAGGTGCTGCCGCGTGAACGGCGAAGCTTGGGAAAGATTTCGGTGTTGATGCCATGAGAAAGACAAAGAGAGTTTGCATCGAAACTTTGCACAATCATCGCGCGAAATCCGCTTGCCCTCCGATGCTCGAACCGTGAAGTCTCACCATGCAGGCAACCGCACCACAGAGCTGGAATGGACTGGGGCCTTTGGGCACATCCGCTATTTTCCATCTCGCGGCGATATTCGCTCTCATCTTCCTGCATTTCACCCCGCTGAAGCCTGCCGCGCCTGAAAGCACGGTTTCCGTCGAGTTGCTGCCTGCGGATAGTTTTGACGACAAAAATACGGCTGAGCCTTCCGAAGAGCCGAAGGTCGATGCCAGAGCCGAAAACGTTACGCGGGAAGCCGATGTGGCGAAGCCGCTTTCCCCAGAAAGTCCTGCGACGAAGGACCAGACCGAGGAAGGGTCTCCAACTTCAAGCGCCCCGAAGACCGAAACCAAATCCAGCACCTTTGTTCGCGCCAGTCATTTCTATGCATCGGAGGTTTTGAAGAATTCGAAAAGCAAAGGCACCGCCAGCGATTTGCGAAAACTCAGCCCAGAGGAGCGGATGATCCAGTTGTGCAATCTGGAAGCAATGGAGCAGGTCAGCCGCTGGAAAACCCGCATCAAGGCAGACTTCCTCGTGTCCTATGCCATGGCAGATACGCGCCGTAACGGGCAGAAAATCACCGCAGATGGAGCCGCCGTCAGGAGCAAAGGCCACTGGTACAATCTCAAATATTCCTGTCAGGTCGCCGCAAGCATGGAGGCGGTCGATGCGTTTGAATTCGCGCTGGGCGATGAGATACCGGAAGCCAAGTGGGACGCGTACAGCCTGCCAGCGGGCGAGAATTTCGATGACTGATCGTTCGCGCGTACTATCAGTTGCTGGCTGCTACTTGCGGGCGTGCAGCTTTTTTGATCTGCCTTCATTGCCTTTCCGGCTTCACATCATCCGAGTCTCGCCATGCTGAAAGATTTTTCCGTTCAATCCCTTTTCATGGGCTGCCTAACCGCTTTCGTCGGTTTTGCCAGTTCCTTTGCCGTCGTTCTGCAAGGGTTGAAGGCGGTTGGTGCGACGGATTTTGAGGCGGCTTCGGGGATCATGGCGCTGTCTGTTGCCATGGGCGTTTGCGCCATCGTGCTGTCGGCGGCAACGCGCTTGCCGGTCAGCATCGCCTGGTCCACGCCCGGCGCCGCGTTGCTGGCAACGACTGGCGTCATCGACGGCGGTTTTCCGGCAGCAGTCGGCGCGTTCATTATCTGCGCGGTCTTCATCATCATTGCGGGTTTGTTCAAGCCGCTGGGCCGCGCCGTGGCCTCCATTCCGGCACCACTGGCCAATGCCATGCTATCCGGCGTCATCATCGGCCTGTGCTTTGCGCCGATCAAGGCCATCGGCTTCAACCCGGCCTTCGGCCTGCCGATCATTCTTGCCTGGATCATTGTCGGTGCCTTCAAGCGCCTGTTTGCCGTGCCCGCTGCCTTGGCTGCTTTCGTGCTGGTCATGATTTTCGGCGTCGATATTCCCGCAGGCGCACTCGATTCGTTATCTCAATCGCTCGCGCCGCCGATGGAGTGGGTAACGCCGATATTCAGCCTTCATGCCGTCGTCTCGATTGCGCTGCCGCTTTTCATCGTCACCATGGCCTCGCAGAATATTCCCGGCATCGCCGTGCTGAAAGTTCATAATTACGATCCGCAGCCCGGCTCGCTTTTTGCGACAACCGGCTTTTTCTCCCTGCTTTCCGCGCCTTTTGGCGGGCACGCGGTCAACCTTGCCGCCATCACCGCTGCCATGTGCGCGGGCGAGGATGCCCATGCCGATCCGAAGCGCCGCTATTGGGCCGCCATCATCGGCGGCGTGGGCTACATCATTTTCGGCCTGCTCGCTGGCGTCGTCACCGCCTTCGTGGCACTCGCCCCGCCGATCCTTATTCAGGCCGTAGCCGGACTTGCACTGGTGGGCGCCTTTTCCGGCTCAGCCGTGGCAGCGTTCAAAGAACCGGAAACACGCGAAGCCGCCGCCATAACCTTCCTCATCACGGCGTCAGGCCTGTCATTTGCGGGCATTTCCGGCGCATTCTGGGGACTGATCGGCGGCGGGGTGATGATGGGTCTTCAGCGGGTGGTCAGTGCTAGAAAGGAAAAGTAATTTGTCTGAAAAGTCGCGCGAAAATGGCAAGAACGACCGCGAAACGCCACAACTGATAAGAGGGGCTGAGTGGGTGGATGTTCTGAGCAGGTTTTGGAGCATTTTGGTGTCGACGCTGAAAAATGCCAACGGAAAGAAATTTGGGAACGATTGAGGGGATGACTTGCAACAGAATATTTCGCCGCTTATAAGCTTTGGCATGACCACTTGCACCGAAACCTTTTCCGGCATGAGCGCGCAGATTTCTGCGAACGCTTCGCCGTGCGGTGCACTCTCGCTTCTTAGCCTCGACCTTACACGCGGTTGCCGGGTCCAGTGAGGAGCGCCCGGCGGCCGAAAGCCCGCTGGCGCGAATGCTCCTCAACTCGAAATCTCACCTTATACTGGATTTTAGGCCCAAATAGGCCAAGCATCTGCCAGAGGCTTTTCAGCCCGCAGATGCCGCAAGGAGCAAGACTATGGACGCCAAGACCAATTTTTCCAAGGGCATGCCGGAAGCGGGCGTAAAGTACCGCCCGTACCCAACCATCAACATTCCTGACCGCACATGGCCGGGCAAGACAATCGACAAGGCACCGATCTGGTGTTCGGTCGACTTGCGTGATGGCAACCAGTCGCTGGTCAACCCCATGGGGCATGATCGCAAGGCGCGCATGTTCAAGCTGCTGCTGGACATGGGTTTCAAGGAAATCGAGATCGGTTTCCCATCCGCCTCGCAGACGGATTTCGATTTCGCCCGCTGGTGCGTGGAGCAGGGCGGAGTGCCGGAAGATGTGTCCTTGCAGGTGCTGGTTCAGTGCCGTCCGGAACTGATCACCCGCACGTTCGAGTCGCTGGAAGGCGCCAAGAACCCGATTATCCACTTCTACAATTCCACCTCCGAATTGCAGCGCCGCGTGGTGTTTGCGAAGGACGTGCCAGGCATCAAGCAGATCGCCGTCGATGCCGCCAAGATGATTACCGATATGGCGGCCAAGGCTGGCGGCGGTTATCGCTTCGAATATTCGCCGGAAAGCTTCACCGGCACGGAGCTGGAAGTGGCGCTTGAGATTTGTAATGCAGTCGTCGAGGTCGTGAAGCCGACGGCGGATAACAAGCTGATCCTGAACCTGCCTTCGACCGTTGAAATGGCGACGCCGAACATCTATGCGGACCAGATCGAGTGGATGTGCCGCAACATCGACAACCGCGAAAACGTCATCATCTCGCTGCACCCGCACAACGACCGTGGCACCGGCATTGCCGCCACGGAACTGGGCCTGATGGCGGGTGCCGACCGCGTGGAAGGCACGCTGTTTGGCAATGGTGAGCGCACCGGCAATGTGGACGTGGTGACGCTGGCGCTCAACATGTACACGCAGGGCATCGACCCGGAACTGGATTGCACCGATATCGAGCGCATCAAATCGGTCTATGAATATTCCAACGAAATGACCATTCCCGAGCGTCATCCTTACGTGGGCGAACTGGTCTACACCGCGTTTTCCGGCTCGCATCAGGATGCGATCAACAAGGGCATGAAGGCCATCAAGGTCGCCAACCACCCGGTCTGGGAAGTGCCGTATCTGCCCATCGACCCGAAGGATGTCGGCCGCTCCTACGAGGCGATCATCCGCATCAACTCGCAGTCGGGCAAGGGCGGCATCGCTTACATTCTGCAGCAGGATTACGGCATCAACCTGCCGCGCAACCTGCAGGTGGAATTCCGCGAAGACATCCAGCGCATCACCGATGAGGAAGGCGTGGAACTGCCCGCCAAGCGCATCCACGAACGCTTCATCGAGCGTTACGTGACGCAGCCGAATGCGCGCATCAAGTTCGTGGATCACCACACCTATCCGGCGGGGGATTTCAAGGGCGTGCGCGTGGTTGCCGCCGAGATTACCGACAATGGCGAGATCAAGCGCATCGAAGGCAAGGGCACCGGCCCGATCGATGGCTTCATCAACGCCCTGTCCACCTATCTCGGCATCGACCTGTCGGTGAACGACTACTCCGAACACTCCCTCCAACACGGCTCCAACGCCTCGGCCATCGCCTATGTCGAGATGGAGCATCCGGGTGGCAAGCTGTTCGGCGCAGGCGTCAACACCAATATCGTCGCGGCTTCGCTGGAGGCGATTGTGTCGGCGGCGAACAGGGTGTTGGAAGAGCGGGCGAAGTAATCAGTCGCCCTCTGATCGTCATGCTCGGGCCTGTCCCGAGCATCTGCTACTTGGAATTTTGTGCAGCGTCAGCAGATCCTCGGCACAGGTGTACAGCCTTGAGACATAGTTGACAGATGTTCGGAGACATCCCTGACAGTTTTGCTCTGTGGCAAAGGAGGTCGGGATGGCTTGGCGGGAGGTGTCTGTCGTGGATCAGCGAAGCGAATTTGTGATGCTTGCGTCGTTGGAGGGGGCCAATGTTTCGGCTTTGTCCAAGCGTTTCGGCATCAGTCGGCAGACGGGGTATCTTTGGCTGCGGCGGGCAAAGGCGGGAGAGACCGTGCAGGATCGCTCCCGTCGTCCGCATTCAAGCCCTTTTCGAACCCCCGATGATCTGGAGCGCAGTGTCGTCGATATTCGTGACGAGCACCCGGCCTGGGGTGCCCGCAAGATCGCAAGGCGAATGCGCGACCTTGGTATGGAGCCGCCTTGCGTCTCCACCGTGCATGCCGTTCTTTCCCGCCATGGCAGGATCGGGGCGCGACCGAGTGAGCGCATGGCAAACGGTCGCTTCGAGCGCGAGGCGCCCAACCTCCTCTGGCAAATGGACTTCAAAGGGCGCATCCAGATGGCCTGTGGCAACTGGTGCTATCCCCTAACCATCATCGATGACCACTCCCGCTTCGCCATTGCCATCGAAGCCTGCCCCAACGAGCAGCTGGAGACCGTTCGGGCCAGGCTGGAGGCGATCTTTCGTCGCTATGGCATGCCGATGGCCATTTACTGCGACAATGGCAATCCATGGGGTGCGGGCGTGCCCAATCAATGGACGCGGCTGCGGGTCTGGCTGTTGAAGCTTGGCATCGAATTGATCCATTCCCGGCCTTATCATCCGCAGGGTCGTGGCAAGAACGAACGGTTTCATCGTAGTCTCAAGGCGGAAGTGACGGACTTCACAACGCTCTTGGATCAGGCCCACGCCCAAAAAGCGTTCGACCGCTGGCGCCGTATCTACAATCACCATCGCCCGCACGAAGCGCTCGGCATGGCCGTGCCCGCAAGCCGCTATCGGCCTTCCTCACGTGCATTTCCCAACCAGCTTCCAGAGCCCATCTACGACAGAAGCGAGATCGTTCGCTGCGTCAGTTCGACCAAGGGCTATGTCAGCTTCAAGGGCAAGACCTGGCGGGTGCCGAACGCCTTCAGAAACGAACGCCTGGCCATCCGATCCCTCAACCGCACAGGCCTCTACGGCGTCTTCTTCGGCGCAACCCAGGTCGCAAAAATCAACCTTGAAAGCTAGGCCGCACTGTCAGGGATGTCTCCGAACATCTGTCAGGGATGTGTCCGGTCTTTACAACAGGGCCGAGGATGACGGAGTGATACTGTCAGGACCCGGTTGTTGGGCCTCCAGTCACTCCTCCGGCGCCTGCTCCACAGGATTACCGAAACCAAGCGGCCTACCATTGTCATAGAAAACGCGGACGTCTTCCAACTCCATGCCGGTGGCCTTTTCGTTTAGGCTGAAGCGTTCGCAGGTAACGTTCCAGCTGCCGGGGCTGCCGGAGATGTGGAAGAGGTTGTAGCCGGCGCGGGGCTTTGCGCCGCCGGGGCCCTGGCTGGCAGAGGCTATGCCGACGACGGGGATGTGGTCCTGGCCGCGATGGGTGTTTAGCCAATAGACCGTGTTGAGATGCGTGTGGCCGTGCAGCACGAGTTCCGCGCCGCCCGTGCCCATGGCTGCGGCGAAGCGGCGGATGCCGATCATGCGTTTGTGGGTGGCGGCGGCACCGCGGATCGGGGGGTGGTGGATCATGACCACGCGGAACAGGCCTTGTTCGCCCGCCTTCTTCAGCAGGTCTGCGGTGGCGCGGGCCTGACGGCGACCGAAATAGCCGGTGGCGGAAAAGGGCGGGGTCGCGATGGATGTGGAGCAGCCGATCAGCGCTACGGGGCCACGGACGCGCATATAAGGGAAAATCTTGCGGTCTTCGTCCCAATGATCTTCGTCACCATCGCCGCGCACGTAAGGGTACCAGGCGGCCATAGCCTTATCGTGTGCGCCGGGAACATAGGCATCGTGATTGCCGGGCACGACTGAGACCTTCAGCGGATCGCCAACCTCTTCCAGCCAGTCGGCGGCGGCGCGGATTTCGATGCCGGTGGCCAGATTGACCAGATCGCCGGTGATCGCGGTGTGGTCAGGCACCTTGCTTTCCATATCGTCCAGCAGCTTTTCGAGTGTATCGGTGAAAAGGTGCTTGCGGCGATTGAGCCGCCAGTTCACAAAGCCGGTGATGCGTTTCGATGCAAGCTCGCGGAAGGTGAGCTTCGGTAGCGGGCCAAGGTGGATATCGGATATATGTGCGAGCTTAAACATGCATCCAGCCATAACGTATCATGCAGTGAGCGTCCAATGCGAAACCCCGATTTTTCAATGGGATAAAGGAGAGTTGAGCATTGGGTGAAAACAGTGAATGGGGCCAAGGGTTCCGGCGGATATTTGCGAAAGTCGCAAAACGCATTCTGCACCTGTTCTTCTTCATGCGAAGGGGCATGACGCTTGGGGTGCGGGCGGCCTGTTTCGATGAGGCGGGCAGGGTTTTTCTGGTGCGCCACACCTACGTTCCTGGCTGGCATATGCCGGGCGGCGGGGTGGAGCGGCAGGAAACCGGGCTTCAGGCGCTGCACAAGGAAATTCGGGAGGAGGGCAATCTCGTTGCGACCTCTACGCCGCAACTCTTCCACGTTTACTTCAACAATCGCACCAGCGACCGTGACCACGTGCTGTTCTATCGCCTTGATGTGCGGCAGATGGCAATCAAAGCGCCCGACCGTGAGATCAGCGAAAGCGGGTTCTTTGCCCTCGATGCCCTGCCGGAAGGCACGACGGCAGCCACGCGCAGGCGGCTTGCGGAACTGGCGGGCGAGGTTTCGCCCGACGATTACTGGTAAGTCTGATATCAACCAAGTCGCGCGCGGTCATGCGCCTTTTCCAGCTCAAGCTCCGGCCCGACCGGAACAATGCCGGTGGGATTGATGGTCTTGTGGCTGCGGTAATAATGCTCCTTGATGTGGCGCATATCCACCGTCTCCGGCACGCCGGGCGTCTGGAAGAGATCTCGCAGATAGCCGGTCAGGTTGGGGTAATCGTGAATGCGACGGATGTTGCATTTGAAGTGGCCGACATAGACCGGATCGAAACGAACGAGCGTGGTGAATAGCCGCCAGTCGGCTTCCGTCTGTTCAGCACCCAGAAGGAAGCGCTGTTTTTCGAGTCGCTCTTCCAGAATATCCAGCGTTTCGAAGACCTTGATCGCGTTTTCCTGATAGGCTTCCTGCGTCGTGGCAAAGCCCGCCTTGTAGACGCCGTTATTGACCGTGTCGTAGATCAGGTCATTCAGCTTGTCGATTTCGGTGCGGCGTGGCTCCGGGTAGTAATCCGTTTCCGATCCCGTCAGGCCGTTGAAGGCGCTGTTGAACATGCGGATGATTTCCGCCGATTCATTGGAGACGATGGTGTTCTGCTGCTTGTCCCACAACACGGGCACGGTCACGCGGCCTGAGTATTTCGGATCTGCCTTGGTATAGACCTGCCAGAGAGCGGAGGAGCCGAAGAGGTGGTCTTCCGTCGCGCCCGGTGTGCGTTCCTCATCCGGTCTGAATTCCCAGCCGTTTTCCAGCATCAGCGGATCGACCACCGAGACCGAGATGAGGTCATCCAGCTTCTTCAGCTTGCGGAAGATCAGCGTGCGGTGCGCCCATGGGCAGGCGAGTGAAACATAGAGATGATAGCGGTCTTTCTCCGCTTTGAAGCCGCCATTGCCGGAGGGGCCGGGCTCGCCATCCGCGGTCACCCAGTTGCGAAACTGGGAGGCGCTGCGCTTGAAGTGACCTTTGGTCTCCTTGGTATCGTACCAAACATCCTTCCAAACGCCTTCAACCAGCATACCCATCTGCCATCTCCTTAATGTACCTTGCTCAATCTAGGGCAGGGCTTTGCTAAAGCGAACCCTGCCATTGATGAACAATGCGTTCTTCGTCCGTGAATGCTGCGGAGGGACGTTTTGTTCTTTACGGTTCAGGATTTTCCTGATATCTGCGATTTTCACAATTCTGAGGAAATTCTGATCTATGACCGCACCACGGACGCTCCGACGACGCTGACGCTCTTATAAGCCCTGTCAGGCAATGTCAGGTGCACCGTCGCATATCGTCATGTCCGTATCCAACGTTCCGGTCTCCTCATGTCCAAGCACGAACTTGTCTACCTTACCGAAGACGCGTCGCATGACGCCGTTATCGAACTCATCAATGAAGAAGCCTTCGGTCCCGGTCGGCATACGCGTGCCGCAGCGCGCATTCGCGAGCAGGGGCCGCATGATCGTTCGCTCTCCTACATCTGCGCGGATGATGGCGAGACGATTGCATCCGTGCGCATGACGCCGGTTCTGGCGGGTGGCGTGAAGGGCCATATGCTTGGGCCGCTGGCCGTGCGGCCTTCACACAAGAATATGGGCATTGGGCGGGAACTGGTGCGGATTGCGATTGCGGCTGCGAAGCGCAAGGGCTCGGAAGCGGTGATCCTGATCGGCGATCCGCCTTATTACATCCCGCTCGGCTTCGAGAAGGTTGCTTATGGCGCGCTGGATTTTCCCGGCCCGGTCGATATGAATCGCGTTCTCGTTGTTCCCTTGGGTGAGGATGTGCATGCCCGGTTGAGGGGCGTTATCGGATGGCGCCAGTGCGACATCGCTTTATCTGTTGGCGACACGCAGGAAATCGCTTTTGAACCGATTTTACTGGCGGCCAGCTGACAAAAGCCTTGTAAACAAGGCTTGACAGCATCCTCTCAAGGCTCCTAGCACTTGTGCCGCAGCAGTGGCACAGGTTGATTTCTCAAGGGGAGCGAGAATGACTGCAATCACAATGAATGATGCGCTGGATCGCGCAGGTGCGGGTGCCTATCAGCGACGGTTGATGGGAATTTTCGGTCTTGTCTGGGCGGCAGATGCCATGCAGGTTCTGGCTGTCGGCTTCACCGCCGCCTCAATTGCCGCCACCTTTGGGTTGACGGTGCCGCAGGCCTTGCAGACGGGCACGGCCTTTTTCTTCGGCATGCTTTTAGGTGCCGCTGGATTCGGGCGTCTTGCGGACCGCTACGGGCGTCGGCGCGTGTTGATCGTGACCGTTGCCTGCGATGCCGTGTTCGGCGTGCTGTCTATCTTCGCGCCCAGCTTCGGCATTCTGCTGGTACTTCGCTTTTTGACCGGCGCTGCCGTGGGCGGCACGCTGCCGGTGGATTATGCGATGATGGCGGAGTTTCTGCCTGCAAAGAACCGCGGTCGCTGGCTCGTCATTCTCGAAGGCTTCTGGGCCGTGGGAACACTGGTGGTGGCACTTGCGGCCTGGGGTGCAAGCCTTTCCGGCGTGCAGGATGCGTGGCGCTACATTTTCGCCGTCACCGCTTTTCCGGCGCTGATCGGTATCGGCCTGCGTTTCATGGTGCCGGAATCGCCACTTTATCTTTTGAAGAATGGACGCTCGGATGAGGCCAAGGTGGTGGTGAACACCATGCTGCGCGTAAATGGCCGGGCAACGCTGGACGCGAAAACCGGGCTTGCCAATGCCAATGGAGCCAAGGGGCAGGGCATATTCTCACCGGCGCTACGCCAGCGCAGCATCATGGTTCTGGCAATCTGGTTCCTCGTTTCCGTCTCTTATTACGGCGTCTTCACATGGATGCCAGCAAAGCTCGCGGGGGATGGCTTCGGCTTCGTGCGCGGTTATGGTTTCCTCGTCCTCGTGGCCCTTGCGCAGATTCCGGGCTATGCACTTGCCGCTTACGGCGTGGAAAAATGGGGGCGTAAACCGACGCTCGTCGGCTTCTGCCTGCTTTCCGCTCTGGGATGCCTGCTCTTCACGCTGGCTGGTAGCGGTGCGCTTATTGCAACCTCGCTGCTGCTCATGAGCTTTGCATTGCTCGGCACATGGGGCGCGCTTTATGCCTATACACCAGAGCTTTACCCCACCGAATCTCGCGCGACCGGCATGGGTGCAGCGGGTGCCATGGCCCGCCTCGGCGGCCTGCTGGCGCCGTCGCTGCTGGGTTATGCCATCGCGCAGGGCTTTGGTTTCGCGGTGGGAATTTTTGCCGGTCTGCTGGTGATCGCGGCGATTGCTGCGAGCATGATCAATGCCGAGACGCGGCAGGTGGCGTTGTCCTAAATTGCTTTACACGAGATCGTCGAGGTCGACATTCAAGACTTCGGCGATCTTCTTCATGACGGAAAGACTGCCTTCCTTCTTGCCACCCTCGATTTCCGAGAGGTAAGGCGCGCTGATCCCGGCTTTGGCGGCGAGGGCTGTTGCCGATAGACCACGATGAGAGCGCCAAACCTTCACCGGGTTTTCGCCGGAGATGAGACGTTCCACGATTTCAGACGGAACAAGTTCATCACGGCCAGCCGCTATATCGGCTTTCACCTTGTCTGCCGCGGCAATCTCGGCTTGGGTCATTTTGGAGCCTCGCTGAAAAACAATCTCAAATAAGTGATTTCTTCAAATAGGTCAGAGCGAAACCATCGTTGATATCTTCAATCTGGCCAAATGTCGTATACCCGCATTTTTGATAAAGGGCGAGCGCTTCCGGGTTCATGGTGTCGATATAGGCGCCCTTGCAGCCGCGTTTGCGGGCTTCATCTTCCGCCATGCCGAGCAGCTTTGGGCCGAGCCCTTGGCCGCGAAGTTCCTCGGGGATGAAGAGGAGGGCGGTGTAGAGCCAGCCGCGCGCTGTGTGGCCTGAAAGGCCGCCGATGACCTGGCCGTCATCATTTCTCAGCGCGATAACGAGGTCCTTCCATTCGGCGGGGCCGAAGCGGTTGGTATTATAGCTCTTGAGTCCGTTGAAGATCGCGGCTTTCGCATCCTCATCCGTGCCATCGCTGAGTTCGATCTCATAGTTCATGCTCAACGGCCCTCACGCCACCAGAGCGCGGAGAAGGCGAGCAGCAGGGCGGCGAGGCCTGCGAAACCGGCGAAGAGTGGCAGGGTGTTGACGCCTTTCAGGACGGTTTCATCGGTGAGGCGGATCAGCATGCGGTCATTGTCTGCCACGCGGACATCGCCGCGAACGGGCAGAATATCCGGTAGCACGACGCTGCCATTGTCGTTGACCACGCGGTGGATGCTGCCGCGCGTCGCGTCGGTCACGGGTTTGAGCGTATCCGTCGTGGAGATCATCGCCTTGAATTCCGGCGCATCGACCGCGCCGACATGGACCAGCGTGGTGAATTCGCCATTGGCGATTTCGTAGAGCCCGGTTTCGTCCATGCGGCGCTCGATCTTGTAGAGGCCGGGTTCGGTCTGCGTGAAATTCATGGTCTCCGTTTTGCCGGAGGGGAATTTCACCGTGGCGTTGCCGGGGTTGTCGCCGATGGTCTGGCGGGTCACTTCCAGCATGCGGCCATTGGCGCGCGCTGTGAGTGCTTCTTCTTCTAGTTCCGGTTCCTTCATCAGCCAGTGGGCAATGCGGCGATAGAGTGCCACATGCGGGCCGCCGCCTTCGAAGCCGCGGGCCCAGAGCCAGCCCTGATCGGAAAGCAGCATGGCAACGCGGCCTTCGCCCTGTCGGTTCAGCACCAGCAACGGGTCCTGACCTGCACCGAGCATGACCGTCTGCCCCTGCGGCTGCTCGACGCCGACGGTGCGGAACCAGCGGCCCCAATGGGGCGGCTCATCGCCGGAACCTTCCAGCCCGCGCGTGACGGGATGCTTCTTTCCGGCATCCGAAAGGCGCGGGTAGAAGGGCGCCTGGTTCATCTGGCCGGTCGGCTGCGCTGGCAGGACAGAGGCGAGCGGCGTCATGGCAATGGAGTCTTGGCCCGCATGTTCGGGGCCAGCGGCAATCAAAAGCGCGCCGCCTTTTTCGACATATTGGGCGATGTAATCGTAATAGAGGATCGGCAGCACGCCGCGATGCTGGTAGCGGTCGAAGATGATCAAGTCGAAATCATTGATTTTTTCAACGAAGAGTTCGCGCGTCGGGAAGGCGATCAGCGACAACTCGTTGATCGGCGTGCCATCCTGCTTTTCCGGCGGGCGCAGAATGGTGAAGTGCACCAGATCGACCGAGGTGTCGGATTTCAGCAGGTTGCGCCATGCGCGTTCACCGGCATGGGGCTCTCCGGAAACCAGCAGCACGCGCAGGTTCTGGCGGATGCCTTCGATGACGTGGACGGCGCGGTTGTTGGCTGTGGTGACTTCGCCCGGAAGCTCCGCCACGGAAAATTCCATGACGTTGTTGCCGCCACGTGGCACCTTGAAACTGAACGGGATGGGGCGACCCGGAACGGCTTGCAGATTGGCAATTTCCTGACCGTTCATCTTGACGGTGACGTTGGCCGATCCGCTCTGCGTGCGGCCCTCATCGAAGACGCGCAGCGTCAGCTGCTGTTCTTCATTGACGATGCCGAAGCGGGGGGCACGGACGACCTCGATGCGACGATCGAACTCATCGGCGCGGCCTGTTATGAGGCCGTGCACGGGGGCTTTGAAGCCGAGGGTCTGTTCGATATTTGGCGTGGCGTTGGGAATATCGTGGATCTGGCCGTCGCTGAGGAAAATCGCGCCGCCGACGCGTGAGGGTGAGACATCCGAGACGGCTGCGGCAAGGCTGGAGAAGAGGTTGGTAGCAGGGGAATCGCTGTTGGGATCGTTCTCCACTTCCACGACGCGCGGCTCGATGCGCGGGAAACGAGCGAGGCGTTCGCGCAGCGTTGCCAGTGCCTGATCGGTCTGCTCATGACGTTGCTGTACGTCCTGACTTTGCGAACGATCCACGATGACGGGGACGATGGTCGAGAGTGGCTCGCGCTCTTCATTCGTCAGCAGCGGGTTTGCGATGGCGAGCAGTAAGGCGGCCAGCGCCAGCCCGCGCAACCACGCACCGCGAACGCCGCGCAGCAGGCCGATGATGGCGAGGATGAGGGCAGCAGCGGCGAGAACGGCAAGGACGGTCCAAGGAAGGAATGGCGCGAAGGAGAGGTTCATGCGTTACTGCCCCAATCTCTGGAGGATATCGGGCACATGCACCTGATCGGCCTTATAATTTCCGGTCAGCATATACATCATGATGTTGACGCCGGAACGGAAGGCGTGTTCGCGCTGCACCTCATCCGGCGGTACGGTGGGCAGCACGGGTGCGCCATTGTCATCAATGGCCCATGCACCGGCGAAATCATTGCCGGTAATGATGATGGGCGAGACGCCATCGCCCTGCGACGACACGCCGGAGGTTGAGCGGGCGGCATCCTGACGCGATTCGACCCAGAGCGGGCTGCCATTATAGCGACCGGGGAAGTTGTTCAGCAGATAGAAGGAGCGCGTGACGACGTGATCCTGCGGGACGGGTTCCAGCGGCGGAATATCGACATTGGCGAGAATTTCCTGAAGGCGCTGGCCGTTTGCGCTGGTGCTGCCGCTTTCGAGCGAGGAGAATTGGTCGCGCGTATCGAAAAGCACGGTTCCGCCTGCGCGCATATAGGCATCGATGCGGGAGATGGCCGCTGTCGAGGGCATGGGGGCCGTGGCGGAAATCGGCCAGTAGATAATGGGATAGAAGGACAGCTCGTCCTTGGAAATATCGAGCCCAACCGGCGCGCCGGGTTCCAGCGTGGTGCGCCATGTGAGGAACTCGGTCAGGCCCTGCAGGCCCTGCTGGGAAATGCGGTCGACATCGTCCTCGCCAGTGCGGACATAGGCGAGGTGGGTTGTGTCGAGGCTGTTGAGAATGGCTTCATCGCCGGGCCTGGTATCATCGGCCTGCACTGGATTGGGCGTCATCAGTGCAAAGGCGCTGGCGACTGCGATGAGGATGGCGGCGGCAGACGAGCGGGCGCGGGGCAGACGTGAGAAGACGCCGTTCATGAAGAGCATGATGAGGCTATCGGCAAAGAGCATGAGCAAAGCTGCGATGAAGAGGGCAGGGCGCAGCGACTTTGCCGCTTCGCCGACGAGGCCTTCCGTGGCGACCGCTGTGCCTGCCAGCGCGGTATCCATGGGGCGTAGCGTAGCGCCGGGCGGCAGCAGGTTGAGCGCGACGAAACCGGATTCCGTGCCGTAAAGGCCGGGCGGGTTATCGAAGCTGGCGAGCGGGTTCTGGCCCGGGCGTGCTTCCAGCGGGCGGGCGGTGCCGATTTCTGGCGAAAGCGAGCCGGTGGCGGTCAGAACGCGGTAAGGCGGGAGTGCCGCGGCAGGAGCGTTGGCCGAGGCAGAAGAGCCGCCGACCTGCGACAGCTGCACGATACGGCGCAGCATTTCCACGAAATGGCCGGAAATCGGCAAATCGGACCAGCTGGCTTCGGCGCTGACATGGAACAACACGATGCGGCCCGCATCGACATTGCGGGTGGTGACGAGCGGCGTACCATCGGCAAGGCTTGCCCATGTGCGTTCGGCAAGGTCCGGCGTCGGTTCGGCCAGAACCTGCCGCTTGATGTGCACGCCTTCGGCTGTTGGCATGCCTGCGAACGGGCCGAATTTGGGGAAGTCGGCCAGCGGCTGCGGTTCTGCCCATGACAGCGCGCCGCCAAGGGCGCGCTCGCCCTGGCGCAGTGTGACGGGCACAAGCGGGTCTTCAGCCGGTGCGGCGGCAAGGCGTGGGCCTGCGAAGCGGATAAGGGTGCCGCCGCGCGATAGCCAGCGTTCCAGCGGCGCATAAGTTTCCTGCGGCAGACGACCGATATCGGCCATGACGATGACGGAGGGGTTGGACTGAAGCAGCTCGGGGATGGCGACGGCGAGATCGGCCTGCCGCTGCGGCACGAGATCGACATAGGGCTGAAGTGCGCGGCTGATATAATAGAGCGGCTGGAGTAGCGGCTGGAAATCATTGCCGGTTTCGCCGGCCAGAAGTGCGACGCGACGGCGGCGGAAGCCATCATCCAGCAGATGGGTGGAGCCTGCGGTAGCGAGCCGGTCGATGGACAGGCGAGCGAAATCGTTGCGCAGTTCGAAGGGCGCGCTGAGTGTAGCGGTGGTTTCCGCAGCGCCGGGCGCAAAGGTGGCGCCATCGCTGGCGAGAATGCGGCCCTGACTATCCTGTGCGTTGATGGTGTAATTCGCAGCGCCGCTGGTTTTGAGGCGCGAGAGGGAAACGGTCATGGTTTCGGCGCCGTTTTCAGCGCCGGTAATGGCGGCAACGGCCTGACCATCGCCTTCGATGACGCGGAATTCGGATGCCTGCATGCTGGCAAGATTGCTGAGTGCGGCGCGGTCTTCCGGCGTGGCGACGCCATCGGTGATATAGGCGAGCGTGCCGGGGGTGGTGCCGTTCAGGGCTTCATGGACGGCTTCTGCGGCGCGAACGCGATCCGGCATCAGCGGCTGCGGCTTGGCGGCGGCGAGTTTTTCCAGCGCTGCCGCCGTCGTGCCGGGCTCGGCATCGTGATCACGATCTGCGGTGAAGGCGATGGACACGGGGCGCTCGGCGCGTTCCGCATCGCCAATCAGGGCTTCTGCGGTGTGAACGCGGCGCTCCCAATCCGGCGCGGAAGCCCAGCTATTATCCACGATCAGCACCAGCGGGCCGTTGCCAGCCAACGTGTTGTTGCGCGGGTTGATGACGGGATCGGCCAGCGCAAGAATGACGGCCGCGGCGAGCAACATACGCAGAAGTGTGAGCCACCAAGGGCTTTTGGACGGCGTTTCCTCACGCTTCAGAACCGTTGCCAGAATGCGCAGCGGCGGGAAGACTTCCGTCTTCGGGCGCGGCGGCGTGAGGCGCAGCAGCCACCAGATGGCGGGCAGTGCAAGCAGGCCAAGCAGAATATAGGGGCTGGTGAAGACGAAAGGCAGCGCGCTCATGTGCGGCCTCCGTTTCGTCCACCGGCAGGCGCGCCGGAGAGATACATGTGCATTGCGACCAGCGCTTCGGAGGCCAGATGATCCGTTCTGTGGAAGACGAAGTTCCAGCCGAGACGGCGCAGTGATGAAGAGAGGGCTTCGCGCCGTGCGAAATAGGCGCGCGTATAGTCATCGCGGATGGTTTCGGCGCGGCCCGAGGTCAGCTTTTCACCGGTTTCCGGGTCCGAGAATTCGGTGCGACCGCTATAGGGGAAGACTTCTTCCGCCGGGTCGGCAATCTCCACCACATGGCCGCGAAGGCCACGGCGGGCGAGTGGGGTCAATCGCTCCATGACGCTTGCAGCATCATCGAGAAAATCTCCGATCAGCACGATATCGCTGGAGCCACGGATCATGCGCGTATCGGGAAGGCCGGTGGTTGCCGGGGCGTGCATGATAGCGGTTGCCAGACGCTCCGCCGCATTGCGGGCGGAAACCGGCTCCATGATGCCGGGGCAGCCGATGCGCTCGCCGGAGCGGGCGAGTATTTCCGCCAGGGCCAGCATGAGGACAAGCGCGCGGCTTTCCTTCGAGACGGTGCCGAGCGTGGATTTGAACATCATGGAAGGGGACAGGTCAGCCCAGAGCCAGATGGTGTGCGCGGCTTCCCACTCACGGTCTCGCACATAGGTATGATCGTCGCGGGCGGAGCGCCGCCAATCGATGCGCGACAGGCTCTCGCCGTCCGCATAGGGCCGGAACTGCCAGAAATTTTCACCGATGCCGCGCTTGCGGCGGCCATGCCAGCCAGCCGTGACGGTGTTGGCGATGCGCTTGGCTTCCACCATGCAATCCGGCACCAGAGCGGCGCGCTGGCGCGCGCGGGCGAGCACTTCGCTGCCCGATGTCTGCTCTACGATCTGGCCGATGGATGCCACATGCGCTCCTGTCTGCTTGACGAGACCTATAAGGCGTTAGTGCTTTGCCTGTTCCACGAGACCGGCGATGACATCGCGGACCGACATGCCTTCCGCACGGGCCGCGAAGGTGAGCGCCATGCGGTGTTCCAGCACGGGTTCGGCCAGCGCATAGACATCATCCAGTGACGGTGCGAGGCGGCCTTCATACAGCGCACGGGCGCGAGCCGTCAGCATCAGGGACTGGCCAGCGCGTGGACCCGGCCCCCAAGCAACGTTCTTATCGGTCAGTTTGTTGCCCTGTCCGGGGCGTGCGGAGCGGACGAGAGACAGGATCGCATCTACCACCTTGTCGCTGACAGGCATCTGGCGAATGAGGGTCTGGACTTCCATCAGGCGATCCGCATCGATCATCTTGCGGGCTTCGCCGGATGCGGTGCCTGTCGTGTCGAGCAGGATCTGGCGTTCGGCGGCAAGATCGGGATAATCGACATCCACCTGAAGCAGGAAGCGGTCGAGCTGGGCTTCGGGAAGCGGATAGGTGCCTTCCTGCTCCAGCGGGTTCTGGGTTGCCAGAACATGGAAAGGCTTCGGCAGATCGAAACGCTGACCGGCAACGGTGATGTGATATTCCTGCATGGCCTGCAAAAGTGCAGACTGCGTGCGCGGGCTGGCGCGGTTGATTTCATCCGCCATCAGAAGCTGGCCGAAAATCGGGCCCTTGATGAAGCGGAAGGAGCGGCGACCGCTCTCATCCTGATCCATGACTTCCGAGCCGAGAATATCCGATGGCATAAGGTCCGGGGTGAACTGGATGCGGTTGGCATCGAGGCCAAGAACCGTGCCGAGCGTGGTGACGAGCTTGGTTTTCGCAAGGCCGGGAACACCGACGAGAAGCGCGTGGCCGCCGGACAGGATGGCGAGAAGCGTATTCTGCACCACTTTTTCCTGACCGAAGATGACCTTGGAGACTTCGCCGCGAATGGCTGCGATATCCGACAGCGCTTTTTCGGCAGCGGCGATGATCGCCTTTTCGTCGAGGGTTTCGCTGGTATTCATAATGCCCATATCGCTCTCCTCAAGACCTTGCCGAAGTTTCCGTCGCTATCGATACTTACCGAATACAGGACGGATTTCGCGCTGCATATAGCTTATTGCCATTGGGGCGGCTGACAAGCATCCTTTGAATGACTATCTCGTTACCCATGCTTAGTTATTCAATAATTGGCAAAGCAGGGCTCGAATATGGCAGATGACAGGATAAATTCAGCGGGAGACGCGGCGGGGCTTGCCGCGCTCATCTCCCGTGCCAGCGAGCAGGCCGGGGAACAGGCGAGTGAAAAACGCCGGGGACCTGCCCCTGTCGAGAAATGGAACCCGCCCTTCTGCGGTGATCTGGACATGGAAATCCGGGCGGATGGCACGTGGTTCTACATGGGCACGCCGATTGGCCGCGCCCCGCTGGTGCGCCTGTTTTCCACGGTTTTGCGCAAGGATGAGGACGGCAAGACCTATCTCGTGACGCCTGTGGAAAAGGTTGGCATCCGCGTTGTGGACGCGCCCTTCATCGCTGTGGAGATGAATGTGAGCGAGAAGGATGGCGAGCCGCTTTTGACCTTCCGCACAAATGTTGGTGATGTGGTGGAGGCCGGTGTCGATCATCCGCTTCGTTTTGTGACGGGTGATGGCAATGACGAGCTGAAGCCCTATCTGCTTGTGCGCGGGCGGCTGGAGGCGTTGGTTTCGCGTGCTGTTATGTATGATCTGGTGGAATTGGGTGAGGTTATCGAGATCGATGGCCGGGAGATGTTTTCCGTTCGATCAGGCGGGGAGGTGTTTCCGGTAATGCCTGCGGATGAATTAAGTGAATTGTCGAGATGAGAACTGCTTTAGAAGTTATAGAGCGCCCCTCATTCCTGTGCTTGTCACAGGAATCTAGTCGACGCGCGTCCGCGCGGCGGGAAGAGTCTTTCAGCCCAAGACTGGGCCGGCTGGATTCCTGTGACGCCCTCGGACTTGATCCGGGGAACAGGAATGAGGGAGGTTTGCGGTGATGCTTTCTGCGACGAATGACCTCCAGAATTTCTCAGCCGCCGACTTCCGGCGGCGTGTCCTCCAGCACGGCGAAGGTGTGGCGGAGCGGGAAGATGCGGACCATGGAGATCATGTGCTGAACCCCGGTGTTCGTCTGTCGGGCGAGGGTATCCGCCTTAAAGATGCGGCGGTGCTGGTGCCGGTTATCGAGGATGGACGGGATGCGCGGGTGATTTTTACTCAGCGGACATCGACGCTGCGCAAGCATTCCGGCCAAATCTCCTTTCCCGGTGGCGGGATCGACGCGGAAGATCGCTCGCCGGAAGAGGCGGCGCTGCGCGAGACGGAGGAGGAAATCGGCATTTCGCGGGACTTCATCGAGACCGTGGGGCGGATGCCGGATTATATTTCCGGCACGGGCTTTCGCATCAAGCCGGTGCTTTCTGTGGTGAAGCGTGGCTTTACGCTGGTGCCGAACCCAACCGAAGTGGATGAGGTTTTCGAAGTGCCGCTGTCGTTCCTGATGGACCCGGCCAATCACAGGCGCGGCAGCCGCATGTTTCAGGGGAAGGAACGGTTTTTCTACGAAATGCCCTATGGCGAGCGCTACATTTGGGGCATTACGGCGGGCATCGTGCGCAGCATTTACGAGAGGTTTTATTCATGAACATTGCCGGGCAGAGCTGGTTTTCCAAACCCGGTCTCACGCGTATTTTCGAGCTTCTGAATGCAGATGGCGGTGAAGTGCGGGTGGTGGGCGGTGCGGTGCGCAACGCGCTGATGGGCCTGCCCGTGGGTGACATCGATCTGGCCACGACGCTGCCGCCGCAGGATGTGGTTGAGCGCGCCAGGGAAGCTGGCATCAAGGCAGTGCCGACCGGTATCGAACATGGCACGGTAACGCTTGTTGTCGATGGCGAGGGCTACGAGGTAACCACGCTGCGCCGCGACGTGGAGACCGATGGCCGCCATGCACAGGTGGCTTTCGGCACCGACTGGAAAGAAGATGCCGAGCGCCGCGACCTGACGATCAATGCGCTTTATGCGGATGCCTCCGGCGAAGTCATCGACCTGATCGGCGGGCTGGCGGATATCGAAACGCGCACCGTGCGGTTCATTGGCGATGCGGCGACGCGGGTTGCCGAAGATTATCTGCGGATCTTACGCTTCTTCCGTTTCTTCGCCTATTATGGCTCTGGCCGTCCCGATGCCGATGGTTTGCGGGCAAGCGCGCGCGCCAAGGACAAGCTTTCCACGCTTTCCGCCGAGCGGGTGTGGAGCGAGATGAAGAAGCTTCTTTCCGCCGATGACCCATCGCGCGCGCTTCTCTGGATGCGGCAGGCCGGTGTGCTGACGCAAATTCTGCCCGAGACGGAAAAATGGGGCATCGACGCAATTCACGGTCTGGTGGCGGCGGAGCAGGCGCTGGGCTGGAAGCCCGATGCGATGCTGCGGCTGGCCTCAATCATTCCGCCGGATGTGGAGCGCCTTGCGGCGGTTGCCACCCGGCTTCGCATGTCGAAGAACGAGGCGTCGCGGCTGGAACAGTGGGCCAAGGCACCCGCTATCGACCCTGCCATGGCGGAAACCGCGCTGGACCGGCTGCTGTATCGGCAGAGCCCGGAGGGCGTGAAGATGCGGCTGCGGCTGGCGCTGAGTTCCGCGCGGGCGGATGTTTCAGGCGGTGAGGCTTCGATGCAGAAGATTGCGCGGCTTTCTACGCTGCTTGCGCGGGCGGAGAGGTTTCACAAACCGGTGTTTCCGTTGAGCGGGGCGGATGTTCTGGCAGCAGGTGTGACGCCGGGGCCGAGGGTTGGGGAGATACTCGGGCAGCTTGAGGATAAGTGGGTGGAGGGGAATTTCGCGCTGGAGCGGGAGGGGCTTTTGGGGCGATTGAAGGGGATGATTTAAGTCTGGGTTGAGACCCCTCACCAAGAAAACCTAGGACTTCGCTTTGCGAAGATCGAGGTTTTCTATCCTCTCCCACAAGGGGAGAGGAAGTGCCGCACCGCTTTCGTCCGGCTAATCGCGAGGGCGCGTGTGGGTATCTCTCCCCTGTGGGAGACAAAGCAATTTCAACATCTTAGCTTTAGCTAAGTGTTAGAAATTGCAAGTGAGGGGTTCTAACCTCAGCCCGATCTCAGGCCTGAACCTGGCTCTCATCCCGAATACGGTCCTTGATATTATCGACCATATTCTCGCGGATAAGCGTTTCTCCATGGGCCTGACGCATATGCTCTACTGCGCGGCGTACAACCTCTGCGTCTTCATCTGCGCGGGTGTGCCAGGCGCAGCCGGGCACGAGGGTTCCACATTCAAACAATCTCATAACAGCCTCCCTGTATGAATAGCAGACGCTGGCCCGCAGGCAGCAGACCGGTCTTGTCGTTCAAACGGGTGGGGAGGGGATAGGTTCCTCACGAAAAACGCGCCCGACCTGATAAGGAGGGGCGCGTTTGGAAATCGTATCAACAGAGCTATTAGCTGTGTTCAGGCATTGCCCAGCAATGGAAAACGGAAGACGTGGCGGCGGCGGGGTGCGAGCCGGTATCTGCCTTGTCGTCATTCGCTGCCGCTTCGGTTGCGAGCTTGCGCTTTACCTGTTCGACATAAAATGACAATGGCAGTTCGCGGTCTCCGGTGGCCCGCATTTCAGTGGCCAGTCGGTCGATCAGTTCATTGGTGGGCAAGGTGTGCGGCTGCGTGTTGCCAGCCGCAGAAATGGGCATGCTGTTCGAAGTAATCATGACGATAGCTCCTCCAGTCCATCTACGGGCTGGAGACTATCACTGCCTTTGTAATTTCATAAGAGCTAATTTTCCAAAAAATCGTGAATCTCGCTGACGAAAGTCAAACTTTTCGTGATTTCTGGAGAATGTTTTATACCAAGGCTCCTATCATTGAGCCTTGGTATTACGGCCAGCGGACCACTGGCGGAAGCGAGGAGAGAATCGAGTCCACGTTGCCACCGGTTTTCAGGCCGAAAATAGTGCCGCGGTCGTAGAGCAGGTTGAACTCCACGTAGCGTCCACGGCGGACCAGCTGCTCATCGCGATCCTCTTCCGTCCAGGGCTGGTTGAAGTTGCCGCGCACGATCTTGGGATAGGCCAGATTGAAGGCGCGACCGACATCCTGCACGAAGGCGAAGTTGGCGTTCCAGTCGCCTTTCTCCTCATCCGGGTGCAGCCAGTCGAAAAAGATGCCGCCGATGCCGCGGGGCTCGTTTCGGTGCTTGAGGAAGAAATATTCGTCGCACCATTGCTTGTAGCGCGGATAATCCGCCACCGTATGGCGATTGCAGGTAATTTCGAAGACGCGATGGAAAATCTGGCTGTCCTGATCTTCCTGGGTGCGGCGACGGTTGAGCACCGGCGTCAGGTCCGCGCCGCCGCCAAACCAGTGGCTGGAGGTGACGACCATGCGCGTATTCATGTGCACGGCGGGAACATTGGGATTGACCGGGTGGGCAATGAGAGAAATGCCGGAGGCCCAGAAGCGCGGATCTTCATCCGCGCCGGGGATCTGGTGGCGGAACTCCTCGGAAAACTCGCCATGGACGGTGGAGGTGTGAACGCCGACCTTTTCGAACACGCGGCCTTCCATCATCGACATCTTGCCGCCACCGCCTTCGCCACCGTCGCGCAGCCATTCCTTCTGGGTGAAGCGACCAGGCTCCTGATCCGACAGCGGGCCTTGCAGCTCATCCTCTATGGTTTCGAAGGAGGCGACGATGGTGTCGCGCAGGCTCTCGAACCAGGCCTTGGCAAGCGCCTTCTTGTCCTCAATGTCGTCCGGCAGGCCCTTTGGCAAAACGGGGCGTTCCATATCCGGTCTCCTTGATGCGATTCGTTCCGTGCAATTCGGGTGTAGCAGCCGTGCGGCGCGGTTACAATTTCGACTCGCCAAGCAGATGTGGAGACACTATCTTTTGAATATCACGAGGGATTGGCATGACGAAATTTACCGGACCGCCACCGCTTGAAGGCCTGAAACGCAGGATCGCCGCCCATCGCCGCGACCGCGATGGCGCGATTCCCAAGAACGACAAGAACGGCATGTTCGTGCGCCAGACATTCTGCATGACGCGGACGGAAGCGCGCGCCAAGGCGAAAGAATGGTTCGACGAATACCCCAAGGCCGCCTACTGGACCGAGGTCGAGAGCTGGCGGCAGCTGGAAGGTGACCGGATCGAGTTTACCATGCGGCGGTTGCCCTCGGCGGACTGATAAGGCGACACCGAGTTGACAGCGGATTGGCCTGAACCAATAATGGTATTACCTTTGTATACCCTCAAGGAAAATCAATGCCGGGACCACATCCAGTTGCGGTGAAGCTCGATCCGGAGGTCCACGCCCGGATGCGGAAGCTTGCGCAGGCGCAGCACCGTTCCACGCACTACCTGATGCGCGAGGCTATCGCGCAATATGTTGAGCGTGAGGAAAAGCGTGCGGCGTTTCGGCAGGATGCTTTGGAGGCGTGGTCTGCTTATCAGGCGAGTGGATCGCATCTCAATCAGACAGAAGCCGATGAGTGGTTGGCCAAGCTTGAGGCCGGGCAGGACGTGGAACCGCCTGAATGCCACAACTGATCTGGACGCCAGAAGCACTCAGGGACGTTCAGCGCTGTTATCGTTTTCTTGCCCCGAAAAATCCAGATGCTGCATCTCGGGCGATAAAGTCCATTCGCGAAAAGATGCGGATGATCGTGACGCATCCGGCCATTGGCCGCCCCGTCGACAAGATGGCCCCGGAATTTCGGGAATTGCTTATTCCGTTTGGTGAGAGCGGCTATGTCGCGCTTTACCGTTTGGATGGTGATCTGGCCGTGGTTTTGGCCGTGCGTCATCAAAATGAAGCTGGTTACACCTGATCGCGCGTACTTCTCGTGAAGAGCCTCAGCTTCTACTTTCCGCCGCCCGCAACCGGCTTTCACCCAGCACGCCGCTTTCATCCAGAATGGGATGCGCTACCGACACGATGTGGGCGTTGATGCGCTTGAGGTCTCGCAGCATGTCGAGGTGGAGGGAGCTGGTCTGGAGGCTTTCCATCAGGCCGTCGCGCAGGCGCTCCAGATGGCGGCCGGAGGAGCGTTTTTCGAGGCGGCGGATGTCGATCTTGATTTCCATGAGGCGGCGGGCGAGCGCGAAATCGCCGGTGACGAGAATGCTCTGCGCGGAGCGCAGGTTTTCTATCGTCATGTCGAACAGGGTCTTCAGCTCGTCATAGCCCTCATCGGAAAATTTGAAGCCGTTCAGAACCTTCTTGCGGATCTGCTCGCACAAGCCTTTCTCGATGATATCGCCGATATGTTCGAGATTGATGGCGTAATCGATGATGGTGATCGAGCGGCGGGCGTCGTGTTCGTCCAGACCTTTGCGGCCCAGCTGGGAGAGATAGATTTTCACCTCCTGCTGCAGCCGGTCCACCTTCTTTTCCAGCGTGGTGATTTCGGCGAGCGGGGCGAGATCATTGTGTTTGAAGGCGTTCTCGGTGCGGATCAGCATGCGCTCGATGGCGTCGCCGACGACCAGAACTTCGCGGGTGGCGTTGGCGAGTGCCACGACCGGCGTATCCAGAGCATCCGCATCGAGAAATTTCGGGCCGTCATCGGCCTGAACATCGGCTGGCACGATTTTCGCCATCATATCCGAGACAAAACCGGACAGCGGCCATGCAACGATGGTGAGCAGAATATTGAAGATGAGATGCGCATCCACCGGCAGCATGCTTTCCGCAAGCGGCAGTTTTTGCAGGGCTTCTGCGCCATAGGAGGCAAGCGGAAGTGCGATGGCGCAGCCGACCGCGCGGATGATGAGGTTGCCGAGCGTGATGCGCCGTGCCGAGGCCGGGGCGCTGAGCGTTGCGATGACCGGCGGGATTGCGCCGCCGAGATTAGCACCGAGGATCAGCACTATGATGAGGCCGGTGGAAAGAATATCCGCCGAGGCGAGCGAGAGGATCAGCACCACCATCGCAAGGCTGGAGGATGAGAAAAAGGCCATGGCGGCGGAAAGCAGCAGTGCTACCGGCCATGCATCATCGAGAAGGCCGATGAAGGCTCCGAGTGCGGGAGAGGCGCGCATCGGTTCGGTGGCGTTGCTGAGCAGATGCAGCGAAAGCAGCATGAGGCCGACGCCGACCAGCGCCGTGCCGCCACCTTGGCGGGCATTCGATGTGCCTTTGCGCAGCACGATGCCGGAAAGGATGAGGAGCGGGGAGAGCCAAGCGACGCCTGTCGCGAAAATCCATGCTGTGACGGCGGTGCCGACATTGGCACCGAGAAGAACGATCTGCGCCATGCGCGGGCGGATCAGTTCTCGTTCCGCGAATGATGCCACGGTGAGGGCCGTTGCGGTGGAACTCTGAAGCGCAATCGTTGCGAAAAAGCCGGAAAGGAAGGAGCGCGGGCCGTTCTTGGTGCCGGTGGCAAGGGCGGTTCTAAGCTTGACGCCGAAGGCGCGCGTCACGCCGTCCTTGACTTGCGCAAGGCCGAACAGAAGCAGGGCAACCGCTCCCAGCAGATTGACGATAACGATCGTGGATTCCATTTTGCGGCCACTCCTTTCCGTCTTTTCTGTTTTTTATCAGAAGAGCCTTACCCGAAGCCGTTTCAAGTAGAGTTCCTGCTTCAAACTTTTGCTGGAAATGCTTCAGGGCATTCTACAATGCGAAAAGTTTACGGGCAGGAAACATCTTAGTTGGCTAAACAAATATAGGCGCCGCTGGTTGCGGCGTACAGGGCCGTTTGCGACATTTTTCCTTCCAAAGCGGAAGTGATTTCACTCCCAGGCAGTCTGCCGCAGGGCTTCCCCGGCAATCATTGCGGCAGACATGGCGACGTTGATGGAGCGCTGGCCTTCGACCATGGGAATGATGACGCGTTCGTCCGATTTTTCATGGACGTTATCGGGCACGCCAGCGCTTTCCCGCCCGAAGAGAAGAATGTCGTCGGCGCGGTAATCGATTTTGGTATAGGGCAGGGCCGCCTTGGTGGAAGCCAGCACCAGACGTCGCCCGGTGGAGGCGCGCCATTCTTCGAAACGTTCCCAGTTCATATGCCGGGTGAGGGAGGCCATGGCGAGATAATCCATGCCTGCGCGCTTCAGGTTGCGGTCGGAAATATCGAAGCCAGCGGGCTCGATAATATCCACGCCGATGCCGAGGCAGGCGGCCAGTCTCAGAATGGTGCCGGTATTGCCAGGAATATCGGGCTGATAAAGGGCGATCCTGATATCCGGCATTAGGGCTTCCTTTTATTGGTGAGGCCGAGGCGGTTAGCATGGGAGACGCCGTATGAATAGACGCTGCGGTTTCCCGCCTGTCACTTAAAGGCCACAAGTTCTGGCTGCGCGGCGCAATCTTTGATTTGCAGCCGTTTCCGGCTGGTCAATGCTCATATTTTAAGCTACAAGAGCGCATCTTCAACACCAGCCTCAGGAGGTTCAGATGAATATTCACGTTCGATATCGCCTCCCAGCCTTTGTAGTGCCCAATCAGGCCTAGGTGTATCTCTGCGGAGCTTCCGCAATCTTCCTATTTAAAGAATCGTCATGTGGCTGTTACGGCCACGTTCCATGTGTTTTCCCGTTCTGGCTGTGGGAGCCTTCCTCCTGCCGCATCGTTCTTTCGGGGTATTCTATCCGGAGCTTGGCCAAATGTTCGGCTGGTTTGAAAAAAGACTCGATCCATTTCCCTCTTCTGCGCCGTCCACGCCGCCGAAGACGCTGATTGCCTTCATGTGGCACTATGTGAAGCCCGCATGGCCGTGGCTGCTGCTACTTGGCCTGATGTCCATGGGCATCGCGGTTGCGGAAGCGATGCTCTATAAATTCCTGGGCAATATCGTGGACTGGCTGTCTACCGCCAACCGCGAGACATTCTTTGCGGATGAGGGCATGCACCTGATCGGCATGGGTGCGCTGGTGCTGATTGCGCTGCCTTTGATGGGCGCGATCCACACCATGACCATGCACCAGACGCTGGCCGGCAACTTTGGCATGATTGCGCGCTGGCGGATGCACCGTTACCTGCTGCGCCATTCCATGACCTTCTTTGCCAACGAGTTTGCCGGACGTGTTTCGACAAAGGTGATGCAGACGGCGCTCGCAATCCGCGAAGTGGCGCTGAAGATCATCGATGTTTTCGTCTATGCCATCAGCTTCGTCATTTCGATGCTGTTCATGGTGGCGGCTGCGGATTGGCGGCTGGTGATACCGCTGCTCGTCTGGCTCGGCATCTACATCTGCATTCTGACCTATTTCGTGCCGAAACTTGGCCGTCTGGCGCAAGAGCAGGCGGATGCGCGCTCCATGATGACGGGCCGTATCGTGGACAGCTACACCAACATCTCCACGATCAAGCTGTTTTCGCATGCCGGTCGCGAGGAGGTCTATGCGCGTGACGGGATGAATGTGTTCCTTGGAACGGTTCATCGCCAGATGCGCAAGATTTCCGGCTTCAACATGATGATCGACATCAACAATGCGATTGTGATGTTTTCGACTGCCGGTCTCGGCCTGTATTTCTGGATGCAGGGTTCGGTCAGCGCGGGTTCCGTTGCCATTGCCATCAGCCTTTCCATGCGCGTCAACGGTATGTCGCAGTGGATCATGTGGGAAGTGACGGCGCTGTTCGAAAATATCGGCACGGTCTATGACGGCATGTCGATGATGACGAAGGCGCATGACATCGTGGATGTTGCCAATGCGCCAGTGCTGGCGGCTCCCAAAGGCTCTATCCGCTACGACGACGTGCGGTTCCACTATGGCAAGAACAAGGGTGTCATCGATGGCCTGACGCTGGATATCAAGCCGGGTGAAAAAGTCGGTCTGGTCGGGCGCTCCGGCGCTGGCAAGACGACGCTGATGAACCTGTTGCTGCGCTTCTACGATCTGGAGGGCGGCAGGATCACTATTGACGGTCAGGATATTTCGAAGGTGTCGCAGGACAGTCTTCGCAGCCTGATCGGCGTGGTGACGCAGGATACATCGCTGCTGCACCGCTCGATCCGCGATAACATCGCCTATGGTCATCCCGGGGCGACGGATGAGGAAATCATTGCGGCGGCCAAGCGTGCCAATGCGTGGGACTTCATCGAATCGCTGGTGGATATGCATGGCCGCGAAGCGCTGGATGCGCAGGTGGGCGAGCGTGGCGTGAAGCTTTCCGGCGGTCAGCGCCAGCGTATCGCCATTGCCCGCGTGTTCCTGAAGAACGCTCCGATCCTCGTTCTGGACGAAGCGACATCTGCGCTAGACAGCGAGGTGGAGCAGGCCATTCAGGAAAACCTGTTCGCGCTGATGGAAGGCAAGACCGTGATTGCGATTGCGCACCGCCTTTCGACGCTGACCGAGATGGATCTCCTGATCATTCTCGACAAGGGCCGGATCGTGGAGGCGGGCACCCATTCGGAGCTTGTGGCGGAGGGTGGTATCTATGCCGATCTCTGGCACCGCCAGTCCGGCGGCTTCATTGCCGATGAGGAACAGGAAATGAAGGCCGCTGGCGAGTAAAAGGCAGCGGCACCATCCTTAAACAGATCAAAGCCCGTGCTCGTCGGAGTGCGGGCTTTTTGTTTGGATGATTTCACTGGTGTTGCTGTATCGAAGCGGGCTTTCTGCCTCGTTTCGCGAGGGCTGCGTGGTTAAGCAGATGTGAAGAACCCACTCAATATTTTGCACGCAATATCTCGTCGATATCTCGCATTTTATCTCATGTATACCGTTACTAATCACGAATATGTTCATTCAATACTATGCTATTTTGTGTGTTACTCTTGGGATTTTAATTAAATATTTAGCGAATCCGGATGATTAGATTGTTCAATCACATAATCTATTCTCGTTTTGTTTTGAGGTTGCCGATATGAATATGAAAATCCGGGTGCTTCTGCCACTCCTGTTCAGCCTGCTCGTCGTCTTTGGTGTCGGGCAGGGTGTTCTGGCTCTGTTTGCGATCAATACTATCGACACGCAGGTCGGCAATATTTCCAAACGTCTGGATCGCACGGTTCAGATTGGCGAGATGGAAGGAAGTTTCTCGGATGTACGGCGCCAGTTTACATTGATACTTGCCGCGCAGACGCCAGAGGAGGCAAGGCCTTTGGTTCAGGCGGCGAAGGATGCTGCCCAGCGCAAGCAGGCTCAGTTCGATGCCTATGATCGCACGATTACGCTTCCCAAGACGCGTGCCCTTTTCGATCAGGTGAAGACTGCCATTGCCGAGTATGAGAGTGCCGGAAACAAGGTCATCGATCTCAAGCTGGCAGGTGATAATGCCGAAGCCAAGCGTGTCACCACCGAAGAAATGACGCCGACAGGTGCCAAGGCAGCGTCTTTGATGGCGCAGATGATTGCCATGAACGTAGAACTGGGCAACGCTGCGGAGGCGGCAGCCAAGGGATCCGCCAAGTCTGCATTCATCTCCACCTCCATCGCACTGGTGCTGGTTGCAGCCATTGCCATCATTGCCACGCTCCTGTCCTTCTTCCGCATAGCGCGCCCAATCGAGGACATTACGCGTTCCATGAACGCGCTGGCTTCGGGCGATACGGCCAGTGAAATTCCGCACGGCGCACGCAAGGACGAGATCGGCGATATGGCCGCTGCCGTCGCGGTGTTCCGTCAAAATGCGCTGGAGCGTGAGCGTCTGGAGCAGGAAGCGGAAGAAAGCCGCGATGCGAGCGAACAGCGCCGCATCGCGCGCGAAGAGCAGAAGGCACAGGAAGCAGCCGATGTTCAGTTTGCGGTGGATGGTTTGGCCGATGGCCTGCGCCATCTTGCCGATGGCGACATGACCTTCCGCCTGAATACGCCTTTCGTTGGTCAGCTGGATGGCGTTCGGTTGAACTATAATGAATCGGTCGAGAAGCTTCAGACGGTTCTGCGCTCGGTTGGCGAGAATGCCCGGATGATCGATGCTGGTGCGAATGAAATCCGTTCGGCAACGGAGGACCTCTCCAAGCGCACCGAGCAGCAGGCGGCATCCGTCGAGGAAACGGCGGCAGCACTGGAACAGGTGACGACTGCGGTAAAGGATTCCGCAGTGAAAGCTGGCGAGGCCGGTGAACTGGTGACGCAGACCCGTGCCGGTGCCGAGCGTTCTGGCGAGGTGGTGCGCAAGGCCGTGGTTGCGATGGAAGAGATCGAGAAGTCTTCGACCGAGATCAGCAGCATCATCGGTGTGATCGACGATATTGCCTTCCAGACCAACCTTCTTGCGCTGAACGCCGGTGTCGAAGCGGCGCGTGCGGGTGAGGCGGGCAAGGGCTTTGCCGTGGTTGCGCAGGAAGTGCGTGAACTGGCCCAGCGTTCGGCAAGTGCTGCGCGCGAAATCAAGACCCTGATCACCAAATCGGGCGAGCAGGTTCGCGATGGCGTGGAACTGGTTGGCGAGACCGGACGTGCGCTTCAATCCATCGTATCCGAGGTTCAGGAAATCAACCGCAATGTGACCGCCATCGTAGGTTCGGCAAAGGAGCAGTCGACGGGTCTTTCGGAGATCAATTCCGCCGTCAACCAGATGGATCAGGGCACACAGCAGAACGCTTCCATGGTGGAAGAGACAAGTGCTGCAACCCACAGCCTCGCTGCACAGGCAGCCTCTCTCATGGCGCTGCTGGGACAGTTCAAGCTGGAGGGTGGCGCACAGATCCGCGCGGTGTCATCGCAAGGCCACCGCACTTCGGAAACCGCAAAGCCATCGCCTGCACGCGCGCTCGGTCAGCGGCTGGCTTCTGCCTTCACCTCGAAGGGATCGGCTGCGGTTGCCGTTTCGCAGGATAGCTGGACGGAATTCTGATCGGTTCAAAGGAGTACCGTGTGGAAAGGCGGGAACATCTCCCGCCTTTTTTCATTTGAAGCCCATTACCAAAATATAATCCGCCGCGTTCTTTGCGACCTTCGAGAATCCGCCTATACCCTCAATATGATAATCACCCGTGTTTTCCGCTATTTTGAAAACTGGATCGAGCCCTTCGCCCGCAAGGACGATTTGAGGCCGCCGGAAGATACGTTTGCATTCATCTGGTTCTATCTGAAACAGGCCAAAGCGCCGTTCTTCGCCATGCTGGTTCTGGGTGGCCTGACTGCTGCCATCGAAGCTGCGCTGTTCTGGTTCGTCGGGCGGCTGGTGGATATTCTCTCGACCGTCAAACCGGGTGACGGCTGGTCCGGGCTTCTGGCGAGCCATGGCTATGAGCTGATCGGGATGCTGTTCCTGATTGCTGTCGTCCGCTTCATCGTGACCATGATAACGGCGCTGGTGGATCAGCAGATCATCACGCCCGGCTTCTACAATCTTGTGCGCTGGCAGTCCTACATGCATGTGGCGCGGCAATCGCTGACCTTCTTTCAGAACGATTTTTCGGGGCGCATCGTCACCAAGGTATGGTCGGGCGGGCAGGCGGCGGGCGACCTTGTGACCTCGCTGATGGAAAGCGTCTGGTTTGTCGGCATCTACTCCGTTTCCATGCTTTTCCTGATCGGTGGTCTGGACTGGCGGCTTGCGGTTCTGGTGGTTGTCTGGGTCGGGATATTCGCGATGCTGGCGCGCTACTTCGTGCCGCGCATCCGCTTCCATTCCAAGGAAACCGCGGAAGCCGCCTCCATGCTTTCCGGGCGCATGGTGGATGCTTATAGCAACATTCAGACGCTGAGGCTTTTCGGCCGCGACGATGCCAATGACCGCTACATGCGGCAGGGCTTCGACATTTTCCAGCATGCGACGATGACCTTTACCCGCTTCATTACCGGGGTCCGGGCATCCATGGCGCTGCTTTCAGGCGTCATGATCACGTCCATGGCGGCGCTGTGTATCGATCTTTGGCTGGCGGGCAAGATCAGCTCGGGGGCGGTTGCCTTCACGCTGGCGCTGGTGCTGCGCCTCAACTTTCTGCTTGGCCGGTTGATGACGCAGTTCAACGGCATCATGCGCAATTTCGGCACGGTGCAGAATGCCGCCGAGCTTATTTCCCAGCCGATCGGTCTTGTGGATGCTGCCGACGCGCGACCCTTGACGGTAAAGACGCCGAGCGTTCATTTCCAGAATATCAGCTTCCATTACGGACGCGGCAAGGGTGTCATCGATCATCTCGATCTTGCGATTGCACCGGGCGAAAAGGTCGGCATCGTCGGGCGGTCCGGCGCGGGCAAGTCGACGCTGGTCAATCTTCTCTTACGTTTCTACGATGTCGAGCAGGGGCGTATTCTCATCGATGGGCAGGATATCGCGCATGTGACGCAGGAGACGCTGCGCGCGCATATCGGCATGGTGACGCAGGATACCTCTCTGCTGCACCGCTCCATTCGCGATAACATCATGTTCGGGCGGATGGATGCCACCGAAGAGCAGCTGCGGGAGGCAACGCGCCGCGCCAAGGCGGATGACTTCATTGCCCGGCTGGAAGACCAGCGGGGACGCAAAGGTTTCGACGCGCATGTGGGCGAGCGCGGCGTGAAACTCTCCGGCGGCCAGTGCCAGCGCATCGCGATTGCCCGCGTGATGCTGAAGGACGCGCCGATCCTCATTCTCGACGAGGCGACATCTGCGCTGGATTCCGAAGTCGAGGCCGCGATCCAGAGCAATCTTGATGAATTGATGCACGGCAAGACCGTGCTCGCCATCGCACACCGGCTCTCCACCATCGCCGCACTCGACCGGCTGGTGGTGATGGATGCGGGCCGCATCGTGGAGCAGGGCACGCATGGCGAGCTTGTCTCGCGCGGCGGGCTTTACGCGGAGCTTTGGGCACGCCAGTCCGGCGGGTTTCTGGATGCAGATGAGGCGGCGCAGTAGGGGGTGTTGCTTCTTACTCCGCCATCCTGGGCTTGTGCCACTGCTGTCTGGTTTAAACTTATAGGTTAGTTTGGGGCGAGAACAGCTCCCCCACCCGTCACCCCGCACTTGATGCGGGGTCCAGCAGACGCGCGTCTGCGCGTCGAAGAAAGTTCTTTCAGACCAAGGACTTGGTCTGACTGGATACCGGGTCAAGCCCGGTATGACGGAAGTGGGGTTGCGCCGTCGCCACCCTGCTCCAAACGCGGTCAAAGGGCGTGCCAAGCGGATTTCAAGGATGGAACTTCAATGCATTCAAAGCCTTGCCCCGCATCCGCACATTTAAACTAAACAGCAGCGGGACACGCCCGAGGAGGGTGGAACCGCTGAACTACCCGACGTGGAAATTGTACAGGAATGCCTGTCGATTTAAACCGCACGGTATTGCGCAAAGACGCAAGTGGTGCGGTCTCCCTCGCAACAACATCACCGCGCCGAAATCATAAAATCCGCAACCAGCCCATAATGGTTCGACCCCAGAGCCTCCGGCAATCGCTCAAGCTTAACCAGTGTCGCAGGCTTTCGCGCAAAAACATGGTCTATGGCGATGCCGAATTTTCCGGCCTCTACCGGCCATGTCGCCGGCTCCCATTGCGCTTTCATCAGGCCTGTGGTCTGGAGAAAATTGCGCATGTCCGGCACGATACTTGCGGAATTGAAGTCGCCGCCGAGGATGAGGGGGCCGGTCGTGCCGTTCAGGGTTCGGGCAAGACGGCGCAATTCGTTGTTGTGGTATTCATCGAAATAGGGCTTTGCCAGATGCGCTTGGGCGAGCGTCATCGGCACGCCATCGAAATCGATTGTCGCAACGCCGATGCGGTCGCGGCTGACATAGCTGAGGCTGCCGATCTTTGCATCGTTCAGCGGGCGCTTTGAAAGCATCAGGAGATCGCAGGATGGCGTACCGGTGCCGCAGCCGAGGCGATAAGGGTAGGTTTGTTGCAGCCGGGGCAGAACATCGATCAATGCCGCAGCCTCCATCACGTAAACCACGTCCGCATTCGATGCGAGAATCGTATCCGCGATTGATTCGGCATTGGCGCGATTTTCCATCAGCACGTTGAAGGACAGAAGCCGGAAGGATTTGGCGCTTTCTGAAAACTGACCGTCCGTCGAAAATTCGTGGTGCATGTAAATGGCATGTGCGCCGAGCAGAAACGACCAGACGAACAGCACTGCGAAAATGCGCGCACGCAGCGCCAGCAGGCAAATAAGAGAGAGCGTGCCTGCGGCAAGCGCGATGTGAAGCTGGAAGCTGTTGACGAAGGCGAGCAGCCAGAAATCTTTTAAATATCGGACGCTTATGGAAAAAAGTGCTGCGATGAGCGCAGCTGAGGCGATGCAGGTGAGCCGTGCTTTCACGCTTAAATTCCCGTCTCTTCGCTCTCCCGCGTGTCGATTAGCACGCGGCTGCGTGCCGCACAATGTTGCACGATGGCCAGCCGGGCGGGAAAAGGGACGAAAAAATTGCCGAGCAAGGCGAAATTACGGCAGCTTTGTGAGCTTTCCTCTTGCCAAGGTCGGGCATATTTTGCGATCACACATATCAAGCGCGATTTCGTCTTCGCGCAGTATGACCGAGACCTTGGGGATGGAGTTTGTCTTGGATCAAATCATAGCGGGAGGACTCATGCGATTTTCAACAAAATTAGCGCAGAGGATGGTGTAGCGGTGAGCGAGCACGTAAATGACCATGACGCTTCGGGTGAACCCACTCGTCGCGATTTTCTTTATCTTGTAACGGGTATGGCGGGTGCTGTCGGCGCTGCTGCCGTGGCCTGGCCCTTCATTGACCAAATGCGTCCCGATGCTTCCACGCTTGCGCTTGCCTCCATCGAGGTCAACGTTGCCAGTGTCGAACCTGGCATGTCCCTGACCGTGAAGTGGCGCGGTAAGCCGATTTTCATTCGCAACCGCACCGAAAAGGAAATTCAGGAGGCCAACGCCGTTCAGTTGACCGATCTGAAGGACCCCGTTGCCCGCAATGCCAACCTGGCGGATGACGCGAAGGCGACCGATATCGACCGTTCTGCCGGACAGGGCAAGGAAAACTGGATCGTCATGATCGGCTCCTGCACCCATCTCGGCTGCGTTCCGCTCGGCCAGTCCGGCGATTTCGGCGGATGGTTCTGTCCCTGCCATGGCTCGCACTACGATACGGCGGGCCGCATTCGCAAAGGTCCGGCGCCGGAAAACCTGCATATTCCGACCTTCGCATTCACATCCGATACCGTGATCAGAATCGGATAAGGGGACATATGAAATGAGTGGTCATTCCAGTTACCAGCCCTCGACCGGTATCGAAAGATGGGTCGATTCCAGGCTTCCGCTGCCGCGCATGATCTATGACAGCTTCATAGCTTACCCGGTTCCGCGCAATCTGAACTACGCCTACACCTTCGGCGCGATGCTTGCCGTCATGCTGATCGTGCAGATCCTGACCGGCGTCGTGCTGGCCATGCATTATGCCGCCGAAACCACCGTCGCCTTCGTCTCCGTCGAAAAGATCATGCGTGACGTGAACCACGGCTGGCTTCTGCGCTACATGCATGCCAACGGTGCGTCCTTCTTCTTTATCGCGGTTTATCTGCACATCGCCCGCGGTCTCTATTACGGCTCCTATAAGGCTCCGCGGGAAATCCTCTGGATTCTCGGCTGCGTCATCTTCCTTCTGATGATGGCGGCGGGCTTCATGGGTTACGTTCTGCCCTGGGGCCAGATGTCCTTCTGGGGTGCGACGGTTATCACCGGCTTCTTTACGGCCTTTCCTGCTGTGGGTGAGTGGATCCAGCAGTTCCTGCTCGGTGGCTTTGCCGTCGACCAGCCGACGCTGAACCGCTTCTTCGCGCTGCATTACCTGCTGCCGTTCATGATTGCCGGTGTCGTCATCCTGCACATCTGGGCGCTGCACGTCACGGGCCAGACGAACCCGACGGGCGTCGAAGTGAAGAGCAAGACGGACACGGTTCCGTTCACGCCTTATGCTACGCTCAAGGATGCGCTCGGCGTTGCCGTGTTCCTGCTCGCCTATGCGTGGTTCGTGTTTTACATGCCGAACTTCCTTGGCCACCCGGACAACTACATCATGGCGGACCCGCTGAAGACCCCGGCGCACATCGTGCCTGAGTGGTACTTCCTGCCGTTCTACGCCATGCTGCGCGCCATTACCTTCAATGTCGGCCCCATCGATTCCAAGCTCGGCGGCGTTCTGGTGATGTTCGGTGCCATCGTGGTGCTGTTCTTCCTGCCCTGGCTCGATACGTCCAAGGTTCGTTCCGCGGTTTATCGCCCATGGTACAAGCTGTTCTTCTGGATTTTCGTGGCCAATGCCATCATGCTTGGCTGGCTCGGTTCGCGTCAGCCTTCCGATCTGTTCGTCACGATGTCGCAGCTGGGTACGCTCTATTACTTCGGTTTCTTCCTCATCATCATGCCTCTTCTCGGCCTGTTCGAGACGCCAAGGCGCATTCCGAATTCGATCACCGAGGCCGTTCTTGAAAAGAACAAGGCCAAGGCCGGGACTGCCGCGCCTGCGGCCGTCAAGATCTGAGTGCGAGAGAGGATAATGACAATGAAGAAGCTTGTAACGGGCATCGCGCTCATTGCCGCTCTCGGCGGGTTTACTGCGGCGTCGGCGCAGGAAGGTCATGGCGATCTTGCAGCCCAGACGGAACATGCGATTGCGGGTGGGCACTTTCCCATTCTGAAGCCGCATGAGGAAAAGTGGTCCTTTGCCGGTCCATTCGGCAAGTATGACAAGGCCCAGCTTCAGCGCGGCCTCAAGGTGTACAAGGAAGTCTGTTCCGCCTGCCACTCCATGAGCCTCGTTTCCTTCCGCACGCTGGAAGATCTCGGCTACTCGGAAGATCAGGTGAAGGCTTTCGCTGCGGAATATGAAGTGCAGGATGGCCCTAACGCCGATGGTGAAATGTTCACCCGCAAGGCGGTTCCGTCCGACCACTTCCCGTCGCCGTTCCCCAATAAGGAAGCGGCGGCAGCATCAAACGGCGGCGCGGCTCCTCCGGACATGTCGCTGCTTGCCAAGGCACGTGGCGTCGAACGCGGCTTCCCGCAATTCGTTTTCGACATGATCCCCATTGTCGGCGGTTATCAGGAAGGCGGCCCGGATTACATCCACGCGCTGCTGACCGGATATCAGGACCCGCCAGCCGGTGTCGAAGTGGCTGAAGGCACGCACTTCAACCCTTATTTCGTCAGCGCATCCGCCCTGAAGATGGCCCCGCCGATCAGCGCCGATCAGGTGACCTATGACGATGGTGCACCGCAGACGGTCGAGCAGTACTCGCACGACGTCGCCGCCTTCCTGATGTGGGCCGCCGAGCCGCATCTGGAAGAACGCAAACGCACCGGCTTCATGGTCATCGTTTTCCTGCTTATCTTCACCGGGCTACTCTACCTGACGAAAAAGTCGGTTTACGCTCGCAAGGAACATTGAGCGAAAGCTTTTGGACTGAATGATGGGCTCCCGCGTTTCCGCGCGGGGGCCTTTTTGCTTATTCAACAGCATTTTGTTGTTTTAAGATTTGCGCTCGCGTCAACCAGTTGCTGATGACGGTGTTTTTGCTTGGTATGAAGTGACCGAGTTGATAAGGTCGGCTGACATTCAATCCACTCCATCACATCTGGACCTCTTATGACCGTTATTGCTTCGGAGCTTGCTGCTGCCATTCGTTCCATTTCCGACTATCCGAAGCCGGGAATCATCTTCCGCGATATCACAACCCTTCTCGGTAATCCGCGCGCCTTCCGCCGCGCTGTCGATGAGCTGGTACAGCCCTATGCGGGCACCAAGATCGACAAGATTGCGGGTATGGAAGCGCGTGGCTTCATTCTGGGCGGTGCCGTCGCTCACCAGCTTTCGGCTGGTTTCGTGCCGATCCGCAAGAAGGGCAAGCTGCCGCACACCACGGTTCGCGTCGCCTACAGCCTCGAATACGGCGTGGATGAAATGGAAATGCACGTCGACGCCGTGCAGCCCGGTGAAAAGGTCATTCTGGTGGACGATCTGATCGCAACGGGTGGAACGGCGGAAGGCGCCGTCAAGCTGCTGCGCCAGATGGGTGCCGAAATCGTCTCCGCCTGCTTCGTCATCGACCTGCCGGATTTGGGCGGGCGCAAGAAGCTGGAAGATCTGGGCGTGGAAGTGCGCACGCTGGTTGAATTTTCGGGGCACTAATAGCCAATATTGAGACTGAAGTCCTTGCTCTGGCTTTGCTGAAGAGCGGAAGAGAGATTGCCTGTGCAAAAGCTGAAAGATTTCAAGACCTGGCTGTTTCGCCTTGTTCGATACACCGTCACACAGCCCAAACCTTGGAGCGATCCTGCTCTCAATGGGCGCAGCGTTATGGTCGTCGGTTCGGCGCCCAAGTCTACAAAGCCAGCTGACTTCGGTCCTTCCTATCTGGTCATTTCGATCAATGCTTCGCAGATCGTTGCGAGGGAATGGGGCGTCGAAAAGCCTGATATGACGTTGATGATGTTCCACCAGATCGAGGGCAAGTACAAGAACGCACAGGAAGTTCGCCGGGTTTTGAACGGCGAAAGAACCGGGCATCTCTATCTGCTTTTATGGCGGCACGATCTCAAGCGGCTGAAAGAAGGCCTGAAGCGGATCAACTACGGCTATGATCAGTTGTCGATTGTCGACCGCTACAGCCGAGTCGCACTTGTGCGCGCCATGACGGGTAAGCTGAATTTCGAGATTGGCCCTGAATCGAAGTATTCTAACGGTATTATCGGCGTAATGCTGGCGCTTCACAGTGGCGCGCAGCGGGTTGTGATCTCCGGCATCAATCCCGCATCGACTGGTCATATCTATAACGCCGAAAACCTGCATCGAAAGCATAGCGGACCCGATATGGATGCTTTGCGCCATATGCAGAAACTTGGCTTACCGGTCTACACTGCGGATCCAGAGGTTGCCAAAGCGACAGGGTTGCCGCTCTGGACGGGCGAGGCTTGAGAGGCGATTTTTACTCGAACTCCAGAACCTTGCTTTCGAAGCTCACGACCGGTTGGCCGTGTTGATTGATGCCTTCGTTCAGCGTCGTGTTCAGCAGCAGTCCGGGGCGTGATGCGAGCGGGCGTGACGCGAGAAGCGTGGCGTAATATATCACATCATCTCCCGCATAGACCGGGCGGAGCCATTTCAGATTGCTGAAGCCGGGGGAAGGGCCGAGCTTGGGGGGCGCGATTCCTTCCGCCTGCAAGCGTTTCACCTCTTTGACCCAGTAATCGAGGAAGCATCTCATCCATGTCGCACTGGTCTGCCAACCGGAGGCGCACAGGCCTTCGAAAACCGAGCTTCTGGCCTCCTCTTCACTGAGATGAAACGGCTGGGGATCGAATTTCTCTGCATAGCGGGTGATGGATTCGGCTGAGAAATGAACGGTGCCGAGTTCCAGACGCTGGCCGAGCGGGTAGAGTTCTGTGAACTTCATGCGGCTTTCTCCGCCGAAGTGGACAGCATGGCATTCAGTTCGGCAACACATACGGTCTCGCCGCGCTGGTTTTGCAACTCATGGCGAAGCTTGATGACGCCCATGCCCGGTCGTGATTTCGAAACGCGCTGCTCGATGACGGTGGATGTGCCGCTGAGGGTGTCGCCTGCCAGAACGGGTTTTTTCCACTCCACGAAATCGACGCCGAGGCCGGCTTGCGAGGGGGATTTACTGATATAGCTGTCCACCGTCATACGCATCAGTATGCCGCATGTGTGCCAGCCGGATGCGGCCAACCCACCGAGAATACTGGCCTTGCCTGCTTCTTCCGAGAGATGCATGGGCTGCGGATCGAACTCGGATGCGAACTCGATGATCTCATCCGCCGTCACCACCTTCGGCCCCAGCGCAAAGCTGCGCCCCGGCGTAAAATCTTCGAAACTGTATTTCACGAGCTTACTCCTCCGTCCCGTGATCCAGCTTTCAAGCTAACGCGAATATTTCCTTTACGTAAAGGTCAAATTCTTGATCGGTGGATGAAATTGGGTGATGGGAGGTTATGGGTGCCACGGAGGAGGGGATTGCTCTGAGAGGTGTCGGTTGCGGTATGGGGCGGAATGACACTTTAAGAGCCTTTTGAAAACTCGGATGGGTCGATCCGGCGTTACCTTTGCGTCCTGCTGCAACTCTACCTCTCCGCTATTGCCCTAATTGAACTCTTTTGAAACTGGAGCTGGATAGCTCTGATTGGGATTGGGTGATTGTTGTCCGAAGTAGGTATTAGTTCATTGGAATGGCGGTATTGCGAAAAAGAATTTTCCGAGGTGTCGATGCGTTGCATCGTTCAACGCGGCCATCCAGCGAGTGCCTGCTGCACGACCGCGCGAAGTGCATCGCTATCCGCCCCTGCCTTTGCCTGCACGGCAATGCCGTGCGCAATGGTTAGGACAAATGTGGCGAGGCCATCAGGGTCGACTGTTACTGGCAGGTCGCCTTCGGATTTTGCGCGTTCGAAGCGCTCGCGAAAATGCCTCTGTCCTGCAGCACGAAAATCGATCAACGCTTGCCGGACGGGTTCTGCATCGTCCGATCCGGCCAGGACGCCATTGACGCCAAGGCAGCCAGTGTGCCCGGCGTAGCGGGTGTTGAGATTGACCGTTTCATACAGGAAATGAGCTACCGCTTCGCGGGCAGTGGGCAGGCCAAGCGCGACCGGGATGAAATCCATATATCGTTCCGAATACCGCGTCAGAGCCTTTCGGAACATGCTTTCCTTGTTGCCGAAGGCTGAATAGAGCGCTGGACGCTCCACGCCCGCAGCGTCGACGAGGTCCGAATACGACGCGCCCTCATAACCCTTGCGCCAGAAAACGCAGAGCACCTCGTCCAGCGCTTTGTCGATATCGAATTGCCGATGACGACCCACGAACTGCCTCCTTTTCGAATTGTAACGAGCCTTATTAAATCACTTGACAGGACCGGGCTACAATTAATAACGGTTGTTATCGTAATGATCATTATTAATTGGGTCTGATCCTCGTTGGTGAGGTCGCCCAGATGAGGGGTTTTTCATGGCAAAATTGCTGACGGGAAAAGTGGCGCTTGTTACAGGAGGATCACGCGGATTGGGGGCGGCGACTGCCGAGGCGTTGGCAGACCATGGCGCAGATGTCGCCATCAGCTATGTCGCATCTTCGGATAAGGCGAAAGCAGTCGTTGATCGACTTCACGCCAAGGGTGTGAAGGCAATCGCGATCAGGTGCGATCAGGCCGATATGACCGCGGCACAGCCGATGATCGATGAGGTCATCGGACATTTCGGAAAGCTGGATATTCTCGTCAACAACGCGGCGGTGGTTGCCAAGGGGCAGAAGGTTGACGATCCGCAGCTGGACACGGTCGCGCTGGATCGACAGTGGCAGATCAACGTCATGGGCGCTGTCGCGACCACCCGAGCCGCAGCGCGACAGATTTCTGATGGCGGGCGGATCATCTTCATCGGCTCGATCAATGGCGATGTGGCGCTCATTCCCGGTGTGGCCGACTATTCGGGAACCAAGTCGGCGATCAATGGCTATGCCAGAGGCGTCGCTCGTGACCTCGGTTCGCGCAACATTACTGTGAATGTCATCCAACCCGGCGCGATGCCGACCGATATGATGGTTGAAGCGCTAGGAAGCACGACTGCACCCGACGCCTTCCTTGATATGCATGCGATCCGGCGAATTGCGACGCTGGAGGAAGTGTCCGAGATGGTTTGCTTTCTTGCCGGTCCGCGTGCGGGGTACATTACCGGCAGTATGATCGACATGGCGGGCGGACTTTCGAGCTGACGCAAGGGTGATACTGCACCAGCCCAGAGCCTAAGAGCGCTCTGGGCAAAATCCACTTCACCCAATGGGACGCCAGACAGGAAAGAGAAATGCGCCGGGCAGGGCGGTGTTGGAAGATACGATGCTCTAGCTATCCAACACTGGACTGCCCAGCCTGAATTACGTATTGAAACGGAAATGAATGACGTCGCCGTCGTTCACAACATATTCCTTGCCTTCGTCGCGGCCCTTGCCGGCTTCCTTGGCGCCGACTTCGCCCTTGAAGGCGACGTAGTCGTCATAGCCGATGGTGAAGGCGCGGATGAAGCCGCGTTCGAAATCCGTGTGGATGACGCCAGCGGCCTGCGGGGCCTTGGTGCCGCGCACGATGGTCCAGGCGCGGGTTTCCTTTGGGCCGACGGTGAAATAGGTGATCAGGTCGAGCAGGTGGTAACCGGCGCGGATGAGGCGGTCGAGACCGGCTTCTTCCAGACCGAGGGCCGAGAGGAATTCCTTCGATTCTTCTTCAGGAAGCTGCGCGACTTCGGATTCGATGGCGGCGGAGATGATGACGCATTCCGCGCCCTGCGCCTTCGCCATTTCGGCCACGGCCTTGGTGTGCTCGTTGCCATCGACAGCATCGGCTTCGGCCACGTTGCACACGTAAAGTACAGGATGCGAGGTCAGGAGGTTGAGGCCCTTGAGGACTCCGATCTCGTCTGCCGCAAGCGTCTTCAGGAGCAGGCGGGCAGGCTTGCCTTCGTTCAGCAGCTTGATGACCGCTTCCATGACGGGAAGCTGGGCCAGCGATTCCTTGTCCTTGGAGGTGGCGCGCTTGCGGGTCTGCTCGACGCGGCGCTCGAGGCTCTCGAGGTCGGCAAGCATCAGCTCGGTCTCGATGGTATCTGCATCGCCAACCGGGTTGATGCGGCCTTCGACGTGGGTGATGTCGTCATCTTCGAAACAGCGCAGGACGTGCACCACGGCATCGACTTCGCGGATGTTGGCGAGGAACTTGTTGCCCAGACCTTCACCCTTCGATGCGCCGCGCACGAGACCGGCAATATCCACGAAGGAAATGCGTGTCGGGATGATTTCCTTGGAACCGGCAATATCGGCCAGCACCTTCATGCGCGGGTCCGGCACGGCCACTTCGCCGGTGTTCGGCTCAATGGTGCAGAAGGGATAGTTTGCTGCCTGAGCCGCCGCCGTTTTCGTCAGCGCGTTGAAAAGGGTGGACTTGCCGACATTCGGCAGGCCAACGATACCGCATTTGAAGCCCATGGCTTGAACCTGTCTCTATCTCTTGGAATTCTGTTGCCAGCCTTTTGCGGAATGCACCGGGCAAGGTCAAGTCTTGTCGGCGCAAACCACGCCGATTCCGCCCGAAACTAACGTCAAACAGGTGTTTGGCCAAAGCCGAACCAGGCGGAAATCAGCGCCCAGCCGCCATAGACGATGCCGATGCTGAAAAGCACCGAAAGAATTGCCAGCACCAGGCCGCCGAGAAGGGCGAGATCATCTCGCTGTGCAAGCGCCAGGGCAATGATCAGAATTGTGATGCCCGGCAGCGTGTTGCCGAAGGGAATGGGCAGGGCAATGAGAACTGCCATCAGAAAGATAACGATGCCGATGAAGGCAGGCCCGGCAAAGCGAGCGAGCACATGGCCACGCGGTTTCAGCAGTTTTTCCAGCTTCTCCAGACGCGGCGCGGCCTTGTTTGCAGTCAGTTCGATAATCGAACGGGAGACCGAAAGGCGACCAATGAAACCGGGGAGCACCAGCTTTCTTGCGCGGAAAATGATCTGAAGCGAGAGGATCGCCAGCGCCGTTCCGAAGATCATGCCTGCCGGGATACCGGGTGTGGGGATGATGGCGGGGATGGCGAAGACCAGCAGGACGAAGGCGATGGCCTTGTCACCGAGTTGATCTAGCAGATTGTCTAGCGAGACGCGTTCGGGAAGGCCAAGAGGAAGATTCTTCAAGGCCACAGCCATGCTATGATGTCGCGTCTTGTCATCCATCATATTGCATTACCCCAAAGTGTGCAGAATTAAGGGAGATCGAAGTGTTCATGGCGAAGAAGTGGTGACCGCCAGCTTTGTTTCAAGATCGGTCTGCAGCGGGGGAAATGCCCTACTTAGAACGGCATTAGCGTCGCGAGAGGGATATTTGCCCTATTGAGTTGGGCCGTCAGGTTTTCCTGCTGGCGTTCGGTGAAGGCGCGTTTCGGCAATGGTAAAAACAGATGAGGACCGAAGAAGAGCGTAAAAATTAGGTCGTCCTGCGTCCACATTCTAAATTTTGGCCATTCGTAACGCTGAAAGCCTGTGTCATTGAGTATAGACAAGGTGTCTTCGTTCCAGGTAACTGCGAGATTGGCATTGTGGAAAGGTGAAATTCTCAAATTCTTCTTGGTGTTGTAGATTGCCAGCTTTCTAAGGAAAAAAGAACCAATCCGATAGCTAGAATAACAGCGCTATTGAACTGGATATAATCAGCCACATGAGGTGAATCTGGTGTGAAAACCTTCAGGTTGACGAATAGAAGGATCATGAGCGCCAGGACAGCGACGCCGATGTAAGCCTTCTTGTTTTGCCTCAAATAATGTTCGTATCCGCGGGCAAATTCTTCTTCGGTCAGCTGATATTTGATCTGCTCAACAGGGATTTCTAACAACGCGTCTGTTTCGGTCATGCCAAACTCCTGAATGAACTTTATAACAATCTAAACACAAAGCGTGCCTTAGTCCGTCTTCCCAAACATCTTCTTCAGCATTTCGGCCATGGGCCCGGTCTCCGGCAGCTTCTTCGGTTGTGCGCTGTTGCGGGCCTGATGGATGTGGGATTGGGCGGCGGGTTTGGCAGTTTTCGCGGGTTTCTCCGCTTCGGGCTTGGCACCGGTCGGGAGCGCCAGCTTGTTCATCAGTTGGGAATCTTCACCCTTCACCAGCATAGAGGCATTGTCGGCGATGGCGTCGATAAGAGGTTCCAGCCAGACCTTGTCGGACTTGGCGAAATCACCAAGGACATGTCCGTGCACGCGCTCCTTGTCTCCCGGGTGGCCGATGCCGAGGCGCAGGCGGCGGTATTCCTTGCCGCAGTGGGCGTCGAGTGATTTCAGGCCGTTATGGCCGCCATGGCCGCCGCCGATCTTGATACGGGCGCGGCCTGCGGGCAGGTCCAGTTCGTCGTGAATGGCGATGATGTCGCCGGGCTTCAGCTTGTAGAAACGCATGGCTTCGCCGACGGATTCGCCGGAGAGGTTCATGAAGGTCAAAGGCTTCATCAGCAGAACTTTCTCGCCGGCAATCTCGCCCTCGGAAATCTCTGCCTTGAATTTTTTGGACCACGGCGCAAACGAGGGCAGGCGTTGCAGGGCATCGACCACCATGAAGCCGATATTGTGCCTGTTTCCGGCATATTGACTGCCGGGATTGCCAAGGCCTGCAATGATGATCATGGACGTATTCCGCTTTCCGCAAATTCTCGTTGCTCTTCACCAACGCGAAACGGGGCGGGTGTCAACTTTTTTGTAGCAGAACGGACACTCACTCGTGGATGATGAGGCCGTATTTCTGGTAGATGCGCTTTTGCGTGCCATCGGCAATCAGCCCATCCAGCGCTTTCTGCATTTTCTCGATCAGCTCGTCAGGCACGCTTTTGTGGCAGGCCATGCCAAGACTTTGGTGGCTGAAGGTGATCACTTCCGCGAATATGCCATTCGGCAGATTTTTAAGGGCACTCTCGGACATGGGCATCAGGTCGATGCGACCGGCAGCAAGCTTGGAAAGCGTGTTGTTGAAATCCGCGCTGATATCGATGCGCGGGAAATTCAGGGCATGGAGCAGGGCCTCCGTATAGTCGTTCCGCTGCGTGCCGACCGTGTATGCCTTGGCGTCATCCAGCGACGTGATGCCGAAATGGGAATCCTTGCGAGCGACCAGCACGTTGCGGTCGGTGTGGATAGGCGACACCCATTTGAAGCGGTTTTCGCGCTCCGGCGTGCGCGCGGCGGCAAAGACGCAATGCATCGGCTCGTTTTCGGCAAGCGCTATGGCGCGTGCCCATGGCATGACGGTCGCTTCATAGGAAATATTTGTGCGCTCGAAGACGATCTTCAACTGGTCCATATAGACGCCGGTTGGATTGCCATCGGCATCGCGCAGATTATAGGGCGGGTAATATTCCGTTGAAAGAATAAGCTTTTCCGCGCTGGCGGGTGCCGACGCGAAAAGCAGTGCTGCACAAAAAAACCATCGCCACATTCCGCTCCCCCAAGCTTATGTTCCGACTTTTTCCATTCTCTCGTCTTCGACCGGCATGATGTAATTTGCCATCAGAGTGCGGATCGGCTGCGGTCTGGCGAAAAGATATCCTTGGCCGCAATCCACGCCGATGTCTCGCAACATGGCCTTCTGCTGTTCCGTTTCGATGCCTTCTGCAATGACGATGCAGTTCATCTTGTGTGAAATCGCGCTGATGCCTTCCACGAGCATGCGGCTGCGGGTGCTGACATCCGATACGTCATCGCTGATGGAGCGGGTAAAGGACTGGTCGATCTTGACGATATCCACCGGGAAGCGGTTGAGATAGCTCAGCGACGAATAGCCGGTGCCGAAATCATCCAGCGCTATGCGGCAGCCCAGCTGGCGTATGGCGTTCAGCACGGCCCGGATTTGCGGGTCGTCATGCATCAGAACGGCTTCGGTAATCTCTACGATCAGGCGATGCGGGATGATGCCATGGCGGTAAAGCAGCCCGGCGATGCGGGTCGGCAGGCCCGGTTCGAATTGCTGCGCCGAGAAATTGACCGCGACATAGGCCTTTTCCAGTCCGGGCAATTTCGAGACTTCGGCAAGGTTGTGCAGCGAATGCTCGAGAATGACATTGCCGATGCGCGCGATGCTGCCATTTTCTTCGGCAACGCCGATGATGGGGCCGGGTGGCAGGATGCCTTTACGGGGATGGTTGAGCCGCATCAGCGCTTCGAAACCACGGGTCACGCCGCTGTCCAGTTCCTGAATTGGCTGGAAATGCGCCTCGAACCAGTCGCCTTCGATGGCCTGTTCGATATCCTGCTCGATCTCGGCACGCTCCCGCGCCTCGTTCATGATGGCGGGATCGAAGACCTGCGCGCCGTTCTTGCCCGCGCGCTTTCTGGTGTACATGGCCAGATCGGAATTCTGCAGCAATTCGGAAGCGCTGCCTGCATGTTCGGGATAGATGGCGAGGCCGATACTGGCGCTGAGGCGCACGCTTTGCGAGGCGACGAGGAAGGGCTCTTCGAACATGGCGCTGATCTGATCGCAGAGCGCAAGCGCGCGCTCCTGCACGTCGGGCCCGGCCAGCAGAAGCGCAAACTCATCGCCGCCGAGGCGCGAGGCGCTATCCATGGGGGTCAGCATGCGGTTGAGGCGAACGACGAATTCCTTGAGAACGGCATCGCCTGCGGCGTGGCCGAGATTATCGTTGATGCCCTTGAAGCGGTCGAGATCGATGAAAAGGCAGGCAAGCTCGGTCTGGCTCGCATCCGCTTCCATGATCTGCTGATCGAGCATGGATTCAAAGCCCTGACGGTTGAGGAGCCCGGTCAGATGATCGGAAATGGCCTGAAGGCGGTTACGCTTTTCGGAGCGGCGAAGCTCGGTCACGTCCGTCATGATGCTGAGGACTTCGGAGCCGTCTTTTTCGTCTGCGGAGTTCAGCGCCTTTTCGGAAATCAGCACATCCATCAACCGTCCATCGGCGCAGATGAAGCGGACTGTCAGATCGGCGTCTGTGGATTTGCCATCCATTGCTGCGTGATGCTTGCGGCGCTGACGGAAGCTTTCGCGGTCCTTCGCGTGCAGCAGATCTTCGAAGTTGCGGGCCAGCGCATCCCGGCGGCTATAGCCCGTGGCCTCGACCCAGTAATCGCTGACCGCGGCGATGCGATCCCGCACATCGAGCGAGAACAGCATGGCCGGGGTGCGATTGTAAATCTCGGTGGTGCGGCGATGCGCGCGCTTGATCTCGTGCTCCTCACGCTCCAGCTGGATCTGCATTTCGTTGAAGCTTCGCGCGAGACGGCCCATTTCGTCGCTGGAACGCCAGTCTACATGGTGGCGTGAGCCGAGCCGCCGAGTTGCCTCGATGGCGGCAGTGAGGCGGAGAAGCGGCTTCATGATCATCAGGCGGTTGCCGATGATGGCCGAGAGGAAGATCGTCAGGATCGACAGGACGAAAATGGAGAGGAACGACAGTTCGATGCGGCTGAGAGAGGAGAACAGCCCGACATTCCGGAAGAAGATGGTGATCGTGCCGACCTTGGTCTCGCCGTCCAGATTCTTGTAGAGAATATCGCGGGTCAGGAAGGACGTATCGTCCGGCTGGCCGGTGCCGGTGGTCTGCGTCACGTCCAGCTGGCCAAAACTGTCCTTCACCTTGACCATGTAGATGGCTGGATCGGCAACCAGCGTGCCGGTGATCTGGTTGATTGTCTCGTCATCGAGGTCCCACAAAGGACGGCCCAGAGCTTGCGCGTTGGCGATGATGAGGATTTCCAGTCTGTCGCGCTGGCTTGAGATGGATTCGTTATAGGAAAGCGTCAGCAGGATGGTGAAAAGCGGAGCGACAACGGCCAGGAGGACGCCGGAAACGATCGCTATGAAACGCCTTTCTACGGAATGAGTCATATGCCTCTGCTACCGCCCCTGTCGCTCAAGTTCCCCGATCCATGCGGGTAATGCCCGAATGAACTGCTTCTGTTTCTAAAAAACTGGAAGGAGCTTGAGAGACTTCCCCCTATTCAGCAATTGGTTTTAGAGCCAAAGGTTTGAAGTATCGTTTCGGAGAATGCTTAATCAGCTTTAAAAACTGTCGCTTAAGTTGCATCTAAGGTAGCCGGCTCAAGGCACAAAAAAAGCCCCGCTTCTTGCGATGCGAGGCTTTTTCAAACAGTGGGAGAAATTACTCCGACTTGTCGGCTTCCGGTGCTTCTTCAGCGGCAGGAGCTTCGTCTTCAACAACTGCAACAACCGGCGGAACGATGGTTGCAACGGTGAAGTCGCGGTCGGTGATGGTCGGAACAACGTTCTTCGGCAGCTTGATCTGCGAAATGTGAATGCTGTCGCCAACCTTCAGGCCGTCGAGATCAACGGTGATCGCGTCGGGAATTTCGTTTGCAGGAACGTGAGCTTCGATCGTGTGACGAACGATGTTCAGAACGCCGCCCTTCTTGATCTCGGACTTGTCGTCGTTGATGAAGTGAACCGGGATTTCAACGGTAACCGTGGAGTTGCCGGAAACGCGCAGGAAGTCCACGTGCATCGTGAAGTCACGAACCGGGTCCAGCTGGTAGTCCTTCGGCAGAACCTTGTACTTCTTGCCGTCGACGTCGATCGTTGCGATCGTCGTCATGAAGCCGCCGCCGTGGATGCGCTTGGTGATTTCGTTGGTCGAAATCGCGATAGAAATCGGGGCCTGCTTGTCACCATAGATGACAGCGGGAATCAAACCGTTGCGGCGAAGTTCACGAGAGGACCCCTTACCAACTCGTTCGCGCGCCTCGGCCTTGAGCTCATAAGTTTCTTTGCTCATGGCATTTCCTTTTCGAGGTTATATGGAGAGTTCAAACCGGCTTGCCGGACAGGAACTGGAGCGGCTTGAAAAAAGCCTACTCGACCGCGTTGCCTCCAAGGGTGTCTACACGGATGCGCGCGCTATAAGGCAAACAGGGCGCAAACGCAAGGGCAGCGGCGTTTTTACCGCCCGTTTCGCAATTTCTCTGACTGGTCGCGGTGCTTAAGGTGAGTGTGTCGCTCTTCTCAGAGATATACTTCCATACCTCACGTATAGGTCAGCATAAATATGATGATTTCAAGTTCATCGACCTTATTCATCGTCTTGTTATGTCTGGCTTAAGCTATTTTTATCCATTTCGATAAACCCGATGAAAAGAGAGCTTGGTTATAGTCGAAAATCATTATCAAGCAGGGTAGTGCAATGGCGACATTCTGGAACTGTCTGGTTGTGCAACATGACATTCGTTATGTTCTTGCAGCCTTGGTTCTATGCGCCATGGGATGTTTTCTGACCATCCACCTTTTTGCCCGCGCGCGCCAGGCCGGGCTGTTGCAGAGGCTGCACTGGCTGTTTCTCGCCGCTGTCATCAGCGGCGCTACCATGTGGTCCACCCATTTCTTTTTCATGCTGGGATATTATGTCGAGGGCGTCGTGGGGTTCGATCCCTATCTGACGGCTTTCGCCTTCGTGGTGGCGGTTTGTTCCTCGCTTGCGGGCTTTGCCATTGCCACCTATGGCGGGCGAGGCCTTCTGGTGGAAGCAGGTGGCACGGTGCTGGGCATGGGGATTGCGGCGACGCATTATCTCGGCATGGCCGCCTATTTCGTGCAGGGCAGGCTGGTCTGGAGTCATGGCTGGGTGGCCGTTTCCATCGGCATGTCGCTTCTTCTCGGCCTGTTTGCCCTCAACCGGGTGGTTCGACCCGTCAACGGCTTTTGCCGCCACAGTGGCGCGATCCTGATGTTTCTTGCGATCATCGTCGGCCATTATATCGGCATGGCAGCCATGTCGCTGGAATTCGATCCGACGGCCCGGATAGAGGACAGTTTCGTATCGCCTGCGGTAACGGCCACGGGTGCGATCATCATCATCCTTGCGCTGATGTCTTCCGGCTTTGCGACTTACAGGATCGATCTTCAATCGACCGAACAGGCCTTGCAGCGTTATCGCCACCTTTCCCTGCATGATCCGCTGACCGGCATCCCGAACCGCGTGGGCTTCAAGGAACATCTCAATGTCGTGCTGGAGCGCGAAGCGAAGACCGCAGCCGGTGTTGCGCTGCTGTCCTTCGATCTGGACCGCTTCAAGGAAATCAACGACGTTTATGGCCATGCTGCGGGAGATGCCGTGCTGCGCGCAATCACGCAGAGGGCGTCTGCGGTTCTGGGCCCGCGCGAGTTTCTGGCGCGGATCGGCGGTGATGAATTCGTCGGGCTGACGGAAAGCTACTATTCCCGCAGCGATGCGGTGGAATTTGCCCGGCGCTTGCAAAAGGAAATCACCAAGCCAATCGAGTGGCAGGAACAGATTCTTTCGGTCGGTGTCAGCTTCGGTATTTCGGTGTTTTCTTCCGAGGTGCGCGGTGTCGATGCGCTGATGACCCGGGCGGATGTGGCCATGTACCGCGCCAAAAGCGGTGTTTCCGGCACGATCTGTTTCTATGACAAGCGGATGGATGAGGCGGTTCTGGAGTGGAACGCGCTGGCAACGGCCATGCGCGCGGGGTTGGGCCGGGGTGAGTTCGAGCTTTACTACCAGCAGCAGAACGACACGGCATCCGGTCACATCGTGAGCTTCGAAGTTTTACTGCGCTGGCGCCACCCGGAAAGAGGTCTGGTTTCGCCAGCCGAGTTCATTCCCATTGCCGAAAAGAGCGGCTTCATCGTTCCGCTTGGCGAATGGGTGCTGGCGGAGGCGTGCCGACAGGCGACGGGTTGGAAAAATCCCTTCGGGATTGCCGTCAACGTCGCGCCGCAGCAACTGGCGGACAGGGCCTTCACCACCAAGCTGGAGACGATCCTGCGCGAAACCGGACTGGACCCGCGTCGGCTTGAACTGGAAATAACCGAGAGCAGCATCATTTCGGACCATGAATATGCGCTCGCGACGATCCGCCGGTTGAAGGCTTTGGGGTTGAAGATTGCCATGGACGATTATGGCAAGGGGCACTCTTCGCTCTCCACGTTGCAAAGCTTTCCGTTCGACAAGATCAAGCTCGACCGATCTTTCGTGGAAGGCCTGCCGGACAGCATTCAGTCTGATGCCATCGTGCGCTCCACGCTTATTCTGGCCAATAGTTTGAACATCGTGGTGCTGGCAGAAGGCGTGGAAACGGAAGGGCAGCTGGCATTTCTGCGGCGCGAGGGCTGTCATTTCGTACAGGGCTTCTATTTCGGGAAGCCGGGACCGCTGGAAACCATTGCCTCTATCGTGGACAGCGCGGCGGATCCGTTCAGGGCTGCAAGCTGACACACGCATTTTTTCATTGAAAGATGAACGGGCAGGGCGCACCATTGCGGAAAAATGCTTTGGGAGGAGCCGATGACAGCCGACGCAGCCCATGCGAGCCACGTCTATGAAAGCGCGAACCGTTCATCTGCGGCGGCCAGTTCGCCGATAGTCGCTTCCTGGCGGCGATGCATGACGATGCACCATCTGGCGCCGGAGGAGAACCGGAAGCCGATCTTTCTGTCCGAGGCGGAGTTTCTGAAAGCCCGCGACGATGCGCATGATCTGCTTGCCGAAAGCGCAGACGAACTGGACCGCATCTTTTCTGCCGTTGGGAAGGCCGGGTGTTGTCTGCTGCTGACGGATTCCAAGGGTGTGGCTCTGGACCGGCGCGGTGCGGCGGGTGACGATGATGATTTTCGCCGTGCCGGGCTGTGGTCCGGTGCGTTGTGGAGCGAAGCGAGCGTCGGCACGAATGGCATCGGCACGGCGCTGGCGGATGAGCGTTCGGTGGTGGTTTATCGAGACCAGCATTTCTTTTCGTCCAACATCAACCTGTCCTGCACCACGGCGCCGATCCGCGATCATCGCGGGCAGGTGACCGGCGCGCTCGATATTTCCACCTGCCGCGAGGATATCAACGAGCTGACCTTTTCCATGGTGACGCAGGCGGTGCGCGATGCGGCGCAGCGTATCGAGGGCAATCTGTTTCGCCGGGCCTTTCCCGGTGCGCGCATCCTTATGGTGCCTTCGGCCAACGCTGCCATGCTGTCGCTTCTGGCAATCGATCAGGACGATATCATTCTTGGAGCCACGCGCGCGGCGCGGCTGGCGCTGCGGCTGGATGATGCGCGGATTGCGCAGGGTGTACCCGCCTCCGATGCCTTGAAGGAAGAGCGGCATGACAAGGGCTCGGATCTGGCCGAAGCCGAGAGGGCTGCACTTCGCCGGGTGTTGAGCCGTGCCAATGGCAACATCACCCAGGCGGCAACGCTGCTTGGCATCAGCCGGGCGACGCTTCACCGCAAGATGAAAAAGCTGGCGGTGCACTGAGACCCCTGCGAATAACGGGGTCTCTGTCGCAGATGTGAAACAATGTGCACTGCGGAATGCGGGCGCCACCCTTTGATTTGCCCGAATGTAGGCACAACCTCTCTGCACGCGATCAACCCTTGATCGTCGTTCATCAGGGAGGATGAATCATGAATATTCAAGTCCAGCAGAAGGCCGGAGAAACGCCGTTCAAGCTGAAATACGGCAACTATATCGGCGGTCAATGGGTGGAGCCGAAGTCCGGTCGTTACATGGATAACCTTTCGCCGGTGACGGGACAGAAGATTTGCGAAGTGCCGCGTTCCGATGCAAACGACATCGAAGCCGCGCTCGACGCCGCCCACAAGGCACGCGCTGCCTGGGGCCGCACCAGCGTTGCCGAACGCTCCAACATTCTCCTGAAGATCGCGCAGCGGATCGAGGATAATCTGGATGTCATTGCCCGCGCCGAGACCTGGGACAATGGCAAGCCGCTGCGTGAAACCACCAATGCGGATATTCCGCTCGCCATCGATCACTTCCGCTATTTCGCGGGTTGCGTGCGCGCGCAGGAAGGCTCCATCGGGCAGATCGACAATGATACGGTTGCCTATCATTTCCACGAGCCGCTTGGCGTCGTCGGCCAGATCATTCCGTGGAACTTCCCGATTCTGATGGCCGCGTGGAAGCTTGCACCGGCGCTTGCTGCCGGTAACTGCGTGGTGCTGAAGCCCGCGGAACAGACGCCTGCCTCCATTCTGCTGGTGATGGAACTGATCGAGGATCTGCTGCCTGCGGGCGTCATCAATATCGTCAATGGTCTGGGCACCGAAGCAGGCAAGCCGCTGGCGCAGAGCAACCGCATCGCCAAGATCGCCTTTACCGGCTCGACCTCCGTCGGCAAGGAAATCATGCGCTATGCGGCGGATAACGTTACCAACATCACGCTGGAGCTTGGCGGCAAATCGCCGAACATCTTCTTTGCCGATGTGATGAATGAAGACGATGCATTTCTGGACAAGGCGCTGGAAGGCTTTGCGATGTTCGCGTTGAACCAGGGCGAAGTCTGCACATGCCCATCGCGCGCGCTGGTGCATGAATCCATTTATGACCGCTTCATGGAAAAGGCGCTGAAGCGCGTGCAGGCCATCAGCCAGGACGATCCTCTGAACAATGCCACCATGATCGGCGCGCAGGCTTCTCAGGAGCAGTTCGACAAGATCATGAGCTATCTGGAAATCGGCAAAAAGGAGGGCGCCAAGGTGCTGACCGGTGGCGACAGGAAGTCGCTCTCCGGCAACCTGAAGGACGGCTACTACATTCAGCCGACCGTTTTCGAAGGCAACAACAAGATGCGGGTCTTCCAGGAGGAAATCTTCGGCCCGGTCGTTTCCGTTACCACCTTCAAGACGGTGGAAGAAGCCATCGAGATTGCCAATGACACGGTCTATGGTCTTGGCGCGGGTGTCTGGAGCCGCGATACGAACCTTGCCTACCGGGCAGGGCGCGGTATCGAAGCCGGTCGTGTCTGGACGAATTGCTACCATGCCTATCCGGCTGGTGCTGCCTTTGGCGGTTACAAGCAATCCGGTATCGGGCGTGAGACGCACAAGATGATGCTGGACCACTACCAGCAGACCAAGAACCTGCTTGTATCCTACAGCCCGAACAAGCTCGGCTTCTTCTGATCCGCATGAGCGGGTCCTCCCCGGAGCCGGTGGCGCGTGCCACCGGCATCTCCCGGAGAACGTCAGCTCTCCGGGAGCCCGGATAATGATTGTTGGAGAAGGCCCGAATTGACGTAATAGTGTCATCAATTTCGCGCATATCGGTTCCGTCATTTTGCGGTAGATCGATATGCGCCGTCACACTTTTATTGCTTGTCTCTTGTCCCTCTCGCCACGCGGATCGATCCGATGACCGACGTGGCGGGGCGGTTTCAGGATGCGAAGCAGGAGCTTTCGCGCGGCGTGGAAAGCACGCAATGGGTCAGGCTCGCGCTGCTATCGATCCTGCTCGTAACAGCATTGCGCATTCTTGGTCTCACTTTCAACAGGACCGATCTCTTTGTCGATGAGGCGCAATATTGGCTTTGGGGCCGAGAGCTTGCTTTCGGGGCTTACTCCAAGCCGCCGCTGATCGGCTGGATCATTCGTTTCACCACATGGATTTCCGGCGGTGAGGGCACTTTTCAGGTTCGCCTTGCCGCGCCGGTCATTCATGCTTTTGCGGCTGCCGCCATGCTCTATCTGGGCCGCATGATCTACGATGCGCGGCTGGGCGCTCTGGCTGCGATGACCTATCTGACGCTGCCCGGCGTTTCGCTTTCCAGCCTGCTGATTTCCACCGACACGCCGATGATGCTGTTCATTCTGCTGTCGCTGATTTTCTGGCGCAAGCTTGCCGGGGCTAAAGCTGCTGGCGCTTCCGGCATTCATTTCGCGATAGTGCTTGGCCTTGCGGTTGGGCTGGGGTTTCTGTCCAAATATGCGATGGCGTTTCTGTTTCCGCTGGTGCCGCTGGCGGCTTATCTGGACCGTGAATGGCGGATCCGGTGGGGCGACGCGATCCTGGCCGGTCTGGTTTCTGCGGCGGTTGTCGCGCCCAATCTTTGGTGGAATTACGCGCATGATTTCGCCACTGCGCGCCACACCGTCTCCATTGCACATTGGGACGGGCTACGGTTCAAAATTGGCTCTGCACTCGAGTTTTTCGGGGCGCAGGCGGGCGTTGTCGGTCCCTTCGTCTTCATCGCCATGCTGGCAGCGCTTTGGCAGCTAAGGACGGAGCGCGCGCGGGCGCTTTCCGCGCTCAGCATACCGCTTATCCTGTTCATGACGGTTCAGGCGCTGATTTCGCGCGCTTTCGCCAACTGGGCGGTGGGCGCTTATGCAGCGGGAATCCTGCTCGCCATTCCATGGATGGCCGCTCGCCCGCACTGGATGCGCGCTTCCCTGATCCTCAATACGGCGGTTGCAATCATTCTGCCGCTTTTGACGATCTTCGGTACGGAGCTGCGCCTGCCGAACGGCGAGCTTGCCCTGAAGCGCTATCTCGGTCGCTCGGCTCTTGTTTCCACGGCAATCAGCGATGCAGAGAGGCTTCATGCGACCGTGCTCGTGGCCTCCGACCGGTCGTTTCTGGCGGAAATGTTCTACCAGTTGAAGTCCGGTCACCGCATTGCGCCGCGGGCATGGAACGAAGGCGCGCAGCCGCCTTCCAGCCATTACGCCCTGCTTTACCCGTTGCGCCCCGGCGAGGAGAAGAACGCGCTCTATCTCTCCCGCATCGGATCGGTGCCGGACTGCTTGAAGGACCAGCAGCCGGTCGCGCGCTGGGTGGCGACTGCGGGCTTCATGGAAGGCAATGAAATTGGTCTCTGGAAAATACCGTCATCCTGCATTGAGAGGGCAGAGAATGGAACTTGATATCGCCCATATGCGGATCACGATCTGGCTGATGATCGCGACGCTTTTCTCCGTCATCGTCTTTGCGGCGTTTCCTTTCATCGACCTCAAGGTTTCCGCGCTGTTTTTCATGGGCGAAGCCGGGAGCTGGGTGGCGGGTGGACCTGTTTTCGAGTTCTGGCGCAATGTCGTGCGCAGAAGCGGGGAAGCCATCGCTGCCATCGCCTTCCTGATTTTCGTCGGCAATCTCGTGCTCGGTCAGCAGCAGAAAACCGGCTGGCGGGTCTGGGCCTATCTGTGGCTCAGCACGCTTTCCTGCGCGGGTGTTTTGGTCAACGGCATTCTCAAATCCAATCTGGGCCGTGCGAGGCCGAATGGCGTTCTCGAATTCGGCGGGCAGCAGCTTTTTACACCGCCATTCCAGTTGAGCGACCAATGTTCCTCGAACTGTTCCTTTTCATCCGGCGAGGTTGCGCTGGTGGCAAGCGTGGTTCTGCCGCTTTGCGTGCTCATCTGGCCGCAGCTTTCGCGCAATGGCCGGATAATTGCTGGCTTTCTGGCAATCGCGGCGGTGGTTGCGACTGCAATGATGCGCATTGCCGCCGGACGGCACTTTCTCAGCGATACGACGATGTCGATGCTGTTTGCCGCCCTGATTTCCGTCTTCCTATACCGCGTCCTTGCCATCGGCAACCACCGGCATGTCTTCACGGCGGCGCCGATCCTCGCAGATTTATCGAACATTCTCGCGCATGCGAGCCGCTATGTGGTGAAGACGTCACGCATTGTCTTGGACAGGACAAGTTGGGCGGCGCTGCGGACAAGGGTTTTGGCGTTGAGGGAATATGCCCGGTTTTCCAGCCAAGGCCGGTCTGGCGCGACGGTGGAGTAGGACAAGTCGGCAAGGATCAGGCACAAAAAAGCGGGCTGAGTGACAGCCCGCTGATTATCTGCAAAATGATGACTGTCTTAAAGTCTGTCTCAGAATTGCTGTTTGCAGCCGACCAGCGGCGTTTCTGGAATAGACTTTTAGTCGAACAGGCCGGAGACGGACTGTTCCATCGCCGTGCGGTTGATGGCTTCGCCGAGAAGCGTTGCTGTCGTGATGACGCGGATGTTGTGGGCGGATTGTACGCCGGTCGTCGGCTGGATGCTGTCGGTGATGACGAGCTCGCGCAGCTTGGACGAGGCGACACGGGCAACCGCGCCGCCGGAGAGAACACCGTGGGTGATGTAAGCGGTGACGCTGGTTGCGCCGTTCTTGAGAAGGGCTTCCGCAGCATTGCAGAGCGTGCCGCCGGAATCGACGATATCGTCGATGAGGATGCAATCCTTGCCGGTGACGTCACCGATGACGTTCATGACTTCGGATTCACCGGGGCGATCGCGGCGCTTGTCGACGATCGCGAGCAGACAGTCGAGGCGCTTTGCAAGCGCGCGGGCGCGCACCACGCCGCCGACGTCAGGCGAAACGACCATGACGTTCTTGGTGTCGTAATGTTCCTTCACGTCGCGAGCCAGAATAGGCGCTGCGAAAAGGTTGTCCGTTGGGATATCGAAGAAGCCCTGAATCTGACCGGCGTGAAGATCGAGCGTCAGAACGCGGTCGGCACCGGCTTCGGTGATGAGGTTTGACACGAGTTTTGCCGAAATCGGCGTGCGCGGACCGGCTTTGCGGTCCTGACGGGCATAGCCGAAATAGGGAAGAACCGCCGTGATGCGCTTTGCCGAGGAGCGACGCATGGCGTCGATCATGATCAGCAGTTCCATCAGGTGATCGTTTGCCGGGAAAGAGGTGGACTGAACAACGAAGACATCTTCGCCGCGCACGTTCTCACCAATTTCTACGAAGATTTCCTGGTCCGCAAACCGCTTTACCGTGGCATTTCCGAGAGGAACATTAAGATACTTGCAGATCGCTTCGGCCAGATGCCGGTTCGAATTGCCTGCGAAAACCTTCATTGGTGCCGCCTGTTTCCATGCCATCGCTTGAGCCCGGTAAAGATGTTACCGCGGCCAGTGCGTCGTTCAACGGGAAGGAATACCCGACCCGAAGGGGTGCCGGACATGCCGTTTTGCCATGGGCGCCTTAATACCGCTGTTGCCCGTGAATGCAATAGGCGGAACCGCGTTACCCATGATTTTCGTGAAAACTTTGTGACTCAAGTCTTGCAAGCTGTTTTTCAATCGATTGGAAGCGCTCTTTATCCACGCCCTGCCTGCTTCCATGCCTGATATTCGTCCAGCGTCTTGGCTGCGATCTTCTGCATCACGCTATCGCTGACTGCCGCCCATGGGTCCGTACCGCGCGATGCGATGGTTTCCTGCCCCTGCAGGCGGTGAAGGCGTGCGCCATTGGCGTCGAGCACATCCCAGACATAGATGACGGTAACCTTGCCGCCATCATCGAATGCCGAGAGGTAGCCCTTCAGGATATTTTCTGCGGACGTATCCGTCGAAGGCCGGATCGTCAGGCCCTTGGCGCGGGCTTCGGCGCCCAGCTGGCGCGATAGCGGCGTTACGGCCTGAACCGGCGCGCCGATGATGGGCAGGAAACGGATGCTGCCAGCCGCACCGGAAGCGCCGAGAGATGCGGTCTGCTGCTGCGGTGCGCCTGATGTCTGTGGTTGCGTTTGGCGTGCTACCGGCTCGCCATATTGCGCGCCGCTGGTCATGGCCTGCGCCTGTGCCTGAAGCGTATTTTGCGGGGCATAGGCCGGAACCTGGCTTGTAACGCCGGTCGAGGAGCGATCCGCGGCGGCGGCCATCTGGTCCAGATCGCCCTGCGTGACGGGCGTCGATTGCGTGCGGTTATGGCCGACGTCAACCTGTGGCGTCAGCGCATCCGATGTGTTGCATGCAGATAGAGCGAGGACGAGGGCCGGTATCGAAAGCACCACGCCGAGCCTGCTCATGCCGAATGTCTCTTCATGATGTACTCCGTCCCGTCCGCCCGAATGCGGCAATGTATGTTTCGTTTCCAGTTGGAGTCAAATAGAGAGCGTTTCCATTCAACAAGGAAACGCTCTAGCTCAAACCGTCAGCATATCGAGGCTGTGGCGGGAGAGCGATTGCGGTGCGCCTTCCGTCGTCAGATAGGTCTGGCCCAGCGTCATCGCTACGCCCGCATCGCTGTCCATGATGATCATGTGAACGAAGAGCGTCATATTGGGCAGAATTTCCTGCGTGTTTCCGGCATAGAACATCTGATGTTCCATCCATGAGGGTGAGAAGCGCGCGCCGAGCGAATAGCCGCAGGCGTTGAGGCGGTGGCGGGTCAGGCCGCGTTCGTCCATGACTTTGGCATGCACATCGAACACATCGCCGAAGGTATTGCCGGGGCGCAGAACCTCCTCGATGGCGCGGATGTTTTCTACGCAGGCATTGTAGAGTTCCCGATGCCGGAACTCCGGCTCGCCGACGATGACGGTGCGCATCATAGCGGCATGGTAATGGGCGCTCGCGCCTGCCCATTCGAGCGTAATCTGGTCCTTCTCATCCAGCTTGCGGCGTCCGGCCTTGTAGCGGCACAGAAGCGCATCCTGACCGGAGCCGATGATGAACTCGTTTGCGGGATAATCGCCGCCGCCGGAAAAGACTGCGCCCTGCATGGCGGCGAGAATATCCGCCTCATCCGCGCCGGGCTTGATCAGCGCCAAGGCCGCATCCAGCGCATCGTCCGCCAGCTCGCCCGCGCGTTTCGCATAGGCGATTTCGGCATCGCTTTTTACCAGTCGAAGCGTGCTTACGAGGTAGGATGCATCCACGATCTGGCAGAAGGTCGCCAGTTGGTTATCCAGAAGCCGCGCGACGCGACCGGTCATGCCGTGGGTATCGAACTCTATGCCGATACGGCAGCCAAGCAGGTCCATCTCGCTGAGCAGGTTCTTGAGGTCGAGCGTCGGATCGGCGTTCAGGCGATCCACCCAGATGACGATATTCTCGATGTTGGACGTCTGGCGGGCCTGGCGGAGATCTGCCGAGCGCGTCAGCAGCGTCATGCTACCGTCAGCCTTTACGATCAGCGTCTGGAAAAAGCAGTAGCCGAATGTGTCGTAGCCGGTCAGCCAGTACATGCTTTCCTGCGCGAAAAGCAGCATGGCATCCAGCTTTTCTTCCGCCATCTTCTCGATAAGGCGGGCGCGGCGGGCCTCGAATTCGGCGGTGTCAAAGTGCAGGGCCATCTCAGTCCTCCAAAATTGCTATTGCTGAAATCTGTCTTCCGTAATCCGGTTCCGAAAGATGGGTCGTGCGGCGGAAGGAAAAGAAGCGCTCGTCATCCGGATAAGTGCAGATGTTGAGATTTTCCGCCCGCACACCGGCTTTCACCAGACGATCGACGGTCAGTTGTTTCAGGTCGAAGAAAGCGTGCCCGGCATTGGGTGACGGCGCAAAATAGGTCTCGTGAGACGGATCGAGTTTCTTCAGATCTTCGACACGTTCCGGTCCGACCTCGTAATTGTCCTGGCTGATCGACGGGCCAAGGGCGGCAACGATGCGCTCCCGGCGCGCGCCGAGCGCGACCATGGTTTCGATGGTGTTTTCCAGCACGCCATGAACCGCACCTTTCCAGCCCGCATGGGCCGCACCCACGACGCCCGCCTCAGTATCCGCAAAGAGGATCGGGCCGCAATCGGCGCTGAGCACGCCGATGATGACGCCGGGCGTGGCAGTGACCATGGCGTCCGCCTGGGGGCGATCTCCATCGTAAGTCTCATCCACGACCACGACATTGGGGGAGTGGATCTGATGAACCGTCGCCAGTTTTTCGACCGGCAGGCCGAACCATTCCGCCACGCGGCGGCGATTTTCCAGCACGGCCTCGCGCTCGTCCTCCGAGCCCAGACCGACATTCAATCCGCGATAAATACCTTCCGACACGCCGCCATGGCGGGTGAAGAAGCCGTGGCGAATCCGGCTGGTGGAATCGGCGGCAAGCAGCGGGCTTTGCACGGGAAGCGGCAGCGTTTCGTCCTGCATGGGGTTTTCAATCCTTGGCGATGTCGCTGATTTTTCAATGAGATTTGCGAGCGAGTGTTTCCGATGAGCGCATCGCGAACGATGCCGTTCGGCAGATTTGTCTCTGCTTCGATTTGGCGCGATGTTGGCCCAAGCCAAGTGCCCGTGTCAATCCAGTGCGCGGAAGGGCAGCAGATGAAGGGCAGGGCTGGAGACGGCAAGCACCTTGAATAGCTCACCCATCTTGCCCGCGCCTTCGCCCGCCAGACGGTTGACGGCCTCGGCAATCTGCAAGGTCTGATCCGGCGTTGCCTTGGCGGCGAGCGCCTCGGCGCGCTCCCTCAGGCCAAGGCCGTAAAGGAAGTCACCCTGATGCAGGCAGCCATTGATGTGCACATCGCTGGCGCCTGCCGTTTTCATCAGGCTTTCGAAATCCACATGGCTCGTCAGATCGGCTTCACCGGGATGGGCAAGAACGGGATCGAATTCATGCATGCGCAAGGCCTGCATCGTATCGCCATAACCGGAGACGATATGGCCGTAATCGATGATCAGCGCCGTACCGCCATTGATCCTCAGCCGCTCGCAGAGCGCGGTCATCACCGCTTCGCGTGCAGGCGAATATTCGAAGATGGCGCCCAGCGGCTGGCGCTCCGGCTGCGGCGGCAGAAGATCGGGGTCGAGACCGGCGATGCCTGCGGAAAAGACGAGTTCGTCCTGCGCATCCAGACTGACCACCCTTTCGCGAAAACCCTGCGCCGTCTTGACGAACTGGCGAATGGGGATCGCATCGAAGAGTTCGTTTGCAGCAATCAGAAGGAAGCCGGGCGGCACGTCATCGAAGCTTTCGTGCCAGCTGATTTTCTCGCCGTGAGACTGAAGGGTCTGCTGTTGGGTCTCGGTGAGGCGAGGGCTGGTTTCGACCAGATGCACGCTCATATTTTCATAAAGGGGTGCGGCGATGCGTTCTATGACCCGCAGCATATCCGCCATCATCGTGCCGCGACCGGGGCCGATTTCCACCAGCCTCACATTGGCGGGCGTGCCGTGGCGCTGCCATGCATGCACCATGAAGACGCCAAGCATCTCTCCGAAGAGCTGGCTGACTTCCGGTGCCGTGACGAAATCACCCGTGCGGCCAAAGGGCTGGCGGGTTTTGTAATAGCCGTGTTCGGGATCTGCGAGGCACAGCGAGAAATAATCCGTAACGCTGAGCGGCCCGTTGAGGCGGATCAGGGACTTGATGCGGCGGGCAAGCGGCGTGGGCATGGACGATCACCCAATCTCGGCAACGGTTGCGCGGCGCGCGCGGAAAATGGCCCAGATGCCGAATGCGAACATGGGCGTGGACAGAACCATTCCCATGGTCAACCAGTTCCCGGCTAAATAACCGATTTGCGCATCCGGCTCGCGGAAGAACTCCACGAAGATACGCGACAGGGCGTATCCTGCAACGAAGGTGCCGGTGATTGTGCCGGGCTTCTTCAGCGCCTTGAAACCATAGATGAGGATGGACAGGACGATGAGCAGCGCCAGTCCCTCCAAAGCCGCTTCATAAAGCTGGCTGGGGTGGCGCGCGAAGGGCCCGCCCGTCGGGAAGACCACGGCCCAAGGCACATCCGTCAGGCGGCCCCACAATTCGCCATTGATGAAGTTTGCGATGCGACCGAAGAGCAGGCCGATGGGCGCAACGGCGGCGATGATATCGAACATGCTCCAGACCGGAATGCCGTTGCGACGGGCAAACAGATACATGGCGATAGTGGTGCCGAGGAAGCCGCCATGGAAGGACATGCCGCCATTCCAGATTTCGAAGGCGCGCACCGGATTGGCCATGACGGCGGGCAGGTCGTAGAAAAAGACATAGCCGAGACGTCCGCCAAGCACGATGCCGACGGCGGCCCAGACGATGAAGTCATCCAGATGAACCGGCGTCACCGGCGATTTTTCATGCGGCCACAGCCGATCTGTGATGGAGAGTTTGCGCGCATAATACCAGCCCAGCAGAATGCCCACGACATAGGCAATGCCGTACCAGTGGATCGACACCGGACCGATGGCGATGGCCACCGGATCGATATTCGGGAACGGCATGATCGAAAACTGGGTAAGCGGTGCAAACAAATCGCGTATTCCATTTCATTGATAGCGCCCAAATCGGCACGATGGGAATGATTAGCGTAAGCTTTCCCGGTGCGGGAAAATGGCCGGTGAAATGGGAGCGGTCAAGGCGATTCTTTGGCGCATCCATGGCGGTGCAAAGTAAGGTTACTTCGGCCCGCGCTCCTGTTTTCGCTTGCAAGACGCCAGCCGAGTGCCTACCTGAAATGCATGAACCGGACAGGGCAAAAGGCCTCTCCGGATATAGACCAAGGACATCGCGCCATGAGCACCACCGGAACCAACCGCATTTTCGATGAATTCGCAAAGCTGATGACCGATGCCGCAGGTGCGGCGCAGGGTGTGCGTAAGGAAATGGAATCTGCTTTCCATGCGCAGGCGGATCGCTGGCTGAACAGCCTTGATGTCGTCAAGCGTGAGGAATTCGAAGCCGTTCGTGAAATGGCAATCAAGGCGCGCGACGAAAACGACGTGCTGAAAGCCAGAATCGAGGCGCTGGAAGCCAGGCTTGCGGGCAACGCTTCCTGACCCCAATCTCCTCCACTAATTGAATCGCTGCATTGAAGGCCGGGCCCCGAAAAAGGTCCGGCCTTTTCGTTTTGTGTTGTTTTGATGCAGTTTTTCCCGGAGTGCGGATTCGCCTTTAAAGAGCAAGCGTTTTCATTCGCATTTTTTTAACGTCTGTGGACACTCCCGAAAAACGCAATCGGCAGAGTCGGTTATGACTCTGAACTGAACTTCCGAACTAAGAGATATCCACGGTTCCCACTGGAAAATGGGGTGGCGGGGGGTGGCGATGGGACTCGCTCGCTATAGACTGATTTTAAATGATGATTCGAAACGAACTCGGTAAGCTCCAGACAGGTTCACTGCGTTAATCTGGCGGCGTCGGGCAATCGTCCTAAACTGATGTAACCGGCATTTGTATGTGCGTTTTTGTGCTTTCGCGTGCGAAACAAAACATTCATCTCCGGCTGAAAAGGTGCCGCATGAGCCTAATGGAATTTGAAGTTGAACGTCTCTCCAACCCGGTCGATATGATCGAGTTCGTGGCGGCCTCCAACGACTGGTCTTTCGAGCGCTCCGGCGAGGACGAAATCGCCATGACGGTAGAAGGCCGCTGGGCCGACTATCATGTATCTTTTTCCTGGATGGAGCAGTTCGAAGCGCTGCATCTGGCCTGCGCCTTCGATATCAAGGTGCCCGATCATCGCGTCAACGAGGTGATCCGCCTTCTCTCGCAAGTCAACGGCCAGACGCTGATGGGCCACTTCGATCTGTGGCGTCAGGAAGATGTGATCATCTTCCGCCAGTCGCTGCTTCTGGCAGGCGGCGCGGAGCCGACCAACCAGCAGGTCGAAGTTCTGCTTTCGAGCGCGCTCGAGGCTTGCGAGCAATATTATCAAGCGTTCCAGTTCGTCGTCTGGTCCGGCATGGATGCGAAGGCTGCGATGGATGCGGCGCTCTTCGAAACGGTTGGCGAGGCCTGATACCGATGGTGTCGCTTGGCTCCGCTCCGCTCGTCCTTATCGGTGCTGGCAATATGGGCGGCGCGATGCTGTCCGGATGGCTGAAGAAAGGCGTTCCCGGCTCTTCGGTCATCGTTGTCGATCCGCGGCCATCGGACGCCATGACTTCGGTGTTGAAGGATGCCGGAGCAAGCCATGTGACGGCTGCGCCTGAGAACATCAAGGCTGGCATTCTGTTTCTGGCGGTCAAGCCGCAGCTGATGGATACGGTTCTGCCATCCCTCAAAACGCTGGTCGGCGAGGAGACGGTGATCGTCTCCATCGCCGCTGGCAAGACGCTTGCCAATATCGAAAGCCATCTGGGCAAGGCAGCGACCGTTCGCGCCATGCCCAACACGCCTGCCATGGTTGGCCGCGGCGTGACCGGCGCTTATGCCAATGAGGCCGTTTCCGCGGCTCAGCGCGCTGTGGTGGAAGAGCTGCTAAAGGTTAGCGGCCCGGTGGAATGGGTGGCGAGCGAAGGCGATATCGACGCCGTGACCGCCGTTTCGGGGAGCGGCCCTGCCTATGTGTTTTATCTCGTGGAATGCATGGCAGAAGCAGGACGCAAAGCGGGCCTGCCGGCGGACCTCGCCATGCGCCTTGCACGGGAAACCGTCGCGGGGGCTGGTGAGTTGCTTCACCAGTCCCCCGAAGAGGCTTCCCGGCTGCGCCAGAACGTGACGTCTCCCGGTGGTACAACTGCTGCTGCGCTTTCGGTTCTGATGGCGGATGATGGCATGCAGCCGCTGTTCGACAAGGCGATTGCGGCGGCGAAGACACGGGCTGAAGAGCTTGCGAATTAACAGTCTGCCCAATAATCACCGCAGGTCGGCTGCAAACGGCAATTTCTGCGCTTCCGGTGCTCACGTACCTTAAGTACGCTGCGCTCCGGTTCTCGAAATTACCGTTTTCGCCTGATCAGCAGCAATTCTTGAACAGACTGTAAGGAGCTACTAGGATGAATGGTGAGATCAGCTACGCGGATTTCGAGAAAGTCGATATCCGGGCCGGTACCATCATCGAAGCCGAGGCATTTCCTGAGGCGCGCAAGCCTGCTTTCAAACTGAAGATCGATTTCGGGCCGGAAATCGGCATCAAGAAATCTTCCGCACAAATCACCGTTCATTATACTCTGGAAACGCTCGTCGGGCGGCAGGTTCTCGCGGTCATCAATTTTCCGCCACGCCAGATCGGACCGTTTCGCTCCGAGGTGCTGACGCTGGGCTTTGCCGATGCGAATGGCGATATCGTGCTGGCCTGCGTCGAGCGCGACGTGCCGAATGGTGCGAAGATGTGCTGACGCAGCGCTGATGCCCGGATCAGGCCACTGCTGTTCGGTTGAGATTTATAGACTTGGTATAGGGTGTTGACTGCATTTCGGTTTTTGTACTCTGTACGAATTCGGACTCGCCACTGCAACGCTGGCTGTGAATGTGGCAACGGCAATCCCCACTTCCGTCATCCCGGACTTGATCCGGGATCCAGCCAGACCAAGTCCTTGGTCTGAAAGACTTTTTCGACGCGCAGACGCGCGTCTGCTGGACCCCGCATCAAGTGCGGGGTGACGGGTTGGGGAGCCGTTCTCGCCCCAAACTACCCACCCAGTTTAAACCGGACAGAAGTGGGATTGTCCCGAGGATCTGCAACCGATTGATTTTGTTGATGTTGGTAGATCCTCGGCACAAGGCCGAGGATGACGGTGCGGGTGGATTTACCGTCTCTCCTCAAGCCTCTGGCTTCGCATAAAGGGCGCATAAACCCAAACCGGACGGCACAGGGATCACGCAGGTATCTTCACGATAACGCGCAGTCCGCCAAGCGGGCTTTCGTCCAGCGTCACGTCGCCGCCGTGGCTTCTGGCGATATCCCTGACGATCGACAGGCCGAGGCCGGTGCCGGAGGCGTTGAGGTTGCGGGCTTCATCCAGCCGGAAGAAGGGCTTGAACACGTCTTCGCGCGATTCCGCTGGGATGCCGGGGCCGTCGTCATCGAAGATGATGCTGACCGATTTCGGTGCGCGGCGAAGCTCTACAGCAAGCGTTGTAGCATAGCGCTGGGCGTTGGCGGCGAGGTTGCCGATGAGGCGCGAGAAGGCGTTGGGGCGCACGGCGAGCTCTTCGACGCCGTTCAGTTCGAAACGCATGGTCTTGCCGAACATCAGGAAATCATTCTGGATTTTTTCAAGCAGGGGTGCCAGTTCCAGCTTGCCGACATCCTCTTCGGCATCGTCGCGGGCAAAGGCGAGATAGGCTTCCAGCATGGACTGCATGTCGTCCACATCCTTGTCCAGCCCTTCGAGGTCCGGGTTGTCTCCGGCCAATGCCAGTTGGAGCTTGAAGCGGGTAAGGATGGTGCGCAGGTCGTGGCTGACGCCGTTCAGCATCGCTGTGCGCTGCTCCATCTGGCGCTCGATGCGCTCGCGCATGAGAATGAAGGCAAGGCCAGCGCGGCGAACTTCATCGGCACCACGCGGCGAATAGGCCGTGATTTTCTGGCCGCGACCGAAGCTTTCGGCGGCCTTGGCAAGTGAGAGAATGGGTCTGATCTGGCCGCGCAGGAACAGAATGGAAATGCCGAGCAGCACCAGCGACGCCCCCACCATCCAGACGAGGAAGATGTGCGTGTTGGAAGCATAGGCCTGGCTGCGGCGGGTGAAGACGCGCAGCGTCTTGTCCTTCAGCTGGATGCGTATTTCGACCAACGAGCCATTGCCATAGGTATCGAGCCAGAAAGGTCTGCCGATCTGGCTGGTGATCTGGTCGGCGAGAATGGAATCGAGAATGGAAAAGAGCGGTTCCGGGCGGGCAGGGGGCAGTTCCGTTTTCGGCTCGATATAGACGCTGAGATCGAGCCGCTCGCGGGCGATCTTGATGACGCGTTGATAATCGTCCTCTTCCGGATCGGTCTCGATCAGTTCGATGATGGCGGCAATATCGCGCGTGACCGCTGCGGAAAGCCGCTCCGTCACCAGCTGCCAGTGCCGTTCCATGAACACGGCGGCAACGACCGCCTGCAACAGAACCATCGGCAGGATGATGATGAGCAGAGAGCGCGTATAAAGGCCGGTGGGCAGCCAGTGCCGCAGCCATCTTACAAAGAAACGCCATCCGCGCGCTGGTGCGCTGTTGCGGGCGGCGGTCAGAAAATCGAGGCTTGCCATATATCGCCTATTCGTTACCGGCGTACCAGCAGATGTCTGCCGTCAATCCACGCTTAGACGGTAGCCGATGCCGCGTACCGTCTGCAAGTAGACCGGATTGGCCGGGTCGTCTTCGATCTTGCGGCGAAGACGGTTTATCTGCACATCGATGGTGCGCTCGCCGACATCGGCATCGGCATCCACCAGCTCATGCCGGGGAATGGTATCGCCCGCGCGCATGGCAAAAAGCAGCATGATATCCTGCTCGCGATCCGTCAGGCGGATGACTTCCGGGCCGCGGCGCAGCTCCTTCTTGTGCAGCGAAAAATTATAGGGGCCGAAGATGATCTGCTCGATCTTGGGCGTATCCGGCGAGGTATTGCGGCGCAGAATATTGTTGATGCGCAGCACCAGTTCGCGCGGGTCGAAGGGCTTGGCGAGATAATCGTCCGCGCCCGCCTCAAGGCCCGCAATCCGCGCATCCGCTTCCGAGCGCGCGGTCAGGAGGATGACCGGAACGGATTTGTCTTCGTTCAGGGAACGGGTCAGCGAAAGACCGTTTTCGCCCGGCATCATCACGTCGAGGATCAGAAGATCGAACTTGATGCCCTGCATCTTGCGGCGCGCCTCGGCGGCATCTGCGGCAGCGGTGATGCGATACCCCTTGTCGCCTAAAAAGCGCTGGAGAAGATCGCGGATACGCGCATCGTCATCGACGATCAGCAGGTGAGGCGCGTCGTCATCTGCCAGAGGCTGTTTCGTTGTCGAAGTCGGCATGGTTACTCCGCTCCCGTCGTTTCGGGGTCGCGCATCCGCGCGAGAAATTCAAGCACGCAGGCGCGCGCATCCGCCGACATGCCCTCAAGCGCGCGACCGACGCGCCGCGATTGAGGGTCGCTCAGCGCAAGTGCCAGTTCCCGGCCCGTCAGCGTGGGGTAGAGCCTGCGCTGGCGGCGATCTTCCGGGCCTGCCATCTGGCGAATATAGCCATCATCGATCAGCTGTTTCAAAACGCGGGCGAGGCTCTGCTTGGTAATCTGCAACGTATCGAGAAGATCGGCCACCGTCATGCCCGGATTGCGGCAGACGAAATAGACGACGCGGTGGTGAGCCCGGCCATAATCCAGCTTTTCGAGAATGGCATCGGGGTCGGAAACGAAATCCCGGTAAGCGAAGAAAAACGCCTCAATCGTATCAAAGTCGATTTTCGCATCATCGACATGGGGAAGGGCTGGGGCCTGTTTGACGGCAGCCTTTTTCAGCGATTGGGCGGGCACTTCTTTTCCTTCGTCATTATCGCGCTTCGTCACCATTAGCATGAGATTTGCCAAAATGGTGACGGTCGGGAGACTGTCCCGATCATTTTCTGTTGCGTTCGATAATATGCCGCAGGTTGAACATCAACGCCAATATGCGTGACGACTATCGTGCCGGGCGCCAAATGCAAAAAGAGCGCGGTAGGCCGCGCTCTTTTCGTAAAGTCAGAGACTTTGCTTATTCGTAGACATAGACCACGCGACGTGTGCTCGGTTCTACCAGAACGCGGCGGTCGTTGACGCGGACATAGCTATATTCATAGTCCGGGATCGTTACGAGTTCGGCGCTGGCTGGAACCGTGGTGCCGACGACGACATCACCGTCGTAACGCACTGTCTGTCCCGGATGGCGGTCGATATAGGTGATGACCTGCTCTGGCGGGTTTACCTCACCGACGCGGCCAAGGTTCGGGTCGCCGGGGTTCGGTTCTTCCTGCTGAACGCTGGCGGTCTTTTCGTAGGTCACGACGGGCACTTCGATATCCGCGCGGCGTTCGCGCAGGATAACCGGGGAGCCTTCATACATAACGTTCAGATAATCTGCATTGGCCCAGCCGCGAACGCCGTTCACTTCAATACGGCACCAGGCGCTGCCTTCCATGCAACCGTCAAGAACCGCATTGCTGCCGCGTGTTGCGAGGCCTACTTCGGGGTAATCTTCGCCGGGACCGGAACGCACCGAAATATCCGATGCTGTGGTGGCCACCATCGCCGCATTGGCATAACCGGCGATAAGCGCAAAGGCGCCGCCAGCGATCATGAGTTTCAGCTTCTTGTCCATTTTGTCTCACTCCATTTGAAGACTGGGGCAAGAACGCACATATCGCCGGTCCGTTCCCGAATTCGTGAACACTATGTTTCCGAATCCGGTAGTTATCCTGAAGTATCCCGCTGATTTTCCAAGTAAATTTCAGCCTGCTTAAACCCTCGGCAGCTATTGTTTTTTATCGTTTTATTGTGCTGCGCCGCGTGGGCGTCTATACGGAAGCATTGTTTTTTAGAAAGGAAGAGGTCGTCATGGGTAAGTTGCAGGCAGGGATCATTCCAGTCACGCCATTCGAGCAGAACTGCACGATTCTCTTCGATGACGATACGAAGGAAGGTATCGTGGTCGATCCCGGCGGCGATGTGGATGTCATCGTTCAGACGGTTTCGGAAAACGGCATTACGCTGAAGGAAATCTGGCTGACCCACGGCCATCTCGACCATGCGGGCGGCGCCAAGGAATTGAAGGAGCGCCTTTCACTCCCTATCATCGGCCCGCATGAGGACGACCGGCCATTGCTGGAGCGGATCGAAGTTCAGGCGCAGAAATACGGGATTACGGGCCTGCAAAACGTGCTGCCGGACCGCTGGCTGAAGGATGGCGAAGTCGTTTCCTTCGGCGACCACACATTCGAAGTCTATCATTGCCCCGGCCACGCACCCGGCCACGTCATCTATTACAACCGCGAGCAGGGCTTTGCCCATGTGGGCGACGTGCTGTTCAGCGGCTCCATCGGCCGCACCGATCTGCCGGGCGGAAACCACGAGCAACTTTTGGCATCCATTCGCGACAAGGTACTGCCGCTGGGCGACGAGGTAGGCTTCATCTGCGGCCACGGCCCCGGCGGGCGTATTGGCGAAGAGCGGCGGAATAATCCTTATCTTCAGGGGCTTTTGGGCGCTGAGTAACCGGACGCTTCCTCGTTGAGGACGTAGGTTCGCTGCTTTGCGGAATGCCGAACTCCATAGCGTCATCCTGGGGGGTGTCCCACTGCTGTCCGGTTTAACGTGGGTGGGTAGTTTGGGGCGAGAACAGCTCCCCCACCCGTCACCCCGCACTTGATGCGGGGTCCAGCGGACGCGCGTCTGTGCGTCAAAAGAGTCTTTCAGACCAAAGACTTGGTCTGGCTGGATCCCGGATCAAGTCCGGGATGACGGAAGTGGGGTTGCACCGTCGCCACCCTACAGCGAACGCGGTCAAAGCGTGTTCTAACCGGATTTGAAGGATGGAACTGCAATGCATTCAAAGCCTCGCCTCGCATCTGCACATTTAAACCGGACAGTAGTGGCATTGTGCCGAGGATCCATAACCCCTTGATTTCGTTGATAGCGATGGATCCTCGGCTCAAGGCCAAGGATGACGGCGGGTTTGGCGGTGGTTTCGGCACGCCGTCATCTCAAACCTCACGAGAGCTTCACATCCCATCAATCGGATATGCGAAAAATAGCCATATCCTTCACCGCGCACTTTCTCTATGGTTGCACCGAGATCGGAGTTAACGAGCCGGTCTTGGGACTCGCAATCCCTCGTAAGACGGCCAGTGTCGGCCGTCAATGACACCCCTCAGCCATAGGTTTGTGGCTGAGGCGGTCCATTATGACTATATAACTCTTCTGTCTCTATGGCTGGGGAGGCTCTGACGCATGTCCAAGGCGCAAGCCTAAAGGTCAGGGCGGTCGTTCTTACGCGGCTTGCGAATTCCCCGGCCACCAGAGGTCGTTTCCTCCGGTGGTCATTTCCGTTTCAACGGGATTGTGTCTCAGCGCCTCGCGGCGTGTGGCCACAGCAATGGGGAAATGACATGGAACAGTACAGCTTTCTTGCTGATCTTCTGCAAACCTTCCGCATGATGTCCGATAGCGTGAAAGTGCTACTGATTTACATGCCCGGTATTCTCTTCATCAGCAGCTATGCGATTTACCTGCATCACTTGCGCCATGTTCTTGCGCGGCAGATCGAAGTGCGGCCCTATACTATTCTGCCACCGGAAAAGACCAGCCGGGAGCGGGTCGCGGATACGCTGCGCTCTCTGGAGAAGCATATGCCGCGCGCGGAGGAGCAGCGTGTTTCCCGAGATGGAGGGATGAAAGCGGGCGATGAGGTGCGGTGAGGCGGGTCATGATTTCACAGTTCACGACAGTATCGGCGGCTCACCCCCCTCTGTCCTGCCGGACATCTCCCCCACAGGTGGGGAGATCGATTTGCGGGACGCGCTCGACCGTCTTCAAACGTTGTAGATTAGGGAAGGTGGTGCGTCTTGCCGATCTCCCTCCTTGTGGGGGAGATGTCCGGCAGGACAGAGGGGGGTGAGCCGCGTGTACTGGCATTTCGTCTTGAGCGTCGTTCATGACAATCTTTTCACGACGCGCACAAAAAAACCCGGCATTCCTGCCGGGCTTCAACTAGAAGAGAAAGTCGTTGTGGCTCAGCCAGCAATCTGAAGATTGACAGCCTTGGGGCCTTTGCCGCGACGATCCGGTTCCGTGTCGAAGCTCACTTTCTGGTTTTCTGAAAGACCGGACAGGCCGGAAGCCTGTACAGCAGAGATGTGAACAAAGATATCAGCGCCACCATTGTCTGGCTTGATGAAGCCGAAGCCTTTGTCGGTATTGAAGAATTTAACGGTGCCAGTCTCGGCCATGCATCAGGTCCTTTTCGCTCTGCCTGTGTTCAGCTCCAGGCAGCATTACAGTTTTGCCCGCAAGGGCGTACGGCAGGCAGTTCTTGAATTTTGAGATATTGGACCTTGGCTGTGGAAGTCTTGGACGTTCTGATCAACGTTTTCTTGTCCCCACCGCCCGAAGTATTGTCTCCGGTGCATCAATTTCTAGGTCTTCCCATGCTCGCAAATTGCCCGAACGGCGGTAGAGTGCTGTGTTTATTTGAAATTGGCAAGCAAAAGTTTTTATACGCTAACCATGGTGGATGGTTCGCGTTTAGCGCGCAAAGCACGGGGTCAATAAATTTTTTCCCATCATGGGCAGGTTGTGAAACGAAAACATCGTTGGCGATACGAATTTCCGTTTATTTTCGCGCAGAAGAAGTAAATTTTGTCTCAATGCAAAAATACGCTCAGAGAGCGGAAGCAATTTTTCGCTGACGTCTTTTCGTAAGTTCCGGCACCAGTTCAACCAGCAAAATGGCTGAGAAGATGATCGCGCAGCCGATATAGCCAGCTCCGGCAATCGTTTCCTGAAGGAATATTGCGGCAAAAACTGCGCCGAATAAAGCCTCCGAGGAAAGAAAAATCGCAGCCTGCGGCGCGGTGGTGTAGCGCTGGCCGATAACCTGAAGCACGAAGGCGAGGCCGGAAGAGACGAGGCCGACATACAGAATTTCGGTGATCGATGAGGCGATGGCCTGATAGTCGATGGGTTCGAACCCGGCGCCGATGGCCATGCTGAGAATGGCGCAGACCGAAAACTGCACGCAGGAAAGCGCGAGTGGCCTGTTGCTTTTCATCACCGCGCGCCCGGCAAGCGTGATCTGGATTGCCCAGAAAAAGGCGCAGGTAATGCTGAGAAAATCGCCCGTCGTGAGGCTGGTAAAGGCGCCGCCGGACAGCAGGAAAATGCCGATCAGCATCATGATTGCGCCCGGCCAGACGATCCAATGCGGATGGCGACGGTAGATCAATACGGCGATGACGGGAACGAAGATGACGTAAAGCGCCGTTAGGAAGCTGGAATTGGTAACGGTCGTGGTCAGAAGGCCGACCTGTTGCGTGGTTGCGCCAAGGAATAGCGCAAGGCCGACAAGGCCGAAGGCGCGGTACTCGGCCACGGTCGGCTTCGCATTAAGCCGGCGTGTTTCCATGAGCGCGAAAGGCAGGACGGCAAGTGCGGCAATGGCAAAACGCAGGCCGACGAACCAGAACGGGCCGATGCTCTCCATAGCCGTCGATTGTGCGACAAAGCCGCCGCCCCAGATGGCAGCTGCAAGAAGCAGAACGAGATTGGCCTGTATGCGCGACATTAGCTTCGACCGAATGCGATCTGTATGTTCCTCGAAGCGCAATAGGCGCTTCAGACAACGCTTGCGCGCTGAATACGGTTTACAGATCTGAACGTGGAAAATGGCGGGACGCCGGTTTCGTCGGTGCTGTATCAGGAAGCCTGAGCTTCGGCAAGGCGAGTGCAGGGCCTATCAGTCGCGCCGGTTGCGCACGGAACTATCGCGAATGCTGTTAAGCGTCAGCACGATGCCGCCCACTGCCATGGTGGCGAAGCCGAGAACGACGAGGCCGATGACGAAGATGCGGTCCGAAGCCTGAGAAATGGGCGCGTTGGCAATGGCGGAGGTCGTCATTGGATCGACAATTTCAGACGCGTGAGAGGAGGTTGCAAGGCCCGCTGCCATGGTGATGATGACCATGAGTGCGGCAAGCGCCATCCAGAGAGAAAACAGCATTCTCTGTGCCTTCAGAGCCTGTTTGGAAACGCGGACGGGTCGATCCGGCGACGCTTTTTGCGCCCCGCCGCGTCGAAAATCTTGTCGATATCGAAGGATATCGCCTTCGATCTTCTCCTTGCAGGACACAAAAATCATTCTCCGGCTCTCCGCCGCCGCGTTTCCAAACAGGCTCTTAGCCGATCTGCCGATTTCCGGTCATTGATGAACATTGTCGCGGTCCCTTGTCGCTCTTGCGTGGCTACAAAAAGAGGCTCCGAAAGAGACCTCTTGGAGACCGAATTCAGTCAGTCCGGCGTATTTATTGTGGCGATATAAAGGCAAAGGTTAACAGTTGCTGAAATGCCGCTAAACGCCGCGTTTTCCGAAGGTTTTGACGGGCTTTACGGCGCGTCCTTCAAAGCTGAGTGGAGCGCGGGGAGCGGAATATTGCAGGTCTTCCCGCCGCGCCTGAAAGGCCGGGCGGCTGGTATTGAAAAGCTCCGGAAAGCGCTGGTTGAAGGTGGTGGGCGCAAGCTCTGGCCGTGCAAGCGCGTAACCCTGCATGAGGGTGACGCCGAGTTCTGCGCAAAGCTCGACCTCGCGCTCTTCTTCCAGAGCTTCGAAAACCGGCTCTATCCCTTCTTCCATGAACTGGCGCACGATGACGCGCAGCAGGGCCGCACCTGCCGAGTTGCGCAGGAACTCGCGCACCCAGGAGGCCTCGAACTTCACATAGTCCGGCTTGACCAGCTTGACCCGTTCGATATCGGAATCGCCAGCGCCGTAATCATCCAGCGCAACGCGGAAGCCCATTGCGCGCATGTGGTCGGCAAAATCTGCGACGAGGCGGATATCGGAGGCGTTCTTCTCGGAAATCTCGCAGACGATCCTGTCCGGGGACATGCCGGCCTCATGCGCCGAAAGCCGCATGCGCTCCACTTCCTGCCGCATCTTGCCCGGCGTGCGGAACAGGCCGGGGTGAAAGTTGACGAAGATGCGGGCGCGGGAGCGTTCCAGCGCGCCGGTGTTCAAGATATGGATGGTGCGCAGAATGCTGTCGATGGCCTCGATATCATCCGGGTGAACCTGCGCGAAAAACTGCCCCGGCGTGACGAGTTGCGAGCCCTGATAGGGGCGAACGAGGCCTTCGAAGCTATCGATATCCAGCCTGCCATCGCTGAGGCGGCGAAAAAGCGGCTGGAGGGCCGAGCGCAGGATAAAAGGGGCATAAACCGTGGACCAGGATCCGTCGGCTTCGCGTTTCAGGTTTGAGAAAATGCTTTTCGCTGCCACGGGGTTCATCCAGCAAGTGATCTCAACCCTTTGAGACTAACATCGAAAGCGTTACTTCCTGATTAAGCAAATATTAAAATAACTTGCAGTGTAACATTTTCATGGCATTTGCCCTTGAAACTGGCCCGGTCTTTCGACATACCACTTGCCGCAGAGGGCGACCTTCCGCAAACTTCTGCCGATGTCAACTTCAATAGGACCGATGAAAATGGCCTTCCTTGCCGACATTCTCTCCCGCGTAAAGCCATCCGCCACCATCGCCGTTTCGCAGAAAGCTCGCGAATTGCAGGCACAGGGTCGCGATGTTATTGGCCTTGGCGCAGGTGAGCCGGATTTCGATACGCCCGATAATATCAAGGAAGCCGCCATTGCCGCTATTAAAGCAGGCAAAACGAAATACACGCCCGTTTCCGGCATTCCGGAACTGCGCAAGGCCATTGCCGAGAAGTTCAAGCGCGAAAACGGTCTGGACTACAAGCCGGAGCAGACGATTGTCGGCACGGGTGGAAAGCAGATTCTTTTCAACGCCTTCATGGCAACGCTTAACCCGGGCGACGAAGTCGTTATTCCAACACCTTACTGGGTCAGCTACCCGGAAATGGTGTCGATCTGCGGCGGTACGCCGGTTTTCGTTGCGACCACGCTGGAAGGCAATTTCAAGCTGACGGCGGAAGCACTGGAAAAGGCGATCACGCCGAAGACCAAGTGGTTCCTGTTCAACTCGCCATCCAACCCTTCGGGCGCGGCCTACACGCATGATGAGCTGAAGGCGCTGACGGACGTGCTGGTCAAGCATCCGCATGTCTGGGTTCTGACCGACGACATGTACGAGCACCTGACCTATGGCGACTTCAAATTCGTGACGCCTGTGGAAGTGGAGCCTTCGCTCTACGACCGCACGCTGACGATGAACGGCGTCTCCAAGGCCTATGCGATGACCGGCTGGCGTATCGGTTACGCCGCTGGCCCGCTGCAGCTCATCAAGGCCATGGACATGATTCAGGGTCAGCAGACTTCCGGCGCGACTTCCATCGCGCAGTGGGCAGCTGTCGAAGCGCTGAACGGCACGCAGGACTTCATTCCAGAAAACAAGAAAATCTTCGAGGGCCGTCGTGACCTCGTGGTTTCCATGCTCAACCAGGCCAAGGGCATCAATTGCCCGGTGCCGGAAGGCGCGTTCTACGTCTATCCTTCCTGCGCAGGCCTGATCGGCAAGACCGCACCTTCGGGCAAGGTCATCGAAACCGATGAGGATTTCGTGACCGAGCTTCTGGAAACGGAAGGCGTCGCCGTCGTCCACGGCTCCGCCTTCGGCCTAGGCCCCAACTTCCGCATTTCCTACGCCACGTCGGAAAAGCTGCTGGAAGAGGCCTGCAACCGCATCCAGCGCTTCTGCGCAAACTGCCGCTAAGCGGTTGAATTGAATTGAAAGGCCCGGCAGCGATGCCGGGCTTTTTTGTTATTGGGAAATCAGCTCGTTAATGTCATCCCAGGCATAGACGAGGTTGTGAGAGCGCCATAGCGGACCGGGATCGACAAATTCTCCTATGATCTCTCCCTTTCTCGCACGATAGAATAGTTCAGCTTGTTCGTTGCCTCTGACGACGCTCAGCGCCGCTGAACCGTAGCCACACATCTTCATGTGGCTGGCGAGCTTTGAGAGAATTTGAGTGCCAACACCACGCCGTTTGGCGCTGCTATGAATGTAGAGGTGCTTTATCTCCGCTCTTTTCCCGAAAACGGTGTCTGATGGCGGACCTGCGGCTCCTACGCCGATCAATTGAGCTTCGCTTTCAGCAACGAGAGCAATCTCATGGGGATCAGTCGCGCAAAGCTTACTCTTCCACATTTCATGTCTGCGGCTTTCATCGAGGGCCGCGTAAGCGTCTTGCGGGACGAGTCCACGATAGGTTTGCCGCCAAACCTCTACATGTAAGCGGGCAATATCTGCTGCGTCGCGCAGTTCGGCACGTCTTATTGAAAAGTGCATTATGAAATTCCTGAGGCACGTCCTGTTCTAAAGCCCAAGAAACAACAGCATCACGAATGTTGCAAACAGAATGAAGTGCGTCATGCCTTCTATGGCGTTCGTTTCGCCATCGTTGAGGTTGATGGCGGCGACGATGAGGGTGATGAAGACCATGACGGTTTGCACCGGTGTCATCGCCATAATGAAGGGCTGGCCGGTGTAAAGGGCGATTGCTTCCATGACGGGTACGGTGAGGATGACCGTGGAGAGGGAGGCGCCCATGGCGATGTTGACGACGGACTGCATGCGGTTGCGCAGTGCCGAGCGCATGGCAGTGAGGATTTCCGGTGCTGCGGAAATGGTGGCGACGACGACGGCCATGAGTGCTGCGGGTGCACCGCTTCCCTCCAGCCCGTGGGACAGAAAAGTCGACATGAACTCCGCCAGCACGCCAATCAGCACCACGCCGACGATGATGACGCCGATGGAGTAGGAGGCCGGGCCATCCTCATCCGCATGTTCCGGGCTTTCCGGGGCAACCTTCTTCCGCTCGGTGCGGGGATAGCTGTAGCTGAAGAAATAGCTGTGCGGACCGACCTGCATTTTGAGGAAAAGCGCGTAGAGCGCAATCATGGCGAAGATGGTGAAGGCGGAATAGAGGTGCCACTTCGCTTCCGGGATAAACTCGGGCACAATCATCGAAATGCCCATGGCGGTCAGGATCATCACGCCGTAGGTGCGGGCGGAATCGTCATTATAGGGCTGCTCTCCATGGCGCAGGCCTCCAAGCAGCGCGGCGATGCCCAGAATGCCGTTGATGTCGATCATCACTGCGGAATAGATCGTATCGCGGACGAGTGTCGGCGAGGTGGATTCGCTCATGATGATGGCGAGGATCAGCACCTCTACGGCCACAGCCGACAGCGTGAGGATCATCGTGCCGTATGGATCTCCCACTTTGGAAGCGAGGATTTCCGCATGGTGGGCAACGCGCATGGATACCGCGACGATGACGGCGATCAGCGCTGCGGCGACTACAAAAGACAGGGCTTTGCCGCCTTGCAGGACAGTGTGTTCGGCCAGATAAGCCACGATGGCAACCGGCAATGCGAGCAGCAGCAAGCGCTCGTTTTTCAAAGAGTTTACAACAGACATGGTCCCCTTCCAGTCTCTTTCAATTGATGATCGGCAATCTATGCAGTGGCGCTGGCAATTGCGCTCCCGCCTTTTTGGTAGGATAGTGCGGTTCAAGGACATGGCGACGAAGCCGCGATGCAGTCCTTGAATGCTTGATTGCGGCATTGGTTGCCATGTTTCTCTGGTTGAGATCAGGAGGAGTGTGCATGACCAAGATATGTTACGAAATCGTCGAGCATGATGGCGGTTGGGCTTACCGCATGGACGGTGCCTATTCCGAAGCCTTCCCATCCCACTCCGACGCTCTTCAGGCTGCAAAGATTGCTGCGGCTGAACAGCAGGTGGGCGGAGAGGACGAGGAAATCAGCTATCAGGACGAGCGCGGCCGCTGGCACGAGGAGCACAGCCAGGGCGGTGACAGGCCGGAGGCCGAGGTAGTGGATCGATGCGCAGCCGCTGAGCAGGCTGCCAATCCTGCCTGACCGTCGTCACTTCGTTTTCGTTGCGTGCATCAGCGCTTTGCCGATGGCGCTTCCGGGTCGGTTGCCTTCAAGTGCGCCTTCAGCCCATCCACCAGCGCGCTGAACACGGCGCGGCAGCGCGGAGATGTTCTGAGGTTTTCGTGCATGGCGACCCAGGTGTGCAGCGCGACTTCCATTTCCGGCAGGACGTGCTGCAACCGCTCATCTTCTTTTCCCAGTCCGATCTGGCACATACCGATGCCTGCCCCTGCGCGCACCATGGCGAGCTGCGCCAGATTGCTATCGGCGCGGATGGCGAAGGGAATTTGATCAGCATCGGGGAGGGAGGGCGTGTCCTTCTTCATGCGCTGCAAGATGGCCCGAATGAAGGGCGTCTTGCGGTCAAAGCCGATCAGCCGGTGTTCCGCCATATCCTCCTTGGTCAGCGGCGTTCCCATTCTTTGCAGGTAATCTTTCGATGCGTGGAAGCCCACGCGGAAATTGCCCACATAGCGCATGACGATGGCGTCCTGCACCGGCTCCGTCATGCGGATGGCGATATCCGCCTCGCGTCGCAGCAGGTCTTCTATCGTGTCGGATAAAGAGAGTTCGATTTCGAGTTTTGGATGCGCCTCCTGCAAGGCGGCAATAATGGGCGGAAGAATTTCAACGCCGATCACATCCGATGCGCTGATCCGCACCGCGCCTTCGATCTTGCCGACCTCACCGGAAGCGGCGCGCATCAAGGCGGATGCGGTTGCTGCAAGGTTTTCCGCATAGGGCTTGAGCGCAATCGCCGCATCCGTCGGCACAAGCCCGTGCGGAGAGCGAATGAAGAGCTGATAGCCAATCGCATCCTCGAGCGCGCCGATATGGCGACCGACGGTGGGCTGGGTTATGCCAAGCTCTCTTGCTGCTGCCGATAGCGAGCCGTCCCTCAGGACGCTGAGGAAGGTACGGTAATAATCCCAGCTAATTTCACGATCTACGATCATAAATTTTCGTATGGTTGGTGAACATGTTTAGGCAATTTCGTATAGCCCATTTCGCAAGCATACTCCAGCCACAGCAAATGATTGGAGTTCATCATGTCAGCAAATACAGGCGATCAAGGCAGAATTGCTCTCGTTCTAGGCGCGCGCGGCGGCATAGGCGGCCATGTTACGAAAGCCCTGCTGGAACGGGGCTGGAAAGTTCGGGCGCTCATCAGAGGTGAGGCGAAAGCCACGCCGCATTCGATGATGGAGTGGCGACAGGGCGATGCCATGGTGGCGGATGACGTGTTGAATGCTGCGCAAGGCGTTTCTCTCATCGTTCACGCGGTCAATCCGCCCGGCTATCGCAACTGGGAAAAGCTGGTTCTGCCGATGCTGGATAATACTATTCATGCGGCGGAGGCGGTTGGCGCGCGGATTTTGCTGCCTGGCACCGTCTATAATTTCGGTCCCGATGCGTTTCCTCTCCTGACCGAAGAGAGCCCGCAGAACCCGGTAACGCGCAAGGGCAAAATACGGGTGGAAATGGAGAGCCGGTTGCGCGTGGCATCTGAACGCGGCGTGCCGGTGCTGATCGTGCGGGCGGGTGATTTCTTTGGTCCGGCGGCGCGCAACAACTGGTTCAGTCAGGGCCTCGTGCAGCCGGGCAAGCCGGTGCGTGCCGTTTCCAATCCCGGGGTGCCGGGCGTCGGCCATCAATGGGCCTATCTGCCGGATGTGGCGGAAACGATGATGCGTCTGCTGGACCGGGCGGATGAGCTGGCACCCTTCTCCGTCTATCACATGGAAGGGTTTTGGGATGCGAACGGACGGCATCTGCCTGCTTCCATCGAACGGGTGGCTGGCCATCATGTCAAGATGAAGCGGGTGCCCTGGTGGCTGTTCCGGCTTGCCTCACCCTTTGTGCCGCTGTTTCGCGAGGTGCTGGAAATGCGCTATCTATGGACGACGCCAGTTCAGATGAGCAATCGTAAACTTGTCGAGTTTTTGGGCTCGGAACCGCAGACGCCAGTCGATGAGGCTGTTCGGGCGACACTTCTGGATTTGAATTGCCTGGAAAGAGACGGGGCGAAAGCAGCGCCGAAAGCGTCGTTGGAGGAACGTCGCGCGCTGTCATGAGCGCGCGACGATAATTCTTGATCAGCCGAGGGCCGGATAGTCGGTGTAACCTTCCGCGCCGCCGCCATAGAAGGTTGGCTGGTTCGGCTGGTTGAGCGGCGCATCCTGCTTCAAACGGCGCACGAGATCCGGGTTGGCGATGAAGGCCTTGCCGAAGGCAATTGCATCGGCCTTGCCGCTATCCACGGCTTCGATGGCGGATGCGCGGTCATAGCCATTATTGGCGATCCACAGACCCTTGCCCCCTGCATTGGTGTAGGCTGCTTTTAGCTCGGCATAGTCGAATGGCTTGTCGCCCTGCTTGAAATCGCGTGGGCCGCCGGTTGCGCCTTCAATGACGTGAATGAAGGCCAACCCACGACTGCCGAGTTTCTTCACCACATAGTCGAATAGCGGCTGAGGGTCGGCTTCGAAAATGTCGTTGGCGGGCGTAACCGGCGAGAGGCGGATGCCGGTGCGGCCAGCGCCGATTTCCTTCGTGACCGTGTCCACCACTTCCAGCAGGAAGCGCGCGCGGTTCTCGATGGAGCCGCCATAATTATCCGTGCGGTGGTTGGTGCCGGATTTCAGGAACTGGTCGATCAGATAGCCGTTGGCGGCGTGAATTTCGACACCGTCAAAACCGGCTTCGATGGCAGCGCGGGCACCCTTGCGATAATCTTCCAAGATGACCGGAATTTCAGCGGTGCCGATTTCTCTCGGTTCGGAGGTTTCGGCAAAAGCGCCGGTGCCGTCATCATTGATGATATAGGTTTTGGACTTGGCCTGAATTGCGGAAGGCGCAACTGGCTGGCCGCCATGCGGCTGAAGCGATGTGTGCGAAATGCGGCCCACATGCCAGATTTGCGCGACGATTTTGCCACCAGCCTTGTGCACGCCATCCGTTACCGTGCGCCAGCCATCGATGGCTTCCTGCTTGTAGAGGCCCGGTACATCTGCATAGCCTTGCGCCTGCTGGGAAATCGGCGTGCCTTCGCTGACGATAAGGCCAGCGGTAGCGCGCTGTTCGTAATAGGCAGCGTTGAGATTGTTGGGAATTGCGCCCGGAGAGCGGTTGCGGGTGAGAGGCGCCATAACGATGCGGTTTGCCAGTTCAATATCGCCTGCCTGTGCCGGTTCGAACAGTTTTGTCATGGGAGTGGCTTTCTCTTCTTGTTGATAGAGAGCGCAGCGTTTGCGCGAATGCATCAGAGATTGTCGTTTAGATATTCAAGAAATTTGGCGATGTTTTCCTCGTCGCGTTCATAGAAATTCCACTGGCCGACCTTGCGAGAGCGAACCAGACCGGCCGCCTGCAAGGCTGCGAGGTGGGAGGACACGGTGGATTGCGACAGGCCGCTGATTTCGAACTGATGCGCGCACACGCCCATGCTGAACGGATGCGCCTGGTTGAAGTGGTTCTCCGGCTCTTTGAGCCATTTGAGAAACTTCAGCCGCACCGGATGTGCAATCGCTTTCAGGACGTCTTCGGGTTTCATCTCATTCCTGCATATCTAAACATAACGATACTTATATCGAGATTTTTCGATATCAAGGAAAGCGAGCATATTTTTTGCAAAAAAAAGGCCGCTGGATTTCTCCGCGGCCCGACAGTTTTGAAGGTCATAACCTCCAGAGGGGAACAGCACTCGACAGCAAGGAGCGTCGAGGGCCAACCCAGATATGGCGCTGGAATGCCTTCGGAACAAGGGTGATTTATCTAAATAAAGCAGCGTGTAAGGGAAAATTATTGCGGGTAAAAAAAGAGGGCCACCAGATTGCTCCAGGGCCCTTGTAAGTGTGAAGGTCAAAAAACCTCCAGAGGGGAACAGCTGATGCGGCGGAACTGGGAGGAAAAGCCGCCATGTGCATCAACTGAGTGCGATATGCTGATTTTTTGTGCTTTCTTCAACTCTTTTTTGTGCAGGACAGGCATGCATTGTGCGCAACGCTGTCTTTACCTGTCACATTTATTTCGCAAATCGTCAGCCAAAGAAAAGGAGATGAGGACAGGTCAGCGTCTCTCATCTCCTTGATTTGACAGGCTTCTTGATTGCCTCAAAGGCAGGAATCAGAAGTTCCAGTTGCGCGCTTTCGCCACAATGAAATCGCGGAAAGCCTTCAGCTTCGCCGCATTCTTCATTTCATCCGGGTAACAGAAATAGGTGTCGAAAGACGGAATATCTGCCGGAAGCGATAGCTGGATCAGGCCCGGGTCGCGGCCCACGATATAATCCGGAAGGCAGGCGATGCCGATTCCCAGCAGGCAGGCGCGCTTGATGGAGGTTTGGCTGTTGATCTGCAGATGCGCAACGCGAGTGTTATCGGAAGAGCGCCCGGCATTCTCCAGCCAGTTCACATCCAGCAGGTAATTCGGTGCGGGCTCGCCGAAGGAGATGATCTTGTGGTTGTCCAGATCCTCTATCGACTGCGGTTCTCCATATCGGTTGATATAGGAGGGGGCAGCGTAGACGTGCATGTGAACGGTAAAAAGCTTGCGCTGGATGAGATCCGACTGTTGCGGCTGGCGCAGGCGGATGGCGCAATCGGCATGGCGCATGTTCACGTCCAGCTCCTCATTGTCGAGGATGAGCTGAATGGACATTTCTGGGTAGAGCTGAAGGAATTCCTGCACCTTGTCCGTCAACCAGCCCTGGCCGAGACCGACCGTGGTGGTGACGCGCAGCTTGCCGCTTGGCTTCTCCGTCGTTTCCGTCAGCTGCATCTTGACGGTTTCGAGCTTCAGAAGCACGTCATGCGCGGTTCTGTAGAGAAGCTCGCCCTGTTCGGTAAGGATCAGGCCGCGCGCGTGGCGGTGGAACAGCTTGACGCCGACATCCTGCTCCAGCGCGCTGACCTGACGGCTGATGGCCGACTGGGACAGGTGCAGCTTATCGGCAGCATGGGTGAACGACCCGGCTTCGGCAGCCGCATGGAATATGCGCAGTTTGTCCCAGTCCAATGGCATAGGCATGCGGTTTGGTGCCTTTCTTTATTCGGCAGCGACAGCAAGCGGCGCCTGCGCCGCCAGAAAACGTTCCGCTTCGAGTGCTGCCATGCAGCCCATGCCGGCGGCGGTAATGGCCTGACGGTAAGTATCGTCCGTCACGTCGCCAGCGGCAAAGATGCCTTCGACATCGGTTGCGGTGGAATCGGGAGCCGTCCACATGTAGCCATTCGGCTTCAGCTTCAGCTTGCCCTTGAACAGTTCCACGGCAGGCGCATGGCCGATCGCCACGAAAACGCCGTGGATCGGCATTTCGGTGACCTCGCCCGTGTTGACGTTGCGCAGCTTTGCGCCGGTGACGGAAGGCGGCATTGGCGGCTTGGCAGGTGTGCCGGTGATTTCCGCGACTTCGGTGTTCCAGAGAATTTTGACATTCTCCTTGGCGAAGATGCGTTCCTGAAGGATTTTCTCCGAGCGGAAGCTATCGCGGCGATGCACGACGGTTACCGTCTTTGCGATATTGGCGAGGTAAAGCGCTTCTTCGACAGCCGAATTGCCGCCGCCGACTACGATCACATCCCGGTTGCGATAGAAGAAACCATCACAGGTGGCGCAGGCGGAAACGCCAAAGCCCTGAAAGTGCTGTTCGCTTTCAATGCCCAGCCACTTGGCCTTCGCGCCGGTGGAGATGATCAGCGTATCGGCAGTCCAGACCGCGCCGGAATCCGTTTTCACGGTGAAGGGGCGGCTGGTCGTTTCGACTTCGGTGACGAGATCGTTGACGATTTCAGCACCCACATGCTGCGCCTGCTTGAGCATCTGATCCATCAGGAACGGGCCCTGAATGGGGTCTGCATAGCCGGGGTAGTTTTCCACGTCGGTCGTGATCATCAGCTGGCCACCCTGTTCCATGCCGGCGATCAATACCGGCTGCAGCATGGCGCGTGCAGCATAGATTGCGGCAGTGTAACCGGCGGGGCCGGAACCGATGATCAAAACCTTTGTATGGCGGGCGGACATGGAACGTTCCTTTCAACAGGGTGCGGGCAGGCCGGAATCAATATGGCGCCAGAAAAACACCCCTTCTTGCGCGGTATTTAAGGGCGTCCAGTGTCGATATTCAAGGGCAGCCATGCATTACCAACAGCCCAGTTGCGGCTGAACACGTAATTTTGTGTCGTGGGCGTGAAGGATTATTGCGAATCCCACCGCGAAGAGTAGAAGGAAGCATTCATGCTGATAAAGGAATGCGCGCCGTGGCCAGCGTCGAACTCGATGCCATCGATCTGAAAATCTTGCGGGAATTGCAGCGCGACGGGCGCATGACCAATGTCGATCTCGCAGACCGCGTCGGCATTTCCGCGCCGCCTTGCCTGCGCCGCGTGCGCAAGCTGGAAGAGGCGGGCATCATCGAAGGCTACCACGCGATGCTCAACGCACCGAAGCTCGGCTTCGACCTCGTGGCCTTCTGCATGGTAGGCCTCAAGCGCCAGTCGGAAGCCAACCTGAAAGCCTTCGCCGCCGCCACCGACCGCTGGCCGCTCGTGCGCCAGGCCTGGATGGTCTCCGGCGACAGCGACTTCCTCCTCCACTGCGTTGCCGAAAACCTCACCCAGTTCCAGGATTTCGTGATTGAAGTGCTGACCGCGGACGAGCATGTGGACACGGTGCGAACGATGCTGACCATCCGGCAGGTTAAGCGGGTGGGGCTGGTTGAGGTTTGAGCCTCAACCGTTCTTGTTCCAATCGATAGGTGTGATGAAGCCAAGCTCCTCAAGCTGCTTGGAGCCGGTGTACTTTATCGAGACATTCTCATCGTAAAGATCGATCCCACCCTTGTCGTTGATCTCGTCCATGAGCTTCACGTAATGTGCCGACCCGCCGAAATGCTGCTTCTCCTGAACCGCTTCAGAAATTTTCTCCTTGTAGTTCACGAAGAATTTGAAATGCAAAAGCGCACCCCAAGTCTTGGGAAAGTTGCGACCGTAAGGTAGAGGGCGGTGAGGACTGCTTCCGAAGTAACACGCATCATCCCAATAGATGACAGGATATTTCATCAGCTCATTTTGCTCGCCGAATTTGCGACCTCGGGGCCCGCCCGTGATGCTGACGCCGCGTTTTTCTAGAGCCATGGTATAGCTGTCAGCGTCTAGGTGATCTGAAAAGAGCCAGGGCGGATCGTTAGCCTTGAGCGTCTTTTGATCTGCTCCTCGATACATGTCCAGCATCGGTGCCGCCAAGCGCTTGTCACCAGCCCTCTCCATGGCCTTTACCAAATCAGAAATACTTTTCGTTTCACTGTCGGCAAATACAAGAAACTCATCGGAATCAACGTTCACATACCAACGATTTTTCCCGTAGATTTCAAAAAGCTGTTCTCGCCACTGTCTGCCACGCCTCGCTTCAGAGTAGCGGATCGGTGAAGTCCACAGATCGACGTCCGCTTGTGTCAGCAATAACTCTTTCGTGCCATCCTTGGAGGCGTCATCAACGCAGATGAAGCGGGTTATGCCAAGTGCCCTGTAGTGCTGGAGAAAACTTGGAAGTATCTCAATGTCATTATGGCAAACGAACACCAGATCGATTTGCGGTGAGGAGAGTTCTGAACGTCGTGTCAGCGCCGACATCTCAACTTTTTTGCGCTGCCTTTTTTCACGTGCGGTGATGCGACGGGTTTCATACATAGTGCGAGCTTTGGCAAAAAGTCCTTTACTAAGAGGCGCAACTGGGGGGAACTTAGCCATGTTCAATAAGAACTCTTTGCAATATTTAGAAGATAAGCTCCGTATTGGCTCTTTCCGTATTTGCTCGCGATCTCCTCAAATTGATCCGTCGAGATGAAGCCTTTTCGCCAGGCAATTTCCTCTGGGCAGCAGATTTTGATTCCCTGGCGCTTTTGAAGCGTGCCAACAAATTCACTTGCTTCGAGAAGGCTATCCGGTGTCCCGGTATCAAGCCATGCGAAGCCTCGCCCAAGTAGTTCGACGTTCAATTTTCCGCGCTCGAGATAAGCTTTGTTGACGTCCGTGATTTCAAGCTCACCTCGGGCTGAGGGTTTGAGATTTGCTGCGATATCCACCACGTTCTCGTCGTAAAAATAGAGACCTGTAACAGCCCAGTTTGACTTGGGAGACGTCGGCTTTTCTTCAATTGAAACGGCTCTTCTGCTTTCATCGAATTCCACGACGCCGTATCTTTGAGGATCGCTTACGTGATAGGCGAAAACAGTAGCTCCATCAAAAGCTCCTGCCGCTCGTGTCAGTATTTCGGTCATTCCATGGCCATAAAAGATATTATCGCCAAGTATTAAGCACGACGGACCGCCGGCGACAAAGTCTGCTCCAAGTATATAAGCTTGAGCCAAGCCATCTGGCGATGCCTGAATGGAATAGGAAATCGAAATGCCCCAATCAGAGCCATCGCCGAGCAAACGCTGGAAATTCCCTATGTCGGAGGGGGTCGAAATCAGGAGAATGTCCCGTATATCCGCCAACATCAAAGTCGACAGTGAATAATATATCATCGGCTTGTCATAGACCGGGATCAGTTGCTTGGAGGTAACGAGCGTCATGGGATGTAGACGTGTTCCATTTCCCCCGGCCAGAATAATGCCTTTCACGTCGCAGTTCTCCTTTTGCATTTACTGAATAAGTTTTTTTACCGCTATTTGAACGGACGCTTTCCAGTCCGGCAATCTTACCCCGTGGAAGGTGTCGATCTTTTGGCAATTCAAGCATGAATTAGGTGGCCGTCGAGCTGGCGTAGGAAACTCTGCTGTCGTGATGCGCCGAACTTTAGCGTAAGGACCGCCGATCTTCCTAGAAACTGAAAATATCTCTTCCGCAAAGGTTGCCCAGTCTGTGGCGCCTTGACCACATAAATGGAAGATACCGCGCATGTCTACGTTCGCTGAAGAGAGCATGTTCTTTGCAACAGACAGAACACCGTCCGCGAGATCAAGCGCCGATGTCGGGCTACCTCTCTGATCTGACACCACGCTTATCTCATCACGGTTGGTGGCCAGATTGAGCATCGTCTTCAAAAAGTTTTTGCCATAAGTGCTATAAACCCATGAGGTACGTAAAATTGCGTGATCTGCCCCAGATGAAATAAGTTTCCGTTCTCCCTCTCTTTTCGATCTGCCATAAACGTTGATTGGGTTGGTGATCTCCGATTCGGTGTATGCGCTTTTGCTAGTGCCGTCGAAGACATAGTCTGTCGAAAGATGGATGACCGGAACGCCAATCTTTCGCGCTGTTTCTCCTATCAGGCCGATTGCTTGCGAATTTACCGCATAAGCCAAGGGCTGTTGGGATTCAGCTTGATCAACTGCGGTATATGCAGCAGCCGAGATGATTAAATCTGGCCGAGCCGCCAACAAGCTTTTTTCGATAGTATCGACTACCGATAAATCCAGTTGGGGACGTCCCAAGGCGACAACCTCAATATCGTTTCGCTCGCGAGAGAGCTCGACTAGTGCCGTTACTACTTGGCCAGTGTAACCGGTTGTGACATAACGAACTGCCATAATTTATTTCACGGTACTCGAAATAATGCCTAGCCTCTGCCCTTGATAGGTTTTTCGTAAAGGCATCCACCACCAGGCATTTTGAAGATACCACGTCACAGTCTTTTCGATACCTGTCTCAAAATTTTCGTTAGGCTTCCATCCTAATTCGCGTTCCAGTTTGCTCGCATCGATAGCGTAACGCGCATCGTGTCCCGGTCTGTCTGTCACATAAGTAATCAGGCTCTCGTGGCGAAAGTCGCCCTCAATCTGTTTATTTATAAGCGCACAAATTTGTTGAACCACGTCGATATTCGCCAGCTCATTGTGGCCGCCGACGTTGTAAGTCTCTCCAATGCGGCCATTTTCAATGATGGTATCCAGTGCCCGCACGTGATCATCGACATATAGCCAGTCACGCACATTAGCGCCTTGGCCGTACACCGTTATCGGCTTTCGTTCTAACGCATTGAGAATTGTAAGCGGTATTAACTTCTCGGGAAAATGATAAGGACCGTAGTTGTTGGAACAGTTAGATACGATAACCGGCAAGCCATATGTTGTAGCCCATGCTTTGGCGAGATGGTCGGAAGCTGCTTTAGACGCTGAATAAGGGGATGATGGTTGGTATGGCGTCGTCTCGCTAAACAAGCCTATTGAGCCCAATGAGCCATAAACTTCATCAGTTGAAACATGGAGAAAGCGAAAGTCTTTTTGTTTCTGCTGATCCAGAGTCGTCCAAAAATCTCTTGCTGCCTCCAAGAGCGTGAAGGACCCCATGATGTTTGTCTGGATGAAATCAATTGCGCTGTTTATCGATCTGTCGACATGACTTTCAGCCGCAAGATGCATGATTCTGTCGGGTTTGAAAGTTTCTATCGCAACTTTGATAGCTTCACGATTGCAGATATCAGCCTGTAAAAAGCGGTAGCGCGGATTGTCGCGGACATCGTTTAGCGAAGAAATGTTACCCGCATAGGTAAGCTTATCGACAACAAGAACATCATAGCCCTTTTGCGATACGAGATATCTGACCAGTGCCGAACCTATAAATCCAGCTCCACCAGTTACCAATACTCGCATGTGTGTCTCCTGATCATTCTGCAAATTGGAAAAACGCCTCTAGTTCGCGAAGGCGAGGCTGGGCCACGTCCTTCTCTGAGAGGACTACATCCTCGACGGAAATAGGCCAGTCAATTCCGAGTTCAGGGTCATTCCAAAGTAGCCCCTTATCATGCTCGCGACTGTAATAGTTGGTGACCTTGTAAGACAAAACGCAGTTTTCAGCCAATGTACAGAATCCATGCGCAAATCCAGGCGGTATCCATAGTTGGTGCTCGTTCGTTTCCGATAGTTCTACTCGAACGTGACGACCGTAGCTTGGAGAGCCTGTTCGGATGTCAACGGCGATATCGGTGACGGCACCCCTTATGCAACTCACAAGCTTGCCTTGTGCGTGAGGTTGTGACTGGAAGTGTAGTCCACGAACCGTTCCAGCGCTGGCTGAGAGAGATTCATTTTCTTGAACAAAATCGAACGAGCCAACATACTGCCTGAAGAGATCAAGGCGAAACTTCTCGCTGAAATAGCCCCGATTATCGCCCAATTTCCGGGTGGTAATCAGCACCGGTCCGGGAATTTCCAGTTTCGAAAAAAGCAAACCCTTGTCCAATCGTGTGGTTGAAAGCGAAGCACGTCACAAATCTTGCAGAAGTTGCTGCCATCGGCGTGAAACCGCAGCCTGAGTATAATGTTGCTCAACCAACCTCATGCCTTCGTCGACGCATCTCTGCCTCTTTTGAGGAGAAGCCATAAGTTTGCGCAAGCCATCTTCCCAATCGTCTAAAGTTATACAGCTACGAAAAGGCTCGTAGCTATCGATAGCTGAGGCGCATACTGCCAATCCATTCGCCAGAGAAGTCGTCACCCTGTTCGCACTCTTTGATAGATTGTAGTTGTTTTGCCGTACAGGGATCAACGCAATATCGTGCATTTGGAGGGCATGATCCACTGTGCCAAGATTCCATTCGAGATATTGAGTTGTAAATCGATGTTTCTCGAATATCTGTAAGTATCTTTCTTTGTTGTTACTTATTATGGTTAGGCTGATTGGCTTTTCCGCATGGTGCTGTTCGAATATATTTGCGAAGTGCTCAAGGTCGAACATCCCGTTCTGAGCTTTTGTCGTGCCGTGGTGGCCGAACCAAACGAGCCGCCTTCCCAACTCAACACCGGATGCTTGTATATTTGCCCGCAGCCCCTCAAGTTCCGAGATAGGTTTCCGCCGGAAGACATGATCCAATTTACCATACGGAATCGACTGTTCCACGGCATCAAGAACCACCTCGACGCGCATTTGGGGGTGGAGATGGTGCGCGATAGCATTTGCTAAAAAATTCGAGGGTGTTACTACGAGGTCAAACATGTTCAACGCCGCAACAGTCTTCCTATAGTTAACGTTACGCTCGTCGGTGCTGTTGAAAAAAATATTATCACATATGTCTAATATCAGTTTGGTGTTGTGTTCCTGCTTGAGTTTGATCGCCCACTCAAGTGAGGAAAGCTTGGTCCGTTTGGATAAGACCAATATTTTAGGAGGCCTGTTAAGAAAAAAAGAATTGAAGCGCCTATGAAGCAGGCTCTGGTAATATGCCGTTGATATTCCTATTTTTTGAAGCCCTCGCATAACATTTTGACAGCGTATCCGGTGACTTGCTACCGACGTCTTTTTTGTGTGAGGCCAAAAATGAACCTTCGAAGATGTCATGATCTCTCTCTCTGCGGACGTCGGTTGGTAAAGTATTTAATGCGCTCGATAAGATCGTACGCACGCTACCCCCGTTTGTCGGTTGCGAAAGTAAAGTGAGGGGCGGCTTTAACCTGCTGGGGTGCGTTATAGAGCCGTCCCTCAACAAATCAATATACGACGATTCAAAACGCGAAAACCCAGAGAAAACCCTTTACACGACCTTTACTTTTATGTTTGAGCGCTCGAAAGCTTTTTCTTTTGGCACCATGTTTCATGGAAAACTCAAAATGACACTAGGCGTCTCCGCCTTTATCATCTGCCTTAATGAAGAGGCCTATCTCGGTCATTGCATCGAAAGTCTGGAGGGCTGTGCGGAGATCGTGATCGTCGACTCCGGGTCCACCGATGGTACCGCGGCGCTTGTGCAGTCTTACGCGGACAAGGGGTGGCCGATCCGTTTTATGTTCGAGCCCTGGCGGGGATATGCGGGGCAGAAGCAGTTTGCGCTGGAGCAGTGCAGCCAGGAATGGTGCCTGAATATCGATGCGGATGAGCGGCTGGATGATGCTTTGCGGCAGGCCTTACCGGAGTTGCTGGCGGCACCGGCGAATATCGTTGGCTGGAAGGTCGCGCGGCGGCCTTATCTCATCGGTTTTGGTTATACGCCGGAAAATGTGCGCGAGCGGAAGAACCTGAGGTTGATCCGACGCGGGCAGGGTGGGTATGATCTGGCGCAGAAGGTGCATGAGGGCATCGTGCCGAAAGGTGAGGTGGCATCTTCGCAAAAGGGCAGCCTGTTGCATTACCGGCCTCTCATCATCGATGAGCAAATTCTCAAGGAAAACAAGTACTCCACCCTTAAGGCAGATCAGCAATTTGAAGAGGGAGAGGAGGCTAAGGTCTCAAAGTTACTAGTCTCTCCCTGGCTTTATTTCCTGCGGCTTTATTTCAGGAACGGGTTGTGGCGTTGCGGCGTGCCGGGCTTTATCGAGGCGGCAACCGGCGGTGTTTACGCATTTCTCACCCAGGCAAAAATTCACCAGCGCCATGCGCTGAAGCGACGTCCCAATGTCGATGACATGGAACGCGGGGATTTCCATAGATGAAAATTCTGCACATACATTTCGGTAAAGAAGGCGGCGCCGAGCGTTTCTTTGTCAATCTCACAAATTCGCTCGCAGAGCGGGGCATCGAACAACGCGCCCTTATAAGACCGGATCGGAGTTGGCGAGCCTCGATCGATGAGAGCGTCACCATCTATGAAGGGGTCTTTCGACGCATTTCTCTGTCGCGCTTCGTCCTTTCATGGCGGCTGAAGCGCATTCTCAAACAATTCAGACCCGATGTGATCGTGACATGGCAGCTGCGAGCCAGTCGATTCATGCCAGGATATAAATCTGCCTTGCGTGTATCGCGGCTGGGCGATTATCCAGAGCATCTGGGCTATTATAAAAACTCGGAAATGCTCGTGTGCATAACGCCAGATATGGCTGATCGCGTGCGTGAACTGGGCTGGAACAAGCCCGTCAGCGTTATTCCAAATTTCACCAATGCTGCGCCTGTTTCACCGATTTCCCGAGCGGAACTACAGACGCCAGACGACGCATTTGTCGTTGTCGGCATGGGCCGGTTTGTGAAGCGTAAGGGGTTCGCACATCTCATTAAGGCAGTTAAGAATATTGATGGAGCGTATCTTTGGCTGCTTGGTGACGGTCCGGAAAAGGACGCGTTGATATCGCTCGCCAACGAGCTTGGAATTGCGGACAGGGTGAAATTTCCGGGCTGGAAAACGAATGCCTATGCGTATCTCGCAGCAGGCGATGTCTTTGCAATCACTTCCCTGCACGAGCCGCTAGGAAACGTGTGCTTCGAAGGCTGGGGTGCCAATAAACCAACTGTGGCATTCCGAGCGGAAGGGCCATCGTTCGCAATGACGGATCAGGTCGATGCCTTGATGGTTGATTGTGGTGATGAAGAAGGCCTCACATCGGCTATCGTGAAATTGCGAGATGACGAGCAGCTCTGCACAAAGTTGATCGAAGGCGGAAAGACGACAATACGCGAGCGATTCTCGAAACAGGTGATTACGGATAGTTATCTGGCACTGTTCGAGGGAGCGCGTGTGAAATGAACATTATCCATTTCCACTTTGGTAAAGATGGGGGAGCCGAACGTTTCTTCGTGCATTTGGTGAATGCACTTGCGAGAAAAGGGATTGAGCAGCGCTGCATTATTCGAAAGAATCGGGAGTGGCGTAGAGAAATTGCCGACGTGGCGAAAATCGAAGAAAGCAACTTCAGAAATTTGTCGCTGGACCGTTTAGTCCTGCCGTATCGCGTAAGCTCTATGGCCAGAAAATTAAAGCCTGACGCAATTATGTCGTGGGCACCGCGGGCCAGTGAGCTGATGCCCAATTACAAAGGCTGCATCAAGCTATCTCGCCTCGGGGATTACCCGACCAAGCTGGATTACTTCAAGAACACGGATATCCTCGTTTGTAATACTCCCGGAATTGCGGAGCATGTGAAGGCGATTGGCTGGACGCGTGGAGTTGAGGTCGTTTCCAACTTCACCAATACGGAAAGGGTGGCGCCAGTGTCGCGGGCGTCTCTTGATACGCCGGAGGATGCGCCGGTGGTGATGTCCATGGGGCGCTTCGTTCGGCGCAAGGGTTTTCATGATCTGATCGACGCGGTTGCGGCACTGCCGGGTGTTTATCTGTGGATTGCCGGAGACGGCGAGGAGCGGGAAAACCTTGAGGCGCAGGTGGATGCGCGCGGTATGCGCGACAGGATGCGGTTTCTTGGCTGGCAGGATGATACGCGCGCTTATGTTTCGGCAGCGGATATTTTCGTGATGCCATCCAGCCACGAGCCACTGGGCAATGTCATTCTGGAAGCCTGGGCGCAGCGCAAGCCAGTCATCTCATCCAAATCCGAGGGGCCGCTTTGGTTCATGAAGGATGCAGAAGACGGGTTGCTGGTCGATATTGGCGATGTCGAGGGTTACACCAATGCCATCCGGCGTTTGCTGGATGATGCCGCGCTTGCCGAGAAAGTTGCCGCTGGCGGCAACGCTACCCTGATGGGGCAGTTTTCTGAGGAAGCGGTCGTATCCAGCTATCTGGAGCTTTTCAGCCGGAAGCCCTGACGGCGCTATAGACGCGCTCCAGCGCCTCTGCTTCACCTTCGATGGTAAAGTGCTGCGCGGCATGGGTCTGAGCGCCAGGCGCGGCCTGGGCTAATTTGTTGAGGTTGTCCATCCATCCTGCCGCTGCGCTCGTCATTGCCGTGAGATCGTCTCGGGGAATTACTTCGCCTGTCTGATCGGCGACGACAAGTTCCGGGAATGCTCCAACATCCGTTGCGATGACCGGCACGCCTGTCGCCATGGCTTCCAGCGGTGTCAGGCCGAAGCCTTCCCAGCGCTGGGGGGCGATGAAGAGATCGAGGGCGCGGTACCATTCGTTGATGTTGGTATGCTCGCCAACGAAGAGGATGCGCTCCGAGAGGCCGGCAGCGCGGACTTTTTCCTTCAGCCCGTTTTCGAATTCCACATGTGGGCCGGTTGCGCGGCCAGCCACGATGGCCGACCATTGCGGGCGTGATGGCAGGACGGCGATCATCGTGTCCACGAAAAGGTCCGTACCCTTCTGGTGGCGCACGCGGCCGAAACAGCCGAGGAAGCTCTGTTCGCTGTTCAGGCCAAGTGCGGCTTTTGCCGCCGATTTATCGGCAGGCGGAGAGAAGCGATCGGTGTCGATCCCATGCATAACGACAGTACTTGGGCACTCAAGATAGGATGCCGTCTTGTTGCTCGTGGCGATGACAGCGTCCATCTTCGAAATCAGGAATTTCGTCCAGCCGGAATGCTTGCGCTGTGAGGCGGAGGTGAAGACGATTTTCAGCTTCATCCGCAAAATGTCGCGCAGGATGATAGCGGGCAGCATCTCGATATTTCGCCGCGCGTGCCAGACGCGCGGCTTACCCTCAGGACCGTTCTGCCAAAGCCGCCAAAGATCGCGAAAGCGAACGTAAGGCAGGCTTTGAGGCAGGCCGGGGCCGATTACGGCGACCTTTTGCCCGAGCCGATTCTGGACCGGCACGAGCTGAATGATCGTGGACGTGACACCGGAAAGCCTGCGCTTGAAATTCGGCGCAAGCACCCGGACGTCTCTCAAATCGACATGGGGCAAGTCTGAGGTCTCGAAAGAGGAGAGGGCTTTGCTCAGTTCCAGTTAACGGAGAGAATCTCGTAACCGCGGGCACCGCCCGGCGCATTCACTTCGATGCTGTCGCCAACTTCCTTGCCGATCAGGGCGCGCGCAATGGGGGACGAGATGGAAATGCGGCCTTCCTTCACATCGGCTTCCTGGTCGCCGACGATCTGGTAAGTCTTCTCTTCATCGGTGTCTTCATCGACCAGCTTGACGGTTGCGCCGAACTTGATCTTGGAACCGGACATCTTGGAAAGGTCGATGACTTCCGCGCGCGCCGTCAAATCCTCGAGCTCGCCGATGCGGCCTTCATTGTGGCTCTGCGCTTCTTTAGCGGCGTGGTATTCGGCATTTTCGGAAAGGTCGCCATGGGCGCGCGCTTCGGCAATTGCCTCGATGATGCGCGGACGCTCTTCCTGCTGGCGCCAGCGGAGTTCTTCCTGCAACTTGACGAAACCGCCATGAGTCATCGGTACTTTTTCTACCATCTTTTTATTCCTTCACATTCGCACCGCGGTAGTCGCAGACACAAAAAGAAACAGGTTCCGGAGCGAAACTTCGGAACCATGTCAAAATCACAATTGAGCCGACTATATCAGAAGACCGTCGTGAAATGCCAGAAAATTAAAATCGCCAATAAAATTGTGCATTTTCAACACCCTCTCTGTCCCATTTGACTTTCGTCTTCGGAACATATAGAGAACATATCTATGAAGAAGTCAATCAAGGAACGGCTGGCCATTCTTTCCGATGCGGCGAAGTATGATGCTTCGTGCGCTTCGAGCGGGACTGCGAAACGAAACTCGTCAGCCAGCGGCGGGCTGGGCTCGACGGAAGGGTCGGGCATCTGTCACGCCTATGCGCCAGATGGGCGCTGCATCTCTCTGTTGAAGATTCTGCTGACCAATTTTTGCATTTATGACTGCGCCTATTGCATCAATCGCTCGTCCAGCAATGTGGAGCGGGCCCGCTTCACGGTGGAGGAGGTGGTGTGGCTGACGCTGGAATTCTATCGGCGAAATTACATCGAAGGACTTTTCCTGTCGTCCGGTATCATTCGTTCGTCGGACCATACGATGGAAGAGCTGGTCCGCGTGGCGCGGGAGTTGCGGGTCACACACGGTTTTCGCGGCTACATTCATTTGAAATCGATTCCCGAGGCTTCTGCGCATCTAATCGAGGAAGCGGGGCTCTATGCGGACCGCCTGTCGATCAATATCGAATTGCCGACGGATAGCGGTATCGGCAAATTTGCGCCGGAAAAGCAGCCCGGCAATATTCGCCGTTCCATGGCAGATATTCGCCTGAAGATAGAGGAGGCGGGGGAGCCGACGCTTAAGACCAAGCGGGTGAAGAAGTTTGCGCCTGCCGGGCAAAGCACACAGATGATCGTGGGTGCGGATGGGGCGGATGACGGCACGATCCTTTCGACCAGTGCACGGCTTTATGGCAGCTATGGGCTTCGGCGCGTTTATTATTCGGCATTCAGTCCCATTCCTGATTCGTCTAAAAACCTGCCGCTCATCAAGCCGCCTTTGATGCGCGAACACCGTCTTTATCAGGCAGACTGGCTTTATCGTTTCTATGGTTTCGACATCAATGAAATCACGTCCACGCAGAAGGACGGTATGCTCGATCTGGATATCGATCCGAAGCTTGCATGGGCGCTGGGCAATCGCGCCAAGTTTCCTGTCGATGTGAACAAGGCCGATAAGGAAATGCTGCTGCGCGTGCCGGGCTTTGGCGTGAAAACGGTGAATTCCATTCTGTCCTCACGGCGGTTTCGGCGGCTGAGACTGGAAGATCTGGGACGCTTCGGCGTGTCGCTGAGAAAGGTCAAAGCCTTTGTCCTTGCAGATGGATGGACGCCGGGAAAATTGACGGAGCGACCGGATTTGCGCGCCATGTTTGCGCCGCAGCCGGAACAATTGTCGTTGCTGTAATGTACAGCGTGGAACTGGAGGGCCGGGGGGATTTTGTCGAGTGGCGCAACGCCGCGCGCTCCCTGCTTATGGCCGATATCGATCCGCGCGACGTGGACTGGCGCCTGGAGAGTGAAAGAGGCACCCTTCTGGGATTTGAGGAGAGCCGCTCTATCCCAGCGGGCGATAGCAGCCGGGCTATCAGCGTTCCAGCCGCCTTCTTACCGCTTGCGGAAGCGGTGATTTGCCACAGCGATCCAGCGCGCTTTGCGTTACTGTATCGGTTGTTGTGGCGATTGCAGAAGGACAGGTCGCTTTTGCAAATCAAGGCCGACCCGAACGTCCTGACTGCGCGCCATTTGGAAAAATCGGTGCGACGCGACAGCCATAAAATGACGGCCTTCGTTCGCTTCAAGGAAGTGGAAGGTGAAGGGCCAGCGGCGCGGCGCTGTTTTATCGCCTGGTTCGAGCCGGATCATTTCATCGTGGAGCGAAAAGCGCCGTTTTTTCAGCGACGGTTCACAGATATGGATTGGCTGATTGCCACCCCCAAGGGCTCTGCGCGCTGGGATGGAAAGACGCTGGAAACCTCGCGCGAAGCAGCCGAAAAACCTGATCTTACCGACGAGACGGATGAGTTGTGGCGCACCTATTACGCTAATATCTTCAACCCGGCACGGCTGAAAATAAAGGCGATGACGGCGGAGATGCCGAAGAAATACTGGAAGAATTTGCCGGAGGCCGGGCTTATCCCTGAACTTATTCTGGGTGCGGAAGCACGCGTGCTGGAAATGGGCGCAAAGGCAGCGACAGAGCCGCAGCTTTTTCATCATCGTCTTCAGGCGGCGGCATCCGCCAAGCCGGAAGAGTTGTTACCAGATGCGGATACGCTGGCAGGTCTCAAGCGCGAAGCGCAAAGTTGTGAGCTTTGTCCGTTGCATTGCAAGGCGACTCAGACGGTATTCGGCGAAGGTTTGAGCGATGCTGAGATCATGATCGTTGGTGAGCAGCCGGGGGATCATGAGGATCTGGCTGGGCGTCCGTTCGTCGGTCCTGCGGGCAGGGTGTTCGATCAAGTGCTGGCGGAAACGGAGATCGATAGAAAATCGCTTTATGTGACCAATGCGGTCAAGCACTTCAAATATGAAGCACGCGGCAAGAAGCGCATACACCAGCGCCCGGATGCTGGTGAGGTGGAGCGTTGCCGGTGGTGGCTGACGCGGGAAATAGAGCTCGTTCAGCCAAAGCTGATCGTGGCCATGGGGGCAACGGCGGTCTATTCACTGACCGGAATGAAGGAGAAGATTTCCGATCTCCGCGGGCGGCCCATGCCCATGTCAGAGGGCCGCATGCTCTTCGTCACCGTTCATCCTTCCTATCTACTGCGCATTCCTGATGAGTCTCAAAAATCCTATGAGTTCGCACGCTTCAGGGATGACATGAAGCTGATGAAGGAGATCGCCGCAAACCTGTAGCGTAGGCGTCTTGCTGAGCGCTCTGCTCAGTGATTCTCTTGAAAGAGCACGTCGTGCGGTCGCAGATGCGTTGTTTTCCGTTCCACCAAAGAGCGGGATGACGCAAAAATCGCATTCCTTCAGGACGTGCAAGCAAAAGCAAATACTCTTTTTACGATATTTTATTTTTATTTATTATCAAAGGTTGCGTACGCGCCTTTCGCATGCACTTATTGCCTTGGGTTGCATTTAATAATGAAAGCAACCTTTTGGTTCAACGATTGCATAGAGGTATATTGAATGTCTGAAGTTCGTCCTTCTGGTCTGTTTTACTTGCACCTCCAGACATCCGGCGCGCCGGGTGCACCGGTTCTCGATCTGCGTCTGACGGTTTACACTCCGAAAAAGCAGATCACGGGCCTTGCTGAAGTTACGCAGGCGACCAACCCGCCGCTGGATGTAAAATCCCACGTGACTGGCGACTATACCTACGAAACGGTGATCGGACAGGGTTCGAAAATCCGCATCGATCTGCAGGGTTGGCCAGAACTGGTTTGGCCGGTAAAGGGCGGTATTGGCCCGGTCGTTCCAGAAAACTTCTATGCAACCCTGGTTCTTGACACCGATTATTCGGAAGGCGAAATCCACTACGGTTACCGCACGGGCCTTACTGGTGCCTGGCACGAAGTCACGCAGTCCGTGAAAGCTGCGGCACTGGCCAAAGCTGCCTGATAACAAATCAGAAAAGCCCCGCGAGACATAGTTTTGCGGGGCTTTTTCTTTATCTCCAGCACGCTTGGATATCAGTGCCCGCCAATCGCGCTTTCGTCGATATGGGCTCTTGCGTAAACCTTCCTCGCAATCATAGCCAGCAACAGCAATGTGACGGATGCCAGCAGGCAGCAGGCGGCGAAGCCGAGTGAGAAGCCGGTGCGGGCAGGGGCAAGCCATGCGGGTTCTGCCGCGCTGCCCATCGCTTTGGCTGTTTCAACTGCTCCTGCGAGTGTTGCGGAAACGGCTGCGGACTGTGTTTCGCTCAAGCCGCTCAAATCCGCGCTACTGATGACCATGCGGTAGACCAGCGTGCCGAGGCTGCCGAGAAGGGCGACGCCGAGCGCTCCGCCGAATTCGGCGCTGGTTTCTGAAATGGCCGAGGCGGAGCCCGCGCGTTCCGGCGGCGCGGTGCCGACGATGAGGCCGGTCGTGGTCAGAATGACGGGTACGAAGCCGAGGCCGATCAGCATGCTGGCGCCCAGCATTCCGTAAAGGTTCTGATAATAGGCGGCGATGGCCATTGCCGTCGTTCCTGCGACATTGACGAGCAGGCCGAGCAGAACTGTTTTCACCGGGCCGAAATGGTTGGTGAAGCGGTACGCCTGAAAGGACATGATGGCGAAGACGGATGCAGAAGGCACCGACCACAAAGCAGCCTCCAGCGGGGAAAGGCCGATGACCAGCTGAAGGAAAAGGTTCTGATAGAGGAATGTGCCGAAGACGAAGAAGACGCCAGCGAGATTGACGATCAGCGATGCCGTAAAGGCCGGAATGCGGAAGAGCTTGAGATCGATTAGAGGATGCGCCAGCGTCTTTTGACGCCTGATGAACAGCACGCCGATGGCAAGCCCGGCGGCGACGGGCGGGAGTTGGCGCAGAGCAAAACCTTCCGCTGCCATGTGTTTGAAGCCGTAGATCACGGGCAGAACGGTGGCAAGCGACAGGAAAACGCTGACCAGATCGATGCGCCCGCCATCGTCATTCCTGTATTCCGGCAGAATGAAAGGCCCGATGGCGAGCAGCACCAGCATCACCGGAATGTTGATGAGGAATACGGAACCCCAGTGGAAATATTGCAGCAGCAACCCACCGATCAGCGGTCCGATCAAGCCGCCCAGCGCAAAAGCGGAGCCCCAGATACCGATGGCGCGGTTCCTTTCTGCCTCGTTCTTGAAAATGTTGACGACGAGCGACAGCGTTGACGGCGCGACCGTGGCACCTGCGATACCGAGCAGGGCGCGGGAGATGATGAGCTGCTGCGAGGTAGATGAAAAAGCGGCAAGTGCCGAGGCGACGCCGAAGGCGAAGGCGCCAACCAGAAGCAGCTTGCGCCGACCGATGCGGTCTCCCAGCGTGCCCATGGTGACAAGGAAACCTGCGACCATGAAACCGTAAATATCGTTGATCCAGAGCAGTTCGGATGCACTGGGGTCTAGGTCCGAAACGATGGCGGGCATTGCCAGAAACAGGACGGAAAGATCCATGGAGTAGATCAGGCAGGCAATGGAAAGCACGCACAGCCCGACCCATTCCCGCCGACCGGCCAAAGGCGCGGTGGTTTCGATGCTCGATGCCTGCATGATTGCCTCCCGAAATGAAAGAGGCGCAATTTGGCTTGAGGCTTGGGAAATGGCAATCGATTCTTATGCGTGCGGCAGCGCGATGATGCATCGGTGGACATGTCTTCCGTTACGCTGGACTTGATTGGAAATTCAGTCAGGCCAAGTCGCTGGTCGGAAGGGGTTGTTCCTCGACGCACATCTGCTTGACCCCGCATTAGGTGCGCTGCTGTCTGGTTCAACCGGCAAGGGTGGTTTGACGTGAGCACAGCTCCCCCAACCCGTCGCCCCGCACTTGATGCGCGGTCCAGCCGACGCGCGTCTGCGCGGCGATAGAGTCTTTCAGACCAAGGACTTGGTCTGACTGGATACCGGATCAAGTCCGGTATGACGGTGGTGGGTTTGTACCATCGCCACCCTGCGGCAAACGCGGTCGAAGCATGTCACAACCGGATTTGAAGGTTGGAACTGGAATGCATTCAATGCCTTGCCTCACATGCGCATATTGAGACCGGACACCAATGCATCAAGTCCGGTTGACGGATGGAAACAAAGGAAAATCAGCGCCAGGAAATTTCCGCGCCAAGCGCCGTCAGCTTCTCCACGAAATGCGGATAGGCACGGCGCAGGGGATCGGCGTGGAGGATGGTGGATTGGCCCTCGATCTGCATCGCGGCAATTAGCAGCGCGGGGACGACGCGGATGATGTAGGGGGCTTCCACGGTTGCCGGGCGGAGCGTGTTGCCGCCGCAGACGATGAGGCGGTGCGGATCGGAGAGGTGGGCGCGGGCGCCGAATTTCAGCAGTTCAGAGCACCAGCCCAGAGCGCCTTCGTACACCTTGTTCCAGAACAGGATATCGCCCTTGCAGCCGACGGAAACGCCGATTGCCTGCGGCAGCAGGTCTGCCGGAAAGTAAGGCCAGGGAGCGGCTTCGATCTTGGGCAGCATTTCCAGCGTATGCGGCTGGGCGATCTCGCGCGACCAGCCGGTGACGGTGATCTTGCCGTCTTCCACGTCGAAAGACATTCCGAGCTTCTCGAACTGACGCAGGATGAGGGGCATGTGCGGGCCCATATCCGTTTCCACCGTCAGCCGCCCGCCGGTCACGCCACCAATGGCGAGATAGGTCGCGACTTCATGGTGATCGTCTGGAACGCGGGCGGTTACGCCGCCCAGCTTCTCGACGCCTGTGATGGTGAGACGCGATGTGCCCGCACCTTCGATCTTTGCGCCCATGGCCGTCAGCATATCGCACAGCGCCTGCACATGCGGCTCGGAGGCGGCATTGGTTAGCGTCGAAACGCCCTTGGCCAGAGCGGCGGTCATGGCAAAGGTTTCGGTTGCGGTGACGGAGGCATAGTCCGGCCAGAGTTCGGCACCGGTCAGATCGCCGTCCAGCTTCACTTCCAGAGGATTGGTCGATGCGATGCGACCGCCGAGATGTTCGAGAACTTCAAGATGCGGATCAATCTCGCGCACGCCGAGTGCGCAGCCCTTCGCGGTCGTATCGAAGATCAGGCTCTTGTTGCGCCACAGAACCGGGCCGAGCAGCAGGACGGCTGCGCGGATGCCGACCGGAAGCTCGGCGGTGCCGTGCTTGAAGACTTCCCCGTCATGACGGATCGTCAGCCGACCCGCCTCCAGATCACGATCGATGGTCGAGCCCATCGCCGCGAAATAGCTCAGCAGCTTGTCGATATCGCTGATTTCGGGGACGTTTTCCAACGTCACCGGTTCATCGGTCAGGATCGACGCGCAGAGCATCGGAAGCACGGCATTTTTGTTGCCCGAGGGGCGAACGGTGCCGGAAATCGGTCGTCCGCCATTCACGATCAGATCGGTCATCTCAGAAATAGCTTTGCAGCGGCTTGACTTCGAGATTGCCCGCCTTCAGCGCCTTGATGGCAAGGGCCGCAGCTTCGGCACCAGCCATTGTCGTGTAGTAGGGCACCTTCTGCATCAGCGTTGCGCGGCGCAGGGACTTCGAATCCGAGATCGCCTTGTTGCTGTCTGTGGTGTTGATGACTAGCTGGACCTGACGGTTGCGGATGGCGTCTTCGATATGCGGACGGCCTTCCTGCACCTTGTTGATCTTTTCAGCGGCAATGCCCTGTTCCGCAAGGAAGCGCTGCGTGCCGCCGGTTGCCAGAACCTTGAAGCCTGCTTCGACCAGAATGCGGATGGCAGGCAGAACGCCGTCCTTGTCCTGATCGCGCACCGAGACGAACACTGCACCCGAGCGCGGCAGATCGACGCCAGCACCCAGCTGCGACTTGGCGAATGCCAGCGCGAAATCGGTATCGAGACCGATGACTTCGCCGGTGGAGCGCATTTCCGGCCCGAGCAGAATATCGACGCCGGGGAAGCGGGCGAACGGGAAGACGGCTTCCTTGACGGCGATGTGCTTCAGGTTGCGCGGATCCGGCTTTTCGCCGTAAGCGGCAATCGCCGGATCGAGCTTCTCACCGGCCATGACGCGGGCGGCGATCTTCGCAATCGGCGCGCCGATGGTCTTGGCGACGAAAGGCACGGTACGCGATGCGCGCGGGTTGACTTCGAGAACGTAAATCGTGCCGTCCTTGATGGCATACTGCACGTTCATCAGGCCGCCGACCTTCAGCGCCTTGGCAAGCGCCGTCGTCTGGCGCTCCAGCTCGTCCAGCATGTCCTTGGAAAGCGAACGCGATGGCAGCGAGCAGGCGCTGTCGCCGGAGTGGATGCCCGCTTCTTCGATGTGTTCCATGATACCGGATACGAAGACGTTTTCGCCATCGCACAGCGCATCCACATCCACCTCGACAGCGTTGGTCAGGTAGCTATCGAAGAGCAGCGGGTTCTTGCCGAGCAGCGTGTTGATCTGGCCCGTCTTGTCGTTGGGGTAACGCTGCTTGATATCTTCCGGCACGAGGCCCGGAACGGTGTCGAGCAGGTAGGTCTGAAGTTGGCCTTCGGAATGGATGATCTGCATGGCGCGGCCACCCAGAACATAGGATGGGCGAACGACCAGCGGGAAGCCGATTTCGGTGGCGACGAGGCGGGCCTGCTCCACAGAATAGGCAATGCCGTTATTCGGCTGCGTCAGGTCCAGCTTCATCAGAAGCTTCTGGAAGCGGTCACGGTCTTCGGCAAGGTCGATCATGTCGGGTGCTGTGCCGAGGATCGGGATGCCGTTCTTTTCCAGCGCTTCAGCGAGCTTCAGCGGGGTCTGGCCGCCGAACTGCACGATAACGCCGACGAGTTCGCCCTTTTCCTGCTCCGCGCGCATGATTTCGATCACGTCCTCAGCGGTCAGCGGTTCGAAATAAAGGCGGTCGGAGGTGTCGTAGTCGGTGGACACGGTTTCCGGGTTGCAGTTGATCATGATGGCTTCGAAGCCAGCATCCTTCAGCGCGAAGGCGGCGTGGCAGCAGCAATAATCGAATTCGATGCCCTGGCCGATACGGTTCGGGCCGCCGCCGAGAATGACGACCTTCTTGCGGTCGGATACCTGCGCTTCGGAGCGCAGAGCGCCGACGAAAGGCGTCTCATAGGTGGAGTACATGTAGGCGGTTGGCGACGCGAATTCGGCAGCGCAGGTGTCGATGCGCTTGAAGACCGGGCGCACGTTCAGGCTGTTGCGCAGCTCGGCAACTTCCTTCGGGCGCTTGTTGGTGAGGCTCGCCAGACGCGCATCGGAGAAGCCCATGGCTTTGAGCATGCGCAGGTTTTCGGCGTCTGTCGGCAGGCCATGTTCGCGGATGCGCGCTTCCATGTCCACGATGGCCTTGAACTGGGCGATGAACCACGGGTCGATCTTGGAGTTTTCGTGCACTTCCGCTTCGGACATGCCCATGCGCAGTGCCTGCGCGACCATGCGCAGACGATCTGGCGTGGGTGTGCCGATGGCGGCGCGGATGGCGTTCTTGGAGCCTTCGCCTTCTTCGTATCCGGGGATTTCGATTTCATCGAGACCGGTGAGGCCGGTTTCCATGCCGCGCAGCGCCTTCTGGAGCGATTCTGCAAAGGTACGGCCAATCGCCATGACTTCACCGACCGACTTCATGGCGGTGGTCAGGATCGGCGAGGCGCCGGGGAACTTCTCGAAGGCGAAACGCGGGATCTTCGTGACCACGTAGTCGATGGATGGCTCGAAGGACGCCGGTGTTGCGCCGCCGGTGATGTCGTTTTCGAGTTCGTCCAGCGTGTAGCCGATGGCAAGCTTCGCGGCGATCTTGGCAATCGGGAAGCCGGTTGCCTTCGAAGCGAGAGCGGAGGAACGCGAAACACGCGGGTTCATTTCGATGACGACGAGGCGGCCATCCTTCGGGTTGACGGCGAACTGAACGTTCGAGCCACCGGTCTCGACGCCGATCTCGCGTAGAACGGCAATCGAGGCGTTACGCATGATCTGGTATTCTTTGTCCGTCAGCGTCAGCGCCGGCGCAACGGTAATCGAATCGCCGGTGTGGACGCCCATCGGGTCGATGTTTTCGATGGAGCAGATGATGATGCAGTTGTCCGCCTTGTCGCGGACGACTTCCATCTCATATTCCTTCCAGCCGAGAACCGACTCTTCCACCAGAACTTCCGTGGTTGGCGAAGCATCGAGACCGCCGGAAACGATGTCGAAGAATTCGGAGCGGTTATAGGCAATGCCGCCGCCGGTGCCACCAAGCGTGAAGGATGGGCGGATGATGGCGGGCAGGCCGACGTGATCGATGGCCTGAGCTGCGATTGCCATGGCGTGGGCCATGTAGCGCTGCTTGCGGTCCGTCTCGCCGAGGTTCCACTGGTTTTCAAGCTCGTCCAGAGCCTTGTCCAGATCCGCGCCGGAAAGCTTGCCCTTCAGTTCGGTGCGGGCGGCTTCGTGCTTCTTGCGGTCGGCGTCCTTGATCTCGGTTGCGTTGGCCAGCATGGAGCGCGGTGTTTCAAGGCCGATGCGTGCCATGGCTTCGCGGAAGAGGGCGCGGTCTTCCGCCATGTCGATTGCTTCAGGCTTTGCGCCGATCATCTCGACATTGTAGCGATCCAGCACGCCCATGCGCTTGAGCGAAAGCGCGGTGTTGAGCGCCGTCTGGCCGCCCATGGTGGGCAGCAGTGCATCCGGGCGTTCCTTGGCGATGATCTTGGCGACGACTTCCGGGGTGATCGGCTCGACATAGGTCGCGTCTGCAAGGCCGGGGTCGGTCATGATGGTGGCCGGGTTGGAGTTGACCAGGATGACCCGGTAACCTTCTTCCTTCAGCGCCTTACAGGCCTGTGTGCCGGAATAGTCGAATTCGCAAGCCTGGCCGATGACAATCGGTCCCGCGCCAATGATGAGGATGGACTTGATATCTTGGCGCTTCGGCATGGCTCTCGTTCCGCTTTCATGTTGCGCAAAAAACGGCCATGGTGAAACTTCACCGGCCGGGGCGCGCAATTCCAATCTTTTCAGGCTAGAAGCGGCTTATAGGCAAATGTTTTTGAGAACGGAACCCCGAATCTTCGCTTTCTGACAGGAAAGTTGGTTTGTCATAAAACTGTGCCCTTGCATGATCCTTTCTCGGGCGGCACTCGTAGACCTGTTGAACCACCGGAATACCTCTTTTTGAATCGGCATAGAGCTCCCATGATCATTGTTCATTACCTTGAAAACTCCCGCGCCCACCGCATTCTCTGGCTTCTGGAAGAACTCGGGGTTCCCTATGAGGTGAAAACCTACAAGCGTGGATCGGACATGCGGGCGCCGCAGAGCCTGAAGCAGGTGCATCCGCTGGGCAAATCGCCGGTCATAGAAGATGCGGGAAAGATATATGCGGAGAGCGGCGCGATCATAGAATATCTCATCGATACCTACGGACAGGGCAGGTTCAGGCCGGAAAAGGGTACGGATGAGTATCGCCGTTATGTCTACTGGCTGCATTATGCGGAAGGCTCGGCAATGCCGCTTCTGCTGCTGAAGCTGCTTTTCTCGCGTCTGCCCGGCCAGATGCCGTTTTTCCTCAAGCCCGTTGCGGGCATGATTTCCAAGGGTGTGTCGGCCAAGCTGATCGATCCTCAGATGACCGATCATCTGGCCTATTGGGAGGCGGAGCTTTCGAGAGAGGGTTATTTCGCTGGCGGCGAATTGACCGGCGCGGATTTCGCCATGAGCTTCCCCGTCGAAGCGGCGATGAGCCGTGCCGAAGGCGTGGGTGATAAACCCGCTATTCGACGCTTTCTGGAAACCATTCGCGCCCGGCCCGCTTACCAGCGTGCGCTCGAAACGGGTGGCGCTTACGTTTACTCCAATACCTGATTATCTTTACGCGGGCCGATCTACGCACGGCGTTCTTGTTGGAACGCTTTCAGGGATTTAGCGTTTAGCGACAGCGCTAATCAAGGGGAGACTACCATGCAGTGGAGAGGGCGTCGTCAATCGGATAATATTGAAGACCGGCGTGGCATGTCTTCTGGTGGCATGGGCGGCGGTGGCGGATTTCGCATTCCCACCGGCGGTCGCGGGGGTGGCATCGGTATTGGCGGCCTCGTCTTCATTCTTCTCATCAGCTGGGCGCTGGGAATAAACCCGCTGACGTTGCTTTTCGGCGGTGACGTGTTGATGGATAGCGGCAACCAGCAGACCACCGGCACCCGCCCGCAAGGCCAGTCCAGCGATGAAACGACGGCCTTCGTTCGCACCGTGCTTGCTGAAACCGAGGATACCTGGGGCAAGATTTTCCAGGCATCCGGTGAGACCTACGAAAAACCGACGCTCGTGCTTTTTGCGGGCCAGACGCGCTCCGGCTGCGGCGCGGCCTCTTCCGCGAGTGGTCCGTTCTATTGCCCTGTTGATCGTAAGGTCTATCTCGATACGGAATTCTTTCGCGAACTCTCGCAGCGCTTCGGCGCATCCGGTGATTTCGCGCAGGCCTATGTAATTGCCCATGAGGTTGGCCACCACGTGCAGAACCTGACGGGCGTGCTGCCGGAATTCAACCGCCAGCGCCAGTCCATGAACCAGACGGAAGCCAACGCCATGTCGGTGAAGGTGGAGTTGCAGGCGGATTGCTATGCCGGTATCTGGGGCAAATCCACCCAGCAGAAGGGCATTCTCGAAGCTGGCGATCTGGAGGAAGCGCTAAACGCCGCCCACCAGATCGGCGACGATACGCTGCAGAAGAAAACGCAGGGCTATGTCGTGCCAGACAGCTTCAACCACGGCACTTCGGCGCAACGCGTGGAGTGGTTCCGCCGCGGTTTCGAGAGTGGTCGAGTTGAGGACTGCGATACGTTTTCGGCGGATATTTGAGTGGCATTCCGGCACGTTGCCCAAGTCGGGTAACTCAGCGGCTCTGCTCCCACTGCCGTCATCCTCGGGCTTGACCCGAGGATCCATAACCGTTTGATTTCGTTGATGGCTGTGGATCCTCGGCTCAAGGCCGAGGATGACGGAAGTGGGTGGATTACCGTCTCCTCTTACGTCTCTTCTTCTCAGCTCAGCGAATAATCAAAGCCGTCACAAGCATCCCCAAAGCAAAAATCGTATGCGCCACCAGATTGAGCGCGCGTACCTTGTTCGGGTTGGGTGTCTTCGAAGCTGCCCAGCCGATGCCGAGGCCGGGTTGGAGCAGGAACCAGCCCGCGCCGACCGTGACGATGCCGACGACGAAGGGCAGTAGGAATGTGGGGCGTTCAAACCAGCCCGGCGGGACGATGAGTGCCAGAAGAATGCCGTAGATGATGCCGACCGCGTAATGCGCGATCCAGCCGATGGCGACTTCGTTTTCATGGGGCTCGGCGTTGGCGATGCTGTCGTGAAAGATTTTGCCTTTCGGCACATGCCAGAACCAGCGTCCAACCGGCCCCCAGTTTGCTGCGGGCTCTCGAAAGAGGCGGTGCAGGATGATGGCCCAGATGTCCATGAAAATGGTGCCGCCGATGCCCATCGCCGTTCCCCGCCACACTATATCCCACATGAATTCTTACTCCCGAATCGTGTTGGGAAAAACATGTCTTGCTAATGGAGTTGCGGCAAGGGCAGGGATGTCTTGTGGGAACTCCATAGAGAAAAGGCCCGAAAATCGCTGAGGATTTCCGGGCCTTCCAATCTGAGATGACCTACCGGTTTAAGCCGCGCGGCTATAGCCGTTGCGCTGGCTTTGGCCGTGGGCCAACTTGAACTGAGAAATCAGCGCGTTCAAGGCCGCAGCTTCCGATGCAAGGCCGTGGCTTGCGGCGGTCTGCTCTTCCACCATGGCGGCATTCTGCTGCGTGCCTTGGTCGATGGTGTTGATCGCGGTGTTGATTTCCTGGAGGCCGGTCGATTGTTCGCGAGAGGCAAGCACGATGGCGTCGATGTGCTTGTTGATCTCCTGAACTTCGGTAACGATGGTGTCGAGCGCCTTGCCAGCATTGCCGACAAGCGTGACACCGGCTTCTACCTGTGTTGTAGAGGCGCTGATCAAGGTCTTGATTTCCTTGGCCGCATTGGCGGAACGCTGTGCCAGTTCGCGCACTTCCTGAGCAACCACGGCAAAGCCCTTGCCAGCTTCGCCCGCACGGGCGGCTTCCACGCCTGCATTCAGTGCAAGCAGGTTGGTCTGGAAGGCAATCTCATCGATGACGCCGATGATCTTGGAAATCTCGGTCGATGAGTTTTCGATGCCTTCCATGGCCTTGACCGCATCACCGACGACGACGCCCGACTGTTCGGCATTGGCGCGAGCGCGCTCCACGAGGCGACCGACTTCTTCGGCGCGCTTGGCCGAGTCCTTCACGGTCGTCGTGATCTCTTCCAGCGCGGCTGCCGTTTCTTCGACGGATGCTGCCTGCTGTTCGGTGCGCTTGGCGAGGTCATCCGCAGAATGGCGGATTTCGCTCGCACCCGCATCGATGGCCTTGGCATTGTGGCCGACATTGACGAGGGCCGCATTCAGCTTGGCGATCGAGTCGTTGAAGTCGCTGCGCAGGCGATCGATGCGCGCCACGAATGGCGTATTGATGCGATAGTTCAGGTCGCCATCCGAGAGATGGGCGAGACCTTCCGCAAGGGCGTCCACGGCAAACTGGATATCTGCGCTGTCCTTTGCAGAATGGCGCTCACGCTCGGCGCGCTCCTCTTCCGTCAGCGTACGGTTGCGCTCGGCATCGCCTTCAAGGCGCTGACGTTCCAGCGCGTTGGTGCGGAACACGGCGACGGCGCTTGCCATCAAGCCGATCTGGTCGGTGCGCTCCTGACCGGGAATGGCGACATCGAGATTGCCCGCGGCGAGCTGCTCCATGGCAGACGTCATCTGCGTGACCGGCTTGATGACCATGCGGCTCAAGAGGAAGATCAGGAAGCCGATCATGCCTGCGACGGCCAGGACCGTGGCGATAATGGCGGCGATGCGGAATTCGGAGACCGATGCGTAGGCCGCCTTGCTGTCCACCACGAAGCCCAGATGCCAGTCCACGGAGGGCAGGCCCTTGACCGGGATGAAGCTGATGATCTTATCCACACCGTTTAGCTGCGTGTGGCTGAGCGCGGTGCTGATCTTTGGCGTATCGGTGGGGAAGAGGTCGGTCAGAGCCTTGGAGACAATCGCTGCATCCGGGTGGATAAGGATTTTGCCTTCCTTGCTGACGAGGAATGCGTAACCGTCCGGACCAGCATCGATTTCATTGATCATGGCAACGAGGCTGGTCAGGGTGAAATCGCTTGCGGCAACGCCTGCAAGCTTGCCATCGCGCTTCACCGGAATGGCGGCGCTGATGACCAACTTGTTGGTGGAGGCATCGATATAGGGTTCGGTGAGGATAGGGGCGTTGGCCTGCACGGCGGCCTTGTACCATGGGCGCTGGCGCGGGTCGTAACCATCGCGCATCTTTTCACGCGGCCAGTTGGTGAAGACGCCGGCTTCATCGCCGAAATAGGTGGATTTGAATTCGCGCGTCAGGACGTCGTTTTCCAGAGCCTTGTCGAGCGTAACCTGATCGGCACTCTTGGTCAGCGCGGAAGCGACCATTTCGGTCATGGTCACGCGGCCATTCAGCCAATTGGCGATGCTGAGCGATGCTTCCTTGCCCGTGGCATCGATCTTGTCTGAAACGAAACTGCTGGCGGCGTTGCGTTGAAGGCTGTCGATGTAAACGGAGAAGCCTGCAAATGCCGCGACGACGACGCAGGATGCCGAGATGACGATCTTCGTCATCAGGTTGGATTTCGTGGCCAAGATATTGGTCCTCGGATTGCCCGGCTCCTAACCGGATGTGTTCGAAACATGCCACTCGGCTTATGCGGCGTGCTTCATGCACCCGAGAAATTGTCTATTATCAACTGCCAATGTCTATTTTATAACGGTAAAAAGAAGCTTAAATGCATGTTTTATAAAATACTTTTATTAAGTCTCTGCTTTTCTTCACGTAACGGAAACGGGTGGCTTAATTTGAGGCGACGTGCCTTTTTCTTGCGCGGGGACTGCAAATATTTTATTCAGTTGGTCAACCGCTTCCGATGTCCCTCTGGAGGCGGTTTTTATTTTGAGGTGAGATCATGTCTTCGTCGGCAGCTGTCGGGAACGTGTCGCAGGGCGGCAGTTCATGGGCCGCGCATTTTCGAGCAACGCTTGCGCTTGGTATTCCGCTGATCGGTGCGCAATTGGCGCAACTGGGTATCCACACCACCGATATGATTATTGTCGGGCAGCTTGGCGCGGAAAAGCTCGCGGCGATGGTGCTGGCAGGGCAGTTTTATTTCGTCGTCTTCATTTTCGGCACCGGCTTTTCTGTGGCTGTCGTGCCGATGGTCGCCAATGCCTATGGGCAGGGGGATGCCACTTCCGCGCGGCGTGCGCTGCGCATGGGCATGTGGGTCGCCATTGCCTATTGGCTTTTGACGCTTGGTCTCTTCTTCAATGCGGAGCGCATTCTCCTTAAGCTCGGGCAGAACCCGAATGTCGCGAAGCTGACCGGCGATTATCTCGCTATTTCCCAACTGGGCCTTCTTCCGGCCTCGCTATTTTACGTCATGCGCGGGCTGGTCAGCGCCATCGGTCGCGCTGGTGTCATCCTGTATGCCACGATTGCCATGCTGCTGCTTAACGGCTTTCTTGCCTATGCGCTCGTGCTCGGACATTTCGGCTTTCCCGCACTTGGAATGCAAGGCGCAGCGATTGCCGCCGTGATCGTCAACCTTTTCAGCCTCGTCTTCATCGTCGTCTATATTCAGACGCGTGAAGAGACACGCCGTTATGAGCTTTTCGTTCGCTTCTGGAAACCGGATTGGCATGCACTGCTCGAAGTGCTGCGGCTCGGCTTCCCGATCAGCATTACGATCCTTGCCGAAACCATGCTGTTTTCCGCAGCCTCCATCCTCATGGGCCAGATCGGCACTATCGAGCTTGCTGCTCACGGTATTGCGCTTCAGCTGGCCTCGATTGCCTTCATGATCCCGCTCGGGCTTTCGCAGGCTGCGACCGTCCGCATCGGTGTGGCGCATGGGCGGGGTGATTATACCAATCTCGTTCGCGCTGCGATTACCGTCTATGGCGTCGCCTGCGTGATTGCGCTCAGCGGCGGCATTCTCTTTGCTATTGCGCCGGAGTTTCTGGCGAAATGGTTTCTGGATGCCCGCCTGCCGGAAGCGCCGGAAGTGTTGGCCTATGCCAGCACGCTGGTCGTCATTGCCGGTGTGTTTCAGCTGGTCGATGGCATTCAGGCCGTGGCAGCGGGTCTTCTGCGTGGTTTGAAAGATGCGCGCATTCCCGCCATGTTGGCGCTGATTTCCTATTGGCCAATCGGCTTCACGCTGGCCTGGATCACGGCGTTCCCGCTTGGCTTTGGTGGTCAAGGCGTGTGGTTCGGCTTCGTGGTCGGTTTGACGGCGGCGTCGATACTGCTTTCGGTGCGGTTCTATCTGCTGGTGAAACGAGAGATGAGGCTATCTCATCAAAACCCCTCACTTGCAATTTCTAACACTTAGCTGAAGCTAAGATGTTGAAATTGCTTTCTCTCCCGCAGGGGGAGAGACAACGCGCCGCACCGCTTCAATGCTTTTCCACATTTAAGGGTATGAGGGGCGGTGCCGCGCGCTACCTCTACCCTTGTGGGAGAGGAAGAAAAATCATGATCTTAGCGCAAGCTAAGTCATAGATTTCTCAGGTGAGGGGTTAAAACCACGAGCGCGGTCATCGAAGAAAGAATTGCAAAACGAAATGGCCCGCTGAAAAGCGGGCCATTCATTATCTGGAAATGCTTGAATCTTATCAGCGCTCTGCAAGCGCCGGTTCGCCCTTCTTCTCACGCAGCAGGTTCACGAACCGGCGGAAGAGGTAGTGGCTGTCCTGCGGGCCGGGCGAAGCTTCCGGGTGGTGCTGGACCGAGAAGACCGGCTTGCCGGTGATGCGCAGGCCGCAATTGGTGCCATCGAACAGCGAAGTGTGAGTCTCTTCAACGCCTTCCGGCAGAGACTTGGCATCCACTGCGAAGCCGTGGTTCATGGAAACGATTTCCACCTTGCCGGTGGTGAAGTCCTTCACCGGATGGTTCGCGCCATGGTGGCCCTGATGCATCTTTTCGGTCTTGGCGCCAACGGCGAGGCCGAGCATCTGGTGGCCGAGGCAGATGCCGAAGACCGGCAGGTCGGTCTTGATGAGGTTCTGGATGACCGGCACGGCATATTCACCCGTCGCGGCTGGGTCTCCCGGACCATTGGAGAGGAAAACGCCATCCGGCTTCAGCGCTATGATGTCTTCCGCAGAGGTCTGAGCCGGAACGACCGTGACCTTGCAATCAAGACCCGCAAACAGGCGCAGGATGTTGCGCTTCACGCCGAAATCGACGCAGACGACGTGGTACTTCGCGTCCTTTTCACCCAGCGTGCCGTAGCCCTTGTTCCACTCCCAAGGCGTTTCGTTCCAGACGGAAGATTGGCCGGAGGTTGCTTCGATGGCGAGGTCCAGACCAACGAGGCCGCTCCAGGCCTTGGCTTCTGCCTTCAGCGCGTCGATGTCGAAAACGCCGTTCGGGTCATGCGCGATCACTGCGTTCGGCGCGCCGTTCTCGCGGATCCATGCGGTCAGCGCGCGGGTGTCGATGCCGCAGAGGCCGATGATGCCGCGGCTCTTCAGCCATGCATCCAGATGCTTGGCGGCGCGGTAGTTGGATGGCTCGGTAATGTCGGCCTTGAAGATGACGCCGACTGCGCCGCGGCGAGCCGCAGGTGTCAGGTCTTCGATGTCTTCATCATTGGTGCCGATATTGCCGATATGCGGGAAGGTGAAGGTAACGATCTGGCCGAGATAGGACGGGTCGGTGAGGATTTCCTCGTAACCGGTCAGCGCCGTGTTGAAGCAGACTTCCGCCTGAACCTTGCCGGTTGCGCCGATGCCGGTTCCCTCGATCACGGTGCCATCTGCAAGAACGAGCATGGCGGTCGGTTTGCGTGTTGTCCAGGGAGCTGTCTCGGTCATCTCGTTTCCCGTTTCTGCCGGTTCGGCCCGCCTCTTGAAAGGCAGGATGAAAGCGGTCATGTTTTCTCGCGGATAAGGGCGCGCGAAAGCCTTCGCGTCGTAACCTTCGTTAAAATCCTGTGCAGGCGCCGGAAAATAACGAAAGCGGCTTTCGGGGTCAACCGCGAGGCGGCGGATTCCCCGGAATTAAAGCCATTTGAGATCAAGGGCTTATGCAAATAGTTTGCCGATTGCCGCCCGCTCGTTTATGTCGGCGGCACATTATGACGAAAAGCCATCTGCGGAAAATGAGCCGTGGTCCAAGGCTTTTCCAAGGAGAACGACATGATCCGCGATACATTCTCGACCGCACTCAAAGACGCCATGAAGGCCAAGGACACCCTTCGCCTTTCGACCATCCGTCTCGTTCAGACGGCGATCAAGGATCGCGACATCGCCAATCGCGGCGTTGGCAAGGAGCCGGTGTCGGATGAGGAGATTCTCCAGATTCTCGCCAAGATGATCAAGCAGCGCGAAGAATCCGCCAGCATTTACGACAAGGCCGGGCGCGATGAGCTTGCGAAGCAGGAACGCGATGAAATCGCGATCATCAAGTCTTTCATGCCGGAAGAAATTCCCGAAGGCGAAGTGCGGGGCATCATCGAGGGCGTGATCGCCGAAACCGGCGCAGAAGGCTTGCGCGACATGGGCAAGGTGATGGCGGTTCTGAAAGAGCGTTACCCCGGTCGGATCGATTTCGGCAAGGCATCGGGGCAGATCAAGGAATTGTTGAAGTAAGCTTCAGTACAAATAAGAAAGGCAGGGCATATGTGGGTGCCCTGCCTTTCTTTGACTGGAAGGTGCGCCTGCGGAGGGCGCTGACTTATCGAGCTTAGCGGTGGGGGGATATCGCCCGGGCCTTCCAGTGTTACTCTGTACGCTCGACATCATGTCGATGATCAGAGAGTAGACCCGGTTTAGCCCTTCTTCAAATTACAAATAGGTAATTTTGAACCCTTGCGCATCGGCGCAATTTTGCCCGAACCGTGCACAGTATCCTACCGGTTACGGCTCTTCTGCTCCTGCACATAATGCCGCAATATCGCGTTCATCCGCGTCTGATATCCCTTGCCGGTGGATTTGAAGAAATCGATGACCTCTTCATCCAGCCGGATGGAGATGGACTTCTTCGTGACGGGCATCACGACCACGGCCTTGGACCAATCCACATCGATCCACTCCGCCCAGTCGGGGTCGTCGCGCATCTGTCGCTCGATATCCTCGTCCGTCATCGCATCGACGCGGGCCCAGTCGGTTTTATCCTCTCCGTCGGCGATCTTCTTTCGAATGTCATCCAGCGAGTAGCTGACGATATTTTTCTCGCTCATTTTTCCGCGCTGCCCTTGCTGATATGATGCGGCAAATTTCGTCTCGCATCGTGTAGACGACGGCAATCAGGCGATCCGTTTCGGGGCATATTGCCAGAATGCGGCATTCGCCATTCTGATCGGAACGCCGCTCTACGTGGGTTCCCGAAAGCGCTCTGGCCGCGACTAGAAAGTCTATGCCATGCTTTTCGACATTGATCTGCCTCTTGTTCTCATCCCAATCGAATGATGAGAATTCTCTTTTCACAACATACATGAGCAACCCGAAACAATAAGAGCTTCCAAGGCACTCATGCGCCGTCACTGTATATTCATCTGTATATACAAAATGTCAATATGGTGCTGTGAATAACGGGCAAGATCGACATCCGGTCTTGGTATTTCCGCCTTGACGGTCTTATATAGAAGACTGCCGATCAGCCGGCTTAGATTTCAGGTTACAATGCGCTTTTCAAACTCCTTTCTCGACGAGATACGCGACCGGGTGAACATCTCCGATGTCATCGGCAGACGCGTGACGTGGGACAGGAAGAAGAGTAACGCATCCAAGGGTGATTATTGGGCCTGCTGCCCGTTCCATGGCGAAAAGAGCCCGAGCTTTCATTGCGAAGATCGCAAGGGTCGATATCATTGCTTCGGTTGCGGCGTTTCCGGCGACCATTTCCGTTTCCTGACCGAACTCGATGGCATGGCTTTTCCCGAGGCGGTGCAGCAGATTGCGGATATGGCCGGTGTTTCCATGCCGCAACCGGATGTGCAGGCGGAGCGGCGTGAGCGTGAGCGGGCATCCCTTCAGGACGTCATGGAAATGGCGACCCTGTTCTTTCAGGATCAGTTGCAGACTTCGGCTGGTGCGCGTGCGCGCGCCTATTTGCGGGATCGCGGGCTGACGGGACGAACCATCGAGACATTCCGGCTGGGATATGCGCCGGAAAGCCGCAATGCGCTAAAGGAGCATCTCGCTTCCAAGGGCATTACCAAGGAACAAATGGAGGCCTGCGGCCTCGTGGTGCACGAGAATGTGCCGGTTTCCTATGACCGGTTTCGAGATCGCATCATGTTCCCGATCCTGTCATCGCGTGAAAAGGTCATCGCTTTCGGTGGCCGCGCCATGGCGGCGGATGCGCTGGCGAAGTATCTGAACTCGAACGAGACAGAGCTCTTTCACAAGGGCAACGTGCTCTACAATTTCGCGCGCGCAAGGCGTGCCGTCCAATCTTCCGGCACGGTTATAGCCGTTGAGGGCTATATGGATGTGATCGCGCTCCATCAGGCAGGCGTTGAAAACGCCGTCGCACCCCTTGGCACGGCACTGACGGAGAATCAGCTCGAGCTTCTGTGGAAGATGACGTCCCAGCCCATTCTCTGCTTCGATGGCGATGGGGCGGGTGTTCGTGCCGCGAACCGCGCTGCGGATCTTGCGCTGCCCTATATCAAGCCGGGCCGTTCGGTCAGCTTCGCGCTTCTGCCGGATGGCAAGGACCCGGATGATCTCGTTCGCCATGACGGCAGGGCGCCGTTCGACCGGGTGCTTTCCGAAGCCAAGCCGCTGGCGGCGATGATCTGGAGCCGGGAGACGGCTTCGGTCACTTTCGATACGCCGGAAAAGCGCGCCGAACTGGAAAACCGTCTGAAGCAGATCGTGTCCGTTATCGGGGATGAGAGCGTGCGCCGCTTTTACCAGCAGGATATGCGCGACAGGCTGAACGGCTTTTTCCAGCCGCAGTTTCAGCGCGGCAACATGCCCAATCGGAATTTTCAGCGCGGTGGCGCGGGCGGAAACGGGCGCGGTGGACAGCGCGGGCAGGGCAACACGGCTCTTGCGAGTGCTGGCCGTGTCTCGGACAGGCTCAGCCAGTCGGGACTGGTAAAGGGGTATCTGACGACACCTGCATTGCGGGAAAGCGTTCTGGCGCTGACCATCGTCAATCATCCGCAGTTGCTGCTTGAGGAATATGACGAGATTGCCGCAATCGACTATGAAAACCGCGATTTGCAGCGGCTCTGGTCTCAGGTGCTGACCTATGCGGCGGAAAGTGCGGCGGATCTTTCTCGCGAGGGCTTGATCGAGCGGCTGGATGTGCAAGGTTTCGGTACCATGGTCAAAGCCATGAACCAGCAGGTGCGCAACGCCAGACTTTGGACCGCGACGGAGCAGGCGGCACCTGAAGATGCGCGCGAAGGTTATGTGCAGGCGCTTTCGCTGCACAAGCGCACGAAAGCGCTTCGCTGGCAGAAGATCGATCTCGAGCGGGAGATTGCCGAGGCGACCGAGGCGGGCGATGGTGAGCGCGTCGGGCTTCTGATGCGTGCGCTTTCCGAGGTGCAGCTTGAGATAGGCCGGATGGAAAATCAGGAAGCGATCATAGACGGTTTCGGTGTCATGTCGGGGCGGGTGAAGGGTCCGGCCTACAGTCATGGATAGGTGTTTCGACAACCAGCAGGCTTGTCTTTTTGGATTATTGACCTAAATAGTGGATAAGTTGGTGAAGGCCCGCAAAATTCTGCCGTAATGACGGCTTTTTCGGTTTTTAACCCTTGGTCTGGCCGGAAAGGCTTGACGTGACGGGAAATAGCGGGAATCACCATTTCAGGAAAAGTAAGGTGGAATGGACCTTGGCGGATCGAAACTGCATGAGCACGTATTTCCGGATGCACTGTCTTGATGTTCCGCCAGTAAGTGCCGTGGTTAATCGGCAATTAAAGATCATTCCGTTAGGTGTTTGACGTGATTCGCGGTTATTGCCGGAAACCTTTATGAGGTGGACGGCGTTGCCGAGGAGCGGATGTTAGCGTCAGGGAAAGCGACGAGATAGATGGCAACCAAAGTCAAAGAAAACGAAGAAGCTGAAAACGAACGCGATGGCGCGACGGATGGGCCGCTTCTCGATCTTTCGGATGACGCAGTCAAAAAGATGATCAAAGCCGCCAAGAAGCGCGGCTATGTCACCATGGATGAGCTGAACGAGGTCCTGCCGTCTGATCAGGTCGATCCTGATCGGATCGAAGACATCATGGCCATGCTCAGCGAAATGGGCATCAATGTCATCGAGGACGAGGACGCCGAAGAAGCGTCGCCGGAGTCCGATGCCGAAGATTCCGATAGCGAAGAATCGGAAGGCGGAGAACTGGCTCCTTCCAGCGGCACCGCACTTGCGACCGCCAAGAAGAAAGAGCCGACCGACCGTACCGATGACCCGGTTCGCATGTATCTGCGCGAAATGGGTTCGGTGGAGCTTCTGTCGCGCGAAGGCGAAATCGCCATTGCAAAGCGCATCGAGGCTGGCCGCGAGACGATGATCTCCGGCCTGTGCGAAAGCCCGCTGACATTCCAGGCGCTTATCATCTGGCGCGACGAACTCAACGAAGGCACCACGCTTCTGCGCGAGATCATCGATCTCGAAACGACCTATTCCGGTCCAGAAGCCAAGGCTGCGCCGCAGTTCCAGAGCCCGGAAAAGATCGAGGCTGACCGCAAGGCAGCCGAAGAAAAGGAAAAGACCCGCCGTGCGCGCGGTCCGTCCAGCGACGACGACGTGACGAACGTCGGCGGCGAAGGCCTGCCGCCGGAAGAAGAAGAAGAGGACGACGACGAGTCCAACCTCTCGCTTGCCGCGATGGAAGCGGAACTGCGTCCGCAGGTCATGGAAACGCTGGATACCATTGCCGATACCTATAAGAAGCTGCGCAAGCTTCAGGATCAGCAGGTTGAAGCGCGTCTGGCTTGCACCGGCACGCTCTCCACGGGTCAGGAACGTCGTTACAAGGAATTGAAGGATCAGCTGATCACGGCGGTCAAGTCGCTGTCGCTGAACCAGAACCGTATCGACAGCCTTGTTGAGCAGCTCTACGACATTTCCAAGCGTCTGATGCAGAACGAAGGCCGTCTGCTGCGTCTGGCCGAATCCTACGGCGTCAAGCGTGACAGCTTCCTCGAGCAGTATCACGGTGCGGAACTCGATCCGAACTGGATGAAGTCCATTGCCAACCTTGCTGCCAAGGGCTGGAAGGAATTCGCGCGCGAAGAAAACAATACGATCCGCGATATCCGTCAGGAAATCCAGAATCTGGCGCAGGAAACCGGTATCTCGATTGCTGAATTCCGCCGCATCGTTTCCATGGTGCAGAAGGGTGAACGCGAAGCTCGTATCGCCAAGAAGGAAATGGTGGAAGCCAACCTTCGTCTGGTTATCTCGATTGCGAAGAAGTACACCAACCGCGGTCTGCAGTTCCTCGATCTCATTCAGGAAGGCAATATCGGCCTGATGAAGGCGGTCGACAAGTTCGAATATCGTCGCGGTTACAAGTTCTCGACCTATGCGACGTGGTGGATTCGTCAGGCAATCACCCGTTCGATTGCCGACCAGGCCCGCACGATCCGTATTCCGGTGCACATGATCGAAACGATCAACAAGATCGTTCGCACATCGCGCCAGATGCTGCATGAAATCGGTCGCGAGCCGACGCCGGAAGAACTGGCTGAAAAGCTGGCCATGCCGCTCGAAAAGGTCCGCAAGGTTCTGAAAATCGCCAAGGAGCCGATCTCGCTCGAAACCCCGGTGGGTGACGAAGAGGATTCGCATCTGGGTGACTTCATCGAGGACAAGAACGCGCTTCTGCCGATCGATGCCGCCATTCAGGCGAACCTGCGTGAAACGACGACCCGCGTGCTGGCTTCGCTGACGCCGCGTGAAGAGCGCGTTCTGCGTATGCGCTTCGGCATCGGCATGAACACGGACCACACGCTGGAAGAAGTCGGCCAGCAGTTCTCGGTTACCCGCGAACGTATTCGCCAGATCGAAGCCAAGGCGCTGCGCAAGCTCAAGCATCCGAGCCGTTCGCGCAAGCTGCGCTCGTTCCTCGACAGCTGATCTGACATCGACAAGAGAACAAAAAACCCGGTCAGTCTCTGGCCGGGTTTTTCTTTTTGAAACGGTATGTCGTATTTGGCCCCACTGTTTGCCAGAGGTTTTGCGCATTGGATAAGGCACCGAAAAAGAACTGGTTGCAGAGGAGCTGGATGTTTCCGGCCTCCGTGCTGCTGCATGTTCTGATTGTCGGTGCCTTTTATCTGCAATGGCCGCAGATGAGCGAGGCACCTGCGGAACCGGAGAGCGTAAGCGTCGAACTGGTGGAACCTCCGAAAGAGGAACCACCTCCGCCGCCGGAAGAAAAGAAGGCGGAGGAGCAGAAGCAGCCCGAACCCCCACCACCTCAGGCCAAGCAGGAAGAGCCGCCACCGCCACCGAAACCTGCTGCGGCTGCTGCGGTAGATGCCGCCATCCGCCCTGGACAGACGCAGCTGGACGAGCGCGACGAAGCAGGTGAGCAAGAGGAAAATGGAGGGCAGGAACAGCCCAAACCTGCCGAGGGCGATCAGGCAAAAGCTGACGAACTTCCAAAAGAGGAAGAGGCCGCCCAGCAGCCCACTGAGGAGATGAAAGACGCGGCAGAGGCTGGTGAGAAGAATTCTCCACTGCCGCCTGTTGCGGAAAATGGAGAGCTTCCAGCCTCGGACGCACCGGCTGAAACTGAAATCGCAAACGTCGCCGTTCCCTTGCCGAAACCGGAAAAGCCGGAGGAGCGACCCGCCTCGCAAGAGGCGTCACCCGCTGGCAGCGGTAATCCCGATCTGAAGCCCGCGAGAAAAATACTTGCGGGAGCAAGGCCGCCTGGGCCGATGATGCGCCAAATCTTCGGGAACCTGCCGCCCCGCGACCGGGTGCAGCAATTATGCCAGGCCGAAATCCTGCAGCAATTTGCAGCGGAACGCCGTGGCAAACCGAGTGCGGAAGGAATATTCTATTCCAAGCGGACGATAAACGACAATGTGTGGGAAGCCAGTGGCGCCTTCAATGTTGGGCCGGAATGGTATCCTTTCGAGGGACACTGCACGGTGAATATCGACCGATATCTGGTGACGGATTTCCGTTACGACATTCGTCCGAAACTATCCCCTGAGGAAGCACGGCAGCGCGGTTTCAGAACGCAGTAGCGGACGCCTCACGCGTCCACTCGCCTGCCAACCAGCCTGCCGATGGAGGACATCAACGAGTCTTCATCATAGGGTTTGCGGATGACGGGCACATGCGAAAATTCGCTAGGCACCATGATGCCGTCGGCATAGCCGGTTGCGAACATAAAGGGGATTTCACGGCGCAGCAGCTCATAAGCCACGGGAATTGAGGTATCGGCACCCAGGTTGATATCGAGAATGGCCACGTCCGGCTTCGCCGTCTTCAGCTTGTCCAATGCCATGGCAGAGGAGGATGCGGTTTCGATGTTGGTAATGCCGTGCTGTTCCAGCATATATTCAACATCCATCGCAATCAGCATCTGGTCTTCAACAAGAAATACGTTCAAGGGTTCCTCCGAGGAATAGGATGCGAAGTCGGCCTTTCCACCGAGTTCGGCGTCTTGATCTGGGCCCGCAGCGCTGACCGATGCGTGGCGCGACGGAATGAGAATGTGGGCCTCTACGCCGTGTGGCAGGTAGTCGATGCGGCTCTTGCCGCCGAGATCGTATGGCACACTGCGGCTGATGAGCGCCGTGCCGAAGCCGGAGCGAAGCGGAGGGGTAACCGTGCCGGGCACGGTTTCCTGCCATTCCAGAACGCAGTCGCGCATGTCGTTAAGTCGCCAGCGCACGGAGAGCGATCCACCCGGCTGGGCCAGCGCGCCATATTTGGCGGCATTGGTTGCAAGCTCATGCAACACCAGCGCCATGACGGAGAAAGCGCGTGAGTCCAGAAGAATATTCGGCCCGTCCATCTCAATCGTGCTGTCTGGAGAGCGGTGAGGGGACAGCTCGGCATCGAGCAGATCCTTCAGCATGCCGCCACCTTCGCCGCGTACCACCTGGTCATGCGCAAAGGAGAGCGCCTGTATGCGGCCTTTCAAGGCTGAAACATATTCCTGTAGCGTGCGGCCTTCCTGTGTGGGGTTGCCGACGAGCGATTTGATAATGGCGAGAACGTTTTTGACCCGGTGGTTCAGTTCCTCGTTCAGCATGCGCTGACGCACTTCCGCCTGCGCTCGCTCGCCCGCCATGACTTCGCTGTGGCGGAACGCGACCTCCACCAGTGCCACACGCGCGGCCTCGGCGATCTGGCGGTCTTCTTCCGTCCAGGGCTGGGCCTGCTTGTGCACCGTCTCCTTCCAGAGCGCGAAGCTCTTTCGCGGCGTCAGACGGTCTCCCAGCGGGCCTGTTTCGTAGGATTTATCCGGGTTGCCGCCCCAGTTCAGTGTCTGGATCAACTCGCGGCGGAAGAACATGAGATAATCGTTCTTCACCTGCGAAAGCGATACGGCCAGAACACCGGCAGTCTGGCTGCTATACTCTTCCGCTTCCGGCAGGTGGTTGAACAGGGCGTGCGTTGCCCAAAGCTTTCCTTCGGAAACGGAACTGAGCAGCCTTCCGATCTGTGGAATGGCCGCATCTGGCGGGGTGTTGCCCATGCCATACCAGTTGTCGTTCATCCATAGACCAACGCCATCGCAGGGCATCAGCGTCTTGAAATCATGCAGGCTTTCGACCAGCAGTTCTTCGATATCCGTATGGTGGGTGGCAAGGCGCAGGAACTTATCCAGCGCCGCATGTGCTTCCTGCGCGGTCGTCAGCTTCTTTTGCTGTTTCAACGCCTGCAGGTGCAGGGAGAAGAACTCGCCGAACATTTCTGCGGTAATGCGCATGGGCATGGGCAGAACGCGTGGTGAATAATGGTGGCAGGCAATCAGCCCCCACAATTCTCCATCCACGATGATGGAGATGGACATGGATGCCGCCACGCCCATATTGCGCAGATATTCGCAGTGAATGGGCGAAACGCTGCGCAGATGCGCAAAGGAAAGATCCAGCGGCTCACCGGAGGCATCTATCGTCGGTACGACGTTGACCCTCGCGCCGCTCGCATCTGAAATGATACGCAGCGTGTTCTTGAGATAAAGCGCGCGTGCCTGCTGGGGGATATCGCTTGCGGGGAAATATTGACCGAGAAAGCTTTCCAGCGCTGGCTGCTTTGCCTCCGAGATTACCTTTCCGGCGCCATCCTGCTCGAAGCGATAGATCATCACGCGATCATAGCCGAGCATCGCCTTGATCAGGCGGGAGGTGCGGGAAATGAGGCTGTCGACATTATCCGATTCACGGATACGGTCGATCATCAGCTGGGCAGTGTGAAGCGGGCGCGTTTCCTCGCTTACGGGCTCCAGTTCGATGATGGTCACCGACTTGTAGCGATGAACGGCAACATCGAACACCTTGCCATTTTCCAGCTGAACATTGGGTAAAAGGGCAGCGCGGCTGCTATTTGCCGTTACTGTCAGCGCGTTGCGAAAATCATGAACGGCGACATTTCCGAAGATTTCTTCCGTCTGACGACCGACCAGATCACCCGCAATGCCGAGAAAGGCCTCACAGTTCAGCGAGTGGCGTAGCACCGTCCGCATGGCGTTGTCGCAGGCAATCAGGCAGCCATGCGGCTGAATGCTGCCGGGAATGTGGATGGGCTCTCTGTCGCAGTTTGTGAGGTCGACCTGCTGGTCTATCGACGTCATATATCAATCTTTCGAGAATTTGGTCATGCTATGGTAGGTAGACGCGCCGCTTTTGTAGTGGAACAACAATAGATTGCTATGCGTTAAAATATTCCATTTATGAAAGTACTTGGAGACAAACGATTCAGCTCTGCCATTCGGCATCTTTTTATATTCGCATATGCTTGTTGCGTGCGCACTTGCAAGGCATTTCATAGATGTGTCTCGTTTGTCATGGAATGAATGCGTGAGGGTCCCTACCTCGCCTTAGGACAAAAAACGCCGAACGCGCCATTTGGTTCCGCGCATGGGAAGGAATATTCGTGCCGCAAAAATCGATCATCCTCAGCACGCATGGGCAAGGTCTTTACGAGTTTACCGCCGACGTCGCCGAGTTCGTCAGGTCTGCCGATATGGGCGAGGGCCTGCTGACGGTTTTCGTCAGGCACACATCCTGTTCGCTGATCATTCAGGAAAATGCAGATCCCGATGTTCAGCGCGATCTGAAGCAGTTCTTCGCCCGCCTCGTTCCACCCTCTTCGGACCCTTCCATGCGGTGGATCGTACATACGATGGAGGGACCCGATGATATGCCCGCGCACATCAAATCGGCGCTGACGCAGGTGTCCATCGGCGTCCCCGTATCGAAGGGAAAACTCGTGCTAGGCACATGGCAGGGCATCTATCTGTTCGAGCACCGCGATCATCCGCATCGTCGTGAAGTGGTGCTTCACCTTTCTGCTTGAAGCAAAAACGTTCCGGGTTTTCGCGGTTTCGCGGAAATTCATCTTTATGAATGACGGCTGAATGGTTGGTTCTGCCAACGTTCAGTCGAGCTTGATTAGTGTCTGCTCAATCGATCGGGTCGCAGAGGCCCGACGACCAGGATTTCGAAACGGAGTAAGACCATGATCAGCAACATTGCAAAAGCAGGCCTGGCAGCGCTTATGGCGCTTGGTGGAATTTCCGCAACTGCCTCAACCGCAGCCGCTGGCCCGGATGTGAAAGCAGGCGTCATCTTCGTGCAGGATGGTTATCGTCACGGTGGACATGGCTGGGGCCGCCCGGATCGCGGTCGTGACCGTTGCGCGTCTTGGCTTGCGGAAGAAAAGGCAAGCCGCATGGGCCTTCGCCGCGCTCGCGTCGTTGATGTGTCGCCGCGCCGCGTCGTCGTTGCAGGCTTTGATCGTCGTGGTCGCGACCGCGTCGTCTTCGCCAATGTTCGCGGCTGCCCGGTCATCCGCCGCTAACGGCCTTTAGATGTAATTCAAAAGCCCCTCGCCATGCAGATGGTGAGGGGCTTTTTGTTTTTGGCAGGAAATTGGAAAAGGCGCCGCGAAGGCGCCTTTCTGCTTATTGCTCAAGAGCAAAGGTCACGTTGACTGTGACTTTGTAAGTGTTCTCGCCAGCCGCGATTGGGACGCTATCGGATTTTTCCATCATGGAAGCGCGCATCATCGGTGCGGGGACGGGCAATGGGCGAGGGGCGTTTTCATTGATCTCTATGACGTGGCCGACCTTTACGCCTGCGGCCTCACTCAAGGTTTTCGCCTTGGCAACGGCATTCTCCACCGCCTTCTTGCGGGCATCGGCCACGGCTGCATCCGGGTCGTCATTGGTAAAGGTGATGTCGCCGCCCTGATTGATGCCGAGCTTGACGGAGCTGTCGAGAATCTCGCCCAGCTTCTTCAGGTCACGCACGCGCACGGTCAGTCCGTTTGTTACCTGATATCCGGTGATTTCCGGCGGAACGAAAACGCCGTCCTTCGGCTCAAACTGCTTGTAAACCGGCTGCACGGAGAAATTCGTCGTCTGCATATCCCTGTCGGCAATGCCTGCGGCCTTCAGCGCAGCCTGAACTTCACCCATGGATTTGCTGTTATCCTCCAGTGCTGCCGCTGCCGTCTCGGCCTGCTTCACCACGCTGAAGGACAGGATCGCCATGTCGGGAGCAATCGATGCATCTCCCTCACCGGAAACACTGATGGTCGCCTCACGCGGCTTGTTTTCCTGCGCCAAAGCCGCAAGCGGCAGCGCCGCAATCAATGTGAAAGAGCCGAGCGCGACGGAGCGAGCCAGTTTGGATGCCATGTAAAATTTCCTCTGTTGACGTCCCTGCAATCTCTATGACCGGAGATTATGAGGCTATTACGGCATTGATGGCACCACAATGGTTGCAACGACTTGTCGCGCCAACAAAATTACGTTAGAGCCTGTCCCGCATCCGGCTGAACCATTGCAGCCTCTTGCTCGATTGCGCCGCATTCGAAGGGCCTGTAGCTCAATGGTTAGAGCCGGCGGCTCATAACCGCTTGGTTGGGGGTTCGAGTCCCTCCAGGCCCACCATTTTTACTGCTTTTCCGTGTCAGTAATATTTTCGCTAAGCGTGTACTTGCGGTATCGCCTCGTTTTATTGTTGTATGTTTTCCGTGCAGCAGAGGATGTTCGTTTGTCATACCGCAATCTTTCTCAAGACCATTATTCGGTTAGATCTATCATATTGACGATGTTTGGTATTCTGATTGTCCTTGCAATCGGTGGGTCTATCCCTTTGCCGGGCTTGGAGCAGGGGCTTGTAGACGAGACAATGGCAAGAGGTGGTTCCTCGCGTATTTCAATCATGGCGCTTGGAATTCAGCCGCTGCCGACCATCTTTGCGCTTGGGCAGGTGCTGATACTTCTCGCGCCCAAATTGGAGGGGCGGCGCGTTTTCGTCCTTTCACTGCTGGTTCTCATCTTTATTTCCGCGCTCAGTCAAGCTTACGGTATTTCGCAAGCACTTCTCGCGACTGGGCAAGGCGGCGAGGACAGCGTGATTCGAAGCATGCTGATTACCGTCACACTCGTCGGTGGCGTTGCAGTCACTCTCTTTCTTGGCGGCTTGTTGCGATTGCCGCTTCTGACGTCGGGATTCTGGCTTATCTTGCTTACTGGCACGCTGTCATCAATGCCGCTTTTTGTGATGAGAACCCTCGAGATGCTACGTATGGGCGCAATTCCATTATCCGAACCGTTGATTGCCATTGGCTGCAGTATCGCCGGTATTTTCTTATCCATGCTCGCTGTCCGGCTGCTTTTGAAAGGCGTCATGATCCAATCTGACCATGGCACTGGTGCACCTACCTGCCGAAACCTTTTGGGAATCGTTGTATGGCCACCCTTTCTTGCGATGATGTTTGCGCGGCAACTTACGCCGCTCACTTCTTTGGATGCCTTTTCTTTTTTGTTGTCTGATATCATTCATCCAATTTCTTGGTTCATCACCTTTCAGACCATTTGGACCGTCATTCTCATCCCGGTCTTCGTCTGGCTTTACTGGCGCTATTTTGATCGGCGCGGATGTTCGTTATCGCCGTTCACAACGGTTTTTCTCGCGGGCGCTCAGATTTTGGTGGTCGCTGCCGAAATCGTGGTTAGTGAAAATATGACGTTTCCTACCGTCCTATCCGGCACGGCAATGTTGATTATCGCTGCCATCTGGTTCGCCGTTCTGGATGTTGCCAATCCAAAGCGCGCCCAGGCAGCAACTGGCTGATCTTTGTTGCATCGTCACAGGGTCTTTACCGCCCGACATCACGCCACCGGTCGCAAATGCTTTCGTAATCGTTAGAATGGCAGCGAATCCATGTGGGATGTCGTGTGAAGTTGGGGGAGGTCCTGCATGATCGTTGGCGCGGTTTTGACGGCGGTTTTGTTGCTGTTTCTCATTGCCTATCCGCGACATCTGAAACCGGTGGTGATTTCTCTTGGCATCGTCTGGGCGGCCATGGCGGTCTGGGTTGTTTTCGACTGGATACGCTCCGGCGAAAGGCTGGAGGCAATCATCGCGACGGCTTCTTACGATACGACCTGCCAGGATGCGAACGCGCCCATTCGCCTCAGCTTTCAAAACACGAACGGCGTTGCCGTGCGGCGGTTGACCTATACGCTGGAAGGCTTCGAGCCAGCGTTTCGTGCATCCGTTTCCTTCGATCCCTATCAGATAAGCGAGAGACGGCTGGAGGCGCATGAGACCTATGCGGCGTGCCGTCCGTTCAGGCTGCGCAACAACGAGAATGTGGATCCCAGGACGCTGGATTGGCGCGTGACCGTCATTTCAGCCGAGTTCGATTGAGGGTTATCACGCCATCGTGAGAGCAGCCGGAAGGCTTTGGCGGCAAGCGATTTTACAATGGTTTTGCACTACGACATTTCTGGTGGGCAATTTCTGACACCTTGCGCGGAAGGGATGCCGGTGGCACATGAGCCGCGCGTCTGAAGTGCACCGGAAGGTTTTTCGTTTGATTTCCGCCACCAGAATTTTGAAGATCGCCGCCATATGCCTCGTCGGGCTGCCGGTGCTGACCGGTGCCCACATGGGCATCAACCAGCTGACCGGAAACTTCCACGAGGTGCTGCCCGGCGAACTCTACCGCTCCGCCCAGCCGAGCGGTGCCGACGTGAACGAATATGCCAAGGCCAAGGGCATCAAAACCATTATCAATCTGCGGGATGAGAAGCGCGAGGCCTGGTACGAGGCCGAAAGCAACGCTGCGAAGAAGAGCGGCGTACAGCTCGTGGATTTCCCGATCAGTTCAGCCAGGGAGCTTTCCGAAAAGGATGCCGAGTTGCTGGTTCGGGTAATGAAGGATGCCGAAAAGCCGATCCTCATTCATTGCGAACACGGCGCAAACCGCACCGGCCTTGCATCTGCCATCTATGTGGGCGCCGTGGCAAAGAAGAGTGAGGCGGCAGCCGAGTTTCAGCTCTCACCTTTTTACGGACATATTCCGATCCCGGGGATCGGACGTTACGCGATGTATTCGTCCTGGGATAAGTTCGAGGAAACGATTGGGTTTTGATTGGCACATGCTGCCGTCATCCTGAGCTTGTCGCGGGCTGTCCGGCCAACTTTTTTTGGGGTGCGCTCTGCAAAGCCAGCGCCTTTGGAATGAAGAGTTGACCCACCCACGAGCGTCATCCTAGGGCTTGTCCCACTGCTGTCCGGCTGAGGTTTATGGACTTGGTATAGGGCATTGATTGCATTTCGTTTTTCGTACTCCGTGCGAACTCGGACTCGCCAGTGCAACGCTGGCTATGAATGTGGCAACGGCAATCCCCACTTCCGTCATCCCGGACTTGATCCGGGATCCAGCCAGACCAAGTCCTTGGTCTGAAAGACTTTTTCGACGCGCAGACGCGCGTCTGCTGGACCCCGGCTCAAGGCCGGGGTGACGAGTGGGGAAGCTGTTCTCGCCCCAAACTAGCCACCCAGTTTAAACCGGACAGAAGTGGGACAAACCCAAGGATGACGGAGGTCTTGGTTTTCAGCTGCAAAAAGAACCGTTTAAAGCGAGAACAAGAGCCGCGCCAAGGCAACGGCAGTCGCTTAAACCCGAGTTCAGAACCGCCCACCCTTTTCCGCAATAACCTTCGTCAGGCTTCCATCCGCCGGGAACAGTGGAATGAGGCAGGCCTGCAAAGCGTGGTAGATGTCGCCCTTGCCGGGGAAGAGGGTGTTGGCGGGAACGAGGTCTTCCGTCAGTTCCTCATGCCAGCCACCATGCTGATGGTCGAGGAAGCGGTTGGCGATGGTGCTCCAGATGCGGCGGTAGCTGTCTTCGTAGAACTCATCGGCTGGCAGGTGCTCGTTGAGGAAGTGGGCTGCACCTGCGGCTTCGCACATGGGCCACCACAGCTTTTCCGTTTTTGCGGGCGTGTTGTCCCAGTCGAGCGTATAGAAGAAGCCGCCTTTTTCACGGTCCCAACCGAGCGCCATGGATTGAACGAAGAGGGATTTCGCTGCCGTCGGCATCCATTCATGTTTGTGCCCGCCAAGCACCCAGAGCTGAAGGATGAGGCGTGCCCATTCCAGCCAGTGGCCGGGGGTGGAGCCAGAGGGGCGGAACATTTCATTGCCGCGGTAATCCTTGTCCAGCACCCAGTTCTCATCGAAATGTTCCGGCACACGGAAGTCCAGCGCACCCGCCGCACGGCGGATGACGAGGTCCGCAATGCGCTCGGCCTTGGTGAGATAGGCCTTGTCACCCGTTACCTCGAAGGCCGCCATCAGCGCTTCGGTCAGGTGCATATTGGAGTTCTGGCCGCGATAATTCTCGATTGTCGACCAGTCGCGGTAGAACTCTTCCGAAATCGCGCCGTGCCGGTCTTCCCAGAATTTCGTCTCGAGGATTTCGGTGATATCGGCCAGCATCGCATCCGCCAGCGGGTGGCCAACGACCTTGGCAGAAGACGCTGCCAGCAGCACGAATGCGTGGCCATAGCCCTGCTTGGTGGCATCTGCCGGGCCGTCGTCATTCACCTGCCAGAAATACCCGCCATGCTCGCCATCGCGGTGCTGGTTCCAGAGGTAAGTCATGCCATGGTCGATGATATCACCACAGCCGGGACGGCCCAGCAGGTGGCCGATAGAAAAGCAATGCACCATGCGCGCGGAAGCATGGATGCCGCGCACCTGATTATCGGAAACGAGAGGCACGCCCTGACGGTCCAGATCGAAAAAACCGCCCTTGGGATTGACCGCGCGATACTGGAAGAAATCGAACAGGCCTTCTGCCTGCTTTGCCAGCCATTGCCGGTGCCAGGGCAGGGTGCTCCAGTTGGCTTTCGTGCTGTCCGTCTCGCTCATGCAATCCTCCTTTGATGCAGTCTGGATTCTACCTATATCTTTCAGGCTTAAGGGTGTCATCCATAACGGAAATTTCGTAACCTTGGTTTAGGACGCAAATGGTTTGCTTGAACCGTTTCATATGTTGACATAAAGATATCTTTATGTGACTTGAGATTTGCTGATTTGCAAAGAATGAGGAGTGAGTGCCGATGTTGGATAATCTGTTTGGCCCGCTGGGCGGCAAACAAGACGGCGCGGAAATTCTGAAAGCGCTGAGACAGGCTGCTCAGGAGCGTATCCTCATTCTCGATGGTGCCATGGGCACGCAGATTCAGGGGCTTGGATTTGATGAAGATCATTTCCGTGGAGATCGCTTCATTGGTTGTGCCTGTCATCAGAAGGGCAATAACGACCTGCTGATCCTGACCCAGCCGGATGCAATCGAAGAAATCCATTACCGCTACGCCATGGCGGGTGCGGATATTCTGGAAACCAACACTTTCTCCTCTACGCGCATTGCGCAGGCGGATTATGAGATGGAAGGTGCGGTTTACGATCTGAACCGCGAAGGTGCCTTCGTCGTGCGCCGCGCCGCACAGCGTGCGGAGCGCGAGGATGGACGCCGCCGTTTCGTAGCGGGCGCCATCGGCCCCACCAACCGCACTGCCTCCATCTCGCCGGATGTGAACAATCCCGGCTACCGCGCCGTTTCGTTCGATGATCTTCGCGTGGCCTATGGCGAGCAGATCGATGGCCTGATCGATGGCGGTGCCGATATCATCCTCATCGAAACCATTTTCGATACGCTGAACGCCAAGGCCGCGATCTTTGCCTGCGAAGAGCGCTTTGCGGCCAAGGGCATTCATCTGCCGGTGATGATTTCGGGCACGATTACCGATCTTTCCGGTCGCACGCTCTCCGGCCAGACCCCGTCAGCCTTCTGGAACTCGGTGCGCCACGCCAACCCCTTCACAATCGGCCTGAACTGCGCGCTGGGCGCCAACGCCATGCGCCCGCATTTGCAGGAACTGTCCGACGTTGCGGATACTTTCATCTGCGCATACCCGAATGCGGGTCTGCCCAACGAATTCGGCCAGTATGATGAAACGCCGGATATGATGGCGGCGCAGGTTGCCGAGTTTGCGCGTGAAGGTCTGGTCAACGTCGTGGGCGGCTGCTGTGGCTCCACGCCGGAGCATATCCGCGCCATCGCCGAAGCCGTGAAGGGTTTCGAGCCGCGCAAGGTGCCGGAACACAAGTCCTTCATGTCTCTGTCTGGCCTAGAGCCCTTCGTGCTGACCAAGGATATTCCGTTCGTCAATGTGGGCGAGCGCACCAATGTCACCGGCTCTGCCAAGTTCCGCAAGCTGATCACGGCTGGTGATTACACGGCTGCTCTCGCCGTTGCCCGCGATCAGGTGGAAAACGGTGCGCAGATCATCGACATCAACATGGATGAGGGCCTGATCGACAGCCAGAAGGCCATGGTCGAATTCCTCAACCTCATCGCTGCCGAGCCGGATATCGCGCGCGTTCCGGTCATGATCGATAGTTCCAAATGGGAGATCATCGAGGCTGGCCTGAAATGCGTTCAGGGCAAGTCCGTGGTCAACTCCATCTCGCTGAAAGAGGGCGAGGAGAAGTTTCTGGAGCAGGCGCGTCTCGTGCGCCATTACGGTGCCGCCGTCGTCGTCATGGCCTTCGATGAGGTGGGGCAGGCCGACACTTATGAGCGCAAGGTGGAAATCTGCACCCGCGCCTACAAGCTTTTGACCGAGAAGGCAGGTCTTCTGCCGGAAGACATCATCTTCGACCCGAATATCTTCGCCGTCGCGACGGGTATCGAAGAGCACAATAATTACGGCGTGGACTTTATTCAGGCCACGAAGACGATCCGCGAAACCATGCCGCTGGTGCATATTTCCGGCGGCGTTTCCAACCTGTCCTTCTCTTTCCGCGGCAATGAGCCGGTGCGTGAGGCGATGCATGCCGTGTTCCTCTACCACGCCATTCAGGTCGGCATGGATATGGGCATCGTCAATGCCGGTCAGCTGGCGGTTTATGAGAGCATCGATCCCGAACTGCGCGAAGCCTGCGAAGACGTGGTGCTGAACCGTCGCGAAGATGGCACCGAGCGGCTGCTGGCTGTGGCGGAAAAATTCCGTGGCGGTCCAGGTCGGGAAGCAAAGGTGCAGGATCTGGCATGGCGTGAATGGTCTGTCGAAAAGCGGCTGGAACACGCGCTCGTCAACGGCATCACCGATTACATCGATGCCGATACGGAAGAGGCGCGGCAGCAGGCAGCACGTCCGCTGCACGTCATCGAAGGTCCGTTGATGGCGGGCATGAATGTGGTGGGGGATTTGTTCGGTTCGGGCAAGATGTTCCTGCCGCAGGTGGTGAAATCCGCCCGCGTGATGAAGCAGGCCGTGGCCGTTCTCTTGCCATACATGGAAGAAGAGAAGCGCCAGAATGGCGGCGATGAGCGCAAGGCTGCCGGCAAGGTGCTGATGGCGACCGTGAAGGGCGATGTGCACGATATCGGCAAGAACATCGTCGGCGTCGTGCTTGCCTGCAACAATTACGAAATCATCGACCTTGGCGTCATGGTGCCCACCACGAAGATTCTCGAGACGGCGATTGCCGAGAAGGTCGATGTCATCGGCCTTTCCGGCCTCATCACGCCGTCCTTGGATGAGATGGTGCATGTTGCTGCCGAAATGGAGCGCATGGGTCTCGACCTGCCGCTGCTGATTGGTGGCGCAACGACCAGCCGTGTTCATACGGCCGTAAAGATCAGCCCACGTTACGAAAAGGGTCAGGCGATCTATGTGACTGATGCTTCGCGTGCGGTCGGCGTCGTCTCCTCGCTGCTCTCTGCCGAACAGAAGCCCGCTTATGTCGATGGCATCCGCGCGGAATATGCCAAGGTGGCAGAAGCGCACGCCCGCAACGAGCGCGAAAAGCAGCGCCTGCCGCTGTCTCGCGCACGCGAAAACGCGCAGAAGGTGGATTGGGCGGGCTATCAGCCGGTCAAGCCGCAATTCATCGGCACAAAGACCTTCGAAACCTACGATCTTGAGGAACTGTCCCGTTACATCGACTGGACGCCGTTCTTCCAGACATGGGAGTTGAAGGGCCGTTACCCCGCCATTCTGGAAGATGAGAAGCAGGGCGAGGCTGCGCGTCAGCTCTATGCGGATGCGCAAGCCATGCTGAAGAAGATCATCGACGAGAAGTGGTTCCGCCCACGCGCCGTCATCGGCTTCTGGCCAGCGAACACGGTGGGAGACGATATCCGCCTGTTCACCGACGAGGGCCGGACGAAGGAGCTCGAGACCTTCTTCACGCTGCGCCAGCAGCTTTCCAAGCGTGATGGCCGCCCGAATGTGGCGTTGTCTGATTTCGTTGCACCGAAGGACAGCGGCGTTGCCGATTATGTCGGCGGCTTCGTGGTTACGGCGGGTATCGAGGAAGTGGCGATTGCGGAGCGCTTCGAGCGCGCCAATGACGATTACTCCTCCATTCTCGTCAAGGCTCTGGCAGACCGCTTCGCCGAAGCCTTTGCCGAGCGTATGCATGAGCGCGTGCGCAAGGAGTTCTGGGGTTATGCCACCGGGGAGAGCTTCAGCAATGAGGAACTGGTCGGCGAAGCTTACGCAGGCATCCGCCCGGCACCGGGCTATCCCGCCCAGCCTGACCACACGGAAAAAGAAACGCTTTTCCGCCTGCTGGACGCCACTAACCAGACCGGCGTGGAACTGACCGAAAGCTACGCCATGTGGCCCGGCTCCTCCGTCTCCGGCCTCTATATCGGCCACCCGGAAAGCTATTATTTCGGCGTCGCCAAGGTGGAGCGGGATCAGGTGCAGGATTACGCGCAGCGCAAGGGCATGGCTGTGGCAGAGGTTGAGCGTTGGCTTGGGCCGGTGCTGAATTATGTGCCGACGGATGCGGCGAAGGAAGTTGAGACGGCGGCTTGATGGGGTTTTAGCTGTAGCTGGTGGTATTCAATGCCTTCAGCGTCTAGGCGCTAAAGTTATTGCGCGCCAACATCCACTTCCGTCACCCCGCACTTGATGCGGGGTCCAGCCGACGCGCGTCTGCGCGTCGAAAAGAGTCTCTTGCGATCAACGACTTGATAGCGCATCAAGTGCCGGATGACGGTGCATGTGGCACCGCTCGCCGCCAATAGCCGACGTCCAGGCATTTAATCCGTTTACACGGCGTGCGCCAAGACGTGGAAGAGTGGAGCGCACGACGCTTCGTCTGCGCTCCACCAACCATCAATCAATACACCACGACACCGCGAATGCTTTCGCCCTTATGCATCAACTCAAATCCCTTGTTGATGTCTTCGAGCGGCATGGTGTGGGTGATCATCGGGTCGATCTGGATTTTGCCCTCCATGTACCAGTCAACGATCTTCGGAACATCCGTGCGACCGCGCGCGCCGCCGAAGGCGGTGCCCATCCAGTTGCGGCCAGTGACGAGCTGGAACGGGCGAGTGGAGATTTCCTGGCCGGCACCTGCAACGCCGATGATGACCGATTTGCCCCAGCCGCGATGCGAGGCTTCAAGTGCCTGACGCATGACCTTGGTGTTGCCGGTGCAATCGAAGGTGTAATCCGCGCCGCCGATCAGGTCGCCATTGCGCTTCGTCATGTTGACGAGATAGGGCACGATATCGTCGCCGACGTCTTTCGGATTGACGAAATGCGTCATGCCAAATTTTTCGCCCCAGGCCTTGCGTTCAGGGTTGATATCGACGCCGATGATCATGTCCGCACCGGCAAGACGCAGGCCCTGCAGCACGTTGAGACCGATGCCGCCGAGACCGAAGACGATGGCGGTCGAGCCGATTTCGACCTTGGCCGTATTGATGACCGCGCCGATGCCGGTCGTCACGCCGCAACCGATGTAGCAGACCTTGTCGAAAGGCGCGTCAGGGTTGATCTTGGCGAGCGCGATTTCCGGCAGAACCGTGTAATTGGCGAAGGTGGAGCAGCCCATATAGTGGTGAATCTTGTCCTTGCCGATGGAGAAACGGCTGGTGCCATCCGGCATCACGCCCTGACCCTGTGTGGCGCGGATCGAGGTGCAGAGATTGGTCTTGCGCGAGGTGCAGGAATAGCACTCGCGGCATTCCGGCGTGTAGAGCGGAATAACGTGATCGCCCTTCTTGACCGAGGTGACACCGGGGCCGACATCGACAACGATGCCTGCGCCCTCATGGCCGAGAATGGCTGGAAACAGGCCTTCCGGGTCAGCACCGGAGAGGGTGAAATCGTCCGTATGGCAAATGCCGGTCGCCTTGACCTCGATCAGCACTTCACCCGCACGCGGGCCGTCTAGCTGAACGGTCATAACTTCCAATGGCTTGCCTGCCTGAACGGCGACTGCGGCGCGAACGTCCATCGTCTCGTCTCCTTATGTATTTGCATTCGTAGATGCACGTTTTGCCCGACGTTCGGTTTGCGAACAAGTGCGGCTGCGGCAATTCCTCAAACTTCCGCGACTTCCGTCATTTTCACGCGCCGCGCGTTCAGGCGTTCCCGCCAGATGATGAAGAGGCCGGAAGCCACGATAATGGCGATGCCGAGCCATTTCGATGGTGTCGGAAAATCGGAAAACAGCACATAGCCCAGCACTGTCGCAGAGATGATCTCGAAATACTGGAACGGCGCCAGAAGTGAGACGGGTGCGAGCCGGAAGGCTTTCACCACGAGAAGATGCATATAGCCGGAGATGGAGCCGAGAAGAACCAGCAGCACCAGCCCGTGGGTCCAGCCCGGCAGTGACATCTCGAAATTAACATCACCAAGTCCGTTGCCGATCAAAAGCGCGCCACCCATGAACACCGTCCCGGCAATACCTGCCATGGTCTGCATCACCAGCGGGCTGTCGCCATCTCCGATCGCCCGGTTGAGAAACAGATAGAGCGTGAAGAGAAAGGCGCAGGCAACCGGCAGCAACGAGGTGAGGCCGAAGAGTTCGAAGCTCGGCTGGATGACGATCATGGCACCGATGAAGCCTACCGCAATGGCGCTCCAACGCATCCAGCCTACGCGCTCGCCCAGAAAAAGCGCGGACATGATGGTCAGCAGAAAAGGCTCGACGAAATAAATGGCGAAGACATCGGCCAGCGGCATATATTTGACGGCGGCAAAGAATGTCAGGCTCGCCGCCGCATGCAGCACGCCGCGCAGCAGGTTGAGCCATGGCCGCTTGGCATGGATCAGCGAGCGAGGGGAGATGAACAGCAAGAGGGGCAGGGTGCAGACAAGCTGAAAGAAGAAGCGATAGAAGGTCACCTGTCCGGGAGACATGCCCTCATGCGCCATATATTTCGCAATGGCATCCATCACCGGCAGCACAATCATGCACACCGCCATGATAAGCATTCCACGGACGGGTTGGCTGACGCTTTGCGGTTGGGACATCGGTGTTCCGGAATTTGAGAAGTTGGCGGGAATACCGGTCGAGATTATGAGATTCCGCGGGGGTGTAAAGTGCGTTTCTCGCATTGCCTTGTGGTTGTATGGAATGAATGACGAAATGAGCTATCGTCCAACTTCACGCCGCTTTTCAACCATTCACGCAATTTCCATGGTTTCTTTATTCTCAAGCGGCTATAGCGGGCGCGATGTATCGATAATATGGAGATATTCGTGGAACGCACCTGTCTTGCCGTAATTCTTGCCGCCGGTGAAAGCACGCGCATGAAATCGTCCATGTCCAAGGTGCTGCACCCGGTTGCCGGGCGGGCGATGATTGCGCATGTGATGCAGGCCGTTGCCGGTGCGGGCGTCAGTGCAGCGGCGCTGGTCGTGGGGCGCGATGCAGACAAGGTGGCGGATGCTGCGCGCGAGGCGGGTGTTTCGGTCGAGCCCTATCTTCAAAAAGAGCGTCTGGGCACCGGTAATGCCGTGCTGGCTGCACGCGAAGCAATCGAAAAGGGCTTCGATGACGTTCTGATCGCCTATGGCGACGTGCCGCTTCTGACCGCGGAGACGCTGAACAAGGCGCGGCAGGCCTTGGCGGAGAATGTGGATGTCGTTGTCATCGGTTTCCATACGGAAAATCCCACCGGCTATGGCCGCCTTCTGGTCGAAAACGGCGAGCTCGTCGCCATCCGCGAAGAAAAGGATGCGACCGAAGAAGAGCGCGAGGTTACCTGGTGCAATAGCGGGCTGATGGCGATCAATGGTCGTCGCGCGCTCGATCTTCTCACCCGCATCGGCAACAACAATGCCAAGGGCGAATATTACCTTACCGATATCGTTGAAATTGCCCGCTCGCAGGGCGGCAAGGCCGTGGCTGTCGATGCTCCCGAGGCCGAGATGAACGGCTGCAACAACCGCGCAGAACTCGCCTATATTGAAAAGCTCTGGCAGGAGCGCGCGCGCCACCAGTTCATGATCGATGGCGTGTCGATGATTGCGCCTGAAACCGTCTTCCTGTCATGGGATACCAGGATCGGTCAGGACGCGCTGATAGAGCCGAACGTCGTTATCGGTCCCGGGGTCACCATCGAATCGGGTGCCGTTATTCATGCGTTCTCGCATCTGGAAGGCGCGCATGTCAGCTCTGGCGCAACCGTCGGGCCATATGCGCGGCTGCGCCCCGGCGCCAATCTCGGTGCGAAATCGAAGGTCGGCAATTTCTGTGAGATCAAGAAAGCCGAAATCGGCGAGGGCGCCAAGGTCAACCATCTGACCTATATTGGCGATGCCTTCATCGGTGCCGGAAGCAACATCGGTGCGGGCACAATCACCTGCAATTACGATGGCATCAACAAGCATGAAACGCGGATTGGCAAGAACGCCTTCATCGGCTCCAATTCTGCGCTGGTTGCGCCCGTTTCCATTGGGGACGATGCCTATGTCGCCTCCGGCAGCGTCATTACCGATGATGTGCCTGCCGATGCTCTGGCCTTTGGCCGCGCGCGCCAGGAGGTAAAGGAAGGCCGCGCCAGCGCTCTGCGGGCGCGGGCACGGGCCATCAAGGATGCCAAGAAGAAATCCTCGTAACCTTCTGACATTCGTAACGAATAGACACTGAAAGTGACCGCCGTTGCGATTGCGGTTTTTGCGGAAATTGCTAGGACTTCCGCTATCGAAAAACACCGGATGAAAGCCTAACGGCCTGACCGGTGTTCTCAAAATATTTGGAGAATTGTATGTGCGGCATAGTCGGAATTGTTGGAACGCAGCCGGTTGCGGAGCGCCTTGTGGATGCGCTCAAGCGGCTGGAATATCGCGGATATGACTCTGCGGGCGTTGCGACGATCCATGATGGCGAGATGGCCCGTCGCCGTGCCGAGGGCAAGTTGTTCAACCTCGAGAAGAAGCTCTCCGAAGAGCCGCTTCCGGGGCTTACCGGCATTGCGCATACGCGCTGGGCAACGCATGGCGTGCCGAATGAAACCAATGCACATCCGCATTTCGTTGAAGGCGTTGCAGTCGTCCATAACGGCATCATCGAGAATTTTTCCGAGCTTCGCGATGAGCTGACGGCAGAAGGCGCAATATTCACCACGCAGACGGATACGGAAGTCGTGGCGCAGTTGTTGGCGAAGTTCACCCGCGAGGGGCTGTCCCATCGCGATGCGATGCTGAAGATGCTGAACCGTGTTACCGGCGCTTACGCGCTCGTCGTCATGTTTCAGGATGAGCCGGGCACGCTGCTTTCGGCCCGTTCCGGCCCGCCGCTCGCTGTCGGTCATGGACGCGGTGAAATGTTCCTCGGCTCGGACGCCATAGCACTTTCGCCCTTCACCAACGAAATCACCTATCTGGTGGATGGCGATTGCGCCATCATCACCGCTAAAGGTGCGGAAATCATCGACTTTGCTGGACAGCCGGTCCAGCGGCAGCGCCAGCTTTCGCAGGCGACGGCCTATGTGGTGGACAAGGGCAACCACCGCCACTTCATGGAAAAGGAAATCTACGAGCAGCCGGAAGTCATTTCGCATGCTTTGAGCCACTATGTGGACTTCGCCGAAAAGCGCGTGAAGGACGCCGATCCGGCCATTGATTTCGCCAAGCTCACCGGCCTTGCGATTTCTGCTTGCGGCACCGCCTATCTTTCCGGCCTGATCGGTAAATACTGGTTCGAGCGCTATGCGCGCCTGCCGGTGGAAATCGATGTGGCGTCGGAATTCCGCTATCGCGAAATGCCCCTTGTCCCCACTCAAGCCGCGCTCTTTATTTCGCAGTCCGGCGAGACGGCGGATACGCTGGCATCTCTGCGTTATTGCAAGGAAAACGGCCTCAAGATCGGCGCGGTCGTCAATGTGCGCGAGTCCACCATTGCGCGTGAATCGGATGCGATTTTCCCGATTCTCGCGGGTCCAGAAATCGGCGTTGCCTCCACCAAGGCCTTCACCTGCCAGCTGGCCGTGCTGGCATCGCTTGCCATTTCAGCCGGCAAGGCGCGTGGCACGTTGAGCGCTGAGGAAGAATCCGAACTCGTTCGCCATCTCACCGAGATGCCGCGCGTGATGAGTGAAGTTCTCAACGCCGTCCAGCCGCAGATCGAAACCCTGTCGCGTGATCTTTCCCGCTTCAAGGACGTGCTTTATCTCGGTCGCGGCACCTCGTTCCCGCTGGCGCTGGAAGGCGCGCTGAAGCTGAAGGAAATTTCCTATATTCATGCCGAAGGCTATGCCGCTGGTGAATTGAAGCACGGCCCGATCGCGTTGATCGACGAGCATATGCCCGTCATCGTCATTGCGCCGCACGACCGTTTCTTCGAAAAGACCGTGTCGAACATGCAGGAAGTCGCCGCACGCGGCGGCAAAATCATCTTCATCACCGATGCGAAGGGGGCCGCAGCCTCCAAGCTCGAAACCATGGCCACCATCATCCTGCCGACAGTCGACGAAATCATCGCACCGATGGTCTTCTCGTTGCCGATCCAGCTACTGGCATACCACACTGCCGTCTTCATGGGCACGGATGTAGACCAGCCGCGTAATTTGGCGAAGTCGGTGACTGTCGAGTGATTTTGCGTCGTCGGCGCCGCGATCCCGCAAAGATTGTCGGCAGCCCTTTCTGATGACGAATATTTCATAATATGACTATTGCCGGAGGGAACACCCTCCGGCATTGTCCGTTTTCGTCCCGTGTTTCATAAAAATTCTGCCAAGCGTTCAGCGAGTTGATGACCGATCACCCACTCAAAGTTTCCTTCGCGGCACGTCTGCGCAACAGCTTCCTGACCGGCATTCTCATTCTTGCACCGGTCACGATTACCATGTGGCTGGTCTGGACGTTTCTGCAATGGTCGGATAGCTGGGTAAAACCCTATATTCCCGCGCGTTACGATCCCGAGCAATATTTCGATGTCGCCATTCCCGGTTTTGGTCTTCTGATCGCGGTCATCGGCATCACGCTCATCGGCTTTCTCGGCAATAACCTCATCGGCAAATGGATCGTGCGTTCGGGTGAATCGATCCTCAACCGCATGCCGCTGGTGCGCCCCATCTATCGCAGCATCAAGCAGCTTTTCGAGTCTGTGCTGAAAGAGCATTCGAACTCCTTCAAACGCGTCGGCATGATAGAGTTCCCGGCACCCGGAACCTGGGCGATGGTTTTCGTTGCTTCCGAGGCAAAGGGCGAACTGGCCTTTCGCTTCAACGAATTGGGTCAGGAAATGGTCGCGGTCTTCCTGCCGCCGACACCGGTGCCGACGGCTGGTTTTCTGCTGTTTGTGCCAAAAGACAAGATCATCATGCTCGACATGTCGCCGGAAGATGCAGCCAAGCTGTTGATCTCAGGCGGTCTGGTCGCCCCGGATTTCGAGCCGCCGAAGGTGCCTGCGCCTATTTGATGGGGTGGCGAAGGTGCAACCCCACTTCCGTCATCCCGGACTTGATCCGGGATCCAGCCAGACCAAGTCCTTGGTCTGAAAGACTCTTTCGGCGCGCAGACGCGCATCTGCTGGACCCCGCATCAAGTGCGGGGTGACGGGTGGGGAGAACTGTTTTCGACCCAAACTACCCACTCAGTTTAAACCGGACAGTAGTGGGTCAAGCCCGAAAATGACGGCGGTGGGTTTGGCGATGGTGTCTAGACATATTCCATGCCGGTTTTTCGCCTGCGTCCAAAGCCTTGCAATGAAAGAAAGACGCCTCAGTTAGAGTTTTTCGACAATCCCAACCCTTCAAACTACCGCCCCTGAAGCACCGCCAGTTCCTCAATGCCCACATGGCTCTCCACCTCGCTTCCGCGCAGATGGAGGTAGACGCCGATGAAGAAGGCGAGGACGGCGATGAAGATCAGATACCAGGCATGCGCCATAGGGTTCACCGCAAGCCCAGTGCTGACCGCAATCGGCGTCAGACCGCCGAACACGGCGTATGACACGTTATAGGCAAATGACAAGCCTGAGAAACGAACCGAGGCGGGGAAAGCGCGGACCATGACGTAAGGCACCGCACCCGCCATGCCGACGGAAAGGCCCATGACCGCGTAGAGCGCAAACATTATGTTCAGCGAAGTTCCGGCATAGCTATAGAAGGTGAAGGTGGCGACGCCGAAGAAGATGCTGGCGCCCATGAAGAAGATGCCGCTACCGATGCGGTCGATCAATGCGCCCGCAATGATGACGCCGAAGATGAGGAACAGCGTGCCGAAGCTGGTTCCGGCAAGCGCCTGTGTCGGCGTGTAGCCATAGAGCTTCTGCAGGAAGGTTGCCGTCATCAGCGTCGTGACCACGATTGCGGCGGATAGCACCCATGTCAGCAGTGCCGAAACGATAACGCCGCGCATATGGTTCTTCAGCACGAGGCCGAGCGGCAGCTTGTCGGTCAGCGATTTCGACTTCTTCATTTCGTTGAAGACTGGTGTTTCTTCCAGCCAGCGGCGCAGATAGACCGCAATCAGGCCGAAGACACCGCCGAGCAGGAAGGGGATGCGCCATGCATAACCGGCCACATCTTCCGCAGAGAAGATGGAGTTGATGGCAAAGGCAATCAGCGAGCCGAGCATGATGCCGAGCGACAGGCCGGAAGTGAGGAAGCCGCAGGCAAGGCCGACATGGCGGAAGGGAACATGTTCGGACACGAAGGTCCATGCGCCCGGAACTTCACCGCCGATCGCCGCGCCCTGCAACATGCGCAGCACGATCAGCAGAATGGGTGCAGCAATGCCGATGGTCGCGTAAGTCGGCATCAACGCCATGCCGAGCGTGGACAATGCCATCAGCAGGATTGAAAATGCGAAGACGCGCTTGCGACCGTAACGGTCCCCATAATGCGCCAGCACGATGCCACCCAGCGGACGCACCAGATAACCGGCGGCGAAGATGCCGAAGGTCTGGATCATCACCAGCCAGTCCGGCATTTCCGGCGGGAAGAACAGATGCCCGATGACGGTGGCGAAAAACACGAAAATGATGAAGTCGTAAAACTCCAGCGCGCCGCCAAGCGCGGAAAGGCCAAGCGTTCTGTAATCCTGAGCGTTCAGCGCACGCGCTGTAACCGGGGTCGTGGTGGGAGACATGAGATGGCTTCTTCTTTTACATCGTTCTTCGTGCCATGCGGCAATGCCGCCTGCATTTCAAGTCTTTTATGGCGTCTACCGTCGTGTCCTCGGCTGTTCCACGCCTTTACCTAATATTAGATATTAATAATGCACCTTCCGATTGCTGAATGTGTTATGCATATGTGATCACGATAGGCAAATGGATTGAAATGATGCAGCAAGTTTCTTCTCTCATCACGGTGTTCATGGTCGTCTCCATTTTCAGCGCCCGCTTCGTCAGCGCAGAGGCGAATGAGGGCAACTGGATCATGGCGATTGGAACGTTCCTCATTGCCCCGCTTCTTTTCTTCTTCGTCTTCCACACGGTGCTTTATCTGGTGGTGAGGATGATGCGCGGCAGGGAAGGCGTTGCCTCTTACACCAACACCAAGATCAACTGCCTCTCTGCACTGGTGACGATACTGGCAACCATGGCCGCGGTTTGAGTTTCGATGCTCTATTCGTCCAGATATTTTGTCGGCCTGTCGAGAAAGCGGCGCAGGAACTGGATGTTTTCCAGCTCGTCGTAGAGCCGCTCCGAAATTCCGTCCTCGCTGAAGTGATAGATCGTCGCTTCGGGTATTGCCAGAAGCACGGGAGAATGTGTGGCGATGATGAGTTGAGCGCCGTTATCGGCTGTCTCGCGAATGATGGTGGCGAGCGTCAGTTGCTTGAGCGGCGAGAGCGGGCTTTCCGGTTCATCGAGAAAATAAAGCCCTGCGCCATGCAGCCGCTGCTCCAGAATATCCAGAAATCCTTCGCCGTGGGAGCGCTGGTCGATGGCATTGCTGCCGACGATATTGCGGAAAGTATCGGGCGTTTCCTCGGGAAAAGCTGTGCCTTTCTCCAACGCCTTTTCTCGATAATACCGGAAATCATCGAGCTTTTCGTCGTTCAGGCGGCGCACATATCCCAGCACATCTTCGGAGCGCATGAACATGCGCACCTTGGGATATTTCTTTCTGGCGAAGTAAAGCGCACCCGCCAGCTTTTCTGCATGTTGAAGATAGATGTCTCCGGCAACCTGACCATGTGTCCCGATAGAATAGGCCTTCATGCCAGCCGCAATCGCCTCCAGCAAAGTGGATTTGCCGGAGCCATTGTCCCCGGCAAAGAAAGTGATCGGCGTCTTCAACTCGATGCGTTCCAGACCTCTGAGAGCCGGGACGGAGAAGGGGTAATCCGTGCCGTTATCGAAAGCGCCTTTTGCGGTGATGCTGTCGAGATAGAGCATTCGGCTTCCTGTTTCTTCCAGTCTATTCAAGAATTTCTCTTGGTCAGCAAAAAGGGTGATTTCGAGAACCGGAGCGGAGCGTACTCAACGTATGTGAGCACCGGAAGCGCAGAAATTACCATTTGCAGCCGACCAGCGGCAATTATTGGACAGACTGGTCGCCCTCACTCGAACCGGTTGATGATGCTGATGCCGCTATCCTTGAAACTATCCATGGCGGGCAGGGCGGTCACGGCGTCGGAAAGCGAGATGTGCTTGCCGATCAGCTTTTCCGGCATCAGCTTGCCGTTCCTGATCATAGCCAGCATATCGTCATAGCGCCATGCCTGCATGCCGTGGCTGCCGTAAATCTCCAACTCATGCGCGATCACGCGCGCCATGGGAATTTGCGGCATGGAGTGATCCGCCAGCATCAAGCCCACCTGCACATGGCGGCCACGGCGGCGCAGATTGCTGATGGAATTGCAGCAGGTCTGGGGATGGCCGAGCGCATCGACGGAGACATGCGCGCCACCGCCGGTCGCATCGCGCACGGCCTCTGTGACGTCAGCAACCTCGCGGCTGTTGATGGTAACGGTCGCGCCGAGCTGTTTTGCCAGGGCCAGCTTGTCTTCGGCAATATCGATGGCGACGACCTGCGCGCCGAGCCCAGCGCCAATCATGATCGCGGACAGGCCAACGCCGCCGCAGCCATGCACGGCCAGCCACTCGCCACCCTTCAGGCGGCCCTGATCGACAACGGCGCGGAAAGAGGTCGCAAAGCGGCAGCCAAGGCTGGCGGCAGTGTCGTAAGCCATCTCATTTGGCATCTGGACGAGGTTCTGGTCGGCGTAGTCGATAGCAACATATTCCGCAAACGAGCCCCAATGGGTAAAGCCCGGCTGGAACTGGGTTTCGCAGACTTGTTGGTTGCCGGAGCGGCATTCCTGGCAGTGGCCGCAGCCGGAAACGAAGGGAACGGTGACGCGGTCGCCGACCTTGAAGCGCATGACGTTTTTGCCGACGGCAGAGATGACGCCCGCGAACTCATGCCCCGGCACATGCGGAAGCGCGATATCGCTGTCGTGGCCCATCCAGCCGTGCCAGTCGCTGCGGCACAGACCGGTCGCCTTCACCTCGATAACCACGCCGCCCGGAGTCGGTTCCGGGTCGGGCAGCGTTGCGATTTTCGGGGCTTCGCCAAAGCGTTCGTAGAATAAAGCGCGCATTGTGTTCTCCTGAGATTGGCACCGAGTAGCGCTTTTCGCCAAGGAGAAACAGTGCGCTACTCTGCTACAATCATCAAATCTTCTGATGCGAAGTTGAGCGTGATCCGCTCGCCGATGGCAGGCGGGGCGGTGCCGGGGTCGTTGAACATGTCGAAGGACAGCACGGTGCCGCCGACATCCAGACGCGTGCGGATGACGGACCCGAGGAAGTGGCTGGAGGTGACGATGCCGGAAATGGCGACATCGCCCTTGGCGCTCGGGTTCAGCGAACCGGCTTCCGGGCGCAACGCCACGGTCACCTTGTCGCCATTGGCTTTTTCGAGCGGCTTTTTCAGCGAAATCTGCTGATCTCCCACCAGAACCGTGCTGGTCGCCACGTCTGTTACGGTGGCGTCGATGAGGTTCAGCGTGCCGACGAAGGAGGCGACGAAGCGCGTGGCCGGGTTGTTGTAGATTTCAAATGGCGAGCCGATCTGGTCCGCAACGCCCGCATTCATCACCACGATGCGGTCGGAGATGGACAGCGCTTCTTCCTGATCATGCGTTACGAAGATGGTGGTGATGCCGAGCTTGCGCTGGATGTGACGGATTTCCTCGCGCAGCGACACGCGGATTTTTGCATCCAGCGCCGAAAGCGGTTCGTCCAGAAGCAGCACTTCCGGCTTCGGTGCCAGTGCACGCGCCAGCGCCACGCGCTGCTGCTGACCGCCCGACATCTGGTAGGGATAGCGATCCGCCAGATGCTCCAGATGGATCAGCGCCAGCATTTCCTGCACACGCGCCTCGATTTCCGCCTTGGGCTTGCCCGCAACCTTGAGGCCGAAGGCGACGTTTTCGCGCACATTCATATTGGGGAACAGCGCATAGGCCTGAAAAACCATGCCGATATTGCGCTGGTTCGGCTTCAGCGTCGTCTGGTCCTTGCCGTTGATGACGATTGCGCCGTCGCTTGGCGTCTCGAAACCGGCGATCATGCGCAGAACGGTGGTCTTGCCGCAGCCGGATGGGCCGAGGAAGGATACGAATTCACCCTTTTCGATTGCCATGTTGAAGTCATGCACGACCTGAACCTGACCGAAGGATTTCTTGATATGCGTAAGTGTCAGAAAGCTCATGAATGATCCTTCAGGCCTTGGGGGCCTGTCCCTTCTGGTAGCGGGAGACGAGTTGGATGAGCCCCAGGCAACCCCATGTGATGCCGAAGGAGATGACGGCCAGTGCTGCGGGCTCATAAGCGCGGTTCGCGCCGAGCAGCTGCATGTAAGGGCCGAATGCGGGGCGGTTCAAAAGCGCCGCCATGGTGAATTCGCCGATGACGATGGCAAAGGTGAGGAACGCGCCCGACAGCACGGCCACCAGCACGTTTGGCAGGATGATGCGGGCAAGGATGGTGGTCCATCCGGCGCCCAGACTTTGTGCCGCTTCCGTCAATGTTCCGATGTCGATTGTGCGAAGACCGGTATCGACGGCGCGGTACATGTAGGGCAGAGCGAGCGTGGTGTAGCCGAACATCAAAAGCAGGTTGGTGCCGGATGTGGAGCCCGTCAGCGGCAGCCAGCTGGACGTGTTGTAAAGGCGGATGTAGCCGAACACGATGACGATGGCCGGAATGACGAGCGGCAGCAGCGTGATGAATTCGATGACCGGGCGAAGAGCCGGAAGTTTCAGCCGCACCCAATAGGCCGTCGGCACCACCAGCACCACGCCGAAGATGATGGTAAACAGCGCCATCATCACCGAGAAGGTGAAGGTCTCCTGAAAGCGCGGGTCGCTCAGCACCACGGCATAGGCATCGAAGGAATAGACGCCGCGCCGCATTTTCAGCGAGAAGTTGGTCATGCCGATCAGCGGCAGGGCAAAATAGAGGATGCCGAAAAGGAGGGCGCCCCAAGCGAAAATACGCTTCATTTCAGCCACCTCTCACTGCGCGAGCGCATCCAGATATAGAGCGTGTTGGCGATGCAGGTTACCACGATCATGCCGAAGGCCAGCGCAAAGCCGAGGTTGGGATTGCCCAGCACATCGCCGCGGATCTGCGCGAAGAGCAGGATTGGGACGATGTTCAGCGAGGAGCCGGTGAGCGCAATAGCCGTTGCGACGGCACCGAAGGCGTTGGCGAACAATAGCGAGAACGTGCCGAGGATAGATGGCAGCAGAATGGGAAACGCCACCATGCGCCAGTATTGCACGCCGCTGGCCCCGAGGATTTCCGCAGCTTCGCGCCACTCGCGCTTCAGGCCATCCAGAGCGGGCGTGATAATGAGGATCATCAGTGGGATCTGGAAGAACAGATAGGTGAGCGTCAGTCCCCAGAAGGACAGGATGTTGAAGCCGAGCAGGCGCAGATCGATGCCGAGCTGGGTTTTCAGGAACACCGTGACGAGGCCGACCGGGCCGAGCGTTGCGATGAAGGCGAAGGCTAGAGGAACGCCAGCGAACTGCGATGCAACGCCGGAGAAGGTCAAAAGCGGTGCACGGATTTTCTGCGGCAGCCCGCCCAGCACCACTGCGGAGGCGACGCCGAAGCCGATCAGACAGCCGAAGAAGGCAGAAGCGACGCTGATCTTGATCGATATCCAATAGGCCGCGAGGATGGAGGGCGTGAAAAGCCCGATGATATTTTCAAATGTAAAGCTGCCGTCCGCGTTCTGAAACGCGCCGATGACAATCTTCATCGTCGGCATAATCAAAAAGAGAAGAACGAAAACTGCAAATGGCAGAATGCCAAGCCATTCGAGCTTCGGGCGAAAGCGCCGTTTAACCGGCAATGCTGTGCCAGTATTCGCTGATGACATGCTGTCCCCAATGCCGCGATCATCGCGGTCAATTTGTTTAACGCATTGTCCGGACGCAAAACCGCTAAACACTTTTGGCTCGGAAATGCTCTCCTATGCATAAATCAGCCGCCCCGGGCTTTGTAAGCCGGGGCGGCTGTTATCAAGTGATTACTTCACGTTTGCGCCGACGACCTTGTCCCAGCCACCGGTGACGGCGGCCTTGTTGGCGTCAACGTCTTCGAGTGTCGGGAAGATTGCCTTTTCATAGGCTGCTGCTGGTGGCAGAGCGTCGAGCAGGTCCTTCGGAATCTTGTTGGCCTTGGCAAGAGCGTTGAAGCGGATCGGGTGGCAGAAGCCCTTGAGCCAGCCGAGCTGACCGTCGTCCGAATAGAGGTGCTCCATCCACAGCTTTGCAGCGTTTGGATGCGGTGCGTAGGCGGAAATGCCCTGAACGTAAACGCCAGCCAGAACGCCCTTCTCAGGAACGACGACTTCTGTCGGCGGGTTGCCGTTCAGCGTCTTTGCCCAACCGAGAGCGTTATAGTCCCAAGCGATGACGATTGGCGTGGCACCCTGTGCCAGCGTACCGGCCTTGCCGATGACGGGAACGAAGTTGCCGGCCTTGTTGAGGTCGGCGAAGTACTTCAGACCAGCTTCACCGGCTTCCTTGCCGTCCTTTGCACCGGTGGAGAGACCGGCAGCGAGAACACCCAGGATCGCCTGGTTGGAGGCGCGTGGGTCGCCAGCCAGAGCAACCTGACCGGAATATTCGGGCTTCAAGAGGTCGGCCCAGTCCTTCGGAGAATTGGTGACGAGGTCCTTGTTCACGAAGATGGACATGACGCCGTAATAGTCGCCGTACCAGTAGCCTTCGGCGTCCTTCACGTTGTCAGGAATTTCGTCCCAGGTGGAAACCTTGTAAGGCTGGAGAAGGCCTTCCTTCTTGGCCTGCGGGCCGAATGCGAGACCGACGTCGATCACGTCAGGAGCCTGTGGGCCCTTATTGTCCTTGTTGGCCTTGATGGCTTCGATTTCGTCGGCAGAACCGGCGTCCGGGTTCAGTTCGTTGACCTGAATTTCCGGATACTTGGCCTTGAAGGAGGCGATGACGTCGCCGTAACCGCACCAGTCGTGCGGCAGAGCGATGGTCGTCAGCATGCCTTCTTTCTTGGCGGCTGCGATGAGTTCCTCGCTCGGTGCTGCCGAGGCGATTGCCGAGGTGGCAAGGATGATTGCGGTGGTAAGCGAAAGCAGTCGGCGGCTGTGCGAGATCACTTTGGTTCTCCTCTTCGTGTCTCATGCGTCGGCGGACGCTGTACGTGGTCTGCATGAATGTTTTGTGACGGTTGTAGGGCTGCCGATCTGCGTCGCGCTAGCCTCGTCTGACGCTTTATTGCCATCATTACGTCACTTTTTTGTCATGATGTATTGGCTGCGACATAAAAAGTTTCGGTTGCGCCCTTTCCTCGGTTGGAGATCAGTTGCAGCTCATTTATTTTCGGGCTTCCTAAACAGACGCGTCTGCTCAAAAAGTCCTTCGAGCGCGTTCATGCGCTGGCGGGTTTCATCCCAGCCATTGTTCTGCACGGCTTCGATCAGAGCCTCCACCACGAATAGCGTCACGACGGAGCTATCCCAGGCGGATGGTGCCTCGATGCGCACGCGAAATGTGTGTTTGGCGAAGCGCGAAACGGGTGAGGTCCACTGGTCGGTGAAAAGCAGGATGCTGACATCGTTTTCATGCGCCACCTGCGCCAGCGTCACCATGTCCTGCTCGTAGCGGCGGATATCGAAGATCACCAGCACATCGCCCGCATTCATGTTCAGCATATATTGCGGCCATGAACTGGAATTGGAGGACATCAGCGCCGTCTTTGGGCGGATGACCTGCATGTGGGTAAAGAAATATTCAGCAATCGCCCCCGTGATGCGCCCGCCGACGAAATAGATACCGCGCTTTCTGTCCGAGAGCAGCGCCGCTGCATTGTCGAAATCGGCAGTATCAAGATCGCTCAGCGTATCGCGCAGATTGTTGGTAATGGCATCCGCGAAGCGGTTGAGAATGTGCAGGCCGGGGGCGTTGCTGGCCCATCGGTCGTGCTTTGCAATCGGGTTGGAAATGGTAGCTTCAAGCTCCTGATGGAGGCTTGCCTGAAACTCCGGATAACCCTTATAGCCGAGCTTCTGCACCATGCGCGCCACGGTGGGCGTAGACACGCCTGCATTTTCCGCAACTGTCGTGATGCTGCCAAGGCCCGAAACGGGGTAATTTGCCAGAAGGCTCTCCGCCAAACGCTTCTCAGCGCGCGTCAAACCTTCATAGTGGGTCTGAATGACCTCCGACACCGTCGAAGACGATGAATTGCGCAAATTTTTCCCCTTTTTCCGGTTTCATGACCGGCTTTTAGCGATGATTAAGATACGGGGCCACGCTGGAGTCAATCGAAAAAATGAAGAGAAAATTTCAAAAATACGTTTGACACTTTGCAAGTTGTGAAGAATTCTCTTCTCGCCGCTGGGGAGCGGTCGAGACAAGCGGGGTTCGACCATGACGGTTCGTTCGCAGTTTTTCAGCGCCGACGAAGGTGACGCGGTCGCGGTGGAAAATGAGATGGGGAAACATGCGGTGCTGCTCGTCTGCGAGCATGCTTCACGCACCCTGCCTGCCCGTTACGGTGATCTCGGCCTTAGCGAAGATGTTCTGTCGAGCCACATTGCCTGGGACCCCGGCGCTCTCGCCGTCGCCCGGCTTCTCTCGGCAAAGCTTGATGCCACCCTGATTTTCCAGCGCTTTTCGCGCCTGATCTATGATTGCAACCGTCCGCCGGAATCGCCTTCGGCGATGCCGCTGACCAGCGAAATCTACGACATTCCTGGCAACAGGGATTTGAGCGAAGCTGAGCGTTTTGCCCGCACTGCGGCGCTCTATATTCCGTTTCACGAAGCCGTTTCCGACCACATAGAAAGGCGGAAAGTGACTGGCAAGGGAACAGTTCTCGTCACGATCCACAGCTTCACGCCGGTTTATCACGGGCGGGTACGCGATGTACAAATCGGCATTCTGCACGATGCCGACTCGCGGCTTGCGGATGCGATGCTGAAAGAAGCGGGACCGTCTTTCAGGGTGGAGCGCAACGAGCCTTACGGACCGCAGGATGGCGTGACCCATACGTTGCGTCTGCACGCCGTGCAGCATGGCTTGCTGAATGTGATGATCGAGGTTCGCAACGATCTTATTGCAGATGAGGAGGGGCAGCGGGACGCTGCCGAGTTCTTGAGCGAGCTTTTGAGAAAGGCTCTAGCCACTCAAAGCCACTGACGTCTCCGGCGGGTTCGCCTGCCGGACGAGAATATTGCCGCGTGGTTCAGAACGCCGAAACAGGCGCAGCCACCCGGCAAGGGAACAGCAGATGCATACGGCCCTGAAGCGGAAAATCCGCCGGGCCGAAACTGGGGCAACATCGGCCATTCCGGCTGACTGCCTGCTTTTTTCTTGATCAGGAGAGACAAGGCATGGACAGTTCATCATCCGGCGTCAGCTATAAGAAAGCGGACGCATCCTATTTCGAAAAACGAGGGCTCTCGCGCTATGCGGGCGTCTGGTCGCTCTGGGCGCTTGGCGTCGGTGCGGTCATCTCCGGCCACTTTTCCGGCTGGAACTTCGGCTTTGCCACGGGCGGCTGGGGCGGCATGCTGGTGGCGGGCATCATCATCGCCATCATGTATCTGGGCTTGACCTTCTCGATTGCTGAGATGAGCCCGGCGCTACCGCATACGGGTGCAGCCTATTCCTTCGCGCGCACGGCAATGGGGCCTTGGGGCGGTTTCATCACCGGGCTTTGCGAGAATGTCGAATATGTTCTCACTCCCGCCGTGATCGTTACCTTCATCACGGCCTATGTGAACTCCATCCTCGGGCTCGATCCTGTCTATTCGCCGTTCCTCTGGGTACTGTTCTACATCATCTTCTTAGGACTAAACGTCTTCGGACTTGAACTATCGTTCAAGGTAACGCTGGTCATCACACTGATTTCGCTCGGTGTTCTCGTCTTCTTCTGGATCAGCGCCATTCCGAATATGGATTTCTCCCGCTGGGCATTGAACATCGGCGTCGGCCCGGATGGCGCGGCAGTCGAACTGCCGGAAGGCAACGGCCCCTTCTTCCCATTTGGCATTTCTGGCGTCCTCGCCACGCTGCCCTTCGCCGTCTGGCTGTTCCTTGCCATCGAGCAATTGCCGCTGGCAGCGGAAGAGTCGGTCGATCCCAAGCGCGATATGCCGAAGGGCATCATTCTCGGCATCATCACGCTGATGATTTCCGCCTTCATGATCGTGCTGCTCAACCCTTCGCTTCCGGGCATCGGCGCGTTCCATCTCGGCTCGGCGCTTGAGCCTCTGCTGGATGGTTTCAAGGCGGTTTATGGAGATAGCGGCGTCGTGCTTCTGGGTCTGGTGGCGCTGACTGGCCTTATCGCCAGCTTCCACACCATTCTCTATGCGCAGGGTCGGCAGATCTATTCGCTGTCGCGCGCGGGCTATTTCCCCACGGCGCTTTCCATCACGCATCCCAAGTTCAGAACGCCGCATGTCGCCATGCTGACGGGTGCCATCGTTGGCCTCAGCGTCATGATGATCATCTGGTTCGCGCTTGGTGCGGAAAAGGGCGGCAGCATCATCGGTAGCGTGTTGATCAACATGGCCGTCTTCGGCGCGATGTTCTCTTATATCATGCAGGCGCTTTCCTTCATCCTGCTGCGCAAGAACCTGCCGAATATCGAGCGTCCGTTCCGTTCGCCACTCGGTGTGCCGGGCGCGGTACTGACCATCATCATCGCTGTCGTGACGCTGCTCTATCAGGTGCAGGACCCGAACTTCACCAAGGGCGTGCTGTGGGTCGCGATCTGGTTTGCCGTCGCCATCGCGTATTTCGCGATGGTCGGTCGCCACCGCCTCATCCTCTCTCCGGAGGAAGAGTTTGCGATGGAACACAAGCAGGCGGCACTCAGCGCGGCGGCTGCGGCAAAGGCCTGATGTTTCGCAAGGGAAGGCGGCGCGTTTTCGTGCCGCCTTCCACCAAACAAGGAAAAAGGGAACAGTGACATCATGACGACCTACACATTCGACGAGCTTAAAAAAGATGTCGCCGAAGGGCGCATCGATACCGTTCTGGCATGCCTCGTGGATATGCAGGGTCGCTTGATGGGCAAGCGGTTTCAGGCGCAGTTCTTCATCGAAAGCGCGCATGAGGAAACCCACACCTGCAACTATCTTCTGGCGACCGACATGGAGATGGAGACGGTCTCCGGTTACAAATCCACCAGCTGGGAAAAGGGCTATGGCGATTATACGCTAAAGCCCGACATGGCGACGCTGCGGCGCGTGCCGTGGCTGGAAGGCACCGCTCTCGTTCTCTGCGATGCCTATGACCACCACACTCACGCCGAAGTGCCGCACTCGCCGCGCGCAATGCTGAAGAAGCAAGTTGCCCGGCTCGAAGCCATGGGCCTGAAAGCCTATATGGCGAGCGAACTGGAGTTCTTCCTCTTCGACCAGAGCTTCGAATCCGCCCGCGCCAGCGGCTATCGCAACCTGCAGCTCGCAAGCCCCTATAATGAGGATTACCACATCTTCCAGACCACCAAGGAAGAAGAGGTAATGCGCGCCATTCGCAATGGCCTGCAAGGTGCTGGAATTCCTGTCGAAAATACCAAGGGCGAGGCATCCGCCGGTCAGGAAGAAATCAACGTTCGCTATGCCGATGCGCTCACCATGGCCGACCGCCACGCCATCATCAAGAACGCGACCAAGGAAATCGCCTGGTCCAAAGGCAAGGCTGTGACCTTCCTTGCCAAGTGGAATTATAGCGCGGCTGGCAGCTCATCCCACATCCACCAGTCTCTCTGGAGCCTGGATGGCAAGACGCCGATGTTTCTGGACAAAAATGACGAGCATGGCATGTCCGACATGATGAGGCATTATGTGGCGGGGCTTCTGGCCCATGCCAGCGAAATCACCTATTTCCTCGCGCCCTACATCAATTCCTACAAGCGCTATATGGCGGGCACCTTTGCGCCGACCAAGGCCGTTTGGAGCATGGACAACCGCACTGCCGGATATCGCCTCTGTGGAGACGGCACCAAAGGCATCCGCATCGAATGCCGCGTCGGTGGCTCAGACCTCAACCCGCATCTGGCAATGGCTGCACTGCTTGCGGCAGGCATTGACGGCATCGAGAAGAAGATGGAACTTGAGCCGCAATTCGTGGGCGATGCCTATGGCGGCAAGGAGGTGCGGGAAATTCCCAAGACCCTTCGCGACGCCACCGACCATCTCCACGGCTCTGCCATGCTGCGCGCGGCCTTTGGTGATGACGTCATCGACCACTATGTCCGCGCCGCAAAGTGGGAGCAGGAAGAATACGACCGCCGCGTCACCGATTGGGAAGTCGCGCGTGGTTTCGAGAGAGCATAACAACTTAGGAAGCAATCAATCATGGTCATGATCCAGAATATCTCGCCGATCGACGGCACTGTTTATGCCGAACGGGAAGCGATGTCGCTGGATGCGGCGCGGGGCGCCGTGTTGAGGGCGCGTGCTGCGCAAAAGGCGTGGACGCGTCGTCCGCTGGAAGATCGCGTTCAGCTGGTGCTGAAGGGTGTGGCGCGTCTCAACGAGATGGTGGATGAGGTGGTGCCGGAACTGGCCCATATGATGGGCCGACCGGTTCGTTATGGCGGCGAGTTCAAGGGCTTCAACGAACGCTCCAACTATGTTGCCTCCATCGCAGCCGATGCGCTGGCACCGCTTGTCATCGAGGAAAGCGGCAATTTCGAGCGTCGCATCGAGCGCGAAGCGCACGGCGTCGTCTTCGTCATCGCGCCGTGGAACTACCCTTACATGACCGCGATCAACACGATTGCGCCAGCCTTGATGGCGGGCAACACGGTCGTCATAAAGCACGCCGCGCAGACGCTGCTCGTTGGTGAGCGCATGGTTCGCGCCTTTGTCGAGGCGGGCGTGCCGGATGATGTTTTCATCAATCTCTTCCTCGACCACCAGACCACGTCCGCGCTCATTTCCGAAAGCCTGTTCAACTTCGTCAACTTCACCGGCTCTGTTGAGGGCGGACGCGCCATCGAGCGCGCGGCGGCTGGCACATTTACCGGCCTCGGTCTGGAGCTTGGCGGCAAAGACCCAGGTTATGTCATGGAAGACGCGGATCTCGACGCTGCCGTCGATACGTTGATGGACGGTGCGACCTATAATTCCGGCCAGTGCTGCTGCGGCATCGAGCGTATCTATGTCAATGAGTTGCTGTTCGACGCCTTCGTTGAAAAGTCTGTGGCATGGGTGTCCAACTACAAGCTCGGCAATCCGCTCGAGCAGGAAACGACGCTGGGGCCGATGGCGAACAAGCGTTTCGCCAAGGTGGTTCGCCAGCAGGTGGCGGATGCGGTTTCGAAGGGTGCCAAGGCGCTCGTCGATCCCAAACTATTTGCCGCCGATGATGGCGAGAGCGCCTATGTCGCGCCGCAGGTCCTCATCGATGTCGATCACAGCATGGAGTTCATGAAGGAAGAAACCTTCGGCCCCGCAGTCGGCATCATGAAGGTGAAGAACGACGACGAAGCGATCAAGCTGATGAACGACAGCAAATACGGCCTGACGGCATCGCTGTGGACGCAGGATTCTGACAGGGCAGGGCGCATCGGTCGCGAGATCGAAACCGGCACTGTCTTCATGAACCGTGCGGATTATCTGGACCCGGCGCTGTGCTGGACCGGCGTCAAGGAGACAGGCCGTGGCGGTTCGCTTTCCGTCATCGGCTTCCAGAACCTGACGCGCCCAAAATCATACCATCTGAAGAAAGTCACGAAATGAATATCGTCGCAAACTGGAGCTATCCAACCCCCATCAAGCTCGGTCGTGGCCGCATCAAGGAACTGGCCGATGCCTGCAAGACGCTCGGCATCAAAAAGCCGTTGCTGGTCACGGATCGTGGTCTGGCTGCGATGGCGATCACCGGCCACGCGCTGGATATTCTCGAAGATGCAGGCCTTGGCCGCGCACTCTTTTCGGATGTCGATCCGAACCCCAACGAAATCAACCTCGAAGCGGGCGTGAAGGCCTTCAAGGATGGCGGCCATGATGGCGTCGTCGCCTTCGGCGGCGGCTCGGGCCTCGATCTCGGCAAGGCGGTTGCCTTCATGGCGGGCCAGACGCGGCCCGTCTGGGATTTCGAAGATGTCGGCGACTGGTGGACCCGCGCCAATGCCGATGGCATCGCGCCGATCGTTGCGGTGCCAACGACGGCGGGGACAGGCTCGGAAGTGGGCCGCGCCAGCGTCATCACCAACTCCAAGACTCATGTGAAGAAAATCATCTTCCATCCGAAATTCCTGCCCGGTGTTGTGATCTGCGATCCCGAACTGGCTGTCGGCATGCCGAAGGCGATCACGGCTGGTACCGGCATGGACGCTTTCGCCCATTGCCTTGAGGCCTATTCCTCGCCCTTCTTCCATCCCATGAGCCAGGGCATTGCGCTGGAAGGCATGCGGCTGATCAAGGAATTCCTGCCGCGCGCCTATAAGGACGGCACGGATATCGAAGCCCGCACCAACATGATGGCCGCTGCCGCCATGGGTGCCGTGTCCTTCCAGAAGGGCCTCGGCGCCATCCACTCGCTCTCGCACCCCATCGGCGCGGTTTACAACACCCACCACGGCATGACCAATGCCGTCGTCATGCCCGCCGTCCTGCGCTTCAACCGCCCGGCCATCGAAGAAAAAATCGCCCGCGCCGCCGCCTATCTCGGCATCGAAGGCGGGTTCGATGGTTTCTATGATTATGTGCTGGAACTGCGCAAAGAACTCGGCGTGCCCGACACGCTGACTGCCATGGGCATCAAGCCGGACCGTATCGATGAGTTGACGGCTGAGGCGATCAAGGATCCGAGTTGCGGGGGTAATCCGGTTGAGATGACGCTGGAGAATACCAAGGCGTTGTTTGAGGATTGCTTTTAGCAGGGCCTCTCGTCTCGCTCCCTCATTCCTGTGCTCGTCACAGGAATCCAGCAGACGCGCGTCTGCGCGGCTAAGAGAGTCTTTTCAGCCCAAGGACTTGGGCTGGCTGGATCCCTGTGACAGGCACAGGGATGAGGGGCGGGGGAGCTTGTCCTCTAAAACATCGCCACCCTCCCACAAACAAGCTATGATCATTCCTTCCATGGGAGGAAGATCATGAACAAGAACACGATATGCGTCTGGTACGATAAGGACGCGGAAGCTGCCGCGCGTTTTTACGCCGAGACCTTCCCGAACAGCAGCGTGGGCAAAGTAACCCGTGCGCCCAGTGACTACCCGGATGGCAAGGAAGGCAATGTTCTGGTGGTGGAATTCACCGTGGCGGGCATTCCCTGCATCGGCCTCAATGGCGGCCCGGTTTTCAAGCACAGTGAAGCCTTCTCGTTCCAGATTTCGACGGACGATCAGGAAGAGACCGACCGTTACTGGAACGCCATCATTGGCAATGGCGGGCAGGAGAGTGAATGCGGCTGGTGCAAGGACAAGTGGGGCATTTCCTGGCAAATCACGCCGCGTGCGCTGATGGATGCGATGGCCGCCGGTGGTGCCGAAGCCAAGCGGGCTTTCGACGCGATGATGAAGATGAAGAAGATCGACATTGCGACGATTGAGGCTGCCCGGCGCGGTGGCTGAATCGTTCGAACAAACGCGGCGGGGCGAGAGGTAGCCTCCTTGCGTTTCCGATTTGTTAACCATGTTGGTTAAGAGTGCGTAAAGCACCATGATTGCTTCGGTGCAGTGCAGAGCATCGCAATTTTCAGGCTCTGAAATTTTCGGGGGCCCTATGCCAGTCATCACATTCGCCAACACCAAAGGTGGAGCAGGCAAAACGACAGCCGTTCTGCTGCTCGCAACCGAGCTTGCCCGCACCGGTCATCGCGTCACCGTTCTGGACGCCGATCCGCAGTTGTGGATTTCGCACTGGTTCGAGCTTTCCGGCTCGGTCGATAATCTCTCCGTCATTTCCAACGTGACGATGGCTTCGCTGGAAACGCATATTCGCGAGAACAAGGCCAGCACGGACTGTTTCATCATCGATCTGCCCGGCACCAGGAGCCCGCTTCTGACCATGGCGCTCGGCATTTCGGACCACGTTCTCATTCCCGTTCAGGGATCGGCCATGGATGCGCGCGGTGCCGCCGAAGTTCTCGATCACCTCACTTTCCTTCGCGAAAAGATGGGCCGCGATATCGATCACTCCGTCGTCCTGACCCGCGTCAACGCCATGATCAGCACCCGCGCGCTGCTGCTGGTAAAGGGGCTTCTTGCCCAGAGAAACGTTCGCGTGCTCAACACCCCCATCGCCGAACGCGCCGCCTTCCGCGATATTTTCGACCATGGCGGAACCATTGCCGCGCTGGACTGTCAGAAGGTCAGCAATGTGGATAAGGCGCTGGAAAATGTACGCCTTCTCGCGGCTGAAGTTCTTGGGCTTTTGCCGGTCCGGGTGGTGAAGTCCGGGCGGGATCTGCGGATTTTCAATCGTCGGGCTGCTTGAGTTTTAGCGGGGTGTTGGCGGGTGAACCATACCCGCCAAACCTGAAAAGACGCCTCGCTATTTTTTGCTTGATTTGGAAATGATCATTTCCTATATTCCGCCTCATGAACGAGATCGCCACCACATATCACCTAAACCGTCAGCGCGGACGTCCGCGTGAATTCGATGTCGATGCCGCCGTCGATAAGGCGATTGGTGTTTTCGCGGAGCGCGGTTTTCATGCCACGTCGGTTGGAGACCTGACCGAGGCGATGGATTTGACGCAGGGCAGTCTCTACAAGGCTTTCAAGGATAAGAAAGACATCTACATTGCTGCCGTGGAGCGCTACAAGCTGGTGCAGACTAGGCGCTTCGAAGCCAAGGTTCAGGCGGGCCGGAATGGCCGCGAGAAACTGCTGGCGGCGATGAATTTCTATGCGGATGGGTCTGCCGGACAATCCGGCAAGCAGGGTTGCCTTGTCGTCGGCGCGGCAGCCGATCTGGCGTCGCTGGATGAGGATATGGCGCGCGTGGTGCGTAGCGCAATCGAAGCACGCGAAAAGATTTTGGCCCGCCTCGTGCGGGAAGGGCAGGCGGATGGCTCCGTTGTCAGTAACGGCCAAGCCGACGTGCTGGCGAAGACGGCGCTCTGCCTGTTGTACGGAATGCGGGTTGTCGGGAAAACCGGCCCCTCACGGGAGGAATTGTCGTTGATCGTTGATGCCGCGATGCGGGTTTTCGATTGATTTTTTGTTTAATTCGGAAATGATCATTTCCAATTAGGAGTGAAATGATGACCTCGACGGTTGTTGATGCGGCCAAGCCGCAGGAAGAGACGATTTCTTCCGCCATGATCTTCCTGCTGGCCAGCGCCTGCGGGCTGGTGGCGGCCAATCTTTATTATGCGCAGCCGCTCGCCGGTGTCATCGGCGCCGAACTCGGCCTTTCCTCTGCCGCAACCGGCCTGATCGTGACGCTGACGCAGATCGGCTATGGCCTCGGCCTTCTCTTCGTCGTGCCACTGGGTGATCTGGTGGAGAACCGCAGGCTGATCGTCGCGACGGTTGGGACCGCTGTTCTGGCATTGATAGCCGCAGCACTTGCCCCGCATGCCGCGCCGTTTCTGGCCGCCGTTTTCCTCGTTGGCATCAGTTCGGTTGCCGTTCAGATGATCGTGCCCTTCGCGGCGCATATGACGCCGCATGCCACGCGCGGTCGCGTCGTCGGCAATGTCATGAGCGGGCTGATGGTCGGCATCATGCTGGCGCGGCCGGTTTCCAGCGTACTTTCGGAGTTCGTATCCTGGCGCGGCGTCTTCCTGCTCTCGGCTGCGGTCATGGTCGTGCTTGCCCTGGTCCTTTATCGTCTTCTGCCGCAGCGTATGCCGGATGCGAAGCTGCCTTACCGTTCGCTTCTCGCCTCCATGGGTCATCTTGCCCGCAACACGCCAATTCTCCAGCGTCGCTCTGCCTATCAGGCCGCGATGTTCGGCGCTTTCAGCCTGTTCTGGACGACGACGCCGCTTTATCTCAGCGGTCCTGCCTTCCGGCTGACACAAGGTGAAATCGCGCTCTTTGCATTGGCCGGAGCAGCAGGCGCAATCGCCGCGCCCATTGCGGGGCGGATGGCAGACCGTGGCTGGACATGGGGCGCAACCCTGTTTGCATTGGTGACGGCAGCCGTGTCGTTCCTCATCACGCATATCGCGTCCGAAGGCACGCATCTTTCGCTGGCGCTGCTTGTTTTGGCCGCGATCACGCTGGACTTCGCCGTCACCACCACCCTCGTGCTTGGTCAGCGCGCTATCTTTGCGCTCGGCGCAGAATACCGCAGCCGCCTCAACGGCGTCTTCATGGCCACCTTCTTCATGGGCGGCGCATTGGGATCTGCACTCGGCGGCTGGGCCTATGCGAGCGGCCAATGGGCAGCTGCGTCTTGGCTCGGCTTCGCTCTGCCGGTTATGGCGCTGGGGTTCTTTTTGACGGAAGGGCGGAGTGAGAAGCGGGCTTTGAAGCTGGGCTAAAGATTATTCACCGCGATTATTCATGCTCGGCTTGACCCACTACTGTCTGGATTAAACTGAGTGGGTAGTTTGGGGCGGGAACAGCTCCCCGCCCGTCACCCCGGCCTCGAGCCGGGGTCCAGCAGACGCGCGTCTGCGCGTCAAAAGAGTCTTTCAGACCAAGGACTTGGTCTGGCTGGATCCCGGATCAAGTCCGGGATGACGGAAGTGGGGAGCTGCTTTCGTTCCAAACTACCCACTCAGTTTCCAGACGGTAGTGTGGCAAGCCCGAAGATGACGACGAGAAGGTGGTGAGGCCTTACTCCGCAAACTCCACAACAACACCCGGACGAACCATCTTGGCCAGTTCCGTCGCATCCCAGTTGGTCAGGCGGATGCAGCCGTGGCTGTTGGTCTTGCCGATCTTGGATGGTTCCGGCGTACCGTGGATACCGTAGGTCGGTTTTGACAAGGCAATCCAGACCGTACCAACGGGACCGTTCGGGCCGGGCGGGATTTGCAGGATCTGGGTGTTTTGGCCCTGCTGGAAGTTGATCTTCGGATTGTAGGTATAGCCCGGGTTCAGCGCAATGCGCTCCACCGTGTGCGTGCCGCTTGGCGAAGGCGTGTCGGAAGATCCGATGGTTGCCGGGTAGGCGGCGATCAGCGTGCCGCCCTCATCATAGGCGAAGACCTGCTTGATGCCCTTATGCGCAACGATGCGGGCAACCTGACCCTTCTTCGTATCGCCGGGGCTGGCTACCTTGATGATGGTGCCGGGAACGGTGAAATCAACGCCGGGGTTCAGTTCCTTCAGATAGGTTTCGTCCATGTGGAAACGCTCAGCCAGCGCTTCGGTGGTGGAGGTGAAGGACATGGCGGGAAGCTGGGCCTTGGCGGCATAATCGTCCGGAATCGAGGCCACGTAAGGACCGGCAGCATCCGCAGCCGTAATCGTGTAATCCACGATGGCCATGCCGCCGCTGTTGCGCAGGCGCTCCAGAATGTCATCGGTATTGTTCGGGTCCAGACGCTCGCCGGTCATTTCCTGCCAGGCGGCAATTGCCTTGTTGACGTTGTCGCCCATCTTGCCGTCGATCACGCCCGGTGAGATGCCTTCGCGATCCAGAAACACCTGAAGTGCCACGATTTCCTGACGCGAGCGGTTGACCGGTGCGGTCACCGGCTGGTTGCGTTCGATGAGGTGATCCGGCTGCGGCACGGCAGCGGTGGTGCTTTCGCCCGGCATCGGCTGGCTCAAGGGGCCGCCGCTTTCCACATCGCCGCGGCGCGGCTCGACGGAGCCGGTATAGACATCCCGGTCGCTACCATCGTTGCGGAATTCGCGGTAGTCGCGATACTGGCCGTTGCCCTGATTGCTGTAATCGCGGCGCGGCTGTTGCTGCTCACGATACTGGCCGGGCGGGGGTGGGTAATAGGTGTCCGGTTCGTTGTAATAGGGATCACGCTGTGCCTGATAGGGATCGCGCTGCTGCTGGCGCGGCTGCGCTGCGCCGCCCGGCATTTCCGTCGCCACCAGGTTGCCGTATCGGTCGTAATAGACCGTGCGGCCCATGCGATCCCTACTGATGACGATATCGCCGCGTTCCGGCATGAAATCCAGCACACGGCCATCCGGCGTTACCAGAACGGATTGATCCTGATAGACATAGCGCTGCTGGGCGCTGGCGCTCGACGGTGCAAGCACCGGCGACGCTGCGACTGCGAGACAGAACACTGCGTTAAGAAAAAGTTTCACGTTCCTGCGATCCCTTGGGTTCTTCCCAATAAACACACGTTAATCTTGACCCTATTGTGGAAAAGGTGAATTCACGGTTAATGCAATCTTAATTTCCATGGCGTTCGATAGTTTTTGCGTGATTGCTGCGTCAAATGAGCCACAAAGGAGACCCTGTGCGGGAACTCAAAGCCGGAAAATCGCCCTCTATCTTCCTTGATGAAACATCCGTTTTCGACATCGGGCCTTGCCTTGTCGACGGTGTGAACATCGCGCCGGAAAGAGCCATTCCCGATGACGGCGACCCGCGTATCGATCACTCGCTCGAGGGCTTCCTCTTCACCTGCGGGCCGGATCATATCCGCCATCCGCAGCCCATTTCCGGCGATTCGACAGGGCGGAAATACCCGCTGCATGGCTCTTTCTCCTCTCACCCTGCGCAAATCACCGAATGGTCGGTATCGGAGGTCAATGCGCAGGCGGCGGCGCGGGTTCCGGTATCGCTTACCGATGGCGGCACCGCGCTTCTGGAACGCCAGTGGCGAATCGACGGCGAGACCGGCGAGGTGAGCCTCGAAGACCGGGTGACCAATACCAGCGACCGCGCGCACCCCACTTTCCTCATGTATCACATGAATGTTGCCGCAAAGCTGTTTGACGATGCCGTGCGGCTGGAAAGCGCTTCCTTCGAAGACGGCGGTTTCGGCTGGCGGTTTGGCGAGGAGCCGGGCAGCGTTTTCTGCGTGTCCGCCGAAGGGCAGGCGGGCTGGAGCGAGCTTAAACTGGGGCCTATTGCAGCCATCGGCGGGCGCACGCTGAAAGTCGCTTTCCGCAACGATACGCTGCCTTATCTTCAGATGTGGCGAAACCAGAAAGCGCCTGCAAATGTGCTGGGCATCGAGCCCGTTTCGCACCGCTGGGTGGACCGCGCGGAACTGGAGCAGGCGGGTGAGTTCAATATGCTCCAGCCGGGCGAAAGCCGCGAATATGCATTGCGGTTTTCCATTCTCTAAACCGTACCGTAATTGAAAAACCCTGTCATTGACGCACCGGTTTTAACGTCCTACATCGTATGCGGAATATGTGGATGCAGGGTTTCCAAGCCCTGGCCGTCACCATCGGAGGGCAGAATATGGATATCAGACGTATCGATGACGATTACTCGGTCAGCGGTCAGATCAGCGTAGCCGATCTCGACGAGGTCAAGGCGCTCGGCTTCAAGTCGATTGTCTGCCACAGACCGGATGACGAGGAAGAGGGCCAGCCCCGCTTCGCCGATATTGCCGAGCGTGCCGAGGAACTTGGCCTGACGATCATGCATGTGCCGGTTGGCCGTTTCGGGGTGGATCCCGATGCCGTCTCCGGCATGGTGGATGCGCTGGACGATTTGCAGCGCCCCATGCTCGGCTATTGCCGCTCCGGCGCACGCTCAACCGCCATCTACGAAAAGACACATCATCTGCGCGGCTGATCCGCGCCAGTTTCATCTAAGCCTACCAACAGGAGTTTACCCATGAGCATCAAGCGCATCGAACCCGGCAAGCGTATGAGCGGCGCCGTCGTTCACGGCAACACCGTTTACCTCGCAGGCCAGGTTGGCGAAGGTGCATCCGTGACCGAGCAGTCCAAGTCTGCGCTGGCTGAAGTCGACCGCCTGCTGGCTCTGGCCGGCTCCGACAAGTCGAAGATCCTCCAGACCATCATCTACCTATCCGACATGTCCACCTTCGGCGAAATGAACGCCGTCTGGGAAGCCTGGATCGACCCGGCAAACCCACCAGCCCGCGCCACCAGCGGCGCACCGCTGGCGACACCGGATTACAAGGTCGAGTTCATCGTAACCGCTGCGATTTGAGTGGGGTGATAGTTTGAGATTGGAAGCCGGTCCCTTGGGGCCGGTTTTTTTGTTGATCTGTGAACAAAATCGACCCCTCACTTGCAATTTCTAACACTTAGCCTTTGGCTAAGATGTTGAAATTGCTTTCTTTCCCACCCCTTCGACAAGCTCAGGACGGAGAGATAAGGCGTATGCCGCGCCGCTTGCGCCCGTTCCTCTCCCCTTGTGGGAGAGGATAGAAAACCTCGATCTTCGCGAAGCGAAGTCATAGGTTTTCTTGGTGAGGGGTTCATGCCTCGGCAGTTTTCCACTTACTTCTCAACTCCTTAGCCCCATCACTTCGACAGTTGAGTCATCACCTTCTCAAGTTGATTCAAACTCGTCACCCTCTCCGCAAACCACAGCCGCGCAAGATCACCCGCCGATGCCAGATTGATGCCATCAGGATCAATAGACGTCACCTTCCATGCGCCCGCCTTTCTGTCCGCCATCACCGCAATTCGAGAAGCCTCACCCTTAATCGCATTGATCCGCCCAATCTCGTCGTCCACAGCAGCCATCAACGCATTCGCATCAGCAAAATCGGTACGAAGATCGGCTGGCGTAATATTGCTGGCATTACGCGCTGGCCCGCCATTGATCTGCACGCCTTCGATGTTCAGCCGGTAAAGCAACGTGTCTGGTAGCGCCAGATAGAGCTTGGCCTTCGGATACCGCGCAATGTAACGCGCCTTGGCGACGTTCACTTCGCTTTCGCCAATCAACTCCGCCTTGCCCACCAGCGTCAAGCGAGGCAACGTCAGCGCGTCCCCCTTGTTGAACGGCGCCAGCACCAGCGAAATGCGCGGATCTGCTTCTATGTTGCGGGCGTGGAGAGCGAGCCGCGCGGCAAAGAAGAACGGCGTTCCATCCGGCTCGACCGCGATGTTGGTTGCGGTGTTGTAGGGGTAGCCGCTTGTGGGGTCGAGCGTGGCGAGGCCCGCGGTGCGGGATGTAAGCAGAACGTCGCGTGCGATGCGAACGGCTTCGAAGGGAGCGCCTGCGGAGGGTTCGATTTCTGCGGTGCGTGGGGTGATGGGTGGGGTAGTCGCTGTCACCATAATTCTCTCCCTCATTCCTGTGCTTGTCACAGGAATCCAGTCATCGTGCGTCTGCACGATGAGAAGACTCCTCTCAGCCCAAAGACTTGGGCTGACTAGATTCCTGTGACAAGCACAGGAATGAGGGAGGAGCAAGAGCGAACCTTCGCGGAAATTAGCTCCGCTCCCTGATCTGCGTCAACGTCCGCGCGGGCGTGATCGCCTCCGCATCCAGCTTCACCTCGATGATTGCAGGCTTGCCGCTGGCGCGTGCGCGCTCATAGGCGGGGCCGAAATCTTCGGTCTTCTCCACCAGTTCCCCATGCCCGCCGAACGCCTTGGCGTAGGCAACGAAATCCGGGTTGACGAGGTCGGTGGCGCTGACGCGGCCGGGGTACTCGCGTTCCTGATGCATGCGGATGGTGCCGTAGGTGCCGTTGTTCACCAGCACCGTGATGATCGGCAGGCCGTAGCGGACAGCGGTGATGAATTCCTGACCGTGCATCATGAAGCAGCCATCACCGGCAAAGCAGACGACTTCGCGTTCTGGAAACAGATGTTTCGCGGCAACTGCCGCCGGCAGGCCGTAGCCCATGGAGCCGGATGTGGGGGCCGATTGGGTGTTGAAACGCTGGAAACGGTGGAAGCGGTGCAGCCATGTGGCATAGTTGCCCGCGCCGTTGGTGAAAACGGCATCCGCAGGCACATTGGCCTCGATCCATTCCATGATCGGCCCCATATGCACATTGCCGGGGCCTGTCTTCGGCGGGGTGGACCACTTCAGATAGGCCTCATGCATGGAGGCGGTGCGATCTGCCCAGACAGGCTCGGAAGGAACGTCAAGCGTCTCAAGAGCATCCACGAAATCGCCGGTCGACGCGCAGATGGCGAGATCGGGGCGATAGATGCGGCCAAGCTCTTCTGCTTCGGGGAAGATGTGCACCAGCGTCTGAGAAGGGTAGGGGATATCCAGCATCGTATAGCCGGAGGATGGCATTTCCGACATGCGGCTGCCCAGCAGCACGATGAGGTCGGACTCCTTGATTTCCTTGGACAGCGCCGGATTGATACCGATACCGACATCGCCAGCGTAGGATGGGCTCAGGTGATCGAACAGCATCTGGCGACGGAAGGAGCAGCCGACCGGCAGCTTGAAGCTTTCGGCAAAGTTCTTGAACTTTGCGACGGCCTCTTCCGTCCAGCGCGTGCCGCCAACGATGAACATCGGGCGCTTGGCATTGGAAAGCAGTTCGGCGAACTTCGCCATCTGCTTGGGGCCGGGATGGTTTTCCACCGGCGTATAGGCCTTGGCTGCCGGGGCCTCGACTTCTTCCACCAGCATATCTTCCGGCAGTGTCAGCACGACTGGGCCAGGGCGACCGGAGGTGGCCACCGCAAAAGCACGGGTCACGAATTCGGGAATGCGGCGCGCATCGTCGATCTCGCCCACCCATTTGGCAAATTCGGTGAAGGCGCGGCGATATTCCACTTCCTGAAACGCTTCGCGTTCCCGCGCTTCGCGCTGCACCTGGCCGATGAAGAGGATCATCGGAATCGAATCCTGTCGCGCCACATGCAGGCCAGCGGCGGCATTGGTTGCGCCCGGACCGCGCGTTACCATGCAGATGCCCGGCTCACCCGTCAGGCGACCCCAGGTGTCGGCCATCATCGCCGCGCCACCTTCCTGACGGCAGACCACGGTTTCGATGCCGCTTTCGTAAAGCGCATCCAGCACCGCCAGATAGCTTTCACCCGGCACGCAGGAAACGCGCGAAACGCCGTTCGCCTTCAGCGCCTCGACAATCAATTGCCCGCCGGTTCTTTTTCCCAAGGTGGTCATGGCGCAATGTTCCTCTCAATATCTTCCAGTTCGGCCAGAACTTCGGCCTGATGTTCTCCAAGACGCGGGCTTGGACGTTCATAGCGCAACGGCGTTTCCGATAGCACAATGGGCGTGCGAACGCCCGGAATGACCGTGCCGTCCGCCGCTTCAAGATCGACGCGGAGGCCGCGTGCCTGTACCTGCGGATCGGCGAACATCTCTTCGATGGAGTTGATCGGCCCAGCAGGCACGGCATTGCCTTCGCAGGCGGTCAGCAGGTCGCGCTTCATCCATTTCAGCGTTTCGGTGGAAATGATCTGTCTCACCTCAAGCTTGTGCGCCACGCGCGCCTTGTTGGTGGCGAAACGCTCGTCATCGGCAATCGCTTCTATGCCAAGGATTTTGCACAGGCGGCGGAACTGCCCGTCATTGCCAATAGCAAGGATCAGAAAACCATCCGCCGTCGGTACCACTTCATAGGGAGAAATATTAGGATGCGCGTTGCCCAGTCGCACCGGAGCCTTGCCGGAAATCAGATAATTCATGTTCTGGTTCGCCAGAACCGCGGACTGCACGTCCAGCAACGCCATATCGATATGCTGGCCCTGACCCGTTCTCATGGCATGTATGAGCGCCGCCTGAATGGCGGTGACGGAATAGATGCCGGTAAAGATATCGGCCACCGCCACGCCCGCCTTCATCGGCTGACCGTCCGGTTCGCCGGTAATCGACATGAAGCCGGACATGCCCTGCACGATGTAATCGTAACCGGCAAAATCCGCGTAAGGCCCGGTTTGGCCGAAACCGGTGATGGAACAGTAGATCAGCTTCGGGTTCAGCGCTCGCAGGCTCTGGTAATCCAACCCGTATTTCTCCAGCCCGCCACGCTTGAAATTCTCGATCACCACGTCGGCAGTCTTGACCAGACGGCGAATGGTCTGGCGACCTTCCTCGGTTTTCAGATCGACCGTGATGGAGCGCTTGCCGCGATTGGTGGAGTGGTAATAGGCAGCGGAAAGATTATCGCCATCCCTGCTTTCCACGAAGGGAGGCCCCCAGGCGCGCGTATCGTCACCACCCTCCGGGCTCTCCACCTTGATGACATCGGCCCCCATATCGGCCAGCATCTGCCCCGCCCAAGGCCCGGCCAGAACACGCGCAAGCTCGATGACACGAATGCCCTTGAGAGGCGGCTGCTTTGATGAAGACGGTTCGACCATGAATTCCCTATGCTTTCATCTGGCCTTATAAACGGGCCGATGAATGCGCGCATGTGAAATTATCTCATGGGTTTATTCCGTTTGGGAAAAGTCGTGAAGAATACCGAGGCGTGCCTTCATACTCCTCCTTCATTCCTGTGCTTGTCACAGGAATCTAGCCAGCCCGGTCCTGGGCTGAAAGACTCTTCCCATCGCGCAGACGCACGATGACTGGATTCCTGTGACAAGGGCAGGAATGAGGGAGGTTAGAGCGATACTCTCCCCGCCCAATCCGCAAAATCCGCCGCCGGTTTTTCCCAGCCAATCTCGTTCAACGTCTCATGGCGCATGCCCGGATAAATCGTGTCTTTCACGTCGGTAAAACCCGCTTCACGAAGACGCCCGGCAAGCCAGCGAATTTCCTTGCCGTCATTCGTCGCGGCGTCCTCATCTCCGCTGACAAGCAGGATCGGCAAATTCTTCGGCAAACGACCCAAGAGTTTCGGCCCGCGATAGGACATTTCGAACACGTCCTGCCAGAGAGAAACGCTGGCCTCGAACTGGCATAGCGGATCGTTCACGTAAGCGTCCACCGCTTCCCTGTCATGGCTCAGCCAATCCGCCGTGGTGCGTTTTTCCGGCATCTTTCCGTTCCAGATGCGGAAGGTGGCCTTGGGCAGAATGCCGCTCGGCACGTCGGAGCCCTTCAGCATTTTTTCGATGCGCAGCACGGCCTGACCGATCCTGCCCATCACGCCGCAATTGAAGTTGGAATTCCAGATGGACAGCGCATCGAAGCGTTCGGGGTGGCTGACGGCGGTGTTGAGCGCGATGAGGCCGCCCATGGAGTGGCCGAAGAGGATGACGGGCAGGGCGGGGTGGCGTGTTGCGATGAGGTCGCGCATCGCCATCACGTCTTGGATGACCTTATAGAACCCGTCCTTCCAGGCGAAGCGGCCAATCGGCGCGTCGTCGGCCTTCGTGCGTCCATGGCCGCGATGGTCATGCGCATAAACCTCGAAGCCGTGATTTGCCATAAAATCCGCAAAACGGCGGTAGCGCCCGGCATGCTCAACCAACCCGTGGCAGATCAGCAGAGCGCCGCGTGCCTCCCCGCGTGCGGGCTCATGCCGGTAGGCCAGCGATGCGCCGGAGGGGCTTTCCAGCCGGTGGATTTCGCCAAACATCAGATCGTCGTTCATCGTCTCTCCCGGCAGCTAATTATAGGCTGAGAGGTTGCCCCACAGCCCCGTTTACCTTACATAGCGGCAAATTTCCCAATTCGCATTTTCCAATCCGACGTGGAGCATTCGCTACAATGGCACGCCAATTCATCTATCACATGTCCGGGCTGAACAAGTCCTATGGCGCGAAGAAGATTCTCGAGAACGTTAACCTCTCCTTCTACCCCGATGCCAAGATCGGTATTCTCGGCCCCAACGGCGCGGGTAAGTCCACCGTTCTGCGCATCATCGCCGGTCAGGACAAGGAATTCACCGGTGAAGCTTGGCTGGCCGAAGGTGCTACCGTTGGCTATCTGGAGCAGGAACCGCATCTGGACCCGGCCAAGACCGCCTTCGAAAACGTCATGGTTGGCGTTGCCGACAAGCAGGCCGTTCTCGACCGTTACAACGAACTGATGATGAACTATTCCGACGAGACCGCCGATGAAGGCGCGAAGCTCCAGGACATCATCGACAGCCAGAACCTCTGGGATCTGGAACAGCAGGTCGAAATGGCGATGGAAGCCCTGCGCTGCCCGCCGAAGGATGCGGACGTCACCGTTCTCTCCGGTGGTGAGCGCCGCCGCATCGCGCTGTGCCGTCTGCTTCTGTCGCAGCCGGACCTGCTGCTGCTCGACGAACCGACCAACCATCTCGACGCGGAAACCATCGCATGGCTTGAAAAGCACCTTCGCGATTACCCCGGCGCCGTGATGATGATTACCCACGACCGCTACTTCCTCGACAACGTGACCGGCTGGATTCTCGAGCTCGACCGCGGTCGCGGCATTCCTTACGAGGGCAACTATTCCGCATATCTGACCGCCAAGGCCAAGCGTATGCAGCAGGAAGCCCGCGAAGAAGCCGGTCGCCAGAAGTCGCTTTCGCGCGAACAGGAATGGATTGCCTCCAGCCCGAAGGCCCGTCAGGCCAAGTCGAAGGCCCGTATCAAGGCTTACGAACAGCTGGTAGATGCCGCAGAAAACATCCGTCCGGGCGATGCGCAGATTATCATTCCGGTGTCCGAGCGTCTGGGTCAGGTCGTCATCGAACTCGAAGGCATCAACAAGGGCTTCGAAGGCCGTACGCTGATCAACGATCTGTCGATCAAGCTGCCACCGGGCGGCATCGTCGGCATCATCGGCCCGAACGGTGCCGGTAAGTCCACTTTGTTCAAGATGATCACGGGTCAGGAAAAGCCGGATGCGGGCTCCATCCGCGTCGGTGAGACGGTTCACCTTGGCTATGTCGACCAGAGCCGCGATGCGCTGGATGCCGAAAAGACCGTGTGGGAAGAAATCTCCGGCGGCGCTGAAGTCATCAAGCTCGGCAAGTTCGACATGAACAGCCGCGCTTACTGCGGCGCGTTCAACTTCAAGGGCGGCGATCAGCAGCAGAAGGTCGGCAATCTCTCCGGTGGTCAGCGTAACCGCGTCCACTTGGCCAAGATGCTGAAGGCGGGCGGCAACGTTCTCCTCCTCGACGAACCGACCAACGACCTCGATACCGAAACGCTGGGTGCTCTGGAAAGCGCGCTCGAAGCCTTCGCCGGTTGCGCCATCATCATCAGCCACGATCGCATGTTCCTCGACCGTCTGGCCACCCACATCCTCGCCTTCGAAGGTGATGGCCATGTGGAATGGTTCGAAGGCAACTTCGAAGACTACGAACAGGACAAGATCCGCCGCCTCGGCCCGGATGCGCTGAACCCCGGCAGCCAGGCTTATAAGCGCCTGACGCGCTGATTGCTCGTAAAACAGGCATAATGCATAAAGCCGCCGCCCATATTTTGGGTGGCGGCTTTTTGTTTGTGCACTCTTTATTTGATTTTTACTTTTGATTATTATCAAATGGTGCGGCAAGTCGCCATTTATACTTGTTTTTCAGTATTCCTTAACATGATTGGCTCCTAATAATCACGCGCGGATGAGTTGCGCGCCGTGGGTGGCATGAGGTCACGCTGTAGGAGTGCCTCTATGAAACTCGTCGATATCCCCATCAGCAAAAGGCTGTGGGCTGCTGTCATTCTCCCCATGCTTGGCGCGGGTTATCTGTCTTATGTGCAGATTTCCGAGCGACTTAGCGATTATCACAACATGAATGAGGTCGTGGTCATCGGTGATCAGCTGAAAAAGCTGAGCGGCATTGCCCATGCGCTTCAGGTTGAGCGTGGATTGACTGCGGGCTTCATCGGCTCGAAGGGTACGAAGAATATTGGCGAACTCGCATCTGCGCGCAAAGACACGGATGGTGTGGTGGGTGGTTTTCCTGGAATTTCTGAAGTATTGATGAATGTAGCTGGAAATTCTTTTTCCGCGCGACAGTCATTGGCGAGAAAAAATCTGTCTGATGCTGTGAATATTCGTGCGTCTGTCGATGGTCTTTCTGCCACCGGAAGTGCTGCTTTCGCTGCCTACACCGCTGCGGTCGCGAGCATCATGTCCATTGCCGACGATCTGGCTGCCGAGACTGCCAACCCGGATATTTCCAGACGTATTGCTGCCTACGCCCAACTGATGCACGCCAAGGAAATTGCCGGGCAGGAACGTGGCCTCGCCAACGGTTTCATTGCCGCCAAGCACATGGATCAGGCGCGTTTTGCCGAGTTCGCTTCCATGGCTGGTGGGCAGCAGGTCTTGATCGATGCATCTCTTGCAGCGCAGGATTCCGAGCGCAAGAGGATCGCTGACGGGTTGCTCAACGAAGTTGCAAAGCCTGTCAGCGAATTCCGTTCAAAACTTCTGGCCAACGGCGAGAATGCGGATCTTAGTGGCTTGGATAGTGCGGCGTGGTTTGCCGCTGCAACGAAGCGCATCGAGGCGTTGAAGCAGATCGAAAACCAAACGCTGGACGATATCTCTGCTCTGGCGAAGAAGTATGCGGGTTCCGCCTTCGATAATCTCGTTCTGATGGCTGCCATTATTTTCCTTGGTGCGGGTTTGATGATCGCTTTCTCCAGTGTCATGGCCATGACGGTGGTGCGCCCCATCCGGCAGATGGTTGGTGCTATGGGGCGGCTTGCTGCGGGGCAGATCGACAGCGGAGAGATTTCGTCCGGCAGACGCGACGAAATCGGTGATATGGAACAGGCGGTCGAAGTTTTCCGGCAGTCCGCCATTCGCAACAGAGAGCTTGAAGCCGCCGAGGCTGGCAACCGCGAAAGGGCGGAACGGGAACGTGCAGAAATGCAGCGTGCTGCCGAGGAAGAGGCGGAGGCTCGGTTGGCGCAGGCAACCAGCACCTTTGCCGCCAGCATGAAGCGGCTGGCTGCTGGCGATATGCTGTGCGAACTGCACGAGCCTTTGTCTTCCCAGTTCGAAGCGTTGCGGCATGATTTTAACAGTTCGGTTCATCAGTTGCGCGAAACGCTTGCAAGCGTCGGCCAGTCCGTTTCAACAGTTACCGGTGGTTCGCAGGAAGTCTCATCTGCCTCTGACGATCTTTCCAGACGCACGGAGCAGCAGGCAGCTTCGCTGGAGGAAACGGCAGCCGCGTTGGAACAGATCACGGCCAATGTCGCATCGACTTCCAAACGTTCAGCGGAAGCCCGTGCAGTCGTGCGGGATGCCAGAGAGAAGGCGGGAAGCTCCGGTAACGTGGTACGCAATGCCGTCGCTGCCATGGGCAAGATCGAGGATTCCTCGAAACAGATCGGTCAGATCATTGGTGTTATCGATGAAATTGCATTTCAGACCAACCTGCTTGCCTTGAATGCAGGCGTAGAGGCTGCACGCGCTGGCGAGGCGGGTAAGGGGTTTGCCGTCGTCGCTCAGGAAGTAAGAGAACTGGCGCAACGTTCCGCCAAGGCAGCCAAGGAAATCAAGCAACTCATCGGCAATTCCGAAATCGCTGTCAGCGAAGGCGTGCGTCTCGTTAGTGACACCGGTTCCGGCCTCAACGAAATCGCACAGTTGGTCCAGTCCGTCAATGCTCACATGGATGCCATCGCAACGGCGGCTCAGGAACAGTCTGCCGGGCTTGCAGAAGTCAATACCGCCGTCAACCATATGGATCAGGCCACGCAGCAGAATGCGGCGATGGTGGAGGAAATGAACGCAGCGGGTGCGGCGCTCGCACAGGAAAGCGCCAAGCTGAAAGGCCTGTTGTCTCATTTCCAGCTTGGCCATGCATCCCACCAACTTCGCAACACGGCAGAAACCATGCGACGTGCCGTTGTTCCTGAACCTGCCACACGGCCCTCATCTGCGCGGGCAACGCGCGCTGTTCCGCTCTCGCACGGAAACGCTGCTGTTGCCATCTCCGAAGACTGGACCGAGTTCTGAGCGAACATCGTTCAGAACGAAAAAGAGGCGGGCATGTCCTGCCTCTTTTTCGTGGATGCCTGTGCCAACAGCCACCAACCGCTCTTGCAGCGAGATTCAAAAGCGTATAAAGATATCTTTATATGTTGATTGGATTGAGGTGGAAGCCTTGGCGCTTGGGTTGGATAATCTGGTAGATCTGTTGAAGGCGGCGGGAGAGCCGACGCGCTTTCGTTTGCTTGCGCTTCTTTCTGCTGGCGATCTGACCGTGACCGATCTGACGGAAATCCTCGGTCAGTCGCAGCCGCGCATCTCGCGCCACCTCAAGCTTCTGGCGGAAGAGGATTTGATCGACCGTTATCAGGAAGGTGCTTGGGCATACTTCCGTTTGAAGCTGGATGGCAAGTCTGCCGAGCTGGTAAAACAGCTTCTTTCCATCGCGTCCCCTTCAGATGCGGTTCTGGCGCGTGATAGCGAGCGTCTTGCAAGCGTCAAGCGCGTTCGGGCGGCCCGTGCGCAGGAGTATTTCAGCCGCAATGCTTCTGCCTGGGATGAGCTTCGCCGTCTACATGTCAGCGATGAAGCTGTCGAAGCGGCGCTTCTGAAGCTCATTGGCACGACGCCAGTCAATTCGATGCTCGATCTCGGCACGGGGACGGGCCGTATTCTGCAGTTGCTGAGCGGCATCTATCGCCGCGCCATCGGTATCGATGCCAGCCGTGACATGCTGGCGGTGGCGCGGTCCAATCTGGACAGGGCAGGGGTTGCACACGCCTCCGTGCGCCATGGCGATATTCTGAACCTTCCGCTGGAAGGTCAGGATTTCGATCTCGTCGTCGTGCATCAGGTTCTGCATTTTCTCGACCACCCGGAAATGGCCATTGCCGAGGCTGCGCGCATGTTGCGCCCGAATGGCCGTCTGGTCGTCATCGATCTTGCGCCGCACTCGCTGGAATATCTGCGGGAAGAGCATGCGCATGTTCGCCTCGGGTTTTCCCATCAGACAATGGAAGAATGGCTGAAGAAGGCCGGGCTCTCGCCGGAGAAGTCTCAGGACCTGCATTCGGGCAAGGCTTCCGCTCAATCGCTTGACGTAACAATTTGGGTCGCACGCGATCCGCGACTGCTGATTGCCGGAGATACATCGGCAGAGGCTCCGCTTCTTTCCGCCGGGAGGGCATGATATGACCAATAAAGACACCGACCGCCACCCTTCTGGCGATTTCAAACTTTCCTTCGAGTTCTTCCCGCCGAAAAGCCCAGACATGGATGTGCAGCTTTGGGAAACGGTGGAAGAGCTTTCCCGCTGGAACCCGGATTTCGTTTCCGTCACCTACGGCGCTGGCGGCACCACCAAGGCGCCGACGCTGGAAGCGGTGCGCCGGATGATTTCGGTCGCCGGTCTTGCCACCGCATCTCACCTGACCTGCGTGGATGCCAGCAAGCGTGAAGTTCATGAGGTCGTAGACGAGTTCCGTGAGATCGGCGTGACGCATTTCGTGGCACTTCGCGGCGATCCCTCCACGGGCATCGGCACGGCTTACAAGCCGCATCCTGAAGGCTATGAGAACGCCGCAGCCCTTGTGCGTGGTCTGCGAGAGCGTGGCGATTTCGAAATCTCCGTATCAGCCTATCCTGAAAAGCACCCGGAGAGCGAAAGCGACGCGGTGGATATCGAAATGCTGAAGCTGAAGGCGGATGCTGGCGCAACCCGCGCCCTGACGCAGTTCTTCTTCGATAATGATGTGTTCGAGCGCTACATGGAGCGCGTGACAAAAGCTGGTATCAAAATACCGGTCGTGCCGGGCATCATGCCGATCCAGAACCTCACGCAGCTGAAGCGCTTTGCGGGCCGCTGCGGCACCACCATTCCGTCGTTTCTGGATGATCGCTTCGCCGGTTATGACGACAATCCGGCAGAGCGTGCCAAGGTCGCCGCCGATGTGGCGGCGGAGCAGATTTTCGACCTGCAGCGCCGCGGCGTTAACGAATTTCATCTCTACACGATGAACCGCGCGCCTCTGGTCAATGCGGTTCTGGAGAATGTCGGCTTTCGCCCGGCGCGGAAATCCGCAGCGTAAAGCCAACACCAATCTTCAAAATGAAAAAAGCGCAGGTACCAAAACCTGCGCTTTTTTAATGGCTTATGTGGATCAACTTAGCGGTATGCGTCCTAAACCCCAACGTCCGCGTTAGATGAAAAGCATCACCCCGACGAACGCAAACGCCACACCGACTGCTAAGGCATTAAGAGAATTTGTAAGTCCCATGCTCTGCCTCCTTTTCGTTGACATCAACCATTATGACCGTTTTGTGTCTTTTGAAAAGCGGTTTTTATGATGCGCTGCACACCGATTAGGCTCAATCTGGATGAAATTGCGGCACCAATCCTTTGAAAAACAACTTATATTACAGGGTGAAAAAATCGTTATTCGGACCGTAAAAAAAGTAAATGGCCGGGCGTTTGCCCGGCCATTTCAGCGTGTTTATTTGGATGCGTAACGATCAAAGCTTGTCGAGCAGCTCGCGTGTCGGCCAGCCATCGGCGGGCAGGCCAAGGCGCTGCTGTTCTCGCTGAACGGCGATGCGCGTGCCGGAGCCGAGAATGCCATCGATCTTACCGACATCATGCGTCTTGGCGTCCAGCTTGGTCTGCAATTCCTTCATCGCCGCATCGTCCAGGCCCGGATCTGGGTTGCCCTTGTTATAGACCGGCGCACCCATCAGCCGTGTCGCGAAGTAGGCGGCAGACGTGGTGTAGATGAAGGATTGGTTCCATTCCAGATAGATGTTGAAGTTCGGATAGGTCAGGAAGGTCGGTCCCTTGCGACCCTGCGGCATGATGAGTGCGGCGGGGAGGTTGGCAAACTTCTTGTCGCCATCGCGCGGGGTGACGCCGAGGTTGAACCATTCGCCCGCCGTCAGTGTGCCGCCGAGGCCGGATTTTTCCCAAGGCAGGTTCTCAGGCACCGAGACTTCTTGAATCCAGGGTTCGCCCTTCTTGAAGCCGAGATGCTGGATGAACTTGGCAGCCGTCAGGATCGCGTCAGGGGAACTACCCTTGACGTTGATGTGGCCGTCATTATCGCCATCGACGCCGAATGCGATGATGTCCTTGGGCAGCATCTGCACCTGACCGATTTCACCGGCCCATGCGCCGGTGTTGGTGGCCGGATCGAGATCGCCATGCTGCACCATTTCCGTAAGCGCAATCAGCTGCGGGCGGAAAAGCTCTGGGCGGCGGCAGTCATGCGACAGCGTTACCAGCGCGTTGCGCGTATTGAAATCGCCCTGAACGGCGCCGAAATCGGTTTCCATGGCCCAGAATGCGGCGATGACGCCGGCGGGGACGCCGAACTCGTCTTCGGCGCGCTTGAAGGTGGAAGCGTATTCCTGAAGCTTCTTGCGGCCCATATCCAGGCGGCCCTGGCTGACGGTGCGCTGGGAAAATTCGAGGAAGGTCTGGCGGAACACGCCCTGAGCGCGGTCACGCGACAGCACCTTCTGGTCGATCTGCGCGCCAGCCAGCGCCTTGTCCACGGCCTCTGCGGGCACGCCCTTGGAGATGGCCTCGTCCTTCACGCCCTTCAAAAATGCCGAGAGATCGCCGCCGCAGGCAACCTGCTTCGGATCATCCGGCGAAACGGTTGGGGTGACGGCAAGCGCAGAGCCGCAAGACAGTGTGAAGAGCGTGGCAGCAAGCGCGAGGCTGCGTTGCGAAAAGCTGAGCATCGGAATTCCTCAATGTGCGATTTGCCCCATTCGTTTCCCTAGCCTTTGTGGCGGAAGCGTGGGCGAGATCGTGGAAAGACGTTTCGCAAGGGTTTGGTTTCCCGACCTTTGCGATTATTTCGCTGCACATCTGCCTTTCTCAGCGGAAAAAGCAAGCCTTCTTCTTCAGCTACGCGCCTGAGAGGCCGCGGCAACCCATGTGCGCCAGTTTTTCTCGCTACCCGCAAACACATTGATGTCGGTCGGTGTGCTGATGCCGGGGATGACGCCGGTGCCGGTATATTGCCAGAAGGCCCATTGGCGGTCCGCGTAAATCTGCGATGGATGCGCTGCGACAGAGCGGACCCAGAAATGGTAGTTCTTGAACTGACCGACCAGATTATCGCGATGGAAATCGACGCTGGTATAGATGATCGGGCGCTTGCCGTAATAGTTCTCGATGCGGGTAAGGAAGCGCTGGATTTCGGCGCGGACCACTTCGGGCGACGGGCGCGTCTTGCAGGTGGGGGAGGCGGGGTTCCATTCCACATCCAGCACCGGCGGCAGCTTCATCGATTCCTTCGGCACGTTGCGAATGAACCAGTCTGCCTGCGCATCCGCCGGGGCGCAGAAGTAATAGAAGTGGTAGGGCGCATGCGGAACGCCTGCGGCGGCGGCACCACGCCAGTAATCATCGAAGCGGGAATCGACACGGTCGGTGCCTTCGGTTGCCTTGATGAAGGCGAAGGACACGCCGGACTCGCGTACCGTAGCCCACTCGATATCGCCATTCCACTTGGATACGTCGATGCCGTGCACCTCGTGGCGGTGAGGTGATTTCGAGCCGAAATCCTGCGGATCGTTATCCTTGAATTTCGGCCTTGCGACGGAGGCTGTTTCGAGGAAATCGTAACTGGTGGAGGTGCAGCCGCTGACGATGAGCAGGGTGGTGAGAAGAGCCGGAATGAGCCGCCGCATGATGTTCCCAGTCGATAAATGATGTCCCGCCGACGATCTTGCGCGCGAAACGCGGCGCATATCGTTAACTCCCATTTACCATAACAGGGTAAACAAGCGGTTATTGCAAGGGCTTCTTCATTTGCTCCCACCTGACTTGACGAGGCAAGAGGTTGTCGGGATTGCTTCAGGCCCCCTGCAACGTCAGAACCGCACGCCATGCATAGCCACGCGCAATCGGTTCGAATTCCAGGCTTGCATTGTGGCTTCCAGCCAGCGTTTCCAGAACGTAACGCATGTTTGCGCGCGGCGTGACGTGGAACTTCGTCAGCCATGCCTGAAGCATGTTGCGGAACCAGACCGGCAGATTCTCCTGCTGGCCGAAATCCACGATGTGCAGCGAGCCGCCCGGCGCAAGCGAGAGGAGGGCGCGTTCGATGGCTTTTTCCCACTCCGGGATCATCGAGACCGCATAGGAGATCATGATGCGATCGAAGCCTTCGCTGCGGCCGAATTCGCTGAGCTTGAAGGTTGTCGCATCTGATACGCGCAGCGTGGGGCGTTCACGCTTGCCAGTAAAATTCTCGCTGGCAGTGGTCAGCATTTCGGCGGAGATATCGAGACCATAGAGTCTGGCGGAAGGAAAGTGGCGCGCTGCGAGCAGCAGATTGCGACCTGTGCCGCAGCCCACTTCCAAAAGGCTTCCGCCTTGCGGCACGTCAAGCTTCTCGATGGTCCGGTCCCGCCCGAGCAGGTAGTATTTGCGGGTGATATCGTAAATGTGTCGCTGGTGGCGATACATCTTGTCCATCAGGCCAGCGTGATGGGCATCGTTGAGGCTGACGCTGTCTCCGATGATCTTCATGCCAGAGCCCTCTGATAGATGTGGAAGCCGCCGTAAATAGCCGAGCGGTCCTGTGCGTTCAGCTCCCGCGAACGTTCTTCGAGGTAGGACCACTGCGCCCCGATATCCGGCGAGAGGCGCCCTTCGATGACGCTTTTTTCCGCAGCCGTGCGGAAGATGACGCGGGCTTCCGGGACCGCAGTGCGGGTGATCTGCGCCCATAATTCGTTGAGCTGGGTATCGGTCATCCAGTCCTGCGCGTCGAGCAACACGTAGCGATCCACCGAGGATGCGGCTTTGGAGGCGAGAAGCTCCGTGAACGTGGCGTGATGAACGGCGACGCGGGCGGCGTTCTGGCGGATTGCGGGATAGTAATCCGTCTTCAGGTAATCGGGCAGGGCGCCCTCATGGTCATCCGGATACCGCCGCGCAAAGGCCTGCCATGCAAAGTAGTTTTCCTTCAGCGGAAAATCGCAGGCGAGTTTTTCGAGCCGCTGGCGCAGAACCGGAGCGATTGTGTTGCCGTCCGAGAGGCTCGCAAGCTCGTCATACTGCTTGGGCGGAATGCCAAGGCCGAAGAGCGAGCTTTTGCGTTTGGTCAGCCAGCGGATCATCGGCTTGTCGAAGAGGGGGGCGACCTTCTCATCGAAAAAGCGGCGCTGATCTTCGATGGAGCGTGCCTGCGCCATGTCCTGGAGTTTTACGCCGTGCAGACGGGCCAGCACATGGCCTGCGCCAATGAAGCGACCAAGCAGGCCGGTGCGATAAATATTACGGTTGAACACAGAGATGCGACGACGGCCCGTCATGCTGCGCTTCGACCAGTAAGCGCGCGTCTGCTCATCGAGGTGCGGCGCGATGAAGCGGTCATAGCCATCGGCATTGGAGCGCACATTCGCGCGTCCGAACTGGCGCACGACATCGCCATGGTTCGGCAGATGGCGAAAAGCGGCAAGTTTCAGCTTGTTCAGCGCGATGTGGTGGGGATTGAGATCGACCACATCGATGCTTTTCGGATTGCGCGAAAGGTATGCCAGTACGTTGCAGCCGCCGGAGCCGATGGTGACGATGCTATGGCCTTCCCGCAGCTCCATGGCCTGCATGTCGACATCGGGATCTTCCCAGATTTGCGGATAAACGAGGCCGGAAAACAGCACGCCAAACAGCCGCTCGGACAGCCCGCTGGTGGACAATGCCTTGTGCTGGAGAAGAGCGTCCTTGAGCTTGGCGTTCTTGCTGAAGCCGGTCTTGGGTGCGGCACTCGTCATATGATTCCACCTCTCGTTCGGGTGACAGGCGTTTAGCGCCGGGACGCAACAGTTTGATGACGGGGGTGTGATAAGGGTTGCTGTGTCGTGCCGTAGTCTTGACGTTGCCACACCCACCACCCTCATGCTGAGGTGCCCCGCAGGGGCCTCGAAGCATCCGACCACAAGCTCGAGTATGCGGCCCGCAACCCTCGCCCTTCGAGGCTCCGGCTTCGCCTGCGCACCTCAGGATGAGGGTAGCTAATGTCGTCGCTATCAAATATCCCGGCCAGCTTCATTCCAAGCTTCGCCGTTCACGCGGCAGCACCTGCCCGTGGCTTGATCTTCTCATTCTTGTCCATTGCCCCTTCAGGCCATGGCATTCCGGACGGGGCACTGAAAGCTGCCTCGTTTGGTAGTTTAGTATATGGCACCTCTCAGCGCCCCGTTCAGCGGTTTATGCTCGTGAACTCGGCCATTCTGCAGTGGTAGAAAACATGGTGTTCGTCTGACGCCTTAGTCTCGTCCCCGCCGGTTAGCCGGTCAGGGCGAAGCGCCGCCGGTGCTTCGTGTGGCTTGCCGCCGGACGTGAAGCACCGAAACCATGCCTTCCACCACCTTGCATGCTGCGCAAGCAAACCCGGCGCACTGACTGGGACTGGAGCAAACGAACGGTCCGACGTTCACATGCTCCTCCCTTGTCGCCGGAGGTGGCCATTCTCACGAACCCCGATTGAGAGACTTTGCGTCGTCTTCTCCCAACCAGCGCCGACCCCGCCTCGCCGCAACGCCTTGCGGTGTATCCGCGACGGGATGGGGGGAGTGTACGGGTGGTTTTGGGGGTGGGGAAAAATGTTGGGGGGATTATTTTTTGGTTTTTTAGAAAAATTCGTGGTGCTGGGGTTGGGGCGGGTCACTATGTGGGCGTGCTGATGCAGCCGTAATTCGGCAACAAGGCTAAGGCACCCACTGCCGTCATCCTCGGGCTTGACCCGAGGATCCACGTACTTCAACGAAATCAAGTGGTTGTGGATCCTCGGGTCAGGCCCGAGGATGACGGAGGGTGGGTTGTGCGTTGGTGGGGCAAAGGTTACCCCTCACCAAGAAAACCTAGGACTTCGCTTTGCGAAGTCGAGGTTTTCTATCCTCTCCCACAGGGGGAGAGGAAAATGTGCCGCACCGTTTCGCTGTTTCTCAAGCTTTCTTGAGAGTAGGAACGGTGCCTCGGGTTACCACTACCCTTGTGGGAGAGGAAGAAAAATCATGATCTTAGCTTTAGCTAAGTCATAGATTTTTCAGGTGAGGGGTTCCGCTCCGAAGTCAATTAGACTCTCGCACCCAGGCTCAAGGCGGAGGGAGTGCCGTTACTGGCGCAGGACGTGGAGCATGCCTTTGCGTTTGGCGTCGTAGTAGTAGCCGCGGGCGTAGAGGCGGACGGCGCCGTCGCGGTCGTTTTCGGCGACTTTCCAGGCGCCGCTGAGGTATTTGACCGCGTATTTGAGGTTTGTTTCGGCGTCGAAGAGGCCGTTGGCCGGGCCGTTGAAGCCCATGGAGCGGGCGGTGGCGTGCTTGATCTGCATGAGGCCGAAGTGGCCGCCATTATAGGCTGCCGGATTATAGCGGCTTTCGCGCATGACCACGCGGTGCACCAGATCTTCCGGTACATGATACATGGTCGCGTATTTGGAGATGAGGCCGCTGAGTTTTTCGCGACCGACAGGCTGCGGACCCTCTGGTGCGGTCGTCAGGCCCTCGCGGGTGCTGATGGCGGCGAGTGCTGCGTTTTGTGGCGCCGATGCATAGGCGAGCATGGTGCCTTCCGGTTTGCGCAGAGGCACGATGGTCTGTTCACGCACCATTTCTTCCGTCAACTGCACTGGCGCCGAGGAAGGCGTACCGGGTGGTGGCGGCGCTGGCGGGAAGCTGCCCTTGACGGCAACGACCTGCGGCAAGGATGCGGTGCCCGATGTGTTGGCGGCAGCGTGAAGGCCAGCGGCGCTGGTTGTCGTCATCGCGGTTGCGGCAACCGGTGTTGCGCCGAGCGATGCATCGGTGGTGACGGAAGCGATCTGTTGGGTTTCGGGCTGCTGCGTCTGCGCGGAAATGGCTGCTGCGGCGGCGATTTCTGCTGCCGGGGGCAAAGCCACGCGACCGCCCTTGACGGCTGCGGCAGAGGGAAGAGGCGTTACGGCGGCGTTGGAAGCAACTTCGACCGGAGCGCCGGTTGGGCCGGCTGCGGGAGTTGCTGCTGTCGCTGCGACCGCCTGCTGTGTCTGCGGCTGGGCGGATGCCTCTGGCGTGCCGGGAGCGGCCTGAGGTGTTGCGGCGGCTGCCGCTATTTTTGGGGAATGAATCTCGGTTTTGTCTGCGACTTCAACGCTGGTGCATCCTGCCAATGCCAGCGCAAGGCCCATGGTGGACGACAAAAGTAACGCCGATTTTCGGCGCAAATTGTCAGAAGTTGTCATGCTGCCGCCTCTAATATGCCTGTCCGTCGACGCCCCCGTTTCAAACGAAGCAGGCAGTCCCATCGCTGCGATCATTAACCTATCGTAGGGATTCCGGCAAGACGGGAAGGGCGCGTTGTTGATCAGGCCGCAATGCGGCGGTATCCGGCGGTGACGGCGCGGCCCGCAATGAAGTGGGTTCCGCGCGGATTTCTGACCTTTTTGGTGAGCGAAGACCGGCGCACAAGCGCGATTGTGAAACGTGCGAAAGATGCCTGAAGTGTGAGGCAAATCAAAGCTATGGCCAGAACGATAGCCTGCATTTGCGCCAGCATCTCCACCACATCGCGCGTGCCATTGAGGAATTGCAGCAGGAAGGCGACGAAGAAGCCGAAATAGCGCAGGCGCAGAGCGGCCAGAAGAAAGCAATCGGCGAAGATCGCACCGTAGGTTTTGGCGCGCAGATTATCGTTATCTGCATTCGCCTCGCGTGCGGCGGGAGTGGCGATGGTCCACAGGCTGAACAGCATCAACCAGCCGATGCCAGCCCACTGGATGACATCCAGAAAGGAGTCCGGAATGAGGTCTGCGGCTATCGCAATCAGGGAGGCTGCCGTGAGGGTGGTAACGGTGCCAAGCGTGGCGCCGGTGACGGAGGCTATCATGGTGCGTTTTCCGCGCACGGCGGAATAGCTCGCGACCTTGAAGGCGATTGGCGAGGGGAGCGCAAAAAGAACAGCACAGGCTGCGCAGAAAACCAGCCAGACTTGTGCGGACATCTACTTTCCTCCTTGCCCTCCCTGACATCACAAAGCGTGCGGAGGATGAATAGACCTCGCCGCCCTGTCGTTATCATATCACAGACTACAGCATCGGCCCCGAAACCGAAACGGGATTCTGAGCCGATGGATGCATCAAATTTTCTTAAGTGTGTTTAGGCCACAGTTGCCGGGAGGATGTCAGGCCGCCTTGTAAGGCTGGCCGATGTGATCCATCACTTCGCCGAACCACTTGGCCGAGATATCGAAATGCTTGCCGCCCTTGATGCGCGGGAATTCGATGGTGCGCAGCTTGCTGTTCTGATCCTCATCATGACCGGTGACGCCGGAGACCTTGTTCAATGCGCTTTCGACGGCAAGATCCACCATGCCCTGGATGAGACGCAGGTCCTCGCCATTTGCCGCAGCGGAGCGGGCATAATAGCCGGACTTCTGAACCATGGTGCGTTCCGCGCCGATGAGGCTTGCGAACTGCTTCTGGAACCAGCCGCCGACATTGATCGTGTCGATCTTGACGTGGCCGAAGGCATCGCGCTTGACCGTGTCGCCCGCCGCTTCGCGCTCGGCCACGATGGAATCGAGGCCTGCACCTTCCGATACGAAAAGCGTGACGAAGCCGGTCTTTTCCATGATCTTCTTCAGGCGCTCGGCTTCGGCCTGAATATCGAAAGCCATTTCCGGCAGGTAGAGACCGTCGATGCTCTTGAGCTGCTCGCCCATCAGCAGGCCTTCGACATATTCATTACCCTTGGTCTTCTGGATGTAGGCGCGCGCCGTGGCCGCCGTCAGCCAGCCACAGTGGCGGCCCATGACTTCGTGAATGACGAAGGTTTTGGGTGCTGCGCTCTGCTCGTTGCTGACATTATCGAAGAAGTTGGCGCCGACTTCGGCCGCCGTCCATGCGCCGAGCGACTGCTTGATCGGAACCACGTCGTTATCGACCGTCTTCGGCAGGCCGACGACGGTGAGATTATAGCCGTTGGCGCCGAGATAGGCGGCGAGATCCGCTGCCGTCGTGTTGGTGTCATCGCCGCCGATGGTGTGGAGGATCGTGACGCCATCCTTGGCGAGACGCTCTGCTGCGACCTGCAGCGGGTTCTCGCCTTCCTTCACCAGCCCGCGCTTGACGCAGTCTGCGGCATTGGTGAGCTTGACGCGGCTGTTGCCGATGGGCGAGCCGCCATAGCGGTGCAGGAGCGGAGCTTTTTCGCGCATCTGCTGGGTGATCTGGACGCTATCGCCCAAAAGCACGCCCTGATAGCCGGAGCGATAGGCCACGATGTCGATATCAGGCGCGATGTCGGTGTAGCGCTCGATCAATCCGCCAACCGCGGAAGAGAGGCAGGGCGCAAGACCGCCTGCGGTCAACATTGCGACTTTCTGTTTGGCCATCGGGGCACTCCTTTGTCGGTTTCAATGCGTGATAGGCCAAATGGATGCGACAGCGAATGTGGCATGTAAAGTGAATTTCTCAAGAAAAACGGGTATTTCGCGGTATTTTCGAATATCGGTGAACTGACGCTCGAATATAATCGTTTCAATGATGAGAAGCGAAAGAGGCGCGAAAGTGAGCCTGTGGAAAACCTGTTTCGGCTGCATTTCTGGTGCTGCCGCAACCAGCGGAAGATGAATAAAACTTAATGATCTGCGACCTTTATGTATATTGCATTCGTCAAACGGAGCCGTCATGCTTAGAGACATGATGTTCGATTTTGCCTGTTTGCAACTTTCATCTTTGTGGGAACGGCTGCTCGGCGCAATCGGCGATGCGGCAGGCAACGTCCTGAGCCGTGTTATCGAGGCGGTTCGGACCGTGTTCGAAGGCGACCCGGAAACGCGTCGCAAGGTTTCCTTTTCTGTCGCAATCATCGCGCTTTCGGCCAAGATGGCGAAGGCGGATGGCGTGGTGAATGACGCCGAAGTGCGCGCTTTCCGCCAGATATTCGATTTTCCCGAGGAAGAAGCGAAGAACGTCGCAAGGCTGTATAATCTCGCGCGTCAGGATGTGGCAGGTTACGAAGCTTATGCCGAGCGGCTTGCGGGCCTGTGTGGCACGGGCCGTGAAAACTGCGAGATGCTGGAAAGCGTGGTCGATGGTCTGTTCCATATCGCCAAGGCGGATGGGCTGATCCATGAGCGCGAACTGGCCTTCCTCGGTCGCATCGCGGAAATTTTCCGCATTACCGAAGATCATTTCGAGACGATCATGGCGCGGCATGTGCACATGGAAGGGCGCGACCCTTATCGTGTGCTCGGCGTTTCGCCATCTGACGATTTCTCCGATATTCGCAAGCGTTACCGGCTGCTGGTGGCGGAACATCACCCCGACAAGCTGATTGCGCGTGGCGTGCCGATGGAATTGCATGCGGCGGCAAATGAGCGTATGGCGGCTCTCAACGCCGCCTATGCGGCAATCGAGAAAGAACGCCGCGTCGCATGAGTGACTTCCAGCCGGATTATGCCGGTGCTATCGTCCAGCCTTCGCCCAACCACGGTGAGCGGGTGGAGGTGACGGCACCCGATGCCATCATTCTTCATTATACCGGCATGGGCAGTGCCGACAGCGCGCTGTCTTGGCTGTGCAATCCCGAAAGCCAGGTTTCCAGCCATTACTTCGTTTTCGAAGACGGGCGCGTCATCCAGATGGTGTCGGAAAGCCGCCGTGCGTGGCATGCGGGCAAGAGCTTCTGGGCAGGCGCGACCGATCTGAACTCCCGCTCCATCGGTATCGAGATTGCCAACGGCGGGCACCCTGCCGGGCTGCCGGAGTTTCCTGAACCCCAGATTAACGCGGTCATCGAATTATGTCGCGATTGCGGCGCGCGGTGGTCCATCGCGCCTGAGCGCGTGCTGGGGCACTCCGATATCGCGCCGGTTCGCAAGGTCGATCCCGGTGAGAAATTCCCGTGGGACATCCTGTCGCAGCAGGGCATCGGGCACTGGGTTGCGCCAGCAGCGATCGGCGGCGGTCGCTTCTTCCAGCGCGGCGATAGCGGCCAGCCTGTGGAGGCGCTGCAATCCATGCTGTCGCTCTATGGTTACGGCGTTGAAATTTCGGGCAGTTATTGCGACAGGACCGAAGGTGCGGTGGCAGCGTTTCAGCGTCACTTCCGCCCCGTTCTGGTGGATGGCATCGCGGATTTCTCGACCATCGACACCCTGCATCGGCTTATTTCATCGCTGCCGAAATTTCGGTCCGCATAAACGCGTTTTGCGCAAAATCGTTCCGCTAAAAAGCATCGCGGAGCGCGTTTTTCCCGATCTGCCACAGTAAATCCTTATTGGGCCACTTTAACAGCCTCATCGAACTGCGGCTGGCTCGATATTGCGTGTGTAGCCGTCAATAACAATGATGAAGACTTCGACGGATCGTTCGATTGGACTTTCCGGATGGATGCGCCTTGCATCCGCTCTACTGACAGACTTCATGCCTGGAGACTCTTAACTCTGATGAGAAGCGTAATTGTTGCTGTCTCGGTCTGCATATCCATGCTGGCCGCGCAGACTGGACTTGTTTTTGCCAAGGATGACGTGAAGACCAAAACCGTGACCCTGCAGACCTATTTCCGTAAGCCGGGTTATCCCATCCCTGAACGAACACTTCCAACGACGCTGAAGAACGATTACTCCGATCTCATCGTTAAATATGCCAAGCGTTACGGCGTGCCGGTGAACCTCGCCCACGCGGTGGTTTCGGTGGAGAGCAAGGGCAACCCCAAGGCTCGCGGCAGTGCCGGGGAAGTGGGGCTGATGCAGATCAAGCCCGCAACCGCGCGCATGATGGGCTATCGCGGCACGACCAAGGCTCTCTACGATCCCGAAACCAATATACGCTGGGGCATGCAGTACCTGGCAACCGCGCACCAGCTGGGCGGCGGCGAAGTGTGCGGCACCATTCTGCGTTACAATGCAGGCCACGGTGCCACGCGCATGAACCCGGTCTCGAAGCGTTACTGCGGCAAGGTGCAGGCGCTTTTGCAGGGTTGATGGACATCAACGCGGCGGGGGCTTCTTTCGGCGTATCGGGTTTGCTACTGGATGGGTAGCAAAAGGAAATGCTGTTATGCCGGACTTCAAATACATCGTGATCGGGGCTGGAATGATGGGGGCCGCTGCGGCGCGCCATCTTTCCGCGCAGACGGATGGCGTGGCACTGATCGGCCCTGCCGAGCCTGCGGACCGGAAAGCCCACCGCGGCGTTTTCTCCAGCCATTACGATGAAGCCCGCATCACACGCGGTTTCGACGGCGACCCGGTTTGGGCCGAGCTGGCGAAGCGTTCTATTGGCCGTTATGCCGAAATCGAAGAGAAGAGCGGCATCCGCTTTTACCACGAGGTGGGCTGCCTTTTCGTCGGCAATGGCGAGGGTCTGGGTGGCGACTATGTGGCGGGCGCAATGGGTAGTCGGGACGCGCTCGGGTTCTCTATCGAAACTTATGGGCCTGCTCCGCTTGCATCGCGCTTTCCGATGTTCTCGCTACCGCAGGATCATCAGGGCTGGTTCGAGCCGCGCAATGCTGGCTATGTTAACCCGCGTGCGCTGGTGAAGGCGCAGATTGCGATTGCCGAAAAACAAGGCGCGAGGATCATCCGTGAGACTGTCGCAAAGGTATCGGATACCGGGTCCGGCGTCGCGGTGGCGACCTCCGAGGGCCAGCGCTATACGGCGGAAAAGATCATCGTTGCGGCGGGCGGTTTTACCAACATGGCCGATATCGTGCCTTCCAAGGTGGACATGGCCGCAACGGGGCGTACCATCGCTTTCTTCGAACTGGACGAGGCAAAGCAGCAGGCTTTCGCCGACATGCCATCGACAATCGTGCTGGCCGAAAACGCCGACGACATCGTCTATATTCTTCCTCCGGTTCGTTATCCTGACGGAAAAGTCTATCTGAAGATCGGTGGGGAGAGCGAGAAGGGCAGGCTTGAGACGCTGGGTGAAGCAGTTGAATGGTTTCACTCGGATGGAACGCCAAGCGAAGTCGATTTCCTTATCCGTCGTGCGACGGAGCTTATGCCCGAGCTTTCCGGCTGCCCCGTCACGTCCGGTTCCTGCGTGGCTTCCATCACCCGCACCGGCTACCCCTATATCGGCTACACCCAATCCTCCAACATCGCCGTACTGACCGGCGGCAATTTCGTCTCAGCGAAGTCTTCGGACGAGATTGGACGGCTAGGAGCGGTGCTTTTGCTTGAGGGGCAATTGGGGGAACAGGATTTCGCGCGGGAGATGGCGCCGGTTTTTGTTTGATGAATTCTTGAAATGGCAAAACTTGCTGTACGTAGATCGAAGTGTTATATAAAAGTTCTACATTTTCGAGGTGAAGCTCATGCCGAAAGTTCAGTCAGCCAGAGAAGAGTTTTCAACGACTTCCAAGCTTAAAAAGGCGGGTGGATCTTTGGTGCTGACGGTTCCAGCGGCTGCACGCAACATGCTTGGCCTTACCGAAGGTCAAGAGATGATCGTGTCTGTCAAGGGAAAGCAGGTCATTGCCGAAGCAGTTTCTGCTCGCCCCAAAACCATCAAGGTCCGCAAGCCGAAATATACGCTCGATGAATTGCTTGAGGGCTATGACGCAAATTCCCCGCGCTCGCCTGAAGAAGATGAATGGATCAATGCGCCTTCAGCGGGAAATGAAACTTGGTAAGGCCGAATATTCCGTCGCCCGGTGAAGTCTGGTGGCTCGATATGCAGCCCTCTGCCGGGAAAGAGCAGCGCGGACGACATGCCGGGCTGATATTGTCGGCGTTCAAGTTCAATATGGCGACAGGTTTTGCATTCATCGCACCGATTACGACGACAGGCACTGCGTCACGAGCGAATGGTTTCGCGGTTCAGTTGAGCGGTGCAGGGACGAGCGTGACTGGCGTCATTCAAATAGATCAGGTTAAGTCCCTGGACTGGCGCAACCGTAATGCCCAGAAGTCCGCCGATAAAGTTTCAGATGACATCATGGAAGAGGTGCTGGAGCGCTTTGCGCCAATATTCGGTCTCGTTTTTGCTTTGCCGGATCAAGAGTAATTGTCCGATAAAGGCGTGGGTGGCGCTCGCATGAATTCCCTCTGACATCGATTCAGGAACCGGCTACAAATGGCTGAAACAGAATCTGAAAATTGGTGAGAGCGGGCATGGCAGCGCAGTTCAAATATATCGTCGTCGGCGCGGGTATGATGGGGGCGGCGGCAGCGCGGCATCTTTCGTTGGGGGTGGATGGCGTGGCGTTGATCGGGCCGAAGGAGCCTGAGAATATTGCGCGGCATGAAGGTGTTTTTGCCAGCCATTACGATGCGGCGCGGATTACGCGCACGATAGATGGGAACGCGGATTGGGCGCTTCTCGCCAATCGTTCTATTGTTCGTTACGAGGAAATTGCCCGCGAGAGCGGTGTGGATTTTTACGGGGAGGTGGGCTGCCTGATCGTCGGCAAGGCGCGGGGTACTGGCTTTCCCTATATCGAGAATGTTTGTGCGGCGGCAGGGAAACTTGGTGTCGAAACCGAGATGCTTGGTGATGCGGCGCTCGTCGAACGCTTCCCGTATTTTGCGTTTGAAAGCGGTTGCGAAGGCGTATTCGAGCGGAGCAACGCTGGTTACGTCGATCCACGCGCACTGGTGCGGGCGCAGATTATCGCTGCCGAGAAGCGCGGCGTGACGCGGTTCGATGATATTGCGGTTTCGGTGCGTGACGAGGGCGGCGTGGCGACGGTTATGACGGAATCGGGCCAGTGCTACACGGCGGAAAAGGTGCTGGTTGCCGCTGGAGGATTTTCCATTGCGGAAGGGCTGCTGCCGCAAAGGCTTTCGATGAATGTCTATGGTCGAACGATTGCCCTGTTCGAAATTCCCGAAGCGGAATTGCCTCAATATGCGGACATGCCGTCGCTGATCTACGAGCCAACCGATCCGAAGAAGCATATCTATCTGCTGCCTCCGGTACGTTATCCAGATGGCAAGACCTATCTCAAGATCGGTGGTGAGCCGGTCAATGTTCCGCTGCGGACGGATGCGGAGATGCGGGCATGGTTCCGCGCAGGAGGAAGGGCGCAGGTTCGCGACGATTTCTCCGACATCATCGCCTCGCTGATACCGACCATAGACCGAGCGCGCATCTCGATGGCCGCGTGTGTCGTGTCCTACACGCCGAGCGGTTTTCCGGCGATTGGATATAGCGGGTCTGAGCGGATTGCTGTCTTGACGGGCGGCTGTGGAACCGCGGCGAAGAGTTCGGACGAGATCGGGCGGCTGGGTGCGGTGCTGTTGACCGCGGGACATGTCGGCGGGCAGGGGTATGAGGCGGATTTTTCGCCTGTTTTTGATGCTTAGATTTTTCAGGCTAGATTAGACCCTATCTCATTCTAAGGAGGCTGTAATGCCTGTTAGATTTTCGTCAAAGCGCCCGCTTTCGGATGCGGAGGAGGCGGAAGTGCAGCGTATGATCACTTCCGATCCGGATGCGCCTGAAGCGACGGATGAGGAGCTCGCGTATGCAAAGCCTTTTCGCGATGCATTTCCTGATCTTGCGAAAAGTATCGACCAGGAGATCACCCGCCGAGGCAGGCCGAAAGCTGAAAACACGAAGACGCCGGTGACGATAAGGCTCGATCCGGATTTGGTGGAGCACTACAAGGCAATGGGCAAGGGCTGGCAATCGCGCATCAATGACGATTTGAGAAAAACGGCGGGCCTTTGATTATCGGTGCATTGCCGTTTGATGCGTTTTAACGGGCGGACGCAGCATGGAGACGTGCAGGGAGTTTTCGCCGCCGTTTGCGTAATCTGGAGGAAGCTAACTCGCCCAAACATTGACAAATTACGGAAGTTCCGTATTTTTAAATGCCAGAAATTGAGGTGGATTGATGGGTTATCCGGTGCGAGTGGCCGCAACGACGTTCGCCAAAGAGTTTGGCAAATATAGCGATGAAGCGCTGGCTTCAGGCGGTGTTGAAGTTACGTCCCATGGTCGTCCAATCGGTGCTTACATCAGCTTGAAAGAGCTCGAGAACTATGAGCGTTTGAAGAAGAAAGAGCGCCGGGCGATCCATGTTGAAGAGATGGATGACGAGATGCTGTCCGCGATCATGGACGCGGAATACGGTAAAGCCTCCGAGTGAACTATCCCGAACCTGTACCGGGTCTTGTAATCCGCTTCGATTACCTGTGGCATGCGGATAGTCAAAAAGGTCTCTCAAGCAGCGAAAAGGAGAGGCCTTGCGCAATCGTGCTGTACGCGAAAAAATCCAACAAGACTTTGGTGGTTCCGATTTCTCACTCCTATCCAGAGATGGGTGAAGAGGACTATTCGCTGGAAATACCGGCGGATATCTGCGCTTTGATCGGGCTGGACCAGGAGCGGAACTGGGTGCGGGTCTCAGAGGTCAATGAGTTCGAATGGCCTAGCTCTGATATCCGGCCTCGTCCCGACGATCCCTCTAGGAGCGATTACGGGATGATACCTGAGGCGTTTTTTCTCCAAATTCGCAGGCGTCTCGCCGATGCTGTTGCAAAGAACAGGCTTGCCCGAGCGAAACGGTAAAGCACAGGTCGCACTTCGCGATATCGCTCTATCCCGATTTTCCATTGGCTTTTCATTCTGAACCCGTCTAAGGAGCGCGTGCCAGTTGGCCGGGCAGCCGCGCTTTATCAATGTCGAAAGACGGTAGGGTGAGGAAAGTCCGGGCTCCACAAAAGCACGGTGCCGGATAACGTCCGGCGGGGGCGACCCCAGGGAAAGTGCCGCAGAGAGTAGACCGCCACCTTTTTGGTGGTAAGGGTGAAAGGGTGGGGTAAGAGCCCACCGCGCCGCTGGTAACAGGGGTGGCAAGGTAAACCCCACCGGGAGCAAGACCGAATAGGGATAACGCGGGGCCTGCGCAAGCGGGCCTACAGCCGGTTTTTGGGCGAGTTATCCGGGTGGGTTGCGAGAGGCGGCGTGCAAACGTCGTCCCAGATGAATGGCTGCCACGTTCCGGGTCAAACCGGGGCCATACAGAACCCGGCTTACAGGCCAACTGGCTATTTTCCCTTTTTTGAAATTTCTCTCGCGATGATTCGGGTGATTCGCGTAGCCAATTGTTATTGCTTATAAAATTTCTCGGCCAACTCACGTTAGGGCAGTTGTTTCGGTTGGCGTGAAAGCCTGCCGGTAAACCATTCATTAAACTTAACGGGATATGAATATTCGAATCCGAAGTCGGTTCACGCTGCCTTCTCCCATTGACGCCCATAGTGTCCCATGGTATCCCAAATGCACACCACAGAGGGTCGTGTTTTTGACCCGCAATCGCTGAAACGGATGGAAGGCCTGAACAGGTCTGCAGGGTTCATTGCCCTGCCGGTCAGCGATTTGTCGTGCGTAACGGTGTCGTCCGAACATGCGGGTTCGGGTGGTTTTGGTGAGTTGGCTTATGGGTCGCTTTTTATCGAACGTGACGAACAGGATCGACGCCAAGGGGCGCGTTTCGGTTCCCTCAGCGTTTCGTTCGGTGCTGTCCGAGCGCAATATCCAGGAGCTTTACTGTCTTCAGGATTTCGCGTTTCCGGCAATCAGCATTGGCGGGCCGGACTTGCTGGAACGTTACGAACGGCAGATCGCATCCATGGATGCGTTTTCGCCGGAAGCAAATGCTATGTCGCTGCTGGTTCACGGTGGCGGCATTTTCATGAAGCTCGACGGGGAAGGGCGGTTGATGGTTACGGATTTCATCCGGGACTTTACCGGCATCACCTCCGAAATCACCTTTGTCGGTCGGGCGGATCATTTTCAGTTGTGGCAGCCGGAAGCGTTTCACGAGGCGCAGAAGGCGGCAAGAACGGGGCGCAGTTTTTCGGCTGTTCGTCCCGGTTAAGACGGGGAAACGGAATGGCGGCGAATTCTGGCGGACGATCTTCTGATGCCGGTGGCGGACCGGTTCGCCACATTCCGGTTCTTCTTCGCGAAGTTTTGACGGCGCTCGAGCCTGCACCGGGCAAGGTCATTCTGGACGGCACCTTCGGTGCTGGCGGCTACACTCAGGCCATTCTCGACCAAGGCGCAAATGTCATCGCGCTTGACCGTGACCCGACCGCGATTGCGGGCGGGCAGGCGATGGTTGCGGCAAATGGCGGACGGCTTTCGCTTATTCACTCGCAGTTTTCTGATCTCGCATCGCACGCGCCTGCCGAGGGGCTGGATGGCGTGGTGCTGGATATCGGCGTTTCCTCCATGCAGATCGATGAGGCCGAGCGCGGTTTTTCGTTCCAGAAGAACGGGCCGCTGGACATGCGCATGTCCGCTTCCGGCGTTTCTGCGGCGGATGTGGTCAATCGCTGCAAGGTTTCCGATCTCATTCGCATCTTCGGTTTTCTCGGTGAGGAAAAGCAGTCGGGGCGCATTGCCCGCGCCATCGAGAAGAAGCGTGCCGAAGAGCCGTTCCGCACGACGCGCGATCTGGCCGGGCTGATCGAAATCGTCACGCCGCGCAAGGCGAAGGACAAGATCCACCCGGCGACGCGGGTATTTCAGGCGCTGCGCGTTTTCGTCAATGACGAGCTGGGTGAGCTGGCGCAGGCGCTGTTTGCGGCAGAGCAGGCGCTGAAGCCGGGCGGTCGCCTTGTGGTCGTCACCTTCCATTCGCTGGAAGACCGGATCGTGAAGAAATATTTCGCGGATCGTTCTGGCCGTGCGGCGGGCTCTCGCCATATGCCGATGGTGGAAGACAAGCCTGCGATTTTCGATGCGCTGGGCAAGCCGATGATCGCGGCAAGTGACGAGGAAGCGGATATCAATCCACGCGCCCGCTCCGCCAAGCTGCGTGCAGGTATTCGCACGACGGCTCCGGCGCGTCCGGCGGATGTGTCCATCTTCGATCTTCCCGATCTCGCCAGTCTAGAAAAGATGGGAGGCTGATATGCTGCGCACGCTCGACCTCATTCTCGTAGGCGTGATGGTGGCAGCAGCCGTCGTCACCTATTCGATCAAGCACCAGGCCGATCTCAAGCTTGAATCGGTGAAGAAGCTGGAAGCAGAGATCAAGCTCGAAAGAGACACGATCGATCTTTTGCGCGCCGACTGGGCGCTGCTGACGCAGCCGAACCGTCTTCACCGTCTGGTCAACGCCTATCAGGGCGATCTTGGGCTGGCGGCGACGCAGCCGACGCAGCTGGCGCAGCCGCAGGAACTTCCGATGCTGCGTTCGCAGCTGCCTAAGCCGCCCGAGCCTGAGGGCATGAGCGTCGAGGATGTGATTGCCGCTGCCGTCAACGGCTCCAAGCCGGGTGCGACGCTTGGTGGCGTAAAGCCTAAATCGGCGCCCGCAGGCCAGATCGTTGCCAGCGGGGCCAAGCCCATGCCGGTGCCGACACCGCGTATCGGCGCGTCACGACCAAAGCCCGTCGCCACAATCGATCCCGATGCGGGTGATGAGTCTGGCGATATGGATGGAACGATAACAGGATCGGTGGACTGATGTCTTTTCTCTCCCGCGTCATGGTTTTGAAGAGCAAAGCCCATTTTTCCGCCAGCACGACCGGCGGTGCCGACCATGCTGCCTTCGAGGGTGCGCGCAAGAAGCGGGCATCGCAGGCGAAAAGCCGCGTCGGCCTGCTGATTTTCGGTTTCGTGTGTTTTTACGGCGTCGTCGGTGGACGGTTGGTGCAATATGGCATGGCGATGCCGGAAACCGTGTCCAGCATTGCGCCCGCAGACCGTCTTATGGCGTCGCGTCCTGATCTTCTGGATCGTAACGGCGAAGTGCTGGCGACGGATATTCGCACGGTTTCGCTGTTTGCCGAGCCGCACCGCATCGTGGATGTGGATGAAGCTATCGAAAAAATCCGCACCGTGTTGCCGGATCTGGACACGCGCGGCACCTATCAGAAGCTGACCTCCAATTCCCGCTTCCAGTGGCTGCGCCGTCAGTTGACGCCGAAGCAGCAGAGCCAGATTCTGGCGCTGGGCATTCCCGGTATCGGTTTCCGTCCGGAGAAGCGCCGCTTCTATCCGGGCGGCCCAACGGCGGCGCACGTCGTGGGCCATGTGAACATCGACAACCGCGGCGTGGCCGGTATGGAGCGCTATCTGGACAGCCAGGGTCTTGCGGACCTGACGGCGCTGGGCATGACCTCCGACCAGCCGCTTGAGCCGGTGAAGCTTTCCATCGACCTTCGCGTGCAGGCAATTGCGCGTGAGGTGGTGAGCGAGTGGATCAAGAAGACCGAAGCACTTGGCGCTGGCGCCGTGGTGCTGGACGTGCATACGGGCGAAATCATCGCTATGGTTTCCGAACCGGATTACGATCCGAACAATCCGGCGGAAGGCGCCAAGGAAGGCTGGCTGAACCGCATGTCGAACGGTACGTTCGAGATGGGCTCCACCTTCAAGTCCTTCACCATTGCCATGGGTCTCGATTCCGGCCGGGTGCATATCAACGATATGTTCGATGCCCGCGCGCCGATCCGCATCGGCGGCTTTACGATCAAGGACTTCCACGGCAAGGGCCGCATGCTTTCCGTGCCGGAAATCTTCCAGTATTCCTCCAATATCGGTACGGCGAAGATTGCCGACACCGTGGGCATCGACGGCCACAAGGACTTTTTGACGAAGCTCGGTCTTCTGTCGAAAATGCAGACGGAATTGCCGGAAGTGGCCATGCCATCGCAGCCGCGCACATGGAAGAAGATCAACTCCATTACCATTTCCTTCGGTCACGGCGTGTCCACCACGCCGCTTCAGACGGCGATTGCCGGTGCAGCGCTGGTCAATGGTGGCAAGCTGATCGAGCCGACATTCCTGCCGCGCACGAGGGAGCAGGCCGATCTGGTGGCCAAGCAGGTGATGAAGCCGACGACCAGCAAGGACATGCGCTTCCTGTTCGACTGGAACGGCACCAAGGGCTCTGGCCGCAACGCACGCGTCGAAGGCTTCGATGTGGGTGGCAAGACGGGTACGGCGGACAAGGTCGTCAATGGCCGCTACGTGCACGACAAGAACTTCAACGCCTTCCTTGGCGCCTTCCCGATCTACGATCCGCAATATGTGGTGCTGACGTTTATCGACGAGCCGCGCACGGACAAGGGCAACGGGGCAGCGCTTGCCGGTAACACCGCAGCACCTATGGTCCACGATATTATCAGCCGTTCGGCTTCCATGCTTGGCGTAAAACCGAAATTCGGCAGCGACGGCTCGGCCTTGCTCGTGTCTTATTGATTGGTACAGCTTATGATGGACCGGCGATTCGCGTCGGGGGGACAAGACGGACACATCGATGAATTTGCGAGACCTCTCCGGGACCGAGTTCCCGGAACTGAATGAACTGCTTCGGACTGAAGCCGGGGCGCTGACGATTACGGGGATTACGGCGGATAGCCGCAAGGTCCAGCAGGCCATGCTTTTCGTAGCGGTTGCTGGAAACAAGGCGGATGGCGCGACTTTCGTGCAGGACGCGATTTCCAAAGGTGCAGCCGCCATCGTTTCCAGCCAGCCGCTCAATGTCAGTGTGCCGGTTCTCGTCGTTTCCGATGCAAGGCTTTATCTCGCGCTTTCAGCCGCCCGCTTTTATGGCAGGCAGCCGGAAACCATGGTTGCCGTAACCGGTACGGCGGGCAAGACATCCGTTGCTTCCTTCACGCGCCAGATATGGGCTTTTGCCGGGCATCCCGCAGCGCAGATCGGCACGACTGGCGTCATCGCGCCGGGCCGTGAGGAATATGGTTCGCTGACCACGCCCGATCCGGTTTCGCTGCACGCGCTCCTGGCCGAACTGGCCGATGAGGGCGTGACGCATGCGGCCATGGAAGCGTCCAGCCATGGTCTGGACCAGCGCCGTCTTGACGGCGTGAAGCTTTCCGCTGCCGGTTTCACCAATCTTGGCCGTGATCACATGGATTACCACCCAACGGTGGAAGACTATATGGCTGCGAAGATGCGGCTGTTCGAGACGCTTCTGCCCAAGGGTTCGCCCGTCATCATATTCGCTGACGATCCATGGTCTGCACAGGCAATAGACGTGGCGACGAAGGCTGGGCATGATGTGCGCACCGTTGGCCGCAAGGGCGATTATCTTTCGCTGAAGCGCGTCGAGCATTTCCGCCACAAGCAGATGATCGAAGTTCACCACGAGGGCGCGATCTACGAGGTGGATATTCCGCTGGCGGGTGATTTTCAGGTGGCGAATGCGCTGGTTTCCGCTGGCCTTGCCATGTCCACCGGCGTTTCCGCGTCCGTTGCGATGAAGGCGCTGGAAAAGCTGATTGGCGCGGCGGGGCGTCTGGAGCTCGTTGGCCACTCCGGAAACGGGGCGCTGGCTTATGTGGATTACGCTCACAAGCCGGATTCGCTGGAAAAGGTGCTGACATCGGTGCGTCCTTTCACCTCCGGGCGCATCATCACCGTGTTCGGTTGCGGTGGTGATCGCGACAAGGGTAAGCGCCCGATCATGGGCGAGGTGGCAACGCGGCTTTCCGATATCGTGATCGTGACAGACGACAATCCACGCTCCGAGGAGCCAGCCACGATCCGTTCCGAGATCATGGCGGCGGCACCGGGTGCGCTGGAAATTGCAGACCGGGCGGAGGCGATCCGCCACGCCGTATCCATGCTGGGGAATGGAGACACGTTGATCGTAGCGGGCAAGGGGCACGAGGAAGGTCAGATCATTGGCGGCGTGACGCTGCCGTTTTCCGACCATGAACAGGTGCGTTCCGCGCTGGAAGGATTGAAGATTTGAGCTGGTTATGGACAGTTTCGGATATGATCGCCGTCATGGCCGGTCGTCCGGTCGGCAACCTGCCGCTTGGCATTACGGGCATTTCCATCGATAGCCGCACGGTGCAGCCGGGCGAAGCCTTCTTCGCCATCAAGGGCGACCGTGTCGATGGCCATGATTATGCAAGCTTTGCCGTTGCCAATGGCGCCGGGCTGATGGTCGTTTCCGAGGCGAAGCTGCCAGCGCTGGGCCGCCTGACCGTGCCGATGATCGTTGTCGAGGACGTGCTTTCGGCGCTGGTGAAGCTTGGCATCGCAGCACGCGAGCGCACTTCAGCACGCATCATCGCCGTGACCGGTTCTGTCGGTAAAACCACGACCAAGGAAATGCTGCGGCAGGTGCTTGCCCCCTCCGGCAAGGTGCATGCTGCCGTTTCCTCCTTCAACAACCATTGGGGCGTGCCGCTGACGCTGGCGCGTATGCCTGCCGATACGGAATTCGGCATTTTCGAAGTGGGCATGAACCATCCGGGCGAAATTCGTCCGCTGGTGAAACAGGTAAAGCCGCATCTGGCGATCATCACCACTATTGCAGCGGCGCATCTGGGCAACTTTACCAGTCTTGAAGAGATTGCCGATGCGAAGGCCGAAATTTTCGAAGGCGTTCTGCCGGGTGGCGCGGTCATCCTGAACCGCGACAATGCGCAGTTCGAGCGGCTGGAAGCGGCGGCGATCAATGCCGGTGTCGAGCATGTTCTGACCTTCGGTCAGCACGCCAAGGCCGATTTCCGTCTGGCGGATTTCGAAAGCACGCCGAGCGGCTCCACCATCTGGGCCATCATCAATGGCGAGACGAGCGAACTGAATATTGGCACGCCGGGCCGTCACATTGCGGAAAATGCGATGGCGGCTCTTGGCACGGTTGCGGTCACTGGCGCCAATCTCGACCGGGCATTCGATGCGCTTGCCGCGCTTCAGCCGGTGAAGGGCAGGGGCGAACGCCACCGTCTTTCCGTTGGCGACGGCTCCTTCCTGCTGATCGACGAGAGCTATAACGCCAACCCGGCCTCCATGCGGGCGGCGATTGCGCTTCTGGCGCAGGCGGAAGTGCGCGGCAACGGGCGGCGCATTGCCGCGCTGGGCGACATGCTGGAAATGGGTGAATTTGCAGCGGAAGTGCATGAGGAATTATCCGGCCCGATCCTTTCCGCCGGTATCGAGCATGTGTGGCTTGCCGGAGAATCGATGGCCTATCTGCGCGATGCGCTGCCGGAAAGCGTGAATGTTTCGTGGTTCCCGACAACGGCGGAACTGGCCGAATTCGTGTTGAAATGGGTCCAGCCGGGCGATGTCGTGATGATAAAATCGTCACTTGGCATCGGTTTCGGCAAGATTGTCTCTGCCCTGCTTGACAAGTATCCGGCATTCCCCGAGACGGAACGCCAAAATTAGAGCAATGAAATGCACCGCATTTAGCGGCTTTCATGCGCTCGATATGAAAACAAAGACCTCGAAGCGGCGCGGGCTCCCAATTCCCAGCCGCCGCTTTCTTCGCCTTTTGAAAGGGCAATCATGCTGATCTGGCTCGTTGAACTGTCGGACAAAGTTCAAATCTTCAATCTGTTCAGGTACATTACGTTCCGGGCAGGTGCAGCACTCTTCACCTCCGCTCTCATCGTTTTCCTGTTCGGACCGGCAATCATCAATTCCCTGCGCATTCGCCAGGGCAAGGGCCAGCCGATCCGTGCCGATGGACCGCAGACGCACTTCAAGAAGGCGGGTACGCCCACCATGGGCGGCCTGATGATCCTTGCGGGCATTCTCGGCGGTTCGCTGCTCTGGGCTGATCTCTCGAATGTCTATGTCGTTGCCGTTCTGATGGTGACGCTCGGCTTCGGCGCTATCGGTTTCTACGATGATTACCTGAAGGTGACGAAGCAGAGCGACAAGGGCTTTTCCGGCAAGGCGCGTCTCGGCATCGAGTTCGTGATTGCGGCGATTGCCGTGTTTTTCATGATGCGCGTTGCGCTTGCCACGGCACCGCATGGCGGCACGCTGGGAAGTTCCATCGCCTTTCCGTTCTTCAAGGAACTGGTGATCAACCTTGGCTACTTCTTTATTTTGTTTGGCGCTTTCGTCATCGTTGCCGCAGGCAATGCAGTGAATTTGACGGATGGTCTCGATGGTCTGGCCATCGTGCCGGTCATGATCGCGGCGGCGACCTTCGGCGTCATCTCCTACCTAGTGGGTAATGCGATCTTCGCCAATTATCTCCAGATCAATTTCGTTCCCGGCACGGGTGAGCTGGCCGTGATCGTGGCTGCCGTCATCGGTGGAGGCCTCGGGTTCCTCTGGTTCAACGCGCCTCCTGCCGCCATTTTCATGGGCGATACGGGTTCGCTGGCGCTTGGCGGTCTGATTGGCTCGATTGCGGTTGCCATCAAGCACGAGATCGTCATGGTCATCGTCGGCGGATTGTTCGTCATGGAAACGCTGTCGGTCATCATTCAGGTGTTCTGGTTCAAGCGCACCGGACGACGCGTATTCCTGATGGCGCCGATCCACCACCATTTCGAAAAGAAGGGTTGGACGGAAAGCCAGGTCGTGATCCGCTTCTGGATCATCTCTGTCGGTCTTGCCATGCTCGGCCTTGCCACGCTGAAGCTGAGGTAAGCGATGATCCCCGTCACCTCACTTTCGGGCAAAAAGGTTGCGCTGTTCGGGCTTGGCGGCTCGGGCCTCGTGACTGCAAAGGCGCTGGTTGCCGGTGGCGCGGATGTCACCGCTTTCGATGACAATCCCGATAGCGTTGCCAAGGCAGCGGCTGAGGGTATCCAGACTGCCGATCTGCGCACGCTGGATTGGTCCAAGGTTTCGGTTTTCGTGCTGGCGCCGGGCGTTCCGCTGACGCATCCCAAGCCGCACTGGTCCGTCGATCTGGCGAAAGCGGCGGGCGTCGAGGTGATTGGCGATATCGAGCTTTTCGTGCGCGAACGGCGCGCGCATGCGCCGGATTGCCCGTTCATTGCCATTACCGGCACCAACGGCAAATCCACCACGACGGCGCTGATTGCGCATATTCTGAAATCTTCCGGGCGCGATACGCAGCTTGGCGGCAATATCGGCACGGCTATCTTAAGCCTCGATCCGCCGAAGGCCGAGCGCTTCTATGTGGTGGAATGCTCTTCATACCAGATCGATCTTGCGCCGACGCTGAACCCGACTGCGGGCATTCTCCTGAACCTGACGCCGGATCATCTCGACCGTCACGGCACGATGCAGCATTACGCCGATGTGAAGGAGCGTCTGGTTGCGGGCAGCGATACGGCGGTCGTCGGGGTCGATGACAGCTATTGCACGCTGATTGCCGACCGCATCGAGCGCGCGGGCGTTAAAGTGCTGCGGATTTCCAAGCGCAATGTGGTGGCCGATGGGCTTTACGCCGAGGGTAGCCGCATCATGAAGGCTAAAGGCGGTACGTCTTCGTTGCTGGTCGATCTCGATGGCATCCAGACGCTGCGCGGCAGCCACAACGCGCAGAATGCGGCGGCGGCGATTGCGGCCTGCCTTGCGGTTGGTGTTTCCGAAGATGAGGTGAAGGCGGGGCTGACGTCTTTCCCCGGCCTCAAGCACCGCATGCAGCCGGTCGGACGGCGCGGTAATGTGACTTTCGTCAATGACAGCAAGGCGACCAATGCGGATGCATCGGCACCGGCGCTTTCGAGCTACGAACGGATTTACTGGATTGCGGGCGGCTTGCCGAAGGCGGGCGGTATTGCCAGTCTTTCGCCGCTGTTTTCGCGCATCGCCAAGGCCTATCTGATCGGCGAGGCGGCGGCGGAGTTTGCCGCAACGCTGGGCGAGGCCGTGCCTTACGAGATCTCCGGCACGCTGGACAAGGCCGTGCAGCATGCGGCGGCGGATGCGCTGGCAGACGGTTCGGGTGGCAATGTCGTGATGCTATCCCCGGCTTGCGCAAGCTTCGATCAATATAAGAATTTTGAAATACGTGGTGATTCGTTCGTCTCACACGTCGCTGCGCTGGAAGGCGTGACGATGCTGGTGGGCGAGCCAAAGGAGCGCTGATGACATGGTAAGCCGTATCGACCGCGGTCCAGTCGCGGAATGGTTCTGGACAATCGACCGTTTCTTTCTGGCGGCCTTCATTGCCCTGATGGGCATCGGACTGATGCTGTCCTTCGCGGCTTCGCCTGCGGTTGCCGAGCGTATCGGCCTCAACAGCTTCTTCTTCGTCGAGCGTCAGGCGATGTTCATCGTGCCATCGCTGGCGATCATGGTGGGCCTTTCCTTCCTTTCGCCGCGGCAGGTGCGCCGCGTGGCCATCATCATGCTGATCGCATCGCTGCTGATGATGATTTTCGCGCTGTTCTTCGGCATTGAGGTGAAGGGTGCGCGCCGCTGGATTTCCATCGGCAGCTTTTCCATTCAGCCTTCCGAATTCATGAAGCCCGCCTTCGTCATCGTCTGCGCATGGCTTTTTGCCGAGCGCGCGCGCCACCCGGAAATTCCCGGCAACCTCTTTGCCATCATCACCTTCGGCATCGTGGCAGCACTTCTGATTGCGCAGCCGGACTTCGGCCAGACCATTCTGACCTCCGTCGTCTGGGGCGGCATGTTCTTCATGGCGGGCATTCCGTGGCTGTGGATCATCATGCTCGGCGGTCTCGGCGTTGGCGGCATCGTGGCGGCCTATCTGACGCTTCCGCACGTGGCAGGTCGTATCAACCGCTTCTGGACGGGTGAGGGCGATACATTCCAGGTGGATACGGCGCGTGAGGCGATCATTCGCGGTGACTGGTTCGGCCAGGGGCCGGGTGAAGGCATCGTCAAGCGCATCATTCCCGATGCGCATACCGACTTCATCTTCTCCGTTGCGGCGGAAGAATTCGGCATTCTGTTCTGCATGCTGCTGGTCGCGATCTTCGGTTTCATCGTGCTGCGGGGCCTCAGCCACGCCTTCAAGGAAAAGGACGATTTCGTCCGCTTCGCCGTGGCGGGTCTGGTGCTTCAGATCGGCATGCAGTCGATGATCAATATCGGCGTCAATCTGGAGCTTATGCCCGCCAAGGGCATGACGCTGCCGCTGATTTCCTATGGCGGTTCATCCATGATGGCGATATGCGTGACCGCTGGCTTCCTGCTGGCACTGACACGACACAGACCTGAAAAGCGTGCGCAGGAGCGCAGCTTCTTCCGCGTTGGCGCGGGTCTTCCTGCGGAGTAAAGAGTAATGAGCAAGGGTATCGTTTTGCTTGCCGCCGGGGGAACCGGCGGCCATGTTTTTCCAGCAGAGGCGCTGGCTTACGAGTTGAAGGAGCGCGGCTATTCCGTGCATCTGGTGACGGATAGCCGTGCCGAACGCTATGCAGGCAAGTTTCCGGCGGATGAAATCCATGTCGTGCCATCCGCGACCATCGGCTCGAAAAACCCGATCAATGTCGCGAAATCGCTGCTGAAACTGTGGACCGGCCTTCGCTCCGCGCGCCGTTTGATGACGAAGCTGAAGCCCGTCGCAGTTGTCGGCTTTGGTGGTTACCCCACCGTGCCGCCGCTTCTGGCTTCCACCGGCATGGGCGTGCCATCACTGATCCATGAGCAGAATGCCGTGATGGGCCGTGCCAACAAGGCGCTGGCCAAGCGCGTGAAGGCAATCGCCGGTGGCTTCCTGCCCGAGAACAAGGGCGAATATGCCGGTAAAACGGTGACGACGGGAAACCCGGTGCGTCCCGCCGTGCTCTCTGCCTCCAATGTTGCCTATACGCCGTCCAACGCTGGCGAGCCGTTTCAGCTCGTCGTTTTCGGCGGAAGCCAGGGCGCGCAGTTCTTTTCTGCTGCCGTTCCAGCCGCCATCTGCCTACTGCCCAATGATGTGCGCAGCCGCCTGACGGTGACGCAGCAGGCGCGCCCGGAAGACAAGGACAGCGTGATCGAATCCTACAAGAAGCTTGGCGTGCAGGCGGATGTTTCGCCCTTCTTCGGCGATATGGCCGAGCGTATTGCCGGGGCGGATCTCGTCATTAGCCGCTCCGGTGCTTCCACCGTGTCCGAGCTTTCGGTGATTGGCCGTCCTTCCGTTCTCGTGCCTTACCCACATGCGCTGGATCATGATCAGGCAGCAAATGCGGCGGCACTGTCCGCTGCGGGTGGCGCGAGCGTCATCAAGCAATCCGAACTATCGCCCAAGAAGCTTTCCGCCCTGTTGAATGACGCGATGGGCGACCCCGAGCGACTGGACAGAACCGCTGCGGCTGCTAAAGCAACCGGCAAGCCGGACGCTGCACAGCGCCTTGCCGATCTGGTGGAAGCCATTGCGGCGGGCGAGAGCGTTCAGCAATTCAAATCGAAGAATGAAGGAGTGCATCCATGAAGATGCCGAAAGCCATTGGTCTTGTCCATTTCATCGGAATTGGCGGGATTGGCATGAGCGGCATTGCCGAAGTGCTGCACAATCTGGGTCATCGCGTTCAGGGTTCCGATCAGGCAGACAGCGCCAATGTGCAGCGTCTGCGCGACAAGGGCATCGAGGTGTTCGTCGGCCACAAGGCGGAAAACCTTGGGGATGCGGAAGTGGTGGTCGTTTCGACCGCCATCAAGAAGAACAACCCGGAACTGATCGCGGCGCGTGAAAAGCACCTGCCGATTGTTCGCCGCGCGGAAATGCTGGCGGAACTGATGCGCTTCCGCAATGCCATCGCTATTGGCGGTACGCATGGCAAGACGACGACCACTTCCATGGTCGCGACGCTGCTTGAAGCGGGCAATCTGGACCCGACCGTCATCAATGGCGGCATCATCAATGCTTACGGCACCAATGCCCGCATGGGCGAGGGCGAGTGGATGGTGGTGGAGGCCGACGAATCCGACGGCACCTTCCTGAAGCTGCCTGCGGATGTGGCCGTCATCACCAATATCGACCCGGAGCATCTGGACCATTACGGCAATTTCGATGCCGTGCGCGAGGCGTTCCGCCAGTTCGTGGAGAATGTGCCGTTCTACGGTTTCGGCGTGCTGTGCATCGATCATCCTGAAGTGCAGACGCTGGTCGGCAAGATCGAGGACCGCAAGGTCATCACCTATGGTGAAAACCCGCAGGCCGACGTTCGCTTCTCGAATGTGCGCATTGATGGTACCAAATCGATTTTCGACGTGGAAATCCGCCGTCGCCGCACGGGAAGGATTTTCTCCTTCAAGGATCTCGTGCTGCCGATGCCCGGCCGTCACAACGTGTCCAATGCGACTGCGGCAATTGCCGTTGCCAATCGTCTGGGCATCTCGGAAGACGACATCAAGAAGGGGCTTGCCTCCTTCGGCGGTGTCAAGCGCCGCTTCACGCTGACCGGTTCCTCCAATGGCGTGCAGGTTTTTGACGATTACGGCCACCATCCGGTGGAAATTAAAGCGGTGCTGAAGGCAGCGCGCGAGGCCTGCAAAGGCCGAATTATTGCCGTGCATCAACCACACCGTTATTCGCGTTTATCGAGCCTTTTTGAAGATTTCGCGCATTGTTTCAACGATGCGGATACGATTCTTCTTGCTCCGGTTTATGCGGCGGGCGAAGATGCAATCGAGGGTGCGAATTCCGAAACGCTGGTCTCCGCCATCAGGGCAGCCGGCCATCGGGATGTGCGCTATCTTGGCACTCGGGACGATCTGGCAAAGACGGTCGCAGGCATTGCGAATCCGGGTGATTTCGTGGTTCTCTTGGGGGCTGGTAATATTACACAGTGGGCAGCGGCGCTGCCCTCGGAATTGGATAGCATTTCAGGAAAGTCTGCATGAGACAGGTGGATGGGGTAAAGTTGCTGGAAAGGCTCGGCGACGGAGTTAAGGAACTAAGAGGACGTGTGACGCCGGATTCGCCGATGGATCGCGTAACGTGGTTCAGAGCCGGTGGTCTTGCGGAACTGATGTTCCAGCCCCACGATACGGACGATCTCATTACCTTCCTCAAGCTTCTGCCGGAAGATGTTCCGCTGACGGTCGTCGGTGTCGGTTCCAATCTGCTGGTGCGCGATGGCGGCATTCCGGGGGTCGTCGTGCGCCTTTCCGCCAAGGGCTTCGGCCAGGTGGAGCTTGCCGGTGAAAACCGCATCAAGGCCGGTGCGATCTGCCCGGACAAGCATATTGCCGCAATGGCCATGGATAACGGCATTGGCGGTTTCCATTTCTATTACGGCATTCCCGGCTCCATCGGCGGCGCGCTGCGCATGAATGCGGGCGCCAATGGCGGCGAGACGCGGGACCGCGTGGTGGAGGTTTATGCGGTGGACCGTCAGGGCAACCAGCACACGCGTTCCAACGCCGAAATGCAGTACAGCTACCGCCACTCGGGCGCTGACAAGGGCCTGATCTTCACCGGCGCGCTGTTCGAAGGCTACCCGGAAGATCGCGCCAAAATCCGTGCCGACATGGATGCCGTGCGCCATCACCGCGAGACGGTGCAGCCGATCCGCGAGCAGACCGGCGGCTCCACGTTCAAGAACCCGGAGGGCCATTCGGCCTGGAAACTGATCGACGAAGCGGGCGGTCGCGGCATGGTCATCGGCGGCGCGCAGATGTCTTCGCTGCATTGCAACTTCATGATCAACACCGGCCACGCAACCGGCTACGATCTGGAATATCTGGGTGAAGCCGTGCGCAAGCGCGTGTTCGAGAATGCCGGTATTCGGCTGGAATGGGAAATCAAACGGCTTGGGTTGTTCATGCCGGGCCGGGAAGTCGAGCCGTTTCTTGGGGCTTGATCGGCGGTGTCCGGTTTAAATAGGGCGATGTGGGATAGAGCTTTGTTTGTCCCTCACTTTCGAAGCCGGTTGGGCACACGTTGAACGTGCCCGATTTGCGGTGGAGATGGTGCCATAGCAAACCCACCGCCGTCATCCTCGGCCTTGAGCCGAGGATCCATCTTCACTAACGAAAGCAGAGGGTTGTGGATCCTCGGGTCAAGCCCGAGGATGACGGCAGTGGGTGTTTCGATCATCTTGCCCCAAGTGCTGGTGGCAAGAGCAAGGCAGGCAGTTATCTTCAACACCGGCATGATGGGTGGTGGATTTCGGGCGCGATTATACTACATTTAATTGCAAGACGCGTCCTTGGAGGGCTGAGAGTATGAGCTCGCAGGAATTTTTCTGGTACGTATTCCCGTGGCTGGTGTCGGCATCCGGCCTGTGCTGGCTGGCATATGATAAGTATCGCCACGGTCAGCGATAGGTGTCCACCGGTGCCTCAGACGCTAGATGGTTCAGCAAAATAGGTTATATCCATGAATTCTGCGGCGTTCTTTTTTCTCTATATTCTGCCTTTGCTGCTGGGTGCAGGCGTTTGGTCTGCTATCTGGATCAGCGACATGAAGCGTGCGCGTCGACACAAAATTCATCCGGGTGAATGAAGTCACAAGCAGTGCAGTAAACGGCAATGACCTCTCGGATTTTCATGTGGTATGTTTTTCCGGATTGGTATCGGAAATTTGCTGGCTCGCTTACGATCACTATAAACATCCCGTTCGCTGAACAATATCAAACGAAAAAGCCCGCCAAGTCAGAAACTTCGCGGGCTTTTTTGTGCTTTTGATTCAGGGTGAAGCGGTGTGGTGCGCCGCTTCTGTTCCAGAAGTCCTTACACTTCGTCCTTGCCCGAGAGCAGGATGCAGACCAGCGTGATGACCGCGGCGAGGCCGAGGTAGTAGCCGACGGCTGCCATGCCGTAGTTCGTCTGGAGCCATGTGGCGATGTAAGGTGCGAGCGATGCGCCGACGATGCCTGCGAAGTTGAAGGTCAGCGATGCGCCGGTGTAGCGAACGCTTGTCGGGAACGGTGCGGCAAGCGCTGCGCCGATCAGCGCGTAGGTCATGCCCATCAGCGCCATGGAGCTGGCGGCGAAGACCGCGACGCCTGCTTCACCGCCGGTCAGAAGAACCGGGAGCAGGAAGGAGAAGGCGGCAATCAGGACCGTGATGACGATGAGCGACAGGCGACGGCCTACCTTATCACCCACGATGCCGGTGAGCGGGATGAAGATGCCGAAGACGACGGCGCTGAGAATCTGGATTTCCAGAGCGTCGAGGAATGGAATCTTCAGAACCTTGACGTTGTAGGACAGCAGCCATGCCGTGCCGATGTAGAACAGCACGAAGGTAACGAGCGCGACGAAGGTGCCGAGGAACAGGCTGCGCTTGTACTTGGTGAAGATTTCCTTGGCAGGAACGGCAACGCGTTCATGCTTTTCGATGGCCTTCTGGAAGTCGGGCGTTTCCGTGATCGACAAGCGAACCCACAGGCCGACGCCGATCAGCAGGATCGAGGCGATGAACGGAATGCGCCAGCCCCATGTGATCAGCGCGTCGTTGGACATGACGTGCAGAAGCAGCCAGAAAATGCCCGAAGACAGGAACAGGCCGACCGGCGCACCGAGCTGCGGGAACATGGCGTACCAGTTGCGCTTGCCGGGAGGTGCATTTTCCGTTGCCAGAAGAACGGCACCGCCCCACTCGCCACCAAGACCGAAGCCCTGACCGAAACGGCAAAGTGCCAGCAAAAGAGGCGCGAGAACACCGGCAGTTTCATACGAGGGCAGAAGGCCGATGACGACGGTGGAAATGCCCATCGTCAAAAGAGCGGCGACGAGCGTCGTCTTGCGGCCCACGCGGTCTCCGTAATGGCCGAACACCAGCGCGCCGAGCGGGCGGGCGAAGAAGGCGATGGAGAAGGTGGCAAACGATGCAAGCAGCGCCGTCATCGGATCGCTGTTCGGGAAGAACAGCGTCGGAAACACGAGCACGGCGGCAGTCGCATAAACGTAGAAATCGAAGAATTCGATGGTCGTGCCGACCAGGCTGGCAGTGAGAACTCGTGCAGGCGAATTTGTCTTTACATCGTTCGGTTTGTCAGCTGTCGGCGATACACGGGATATCGCTTCGGACATGGTAGTCGTTCCATTGTTAAGTAAGACTTATGACCCTTTACCGGGCTGAAATTGCGTTAACGTAATTTTTGATCCTTTGAAACGGTTAAAGCGCAATATTTTGGAAAAAACGGATGAATTGGTAACGTTTTGCATTCGCATTCTTCTCTCATCGTTTGGGGTCGTGATTTTCGACGGCCACGGCTATACGGCTTCACCTGATGCAAACGATTCTGCTAAGAGGGTTATCGTGCCGGTGTAGAAGGGGATGAGGTGTGCAGGACTTTTCGATGGATGATGAGAGGCTGGCGCATCTGCCGCTTCGCAAGCGCCGCGAGTTGCAGCGCGTGGCCTCCATCGTGTTCGAAGAGTTCGAGGACGCGCTTAAGACCAAGCTTTCGGACAAGGACAGGCGCGGTCGCATTCTCAAGCTTATTCTTTACGGTTCCCATGCCCGCGGCGATTGGGTGGAGGATCGCGGGAGCGGTTACTATTCGGATTACGACATTCTCGTCGTCGTCAACTCTGCGCGTTTTGCCGAAGAGCACGACGTTTGGGACAAGGTCGATGACAGGTTCATTCAGGACTTGCAGGTCACGCGCCGCCTGAAAACGCAGCCCAGTGTCATCGTTCATGCCTATGATCAGCTGAATTCCGAGCTTGCGCAGGGCCGTCCGTTCTTCGTGGATGTCGCAAGGGACGGGATCGCGCTCTATGAGGCTGCAGGTTATCCGCTGGCTGAGCCGAAGCTGCTTGCGCCGGAGGAGATTGCCTCCGAGGCAAGGCTGCATTTCGATCACTGGTTTTCGAGTGCAGACAGGTTTGGAGAGCTGGCAGCCGTAGCCGTCAGTAGCGGATTTAACAATGAGGCTGCTTTCACTCTCCACCAGACCGCAGAGCGGCTTTATAATTGCGTGCTGCTCGTCTTCACGCTCTACAGTCCGGCATCGCATAATCTGACGTTCCTGCGCTCGCAGTCCGAAGATATAGCGCCGCGGCTGATCGAGGTCTGGCCTCGCAACACGAAGCACTCCCGACGCTGCTTCAGCCTGCTCAAGCGCGCCTATGTCGAGGCGCGCTATTCACTCCACTATAAGATCACGACCGAGGAACTGGCGTGGCTGACGGAGCGCGTGGCGCATTTGCGGGACGTGGTGGAGGAGGTGTGCCGGGAGCGGCTGGGCGAAACGCCATCCTAGCCCAGCAATAATGTTGCATTCTTTGTGATGCCGGGCGCACAAGCAATTTTCTATGCTAGCGCAGGACGTCCAATCCCTTGCGCTCCACAAGATCGAGAATCTTGATGGCCGTACCGTTGGGCTTTTTCGTACCCTGCTCCCACGCGGCGACCGTGATCGTCTTGACGTTGATGAAGTTGGCGAACACAGCTTGGCTAACCTTTGCTCCCGCTCTGATCTTCTTTATTTCATCGGGCGTATAATCACGAAGAGGAGGGAGGCAAAGCGCATCGAACTCTCTCATCGTCATATCATCAACGAAGCCTGCTTCATGCAGCCTCTCGGCTGATTTATGGACGTTTTTCAGTATTCGGCTCATCGCCTTCAATCTCCAGTATGATGTGCTTTTCAATCATGTCTTTGAGCCGCTGCTCGTCTGCGCTCATGTAGATGTCGCATAGTTTCCGAAGGGCGGCCTTCTCATTCTTCTTGATATTTTCAGACTCGTTTTTCGCGAAACCGTGCACAAAGATGAGTCTGTCAGACTGACGGTAGCCTATGATAGTTCGATAGCTTCCTGATTTGCCTCGACCGGGTGCCGCAACCCGTTTCTTTATCAGAAAGCCGCCGAGCCGCGCGTCTATCAGACCGTTTTCGATCTCCTTCGCTGCATCGTACAGCATGGTATCGGTCACGCCGTGTCCAATGGCCCAGTTGTTGAACTCCACGTCCTTTAGAATTCTTAATCGCAATATCTATATCACTCCGTAATATAAATTCAAGTTTTCTCTCAAGACTGCCGCTCATGACGCAAAACTCACTTTGGGCAGCTTAAGGTTGATTTCTAGCTTTGAATATCAAGTTCTTCAATTTTTTGGATCGCAACCCGTGCTGCACGGGCAAGGGCACTATCGCTAGGATGCGGGATCGTTCGCCGCGTTGTTTCGTCCCAAAATGGCTGGGGAAAACCGTCTGATCTTAACGAATCGATCTTGCTTTCGAGGCGGGTGTGGGGCGCGGGCGCAATGGAATTATTTGCCTTCGGTTAAAATTCTGAATCTTGCATTGGTCGCAACGCTCTGATTCTAAGGAAGGAATCCGCAGCTGAAGTGATTCTTTAACAAAAATCGCTTCGTTGGGCGTCTCGGTTAACGAAAGTAAACACTTCATTAACCTTAATGACGCTTAAGTGTTTCGTGCGGGTCGAGCGAAAGAATCGCGAGCCATTCCGGTTCCGGTGCCTCGTTCGGGAAATTCGGTGTGTCAGAGGTTGTTATGAGCGGCAAACACGTAGCTGTTCTTATGGGTGGGTTTTCTTCGGAGCGGCCGGTCAGCCTCTCGTCGGGAGAGGCTTGCGCATCCGCGCTGGAAGGCGAGGGCTATAAGGTTACGCGTGTAGATGTGGATCGCAACATTGCGTCCACGCTGGTCGATCTGCGTCCCGATGTCGCTTTCAATGCGCTGCATGGCCCCTTCGGCGAAGACGGTACGATCCAGGGCATTCTGGAATATCTCGAAATTCCCTACACGCATTCCGGCGTTGCCGCGTCCTCGCTGGCGATGAACAAGTCGCAGTCGAAGAAGATCGCTGCTGCCGGTGGCATTCCGGTTGCGACCGAAAAGCTGATGAACCGTCACGATATCGGCAACCAGCATCCGCTGGAGCCGCCTTATGTGGTGAAGCCGGTTCGTGAAGGTTCGAGCTTCGGCGTGGTGATCGTCAAGGAAGATCAATCGCATCCGCCTCAGATTCTCAGTTCTGCCGACTGGCGTTACGGTGATGCCGTGATGGTGGAGCGCTATATTCATGGCCGCGAGTTGACCTGCGGCGTGATGAATGGCGAAGCCTTGGGTGTTACCGAAGTGGTGCCGCTCGGTCACAATTTCTATGATTACGATGCGAAATACGCCAAAGGTGGCTCAAAGCATGTCATCCCGGCGGAAATTTCACCGAAAATTTACCAAAAAATCCAATCATTGGCGGTTATGGCGCATCAGGTGATTGGCTGCCGTGGCGTGAGCCGTTCGGACTTCCGCTTCGACGACCGTTTCTCAGAAGATGGCGAACTTATCTGGCTGGAAATCAATACCCAGCCGGGCATGACGCCAACCTCCCTTGTGCCCGAAATGGCGGCCCATCAGGGTCGCTCCTTTGGTGAACTTGTCCGTTGGATGGTGGAGGATGCGTCGTGCTTGCGGTGAACGGCAAAAAATCGACAGCTAAAAAGCGCGAGCAATACGCATCGGCGGGTGCGGATGACCGGTTCGTTCTGCCGCGTCCGTTTCGCCGCGTGTTTCGTTTCTGCGTGAGCCTTGCCACGGGCCGCATTCACATTCCCGCGCATACGGGCACGATCTCTACATTCGCATTTTTCTCCGCAGTCGGCCTCTATGGCATGTCGCTGGGTGGCCATACGGATTTGGTTGCGCAGGCAACGACTTCGGCTGCCGGTTTTGCTGTTGAAGACGTGAAGGTCTCCGGCAATATGCAGACGTCGGAAATCGAAGTGTTCCAGCTGCTGGGCCTCGACGGGGCGACCTCGCTGATCGCTCTCGATGTCAACGCTGCGCGCAAGAAGCTCTCCGAGCTTCCTTGGGTGGAAGATGTCGATATTCGCAAGATTTATCCCAAGACCATCGATGTGCGTCTGAAGGAGCGTCAGGCTTTCGGTATCTGGCAGCACGGCACGGAACTGTCGCTGATCGAAAAGAGCGGAAGCGTCATCGCGCCGCTGCGGGACAACAAATATGCGGGCCTGCCGCTGTTCGTCGGTCGTGATGCCGAGACGGGTGCTGCGGGTTTCGTGGACGAGCTGGCCGACTGGCCGGAAATTCGTAACCGCGTTCGGGCCTATGTCCGCGTTGCCGGTCGCCGCTGGGACCTGCATCTGGAAAACGGCATCGTCGTGAAGCTGCCGGAAGAGAATGTGCCGAAGGCGCTGCAGCTGCTGGCGCGTCTGGATATGGAGCAGAAGATTCTGTCGCGCGATGTCGCTGCGGTGGATCTGCGTCTGCCCGACCGGACGACGGTGCAGCTGACGGAAGGTGCCGCCGAGCGTCGTCAGAAGGCAGTTGAGGCGCGCACCAAGGTACTCAAGGCGGCGGAGAGGAACACATGAGCTTTTTCGGTTCTTCCCAGTTTGGCCTGCCGCGTCTGAAGCCTCTGCCTTCCAAGCGCAGCCACGTCGTTTCGGTTCTCGATATCGGCTCGACCAAGGTCGTCTGCATGATCGGTCGTCTGACGCCGCGTCAGGAGAGTGAAGTGCTGCCCGGTCGCACGCACAAGGTAGATGTCATCGGCATCGGCCACCAGCGTTCGCGCGGTGTGAAGTCGGGCGTCATCGCCGATCTGGACGCGCTGGAAGGCGTTGTTCGTCTGGCAGTCGATGCAGCCGAGCGCATGGCGGGGCTGACGGTGGATAGCCTCATCGTAAACGTGTCGGCTGGGCGTCTTGCCAGCGATATCTATACCGCCAGCATCGATCTGGGTGGGCAGGAAGTGGAAGCGGGCGATCTGCGCAAGGTTCTGGTGGCTGCCAGCCAGCAGTCGCTGCGCCAGGACCGCGCAATCCTGCACTCGCTGCCCACTGGTTATTCGCTGGATGGCGAACGCGGTATTCGCGATCCGCTTTCCATGTATGGCGACCTGCTGGGCGTGGACATGCATGTGGTGACGGCGGAACGCACGGCGTTGAAGAACCTCGAACTCTGCATCAACCGCGCTCACCTGTCTGTCGAGGGCATTGTTGCGACACCTTATGCAAGCGGTCTGGCTGCTCTGGTGGATGATGAAGTCGAACTCGGCTGCGCGGCAATCGATATGGGCGGCGGCACGACGACGATTTCGGTCTTTGCCGAAGGTCGTCTGGTGCACACGGATGCCATCGGCCTTGGCGGTCATCATGTCACGACCGATCTGGCGCGTGGCCTGTCCACCCGCATCGAGGATGCGGAGCGGCTGAAGGTGGTGCATGGATCGTCTCTGGCCAATGGCGGTGTGGACGATCGTGAAATGATCGCCGTTCCGCCGATTGGCGAAGACGACCGCGACCAGCCATCGCAGGTATCGAAGGCGCTTGTCAGCCGCATCATCCGCGCGCGCATCGAAGAGACACTGGAGCTGATCCGGGACCGTATTCAGAAATCCGGTTTCAGCCCAATCGTCGGCAAGCGCGTGGTGCTGACGGGTGGCGCAAGCCAGCTGACCGGCCTGCCGGAAACGGCACGTCGCATTCTGGCCCGCAACGTGCGCATCGGTCGTCCGATGGGCGTGGCTGGCCTGCCGGTTGCGGCCAAGGGCCCGGCCTTCTCAACGGCCTGCGGACTGATGATCTATCCGCAGATCGCAGACATCGAAATTCACGCGGCGCAGAGCGGAATGTTCTCGCCGTTTGGAATGGGCAGCGGGCGTATCGCCCGTGTGGGGCAGTGGCTGAAAGAAAGTTTTTGATCCTTTTCCGGGGGTGTTCGGAAAAGGAATGAGTGAAGTTCAAGAGAATTGGCCTGCGGGGCGTTGCCGGCCATAGATAGAAGGAATGGTAAAATGACGATACAGCTGCAAAAGCCGGATATCACCGAGCTGAAGCCACGCATCACCGTTTTCGGCGTTGGCGGCGGTGGCGGTAACGCTGTCAATAACATGATCACTGCTGGCCTCCAGGGCGTCGACTTCGTCGTTGCCAACACGGATGCACAGGCACTGACGATGACGAAGGCCGACCGGGTTATCCAGCTCGGCGTCAACGTCACCGAAGGTCTGGGCGCTGGTTCGCAGCCGGAAGTCGGTCGCGCTGCCGCTGAAGAGTGCATCGATGAAATCATCGACCACCTGAACGGCACGCATATGTGCTTCGTAACCGCCGGCATGGGCGGCGGCACCGGCACGGGTGCAGCTCCTGTCGTCGCACAGGCTGCCCGCAACAAGGGCATTCTGACGGTTGGTGTCGTTACCAAGCCGTTCCACTTCGAAGGCGGTCGCCGCATGCGTCTGGCCGAACAGGGCATCGAGGAACTTCAGAAGTCCGTCGATACGCTGATCGTGATTCCGAACCAGAATCTGTTCCGCATTGCCAACGACAAGACCACGTTTGCCGACGCATTCGCGATGGCCGACCAAGTTCTCTACTCCGGCGTTGCCTGCATTACCGACCTGATGGTGAAGGAAGGTCTCATCAACCTCGACTTCGCCGACGTTCGCTCGGTCATGCGCGAAATGGGCCGCGCAATGATGGGTACGGGTGAGGCTTCCGGCGAAGGCCGCGCAATGCAGGCTGCGGAAGCGGCGATTGCAAACCCGCTGCTGGACGAAACCTCGATGAAGGGCGCTCAGGGCCTGCTGATCTCCATCACCGGCGGTCGCGACATGACGCTCTTCGAAGTGGACGAAGCGGCTACCCGCATTCGCGAAGAAGTCGATCCGGATGCCAACATCATCCTCGGCGCGACCTTCGATGAAGCTCTCGAAGGCCTTATCCGCGTGTCCGTCGTTGCCACGGGTATCGACCGCGTTCCTGGCCAGATCGAGCAGAATGCTGCCGATATGCGCGCTGCTGCCGCTCTTGCTGCAAAGCCCGTTATCCGTCCTTCCGCGGCCGTTGCTCCTGCTCCGGCCGCAGTTCAGCCTGCCTATGTATCGCAGGCACCGAAGTCCGTAGACCCGATTGCTCAGACCATCCGTTCGGCAGAAGTCGATATGGAACGCGAACTTGCCCTGGCGGCTGCCGAACAGCAGCTGCGCCAGGCACAGGCAGAAGCCGAGTTCCGCCCACAGAGCAAGTTGTTCGCATCTGCTCCGGCCGAAGCGCCGGTCGTTGCTCGCCCCGCAGCACCGGTTCAGGCCGCTCCGGCACCTGTTTACCACGCTCCGGAGCAGGTCGCAGCGCCGGCTCCGCGCATGGCACAGCCGCAGGTACAGGTTCATCACGAACCGGCCCCTGTCGCACGCCAGCCGGAGCCGGTTCGTATGCCCAAGGTCGAGGACTTTCCTCCGGTCGTGAAGGCTGAAATGGATCACCGCGCTCAGCCTGCTCACGCAGCGCCGGAAGAGCGTGGTCCGATGGGCCTGCTGAAGCGAATCACCAATTCGCTCGGTCGTCGCGATGAGGACGAAACCGTGCCTTCCGACATGATGGATGCACCGAGCATGGCTCCGCAGCAGCGCCGTCCGCTGTCTCAGGAAGCAAGCATGTATGCACCGCGCCGCGGTAATCTGGATGATCATGGCCGTCAGACGCCTGCTTCCTCCAGCCATCACGACGACGATCAGCTCGAAATTCCGGCCTTCCTGCGCCGCCAGTCGAACTGATTGAAAAACGTATTTTCAATGGATCGGCGAACCGATCCGGCGATTCTCCGTTAAGCGAAATACCCGGGCTCGAAAGGCCCGGGTATTTGTGTAACATCACCTTTGATAAATGCCTGATACATTAGATGTTTCAAAAGCTTGGGTCTGTAACAAAGCGAAATCAACAGTGATTTGAGATGGCGCATCACTGTGCGTATGTATGAGCATAGGACGGGGGAATAAGCACGGCAAAAGCCGATGATTATCTCCCATCGGTTGACTTGGAACTGAGCCGGTGGCACCGGCAGGTTCACACGAAAAGGCTAATACGCATGACTATCGGACTGCTCGGATTTCAAACCACAATCGCCAACCCTGTTCAGCTCAAGGGCATCGGCGTTCATTCGGGCAATCCGGCTTCCATGACGTTCCAGCCTGCGGAAGCGGGCACAGGGATCGTGTTCAGCCGCACGCTGGACAATGGTTCCGTGGTGGAAGTGAAGGCGGTTTCGGCCAATGTCGGCAATACGGATCTCTGCACCGTCATCGGTCGCTCGCCTACGCAGTCTGTCGCAACTGTTGAGCATGTCATGGCCGGTATCTACGCCATGGGCATCGACAACCTGATCGTTGAAGTGGATGGTCCTGAAGTTCCGATCATGGACGGAAGCTCCGCGCCTTTCATCGAAGCCATCGAATCGGTCGGCATCGTCAATCTCGGCGTGAAGCGCCGCTACATCCGCGTCATCAAGCCGGTCCGCATCGACTCCGGTGCCTCCTGGGCGGAGTTCCGTCCTTACGACGGCACGCGATTCGAAGTGGAAATCGATTTCGACACACCGCTGATCGGTCGCCAGACCTGGAAGGGTGACCTGACGGCTGAAACCTTCAAGAACGAGCTTTCCCGCGCCCGCACCTTCGGTTTCATGCGTGATGTGGAGCGCCTGTGGGCCGCCGGTTACGCACTCGGCTCGTCGCTGGAAAACTCCGTCGTCATCTCCGACGACAACACGGTCATCAACATGGAAGGCCTGCGTTACGAGAAGGACGAGTTCGTTCGTCACAAGACGCTCGACGCCGTTGGCGATCTGGCACTTGCCGGTGCGCAGTTCATCGGCTGCTACCGTTCCTATCGCGGCGGCCACAAGGTCAACGCCAACGCATTGAAGGCGCTGCTGAGCGACCCGACCGCATATGAGATCGTGGAAGCACCTGCCGCCCGCCATCCGGTGGTTCGCGCCCGCGAATTCGTAGCGATCAACCAGCCGGAATTTGCGCCTTGGTCTGCTTGAGATTGGGTCGTGTGAAGTGAAATTGAAGCCGTCCTTTGGGGCGGCTTTTTACATTTCTCTCTCCCTCATTCCTGTGCTTGTCACAGGAATCCAGCCAGCCCAAGTCCTTGGGCTGAAACGAGTCTTTATGTCGCGCAGACGCGCGCCAACTGGATTCCTGTGACAAGCACAGGAATGAGGAGGGTGGTGGAAATCCGGCTTCGTGCCGTTCGTGCCGCGTCTATTCCCGTCCACTAACAAGAATTCTGCTGACATAGGGCAAGATTATCTCGCGTAATGCGAAACGCTGCCATAAAAATGCGTTATTGCGTCATCATTGCGTTGCCCTGCGGATGCTTTTATGGCTAGAAACGCCTCTGTAAAACCAAAGCTCTGTATTGACGCAGGAAGTGGGAACTGTCGAATGAAGCGTGTTGGGTCTGGTGCAATGAATGGAACGGTGCGGGTTGCGCTCGTATCGCTGATGCTGCTTGGCGCCGGAACACTGGTGACTGCCTGCCAGTCCGATCCTGACATCGACATTACGAAACTCGGCGTCGAAACCGATCCGCCGGATGTGCTGTACCGTCAAGGTCTGGCTAATATGAATGCGGGCAACATGACGGAAGCCGGGCGCAAGTTCACGGCTATCGACAAGCAGTATCCGTTCACGGAGTGGGGCCAGAAGGCGCTGGTGATGAACACCTTCATCGCAACGCGCCGTAACCAGAACGAGGCAGCCATCACCTCCGGTACGCGCTTCCTCAAGCAGTATCCGCGTGCGAAGGACGCCGCTTACGTTCAGTACATGATCGGCCTTGCCTATTCCAAGCAGATTGCCGACGTGACGCAGGACCAGCGCGCCGCACAGAAAACCATCGAAGCGATGAGCAAGGTGGTCAACGATTACCCCGATTCGGAATATGTGGCCGATGCGCAGGCGAAAATCCGCTTCGCGCGTGACCAGCTGGCTGGTCGCGAAATGCAGGTCGGTCGTTATTATCTCGAGCGCAAGGAATATCTTGCTGCCGTTTCCCGTTTCCGCATCGTGGTTGAGCAGTACCAGAACACCAACCAGATCGAAGAAGCGCTGGCGCGTTTGACCGAAGCCTATTACGCAATGGGCCTGACGGACGAGGCGCAGACGGCTGCTGCCGTTCTGGGTAACAACTATCCTGACAGCGAATGGTACGACGATTCCTACAAGCTGCTGAAGGGCCAGGGGCTGGAGCCGCGTGAAAACCGCGAATCCTGGATTTCCCGCGCTGGCAAAAAGCTTGTTGGAGCGTAAGAGAGCGTAATCCATGCTGGTCCAGCTTTCGATCCGCGACATCGTTTTGATCGAACGGCTCGACCTTGGGTTCGAGGCCGGGCTCTCCGTGCTGACCGGCGAGACGGGTGCCGGTAAATCCATTCTTCTCGACAGCCTTTCGCTGGCCCTTGGCGGGCGCGGCGATGGCGGACTTGTGCGCCACGGCGAGGATAAGGGGCAGGTGACTGCCACTTTCGAAGTGGGCATGGATCACCCCGCGCGCCTGCTGCTGCGCGAAAACGGCCTCGATGACGATGGCGACCTTATCTTTCGCCGCGTACAATCCGCAGACGGGCGCACCAAGGCCTATGTGAACGATCAGGCTGTTTCCGTGCAGATGATGCGCCAGCTTGGCCAGCATCTGGTGGAAATTCACGGTCAGCATGATGACCGTGCGCTGGTGGACACCAATGCGCACCGCACGCTTCTCGATGCATTTGCAGGACTGACCGAAGAGGTGATATCGGTCCAGGGCCTTTATCGCACATGGAGAGATGCCGAACGCGCGCTGAAAGTGCACCGCGCCAAGGTTGAGGCTGCGGCGCGTGAAGCGGATTATCTGCGCTCTTCCGTCGAGGAACTGGAGGGGCTTTCCCCGCGCGATGGCGAAGAGGATGAGTTGGCGGAACGCCGCGCCGTGATGCAGAAATCCGAGCGGATCGCGGGCGACATTGCAGAGGCCAGCGAGTTTCTCAACGGCAATGCCTCGCCGGTTCCCGTCATCGCGTCCATGATGCGCCGTCTGGAGCGCAAGAGCCACGAAGCGCCGGGGCTGCTGGAAGAAACCGTGCAGTTGCTGGATGCGGCGCTCGATAATCTCTCCAATGCCCAGATGGAAGTGGAAGCCGCCCTTCGGCGCACGGAGTTCGACCCGCGCGAGCTGGAGCGTGTGGAAGAGCGCCTGTTTGCGCTGCGCGCAGCGGCCCGCAAATATTCCGTTCCCGTTACCGAATTGCCAGCCCTTGCCGAACGCATGGTCAGCGATCTTGCCGATCTGGATGCAGGTGAGGAAAAGCTGACGAAGCTTGAAGCGCAGCTTGGTGTCGTCAAAGCCGATTTCGATCAAGCAGCCGAATCCCTTTCGCAAAAACGCCGCAACGCCGCCGCCGCACTTTCCGAGGCCGTGATGGCCGAGCTGCCAGCGCTGAAGCTGGAGCGCGCGCGTTTCACCGTGGAAGTGACCAGCGACGCCGCATCTGCCTCGGCGGATGGCATCGATGTGGTGGAATTCCACGTGCAGACCAACCCCGGCACGCGTCCCGGCCCAATCATGAAAGTGGCTTCCGGTGGCGAACTCTCCCGCTTCCTGCTAGCGCTGAAGGTTGCGCTGGCGGATCGCGGCTCTGCACCGACGCTCGTCTTCGATGAAATCGACACCGGCGTTGGAGGTGCTGTGGCCGATGCTATCGGCCAGCGGCTGAAGCGGCTGTCGAAAACGGTGCAGGTGCTTTCTGTCACCCATGCACCGCAGGTCGCGGCCCGTGCTTCAACGCATCTGCTGATCGCCAAAGGCCCGGCAGGCGATGGCAGCGAACGGATCGCAACGCGCGTGGCAACCATGCAGCCGGAACACCGGACCGAGGAAATTGCGCGAATGCTGGCCGGGGCTTCGGTAACGGACGAGGCGAGAGCGGCTGCGGCGCGGTTGTTGGCGGCGCGGGATTAACCCTATGTGCAGTAAACCCCTCACCAAAAAAACCTAGGACTTCGCTTTGCGAAGATCGAGGTTTTCTATCCTCTCCCACAAGGGGAGAGGAAAAGGCGCGAGCGGGGCGGCACTCGCTCTATCTCTCCCCTTGTGGGAGAGAAAGCAATTTCAACATCTTAGCTTTAGCTAAGTGTTAGAAATTGCAAGTGAGGGGTCAGGCTCACGTTCTCCGCACTCGCTCAACCGCCTCAACATTCTGCCGATGCACCACCTCATAATCCGGGTGGTAGAGAATAGAACCATCCTCCAGCTCCCCAACCACAAACTCCTTCAACGAAACGGCCCCAGCACGAACAAGGCCCTCTGCCGTCATCAGCCTCTCCAGATAAACCCGGTTGGCATCGATCAAACTCACCTCATACCCACCGGACGCAATCAGGTGCTCCGCACCGTGATTCGGCAATATTTTCTCGATCTTCCAGGCGCGCAGGCGCTTCAGTTCCTCGATATGGGTAGGGATATGCTCGGGCTCGGAGACGTAGGTTACAGTGTCTTCCAGCGTGTCGCCCGCAAATAAGATTTTCTCCTCCGGTAGCCAGAGGACGTTGCCGTCTGCGCTGTGGATATCGAAGCGGTGGAGTTCCACGGTTCGGGTGCCGACCTTGATACTGAGGTAACGGTCGAACGTTCTTGTCGGCATGATGACGGGAGAGATGGGTGGATCTCGGCCCTCCAGTTCCGCGCGTTTCTCGACCATGGTGCGTGCCGTTAGTGACAGCGCGATGATTTCGCAATCGGCAAAGATCTCGTTTCCGGCAATGTGATCCGTGTGCCAGTGGCTGAGGACGACGGTGATGGTGCGGGTGCCGAGGCTTTCCAGATGGCGACGGATGGCGCGGGCGTGGTTGAGCGACATGTGGGTGTCGTAGACCAGCGCGTGACCTTCGGACACGATGGCATAGGAGGCCGTGCCAAGCGTATAGGCGCCATCATCCAGCCAATTGGGTTTTTCCGAATAAAGTCGCCTGTCCATCCGCCCATCGTAATAGGCATAGATGCCATCATAGGGGTTGAGGATGCGCAGTGTTTCGGTGCTGATATCCATGATGTCTCTCATCTGCTTGCGGCAACGGCCACGCCGGAGCCGATCATGACGCCGCCTGCCACCCGGTTGACACGGCGAACGACCTGTTCGGAACGCAGCAGTTTGCGCGCCCGCACCGCCAGCAGCACATGACCGCCGATGACCACGATCTCGACGCCGAGAATGACTGTCGCGAGCGCCGTCAGGTGATCGAGCGTCAGCGAAGCGCCCACAACATTCGGCAGGAGCGCAACATAGAAGAGTGGCATTTTGGGGTTGCCGAGATTGAGTACGAGACCGGTGAGGAAGATCGAAAAAAGGCCGCGCCGCTCACCCGTTGGCTGAAGCTGTGGAACCACGGGCGGCGCCGTCCACAGCTTGAAGCCCATCCAGATGAGATATGCCGCGCCACCGTAACGCAACACCGTCATCACCAGCCCCATTTCCTGCGCAATCAGCGACAGGCCGAAGGCGGCAAGCGTGAGGAAAATGAGTATGCCCGCAACCGTTCCTGCGCCATAAGCGATGCCGGACGGCGCGCCGTGGGTGATCGTTCGCGCAACGATGGTCATATTATCCGGGCCGGGACTGGCTGCGAAAACGAAGAAGGCAGCGGCGAAGGCAAGTAACGTGGTCATCTCCATGGGCGGCTCCGGAGCTTGCGTTATAGTCCGGAAGTTTACTCTACGCGATTCCCAGCCTTTGAATAGTGGTGGAAGGGCGATGACGGTGGTAAGAAAAAAGCCCCGCGAAAACGCGAGGCTTGCTGATCCAATTGACGATGCACCGATACAGTCAGGCGAATTCTTTATTCTTTACGCCAACTTCGAGACCGCGCAGCAGGGCTGGACGCGCGGGCTGGCGCGCAGACGGAGAGTTCTTCCTGGCCCAACCGGATAGTACATCGACAGTATCCTTGGACTGATACTTCGCTATCCATTTGCCTATCCGCTCTATCGAGTAGGCTTCGAGCCAATCTGCTTCTTCCCAACCGATAACGAAGTCCTTTATCGCATCCAGTGCAGTCTGTCTGTTCACGCCATCTTTGAGCGCATTATCGATATGGGTGCGATCGCTTGGGCGGAACGTGCCTAAACGTGACATCAACTCGATCTTGAGAGAATTCGTCATTGCTATCTCCATATCTAATCTCCTGCGCACCATATCACTGGTTTTCTTGTGTGGGGATTAACGCACCATATTAAATTGTGTTCGTTAGTCGTAGTCAACTTTTACGTCAACACCAAGACCTTTGAAAACACCTGCAACGGCGTCAATCTGCGCATTCGTGGGAGGCATTTGTTTGCAGTACCGGCCTGAATTGGCGTTGAGCACCCAAACCAACCCGTCATCATCATCGTCGAAAGCCAGTTCGCCTGCGATACGGGCTTTGCCTCCGTTGAGAAGGGTGGGGTGACCCAGCTTCTTCTCCTCCGAAGGGTGCTTGTAACCACGCCGCCGTGGATAGCCCGTATAGTCAGCTTCCGGCCTATCCAGCGCGAGCTCTTCGACGGCGATGACAATCTTGCCAGCCTCGTCCATTGCCCAAATGTAGTTTTTTGCGCGCGCGGCGAAACGGAACAAATCGCACTGGGCCAGCGCTTTCAGTTTTTCAAGATTTCCAGCAAGCGAACCGTTCAATGTCGAGATGGATTCTGGCCTGCGTCCTTCTTCCCATTTGTCGATTTTCTCCGGCGAACGCACGGAACCAAATTGGCTATCCATTATAAAAACTTACCTAAATATGTATGTTTGAAAGGCGATGCATAGCAAAGCACCTTCCTCAAGAAAATAGTCAGGTTGCATTTTTTTCGATTTCTACCGCACATTTATCCGTTTTTTCTTGCTGGAATTTTGCGCTAAGACCTGATCCGATTCAAATGCGAGGCCGCCATGTCGAAAGAGCAGACACCTGTCGAAAAACTGTCCGAACTTGAAGCGTCTTCCGAGCTTGCCTTTCTTGCGGCAGAGCTTGCGCGGCATGATGCGCTTTACCATGGCAAGGATCAGCCAGAAATTTCAGATGCGGAATATGACGCGCTGAAGCGGCGTAACGATGCCGTAGAGGCGGCATTTCCCGATCTGGTGCGGGCGGATAGTCCTTCGAAGAAGGTGGGCTTCACGCCGCTGCCGACATTTGCGCCCATCGTTCATGCGCGGCCCATGCTTTCGCTGGACAACACGTTTTCGGACGAGGACGTGTCTGATTTCGTCGCTTCGGTTTACCGATTCCTCGGGCGTCTGCCTGACGATTCGATTGCCTTTACCGCAGAACCGAAGATCGACGGGCTTTCCATGTCCATCCGCTATGAGCGTGGCAGGCTGAAGACGGCGGCGACGCGTGGGGATGGCACGACGGGCGAAAACGTGACCGCCAATATTCTGACCATCAAGGAAATTCCGAACGAGCTTCCAGCCGGTGTGCCCGATGTGGTGGAAGTGCGCGGCGAAGTCTATATGGCCAAGAGCGACTTTCTGGCGCTGAACGCGCAGATGGAAGCCGATGGCAAGCAGACCTACGTCAACCCGCGCAATACGGCATCCGGTTCGCTGCGGCAGCTGGACCCGAATGTGACGGCGCGGCGCAAGTTGAAGTTCTTCGCCTATGCGCTGGGCGAGGTTTCCAATGGCGGGCAGGCGACGCGCCTTGCCGATACGCAGTTCGGTATTGTTCAGAAATTCCGCGAATGGCGCTTTCCCGTAAACCCCTTGATGAAGCGATTCACATCCGGCGCGCAACTGCTTGAACATTATCGCGAAATCGGCATTGCGAGACCGGATCTCGATTATGATATCGATGGCGTGGTCTATAAGGTGGACGAGCTTGATTTGCAGGAGCGTCTCGGCTTTCGTTCGCGCAGCCCGCGCTGGGCAACGGCGCATAAGTTTCCTGCCGAGCAGGCTTTTACGACGGTCGAGAAGATCGAAATTCAGGTGGGCCGAACCGGCGCGTTGACCCCCGTTGCGCGACTGACGCCGATCACGGTTGGCGGCGTGGTGGTGACGAATGCGACGCTGCACAATGCCGATTACATCGAAGGCATCGGCAATAATGGCGAGCGCATAAGGCCCGAGGACCATGATATTCGCGTGGGCGATACGGTCATCGTGCAGCGTGCGGGTGATGTCATTCCGCAGGTTCTAGATGTTCTGCTGGAAAAGCGTGATGCTCATTCCGTGCGCTACGAGTTTCCGAAGAAATGCCCGGTCTGTGGCAGCCATGCGGTGCGCGAGCGTAACGAGAAGACGGGCAAGCTGGATTCGGTTACGCGCTGCACCGGCGGTTTCGTCTGCCGGGCGCAGGCGGTGGAGCATCTGAAGCACTTCGTTTCGCGCAACGCCTTCGACATCGAGGGGCTCGGCACCAAGCAGATCGAATTCTTCTTCGAGAGCGAAGACCCGGCGCTTTCCATCAAGACCGCGCCGGATATCTTCACGCTGAAGGAGCGGCAGGAGAAATCGCTGGCGAAGCTGGAAAATATCGACGGCTTCGGTAAGGTCAGCGTGAAGAAGCTGTTCGACGCCATCGATACGCGCCGAGAGATCGATCTGCACCGGCTGATTTTCGCGCTCGGCATTCGCCACGTGGGAGAAACGACGGCAAAGCTTCTGGCGCGCACCTACGGCACCTATGAGCATTTCGAAGAGGCGATGAAGGCTGCGGGCGATCTTTCCGGTGATGCCTGGAACGAGCTGAACAGCATCGAAGGCATCGGTGAAGTCGTGGCGCGCGCGATTGTGGAGTTTTACAAGGAGCCGCGCAACCTCGACGTCATAGACCGCCTGATCCGCGAGTTGCGCCCCAAAGAGGCCGAGAAGCCCTCGGCGGAAGGTAGCCCGGTGGCGGGCAAGACCGTGGTGTTCACCGGCTCGCTGGAAAAGTTCACCCGGGACGAGGCGAAGGCAAGGGCCGAGAGCCTTGGCGCGAAAGTGGCGGGCTCCGTTTCCAAGAAAACCGATATCGTTGTGGCCGGACCGGGTGCGGGCTCCAAGCTGGACAAGGCGCGGGAACTTGGCGTGCAGACCATGGATGAGGATGAGTGGCTGGCGTTGATTGCGGGGTGAGGAAGTCGGTTTTGACGTAAGAATAGTCAACATTGCGCTCGGAGTTCACCCCCTCTGTCCTGCCGGACATCTCCCCCACAGGTGGGGAGATCGAATCGCTGCAAGCGCTCGGCCATGTCTACCGTTAAAGTCCGGGCGATGAGTGCGCGCCCTGCCGATCTCCCTCCTTGTGGGGGAGATGCCCGGCAGGGCAGAGGGGGGTGAGCGCCAAGGTAGTCGGTTCATTATGAAGCGCACGCAATGCCATTGGAAAGCGCGAGCCTTAATTCTTGTTACCGAAGCCTCGCCATCAAATAACAATCCGCATAAACGCCGTCGCGGAAGGCATAATTCCGCATCGTGCCTTCCTTCTCGAAACCGAATTTTTCGTAGAGATGGATGGCCGACGCGTTGTCGGTGAAGACGTTCAGTTCGATGCGTTTGAGATCGTGCCAGTTATCGGCGGCATCCAGCAGGGTTTTCAGGAACAGGCTGCCAATACCTTTACCGGTGAAATCGTCATGGATGCCGAGACCCAGAGAAGCGGCGTGGCGGCGGCGGCCGCGTTGGGCGTGCAGACCGGCATTGCCGAGCAACTGCCCGCGCCATTCCGCCACGATGACGATATCGGCGGGGGTGAGCGCTTCGATGAAGTTGCGGGTTTGCGTTACGCTTTGAAAGGGCTGGCGTAATGTGCCGTGGCGCACGCCGGGCATGTTCAGAACATCCGTCAGTGCCGATGCGTCCTGAGGCGTAATGCCACGGATCGTGACATCCTGAATGGTGAAGCCGGATGGAGATGGTGGTTCGTCTTTGTGCGGCATGCCTGTTTCCTTTTCGATGTGGAAGAGCAGGTGCATCGCTTCGCCCTGCTGCTTCGGCAGGGCTGGAGGGAAAGATCAATAAACCTAACGCGCCAATACTCCGCCGCCCACCGTGGTTACGGTGGTCGTTACATTGAGCGTCACTGTGTTGGTCGTCGTGATCATGTCGGGCAGGATGCGGTTGCAGCTTGCCGCTGTCAAGTCGCTTTGCGTGCGGTGAGCCGGAGCAACCGTCCATCGATGGCGATCAGGCCCGCGGCGATCATGGCCATGCCGATGATGTGTTTTGCCGCAAGCTGTTCTCCCAGCACCAGCGAGCCTAGCAATATGGCGCTGACGGGAATGAGGAAGGTGACGAGGGCGAGGTTGGTTGCGCCTGCGGAGGACAGGATACGGAAGAAGATGAGATAGGCAAGTGCTGTCGAGAGCAGCGCGATGCCGAAGAGGGCGGCCCAGGTGATGCCGCTCGGCATGGCGAGCGTCCATGGCTTATCGATGATCAGCGCCAGCGGAATGAGGATGATGCTGGATGCGGAAATCTGGCCGGTTGCGGTGACGAGCGGGGGCACGCCCATGGCCTTGAAGCGCCGCCCGAAAATGCCCGCGAAGGAATAGGAGATGGCCGCGCCGAGAATGGCAAGCTGGCCCCAGAGGCTGGAGCTTTCACCCGTCAAGGCGGCAGGGCCGATCATGGTCGCGACACCGGCAAAGCCGATGACGACGCCTGCGAACTTGTTGGCGCTGAGCTTCTCATCCGCCGTCAGCAGATGGGCGACGATGACGGTGAAGAGCGGTGTGGTGGCGTTGAGAATGGAGGCGACGCCGCTGGCAATATGGGTCTGGCCCCAGACGATGAGGCAGAAGGGGATGATGTTGTTCAAGAGCCCCATGGCGAAGAAGGCGCGCAGCACTTGGGGCTTTTTCGGCAGGCTGAAGCCGAGGATGCGGCAGACGGTGAGCAGCGCGAGGGCTGCGATGAAGACGCGCAGGGTGACGATGGTGACCGGTGGCAGTTCTTTCACGGCAATGCCTATGAAGAAGAATGAGCCGCCCCAAAGGATGGAGAGTGCGAAGAGCAATGCCCATTCTTGTACGCCCATCTGTTTTTGTATCGACATGCAAAATCTCCCTACCTAGTATCCTTGCAGGCAAAATGGTTGCCCGACACCCGAAAAACGATTGATATTTTCTGAAGCAAATTTCGGTTTTGAAAACCTATTTGCTTTATTTAATTCATGAGTTAGTCGTTTCATCAAACGATTGTTTCTCGCTTGATGATTGAGGTAAGCTAAACTATGCCGACAACACTTCCTTCGTTAAAAGGCCTTCAGGCATTTGAAGCTGCGGCGCGATATCGTAGCGTTACACTGGCCGCGAACGAGCTAAGCGTCACACCTGGTGCAATCAGCCTGCTCATTCGCGATCTCGAGGCGCGGCTTGATGTTCAGCTTTTCGTTCGAAGACCGCGCAATATTCAATTGACCGCAGAAGGTGAACGCTACTACGGGTCGCTTAAGACCGCATTTTTGATGATGAAAGAGGCTACGGCAGAGATTACGGCCCGCTCCCGCATAAGCGTCCTGACTTTAAGCTGTACCCCAACCTTCGCCGCGCAGTGGCTGATGCCGCGTCTACCCGCTTTTCAGGAAGCAAATCCCCGACTGGATGTCCGTATCAGTGTGACCAATCGCTTGATCGATTTCTTCAAGGAAAACGTGGATATCGCGATCCGGCATGGGTCTGGTCATTATGAGGGACTTGAGAGCCTCAAGCTAATTGACGGCAGCACATTGCCGGTGTGTGCTCCCGGTCTTATTGAAAAAGGAGGTTTTCTACGTGAAGTGGGCGATCTAAAAAGCTTTCCTTTGCTTCATGACGAGAACCGTAACGAGTGGCGGCGTTGGCTGAAAACGGCCGGGGCGGAAGATGTGGATGCATCGGGTGGCACGGTGTTCATTGATAGCAATGGCGCTCTGGATGCTGCAAAGGCTGGATATGGTGTCGCCTTGACGCGGCGGTCTCTTGTAGCAAAAGAGCTTTTGGAAGGGACTCTCCTCGTGCCCTTCGAGAAAGAAATGTCCAGTGCTCTTGCCTATTATCTCGTTTACCCTCAACGGATGCTGGATAATCCAGATGTCGTGACGTTGCGGGACTGGATGCTTTCACAGGCAAATTCTCACGTAGCCGGTTCACTTTAGAAACAATTGCGTTTATGCGGTGGCAAGCAGATTATCCGGGAATCACCGCTTGAAGACCATCGCCATCGATTTTGAAACCGCCAATGAGGAGCGCGGCAGCGCCTGCTCCGTGGGTTTGGCGTGGATTGAGGATGGGGTGATCCAGCGGGTCGAGGAACGGTTGATCCGGCCAAAGGATATGCGGTTTTCCTCCTTCAATATCGCCGTTCATGGCATTCGCCCGCATGATGTGGAAGACGCGCCGGAATTTCCCGAGGTGATGGAAGAGTTCATCGACGACTTCCGCGATGCGACGATGATTGCGCATAATGCCGCCTTCGATTTCAGCGTGATGCGCGCGAGCTTCGACAAATATCGCCAGAGCTACCCGCAGCTTTCCTATTTTTGCAGCGTGAAGATGGCGCAGCGCGTCTGGCCGTCCCTGCCATCGCACAAGCTGAATATCATCGCGCATCATTTGCAGTTGCGCTTCGTGCACCACAATGCGGCGGAGGATGCCGTCGTTTGTGCCTCGGCAGCCATTGCCGCCGCCAAGGCGCTTTCGCTGCAGCATGTGCATGAAATTCCGGCCAGGATCGGCATGGTGGCGGGGCGCCTTCATGCGATGGGCTATGAGCCCTGCACGATGCGAAAACGCGCATAAGCGATCTTGCTCAGCCGTTGCCGAGACCTATCTTTAGGAAAATAGCTGGAGGTAAAGGCGATGATTTCACAGAAACTTCGGGCACTGATGATTGCGGGACTGACATGCCTGCCTGTTGCGGCGCATGCACAGGTCGTCGGCGATGTCGGCGTGGATTGGACCGGCAACGATATCAAGATCGAGGCAATTGCCGACCCGAAGGTGAAGGGCATCACCTGCCACATTACCTATTTTGACCGCGGCGTGATCGACCGGCTGAAGAACGGCAACTGGTTCGAAGACCCATCCAACGCTGCCATTTCGTGCAGCCAGACGGGGCCGGTCGAGGTGGGTGATATCGAACTCTCCAAGGGCGGCGAGGAGGTGTTTCGTCAGGGCATGTCGCTGGTCTGGAAGAAGCTGGTGGTGAACCGGATCTATGACAAGATCAACGATACCATGATCTATCTCGTCCATACGCGCGAACTGACGGATGGCTCTGCCAAGATGGCGATTTCCACGGTGCCGCTTTATGGGCAGACTGTGAACTGGACGAAGGGGAAGCCTTGAGGGGTGGGTCGGCGCTCTGTCATCCCGGATCAAGTCTACCGCTGTCCGGTCAAGTGGACTGGCGTTCCTGCACAGTTGCTCAAGCGGGGGTGGCTCAACGGCCCCACTCTCTCGACGTCATCCTCGGGCTTGACCCGAGGATCCATAACCGTTTGATTTCGTTGATGGCGATGGATCCTCGGCTCAAGGCCGAGGATGACGGCAGTGGGTTTGGCGATGGTGTCTATATATATCTCACGCCTCTCCTCCGCCTGCGTCCAAAGCCGTGCAAATGAGAGTGGCGGATCAAGCGCGGGATGACGGCGCGTGAAGGCGAGCGCTCAAACAAAAACGGCGAGCCCCAAGACCCGCCGTTCTCGATTCATCGAATTAATGAGAGCCTTAAGCCGCTTCGCGTGCCAACTCGTCGGCGATGACCGTGTCGAGGTTGAGGAAGCAGACCATGCTTTTTTCCAGCGCCACGATGCCGCGGCAGAAGTTGCGCTGCTCTTCCGGAATGATTTCAGGCGCGGGCTGGAGGTCTTCGGATTTGATGGTCATCATGTCGGAGACCTGTTCGACCAGAAGGCCGACCAGCTTGCCGCCGATATCGGTGACGATGATGGCGGAGCGCTCGGATGGTTCGGTCATCTTCATGCCGAGGCGGCAGGCCATGTCGATGACGGGGATAACCGCGCCACGAAGGTTGATGAGGCCGAGAACGTAAGGCGGTGTGTGTGGCATCGGCGTCACCGGCGCCCAGCCGCGGATTTCGCGGATCGCCATGATGTCGATGCAGAATTCCTGATCGCCGAGATGGAAGGACACGATTTCGAGATATGCGCCGGATTGTTTGATGGCGTTCGACATGGTCGCAACTTTTCCTGATGGCTCTCTGGCGGGCCGTTTCTGTTCTAAAGATTATGCGGCGTCGGAATTTTCCGAAGGACATCATGTCGCGCGCGTTTGCGAACCGCTGGTGATTATCATGCCTGAAAACAATTTAAACTTTCCCTAACAACCGGGTGCAAGCATTATCGACAGGGAAGCCTCATGCTTTCACTTATCGGGATGTTGCGCTATAGTTGTTGCATGAGCGCTTTATTATCCCATTCCGGCAAGTTGCTTCTCGGCGCCGTTGCAACGGCTGCGTTTCTGTATGCAACAATCGCCACCTTCGACGGGTGGTTGCGCCATGGCACGGATATCTTTCTGTCTGCCGTGCAGAGCGGCATTGCCTGGTGCCTCTGACCGCTGATGCTCTGAATGTTGAGACAAAAGAGCGCGGTTGCGCTTTCACGCGCTTCTTGATTTGCGTGAGACCGGGCGCTTGGCTATCAAGCGGGTAAGGGTGCTTTTGGCGCCATTATAGCTTGTCGAGGAACAGCATGAAAAATATCCGTATCGCGCTTTGGGGTGCTGTTGTCGTTCTGCTTGGCGTTATGGGCTGGCTGACGCTGGAGTTGACCAAGAGCCGCGAGCAGATGGTTGAGGAAGCCTATGGCGTGCCTTTCCAGCTTGTTGCGCAAAATGGCCAGCCGATCACGGAAAAGGCGTTTCAGGGCAAACCCACCGCACTGTTCTTCGGCTTCACCCACTGCCCGGAAGTGTGCCCGACCACGCTGTTCGAGCTGAACGGCTGGATGGAAAAGGTCGATCCGGCAGGCGACAAGCTGCAGGCCTATTTCGTTTCCGTCGATCCAGAGCGGGATACGCCGGAAGTGATGAACCAGTATGTTTCCAATGTTTCCAAGCGCATAACCGGCATTACCGGCGCGCCGGACAAGATTGCCGAGACGCTGAAGGGTTATCGCATCTACGCCAAGAAGGTGCCGGTGGACGATAAGGACCCCAACGGCGATTATACGATGGACCACACGGCATCCGTGATCCTGCTTCGCCCTGATGGTGCATTTGCCGGAACGATTGCTTACGGCGAAAATCCCGATGTTGCCGTGCAGAAGCTGCAAAATCTCGTTAAGTCGTGATGGATTGATATGGTCGCTCGTTCTTGTGCTTGTCACAGGAATGAGGGCGCAGAGGTCTTTAAAACTCGATTTTCTTTTCTTAAAAGCGGCTGCACTCCATTGGACTGACGCCACTTTTATGGCAAATGCTGACGCTGAAGCCATCCAAGGAAAGCGTCTGCCGTGAGCGAAATCCGTCTCTTTGTCACCACCACCGAAGTTCAGGCAGGCGATGTGCTTGATGTGATGTCGGAGGTTTTCGGCGAGGAAGATATTGCCATCGCGACGACCGAGGTGGATGAAAAGCGCGATATCTGGGAAGCCTCGATCTACCTTCTGCTGGAGCAGGAGGAGGAAATTACCGAGCGTTTCCAGACGCTTCTCACCGCGTCTTTCCCTCATCTGAAGATTGAGCGCGAAGTCATTCCCGATGTGGACTGGATCGCGAAATCTCTGGAAGGCCTGAAGCCCGTACGGGCAGGGCGGTTCCTCGTTCATGGCTCGCATGATCGGGATAAGGTGCGGGTCAACGATCTGGCCATCGAGATCGAGGCGGGGCAGGCCTTCGGCACGGGGCACCACGGCACCACGGCTGGCTGCCTGGAGATGATCGAGGATGTGCTGCGCGCACGCATCATCCGCAACGCGCTGGATCTCGGCACCGGCAGCGGCGTGCTCGCAATCGCCACGGCGAAGATGCGCAAGGTGCCGGTTCTGGCAACCGATATCGACCCGATTGCGACGCGCGTCGCCAAGGAAAATGCGCGGCTGAACGGCATCGTATCGGGCATTGCGTTCGAGACCGCACCGGGTTTCCATTCAGACTCGTTTCGCAAACACGGCCCGTTCGATCTCATCATCGCCAATATTCTGGCGCGCCCGCTGATCAAGATGGCGCCTCAGCTGGTTGCGCATCTGGCACCCGGCGGCACCGTCATCCTTTCGGGTATTCTGGCCTCACAGCGCTGGAAGGTTCTTTCCGCCTATAACGGCATGCATCTCAGCCATATCCGCACCATCTGGCGCAATGGCTGGGTGACGATCCATCTGCGTCGGGACGTTTTCTGATCTGATGAACGAAAAAGGCGACGCTTACGCGCCGCCTTTTCGATCGGTCTTGGATGACCGAACCCGCGAACTTTGGGAGGAGAAGCTCAAGCGGGTCAACGTATTCAAAGCTCAAAGCGGTAGAGGGAGGAGCCCCGCTTCGGCCTACCAGAATACGTAGCTGTTATGCGCCTTGCGGCGAAGTTCTTCGCGGCTCTTGCCAATTGCAGCGAGTGTCGTGTCATCGAGGCTTAGCAATGCGCGGCTGACATAGCGGTCGGCCTCACGACGGCGTGCTTCGACAACGCGATCAAGTGCGTTGCGGAAAATCGACTTGGCCATGGTTTTCAGTCCTTTTGATGCGGGCTTTTCTTCGCCCTTTCGATGGTCTTGATATAGTCCGAATGGCCGCTCCCCGGTAGAGAATGAATGGCATCTTTGGCATGCGTCAAGTGCATACCTCAATTCAGAGCTCGTCGTTTTTCGGTCACACTGATTAATATCTGTGCGGATTTAGGCGGGAAACGAGTGCCTTTCGCTTTCATCTGGACCTTTCTGCCATGGCCGGGCTATGGTCGGGCACGATTTCAGACAGTTCGGAAAGCATATGATGTTCCAGTCCTTCGACAACAAATCCACCCCGCAGTTCGGCAAGGCGCGCGTTGAAGCGCTGCGCGCGACATTCGATGGGCTTGGCATTGACGGTTTTCTCGTGCCGCGTGCCGATGAGTATCAGGGTGAATATGTGCCGGAATGTGCGGAGCGGATGGCATGGATTTCCGGCTTCACCGGTTCGGCTGGTGTCGTGCTGGTCACGCGCAATCATGCGGTTGTGTTCGTCGATGGTCGCTATACCACGCAGCTTGCCTCGCAGGTCGATCCTGTCGTCTTTACGGGTGGCGATCTGGTTGGAGCGCCGCCCGCAAAATGGCTTTCCGAGAATGCGCCGAATGGCTTCCGACTTGGTATAGACCCGTGGCTCCACACCAGCGCGGAACTTTCGCGTCTTGAGAAAGCCGTTACAGAGAAGGGCGGATCAGTCGTTCTGCTGGCCGCCAATCCGCTCGATCCCCTATGGGAAGGCCGTCCTGCCGAGCCGCTGGAACCGGTGATCATCCAACCTGATGCCTTCACCGGTACGGTTGCGAGTGTAAAAATCAGCACGATTGCCGAGACCGTTTCTGCGCGCAAGGCGGATGCCGTGCTGGTAACGGACCCGTCCTCCATCGCATGGATATTCAATATTCGCGGCAATGATGTTCCGCATACGCCACACCCTCTGGCCCGCGCGATCATCCATGCGGATGGCAAAGCCGATCTGTTTCTGGATGAGCGCAAGACCAATGCTGAAGTGAAAGCCTATCTTTCCAGCCTTGCGCGCCAGCATGCACCTGCCGATATCGAAACGCAGCTTCGCGATCTAGCCCGCGGGGGCGCGAAGATATTGGCAGATGTGGATGTCGTGCCCGTGGCGCTGACGCGGCTGATCAAGGACAATGGCGGCGAGGTGGTCGAGGCTTCCGATCCGGTGAAACTGCCGCGCGCCTGCAAGAACGAGGCTGAGCTTGCCGGTTCCGCCGCCGCCCATATTCAGGACGGCGCTGCCATGGTGGAATATCTGGCCTGGCTCGATAGCCAGCAGCCGGGCAGCATCACGGAAATTCAGGCGGTAAAGGCGCTGGAAGCTGCGCGCGCGCGTGTCGGCGAGGCGATGCAGAACCCTCTCAAGGACATTTCCTTCGACACGATTTCCGGTGCCGGGCCGAATGCCGCAATCATCCATTACCGGGTGACGACCGACAGCGACCGCAGACTTCAGGACGGCGAGATGTTTCTGGTCGATTCCGGTGCGCAATATGTCAATGGCACGACCGACATCACCCGCACCGTGGCCATCGGCAACGTGCCGGAGGAGCAGAAGCGGTTCTTTACGCTGGTGCTGAAGGGCGTGATCGCCATCAGCGACGCGCGCTTTCCCAAGGGCACGCGCGGCTGCGATCTCGACCCGCTGGCGCGCATCGCATTGTGGAAGGCGGGTGCCGATTACGGCCATGGCACCGGCCACGGCGTCGGCTCATATCTATCCGTTCATGAAGGTCCGCAGCGGATTTCGCGCGTGTCCCAGCAGGAAATTCTGCCGGGCATGATCCTTTCCAACGAACCCGGCTATTATCGCCCCGGCGACTTCGGCATTCGTATCGAAAACCTGATCTATGTGCGCGAAGCGGAAGCCATCGCAGGCGGCGACCAGCCCATGCTTTCCTTCGAAACGCTGACCTGGTGCCCCATCGACCGCAGGCTGATCGTCGTATCGCTGCTGACGGAAGACGAGCGGGACTGGCTCAACGGCTATCACGCCACGACGCGGGAGAAGCTGATGCCGCTCATTTCGGATGCGGGGGTTAGGGAGTGGCTGGTTGCGGCGACTGAGGAGGTGTGACGTTCTCTCTACACCTCCGTCATCCTCGGCCTTGTGCCGAGGATCTGCCACGTCGCATCCGCTGAAGCGTGATTAGATCCTAGGGACAAGCCCTAGGATGACGGCGTTGGATTTGCACCGCTGAGAACTGACAGTAAAGTGCGTTGCGTCAAGCCTCAGGATGACGGCTTGGGTGACAATGCGTCAAGCCAGCGAAAAATACCGCAGTCCCACCACAAGCGCCCAACCGGCAAACAGCATGGTCAGCCCCGGAAAGCGCAATCCGACGATGAGCGCGAGGATCATGCCCAGTTTCACCTCGTATCCGCCTTCGAAGAAGGCTGGTGCGACGAGGGTGGTGAGGACGGCGACGGGGACGGCGTTGAGGCCGGCTTCCACGCGGGGCGGGATGGATTTCATCCGGGTCATCAGCACATAGCCGCCGACGCGGGTGAGGTAGGTCGCCACTGCACCGGCAAAGATGATGATCAGGGTCTGCGCGTCGAAGAGGTCGTTCATCATGCCTGCGCCTCCTCGGTTGTCGAGATTTCACCCTTTGCTGGCGGCAGGATGACGGCAACCACGATGCCGGTCATGGCGCCGATGCTGACATGCCAGGGCGAGCCGACGAAATGGTAGGAAGCGATGGCGCCCACGGCACTTGCCAGCATGACGGGGTAGAAATGGTCTCGCTTGCGAAAGCCCAGCACCATGCCCATGAAATAGACCGGCAGCAGCACATCGAAGCCCAGCGCCTTGGGATCACCCACCAGATTTCCGAGCGAAGCGCCGACCACTGTTGCCAGCATCCACAACACATAGACCACCAGCGCATAGCCCATATAGAGCGAGAAACTGACCGAGCCGTGGATTTCCTTCTGGCGCACGGATTCTGCAAATTGCGGATCGACAAGGAAGAAGAAGCCGAAGGCTTTGCGCGCAAAGGACCATTCCGGCACGATGCGGACCATGGCTGCTGAATAAAGCACATGACGAAAATTTACGGCGAAGATGGACAGAACGACCAGCCACGCCGGGAGGTTCTGGTTGAAGAGTTCGATGCCGACCAGCTGGCTTGCACCGGCATAGATGATGCCGCTCATCAGCGTCGCTTCGAAAATATTCATGCCGTTATCGATTGCCACCGCGCCAAACAGCGCGCCGAAGGGCAGAACGGCAAGAGCAACGGGCAGGCCCAGCCGGATGCCGGACCTGAAGGGAGAATGGGTCATGGGGTGGACCGGTCCTGTGCCGGAAAACATAAGATTTTTGCCGCTCGTACAGCTTTAACGTTGCCAGCACAAACGAATTTAAGGAATGGCTTGATTGATTTCCTTGAAGCTTGGCCTAATCTTTCTGTCAATCAAGAGGACCGTGATTTTGGAACTGAAACTCGACAAACAGCAGAAAGCCGATCTTGCCGCGGCAATCAAAACCTATCTGGTGGACGAGCTCGATGTGGAGATCAGCGGGCTGCAATGCGAGATGCTGCTGGAGCATTTGGGTGAGATTGTCGGGCCAGCCTTTTATAATCAGGGGCTCAAGGATGCTCATGCCGCAGTCTTGCGGCGGATGGACGATGCTGGTTCGGATATCGATGTGCTGGAGCAGTCTTTTAAGGGGCGGTAAAACAGCTTCCCCACCCGTCGCCCCGGCCTTGAGCCGGGGTCCAGCAGACGCGCCTCTGCGCGTCGAAAGAGTCTTTCAGACCAAGGACTTGGTCTGACTGGATCCCGCATCAAGTGCGGGATGACGGTGGGTGGGGCGCGGGCCTGCCCAACCTATCCCTCAAGAATATCACTGCTATTGACCACCGCCACACCCTTGGCCCGCATGGCGGCAATTGCGGTTCTGATGCCTTCCGGGTCGATACCCCGGCTGGCGTCTTCGATGAAGCGGACCTTTACGTCCGGCAGCATTTCCAGAGCATCCAGAACCGAGAAGCTGACGCAGTAATCGGTGGCCAGACCGCAAATATCCAGCGATGTCACGCCTTGGCGGTTCAGGTAATCCGCAAGACCGGTGGTGGCGGACTGGTCGTTATCGCGGAAAGCGGAGTAGCTATCGACGGCGGGGTTTTCGCCTTTTTGCTGGATGTAGTCGAAAGCCTCTATGTTCAGGTCCGGGTGGAATTCCGCATCCGGCGTGCCTTGAACGCAATGATCCGGCCACATGACCTGCGGCTTGCCGGAAATCTCTCCCATCTCGAATGGAGACTTGCCGGGATGTTGCGATGCGAAGCTGCCGTGGTTGGCCGGGTGCCAGTCCTGCGAAGCGACGATGAGGTCGTAGCCGCCACTTTCAATCAGCGCATTGGCAATCGGCACGATCTTGTCACCATCGGCCACAGCCAAATTTCCGCCGGGGCAAAAGCCGTTCTGGATATCGATCAGCAGCAGCGCTTTCATGTTTATCTTCCCGCAGGCATAGGTTCATCCCAAAAGCTTAATGCGGCTCACGCCCCTTGTCGCCCCATTTTTGGCAAACTCGGCATATAATGGCGTCCTTCGAGGAGAGGGACAGCCGAGACTCAAAATGAAAAATTGAGCCGTTGACGGAGCCTTCCCCCGTGTTCTGATTTTTGTCATATAGTTACCAGAACACCGATTCTTACCTGCATCGAAATTGGCCTACGCTTTAGGGACAGCGTTTTCAGGGGACTCGTAAAGACTTTGGTTACCATAATTCGGCATGCTTCGAACCTGTTCGCTTCGAGGATGGTGCGATTCGCACCTGGCATTCGAAGCCAACACCAAGTCATCGGCCTATGGCCGGTTTTGCGTAAACGGTTCGAGTAACGAGTATCATGGCGTCATCAGTCGTGACCTATAATGGCGCGCGCATTCGCGGCGCGTCTTTTGCCACCAAGCGCAGTGGCTTCTCTCTGCGTGGCCTGTCCGCCCTTCTGGGCGGAGGTGTTTTTGCAGGCGTTTGCGCCGTTGCAGCTTTTGCCTCGCTTCACGGCATGGCGCAGGCTTCGCACGGCACCGAACGCTTCGACAAGATGCTGGTGGCGCGTCTGGATCAGGCCGTTCCTTCCGCAAGCAGCGATGCTGTGGAGCGGAGCGTTCACATTCGCAAATTCTCCCGCCTTGCCAGCCATTCGGACGCGCATCAGAAAATGACGCGCGTGGCCGCAGAACACCAACTCAGCGCCAAGCTGTTTGCCGACCGCTTTGGAACGCAGGCCGCCATCGATGCCGAGGGGCAGGCGACGGTGAAGGCGCTCGCAGCGCTGCGGCCTTCGGCAATCGTGAATTCCGCGCTGGGGCGTAACAATCCTGAACTTGCCATGCTGGAAACGCAGGCAAAGGAGCATCCGGCCTTCGAAGTGGCGCTTGGACGCCCGCAGACGACGGCGGATGACTCTATCGATCTTCTGCCGGAAACCGTTCCGCTGCCAAGCTTCCGCCCGGAAATTGCCAAGGCCGTGGAAGTAGAGCCAACGCCGCGGCCGACGAACCCTTCGCCTGCCGAAAAGGAGCTGGCCGCACCTGCTGCCGTTCCAACGCCTGCGCGTCCGCCGGTTCAACAGCCTGCGACCAGCAGCATGGTGGCTTTCGCGCGCCCGGATAATCCGATGCGCGAGACGAAGATGGACGCCGTTCCATGGCCAGACCGTGGCAATGGCACTGCGGTTTACGACATCTCTGCTGGCGTCGTGCATCTGCCGAGCGGCGAAAAGCTCGAGGCGCATTCCGGCATCGGCAAGATGCGGGATAATCCCGATTTCGTTCACGTGAAGATGCGGGGCGCAACGCCACCTTCCAGCTACCGCCTGACCATGCGCGAGTCGCTCTTCCACGGCGTCGAGGCCATTCGTCTGACGCCTGAGAACGGCGTCAACCCACATGGCCGCAACGGTCTTCTGGCGCATACATACATGCTGGCGAAGCGCGGCGAATCCAACGGTTGCGTCGTGTTCAAGGATTACTCGAAATTCCTGGCCGCCTTCAAACGCGGCGAAGTGAAACGCATCGTCGTGGTGCCGAAGCTGTCGGGCCGTCCATCCTCCATGGCTGCAAGCAATGGTGGCTCGAAGAGCGGCGGTAAAACGCTGTTCAGCATGTTCAGCAAGGGTTCCGACTCGTAATCAGCGGCGGCGCTGCGTTATCGCCATGCCGCCGAGGATCAGCAATACGCCGAGTGCAGTCGCCCAGATGCGGGGCGGCTGATCGCTGAAGAAATCGAGCGCCACGCCCGATACCATCTGCCCGCTGATGACGAGCAATGCCGTATTGACGGCTCCGATGCGCGGAATGAGCCAGCTTCCCGATGCGATGAAGATGACGCCGATCGGCCCGCCGATGAAGGCATACCACGGCGCATTTGCCGCGCCTGCGGGCAGCAGATTCCCGAGGATGAGGCCAAGCGCGGTCAGCACGCCGAAGCCGACGATATGGTTCCAGAAAGACGCGATGAGCGGGGAATTCGACAGGCTGAGACGCCCGTTGATCTGGCGGCTGAGCGAGACGAAGACGCCGCCCGCAAAGGCCATGGCAATCCAGATGATCATGCCGCTCTCCCAACCAGAATGATGAGGGCGCTGCCGCTAAGAATGAGTGCGATGGCAACGAGATCGCGCGCCTTTGGCCGGCGCTTCGGCAGACCGAACAAGCCCCAGAAATCCGCCGCGAGACTAAAGATGACTTGACCCGCGAGACCGAGCGCAATGGTGCCGGAAAGCGCAAGCGGCGAATTGACGGCGGTGGAGGTGAGCATGACGATGGCAGCGCCGACAACCCCACCCAGATAGGCCCAAAGCGGCGCCTTCGGCTTTGCCGGTTCTCCAACTGCGGGTTTGCGATAAAGGATCGACAAATAAACCAGCGCCGCAACCGTGCCCGTGCCATGTGCCGTCCATGAGGAGAACAGGGCATTGCCGAAATGCGCAAGCATGCCGTTGAAATGGACCATAAGGGTCAAGAGACAACCGCTGGCAAAAGCGGCTGCCAGATGGAGCGGGTTGGAGCGTATCGGCGTCATGACTGGTCTTTTGCAGGAGCTGACTGAAAGGTTGATTCAGCTTTAGGCGCTAAGGACGTGAATTGGAAACGAAATACGTTGATATACCCATTCGTTTTGGGTGATGTGGGGGAGCTGACAGGGAACAAAATCGGCGGTGAAAAGTTCTTGCCGCATGAAGAAAACGACACGCAAGCCCCTGAACCGCATGACAGTTTTTGTCATCTCGATTTTCATTCTCGCCATCGTCGTCGCGGCGGTTTACCTGATCGGCTTCACGCCGGGCGAGACGACTGCGTGATCGGAGAACATGGTGTGGACTAGCTCCGGCGTGGGCGTGACCAGTGACGCTTCGGACACATGCCTGTCCACCAATGTTTCATTTCGATAGCGGATTTTCAGTACCAGCAGGTGAGCGGAGCGTAATAGGAAACGCGCGGTTTCAAGGTAGGCCCGATAAGGCAGCACCGTGAAATAGCGCCAGCCTGGCAGACGGAACTTACGCATATTCCGCTGGATCTGGCTTCCCCCATCCGCATTCTGGGTCGCGCAAAGCGGAAAAATGAAAGCCGCTTTCAAGCCTGCGAGATATTCCGTATCGAAAGCGATGTCATAGGCCAGACGCATTGGCATGAGGTCAGTAACGATCCACTGCGCCGCCTTGCGGTTTATCACATAGGCGCCAGCGCCTTTCTCCCGTGTGAGAGAAATGGCCAGCGATCTGCTGTGCGTCAGGCGCTTGAAAGGGAATTTTCGCCCGTCATTGACCGTTGAGAGACGTAGGATATCCCAACTGCCAGACTGGTGAAGCGCAGCGCTTAAGGAATCGAGGAAGTCCTTTTCGAAGACGATGTCGTCTTCGAGGACGAGTGCGAACTCTGCTTCGCTGTCCAGCAGGCTTCGAGCGCATTCCACATGGCTGAGATAGCACCCGATCTCGGGCGGACAGGTACGCCGACCATGGAGTAACTTATAAGAGCGCTCGCTGAACTGCGGCATCGGGAAGCTCAGCGCCCTACCATCGACCGCATGGATACGGTCAGGTACAAGCCCCAAAGCTGAAAGCCGCGACAACATCGTTTCACGGCGTTCATGCGCGTCAGCCATATTAATTAGATATATGGCCAGCTTGCTCCTGGGGAATGGCAGTAAATCCAATGCGTTCTCTCGGCAAAACCCGCTTTCATGAAGGATTTATTGCCGATTATCATGCCGAAAGGAATAGGGTTGTTACGACGTTCAGTGAAATCTTTTTCGTTGCACCGCAGCGCTCACGCCTTTTCCACAAACCCATCCAGCACCCGCTTCTGCCCGGCACGGTCGAAATCGATGGTCAGCTTGTTGCCTTCTACCGAGGCCACGTTGCCGTTGCCGAATTTCAGGTGGAAGACGCGGTCGCCGATGGCGAATTTCGACGGGGTGTCGGCGACGGACTTTGCCACCAGTTCGCCATCTATCGTGCGGGTGCGCGGGCCGCTTTCGCCGTAGCCGATGCGTTCTACGGAGTGGCCTGAGCGGGTGCCCCAATTGTCGCGCGTGGCATCCGAGCGGTTGGCCTGGGCTCGTTTCCAGCCAGGTGTCGAATAGTTGTTGGTGAACGGGTCTGCCTTGTCGAAGCGTGACTGGCCGTAGCCGCCGCGCCCACCATAACCGCCGAAATTGCTCTCCGATGCGGAGACTTCAACATGGGAAGGCGGCAGTTCATCGAGGAAGCGGGAGGGCAGGGTGGATTGCCACAGGCCGTGGATGCGCCGGTTCGAGACGAACCAGATGTGGCAGCGGCGCTTCGCACGCGTGATGCCGACATAGGCGAGGCGGCGCTCTTCCTCGAGGCCGGAACGACCGCCTTCATCCAATGAGCGCTGATGCGGGAACAGGCCTTCTTCCCAGCCCGGCAGAAACACGGTTTCGAATTCCAGACCCTTGGCGGAGTGCAGCGTCATGATGGAAACGGCGTCGAGATCCTCGTTCTGCTCGGCATCCATCACGAGCGCGACGTGCTCGAGAAAGCCGCGCATGCTCTCGAAGCTCTCCATCGAGCGGATGAGTTCCTTCAGGTTTTCCAGTCGTCCGGGCGCTTCGGCGGTCTTATCCGCCTGCCACATGGCGGTGTAGCCGCTCTCGTCCAGTATCTGTTCGGCCAGAACCGTATGTTCGGTGTTTTCCAGCAGGCTCTGCCAGCGGCGGAAATCCTGCACCACGTCGAACAGCGCCTTGCGGGCTTTCGGCTTCAACTCGTCCGTCTCAATAATATCGGCGGCGGCAGCCAGCATGGGGATATCGCGAGCGCGCGCATAATCATGCAGGTTGCGGATCGTCGTATCGCCCAGGCCGCGCTTCGGCGTGTTGACGATACGCTCGAAGGCCAGATCGTCTGCCGGTTGGCAGACGAGGCGGAAATAGGCCATGGCGTCGCGAATTTCCAGACGCTCATAGAAGCGCGGGCCGCCGATAACGCGGTAGTTCAGACCGAGCGTAACGAAGCGATCTTCGAACTCGCGCATCTGGAAAGATGCACGAACCAGGATCGCCATGTTGTTGAGCGGATGATCCTTGCGCTGCAGCTGCTCGATCTCTTCGCCGACCGCGCGGGCTTCCTCTTCCGAATCCCAGGCAGCGTGGACCACGACTTTTTCATCGTTCGGATCGACACGATCGGTGAAGAGCGTCTTGCCGAGGCGGCCTTCATTATGGGCGATCAGGTGCCCGGCAGCGCCAAGAATATGTTCGGTGGAGCGATAATTGCGCTCCAGCTTGATGACCTTGGCGCCGGGAAAATCCTTGTCGAAACGCAGGATATTATCCACTTCCGCGCCGCGCCAGCCATAGATGGACTGATCGTCATCGCCCACGCAACACACGTTCTGCGGCTCGCTTTTGGAGCGCTGGGCCAGAAGCCGCAGCCACATATATTGGGAGGTGTTGGTGTCCTGATACTCGTCCACCAGAATGTAACGGAACTTCTGGTGATACTCCTTCAGAATATCCGTGTGCTTGCGGAAAATGGTTATCGGGTGCATAAGCAGATCGCCGAAATCGCAGGCATTCAGCGTTCTCAAACGGGCCTGATAGGCGGCGTAAAGTTCGCGTCCCTTGCCGTTTGCAAAGGCGCGGCTGTCGCCTTCGGGAATATCCGGCGGTGTCAGACCCTTATTCTTCCAGTTGTCGATCATGCCCGCGAACTGCTTGGCAGGCCAGCGCTTGTCATCCAGACCTTCAGCCTGAATAAGCTGCTTGATGAGGCGGACAACATCGTCGGTATCGAGAATGGTGAAGTCCGATTTCAGCCCGACGAGCTCCGCATGTTTGCGCAGCAGCTTGACGCCGATGGAGTGGAACGTGCCGAGCCAGGGCATGCCTTCGACCGCGCCGCCAACGAGAACGCCGATACGCTCCTTCATCTCTCGCGCCGCTTTATTGGTGAAGGTCACTGCCAGAATCTGGCTGGGATAGGCGCGGTTGGTCGCGAGAATATGGGCGATACGCGTGGTCAACACGCGCGTCTTGCCCGTGCCCGCGCCCGCCAGAACCAGAACCGGTCCATCCAGCGTTTCGACAGCTTCGCGCTGTTCGGCGTTGAGGCCGGAAAGATAATCGGGCGCTGCACGCCCCTGGTCGCGGGCGGCCATGGCACGCGCGGCGATGCCCAGGCCCGGTGTACCTTGACCACCGGCAGCCGGTGCGCTCGGAGCCGGACGGCGCGGCTCATTTGGTTCTTCATCGAAGAACGGCATATCGTCGAAACTGTTGCTCATGCGGCTCAATGTAGTGATTCGGGATATAAACGCCAGAAGTTCGTTCTTCTTTTATTCCCATATCGACTGTCTTCGTGATGATTTCGGGGCGGTTAGGGGCGTTTGGCAAGATTACGTATTGCATCATGGACGAGCGTGCAGGGTCAGAGTGTCTTCGAAGCTACCCATTTGCGTCATCCTCGGGCTTGACCCGAGGATCCATGGGCACCGCTGCTGGAGACGTGGCTGGATCCTCGGGTCAAGCCCGAGGATGACGGCAGTGGGGATGGATTCGTCCTGCCAATTTTCTCAGTCATAAGGCGTTGATCGGTAGAACCAGTCCAACAGGCACTACACTGATCGATCCACATCCGCATCAAATGCCGCATCCACCGGCAATTGAAGTGCTGTCGCAAGCTGGTTGGTTTTGGCGGCGAGCGCAATGACTTGCAGGAGGTCGGCATGCTGGTCGTTCGTCATCCCCTTGGCCTTCGCCGCTGCCGTGTGGGAATGGGCGCAATAGGAGCAGCCATTGGTGACGGAGACTGCGATATAGAGCATTTCCTTGACCACGGGATCGAGCGCGGAGGGCGTTGCCATGACGGCTTTTACCTCGGCCCAGGTCTTTTCCAGAAGATCGGGGTCGAAGGCGAGGTAGAGCCACATGTTGTTGATGAAATCGGATTTACGGGTGGTGCGGATATCATCGAACACCGCTTTTACGCGCGGATCGGCTTCCGGGTTCTGTGCCTTCGAAACGGTGCTCATCGATTTCTCCTCCCATATCGGCTTGCAGGAAGATGATAACATGCTACCGGAAGACTGATGATCGGCTGATCGCATATTTTTTAAATGCGACCGGGTTTTTGTCACGATATTGCAACCTAAAATAAATTAAACGACCCTGTTTTGATTTGATGCAGTAAAAAGTCTGTTGAATTACAATTCCGTAAGAAACGGAATCTTGCGTTGCGTTGTTATGCACGAGCAAAGATACTGCGGCAAATCATCCGGCAGCCCCTGGGCTTTAGAGCGCGGCTTAGAACGGAAAGATCATACGGAGAATTGCATGCGGGTTTGGAGCCAAGTCGTTGTCAGTCTTGCAGTCGTTGGGGCTGGTTTCGGTCTATGGGCGTTTAATTCGTCCACGGGGCAGGGCCTGCTTGCGAAGACTGGCATTGTGGGCGCGGACAAACCTGCCGCCCAGACTGCTTCGGGCTCTCCTGCGCGCGGTGGTTCCGGTGGTCAGGGTGGTGGCGGCGGACGCAATAATGCGACGCTGGTCGTTACCTCGCCGGTGAAGACAGGCACGGTGAACGACCGCCTGAATGCCATCGGCAATGGCGAAGCGATCCAGACCGTGACGGTTACGCCGCAAGCCTCGGGCCTGATCTCGGAAATCCTCGTTTCTTCCGGCCAGAAGGTCAAAGAGGGTGATGTTCTGGCGCGGCTCGATGATGACGAGCAGCTGATCGAGCGCGACAAGGCACAGGTTTCGCTAAAAAGCGCTATCGAGAAATCCACCTCCTATAAGAACCTGCAATCCGTCGCGCGTCTCGACGTGCTGGATGCGCAGATTGCCGAAGAAGCGGCAAAGCTTGCGGTCAGTACGGCGGAACTCAATCTCAAGCGCCGCAACATCGTGGCGCCAATCGAAGGCATTGCCGGGATCGTGGCTATCAATGTCGGGGACAATGCAACGACGCAGACAAGCATCGTCAGCCTCGATGATCGCTCGAAAATCCTCGTCAACTTCTGGGCGCCGGAGCGCTTTACCACCGCCATCAAGGTGGGCATGCCGGTTGAAGCGACGTCGATTTCGCGCCCGGGCGAGACGTTCAAGGGTGAAGTGGAGGCGGTCGATAACCGCGTGGATGAGGCAAGCCGCACCGTGCGCGTCCGCGCCGTGTTCGATAATGCCAGGGATGAGCTTCGCGCGGGCATGTCCTTCGGCGTGACCATGCGGTTTCAGGGCGAAACGTTTCCGTCTGTCGATCCGCTGGCCGTGCAGTGGGATGCCGAGGGCTCTTACGTCTGGCGCGTGACGGACAACAAGTCCGGCAAGGTCCGTGTTCAGGTGGTTCAGCGCAACCCGGATTCGGTTCTGGTGAAGGCCGAGCTGGCGCAGGGCGATCTGCTGGTAACCGAAGGTCTTCAGCGCGTTCGTGAAGGTGGCGCGGTGCGCATTGGCAATGAACCGAAAGCACCGGAGGTCGCAAGCCAGTGAGTGGACCTCAGAACGGACAGACGCCGCCAACCGGTCAGGATTCGAAGCTGGCCTTCACAGCGCTTTTCGTGCGCAGGCCCATTCTCGCCGCCGTTATCAATACGCTGCTGGTGGTCGCTGGCCTTGCCGCGCTCGTCGGCGTGGAGGTGCGCGAGTTGCCGGATGTCGACCGCCCGGTTATTTCGGTGCGCACGACCTATGACGGCGCGTCTCCGCAGACCATCGATCAGGAAGTGACGCAGACAATCGAAGGGGCTGTCGCGCGTGTTAGCGGCGTGAAGTCCATTTCGTCCGCGTCGCAGTTCGGCACCAGCCGCGTGACGCTGGAATTTGGTGACAATATCGACCTTGCCGTTGCGGCAAACGATGTGCGCGATGCGATTGGCCGTGTAGCGAACCAGATGCCGGATGATGCGGACGAACCGCAGATCATCAAGGCCGATTCTGACAGCCAGCCGATCATGCGCCTTGCCGTCACCTCGTCCACGCTCAGCATGGAAGACCTGACGAAGCTGGTAGATGACGAGATCATCGACCGTCTGGCGGCGGTGGATGGCGTGGCCGATGTGGAGCTCTATGGCGATCAGGAAAAGGTTTTCCGCATCGATCTGGACCAGGCGGCACTTGCCAGCCGGGGCCTGACGGTGACGGATGTTTCCAATGCGCTGGCAACGGCGGCGCTCGATGTTCCTGCCGGTTCGCTGAAAAGCACGACGCAGGATATCGTGGTTCGCGCAACCGCCAATCTGACGACGCCTGCCGAGTTCGAAAACCTCATCATCAAAAACAAGGTGCGCCTGCGCGATATTGCAAGCGTGCAGCTTGGCGCGGATGACGAAAGCACGTCGCTTCGCTCCAACGGCGTGCAGGGTGTGGGCCTTGGCGTCATCAGGCAGGCGCAGTCCAATACGCTCAACATTTCAAGCGGCGTGAAGGCGGCTGTGGATGCCATGGCGCCGAACCTGCCGGAGGGCACGCGCATCGTCGTGACCAGTGACGATGCCGTTTTCATCGAGGGTGCGCTTCACGAAGTGGAACTGGCGCTCGGCCTTTCCGCGCTGATCGTCGTGGTCGTTCTTTATCTCTTCCTGCGGGATTGGCGCGCAACGCTTATTCCTGCCATTACGATGCCAGTTGCGCTGATCGGCACGCTCGTTGCGATTTATATGGTGGGCTTTTCCATCAACATCCTGACCCTGCTCGCCATCGTGCTGGCAACGGGTCTGGTGGTGGACGATGCCATTGTGGTGCTGGAAAACATCGTGCGCCGTCGTGCAGAAGGCATGGGGCCGCGTGCCGCAGCCGTTCTCGGCACGCAGGAGGTTTTCTTTGCGGTTCTGGCAACGACGGCCACACTTGCCGCCGTGTTCATTCCGCTGTCCTTCCTTCCCGGCCAGCTTGGCGGCCTGTTCCGTGAATTCGGTTTCGTGCTGGCTTTCGCAGTCGGTCTGTCTTCGGTGGTGGCGCTGACGCTGTGCCCCATGCTGGCATCGCGCATGTTGAAGAAGCCGGTGGAGGACCAGAGCGGTCCGCTTGCCTGGTTCGGCAATCTCTTTGCCACGACCTACAAGAACACGCTTTCGAGCTGCCTCAGCAATCCGCTGATCGTTATCGTCGTGTCGCTTGCCTTTGCCGGTGCGTCCTGGGTGGCGTTCGGCATGGTGCAGAACGAATTGACGCCGCGCGAAGACCGTTCCTCCATCTTCATGCGCGTCACCGCGCCGCAGGGCGTCAGCCTCGAATATACGCGCGACCAGTTGCAGCGCATCGAGGAGAACCTGAAGCCCCTGCGCGACAGTGGCGAAATTCGCAACATCTATTCGATCACCGGCATGAACGGCTCGTCCAACACCGGTTTCATGGTGCTGACGCTGGCCCCATGGGCAGACCGCGACCGGACGCAGAACCAGATCGCACAGGATATCAACGCCGCAGCACAGAAGGTGCCTGCACTGCGCGGCACGGCGCAGCAGCCGAACAGCCTGCGCATTCGTGGTGCTGGCAACGGGCTGAGCATGGCGATGGTCGGTTCGAACTACCCGGCACTGACCGAGGCCACGCAGAAGCTGCTTCTGGCGATGGAAGAAACCGGCATGTTCGATACGCCGCGTTTCGATAACGAGCCCAATCAGGCGCAGCTTTCCGTCGCCATCGACCGCGAGCGTGCTTCCGACCTCGGCATCGATATTACCGGCCTGTCTCGCGCCATGCAGTCTCTGCTCGAGGGCCGTTCCATCGTGGATGTGTTCGTGGATGGCGATGCCATTCCGGTGCGTCTTCTGGCCTCCACGCGTCCTATCAACGATCCGACCGATCTCGAAAACATCTTCCTGAAAACGGGAGATGGCAAGATGGTGCCGATGTCGGTGATTGCCTCGCTGAAGGAAAACGCCGTTGCGCCGCAGCTGAACCGTGAGCAGCAGCTGCCATCCGTCGGTTTTTCCGCCAATCTGCGCGAAGGCGTTTCGCTGGGTGAGGCGGCGGCCAAGGTCAATGAGCTGGCAGGCCAGATCATGCCATCCGGCGCGCGCCTGATGCCGCTGGGTGAAGCCGCAACGCTTCAGGAAAATTCCAGCGGTATGCTGCTGACCTTCGGCTTTGCCATCGCCATCATCTTCCTCGTGCTCGCGGCACAGTTCGAAAGCGTGTTGAGCTCGCTCATCATCATGACCACGGTGCCGCTCGGTCTTGCCTGCGCCGTCATCGCGCTGCTCGTTACGGGATCGAGCCTCAACGTCTATAGCCAGATCGGCCTCGTGCTTCTGGTGGGCGTCATGGCCAAGAACGGTATTCTCATCGTGGAATTCGCCAACCACCTGCGCGATCAGGGCGCAAGCGTGCGCGAAGCCATCGAGAAAGCCTGCAGCATCCGCCTGCGCCCGGTGATGATGACGATGATCGCGACCATTCTCGGTGGCGTGCCGCTGGTGCTGGCACAGGGTGCCGGCGCCGAGGCACGTATCGCGCTCGGCTGGGTCATCGTCGGTGGTTTGGGCTTTGCGACGCTGGTGACGCTCTATATTACGCCGGTGTCCTATCTTCTCCTCGCGCGCTTTGCCAAGCCGCAGGCAGATGAGGAAATTCGCCTGCATCGCGAACTGGAAACGGCCATCCGCCGCCGCGCAATCGAGGAAGACAAGCCGCTTCTTGCCGCGGAATGATTTGCCGCTAAAGGCTGGTCCCGCGAAATGCCAATGCTGGACAAAGCTTACGCCGTGTCACATACCACGCCGGGCTCGCGCATGAATGCGAGTCCGGTGTTTTAGCATGTGGAGCAGATCATGGCCTTGAAGGATGTCGTATCGGGAGCACGAAACGAGGCTGGCATTGCCGCCGTTCTCGAGGTTCTGAAAGGCGCTCTTGGCGAGAAATTCCAGACCGGCCGGTCCTTCCGCGAGCAGCATTCCCACACGACGACCTATCTCACCACGCAGCTGCCGGATGGCGTTGCCTTCGTGGAAAATGCCGATGATGTGAAAGCCGTCGTGAAAGCCTGCGCTGCGCACAAGGTGCCCGTCATTCCCTTCGGCACAGGGTCTTCTCTGGAAGGGCAGGTGAACGCGCCTTCGGGCGGAATATCCATAGATTTCAGCCGGATGAATCGTATTATCGAAGTCAATGCTGAGGATCTGGATGTGACGGTGGAGCCGGGCGTGACCCGCGAACAGCTCAACACCTATCTGCGCGATACCGGCCTGTTCTTCCCAATCGATCCCGGCGCGAATGCCTCCATCGGCGGCATGGCCTCCACCCGCGCTTCGGGCACCAATGCCGTGCGCTATGGTACGATGAAGGACAATGTTCTGGCCGTGACGGCAGTGACCGCGAATGGCAAGGAGATCCGCACCGGAAGGCGCGCGCGCAAATCCTCTGCCGGTTACGATCTGACACGGCTCTTCGTCGGCGCGGAGGGCACGCTCGGCGTTCTGACCTCCGTCACGCTCAAGCTTCAGGGCATTCCTGAAAAAATCGCAGGCGGCGTCTGCACCTTCGATAGCATCAAGGCGGCTTGTGACGCCGTAATCATGACGATCCAGATCGGCGTTCCGGTTGCTCGCATCGAGCTTCTCGATGACGTCCAGATCCGCGCCTGCAACGCCTATTCCGGTCTCGCTTATGAGGAGAAGCCCACTCTGTTCGTGGAGTTTCACGGCACGGAGGAGACGACCGCGCTGCAATCCCAGCAGTTTGCCGAGATCGTCGCCGAATTCGGCAGCACGGATTTCAAGTGGACGGGCGATGCGCAGGAGCGCAACAAGCTGTGGAAAGCCCGCCATGATGCCTATTGGGCCTCGCGCGCGCTCGCGCCACATCTGGACGGCCTTTCGACCGATGTCTGCGTGCCGATTTCCCGCCTTGCCGACTGCGTGGTGGAAACGCAGCAGGACATTGCCGAAAACAACATGCTTGCTCCTATCGTCGGCCATGCTGGGGATGGAAACTTCCACGTTCTGGTGCTTTTCGATGGAAAAGACCCGGCAAGCGTTGCGAAAACGGAAGCCTTCGTCGCACGTCTCAACCGCCGCGCCATTGCCGTGGATGGCACCTGCACGGGAGAGCATGGCATAGGGCAGGGGAAGATGAGTTTTCTTGAGGAAGAGGCCGGAAACGCGCTCGATACGATGCGTGCCATCAAGCGGTCACTTGATCCGGATAATATTTTCAATCCGGGCAAGCTGTTCCGCCTCTGACTTGGTTAGAAACCGGGCAATCTTTCGCTAATTGATGCTTGCCCTAGAGCGAAAAAACGCTAGTTTTCATCGGTGATTAGAGCGTTTCCGTCTTCTTCCGAACACGGAAACGCTCTAATTCCTTGTTTAACGCATTGTCCGGACGCAAAACCGCTTCGCACTTTTGCTGGAAATGCTCTAAGGGAGACGACGGGTCGTGCTCGGACGCATACTGGTTTTTCTGGGCGGACTGCTTGTTGTGGCGCTGTTTGCGGCGCTTCTTATTCCCTATTTCATCGACTGGACGGACTTCCGCCGCAACTTCGAGGATCAGGCAAGCCGCATCATCGGCAAGAAGGTGGTGGTGCATGGGCGCGTCGAAGCGCGGCTTTTGCCATTCCCCTCCGTGACGTTGCATGACGTGCGCGCCGGAACGGATGCCGATGGCTCGCCGCTCATTCAGGTTGCCCGCTTTTCCATGGATGCCGAGCTTGCGCCGTTTCTTTCGGGTGAGGCACGCATTTTCGATATGCGCATCGAGGAACCCAAGGCGAAGATCCGTCTGCTGAAGGACGGCACGCTGGATTGGATGCGCGGTGGCCGCGCGGAAATTCCGGCACGGACGGTGGTTCTTGAAAGCGTCAATATCGAAGGCGGGCAGATCGAGTTCATCGATGAACAATCTGGCCGCAACCGCACCATTACCGGGCTCAACGCAGCCATGTCGGCGAAATCGCTGGCCGGTCCCTGGCGGGCGGATGGCCGTGCGGCTATCGATGGGCATGCGGGCTCCTTCTCGCTTTCCAGCAGCGAGCCGGACCCGACGGTTGGCCGCATGGGCCTTCGCCTGCGCATGCAGCCGGATGAATATCCGGTCGAAATCGATCTCGATGGCGGCATCGCGGCTGCTGCTGGTCGCCCCGTTTATAGCGGCTCCTTCGCCTTTAATTTCAGGCAGGATGACAAGCAGAAACAGCAGAACGATCAGTCGATCTTCACCGCACCGCGCACGCGGGGCAGCTTCGAACTGACCAACGGCCGCGTTCGCATTCCAAGCTACCGCATGGAGCTTGGCGGAACGGAAAATCCCTATATCGTGACGGGCGAGGCGACGCTGGACACGGGTGCTGCACCCGAATTCCTGCTGACTGCGGATGGCCAGCAGATCGATTTCAACCGGTTTTCACCGGTGCCGGTGCAGCCTTCCAGCGGCAAGACCTCCCGCACGCCGACAGTATCCGTTCGCCAGCGCATCGAAGCCTTTGCCAGCCTAATTGCGCGTATTCCGGTTCCACAGGTGCCCGGCAAGGCCAGCATCAGCCTGCCTGCGCTGGTTTCCGACGATACGACCATTCGCGATATTCGCCTCGATGTGCGCCCCGATGGCGCCGGTTGGCAGGTGGTCAATGCCGTGGCCGTGCTGCCGGGCCGCACGCAGATGGAAGCGAAGGGGTCGCTGACGCTGAATGGCGGGCCTGCCTTCAATGGTGATCTTCTGGTTGCCTCCAACCAGCCCTCCGGCCTTGCCAACTGGCTTTCCGGCACGGTCGATCCGGCAATCCGCCAGCTCAATGCGGCGGGTTTTTCCTCTCAGGTTTCGCTGACGACGCAGGCGCAGCGGTTCGAAAATCTCGAACTCGCCATCGGGCAGGCATCGCTGCATGGCAGCCTCGTGCGTCAGGCGATGGAGAAGGGCTCCAGCATCGACATCGACCTTTCCGGTGACGAGATCGATCTGGATGCGCTGAAAGCGCTCGGCGGTCTGGTCCTTGGCGATCAGGTCGGCAACACCGTTCTGGATCATCATATCACCGCAAAGTTCAAGGCGGATCGCTTCAACATGGCAGGCGTAACGGCCAACCGTGTGGAAACCGCGTTTACGCTCGCGGGCGGCGTTCTGTCTCTGGACACCATGACGGCGGGCGATATTGCCGGTGCCGAAGTGCGCGCAAAGGGCCAGCTCAAGGGCTCGCTGATGGATTATGCGGGCAAGGGCACCATCAACCTGCATGCGGCGGATATGCAGCCGGTGCTCGATCTGGTGCGGCAGAAACTTCCGCATCACCCGCTGCTGGATCGTATGGTCAGAAGTGCGGCGTGGTACGCCAATTCCGATATTGCCGTCGATCTTTCGGTCGATAGAAACAATGGCGGCGCCAATGCTGCGGTTTCCGGCACCATCAATGGCAGCCGCGTTTCGGCTGTTGCGAAGCTGCCGGATTTCCTGTCTATCACCGATGATACGGCGCTGACGCTGGAAGCAGTGCTGAAGAACCAGTCCACCGCCATTCTCTTCGGTCAGGCCGGGCTCGATCCGCTGCCCTTCGATGCGGATGGCGAGGGCCTTCTCTCGGTCAAGCTGAATGGCACGCTGGGTTCGCCGGTGCAGACGGATTTCCGCTTTTCTACCGAACGCACGCATTTTTCCGCCAATGGCAGCTTCTCGCTCGCGCCCGATAGCTTCGCGCAGGGCAGCGCGGATATCGCGCTCGAAAGTGCGGATATCGAGCCCTATCTCATCATGAACGCTGTAGGCCTGCCGCAGCTTGGCGGTGGCATGTCCACCAAGGCGAATGCGAAGCTGACCGTCGATAAGGACAAGGCGACTTTCGCAAATCTCACCGGGCAGGCGGGCGGCAACGCGTTTACCGGCAATCTGACCGTTCTGAAGGAGAAGCCTTACAAGGTTTCCGGTGATATCGCGGTCGATACGGTGGATGTCGCCTGGCTTGGCGACACCATGTACGGCCCCGTCATCGACCCGGAAACCGGCGCGCTCAATGCCAAGCCGGTGGCGCTTCCGGCCTTTCCCTCCGTCGATGCCGCACTGTCAGTCAAGGCTGCGAATTTCGAGGCCGGTCCTTTCGGCACGGTCACGGGATCGGCCTTCAAGCTCACCCATGGCAACGGCACGCTTTCGCTGGATAACCTGACGGGCGACTGGATGGGCGGCAAGATTTCCGGGCGGCTGGCCATGTGGACGGGCGAGGGGGCGGGCATCTTCCGCACCAAACTTGCAATCTCCGGCGCCAATCCCGAAAGCATCATGTGGAAAAGCGGCGAGAGCCCTGTCGCCACGGGTCGCTTTGCTGTCGATCTGACGGCGGAGGCAACGGGCAAGAGCGTGCGCGACCTTCTGACATCCGCTGGCGGCTCAGGCGAAATCCGCACCGGCGGCCTTACGCTGCGCGGCCTGAACCAGAACGCCTTCCAGCCCTGGCTTCAGGCGGCCAACGGCCTTCAGGGCAATATCGACGCCGCCAAGGTGCGCCCGCTGGTGGACCAACAGCTTTGGCAGGGCGAAATTCCGCTCGGCGAAATCTCCATGCCCTTCACCATCAGCGATGGCAGCCTGCGCATGCAGAATGTGACGGCGGGCACGCAGCAGGTTTCCTTCACCGGCGACCTCGCGCTCGATATTGCCGCAGAGACCCTGAACGGCGCCATCAACCTCGATTATGATCCCGGAATAGAAGAGCTTGCCGGTGCCGAGCCATCCATCCGTCTCACCTATACGGGACCGCTTGCGCAACCGGCTCTCACCACGGATGTCTCCGGCCTTACCGGCTATCTCTCGCTGCGCGCCTTCGAGCACGAACGCCGCCGCGTCGAAGCGCTTCAGGCCAGCGTACTCGAAAAGCAGCGCCTGCGCCGCGAAGTCGCACTCTACCGCTACCAATCCGCCGAACGGCAGGCCGCAAAGGAGCGCGCCGAGGCCGACGAGAAAGCAAGACAAGCCGAGGAAGCACGCCTGCGCGCCATGGCGCAGGAACGTTTGCAGGCTGAAAAAGAACAGCAGGAACGCCTGAAGCGAGAACAGGCACCCCAACAACCGACGCTGCCAACGCTCACCGTACCGCCGACGGAAGAGGTCATCCGCCAGTTCAACGCGCCGCCGAACACGGCGACGCCTTGAAAGGGTGTCGCGCGGACATGCTTTGGTGTCTGCGATAGTGCTAACTGACGCGCGTCTGCTGTCCGGCCTTCGGGATAATGCTGTCAGTTTTAATATGCGGATGTGACGCTAGGCATTGATTTTATTATATTCTGTTCATCGGCAATGCTCTTGCCGGTAGGCAGAGGAATGGCGTTGGATAGGTGTAGAAATCATAGCCAAACCCACTGCCGTCATCCTCGGCCTTGAGCCGAGGATCCATCGCCATCAAGGAAATCAAATGGTTGTGGATCCTCGGGTCAAGCCCACTGCTGTTCGGTTAAGATTTATGGACTTTGCGTAGGGTGTTGACTGCATTTTGGTTTTTGTACTCTGTACGAATTCGGACTCGCCACTGCAACGCTGGCTGTGAATGTGGCAACGGCAATCCCGCTTCCGTCATCCCGGACTTGATCCGGGATCCAGCCAGACCAAGTCCTTGGTCTGAAAGACTCTTTCGACGCGCAGACGCGCGTCTGCTGGACCCCGGCTCAAGCAACCGTGGATGATTAAGCAAATGCCGGGTCTGTTTTTGCGATGGCATTGAGGATTGTTATGAGTTTTCGGATTGTTGCGACGATAGCGATCTTGAAGGTTTTTCCCTTGCTACGCAGGCGCTGGTAAAAGGTGCCGAGAACAGGATCCCTGATCTTGATCGCGCTGAGGGCTGCCATGTAGGCGATGTCGCGCAGATGCTTGCGCCCTCCGGAGCATTTACCTTTGCGGTTCGAATTGCCGGATTGGCGCGCATGGGGAGCCACGCCCAAAAGGGCTGCGATGACCTTCGAGGAGACAGTTCCCAGTTCAGGCAAATCCGCAAGGAGCGCAGACGCCAGAACCGGGCCGACGCCTGTGACCTGGCACATCCTCTCGTGACGCTTGCGCAAGCTCGGCGTCGCCTTGAGCAAAGCGTGCATGGCTTTGTCCATAATGGCGATGTCCTGGGCGATGATGCGCAAGCGGGTTTCCAGCATATCGCGAACCAATGGCTCCTCGATCGTGTCGAGCTGGCTCATCAGTCCGCTTTTTTCGGCAACCAGCCTGCGACGATGAGCCAGGAGCGCACCCAGGCGGTCGCGAGCAGGGTCTGGTCCGCCATAGGCAACAAGCCTGTCACCTGCCGTTGCCAGATAACGAGCGATCATGGCAGCGTCGATCTTGTCGGTCTTTGCGAGTTGCCCCATGGCGGTGGCAAAGTTGCGAACTCTTGAGGGTGGCAAAATATAGACCTTCAAGCCTGCCTTATGCAGGCTATCCGCCAGCTTGCGCTCATAACCGCCAGACGCCTCCATCCCAACGACAACCGGTCCGAGAGCCTGAATACGCTTGATAAGAGCCGTGATCTGCTCGGATGAGCTGCCTGTACTCCAATGCTTTCCCGTAGGATATGTACAGACATCGAAACGGGCTTTGGAAATGTCGATGCCGACGACGGTCAGTTCCTGTATCATGGCCTTGCTCCCAGTCTTGTGGTGCGGGCTAAAGCCCGGTCAACCGTTCGGGGTCAAAGGGAGCAGGCAGGGCCTTGCTTGAGCTCGGCTGTCTAAACCAGTCCGGAAATTCGGCCTCCTGCCTGCATCGACCGGGATGCGCATCCCGGTCGATGCTGCAAGTAAACCACATTTCCTCCACACAAGGCCGGGGTGACGGGTGGGGGAGCTGTTCTCGCCCCACACTACCAACTCAGTTTAAACCGGACAGCAGTGGGTCAAGCCCGAGGATGACGTCGAGGGAGGGGAGCCGTTTCGCTAACCCGACTTGGGCAACTGTGCGGGACGTCAGTCAACTTAACCGGACAATAGTGGCGCAAGGCTGAGGATGAAGGTCCGGGCGTATTTGACGTCACTTCAGGATTTAAACAGCAATCGAATTCGGAGAAAAAAACGCCGTTACTTCACTTCCTAGGCTCAGGCCCTATTAATTAATCATCCTTTCCAATTTGACGATCTTTTGATTCACTCATGGTAGGAGGACTTGCCATGAGTGATTTGTTTTTGCTGACGCCATCTCAGTTCAACCGCATCCGGCCCTATTTCCCTCTTGCCCACGGCATCGAGCGCGTGGATGATCTGAGGGTCGTGAGCGGCATCATTTACGTGTTGAAACATGGACTTCAATGGAAGGATGCGCCGAAGGAATACGGTCCACATAAGACGCTTTATAACCGGTTCGTCCGCTGGAGCAGGCTCGGCGTCTTCAACCGAATCTTCGAGGCACTTGCGGGGAAGGCAGGTCAACCCGACAGGCTGATGATCGATGCCACCCATTTGAAAGCCCATCGCACCGCAGCCAGCCTGCTAAAAAAGGGGCTCTTTCCCGCTGCATCGGACGAACGAAAGGCGGCCTGAATTCCAAGCTACACGCTGTCACCGACGGCTTGGGACGGCCCTTGCTGTTTTTCCTCACTCAGGGTCAGGCCAGCGACTATCAGGGTGCCCGGCACCTGCTTGATCGCCTACCCAACGCCAAGGAATTACTGGCAGATCGTGGTTACGACGCCGACTGGTTCCGCAATGGATTGAAAGACAAAGGCATTTCACCCTGCATCCCACCACGTAAGAAGCGACGCAACCCGGCCCACTACGACAAAGTCCTCTATAGGCAAAGATATCGTATCGAGAACATGTTTGGTAGGATCAAGGATTGGAGGCGCATCGCCACCCGATACGACCGATGCGCTCACACCTTCCTATCCGCAATCCTCATCGCAGCAACTTGCTGCTACTGGCTCGATTAATGAGTCCTGAGCCTAAGCGTCTTTTCAAAAAATCCAATCGCATCGCCGTAGGCCTTCTGAGCCTGCGCGCTTCCAGATTTTAGGAAAAAATCATGCGGAGCGCCATCGAATGCGGTGAGCGAAATTGCGCCGCCTGCTGATTTCAAGTCTGCTGCAAACCGTTGGGCAGTGGAGAGCGGGTAGACCTTATCTGCGCTGCCCCAGATCAGGTGAACCGGGAAGTTTGGCAGTGGGGCTTGCGACAGGCAGTGCTGTGATAGTCCATCCACGAGCACGACGGCGTCTACGTTTACGCCTCGGGTGATCGCCATCGCCGCTATTTCTGCGCCCAGCGATATACCAAGGATGCCGATTTTGTCTGTGTGACCCTTGGTGCGAAGGTGTGCTATCAAAGCGTTCAATTGAACGAGCCAATCGCCGCGCCGTTCGCTGTAATAAGCAATGCGCGAACGGGCGCTCCCTGCTGTTGCAATCTCTTTCAAGTCCTGCGGCGTTAGAAGATGCGGCAGGAAGACGTCAAAGCCAGCGTCCTTGAAACGATTTTCGATGTGGTCATAAGCGGGAGAACCGAAACCTCGGTTTCCACTCAATATTATGATCGCGGCGCGGTCTTTTGCCTCCGCTTGCCCAAAGTGTTCGACTTTGAGCGGCGAAGAAGGCAGATCGAATGCATCGCGCGCCACGGCCGATGTGGCAAGCATCGTTGCCAAAGCGAGGCAGACTATCGATCTGATCATTCCTTCGTCCGTTCATGTTCGCTGCTTCTCTGTGCAACATAGCTGTTCAGATTACGGAGCGTCTGGATGCTGGGATGCACATCGTCTTTCCAGCGAGGGTTTGGGGGCGGCAGGACGGAGTATGTGGTGGTGGCGGGCTCTTCTGTCTTGTCTCTGCAGCGTCGCAGGTGGTGCATGTAGAGGGCTGTGAAGCCGAGTGCGAAGATGCAGGGCATGTAGATCAGCAAGACCTTCACGCCATCGGACATCATGCGGAAAGTGTGCAACAGGTCGGCCCAGACGCTATAATTTTCCATGTCGTCTCCCTTATGCAGCCGCAGGCAAAGCGGCTTTGATCCGAATTGAACGGAAGCGACCACCGGAGGACGGGCCTCTGGTGGCCGGGGAGTTCGTAAGCCGTAGTAGAAACGACCACCCTGACCTTTAGGCTTGCGCCTTGGACATGCGTCAAGGTCTCCCCAGCCATAGAAAAGGCGAGGAGCTATATAGTCACAATGGACCGCCTCAGCCACAAACCTATGGCTGAGGGGTGTCATTGACGGTCGACACCGACCGTCTACTAAGGGGTTACGAGCCCCAAGACCGGCGCGTTACTTCCGGTCTCGACGCAACTTTTAGCCCAGGTTGTGTTCCGGTGGAATAGCTATTTTTAGGATGGCTGCGCAATGAAGCGCGGGCTGGCTGCAAAGCGGCCTATTTCTGCGTCTTCAGCCAGGTCAGGACATAAACGCGCAGGGACGAGGACAGATTGCTGCCTTCGTCGCGTCCGTCGTCAATTTCAGCCAAAAGGGCGGCGAAGCTCATCTTGCGCTTTTCGGCGATAGCGCGAAGTTCTTCCCAGAAGGCATCTTCCAGAGAGATGCTCGTGCGGTGGCCGTGGAGAGTTGTAGAGTGCTTGCGTATCAACTTCGCTTCTTTCCAAACCGAGTCAAGACGTTGCCAGTCTGATTCATTTTCTGCCCGCAAGTCCATGAAATCTATGACTGCTGGCTTCGATAACGCTGAGAGTGGACATGGGTTCCACCGCTTCCGGTTTGCGATTGCGATATTAAGAAATGATGATGGAAGGTTGGGAGATTTTGCAACTCGAGAGGTTATTTGGTGTGGCTTCCAAAAGGAGCTTGCCGGGTCCAGCCTTAAGACAGAACTGTGGAAAAAGGAGGCGGACTTATCTGAGTATGAATTTTATAATGGTGCAGGCCACGCGGCTTTGCTACTCGTCCGCCCCATCACCTTTCTCCAGCCGACCCTGATCCAGCTTCTGCGCGGCCTTTTCATTGAGGGCGTTGGTGAGGTCTTTTTCGGCTTTGGTTCTGCCGAAAGTCAGGCGGTTCTGTTCCGCCTGTTTTTCCTTGTCAGAGCGGGCTTTTTGTTTGCGAAACTGGCGCAGGTTCACGACATCGCCCGTCATGCGGCTCTCCGTTCATCGCAGCGGGGAGGAGGCGGACGAATGTCCGCCCGGCCGCTTACTTATTCTTGCGGAATGCATCCAGGGAAACGACCGAACCGGCCTTCTTTTCCTCATCCGGCTTCTTCTCATCGGAAGATGCAGCCTTGCCTTCTGCCGGCACTGGATAGGCGGTGATTTCCGCTTCGGTGACTTCTTCCTCTTCCGCCAGCGGAACGTCGAATTCCAGCTCGAAATTGACCGAGGGGTCGTAGAAACCGCGGATGGCGTTGAAGGGGATGACCAGCTTTTCAGGCGTATCAGAGAAGGAAAGGCCGATTTCGAACTGGGTTTCGGTAATCTTGAGATCCCAGAACTGGTGCTGGATGACGATGGTCATCTGCTCGGCATATTTCGCCTTGAGGTGCTGTGAAATGCGCACGCCCGGCGCGCCGGTCAGGAAGGTGATGAAGAAATGATGATCGCCGGGCAGCCGACCCGTGGCCGCAACTTCGCTCAGCACCTTGCGAATAACGCCGCGAAGCGCATCCTGTGCGAGAATATCGTAACGGATATGATCCTGCCCCATACGGTCCTGTCTTTCCTTATTTGAACGTCTTTTACCCGATTATACGCAATGTCTTAGCGCGCAGCAATGGAAAAGCCTTGAAGTTTGCCGCACGGCGTTTCCACACATCGCTGCATCAATTTGCGCGACGTGTTTGAGTTCCATGCGAGTCACTCGCATCATATAACCAATTTAGGCGGAATGGAGAAGGTGGAGGTTTCTGTTGCCAGGTACCTCCGAACCCCGCCTTACGGGGCTAACCGTAAGGACTTAGAGCGGAATTCCCGCACCGCCATTAGGCAGCGAGAGCGTATTCCTTAGCGTTGTTGTCATTTGCAACTACACTTGTGACCCGATAACGGCGGTATCATGCCGAGCGAAAGACCGATCTTTACACCCTTGTCGATCCTATTTCGCCCCCATCAAAAGCCGGCCTTTCACATTGTAAGGCCGCCGGTTTTTGGTGGAGGCGCCGGGTACCGCCCCCGGGTCCAATAGGTTTATTACACCGACAGTTTATCGCCATAGCCGAGTTTGCACCCGGCAAGGCTCATATAGGCATTTCCGAAGAGTTAGAAAAGAGGTCTCGTGACATTTCCATGAAGCGTTGCGCGCAATTCTTGACGGCGCAGCTTAAGTGGCACATCTTCCTGTTCAAGCGGCCGCTAAAATGATCGGGCCGTTCAACGTGGAGGATAGGACATGACGGACTATTTCGCTGATGTGAAGAAGTACGATGCTGGTGCCGATGAAGCCGTGGTGAACAAGATCGTCAAGCATTTGGGAATTGCCCTGCGCAACCGTGATTCCTCGCTGGTTTCCAGTTCCGATCCCGAAGAGCTGGCGCGGGTCAAAGCAAACTGGATCAGCAAAAAGCTGGGCGTGACCGGCCCAGATGCCGACAAGGCCGTAGAAGAGACGGTGACGGCGATGAAGGCAGATCGCACGAAGTCGCGCGTCACATTCTATTATCTTGCAGCGAAACATCTGGGGAAGCTCGACTCGCTGTGATGCCCGAAACATTGGGATAAGCACATACAGAACTGGTTCCGCCGTCCGAAAAGCCTTATAATCAGGGCTATTAAGAATCGGCGGCGGAACGTTATGAAGCAATATCTCGATCTTCTTCGGCATGTGATGGAAACCGGCAGCGACCGTGGGGACCGCACGGGCACCGGCACGCGCTCCGTTTTCGGTTATCAGATGCGCTTCGACCTTTCCGAAGGTTTTCCGGTTCTGACCACCAAGAAGCTGCATCTGCGCTCCATCATTCATGAGCTGCTGTGGTTCCTGAAAGGCGATACCAATATTGCCTATCTCAAGGAAAACGGCGTGACGATCTGGGACGAGTGGGCCGATGACAAGGGCGATCTCGGCCCTGTCTATGGCGCGCAATGGCGCTCCTGGCCGGCGCCCGACGGTCGGCATATCGACCAGATCCAGTTGCTGATCGAAAGCCTGAAGACCAACCCCAATTCCCGCCGCCACATCGTTTCGGCCTGGAACCCCGCGCTGGTGGATGAAATGGCGCTGCCGCCATGCCACTGCCTGTTCCAGTTCTATGTTTCGGATGGCAAGCTTTCCTGCCAGCTGTATCAGCGTTCCGCCGATATCTTTTTGGGTGTGCCGTTCAACATCGCTTCTTACGCACTGCTGACCCTGATGGTGGCGCAGGTGACAGGCCTGAAGCCCGGCGATTTCGTTCACACGCTGGGGGATGCGCATATCTATTCGAACCATTTCGAGCAGGCAGAATTGCAGATGACGCGTCAGCCCAAGCCGCTGCCCACGATGCGCCTCAATCCTGAGGTTCGCGACCTGTTTGGCTTTAAGTTCGAAGACTTTACGCTGGAGAACTACGAAGCCGATTCAAGCATCAAGGCGCCGATTGCGGTATGAGAGAGCCTCGCATCACGCTGATTGCCGCCGTTTCCAGAAACCACGTCATCGGGCGCGATCTGGATATGCCGTGGAAGCTTTCGTCGGACCTTAAGCGGTTCAAGGCGCAGACCATGGGCAAGCCGATGATCATGGGGCGCAAGACGTTTTTGTCGGTCGGTGAAAGGCCACTGCCGGGAAGGCCGCATATCATCATCAGCCGGAACCCGGATTATCTGCCCGAGGGAGTGGACGTCGTTTCGTCGCTCGAGGAGGCGCTGGAGCTTGCAAAAGCCAAGGCGCGAGAGCTTGGCGTGGACGAGGTTTTTGTGGCTGGCGGCGGCGAGATTTACGCTCAGGCGATGCCCTCTGCCGATCAACTTTCCGTCACCCATGTTGAGGTGGAGCTGGAAGGCGACACGTTTTTTCCGCAAATCGATCCCGCCGTTTTTGAAAAGACAGAGGAAATCCCCTTGCCAGCAGGGGAAAAGGATAACTACGCCGTGCGTTTTGCAACTTACCGACGTCGTGATGCGGCAAAGTGAACTATTTGGCCTGATCCGGTATTAAGTTACCGCCCCTGCGTTGAAACACGGGCTTCGCCTTCTTATAACGAGGACGATATTCCCGCCGATGTGCGCCAAGCGCTTTGGAGAGGGAGCGGGAAGGCTATTATAACAAAGAGGTATGGATGCCCTGGAGCAATCAAAATGGCGGCGGCGGCCCTTGGGGCGGCGGCGGTAACGGCGGCGGCGGTGGAGGAAACAACCAAGGCGGCCCTTGGGGACAGGGACCGAACCGTCCGCGTGGTGGCGGTGGCGGCGGAAACGGCAATGGCGGCCCGCCAGATCTGGAAGAGATCATCCGGCGCAGCCAGGATCGTTTCAAGAACGTTCTCCCCGGCGGCTTCAATGGTGGCGTGATCGCCATTCTCGTGCTTGTCGTATTGGCTTTCGTGGGTATTCAGTCGGTCTATACCGTCCAGCCGGACGAGCGCGGCGTAGAGCTTCGCTTCGGTAAGCCGAAAGACGAAGTATCGATGCCGGGCCTGCATTTCCATTTCTGGCCGGTCGAGACCGTCGAGATCGTCAAGGTTACGGAACAGCAGCAGAATATCGGCGCGCGCGCGACCTCTTCTTCGGCTGCGACGGGCGTGATGCTGACGGGTGACCAGAACATCGTCAACGTCCAGTTCTCGGTGCTTTACACGGTATCCGACCCCAAGTCCTATCTGTTCAACGTCGATGCGCCTGCCGAAACGCTTCAGCAGGTTTCCGAAAGCGCCATGCGCGAAATCGTGGGCCGTCGTCCGGCGCAGGATATTTTCCGCGACAATCGTCAGGCGATTTCCGCAGAGGTACGCACGATCATTCAGGCGACGATGGATAGCTATGGTGCGGGTCTTTCGATCAACGCCGTTGCTATCGAAGACGCAGCACCGCCGCGTGAAGTGGCCGATGCCTTCGATGAAGTTCAGCGTGCCGAGCAGGATGAAGACCGTTTCGTGCAGGAAGCCAACCAGTACGCCAACCAGAAGCTTGGTGCAGCGCGTGGTCAGGCAGCACAGATCGTGGAAGAGGCGAACGCCTATAAGAGCCGCGTCGTGAACGAAGCTCAGGGTGAGGCCCAGCGCTTCGTGTCGATCTACGATCAGTATCGCACAGCACCTGAAGTGACCCGCGAGCGCATGTTCATCGAAACGATGGAACAGGTGTTCAAGGGCTCGAACAAGGTCATCATAGACGAAAAGCAGGGAGTGGTGCCTTATCTGCCCTTGAATGAAATGATGCGTGGCAACCCGGCCGCAATCCAGCAGGGAGGCAACTGATATGGGTAATCGTCTTACTGCGATCCTCGTCGGCCTCGCCGTCATCCTGTTCTTCGCCTATTCCTCATTCTTCGTGGTCAACGAGCGCCAGCAGGCGATTGTCGTTCGCTTCGGTCAGATTCAGGATGTGAAGACGCAGCCGGGTCTCTACTTCAAGCTTCCATTCGCATTCATGGATGCGGACCGCGTGCAATATGTCGAAAATCGTGCCCTGCGCTTCGACCACGACAATATTCGCGTGCAGGTTTCGGGCGGCAAGTTCTATGAGGTCGATGCTTTCGTCGTCTACCGCATCACGGATGCCGGTCGTTTCCGGCAGACTGTTTCGGGTGACCAGCTTGCCGCTGAAACCCGTCTGCGCACGCGTTTCGACGCATCTCTGCGCCGGGTCTACGGTCTGCGCGGCTTCGAAGCAGCGCTTTCCGACGCCCGCGCCTCGATGATGCAGGAAGTGCGTGACGATCTGCGTCCAGATGCGGAATCGCTTGGTCTTTCCATCATCGATGTCCGCATCCGTCGCACGGATCTGACGCAGGAAGTCTCGCAGCAGACCTTCGAACGCATGAAGTCCGAGCGTCTGGCGGAAGCGGAGCTGATCCGTGCACGCGGTAACGAAGAAGGCCAGCGCCGCCGCGCTATCGCGGATCGTCAGGTCGTCGAATTCGAATCCGATGCGCGACGTCAGTCGGAAGTGCTTCGAGGTGAAGGCGATGCAGAGCGCAACCGCATCTTCGGCGAAGCCTTCCAGCGTGACCCGGCTTTCTTCGAGTTCTACCGCTCGATGAATGCTTATGCGAACTCGCTGAACGGGACGGGCACGACGCTGGTTCTTTCACCAGACTCGACCTTCTTCCGCTTCTTCAACAACATCAACAATATCAACGGCGCACAGCCCGCGGCTCCAGCAGCCCCGGCACCAGCGCCTGCGAATTGATTGACGCAATGATGAAAGGGCCGGTTTTGACCGGCCCTTTGACCATGGGCGGACACCCTCTGTTTTGATGTGCAAAACATACGTTTGCGGTTGATTTGAAGCCTAATATACAAGCAGTAAATTGCTTCATTCGAAGCATGACTTTTATTGGGCCAATCCCGTCGAGTTCACGTTTAGGTTTATTGGATTGTTGCATTTATTATTAATGGTTGCATTGTCTTAGTGTTAACTTCATTAGGGGGATGCATATGAAGGTGAAAATATCGATCATTGCTATAGTTTTACTGTCCACGGTTCAAAGTGCTGGGGCTTGGACGGTTTGCCCAGACGGAGTGCCGATCAATGCACAACTCAATTGGTCGCGTCAGGACCGCGGTCACAATGAGGGCGCAAATTGCGGCGCGAGCGTTCTTGCTAATGCCGCAGGAGTTAATCTTCCAGGGATTCATCAAGTCCTTCCCTATGGAGAAATATTCAAACGAAATCATATGATGGATGTGGCTATCGCCGCTTATAAAAGAGGCTATCATAACGAGGCAATTGAAGCTGCGATTTGCAGTCAAGTTCACAATGGCGCTGCTCATCAGTGCCTGAAGCAAAATCGAACTGAGATTGATGCCTGGTTCCGTGAACAATAAAAAGGTCGCTGTCAGACGGCTAGTGCGCCACTTTTGGCGATCAATACCTACCTAACTTACTTGAATTGACGGGCTTGTCGGCAGGCTGAGTTCGGTTTTGACAAGCCCTTCTTTTTGAGTCGAATTTCTGCAAGCCTTCATTTTTTCAGAGCTGCTCGGCAAGAGGCGCTGTGGATACGAACTTTGTGCTGCCATCGCCGAGGTTTATAAAAGCAGTCGCATCAAGCAGATCAGAGAAGCGAACAATGTCAGCCAGCCGGTTTTTGCCCGCTATCTGAATACCAGCGAAAGCACGATAGAGAAGTGGGAAACCGGCGCGAAACGCCCAAGTGGAATGGCGTTGAAGCTTCTGACAATCGTGCAAAAGCATGGCCTGCAGATACTCGGCTGAAGCACTATGCGCTTATTTCCCTGATATTTCCCGAAAATCCAATCCGCCGCCTTGCCTCTTTTGCGCTTTACGCTACCCCTGCGAATGTCGTGGATGAGGGGAGATTCGGGCCGCATTCACGAAAAGGTATTTTTACACTTCATCATTCCGCCTTATGCTTGGCTATTAAACTCAAGCCCCGGTTTGCAATTTGCGAGGACGCTTTATGGCTGTGACCCTTCTTTCGCCTTTCCGCAGCAGCATTGCCGCTTTGGCAGGGCTTGCCGTCGTTGCTGGCGGGGTCGGTTTGCCGGTCGGCGCAAGGGCGCAGAGCAACGGGCCTGCATCGGTGGCGGATCTTGCTGAGCCTCTCTTGGATGCGGTCGTCAATATTTCGACCTCGCAGAGCGTGAAGGCCGAAGGCAAGGGGCCGACGCCACCGCGTATTCCCGATGGCTCGCCCTTCCAGGAATTCTTCAAGGATTATTTCGACAACCAGAAGCCGGAGGGCGGTGAGAAGGTCAGCTCGCTGGGCTCCGGTTTCGTGATCGATCCAGCCGGATATGTGGTGACGAATAATCACGTCATCGAGGGTGCCGACGATATCGAGGTAATCTTTCCCAATGGCAACAAGCTGAAGGCGAAGCTCGTCGGGACCGATACCAAGACCGACCTTTCCGTGCTGAAGGTGGAACCGAAGACCCCGCTCAAGGCGGTGAAGTTCGGCGATTCCCGCACCATGCGGATCGGTGATTGGGTGATGGCCATCGGCAATCCATTCGGTCTCGGCGGTTCGCTGACGGTCGGCGTCATTTCGGCGCGTGGCCGCAACATCAATGCCGGTCCCTACGACAATTTCATCCAGACGGATGCGGCCATCAACAAGGGCAATTCCGGCGGTCCGCTCTTCAACATGAAAGGTGAAGTGATCGGCATCAACACGGCGATCATTTCGCCAAGCGGCGGCTCTATTGGCATCGGTTTTGCTGTGCCGACGGAGCTTGCGCAGAATATCGTGCAGCAGCTGATCGAGTTCGGCGAAACGCGTCGCGGCTGGCTCGGTGTTCGCGTTCAGCCGGTGACGGACGATATTGCGGCAAGTCTCGGCATGGACAATGCGCGCGGCGCGTTGATTTCCGGCGTCGTCAAGGGTGGCCCCGTTGAGAACGGCCCGATCCAGCCGGGCGACGTGGTGCTGACTTTCGATGGCAAGCCGATCCATGAAATGCGTGACCTGCCGCGCGTGGTGGCGGAAAGCCCGGTCGGCAAGGAAGTCGATGTCGTGGTGCTGCGCGATGGCAAGGAGCAGACGGTCAAGGTCAAGCTTGGCCAGTTGCAGGATAATGCCGAAGAGCAGCAGCCCGGCGCTGGCAGCGATGACGCCATGCCGGAAGACGGGCAGGGCGGTGAGATGACCGCGCCGGAAAACAAGGACGGCGCACAGAACGACCAGCAGGCTCCTGAAGTGCGCGAAGCGCCCCAGACGGTGCTGGGCATGAACCTTGTCATGCTGACTGACGATCTGCGCACGGAAAAAGGCGTGGCGGAAAGCGTCGAGGGCGTTTACGTCGCCAGCGTCACGCCGGGATCGGTTGCCGAGCAGAAGGGCGTGAAGGTGGGTGACGTCATCGTTGAAGTCGGTCAGGATTTCATGGAAGTGCCCGGCGACGTGCTGGTGCGCGTCAACGGCCTGAAGGCCGCCGGGCGCAAGAATGCGCATATGATGGTTGCCGACGCTCAGGGCAATCTTCGTTTCGTGGCCGTGCCGCTGGAATAGTCGGCGTCAGCCAGAATTGCTCAGGCGCATTCTCTCCGAGATGCGCTTGATCATTCTACCCTGTCCTTCACAGCCGGAGATTCAAACCGGCTTTTTTGCGAATAATTCTAGAAAGAGGGCCTGCGAGCGCTCGGCGCCCTCTTTGGTCAGAACCACGGATTTGTTCTTATTGACCGGATCGTAGATGAAACCTCTTTCGTGAAGCCTCGCCAACACGTCCCAGTCCATGCCTTTCCAGGCGCGATTGTTCTCATGCAACGTCAGTTGCAGAAGCGCCAGCACTGTGTCGTCGATCTTGTCGTTATCGGTATCCATATCTTTCCCTCGCGAGATTGGGGCTGGCGGTACCATAACACTTTGGCAGCTTTCCGCCGTTTCCTTTTTGCTGAAGCGCTAAAGGCCGCAAATATTTTTACGCCGCCCGGCAAACTACGCAAAGCTGGTTCTATATAAAAGCACTAGAGAATGTAGGCTTCCTCCCAACGTGCTGATCAACGAGTGATGCAGCAGCGGCTTTCAGTTTCGCAAGGACAGATCCGGGCGAGCAGATCAAGGCGAGGGACCGATGACACGTAAGATCAGACTGGGTGCATTTCTGCCGGGTGGCGGTCAGCACATCGCAGCGTGGCGTCATCCCGATCAGCCCGCAGATGGTGCGGTCAGTCTGGAGTTCCACAAGCAGCTGGCGCAGACGGCGGAGCGTGGACTTTTCGATGCATATTTTCTCGCCGATAATCTGGCGATCGGGTTTGGCGGGGCGAGGGAAGGCGGCAATGCGAAGGTGGCCGGGTTCGAACCGACAACGCTTTTCTCGGCGCTGGCGACCTTCACCAAAAATCTCGGCTTCATCGCCACCTCTTCGACAACCTATGAAGAGCCCTATCTGACAGCGCGCAAATTCGCTTCCCTCGATCTGATCTCCGGCGGGCGGGCCGGGTGGAATGTCGTGACGACAACGGGTGATCCGACCGCGCAGAACTTCAATCGCGATACGCAGTTGCCGCATGCAGACCGCTACAAACGCGCTGCCGAGCATGTGGATGTCGTCAAACAGCTCTGGGATAGCTTCGAGGACGATGTCTTCGTGCGGGATGTGGAAAGTGGCGTTTTCTACGACAAGTCCCGGCTGCATGAGGCTAACCATCGGGGTGAGCATTTTCAGGTTCGCGGACCTCTGAACGTGTCGCGCTCGCCGCAGGGTCATCCGGTCATCGTTCAGGCGGGCCAATCGGATGATGGCCGCGGACTGGCAGCGGCCACCGCAGAGGTTATTTTCACGGCCCATCAGCATCTCGATACCGCGCAGGAATTCTACCGCGATATCAAGAACCGCGCGCGTGGCTTCGGGCGCGATCCGAACCATATTCTCGTCATGCCCGGCGTGTCGCCCTTCGTTGGCAGAACGCAGGCGGAGGCGCAGGAAAAGTACGACAAGCTCACCTCCCTCATTCTGGAAGAGGATGGCGTGGGGCTGTTGAACGGGTTGACAGGCGGCACGCTGGATCTGCGCGGCTATGATCTCGATGGCCCGTTGCCAGTTGCGCCACCCACCGAGGGCATGAAGAGCCGTCAGGCGCTTCTTCGCCAGATCGCGGACGAAAACAACTTCACCATCCGCCAGCTCTATCAATGGGTGGCGTCCGCGCGCGGGCATTTTACCATCGTCGGTACGCCGGAAACGATTGTCGATACGCTACAGGAATGGTTCGAGAACGAAGCCGCCGATGGCTTCAACATATTGCCGCCATGGCTTCCAACCGCGCTGGATGACTTTGTCGATCTGGTGATCCCTGAGCTTCAGCGCCGCGGCCTTTTCAGAACGCAATATGAGGGCGCGACGCTGCGCGAAAACCTCGGTCTGCCATTCCCCATCAACCGCTGGACTGCTGCGCGCTCAGTCGTGCAAGCCGCTGAGTGAGGTCGCATCATGTCTTATGAAGACGCCAAGAGTGTTCATCCAGCCCTGCTGAATTATCGCGAAGCGCGCCAAGAGCCATCCATCGTGCAGATTGCTGGCAACTATCTGAAACCATTTCTGTCCAGATACGGTCTGGTGATCGCATTTCTGGCAGCCTGGCAGATTTCCAGCGTCTACGGCTGGATCAACCCTGCGGTCTTTCCCCGTCTGGATACGATCTTCCTTGCGCTGTGGAAGGGTATATCAAGCGGCGCTCTGCTGGGGGATATTGCGATCAGTCTTCAACGGTCCGGCATCGCCTTTGCCTCAGCCGTCATCATCGGCATCCCGCTTGGGCTGTTCATGGGGCAGGTCGCAGCCGTCGAAAGGGCGCTCGATCCGCTGCTTCAGTTTTTCCGCCAGACATCGGCGCTTGCCCTTTACCCTGTCTTTATTCTGCTTCTGGGTCTTGGAGAGACATCGAAGGTCTTCGTGATTTTCTGGGCCACGCTCTTCCCCATCCTGCTGTCCACGATCAGCGGTGTGAAGGAAGTGGATCGCAAGCTGATCGAGATGGCGAAGACCTATGGCGCGGGCTCCATTGCCATCTTCCGCCGTGTCGTTCTGCCTGCATCGGTGCCTGCCATTTTCGTGGGCCTTCGCCTTTCGGCAACCACCGCGCTGCTTCTGCTGATTGCCGCTGAAATGATCGGCGCGAATAAAGGCATCGGCTTTCAGGTGATGAACGCCCAGTACAATTTCCAGATACCGCTGATGTTCGCCGCCATTTTTCTTCTGGCTTTGCTCGGGCTTGCGGCAAATGCTCTGCTGGTTCTTCTGCAACGCAGGCTCTGCCGCTGGTCCGAACTCTCGCGATAGTTCCGGCATCCGCACATCTCACAGCTTTCATTTTCAACACGTTAGGGCGCCTCTTGCACGTCGCGGGACACGCATGGCCTCTAACGACAGCTATCAAGGGGAAAATCCATGGCGTTTCATTCTCGTAAGCTTCTTCTTTCCGCAGCCATCCTTTTTGGCATCACCGGTGCCGCTTCCGCCGAGGATGTGAAGCTGCGCTATCTTGCGAGCCAGGGCGGCCTTGCCGCCCATGAACTTGCGGCCAAGCTTGGTTATTTCGATGGGACAGGCGTGACGGTGGAAACTGTTGGCTATGCTCAGGGCGGCCCGGCATCACTGTTCGCGCTGGCATCTGGAGACGTGGAGATCGGCAGTGCCGCCACAGCCGCGGTGCTGAACTCGATCATTGGCGGAAACGACTTCGTCGCGGCCTATCCATCGAACGGCATCAATAATGAAGTACAGTCGGTTTTCTATGTGCTGGATGACAGCCCGATCAAGGGCATCAAGGATATTGCCGGCAAGACGATTGCCGTGAACACGCTTGGTGCGCATCTCGATTATACGATCCGCGAGGCGCTGCACTCCGTCGATCTTCCCACGGATTCGGCAAAACCTGTCGTGGTGCCCGGCCCGCAACTGGAGCAGGTGCTGCGTTCCAAGCAGGTGGATATTGCCGCCTTCGGATATTGGCAGACCACTTTCGAGGGCGCTGCAAAGAAGAATGGCGGCATCCGCCCGATCTTCGATGATACCGATGTGCTGGGCGATATTGCGGGTGGCTTCGTGGTTCTGCGCCGCGATTTCATCAAGGCTCACCCAGAGGCCGCCAAGACATTCGTCGAGCAATCTCAGCGCGCGCTGGATTATGCCCGCGAGCATCCTGAAGAAACCAAGAAAATCTTTGCCAAGGCGCTGGAAGAGCGCGGTGAAAACCCGGAGCTGGCGCAGTACTTCCTTGGCTATGGCGTTCGCCCCGGTGGCAAGGCCGTCGACCGCGACCTTCAGTTCTGGATCGACATTCTGACGCGCGAAGGCAAGGTGAAGGAAGGGCAGATCACCGCCAAGAATATTCTGTACTCGCCTGAAACCGCAGCCAGCAATTAAGGGGCGATGAAGATGAGTGTCGCGCAAACCCTGCGTGGAGAGGTGGCTATCCGCCATCTCTCCAAGTCCTACCACCTGAACGGCAAGCCTTTTCAGGTGCTGAAAGACATCAACCTGCATATCCGCTCCGGCGAGAGCCTTGCCATCGTCGGCGCAAGCGGCTCAGGTAAAACCACGCTTTTGCGTGTTCTTGCGGGATTGGAAGAGGCGGATGGCGGCGATGTGCTGATCGACGGTGCTGCGATCCGTGGCGTTGGCAAGGAGCGCGCGGTCATCTTTCAGGAGCCACGGCTCCTGCCATGGCTGACGGTTCTGGATAATGTCGCTTTCGGCCTGGAAACGCAGGGCGTCGCGCGCGAGGAGGCACGCAGCCGTGCCCGGCACTACGTCAATCTGGTGGGCTTGCAACAGTTCGAAGAGGCCTATCCGCGCCAGCTTTCTGGCGGCATGGCGCAGCGTGTCGGCATTGCGCGTGCGCTTGCGGTCCAGCCGGAAATCTTGCTGCTGGATGAGCCGCTGGGCGCACTCGATGCCATGACGAAGATCGGCATGCAGCAGGAACTGGCCCGCATCTGGCGCGAGGAAGACGTGACGACCGTTCTCGTGACGCATGATCTGGAGGAGGCGATCTATCTGGCCGACCGCATCCTGATCCTGCCGCGCGAGAAAGGCGCATCACCGCGCATCATCGATATCGACCTGCCGCGTCCGCGGGATCGCAGCTCAGCGGCTTTCGTGCGCCAGCGCGAAGAATTGCTGCGGCTTTTCGGCCTGCACTAAACTGGCGGATGCCTGTGCATCGCCTTCCATTGTTCGTTGCTGAGTGCGTAAGTCACGTGTGGCTTCAGCTGGGGGTGCGTATCTGGCACGCGCGGATGGTCGAAATCCCGGGATGGGTCGCGGATGAGGCCGATGCGTTTCATGACGGCTGTCGAGCGGTGGTTGTCATGGACCGCGAAGGACACGATTTCGCTGAGCTGTTTCTCATCGAATGACATGGAAAGCAGCGCTTTCGCGGCTTCCGTCACGAAGCCCTGGCCCCAATAGGGGGCAGCGAGACGCCAGCCGATTTCCATCGTGCCGGGTGGGAAAACGCCGTCTACAGTGACAGGAGAGATGCCACAGAAGCCCATTGGCTTGCCAGTCTCACGATGCTCCAGAGCGTAGAAACCGAAGCCGGTGGCGTGGATCATATCGTTGATACGCTCCAGCAAGGCGTCCGATTCCTGCTGGTCGCGGCGCATGGGGAAGAATTCCATGACCTGAGGATCGGAATTGATCTCATGAAAAAGCGCCCGGTCGTCATCCTTCCAGTCGCGAATGATGAGACGCCGGGTGCCGCTGATGATCATGGGGTCACGAAATCCGCTTTGCGGTAACCCTGAAGATAGAGCAGCGCGGTCAGATCGCCGTGGTCGATGCGGATCTGTGCTTCCGCCGCAACAGCGGGCTTGGCGTGCAGGGCAACGCCGCTGCCCGCGAGGTGGAGCATGCCGAGATCGTTTGCGCCATCGCCAACTGCAATTGCGTCCTTCGGGGAAATGCCAAGTGTCTGCGCAATGTCGTTCAACGCATCGACCTTGGCCTGCTTACCCAGAATAGGCTCGGCAACCGTGCCATCGAGATGGCCGTCCTGCTCGCCGAGAATATTGGCGCGGTTCTCGTCAAAGCCCAGCATTTCCGCCACGCGCGAGGTGAATACGGTAAAGCCGCCGGAAACCAGAGCCGTGTAAAAGCCTTTCGCCTTCATCGTGGCGATCAATTCCTTTCCGCCCGGCGTCAGCGTAATCCGTTTCTCGATAACATCGCCGATGACCGATGTCGGCAAGCCCTTCAGCAGCGCCACGCGCTCGCGCAATGCGGGTTCGAACTCGATTTCGCCGTTCATGGCGCGGGCGGTGATGGCAGATACTTTTTCTTTCAGGCCCACTTCTGCGGCAAGCTCATCGATGCATTCCTGTCCGATCATGGTGGAATCCATATCCGCGATCAGGATTTTCTTGCGGCGTTCGTCCTGCTCCTGAATGGCGATATCGATTGGTCGGTCCACGACAGCCATCCGCAGCACCCTTTGGGCGGCGGCAAGATCGGTTCCTTCCCGCAACACCAGATCGCAGGCAATGCCATCTGCCAGCCAGTAAAGGCCGGACGCATCCAGTGCTTTCGCCGCACTTTCGGCGATAGTGGAATTCAGAACAGGGTTTGACGGATTGGCGATAAGCGTGGCAACGAGAGCCATGATGAAAAACCTTGATGATAAATTCGATGCGATCCTGATAACCGGCCCGACGGCAAGCGGCAAGTCCGCGCTTGCTGTTCGTTTGGCCGAACAGCACAACGGCGTCGTCATCAACGCGGATAGTATGCAGGTCTATGATACCTTGCGCGTGCTGACAGCGCGCCCGTCAGAAGAAGACATGCAGGGCATTCCACACCATCTTTACGGTCATATCCCCGCCAGTTCTCTCTATTCCACCGGCGAATGGTTGCGGGAGATCAGCGCCTTGCTGACTGAACTCCTCGCGGAGGGCCGTCTGCCCGTCATCGTGGGTGGCACCGGTCTTTATTTCAAAGCGCTGACCGGCGGCCTTTCGGACATGCCGCCAATCCCCGCCGATATTCGCGAGCGTTACCGGCAACGCCTGATCGAAGAGGGCAGCGCGCCACTCCATCAGGAACTGCAAGCTCGCGATCCCGCAATGGCAACGGTGCTGAAACCGGCGGATGGCCAGCGCATCGTCCGCGCGCTGGAGGTGCTGGAAGCGACGGGCAGCTCGATCAGGACCTATCAGACAACAAGCGGCCCGATGATCATAGACCCCGACCGTGCGCAAAAACTCGTGGTGCTGCCAGAGCGCAGCATCCTGCACGAGCGCATAAACCGCCGCTTCGAAAACATGATGCAAAGCGGCGCTGTGGAGGAGGTGCAGGCCTTGCTCTCCCTCGACCTTCCACCGGATTCCACCGCGCTGAAAGCCATAGGCGTCTCACAGATTGCAGAGATGCTGGCAGGTCGCATGAGCCAGGAAGACGTGACAGAAAAATCCGCCGCCGCCACCCGCCAATATGCCAAGCGCCAGATGACCTGGTTCAGAAACCAGATGGGCGAGGATTGGCAGCGGGTTGCGTCTTAAACTCGCGATCAGTCCTCCCGGTACAAATTACCGAGTGGTTTTTTCAACAGTGTTTCTCTCAGAGACGGGCGCTGTTCGACTGTTGAGAATGATCGCGTTGCGTCTCGTTCAAAATCCGTGCGGCTGGTGCCGTAGCCGGTTTCTGTGGTTTGCGAGAGGCGGGGCAGGGCGCCTGCGGGGCCGCGGGGGAGCATGTCTGGGCGGTAGGGTTCCTGGCCGGTGTTTCCCGTTTCGCTGAATTCGCGGGACCAGCTTTCCAGCTCGCCGTCGTCGTAATCCTTGGAGACTTTCGCGTCGTAGCTCTGCTGGAAGCCGGAAATGTTTGGGCCTGCGACGGATCGCATGCGTTTGACGATGGAGCGCAGGTCCACCGTGTCGGGAGTGTCCTCGTGAATGGCAGGGGCGATGCCGTTGGCTTTCGGCAGCATGTTTTCCGCCACGCGGTTGAACCGCATGCGCATAGGCACGCTGATGGCCTCGCCGAAGGCGATGGCTTCGCCGTTGCCGATGGAGGCGAGGAAGCTGGTTGTGGGTGACGAGGAATTCGGGATGGCCGAGCGGATGATTTCCTGGTCGCTCTCATTGGAAAGCCGCATGGCGAAGACGGTGGAGCATTGCGAGAGGATCGTCTGATCCAGTTCGCCGGGCCGCTGGGTGATGATGCCGAGCGAGACGCCGTATTTGCGGCCCTCCTTGGCAATGCGGGCAATCGCCTGTCTTGTGGGGAAGAAGCCGAGATTGGGGTCTGCGGGCACATAACGATGCGCTTCTTCGCAAACTACCAGCGTATGAATGGCCCCCTGGCTCCACAGCGCCAGTTCGAAGGCCATGCGGCAGAGAACCGATGCAACGGAATTGACGACCTCTGACGGGATACCTGCCAGCTGGAAGACGGAGATCGGCTTGCCTTCTCCCGGAACGCGGAAGATATGCGCCACGGTCTCCATGATCGTATCGCTGATCGTGTTATTGGAGAACATGAAGTGGTAGCGCGGATCGTTGATGGCCGCCATGATGCGCATTTTAAGATTGCGCAGAACCGGCTTTTCGACGCGGCCTTCAAGCCTGCCGAGACGCTCGTCGATCAGCGCCAGCAGGTCGGCGATGCGGTAGGGTACGGGCGTATCCGCCGTCAGCGAGGATTTTTCTGAGGCGCGGCGTACATGCGAGATCTCGGTTCCACGGAAAGCGCGCTTGGCCTCCGGGATCATGTCACGCAGAATGTCCAGCTCGTCTGCCGCCGGTTTCTGGCCACGGAACAGCACTTCGACAAATTCTTCCAGCTTCATCAGCCAGAAGGGCAGATCCAGCGTGTCGGTGTCGATAACGACAGAGGTGGTCGGGAAGGCCGCCGCGAATTCATTATGAGGATCGAGAATGAGCACGCGAAGCTTCGGGTCTTTCTCGATGGCCTTGTTCAGAAGCAGCGAAACGGCGGTGGACTTGCCGACGCCGGTGGAGCCGAGGACCGCGAAATGCTTGGAGAGCATCTCGGGAATGCTGATCGTCGCATCGATCGTCTCATCCTGCGTCAGACGCCCGACGATGGTGCTGCCCTTGCCGGTGTTCTCGTAGATGCGCATCAGATCGCTGGCGCGGATGCGGTGGGCGATGGCGCCGAGATAGGGGTAGCGTGAAATGCCGCTGGAGAAACGTTCGCTGCCATCGCCGGTGCGATAGATTTCGCCGAGTAGCTCGACTTCGATCAGCAGCGTATTGTTGCCGCGCTCGGACCAGTGGCGCGCATCGGTGTTCATGGCGTAGGTGAGGGCGGCCACACGGGTCTCGCCGAGATCGATAGAGATCAGCCGGCCCACGGACCAAAGTTGCGCGAATTCGAGATTGCCGGGTTCGACGGTGGCGGAAATGGTGGCGCGGGAGCCGTTGCAGGAGATGACGTGGCCCAGCAGGCGGTTGCCAGAGGTGGAGTCGTCGCGGCGGTCTTGCTCGCCAGCCTTTGCGGATTTACGCAGATCGTCGTTAAACACGCGTTTCCCCTGTCATGTCGCTATTCTTATTGTTCGACGTTCCCTCCATGTTAAACGACCGCATTTAACAACTGGTGTAATGCACGCGCACATTTGTTTCGTCTGATGACGGTTTTTGGCAATAAACTTCATCGCGCGCGATTTTTTCCGCAATTTGCGTTGACGGAGCCCGTGTTTCTGTCTAACACTCCGCCCCATGAAAAATCTTAACGTACTTATCGTGGTGGGACGGCGCATGGGCAGGATGGTGTAACCATCCGGCGAAAGTACCCATGCGCTGAACGAGGCTCCTCTAGGGGCCTTTTTTTATGTCTCCACTTGGGCCGCAAGGCTCAGCGATATCCAAAGCCAAATCGGGATGGAACAGGCAATGACGGATAAGGACAATACGGAAAACAGCAACACCATGACGGGCGCGGAAATCGTTCTGCGCGCGCTCAAGGATAACGGCGTCGAGCACATCTTCGGCTATCCGGGCGGTGCTGTGCTTCCGATCTATGACGAGATTTTCCAGCAGGAAGAAATCCAGCACATTCTGGTTCGCCATGAGCAGGGTGCGGGACATGCGGCAGAAGGTTACGCGCGCTCCACTGGCAAGGTCGGCGTCATGCTTGTTACTTCCGGTCCGGGCGCGACGAATGCCGTGACGCCGTTGCAGGATGCGCTGATGGACAGCATTCCGCTGGTCTGCATTTCCGGCCAGGTTCCAACGACGCTGATCGGCTCCGATGCGTTTCAGGAGTGTGATACGGTTGGCATCACACGCCCCTGCACCAAGCACAACTGGCTGGTAAAGGACGCCAATGAGCTGGCGGCCATTATCCATGAAGCCTTCCGCATTGCGCAGACGGGCCGTCCCGGTCCGGTCGTTGTCGATGTTCCAAAGGACATTCAGTTTGCGACCGGCACCTACACGCCGCCTTCCGCTGCCGTTCAGCAGAAGAGCTACAAGCCGAAGGTTCAGGGCGATCTGAACGCCATTCAGGCGGCCATTGAGCTGATGTCCAAGGCCAAGCGTCCGGTTTTCTACACGGGCGGCGGTGTCGTCAATTCCGGCCCGGAAGCAACGCGCCTGCTGCGTGAACTGGTCGAACTGACCGGCTTTCCGATCACTTCCACGTTGATGGGTCTGGGTTCTTACCCTGCCTCGGGCGACAAGTGGCTCGGCATGCTGGGCATGCATGGTTCTTATGAAGCCAACATGACGATGCATGATTGCGACGTTCTGGTCTGTGTCGGCGCGCGTTTCGATGACCGAATTACCGGTCGCCTCAATGCGTTTTCGCCCAATTCCAAGAAGATCCATATCGATATCGATCCGTCTTCGATCAATAAGAACGTTCGCGTCGATGTTCCGATCATCGGCGATGTCGGCCATGTTCTGGAAGATATGGTTCGCCTGTGGCGGGCGCTGCCGCATAAGCCGGAGAAGGCGCAGACGGCGGAGTGGCATAGTCAGATCGAGCGCTGGCGCGCGCGTAATTCCTTTGCCTACAAGAACTCCAACGATGTCATCATGCCGCAATTCGCGCTGGAGCGTCTCTCCGCTGCAACGAAGGGGCATGATACCTACATCACGACTGAAGTCGGCCAGCACCAGATGTGGGCCGCGCAGTTCCTCGGTTTCGAGCAGCCTAACCGCTGGATGACCTCCGGTGGCCTTGGCACCATGGGTTATGGTTTCCCTGCCGCCATCGGTGTTCAGGTTGCCCATCCGGATGCGCTCGTTATCGACGTTGCGGGCGATGCTTCGATCCAGATGTGCATTCAGGAAATGTCCTGCGCCATCCAGTACAATCTGCCCGTCAAGATCTTTATCCTGAACAACCAGTATATGGGCATGGTGCGCCAGTGGCAGCAGCTGCTGCATGGAAACCGCCTGTCCAACTCCTACACCGAAGCCATGCCTGATTTCGTCAAGCTGGCGGAAGCTTACGGCGCCGTCGGCATGTATTGCGACGATCCGAAGCAGCTGGACGACAAGATTGCCGAGATGATCGCGGTCAAGCGCCCGGTCATCTTCGATTGCCGCGTCGCCAATCTCGCCAACTGCTTCCCGATGATCCCATCGGGCAAGGCACATAACGAGATGCTGTTGCCGGATGAGGCGACCGACGAGGTTGTTGCCAACGCCATCGACGCCAAGGGCCGTCAGCTAGTCTAAGAGTGGGAAGAGGATAAAGACATGAACGCACACCTACAGCCCACCGGCTCCGCCTATTTCATCCAGAAGGAAACGGAGATGGTCGAGAACCATACGCTTTCCGTTCTGGTCAATAACGAGCCGGGCGTTCTCGCCCGCGTCATCGGCCTGTTTTCCGGTCGCGGCTATAACATTGAGAGCCTGACGGTTTCGGAGACGGAACATGAGGCGCATCTTTCGCGCATCACCATCGTCACACGCGGCACGCCGGGTGTGCTGGAGCAGATCAAGGCGCAACTGGAACGCATCGTTCCGGTTCACCGCGTGGTGGACCTGACGGTTCGCGCCCGCCAGGCCGGGCAGGAACGTCCCATCGAACGCGAAGTCGCATTGATCAAAGTTGCAGGCCGTGGTGAAGACCGTGCGGAAACCCTGCGCCTTGCAGATGCCTTCCACGCCAAGGTGGTGGATGCGACGCTCGATCACTTCATCTTCGAAATCACCGGCAAGTCTTCCAAGATCGACCAGTTCCTGTCGATCATCAAGCCGCTCGGCCTGATCGAAGTCTGCCGCACTGGCATTGCAGCGATGAACCGCGGCCCGCAGGGCATGTAACTTCACTGACATTCTAAGTGTGTTGTAGCCCGCAGCCCATGCTGCGGGCTTTTTCATGCCTGCATGGGTTGTGGATGCGGATACGGGGATTATATTTCACGAGAAATATGGGGATGCCGATACCGTGAGTCCACAGGAAGTTTTCGTTCTCTCTGGCGCCGGAGCTGTAGTTCTGTTGATCCTGTTTTGGCTGGTGATCGGTGTTCGTCGCGTGCCATCTCATCTTCTTTTTGATGCTTGCGGGAATTGCTCTGTTCACGGGCTTCACGCATCAAGAGATTTTTGAGGTGCTGGAATGAAATCCAAATCCCGTCAGGCAATGGCGCTGTACTGCCGAAGCTACCTTCTGACACTGGGTGGCATCACGGTGGCAGGCGTGCTGTTCGTGATCTATGCGGCAACATCCAGCGTGGAAGGACTCTCTTCTGGAGGTTGGGCGCTGGTCGCTGTTTTCGGCCTGCTTGGCGTTACGCTCGTCACGGCAGGCATCTTCGGTAGCCGCTCGATGGTGGACAGGCTGGCAGACTGGACTTCCGGTCATGAAATCAGCATTTTTCTGATGATTTTGGCGTTTCCGCTCTACTGGATATTGAAAAAGACCAACGTCTTTTCAAACTGATTTACCCTTCGATCAGCCGTGAAATTCGGTCGCAAATCTGATCCTCGTTTTCGCTCAACTCTACCCTGGATAGTTCGTCGGCTACGGTCGGAATTTCTGCTTAACGCTGCGTAAGCTGATGATTTCAGTGATCTTTTTTGAATTAGACATTTCGAAGTTTTTTGTTCTGGATGCGCCGGACGGCCACTTTTTTAAGTGTTTATCAATTTGTTTCGCAGCAAAACTATCACGTCTCCTGCTCCATGATGGAGCGTCTCACTTAGATCGGCAAAGCAATGGCTTCCTCTCTCAATCGGGGGATGGGGAGTGGGCACGCTATTGCCATCTGGCAGATTGCCTTACGCGAGGACCCATGTCGTTTCTTGAGAACGCGAAGATTCGTACAAAAATTCTGTCCCTCATCGTTCCGGTCGCCGTTGTCGGTCTGGCTGGTGTCGGTTTCGTTTCCTCCAACTATAAAAATGCCGATAACAACTATTCGGATTTCATCTCTCAGGATGCCATCGCCGCCAGCGAGTTGTTTCGTGCCAATACGTCGCTTGTTGCAATTGGCTACGACACCACTGTTGGCCTGATGATGACCGAGCAGTCGGTAAAGCCGACCGAGATCGAAGCGACCTACAAGAAAGATGTCGACGCGGTTTCCCGGCGTCTGGATAATGCGAAGAAGCTTGTTCCGGAGATCGGGCCTCAACTCGACGCAATGAATGACCGAGCGAAAACAATTATCGCTTCTCTGGACAAGGTCTGGGGCGCCATGCGCACCGGCGATTTTCAGACTGGCCGCAAGGTCCTGCTTGACGCTGGCCCGGCAATCGAACAATGGCGCACGGATATTCGCGGTATCAGCGAAGGAAATCTCCAGGCCGTTTTGACCAAATCGGATGCGCTGACGGATCAGACGAATTCCACGATTCTTACCTCGCTCGTTTCGCTGGGTATTCTTTTCATCCTGGCTATCGTCACCTCGCTTTGGGTTTCCGCACGCGGCATCACCGGGCCCATCAGCCGCCTCAGCTCGCGTATGGTTTCACTCGCCGGTGGCGAGACGAAGCCTGAAATCGAAGGCGTGAACCGCAAGGATGAGGTCGGCCAGATGGCGCAGGCGGTTTCCGTATTCCGCGAAAATGCGCTGGAACGCGCCCGTCTGGAACAGGAAGCCGATGCCAATCGCAGCCTGTCGGAGAAGGAGCGGATTGCGCGTGAAGAGCAGAAGGCACGCGAAGCAGCCGATACGCAGTTTGCCGTCGATAATCTCGCAAACGGCCTGTCGCGCCTGTCGGAAGGCGATGTGTCCTACCGCATCAGCCAGCCTTTCGTAGACCATCTGGATGTCGTGCGTAACAACTTCAACGCTTCCGCCGAAAAGCTTCAGTCGGCTCTTTCCCGCGTGGCCGAAAATGCCCGCGGTATCGATGCCGGTGCCAACGAGATCCGTGCTGCCGCAGACGATCTGGCAAAGCGCACCGAACAGCAGGCAGCTTCGGTCGAAGAGACAGCCGCGGCTCTGGAAGAGATCACGACCACGGTGAAGGATTCGACCAAGCGTGCGCAGGAGGCAGGCCACCTCGTTGCCCGTGCCCGCACAGGTGCCGAGCAGTCGGGCAATGTCGTTCGCAAGGCCGTCGTTGCCATGGAGCAGATCGAAAAGTCCTCGTCTGAAATCTCCAACATCATCAGCGTTATCGATGAGATCGCCTTCCAGACCAACCTTCTGGCGCTCAATGCCGGTGTCGAAGCCGCGCGTGCGGGTGAGGCGGGCAAGGGCTTTGCGGTGGTGGCTCAGGAAGTGCGTGAACTTGCCCAGCGTTCGGCCAATGCCGCCAAAGATATCAAGGCGCTAATCACGACCTCCAACACGCAGGTTCAGCAGGGCGTCGAACTCGTCGGTGAAACCGGTCGTGCGCTGGAAACCATCGTGACGGAAGTGCAGGAGATCAACCGACACGTCATGGCCATCGTGGAATCGGCACAGGAACAGTCTTCCGGTCTGCAGCAGATCAATACTGCCGTCAACCAGATGGATCAGGACACGCAGAAGAACGCGGCGATGGTGGAAGAATCGACTGCCGCCAGCCACAGCCTTGCGCGGGAGGCGGCGTCTCTCAACCAGCTTCTCGGCCAATTCAAGCTTGCCGGTTCCTACGAAGCGCCGGTTCGCGCAGCAACGCAGGCCGAACGCCCGGCCCCGTCACCAGCCCGCGCACTTGGCCGCAAAATCGCCTCCGCCTTCAATGGCAATGCAGCGGTGAAGCAGGACTGGGAAGAGTTTTGATAGGCGCAAACTGACGATGTGAAAGAAGAAAACCGGGCGTCATTGGCGCCCGGTTTTTTGTTGTTGAAGAGTACCCTTCATCTACCGATTCAATTCGCTCCCAAACAGATTCCGAAAACCGCTCCAACTCTTTGAAACAGAATCACAACATCTCCAGCGATGTCTTCTTTTGCTGGGGCGGGAAGGCGGCGTCCAGCGCGGTCCAGTCCTCTTCGCTGATCTCTAGGTCCGGCGCGCCGCGATTTTCCTCGACCCTCTCAGGCCTTGCACTTTTGGGGATGGCAAGAACGCCATCGCGCTCCAGCAGAAACGCCAATGCCACCTGCGCCGGTGTGACCTGATACGCTTTTGCTATGCGGATGAGTTCGTGGTTGTTGAGAAGCCGCCCTTGTTCGATGGGGGAGTAGGCCATGATCGGCACACTATGCTGCTGGCACCATGGCAGCAGATCATATTCCGGTCCGCGACGGGAGAGATTGTAAAGCACCTGATTGGCGGCGCAGTTGCTGCCGTTTTCCACCGCAAACAGTTCTTCCATATCGTCCGTATCGAAATTGGAAACGCCCCAATCGGCGATCTTGCCGTCCTGTTTCAGCTGCTCGAAGGCTGCGACGGTTTCCTCCAGCGGGTATGAGCCGCGCCAGTGCAGCAGGTAGAGATCCAGCTGCTCCACGCCCAGCCGCTTCAGGCTGCGCTCGCAGGCGTCGATCGTGCCAAGCGCGCTGGCATTGTATGGATAGACTTTGCTGACGAGGAAGACGTCGTTGCGTAGATCCCGGATTGCCTTTCCGACGACGTCTTCCGAACGTCCATCGGCATACATTTCCGCCGTATCGACAACCGTCATGCCAAGCTCTATGGCCTTGCGGATGCTTGCCACTTCCTGCGCTTCGGAAGACCGGCTATCGCCCATGTTCCAGGTGCCGATGCCAAGTGCTGGAATGTTCTTGCCGGAGGGCAGGGTGACGGTTGGAATGTCATCATACATAAGGCTTCTCCCGTTTGGTCTCGGTACCATAACCGAAATGCGCGAAGCGTCGATCCATCAAAACTTGTGACGCATCGCATTCGTATGGGTCGCTGGTTTTCGGCTCTGGGGGCGAATAATGTAGCGTTTCCGAGGGGACTTAAATGACTATCGAAACATTCATAGCGCTGCTGCTTTTCGCCTTCACGACATCGATCACGCCGGGGCCGAACAATATGATGCTCTTTGCATCGGGCGTGAATTTCGGCTTTCGAAGGACCATTCCGCATATGCTGGGAATAGGTGTGGGTTTTCTGTCGTTGCTCATCGGCGTTGGGCTGGGGCTCGGTGCGCTGCTGCATTCCGTACCGATGCTTTATACGGCGTTGAAATTTGCAGGCGGCGCTTACCTCGTCTGGATTGCGTGGAAGATCGGCACGTCCCGTAGCCTCAGCGACAGCAAGACCGGCGCAGAGCCGATGACGTTTTTCGGCGCTGCCGCTTTTCAGTGGGTCAATCCCAAAGCCTGGGTTATGGCCGTTACCGCAATGGCCACCTACACGGATGAAAACCAGTATTTCCTCACCGTCATGCTGGTCGGCTTCGCTTTCGCCGCCGTCAATCTGCCGAGCGTCTCGACATGGGCAGGTTTTGGATCGGCACTGCGGGAGTGGCTTTCCGTCCCGGTGCGGCTGAAGTGGTTCAACATTACCATGGCCGTTCTTCTCGTCATCAGCCTGTGGCCGATGCTGAAATGAAAAAGCCCGCGCTCATGGCGCGGGCTCTCTGTCATTCCTGACCGAAGTGATCAGAACTCTTCCCAGGACTGTGCCGCAGCAGCCGAGCCGCCGCCGAAGGCGCCAGCGACCTTCTTCATCAACTGCCGGGTTGGGGATGCGACGGGTGCAGAAGAGGCCGATGCGACGTGGATCGAGCGGCTGCCCGTGTCACCATCGAGATTGAACTGGGCAAGCAGCTTGTTCAGCTCTGCCGCTTCCTTGGCAAGGCTGTGGCTGGCGGCGGTGGATTGTTCCACCATGGCCGCGTTCTGCTGGGTGCCCTGATCCATGGTGTTGACGGCGGAATTGATTTCCTGAATGCCGACCGACTGTTCGCGGGAGGATTCCACGATGGCGTTGACGTGGTGGTTGATCTGCTGAACTTCGGAAACGATACCTTCCAGCGCCGTGCCGGTATTGCCCACCAGATTGACGCCAGCCCGCACCTGATCGCCCGAGGTGACGATGAGGGTTTTGATTTCCTTTGCGGCGGTTGCCGAACGCTGCGCCAGTTCACGCACTTCCTGAGCCACGACGGCAAAGCCCTTGCCTGCCTCACCGGCACGCGCGGCTTCGACACCGGCATTGAGCGCCAGAAGGTTGGTCTGGAAGGCGATCTCATCGATCACGCCGATGATGTTGGAGATTTCACCGGACGATTTTTCGATCTGCTGCATGGCCAGAACGGCATCGCGAACGACCTGACCGGAATGTTCGGCGCTCAGTCTGGTTTTCGTCACCAGGCTGCCGACTTCTTCTGCGCGCTTGGCAGAGTCGCGAACGGTGGTGGCGATCTGCTCCAGAGCGGCTGCGGTTTCTTCCACCGAAGCGGCCTGCTGTTCGGTGCGCTTCGAGAGGTCATCGGCGGCGGAGCGAATTTCGTTCGCGCCAGCGTCGATACCACGGGCGTTCTTGCCAACGGAAGTCAAAGCCTGATGCAGCTTGCCAACGGAGTTGTTGAAGTCATTCCGCAGTCTGTCGAGGTGTTCCACGAATGGGGTAGCGATGCGGTAGCCGACATTGCCATCCGCAAGCTGGCCGAGACCATCGACAGCGAACTGAATATCTGCTGCTTCCTGCGCCTTCTGACGTTCGCGTTCGTGGCGCTCCTTCTCGGACATGGAGCGGTTGGCTTCCGCTTCCTGTTCCATGCGGACCTTGGCGATGGCGTTGTCCTTGAACACCTGAACGGCCTCCGCCATGTGGCCGATTTCATCCCTGCGGCCAACGCCGGGAACGTCCACGGCTGTCTCGCCGCCTGCAAGGCGTTTCATGGCGTTGGTCATGGCGATGATGGGACGTGAGATGCCCGCGCCGATGAGCATGCCTGCCGTCAGCGCAATGATGGCTGCGGCGACGAGGCTGCCCCAGATCAGCGTGATGGAGGAGGAAACAGTGGCTTCGTTTGCCGCGGAACGCGCGATGAGGAGGCTGCCTTCTTCGCTCTGCATGTCTTTGATCAAATCGCGAAGGCTGTCGAAATAGATCTTGCCCTTTGATGCATCGAGCTGCCGGTTCATGTCGCCGATGGAAATCGTGTCCGGCAATTCGCCACGCGCCTTGATGCGTGGTTCGGCGAAATTCTGCTGCCAGTCTGTTATCGCCGTCTTGATCTTGTCGATGCGTGCAACCTGCTTGGGATTGTCGCTCACCGACGCCTTGACGTCTTCGATGGTCTTGTAGATGGACGCGCTGCCTTGTTTGTAAGGCGCCAGGAAATCCTGATTTCCCATAATCATGTAGCCGCGTAGACCGGTTTCCATATCAACCGCTGCACCGGTTATTGCATCTGTCTTGCGCAGAACATCGGTCGTGTGGTCAACCCAGAAACTGCTCTGCTTCATCGAGCTGATACTGGAAAGAGCAATTGCGCCAATGGCGACCGACAGTAATGCCGGGGCAACGGTACCAGCGACGACTTTCGCTTTAGTCGGAAGATTATTGAATGAAAACATAAAGGCCGGCCTCCAGATGGCACAGTGTTGACGCTTTGCATGGCGTTTCGCCGAACAACTGCGACTACCCTTCAAGTCTTCAATTTCATAGGGTTAAGCGGTGGGTCGTTCTTCGTCGTTTCATGGCACGGCTGAGAAACATCAGGGAATTTCAGCGAGCGATAAAATGATACTTCCGAGATAGTTAAAAATTTAAACATTGTGCAGTGCAACTATTCTGGTTGCTATTCGTTACATCTGGTTTTGCAATTGATTGACAATCGTCAAAACGAGCGGTCATTCTTCTTTCGTTCTTTTTCTATTGCGCTTGCTGCTCGAATCCTGCGAATAGGACGCATGCAATTTTCACCGCAACAGGATGAAGCCCTTAAGGCTGTTTCGCGATGGTTGAAGGAAGGTCGTAGCCAGGTCTTCCGCCTGTTCGGCTATGCCGGTACGGGCAAGACGACGCTCGCCAAGCATTTCGCCGAACATGTGGATGGCGAAGTGCTTTTTGCTGCCTTCACCGGCAAGGCTGCTCAGGTTCTGCGTTCGCGCGGGGCCACCAATGCGCGCACCATCCATTCGCTGATCTATCGCCCACGCGGCGAGGAGACGGTGGAAGATGAGGAAACCGGCAAGACCTCCATCGCGCCGATGTTTTCCATCAACCGCCAGAGCCCACTTGCCAAGGCGGCGCTCATCATCATCGATGAGTGTTCCATGGTGGATGAGCAGCTGGGCAAGGATTTGATGAGCTTCGGCACACCGATCCTCGTTCTGGGCGATCCCGGCCAGTTGCCACCGGTTACCGGTGGCGGGTTCTTCACGGAGCAGGAGCCGGATTATCTTCTGTCGGAAATCCACCGTCAGGCGAAGGATAACCCCATCATCCAGCTTGCCATGGATGTGCGCGAGGGCCGCGAGATCATGCGTGGCGATTACGGTACGGCGCAGGTCATTTCCAAAACGGAAGTGACGCAGGGGCTTGTGCTGGACGCCGATCAGGTTCTGGTGGGCACCAACCGCACGCGCAAGCGCTATAACCAGCGCCTGCGGGAACTGAAGGGCTTTACGGCAGACTATCCCCAATCCGGCGACAAGCTGGTCTGCCTGCGCAATGATCCGGCAAAGGGTCTGCTGAACGGTTCTCTCTGGCAGGTGATGAGCTCATCGCGCGAGACAGTAAAGCCCGGTATCAACCTGATGATCCGCCCGGAAGACGACGATATGGATCGCGGTGCGGCAAAGATCAAACTGCTGAAAGCCGCCTTCGAGGAAACCGAAACGGAAATTCCGTGGTCGACGCGCAAGCGTTATGACGAGTTCGATTACGGCTATGCGCTGACGGTTCACAAGGCACAGGGCTCGCAGTGGAACAATGTCGTGCTGTTCGACGAAAGCTTCGCCTTCCGTGATACGCGAGAGCGCTGGCTCTACACCGCAATCACCCGCGCCGCCGAAACGCTTACCATCGTGCGGTAAGCGACGGCGCTCACGCGTTTCCATTTAACAAGGAAACGCTCTCGGGTCGTCCATCAAGCCTTCAGCACACCCATGACGGTTGCCTTGGCAACGGCCTGAAAGCGATTGTTGGCGCTGAATTTCTGCATCAGGCTGTCTTCGAGGCTTTGTAGTTCGTTGGAAGAAATGCCGAGGGTGCGGGTCAGCCGCACAGCGGCGTAGCCTTCGGCCATCAGTTCGAGGCAGGTGCGTTCCTGCTCGGTCAGTTCCACATCGGCATCATCCGCCTTCTGTTCCGGCAGGTCTTCCGGCGACATCAGGTCGCTGATCTGCTGGATCTGGCGGCGGACGGTGGAGATTTCGGAGGTCAGTTCGCGCTTGCGGGCTTCGAGAACCGTCTGGAAAATGTCGTCGGCTTCATCTTGCGATGACGCTGCCTCGAGCTTCGCCATAATGTCCTGAATGACGGCGACAGGGATGCCGACTTCGCGGAACAGGTTCACGACGGCCATACGGTGAACGTCCTGATGGGAGTAGATGCGCATCAGGCCGGAACGGCGCGAAGACAGGATCGCCTTTTCCTCATAGAAATGCAGGGTCCGGTGCGTGACGCCGAACATGTTGGCCATGTCGGCAATGGCAACGGGTTCGGGCGGCAGCGGGTAGGGGAGTTTGACGTCGGGTAGAAAGCCCTTCAGCTTCGCTACGGAAAAGGGAGTAGCCCCAGGCTTATGCATTCCCGTTTTCTCGCCCATAGATGTCTCCCTCCAAGGCGACTTACGGACGGAAACCGGGCCTGCGCTGCGCGGTTTCCGGCTGATTACGGCATCGATGCTCGCATCATCTGCAAAGGCAATATCGTCATTCATTTCAAGTTGTACATTAGTATATGAAAATGTTTGTGTCATTTGATTTCCCCAAGCCATCCGCGCATGAATGCAACCCAAAGGGATTAGTTCCACGTAACAACAAATATTTTTTCGAATCCGCTTGCGGGTAGCGTAATACTGCGGGAAACAGGGCATTATCCGCTGTTAGAACAGGTGCCGAAGATGCCGACGAAACTCTCCGTCAATCTCAATGCCATCGCCATGCTGCGCAATCGCCGCGACCTGCCATGGCCGGATGTGGCTGCCTTCGGACGCATCGCTCTTCAGGCGGGCGCCAGCGGACTGACCGTTCATCCGCGTCCCGACCAGCGGCACATACGCTTCTCCGATCTGCCGATCTTGCGCGCGCTCATCGATGATGAGTTTCCGCAGGCCGAGTTCAACATGGAAGGTTATCCGACAGAGGATTTTCTGTTGCTGTGCGAGGAGACCGAGCCGGAGCAGGTGACGCTCGTGCCGGACGATCCGTCTCAGGCCACTTCCGATCACGGCTGGGATTTCCGCAAGCATGGAGACTTTCTCAAAGACGTGGTTGCGCGGCTTAAATCCCAAGGCATGCGCGTGTCGCTCTTTGCCGATGGTGACGGGGACCGGGAGGCGGTTGAGCTTGCTGCTGCAACGGGCGCTGCCCGCATAGAGCTTTACACCGGCCCTTACGGCGGCTGCTACGATGACGCGAAGGCCGCTGCCGAGTGGATTGAGAAACTCGGAAAGACCGCTGATTTCGCTCAGGAATTCGGTCTCGATGTCAATGCCGGTCACGATCTGACGGTTGCCAACCTCCCGGCTCTGGTCAAGCGCATTCCGCAACTGGCGGAAGTTTCCATCGGTCATGGGCTGACGGCGGATGCGCTGGAATTTGGCATGGCCGAAACAGTACGGCGTTTTTGCCGGGCCTGCGGTCAGGCTATTTCATAACTATCGTCAGTTTTTTGGCTTTATAATGAAACCGCGTAGACGCTACGCGGTTTGATTTTTTTATTTAAGAAGGCACCATCTATGCAGGAACATCATGTCGTCGTCGTTGGAGGAGGCTTCGGCGGACTACAGGTCGTCCATGGACTGAAAGGCGCACCCGTTCGCATCACCTTGATCGATCGGCGCAACCACCATCTTTTTCAGCCCTTGCTTTATCAGGTTGCCACCACGGCACTTGCAACGTCAGAAATCGCTTGGCCGATCCGTCGTCTTTTCCGTGACAGGCCGGAGGTTTCCACCATTCTGGGGGAAGTCTCGGGCGTGGATCGTACCAATCGTGCGGTTCATCTCACCAATGGCGAGGTCATTTCTTTCGATACGCTGGTGCTGGCAACAGGCGCGCGCCACGCTTATTTCGGCAATGATGCCTGGGAAAAACATGCGCCCGGCCTTAAGACGCTGGAAGACGCCACCACCATTCGCCGCCGCCTTCTGCTTGCTTTCGAGCAGGCGGAACTGGCAAAGACGGAAGATGTGAAGCAGGCCTATCTCACCTTCGTCGTGATCGGTGCTGGCCCGACCGGCGTGGAAATGGCGGGGATGATTGCCGATCTTGCCAACAAGGTCCTGCCGCCCGAGTTTCGCAACATCGATACCCGCAAAACCCGCGTCCTGCTGGTGGAGGCAGGCAAGCGCGTTCTTCCGACCTTTACCGAAGATTTGTCGGAATACAGCAAGCAGGCGCTGGAGAAGCTCGGTGTCGAGGTATCGCTTGGCACGCCGGTTTCCGCCTGCACGGAAGAGGGCGTGAAGATTGGCGATGAATTCATTCCTGCCCGCACGATTATCTGGGCCGCAGGCGTTCAGGCTTCGCCTGCCGCGCAATGGCTTGGTGTTACGGCAGACAGGGCAGGGCGTGCGGAAGTGGGCCCTCATCTCAATATTCCCGATGATCCAAGCATCTTCGTCATCGGTGATACGGCTTCGGTTAAACAGGAAGGCGGCAATGCCGTCCCCGGCATCGCCCCCGCGGCCAAGCAGCAGGGCAGCCATGTCGCAAAGGTCCTCAAGGCCCGGCTTACAGAGCGGCCAGAGCCCGCACCGTTCAAATATTTCCATCAGGGAAACCTTGCGACCATCGGCAAGCGCGCGGCGGTCATCGATTTCGGCAAGATCAAACTGAAGGGCGTCATCGCCTGGTGGATATGGGGCCTCGCCCACATCTACTTCCTCATCGGCACCCGCTCGCGACTTGCCGTGGCGTGGAGCTGGCTGTGGATCTACCTTACCGGACATCACAGCGCGCGTTTGATTACGCAAAAGGAAACGCTGAAGGACGAGGCGTAGTGGGGGCCGGGGTTTGGGGCTGAAACTTCGCTGACGCAGGCGGATTAGAGGTTTGGCTTGGCTTGGCTTGGCTTGGCTTGGGATATGTCTCCATCGCCAAACCCACTGCCGTCATCCTCGGCCTTGAGCCACTGCTGTCCGGTTTAAACTGAGTAGGTGTGGGGGGCGAGAACAGCTCCCCCACCCGTCACCCCGCACTTGATGCGGGGTCCAGCAGACGCGCGTCTGCGCGTCAAAAAGTATTTCAGACCAAAGACTTGGTCTGGCTGGATCCCGGATCAAGTCCGGGATGACGGAAGTGGGAAGTACCGTTGCCACATTCACAGCCAGCGTTGTACTGGCGACTCCGGATTCGCAAGGAGTACAAAAAACGAAATGCAATCAATACCCTATATCAAGTCCATAAATCTCAACCGGACAGCAGTGGCCTTGAGCCGAGGATCCATTGCATCAACGAAATCAAGCGGTTGTGGATCCTCGGGTCAAGCCACCCGCTGTCCGGTCTAAATGTGCAGATGCTAGGCAAGGCTTTGAATGCATTGCAGTTCCATACTTCAAATCCGGTAGGGGCACGCTTTGACCGCGTTCGCTGCAGGGTGGCGACGAGTGCAACCCCACCTCCGTCATACCGGGCTTGACCCGGTATCCAGTCAGACCAAGTCCTTGGTCTGAGACACTCTTTCGACGCGCAGACGCGCGTCTGCTGGACCCCGCATCAAGTGCGGGGTGACGGGCGGGGGAACTGTTCTGACCTCAAACTAACCTATCAGTTTAGACCGGACAGCAATGGGTCATGCCGATGACCGAGGAAGGGTAGAAACTACGAACTCCTCACCGCCTCCAAAGAAAAAAGGCAGGACATCGAAACGCCCTGCCTTTCATTGACTGCGATTGCGAGCCTATCAGGCCTCGAGCGTCGCCATATCGATCACGAAACGATAACGAACGTCGCTCTTCAGCACGCGCTCATAGGCTTCGTTGACTTGCTTGATGTCGATGGTTTCGATTTCCGAGACGATGTTGTGCTTGCCGCAGAAATCCAGCATTTCCTGGGTTTCCTTGATCGAGCCGATCATCGAGCCGGACAGGCTCTTGCGACCGGGGATCAGCGAGAAGGCATGGACGGGGATCATATCTTCCGGCGCGCCGACGATGACCATGGAGCCATTGACCTTGAGCAGGCCGAGATAGGCGTTCCAGTCAATTGCCACACCTGCGGTGCAGATGATCAGGTCGAAGGTGCCTGCAAGCTTTTCGAAAGTCGAGGCATCGCTGGTGGCGTAATATTCCTTCGCGCCCAGCTTCAGGCCGTCTTCCTTCTTGGAAAGCGTCTGGGAGAGAACGGTGATATCCGCGCCCATGGCAGCGCCGATCTTCACACCCATATGGCCAAGGCCGCCCATGCCGACAATCGCGACCTTCTTGCCGGGACCGGCATTCCAGTGCTTCAGCGGGGAGTAAAGCGTGATGCCTGCGCAAAGCAGCGGAGCGGAAGCATCGAGAGGCAGGTTGTCCGGAATGGAGAGGACATAGCCTTCCTTCACCACGATATGGTCGGAATAGCCGCCCTGCGTGGCCGTCTTGCCATCGGCTTCGACGGAGTTGTAGGTCTGGACGAGGCCCGGCATATACTGCTCGTTATCCACATCGCGCGCCGCACAGCCAACGCAGCTATCAACGAAGCAGCCGACGCCGACATGTTCGCCGACCTTGAATTTCGTGACGTTCGCGCCGACCGCGGTGACGATACCGGCAATCTCGTGGCCCGGTACGATAGGATAGACGGCATTCTTCCATTCATTGCGAACGGTGTGAATATCCGAGTGGCAGATACCGGCATATTTGATGTCGATGACGACGTCGTCGTCATTCGGCTCGCGGCGTTCGAACGTGAATGGTGTCAACGGCTTGGTGGCATCCGTTGCAGCGTAACCTCTTGCAATAGCCATCTGAAGTTTCCTTTCAGCTTTGGGAAGGTGATGGTTCATCATGCGATAGGACCGTGACGAAACGTTAGAGCGATCCTCCGAGCTTTTTGCACAATTCTACAAATTTGAGCCGTGCGCCCTTTGCGAAACGGGGAAGGCATTTTAGATATGGCTTACCGGAAGCAGCCGCTTCTCTACACAGGTTCATCATCCAATGACGCTGCCTTTCAGCCCCTATCAGGAAATCGTCTCGATTGCCTCCCGCCACGCGGATGTGGAGGGCGAGGTGAAGACTGCGATAGATGGCGTGCGCATCAGCAAGCGCTCCGCTCCCAGTGCGCCGTGCCATGGCAGTTATCATCCCTGCTTTGCCATGGTTATTCAAGGCGCAAAGAGCCTGCAGCTGGGCACCGATACGATCAATTACGGCGCGGGAGATTATCTCCTCACCTCGTTCGATCTGCCCGTTGCATGGCGCGTGGTAGAGGCCAGCCCGGAGGTGCCGCATTTCTGCATTTCCATTGCCATCGACAGCGAAAAGCTGCTCGATGTGATGAGCCGGGCGCAGATCGACCGCCAGTCCGCGCCCGCCACCAGCCAGCGCGGTATCGTGGTGAATGCGGCCACGCCCGAACTTCTGGATGCCGCGATCCGGCTGCTGCGCTTGCTTGATCGTCCAGCCGATATACCGGCCATGGCGCCGCTTATCGAACAGGAAATCCTCTATCGCATTCTCACCGGTCCCGCTGGCGGGCAGCTGATGAATATTCTTGCCGCCGATAGCCACGGCAACAGGATAGCCCGCGCCATCGCGTGGCTGCGCGAAAACTTCGCCCGCCCCATCCGCATCGAAGACGTGGCGGAACGCGTCGGCATGAGCGTGTCTTCATTCCATCAGCATTTCAAGGCCGTCACCGCCATGACGCCGGTGCAATATCAAAAACAGCTGCGCCTGCATGAGGCGCGCCGGTTGATGCTGCTGGAAAGGCTGGACGCTGGCACAGCAGGCCACCGCGTCGGCTACCAGAGCCCATCTCAGTTCAGCCGCGAATATAGCCGTGTTTACGGCATGTCACCGGCGCGTGACGTTGAGGCTTCACGGGAGAGTTTGGTGGCGGAGTGAGAGGTGGGACGGTGCCGCAGCCTTATCTCTCCCCTTGTGGGAGAGAAAGCAATTTCAACATCTTAGCCCGTAAGGGCTCAAGTGTTAGAAATTGCAAGTGAGGGGTTTTGCTTTGAGGTCGTAGACAAACCCCTCACCAAGAAAATCTACGACTTAGCTGAAGCTAAGATCGTGATTTTCTAACCTCTCCCACAAGGGGAGAGGTAACGTTGTTGCACCCTCGCGGATCATATCACCCAATCAAAGCCGCCTTGTTTTCCTCAAAAAACTCGGCAGATGTCTGCGGCTTCTTGCCGGTCAGCGTCTCGTAATCATTCGTCAGAAGCTCGAAATTGCCAGCCGCGATGTTGGCATTGGCGGAGGCCAGCATCGCGGCGACGAAGCCGGGCATTCCGGCGCTTTCTATGCCCTTTCTCAAATCGTCAGCCGAAACCTTGACTGTTGCAAGGGGCTTGCCGGTGGCCTTTGAAACCAGTGCAGCGATTTCGTCGGCGTCGAGCAGTTCAGGGCCGGTCAGCGTGTAAATCTTGTTTTCGGCCTTGCCCTTGGCAAGAACGGCGGCGGCTGCGCGTGCGCAGTCATCGCGGGAAATGTTGGAGACCTTGCCGTCTGCCGTGGCGGTGTACCATGTGCCGGTTTCGAGGTTGTGCGGCATGGCGTGGATGTAGTTATCCAGATACCAGGCGTTGCGCAGGATTGTGTAGGGCAGGCCGCTTGCCTTCACCGCTTCCTCAGTGCCCAGATGGTCCGGCGCGAAGGTGACGAGCGATTTGTCCGGGTTCGGCATGGACGTGTAGGCGATGTGCTTGATGCCTGCCTTCTGGGCGGAGGCAACGGCTGCCTGATGCTGCTTCAGACGCTGGCCTGGAACGGCAAGCGCATCCGTGGAAATGATAAGAAGCGTGTCGATGCCGGTGAAGGCCTTTTCCAGCGAAGCGGAATCATCGAAATCGGCGGCGCGCGTTTCGACGCCCTTTGCGGCAAGATCAGAGAGTTTTGCTGTATCGCGGCTGGCGGCCACGATGTTGGCGGCAGGAACACTATAGCTTTCCAGAAGATGGCGAATGACTGCCTGGCCGAGATGGCCAGAAGCGCCGGTGACGAGAATCTTGCTCATGACTGTTTCCTTTATGGTGGTCTCAAAAAGAGAGTAGCTCTAAAATAAGAATTGACTGCATGCTGTAAAGAAGGCATTTCTGCCGCACTACGTTACCAAAAGGGAACCGCCATTATGAGTGCAACAATTGCCAGATTGAAGACTGCGCCAGCCCGCATTCCCGACTTCGGCAACCTCAACTTTGCGGATTGCCCGGTGCGGGATCTGCTCAATCAGATCGGCGGCAAATGGGCGACACTGCTTCTGCAAGCGCTGGCGGAACGCCCTTATCGCTTCGGTGAGCTTCGCCGCATGGTGCCGGATATTTCCCAACGCATGCTGACCCAGACGCTGCGCGACCTTCAGCGCGACGGCTATATTCACCGCGAAGTATTCCCCACGAAGCCGCCAAGCGTGGAGTACAGCATGACGCCGCTGGGTCGCTCGCTCTACGCTCCTCTATCGGACGTCATCAACTGGGCGCTCGATAATCGTGAGTCAGTGAAGCAGGCGCGCGCGAAGTTCGACGCGGAAGCCTGACCCGTTCATTCACAGTTTCAGCAGGCCTCATATTGCGGCGCGTCAAATCGCATCGTCAGCGTAAAAATCCGCTTGACCCCGGAAGGCACTCAGCTTAAATCACTCTCGAACCGTACCGTACGGTACATAATCGAGAGTGGAGTGGACAAGGTGGGGACCGATCCGATCACAGCGCAGGAATTTTCGCCGCGACAGAACGCCGTTCTGGAGCAGGCGTTGCGTCTTCTGGTCGAGGGCGGGGAAAAAGCGTTGACGACCTCCGGTCTCGCGCGTGCTGCCAACTGTTCCAAGGAAAGCCTCTACAAATGGTTCGGCGACCGCGATGGTCTGCTGGCGGCGATGATCAGTTTTCAGCAGAGTAAGGTCCGCACTTTCGAAAAGGCGGGCGACCGCGTGACTGCGCCGCAGCTTGTCGATCATCTGGACGTTTTTGCGCATGATCTGCTGGACGTTCTGGCGGGAGATGTTTCGCTGGCGCTGAACCGTCTTGCCATCGGCCAGGCCAGCCGCGACGGCTCAAAGCTCGGCAATCTGCTTCTGGAGCGCGGACGTCGCCAGATCGACAAGCGCGCTCGCGGCTTGATCGAGGCGGGGCGTCGTTGCGGCTATCTGCGCTTCGATGATCTGGAAGATGCCTATCGCAGCTTCTACGGCCTCATCGTCTCGGATCTGCATGTTCGCATGCTGCTGGGCGAGGCGCAGGCAAAGGATTTTTCCGCCCGGGCGCGGAAGGCGGTTGCCGCCTTCCTGACGCTGTACGGCACGGAAAAGGTACATTCGGAGACGGGCGGAAAATCGGCCTGATCTCTGGTTTCAATCATCTCATTTCGAATAGGGAAGGACCTAGAAATGCGCGTTTATTACGATCGTGATGCCGATCTCAACCTCATCAAGGCGAAGAACGTCGCCATCGTCGGTTACGGCTCTCAGGGCCGCGCCCACGCGCTGAACCTGAAGGACAGCGGCCAGAAGAACATCGTCATCGCTCTCAAGGCCGGTTCGCCGACCATCAAGAAGGCGGAAGCCGATGGCTTCGAAGTCAAGACCGTTGCAGACGCTGCAAAGTGGGCTGACCTTCTGATGATGGCAACGCCCGACGAGCTTCAGGCCGACATCTACAAGGCCGATATCGCCGGCAACATTCGTGATGGCGCTGCAATCGCTTTCGCACACGGCCTCAACGTTCACTTCGGCCTCATCGAGCCGAAGGCTACGCTCGACGTCGTCATGATCGCACCGAAGGGCCCTGGCCACACGGTTCGCGGCGAATACCAGAAGGGCGGCGGCGTTCCTTGCCTCGTTGCCGTTCACCAGAACGCTTCCGGCAACGCTCTTGAAGTTGCTCTGTCCTACGCCTGCGGCGTTGGCGGCGGTCGCTCCGGCATCATCGAAACCAACTTCAAGGAAGAGTGCGAAACCGACCTCTTCGGCGAACAGGTCGTTCTGTGCGGCGGTCTCGTCGAACTCATCCGCGCCGGTTTCGAAACGCTGGTCGAAGGCGGCTATGCGCCTGAAATGGCTTACTTCGAGTGCCTGCACGAAGTGAAGCTCATCGTGGACCTGATCTACGAAGGCGGCATCGCCAACATGAACTACTCCATCTCTAATACCGCAGAATGGGGCGAATACGTCACCGGCCCACGCATCATTACCGCTGAAACCAAGGCTGAAATGAAGCGCGTCCTGCACGACATCCAGACCGGCAAGTTCACCTCCGACTGGATGCAGGAATACCGCTCTGGCGCCGCCCGCTTCAAGGGCATCCGCCGCATGAACGACGTCCACCAGATCGAAGAAGTCGGCGCCAAGCTGCGCGGCATGATGCCTTGGATCGGCAAGAACAAGCTGGTTGACAAGGCTGTCAACTAATACTGCCTGACATCCTTGTTTTTTGGACGAGCGTGAAAGTAAGATTGCAAGGGACGCGGAGGGCAACTTCCGCGTCCCTTTTTTTCTTGCGGCGAATGTGGAAAACTGGTTGTCTTCTGGTCTTTCAATGCAAAGGGCGATGCAATGCACGAAGAGGACATGCCGTTATCCGACGCGGATTTTAACGATATCCGCCGACTGGAAGAGAGTCTTTGGATTACCGAAACACGTTACGACACAAAGTTGATGAATGAGGTTTTCGCGAAGGACTTTTTTGAGTTCGGGCGTTCAGGAAGAACCTATGCGAGAGCGGATTTGATTATCGAGGCTCGTCCAGGGCAAATTATAGATGCGACCATTCCGCTGTTGAATTTTCATGCGCGGCATCTATCGGCAGATATCGTTCAGGTGACTTATATCAGTGAAGCGGTATATGGCGGTGAGGTAGAGCGCGCCAATCGCTCGTCGATCTGGAGCCGAGGCATTGATGGATGGAGGCTACGGTTTCATCAGGGGACACCTGTCTATGATGTCGCAGATACCACAGTCCATCTCCTTTCAAATGATGCCAATGCTAAGAGATTGCACAGCTCCGTCCAGCAACTTCGAGGCGACGAATTCACTGGGTGCGACCCCATAAAACCCTCATGATTTTCGGTTCGTATCTGTAACTCTTCCCTCATTCCTGTGCTTGTCACAGGAATCTAGCCAGCCCAAGTCTGTGGGCTGAGGAAACTCTTTCGTCGCGCAGACGCGCACCAGCTAATCCCTGTCACGAGGACAGGAATGAGGAGCCGGATTTCAAGCCGAAGGCGCAATCACACCCTTCGTCAAAATAAAGCAGCCATAAAACCGCGTTTCACCCGTCGTGATAACGCAATAAGCTTCCTTGGCCTTCTCATAAAACGCAAAGCGCTCGATGCCATACATGGGCGCGGACTTGCCTTCCGCGGCATCGATTTCCGCCTGCACTTCCTGCTGCACCGGCTCGATCTGGTCTGGTGCGCCCATCACTTCCATGCGGCCAACGGAGGGCTGGAGGGGTGTGTCCAGTGGGAAGACGGAGAGGATGGCCTTCATGGCGCGGGCGGCGGAGATGTTTTCCATGCGCAGCACCTGACCGACATTGGTCATCTGCGAAACGCTGTCCGAAGGAAAGTTGGTGTCGGTCACGACGAGCGTGTCGCCGTGGCCCATGGCGCGAAGCGCGTGCAGCACATCGGCGTTCAGCGCGGGGTCGATATTCTTGAGCATTTCGTCTCCTCCAGACATCAAATCATGCGGTTCGCAATCGAGCCGGAAATTGCCTTGCCGTCAATCCATCGTGAAGCAGATTGTGAAGTCTTCGGAGAGATTGTATTGGATGACCGCAACTTGGGAGCAGGCGCAAAAAAATCGAAAAACCGTACCGAAAACTGATAAGTCAGCATTGCTGACCTATCGATGTTTCTGTACATATTTGCGCCATAAAACGAAATATGAGGAAACCAACCCATGCTTGATTGGGAACAAATTTTCGCCACCCGCTCTTCGCGGATGAAAGCGTCTGAAATCCGCGAGCTTCTGAAGCTTTTGGATCAGCCGGACATCATTTCCTTTGCAGGCGGGATTCCCGACCCTGCGCTGTTTCCCGATCAGGAATTCCGCCAAGCCTACGCCGATATCTTCTCCGGCTCGCAGTTCAATTCGGCCCTGCAATATTCGGTCAGCGAAGGCTACAAGCCGCTGCGCGAATGGATCGTCAAGGACATGGCGAAGATCGGCATCGAGTGCTCAGTCGACAACGTTTTCATCACGTCTGGTTCGCAGCAGGCGCTGGATTATCTCGGCAAGCTGTTCCTGTCGCCGAAGGATACGGCGCTGGTAACGTGGCCGACCTATCTCGGTGCGCTTTCGGCTTTCAATGCTTATGAGCCGACCTATGATCAGCTCAATCCGGGCGGCAATCGCACGCCGGAAACCTATCGTGACAACGCGGCCAAGGCAGGCGGCGCGGTCAAGTTCGCCTATCTTTCTGCGGATTTCTCCAACCCGACGGGTGAGACGGTCGATCTCAATGGCCGCAAGAAACTGCTGGAACTGGCCGATGAACTGGATATCGCCGTTCTCGAAGATGCGGCCTATCAGAATCTGCGCTTCGATGGCGAGCCCGTCACGCCGATCCTGGCGCTGGATATCGCCCGCAATGGCGGCATCGAGAAGACCCGCACCATTTATTCCGGCAGCTTCTCCAAGACGCTGGCACCGGGCCTTCGCGTTGGCTTCGTGGTTGCCGCCATGCCGGTCATCCGCAAGCTGGTGCTGATGAAGCAGGCCGCGGATCTGCATTCCTCCACCATCAACCAGATGGCAATCGAGCACGTCGCTTCGCGCGGCTTCGACAAACAGGTCGCCAAGATCAAGGCCGCTTACAGCGCCCGCCGCGATGCCATGCTTGTCGCGCTCGACAAATATATGCCGAATTCGGCACGCTGGACGAAGCCGGAAGGCGGCATGTTCATCTGGGTCACCCTGCCGGAAGGTCTGGACGGTGCGGAACTGCTGGCGCAGTCGCTCTCCACGGAACGCGTCGCTTTCGTTCCCGGCAAGGCCTTCTTCGCGGATGGCTCCGGTAGCAACACGCTGCGCATCAGCTTCTCCTGCGCCAACGAGCAGATGATCGACGAAGGCATCAAGCGCCTTGGTCGTTTGATTGCGAATGCCGAGACCGGCACGAAGGCGACGATGCCGTTGGTTTGAGTTAGGGGCCGCTTTGCCCCTCCACCATCCTCGGGCTTTCTCGCGCTATCCACTCAAGCGGGTTAGCTTTTTGCGCCTTGGGGTCCACATCCGTCACCCCGCACTTGATGCGGGGTCCAGTCAGCCCAAGTCCTTGGGCTGAAAAGACTATTTTCGCTGCGCAGACGCGCGTCGGCTGGACCCCGGCTCAGGGCCGGGGCGACGGGTGGAGAAACGGTTTTCGCTCAAAATGACCCTATCAGCTTAAACCCGACAGCAGCGGAACAGGCCCGAGGATGACGATCTTTCATACAGTTTCACAGGATATAAGCATGACCAAAACCTACCCCTTCCAGCAGGTCGATGTCTTCTCCGCGCAACCTCTCAAAGGCAACCCGCTTGCCGTGGTGTGCGATGCCGATGACTGGTCGGACGAGCAGATGGCAGCATTTGCCAACTGGACCAACCTCAGCGAAACCACCTTCCTGATGAAGCCGACCGTGCCGGGCGCGGATTACCGCGTCAGGATTTTCACGCCCACCGGCGAGTTGCCCTTTGCCGGGCATCCAACACTCGGAACCTGCCATGTGTTTCTGTCGCGGTCCGGCAATAATGCGAAGAATGAGATCGTGCAGGAGTGTGCCGCGGGCCTGATCAAGATCAAGGTCAGAGACGGCACGCTGGCCTTCGCCGCGCCGCCGCTGCGCAAATCCGGCCCGGTGGATGCCGATGCAATCGCCACGGTTGCCGCAGCCTTCGGCCTTTCGCGCGATGTCGTGGTGGACGCGAACTGGACGGATAACGGTCCCGGCTGGCTCTCGCTGCTGCTGAAATCCCGCGCGGATGTTCTCGGCATTCGGCCCGATTACGTTGCCCTCGGTGATTTCAAGGTGGGCGTCGTTGCGCCGTGCAGCGCGGAGGATGGCGTCGATGCCGATTTCGAAGTGCGTGCTTTCTTCGAATATGTCGAAGACCCCGTCACCGGTAGCCTGAACGCTGGCATCGCACAATGGTTGATCGGTGCTGGCATTGCGCCGGAAAATTATGTCGCGAGCCAAGGCACGGTGCTTGGTCGGGCAGGGCGCGTTAGTGTCGATAAGGTCGGTGATGACATCTGGATCGGCGGCAAGGTGACGACGTTGATCGAGGGCAGCGTTACCGTTTGATCAGGAGGGGTGGGGCGAGGCTTCGACGTTTTGGTCGCCCATATGGGTGATGTTGTCTTTGCCAGAAAACACACTCTCTTCCGCCATTTTCGGGCTTGACCCACTTCTGTCCAGTTTAAAGTGGGTGGGTAGTTTGGGGCGAGAACAGCTCCCCCACCCGTCACCCCGCACTTGATGCGGGGTCCAGCAGACGCGCGTCTGCGCGTCGAAAGAGTCTTCCAGACCAAGGACTTGGTCTGACTGGATACCGGGTCAAGCCCGGTATGACGGAGGTGGGGTTGCACCCGTCGCCACCCTGCAGCGAACGCGGTCAAAGCGTGCCCCCACCGGCTTTGAGGGACGGAACTGCAATGCTTTCAAAGCCTTGCCTCGCATCCGAACCTTTAAGCCGGACAGTAGTGGTCTTGTTCCGAGGATCTGACGAACCCCTACGTTGACCGTGGTTAGATCCTAGGGACAAGCCCTAGGATGACGGCGCGAGGGGGAACGCAGCGTGCAAATATCGCCTATCAACTCATTCCGCACCACTTCCGAGCCCCCTAAAATCCTTCCTGTCACATACATGTTATGCACATGTGTTTTAGCGGTCTCAACTCCAAACAGGGACCGCCATTCATGAAAACGCTTCTCTCCACCTTCACCGCTCTCGGCCTTCTCGTCGGCGCTGCCAATGCCGCTGATCTGGTGCTTTACACCAGCCAGCCGAATGAAGATGCGCAGGCCACTGTGGATGGCTTCAAGGCTGCCAATCCGGGCGTGGATGTCGAGTGGGTTCGCGATGGAACGCCGAAGATCATGGCCAAGCTGATGGCTGAGATCGAGGCAAGCAATCCGGTTGCCGACGTTCTGCTGATTGCCGATACGGTGACGCTGGAGCGCATGAAGCAGGCTGGCCAGCTGATGGCGTACAAGTCTGCGGAAGCGGCGCATTACGATGCCTCGCTATACGATGCGGATGGCTATTACTACTCCACCAAGCTCATCACCACCGGCATTATGTATAATACGCAAGCCGCAATGAAGCCGACGAGCTGGAAGGATCTGGAAAAGCCGGAAGCCAAAGGTCTCGTGACAATGCCGAGCCCGCTGACCTCCGGTGCGGCTCTCATTCACGCGCAGACCATTGCTGGCGTGCCAAGCCTCGGCTGGGATTATTACAAGGCACTCCAGACCAATGGCGCAATCGCGGCTGGCGGTAACGGTGCCGTGCTGAAGTCCGTCGCATCGGGCGAAAAGGCCTATGGCGTCGTGGTCGATTACATGCCGATCCGCGAGAAGGCCAAGGGCGCGCCGGTCGAGTTCGTGTTCCCGGAAGAAGGCGTTTCCGCCGTCACCGAGCCGGTCGGCATTCTGGCCCACACCAAGCACGCCGAAGCTGCCAAGAAGTTCGTGGACTACGTCCTCTCCACCAAGGGCCAGGAAGGCTTCGTCAAGCTTGGCTACATCCCGGCCCGCAACGATGTCGCCCTGCCGGAAGGCTTCCCGGCACGCGACAAGATCAAGGTGCTGCCGATCAATGCTGCGGAAGCGCTGAAGAATTCCGAAAAGGATTTGAAGACCTTCTCGGATATCTTTGGTGGTTCGAAGGGCTGATTGGGGTTGCTGCAAGCTTGCCTGTTTTCGGATGATTGCAGGCAAGTGCGGTAGCTGTTTTTCGTCATCCTCGGGCTTGTCCTGCAGATGTCCGGATGGATGGTTCGATCTTTCGACGCTGCCGAAAAACTAAGACTGAACGGCCCCACCACCTCCGTCATCCTCGGGCTTGTCCCGAGGATCTGCCACGTTGCATCCGCAGAAGCGTGATTAGATCCTAGGGACAAGCCCTAGGATGACGAAAGTGAGAGGGCCACCGTTTCATTTAGCTCAACTGCACTTGCGATAGTGTTCCAGCCGACTCCGAAGAGCCAACGTTGAGTGCAATCAATACAGCATTATTTAACCCGGATGGCAGCAGGTCGAGCCTGAGGTGGGCCCCCCGAGTAGGAACGTAACGTTTGTCATCAACCTCCCAAAATGCCCAACCGCGCTGGCTTTTCCCCTTCGTCATTACGGTCGTTTTCCTGCTCAGTGCGTTGCCGCTGGGGCGTCTGGCCTATACGGGTGTCATCTCATCACTGAAGGGTGACATGTGGCCGTTGCTGCGCGATCCGGCGCTCTGGCAGGCGGTCGTTAATACGCTCTCCACTTCCTTCCTCGGCATGCTGATTTCGCTCGCCATCGGTGGCGGCTTTGCTCTGGCTTTGACACTCTGCGATGTGCGCGGCAAGTCGGTTTTGAGTTTTTTCTTCATGCTGCCGATGATGATCCCGCCGCAGGTTACGGCTCTGTCATGGATCGGGATGACCGGGCCATCCAGCACGCTGCTGAAGGCTATCGGTCTCGCGCCGCCCATCGGCTCCGCGCAGCCGCTTTATTCCATTAGCGGTATCGCGCTTTTGCTGGGGGTGCAGCACGCGCCGCTGGTTTATCTCTCGCTCCGTGCGGGCCTGCTGGCCTTGCCGCAGGATGGCATCGAGGCCGCCAAGCTTTCGGGTGCTTCCTCCTGGCAGGTGCTGAAGGACATTATCCTGCCTCTTTCCATGCCGGGACTGATTGCAGGCGCCGCGATTTCCTTCGTTTCAGGCGTCGGTAATTTCGGCATCCCGGCCATTCTCGGCATACCGGCATCCATCTTCACGCTGCCGTCGCTCATCTACAGCCGCTTCGCAAGCTTCGGCAGCAGCACCTTCGGCGATATCGCCATGCTGTCCGGCATGATTGCGATCATCTCCGTCCTTGGCCTCGCCATTCAGGAGCGGGCCATGAAAGGCCGCGATTATCGCATCATCGGCCTCTCGGGTAAGGCAGCGACTTTCCGGCTAGGCCTGTGGCGCGGTTTGGTGGAGCTGGCACTCTGGCTTTCGATCCTCATCATTCTCGTCGCACCTTTGACTGCACTCGTCGCAAGCTCGCTTGCCCCCGCTTACGGCGTGCCGCTGACGATGAAGACTGCCACGATCCACGCGTATGAGGAAATCCTCTTCCGTCAGTCCGTCACGCGTACGGCTTTCACCAACTCGCTGTTTCTCGCCACGGCCACGTCACTATGTCTCCTGCTGGTGACTGTGTTGACAGCCTATTTTCTCGTGCGTGGCAGAAGCTGCTTCATGTTCCTGCTTTCGGCGCTGGTGGACATTCCCTATGCGTTGCCGGGCGTCGTGATTTCGGTGTCCTACGTGCTGCTTTTCGCAGCGCCGATCCCGCTGGTCGGCATCACGCTTTACGGTACGCTGTAGATCATTCTTCTCGCCTATTTCTCGTCCTTCTTCGCGGTCAGTCTGAAACCGATGGTCAGCGCGTTCACGCAGTTCGACCCGGTGCTGGAAGAGGCGGCGCGGCTTTCCGGTGCAGGGTTCTGGCGGCGGATGAAGGATATCATTTTGCCGCTCGTCGGGCCTGCTGCGGGTGCCTCAGTGATCCTCGTCTTCCTCATCGCCTGTAATGAGTTGACGGTGTCCGCGCTGCTCTGGTCGGCGGGCACGCAGACGCTCGGCGTGGTGATCTATAATCTCGATGACAGTGGCAGTTTCGATCTTGCCTCAGCACTTTCCGTGCTGGTGGTGCTTATGGTGATCGTACTCATGCTGCTGCTGGAGCTGCTCGGCCGCAAATTGCCGAAGGGAGTTGTGCCTTGGCGAAACTGATCCTCAATCGCCTGTCCAAGAGCTTCAGCGCAGGCAAGCCCGCCGTCAACGATGTATCGATGACCATTCGCGAAGGCGGCTTCCTTGCACTGCTCGGCCCCTCCGGCTGCGGCAAGACGACGGTGCTACGTATGATCGCGGGTTTCGAACAGCCGACGGATGGCTCCATCCTGCTGGGGGAACGCGTGCTGGCAGATGCGGGCAGCATGGTGCCGCCGGAGCGGCGCAACATGGCCATGGTCTTCCAGTCCTACGCGCTCTGGCCGCATATGACGGTGGCGGAAAACACCGGATATCCCCTGAAGGTTCGCGGCATTTCCGGCGAGCGTTACCGTCGCAAGGTCATGGATGCTCTGGCAACCGTGCGGCTGGATGCCTATGCGGATCGCCGCCCGTCCGAGCTTTCCGGCGGCCAACGGCAGCGCGTGGCGCTGGCCCGTTGCCTCGTTACAGAACCGGATGTGGTGCTGCTGGACGAGCCACTCGCCAATCTTGATCGGCATCTGCGGCAGGAAATGGAAGAAACCTTCCGCGAATTCCATGCTAATTCCGGTGCGACCATGGTCTATGTGACGCATGATCAGGCCGAGGCCATGGCGCTCGCCACGGATGTCGCGGTCATGTCGGAAGGCAAGCTCCTGCAAATGGCAGCACCGGCAGAGCTATATGCGCGGCCCGAGGGTCGGCTCGTCGGCTCGCTGGTGGGGCAGGGTTCGATCATTTCGCTGCGCCTCCCGGAAACCGCGCCGCGCGCGCTGGAGTGGGACATGCTGAAACCAGCAATTGGGATAGATAAGCCCATGTCCCCGTCAAGTGATATCCTTATCCGCCCGCAGGATGTCCTTCACGATGCAGAGGGCATACCCTGCCTCGTGACCCATATCCTTTATGAAGGCGAGCGTTACGCGCTGCGGCTCACCCTTCCAGACGGGCAGGTGCTGCGTGCCTATTCGCGAGAAGTCGCGCCCTTCGGCTCGACCTATCCCGTTGCCATACGCTCGGCGTGGAGGCTGTAACTCCGCCGCTTGGCTTTCGGTGCAAAGCCGATAATCTGAGCATCCACTTAGGATGATTCATGTCGCTACGGCTTGCCACCTTCAATATCGAAAACCTGATGACGCGTTTCGATTTCACGGGTTTCAGAAACCAGACCCGCCGCGACCGTGCCATGCAGCTTTTCGATGTGCGGGACGAAGCGACCTATCAGGCGCTGGAAAGCGCGCGCATGCTGGCATCCACAGACGATACGCGCCAGCTTTCGGCGCTTGCCATCGCGGATGCCGATGCGGATATCCTCTGCCTTCAGGAAGTGGACAACATGGCCGCGCTTCAGGCCTTCGAATATGGCTATCTGTATCGCATGGTCGGTAACGGATATCGCCATAAGTACCTTGTCGAGGGCAATGACAGCCGGGGTATAGACGTCGCCGTCGTCATGCGCGACGAGACTTTGGATGGCGAAAAAATTGAGCTGGTCGATATTCGCAGCCATGCGGCGCGCACCTATCGCGATTTCGATCTGTTCAATGAAGAGTTGGCGCTGACCAATGCCATCGATGACAAGATATTCAAACGCGATTGCCTCGAGTTGGACCTGAGGGTCGGCGGCAAGCCGTTTACGCTGTTCGTGACGCACCTCAAATCCATGAGCAACGCCCGCGAAGCGACCGATGCGCGGCTGGGCACGATGCCGGTGCGTGAGGCCGAAGTCCGCGCCATTCGCCGCATCATCGAAGACCGCTTCGGCGCGGATAAAGCATCGAGAATGAACTTCGCCATCTGCGGCGATATGAATGATTATCAGGAGCGCTTGATCATCAACGGCAATCGCCGAACCGGCTATGATTTCAAGCCGGTACAGGAAGAGCGCAGCGCTCTTGATGTTCTGACCCGTGACGGCTTCGCCATCAATCCCTTGCAGCGGCGCGATGTGATGGACCGCTGGACGCTCTATCATTCGCGGGGACCACAGGAGCAGCATCTTTGCCAGCTGGACTACATCTGGCTTTCACCACGCCTTGCCGAGTTGAATGCGGCAAACGTGCCGGAAATCATCCGTTCCGGGCAGCCTTACCGCACCATCTTTCCGCCGGGACAAGAGGTGGAGCGTTACCCGCGCACCGGCTGGGACAGGCCGAAGGCATCGGACCATTGCCCCGTCGTCATGACGCTTGATCTGGGCTGAATCCGCGTTACGAGGCTGCTTGCAGCGAGGTTGCCGCAACGCGGTTTCGGCCTTCGCGCTTGGCCTGATACAGCCTCTCATCGGCAATGGCCATCAGTTGATCCCATCGCGTGGCGCTTCCGGCATCCCGCCAGACAACGCCGAAACTGGCGGTGATTGGGGTCGAGGCGATCTCGCCACTGGCCGATGACGCTATGGCCAGCCGCAGACGCTCCGCCGTTGCGTTGGTGGTCGTCTCGTTCACATCTTGCAGAATAATGACGAATTCTTCGCCGCCAAATCGCGCCAATATGTCGGTATCGCGCAGGTTCTTGCCGAGAACCTCTGCCGTGCGCTGCAACACCAGATCGCCCTCCGCGTGCCCGAAGCGATCATTGATCGACTTGAAGTGATCGATGTCGATGATCATGACGCCAAGTCCGGTCGAAACCTTCTGCGCTCCGGTGAAAATGTAATCGGCGACCTCTTCCAGCGCGCGGCGATTGAATGCTCCGGTCAACGGATCCGTGCGGGCAAGTTTCCAGAGCTGGCTTGCCATCTCCTCCCGCTCCTGTTCCAGGGACTGTTTGTGTCGCAATTGCTCTCTCAGAAAATCGAGACCGTGGAACATCTTGGTCATTTCCTTCGCCATTTTCGGCGAATGAGGACAGTCGGCAAGATCCCCATTCGCTATAGCCATGATCTGCTCGCGGGCGGAGAGCATGGGAACGAAAAGGCGTTTGCGGAAGAGAAATGCGAGCAGCCCCATGGCCGAGATGGAGATGAGCGCCAGCAGCGAAGACATGATGCTTGTGGTAAGCGCGTTGTTTTTCTCAGCCGAGGTCTTGTCGCGGATTGTCTGCACAAGCAGGTCGCGCAGGATGCCGGTGGATTTCATGCCAGTGAGATAGCGCTTGGAGAAAATCTCTACTGCAGGCCTGTCTTTTTCGTTGCCGGACATCAGCGTTTCTTCGGCATAGCGCAGGGCTCCCTCGAAGTAGTCAGCCTCTACATTCTCCAGCGCCTGCTGGACTTCCGGTGTCTGAAGATAAGCTGCGGCATAGGTCTTGAGCAGCGTTTTCAGCGACATGACCCGTTGCAACTCCGTCTCGAAGGTGGCGCGGTAGCGCGCCTTCGTCAAATCATCGGCATCGAGACTGATGACGACGTAGGAACCGAGCCGACCGATACGATCTCTCAGCGTGCCAGCCGCACCAACCATGATGATATCGAGCCCGATAATGGGTGCATTGTTGACGACAATGCGGCCAATGGCATCCCGCAGCAGTTGCCCGCTTTCGGCCGCTGCGAACATGGCATTGATGGCGAGCGCGAAATTCGTGCCGTTACGCTGTTCTTCCGGCAGATTTGAAACGCGGTCGACAATGTCGCGCGCAACCGCCAGCTTCATGCGAACCGCCTCCAGAGCCTCCGGCAGATGCATCTGCTCTCTGAATTCATCGGGGAAGGCTGCCTGCAACTGGGCCAGCTTTTCATCCGTATCCAGACGCGATTTTGCCAAAGCCGCCCTCAATTCGGCTTCGCTGCCGATACGGCCCATCATGTTGTTCGATGGCCCGCGCTCTGCGGAAATTGCCCAGACGGCTTTCAATGCAGCGTCATAACGCCCGAATTCCTCGGTGCTGTTCCTGAACTTCAAGTAATTATTGATGCTCGGGAAGGTTACGAGGCTGGCCAACAGAAGGCAGCTTGTAGCAATAAGCGCCGCTGCCAAGAGTTGCATCTTCTGAATACTTAACCGCATGCGAGAAACGAGGTGCCCTGATTGCAATTTCTATCTAGCTTTCAGAGCTACTTCTAAATCACGAATGTATAATATTATGTATTTGTTTTACGGCAGAACCAATTTTTTTGGCAATTTTGCAAGACGTGCTTTCGAATTGCTGAAGAGACAGGTTTCAAAGAGAAACCCGCCGTCTTCAATTCGACTGCGGGCTTTTCATGCAAGGCTTCTGCGTTCGCAATATTTGATTGCGCAGAGGACGTTCAGCGCACTGGCTTAACGGACATAGACGCCATATTCCTGCGTTACGACGGGGCGATAACGATAATCACCGCGCCAGCCCCGGCGATCACGCCAATCGCGATTACCCCGCCAATCGCGGCGATCATAGTCTCGGTAGTAACGATCACGGTCGTAAGTGCGATAATAAACGCCGGTGGAATAATAGCCACCGCTTCGGTAGCCCCGGTCATCCACGCACCCGCTCAAGATACCTACGGAAACAAGGCAGATTGCTGCGCTCAAAAGCTTCATGATTTCATCTCCCAATGACGGATTCTAACGTCCGCCGCTACACGCGGTTCCATATTTGAGAGAGTGCCGAAATACGGCTTAACCGTAGCTGAACAGAGATCATTCCAGCAAGGAGGGGCGAGCCATCGTGGCTAGCATTATCGACCACTCGAGCGAAGGGCTTATTCTAGACTGCTGTAATGTTCGGGGAAACTGCCAGGCTATATAAAGCCTTGATTTTACTGGTGCCCCCGACAAGGTTCGAACTCGTGACCCCCTGATTACAAATCAGGTGCTCTACCAACTGAGCTACAAGGGCAATCCAGTGCCGTCGAATTAGCAGATTCCCTCTTTATGTAAAGGGAAAATGTGCGGCGATGTCAAAAAACGCTGGTTCGGGCCAGAAAATGCTGGGGATTATCCTTGCAGGTAATAGAGCTTGTGGACGATGGTCCAGTTTCGCTCGCGCTCCAGCAGGGAAAGATATTCGGAATAATCCACGCCACTGATGCGGGTTTTCAGTTTGACCGAGGCCGAATCTCCGGACTTGTCTATGCCGAGAATTTCGAATTCGCTTTCCTGGTGGGGAAAGCCGCTATCGGTGGAGCGGACCTGATCGATAAAATCTTCCAGCGAGAGCCACTCGGTCGCACCCTCGTAGTTTCCGACGATGGCGGCGCGGGGATCGAAGACGTCCCGCATCAAGCCCGCATCGGCATAAGTCATGGCATGCACATAATCGGTAACGGTCTGCGTTATTGTTTCCGCCATTGTTCTGACCCTCCCTCCAGAAGCAGTTTCTAAAACTACACCTCTTTGCAACATTACGCCATAACCCCTTGAAACAAGCGCATAACCCCGTTCATGACGTCACTTTAAGTGCGTTTCGGAGTGTGGGGAGAAATCTGCGGCGTTTTATTTCATTGCGTGCTGTCCACAATTTTGTCCCGCCTTCGCTTATGATGGCCACGCGCTGGACAAATTTGGAGGTGAAGGCCTTTCCCGGCATGATTTGCGTTCAAAACCTCGGTCAAGGGGTGCCGGGCGAAGAGAAAATTGCGTATGATCCCGCAACCATTCTGCGTGGCTTTCACACGCGATGGGTGATTTCGGTAATGCGAGTACAGGTGTTTCGGTGATCGATCCTTATGTTTTGCTGGGTGTTGAGCGCGGTGCCGATGAGGCGGCGATCAAGGCTGCCTATCGCAAGGCGGCGAAGAATGCCCATCCGGACAGCGGCGGCGATGCCGACCAGTTTGCCAGGCTGCAACTGGCTTACGAGCTGTTGAAGGACCCGGTGCGCCGCAAGGTTTTCGATGACACCGGCTATGATCCGCAACTGGCCGACGCCAAGGATTTGAAGGGTCTTCTGATGCTGGAAACGCTGGTCAACGAGTTCATTCTGGATGAGCGCGAGCCCGGCAGTTTCGACCCCGTGGCGGCCATGCGGCGCAAGCTGACCGACGATATTCTGAAAAGCCGCTTCCACATTCTGGAGCTGGAACGCCACCGTACCCGTGTGCGCAAGCACATGGACCGGCTGGGCAAAAAGCCGGAGACGGATGTGCTGGGCTCCATGCTGCGCGCCCGCAGCCAGTCCATTGCCGAGGCCATCCGCAATGCGGAAAACCAGATCGAAGTTATCGAGCAGGCCTATACCATGCTGGAAGGCTATTCCTACGAACTGGAGATGGCGATACTGGCCGAGCCTGTGCTGAAGGGCGAGGCGGCGGAGTAGGGCTAGTCTCGTGCAGCGGCCTCAGGGGCCGTTCACCAAGGCCAGAATGAGTTGGTGCACCGCGCCGCCATTCGAAAGCTCTAACTTATCGAAATCCCGCTCGATATTGCGCCGCTCGTCGGAAATTTCTCCCAGACGCTGCTGCAACACGGCGCGCACCTTCTGGCATTTCGGATCATTTTCCGCGCGAAGGCCGACACTATAGGCCTCGATCTTCTTCACCATGTCGAGAATATGCTCGCCATGCACGCGCTCATGCTTTTCAACCCCGGAGATAAAGCGCTGCCAGCTGGCGGCCACATCCGGCGGAAGCTTCGCAGGTGCCTTCGGCCATGTAAAGATGATCGTGAGGTTCGGACGCGCGGTGGCCAACACGCAGGCGCCATCCGCCTGCGGACGATAATCCCGCCGCCAAGTGAGCTTGAAAGTGGTATGCGCCACCGCCTGAACACCCACCTGCGGCCCGCGCTCGCCAATGGAGCGATAAAGCTCGATGCCGGAACTGCCTGAGATCGCATAGGTCTTGATCTGCTCGGACGGCTGCCAGTTGCCGCTTTCTGCGTGTGCGGTGAGGGGAGTGAAAAGTGAAAGAAGAGCGGTAAATGTGAGGGTGAGGCGGTGAGGCAAGCGGAGTGTCCTGATGATCATGTGCGGGAGGATAAGCGAAGAAACGGCGCGCGGGCAAGTTATACCAGGGCTCAATGATAGGATCCGAAATGATGCCCCGGCAACGGACACCGGAGGGCATCAAAATCCTCGACCGATCGCTCTGCGGTGTTTACTACCCGGCGGCCGTTGTCGGAGCATCATCGGTTCCTATCATTGAGCCCTGATATAAGCCGACATCTGCCTCCCGGATAAGGTTGGGGAGTATGCGGCTTGCCAATCTCCCCACCTGAGCGCCCTCAGCCGAATCCCAATCACAGAAAAGCCCCCGCGGAGAACCGCAGGGGCCTTATTACAATCACCCGCAGGCGGGCAATTTAGTCGTCCAGCTTGTCGTAGTCCAGCTTCGGAGCGTTCTGAAGCGCTTCCTTGGTGGTGTCGACATAGGCCTTCCAAGTGCCATTGTCATTATTGATGGCGACGGAGGATGGGTCGAGGACGACGTAGCTCTTGTCGATGCCGAGGAAGCCGCCGACAGAGGCGACGAGGCCGATGACGGCCTTGCCATCACCAATCACCACATCTTCGATTTCACCGATTTCCTCGTTCTGGGCATTGTAGATATCCATGCCCTCAAGCTGCGAGGCGGTTAGGTCGGTCTTCTGCACGTTGACGAACTTCAAAGCGCCAGATGCCTTGGTGCCCATGGTGAAACCCGGACCCGAAAGCGCCGCATCAGCACCGGCAGCAGCCGGAGCGGCAGGCGCCGGGGTCGCCGTTTGCGCAAAGGCAACAGAAGAGGTCAGGGCTGCAACGGCAGCCAGTGCGAAAACCTTGTTTTTCATGATGTTTCTTCCCTTATGTATGCTGAACGTGATTTTCGGGGGAAGAACGGGTGGGGGTGGATTTGGTTCCGAAATAATGAAAACAGAAAAGCAAGTCTAATGAGAACCGCTGTTTGAAACACGTGTTGATAAATCGTTCATTCAAATAGTGGCAAATTGCAATTTAAACAACCTCGCGTCAAAATAGTTTATGTGATTCTAGCGGGTGTGCATATGTCGGTCCAAGCTCTTAAAGAAAAATCAGTTCTAACAGCGGAAATTTCTGCCGATGATCTTGTAACATTAGATCAGCGGCGGACACAGGAGCTCGTTTTCGCAATGGTCGCACCTATTGGATCGGGCGCCTCGACTGTGGCTGAGCTATTGAGGACAAAAATTTTTGAAAATTTTGGATACGAGACAAACGTAATAAAAGTTAGTGATCTAATTAACGAGCGCGCAGAGAGCCTGAACGAACAAAAAGTAAAGAATGACGATCCTAACAGAGTAGAACGTCTGCAAAATTTAGGTAACAAGCTTCGTGAGAAACATTCGAACGAAGTTTTGGCTGTTTTAAGTATAGATAATATAAATAGGTCTAGAGGTGACGTTGAAAATGGAGAAGATCGGCGCTTCTGCACAATTATTGATTCGCTGAAAAACCCGGAAGAAGTGGCTGTTCTTAGAAAAGTTTACGGTGACTTATTTTGGTTGGTTGGGGTTTTCTCTCCTGAAGATAAGCGAATTTCAAGATTAGAGAATAACGTCTCAAACTCAGCATATCTTTCCAAAATACGAGACGCCGATTACGACGAAGGTCTCGATTTTGGTCAATCCGTGCGCAAAACCATGAACTACGCGGATATCTTTTTTAGAAATGATGGAGATAACACTGACGGTGTCAGCAAATCAGTGGATCGATTATTAAATCTGGTTTTTGGAGTTGGTGTTCAGACGCCTACTCCTGCCGAATATGCAATGCAAGCGGCTTCGGGCGTCTCCCTGAATTCTGCCTGTCTTTCTCGACAAGTCGGCGCCGTCATTGTCTCTGAACGCGGTGAAATAATTGGCCAAGGTGCAAACGATGTTCCTAAATTTAGGGGTGGGACATATAACGTCGATGACGGGTCAGGTGATAATCGCTGTTACAAGTGGAAAGCTTGCCAATGTTGGAATGATTTTCACAAGGATAAACTTTTTGATCAGATTAGTGGCAAAGTAGGCACGAGTATTAGTCCTGCAGTGATTAAAAGCGGATTACGCTCCACCGACGTGAAAAATCTCATTGAGTTTTCACGTGCTGTTCATGCTGAAATGGAAGCCATTATTTCCGTAGCTCGACAAGGCAAAAATGGCATAGTTGGCTCCAAGCTCTTTACCACCACGTTTCGATGCCACAGTTGCGCACGTCACATCGTTGCTAGCGGAATCGGAACTGTGTTTTACATAGAGCCATATCCCAAAAGTTTGGCATTGACCCTACACTCGGATGCTATAACTACCAATCCCCATGAAAGCGAGAAGGTAGCGTTTCTTCAATATGAGGGCGTTTCGCCTTCAAGCTTTTCGCGGGTTTTTGGAACCAAGCTTGATCGTAAAGATTTGGGCAAGGTAAAGACTGTTATACCAAAGCAAGCTCGACCATTGGCGTCACCGCCACTGGACTCTTTGGTGAGTCGAGAGCAACTTGTGCTGGCTCCGGTGTTAGAGAAGGAGAGGATATGAAGGTTAAGATGGAAAAGCAGCTAAACTTTTTGCTGCCGATCAACAACTCTCGCTCTAAAAGCATTGTTGGTAAGGCTGCAACCGTTAATTCCGATAAGGGTTACGACGACGGGAAACGTTACATTAAGATCAAAGAATCATTGATAAACAAGGGATTAGTGAAGTCCCGTTAGCAATCGTGTCGATGAATAACGATCTGAATATCCGCATCATTCTTGACGCGTGGCGGTTTCATAGAGTTTTCATCTAAGGTACAGGTCTGACTCCACTCCCCATCCACAAACTTCAACACATCGATAATCGACACCTTCCACAGTGACCACACATGATCCCCGTCCGTAATCCGCAGTTCTGATTTTCGGTTGTCGGCTTGGAGGGTTTCGTGGAGGGCGACTGCTCCGCGCCAGAGGGAGAAGCCGTCGTCGTCGCCGACGGTCAGGTAGGTGGCGGGGAGGTCTTGGGATTCGGCGACGTGTTGGGCGACGAGGGTGAAGACGTTCTTTTCGTTGAACAGTCTTGAATCGAAGGGTGTGCCGAAGGCGCCGGAGAAGTGGTCTCCGGTGGAGGGCAGGACGATGCCGCTGGTGATGGTGGTGCGATCCACGCGGTGGAAGAAGGCGCTGTCCTGTATGAGTTTCAGTTCGGCAGGCGTCTTGTCGAGATCCGAGGCGGGGACGTTCTGCCAGATGGCACCCGACATGCTGGCGACGGCGGCGTATAGGTCCTCATGGGAATAGGCGAGATGCAGCGCGCCGAAGCCGCCCATGGAAAGCCCGGCAATGGCGCGGCCCTGCCTGTCCTTGCGCACCGGCAGCGTCTTTTCCACGTGGCTGCGCAGATCGCCGGTGATGGCGGTATCGTAATCGCCCGGCCCATCGACGGCGGCGGAATCCACATACCAGCTGTTCTTCACACCCGGCATGACCACCACGAGCGGGCGGATGGTGCCTGCGGCAATCATGCCATCCAGCGTCTTTTCGATGTTGCCGAGATCGCGCCAGCTATTCTGGTCTCCATCATGCCCGTGCAGCAGATATAGAACCGGCCAGCCATTTTCCGGCGGCTCGCCATCCGGGCGGTAGATGTTGACGGGGAGATCGGCATTCAGCGCGTTGCTGTGAAACGTGGCATCCGCAAGTGTGCCTGAAAGCGCAGGCGTGGAGCCAAGGATGACGGCAAGTGCTGCCGTTGCAAGAATATGGAAGCGCATGTGGCCGGTCCTCCCTATGGTTGCACAAGGCGTGAATGTCTCTTTTGGTCGAAAGTTCCGGCCATGTCACGACTTCAGGCGTTCAATAGGGAATGGCGGGGCGTGATCTATCGCCCCGGCCTGCCGGTCTTGCCCTTGGTGCGGCCTTTGCGCTTCTGTTCGCCGGGGTCTTCGTAGGAGCCGACGCCGACCTTGTTGCGGGCGATGGGGCGGGGGTCGTCCTTGCCGCCGGTTGAGCGCTCCGGCTGGCCTTCCAGCAGAGGTGAGAAGCGCTTGCCGGGTTCGGTTGTGGGCTTTTCAGGGGTCTTGCCGCGCACGGGTTTTTCGGTACGGCCCACGGTCATTTCATCCAGCGTGTTACGGCGGAAGAGGGGTTTGGCGGTGTCTGTGCCGGGGCCCATGTCGTCCAGAGTGGGTTTGGTGAAGAGGGATTTCGGTGACGAACCGCCCTCGTGGTTCGAGACGGCCCGCTGGGCCTCCTCACCATGAGGGCTACCGTTGTAGGCTTCCTCGCCGCCCTCATCCTGAGGCGCGGAGCTCGAAGAGCGGAGCCTCGAAGGATCGCCTTTGTTTTTTTTGCCGCCTTCGGCACTCGCCGCCTCTTGCTTCGCAATCGGGTCATCCATCGCAGCAAGCTCGGCGGCTTTGAGGCGTTTGATTTCGTCGCGCAGGCGGGCGGCTTTTTCGAAGTCGAGGTCGGCGGCGGCGTCGCGCATCTGTTTTTCCAGCGCGTTAAGATGCGCCTGAAGATTGTTGCCGACGAGGTGGCCGCCATCGGCGAAGCCCTTGCCGGACGTGCCGGAAATATCGGCCCTTACGTGATCGCGTTCATAAACGGAATCAAGGATATCGGAAATCTTGGCCTTCACCGATTCTGGTGTGATGCCGTGCTGCTCGTTATAGGCCATCTGCTTTTCGCGGCGGCGGCTGGTTTCTTCCATCGCCCGCTTCATGGAGCCGGTAATGTTATCCGCATAAAGGATGACCTTGCCATCCACGTTACGGGCGGCGCGACCGATGGTCTGGATGAGCGAGGTTTCGGAACGCAGAAAGCCTTCCTTGTCCGCATCCAGAATTGCGACGAAGCCGCATTCGGGAATGTCGAGACCTTCGCGCAGGAGGTTGATGCCGACAAGTACGTCGAAAGCGCCGAGGCGCAGATCGCGGATGATTTCGATGCGTTCCAGCGTGTCGATATCCGAGTGCATATAGCGCACGCGAACACCCTGTTCGTGCAGATATTCCGTCAGGTCTTCCGCCATGCGCTTGGTCAGCACGGTGCAGAGCGTGCGGTAACCCTTGGCGGCGGTTTCGCGGATTTCGCCCAACACATCATCCACCTGGCTGCGGGCGGAGCGCACCTCCACCGGCGGGTCGATGAGGCCCGTGGGGCGGATGACCTGTTCGGCAAAAACGCCGCCGGACTGTTCCATTTCCCAACTTCCGGGCGTGGCCGAAACAGAAACGGTGAGCGGGCGCATCGCATCCCATTCCTCGAAGCGCAGCGGGCGGTTGTCCATGCAGGAGGGCAGGCGAAAGCCGTATTCGGCCAGCGTCGCCTTGCGGCGGAAGTCGCCGCGATACATGCCGCCGATCTGGCTGACGGAAACGTGGCTTTCATCGATGAAGAGCAGGGCGTTATCGGGAATATATTCGAACAGCGTCGGCGGGGGCTCACCGGGATTGCGGCCCGTGAGATAACGCGAATAGTTTTCGATGCCCGCGCAGGAGCCGGTGGCTTCCAGCATCTCGATATCATAGCGCGTGCGCTGTTCCAGTCGCTGCGCTTCCAGCAGGCGACCGGCCTTTTCCAGCTCGGCAAGGCGGCCTTTCAGCTCTTCCTTGATCGACTTGATCGCGCCATTCAACGTGGGGCGCGGGGTGACATAGTGGCTGTTGGCGTAAATCTTGACCGATTGCAAATCGCCGGTCTTCTGGCCGGTGAGCGGATCGAACTCGGTGATGCTGTCGATTTCATCGCCGAACATGGAGATGCGCCATGCGGCATCTTCCAAGTGGGCGGGGAAGATTTCGATGGTATCGCCACGCACGCGGAAGGAACCGCGCTGGAAATCCATATCACGGCGCTTGTATTGCTGTGCCACGAGGTCGGCCAGCAATTGTCGCTGATCTAACCTGTCACCCACCGCCATCTGGAAGGTCATGGCAGTGTAGGTTTCGACCGAGCCGATACCGTAAATGCAGGAGACGGATGCGACGATGATGCAGTCGTCACGCTCCAGCAGCGAGCGGGTTGCGGAGTGGCGCATGCGGTCGATCTGTTCGTTGATCGAGCTTTCCTTCTCGATGAATGTATCCGAGCGCGGCACATAGGCTTCAGGCTGGTAGTAATCGTAGTAGGAAACGAAATATTCCACCGCGTTTTCGGGGAAGAAGTTTTTGAACTCCGAATAAAGCTGCGCTGCCAGCGTCTTGTTCGGTGCGAGAATGACGGCGGGGCGCTGGGTCGCTTCGATCACCTTGGCCATGGTGAAAGTCTTGCCGGAGCCGGTGACGCCGAGCAGCACCTGGCTTCGCTCATTGGCATTGATGCCCTCGACCAGATCGGCAATCGCCGTCGGCTGGTCGCCAGCTGGCTGGTAATCAGAGGCCATGCGGATGGTAATGCCGCCTTCGGATTTGGCCGGGCGGGCAGGGCGGTGGGGCGTCCACAGCTTGCCATCCTTGAACAGCGGATTGCCGCTTTCGATGAGCTTGGACAGGGCATCGACTGTGGCGGTGACGGAGCCGGTGGCAAGGCTTGCCGCATCTTCGAGGCTGACATCCATACCCGCGACGGGGTTGAGACCAGCCGCGGCACGGGTTTTCGGGTCGCTGGATGCGCCGATGGAGACGCCGCGAGCAGTCTTCTGCGCGGTCGCCTTTTTATTGACGCTGGCACCGGACGTTTTGCCCTTGGCGGCCTCGGCGATTGCCTGCTTACGCGCTTCGATCTCGATCTTCTTGCGGTGCTTGCCCGCCTTGGATGCGATTTCGCGCTGCGTTTCCACGGAGCCTGCTTCGGCTTCCGCTTCCAGCTGCTTCACCCAATCCGCAACGGAGCCGGAAAGGGGAGCGCCTTCGAAGGATGCCTGAGGGGTCTCTGCAAAACCATCGGAACGGGAGCTGTCGGAAGATTTTTTCGGTGATCTGGCCATGCACGGAATATGGAGAGGTTCATTAGCAAAGGGAAGGGGCGGGCATTAAAAAATGAGTACAAAAAGGAAACGCAAGGGGTGGTGGAACAAGATGCCTGTTGCCGCGTTTTCTGCCGCTTTCAAAGCCCCGCTTTGAGGCGCGTCAAATGCCTGTTCCGCTTTGCCTGAACTTGCTTTAAGCAGGGAAAGCAAATCGGAACAGGTTCCATGTTTCAGTGAGGTTCGAGACAAACTCCAAGCGTTGACGTGCTTGCTTCTGCGCAGTTCCTGACTCCAAGTTCTCCCGCCCTGATAATAATAAACCGCTGCCTAAGCCCTCTCAAGGATGCTGGCGGCGCGAAGCGGCGGAAGAAGATGAGCAGCCTGCCCCAAAACAGCCGCAACAAGGGATTTTGTCTCGCGCCTGATTGGAGCGCAAAGCATTCCGATTCCTGTCTTTCGTTTTCCCTTTTTTCAAAGGTTCGACATGCCTTTTTCGATTACCCCCGCCCACATCTGGCCTGTGCTGATGCTGATTGCATCCAATGTGTTCATGACTTTCGCTTGGTACGGCCACCTGAAGCATAAAAGCACGGCACTCTTCATCGCCATCTTCGTCAGCTGGTGCATTGCATTCTTCGAATACTGCCTTGCCGTTCCGGCCAATCGTCTGGGCTCCGAAGTCTATTCGACCGCGCAGTTGAAGACGATGCAGGAAGTCATCACCCTGACTGTTTTCGCGCTGTTCTCGGTGTTCTGGCTGAAGGAAAGCTTCTCGATCAATCACGTCATCGGCTTCGTGCTGATTGCGTTTGGTGCGTCGTTCCTGTTCAAGTCTTGACGAGGGAGATGGTATGAATTTCCATTGGATCGCGACGATTTCCGTTGCTGTGTTTGCGGCATGTTTGGCAGGTCAGTCTGAGGCCAAAGAACCGGATCCGGTTATCTCGGCAGCTTTTGTTCCGCAGATCGCGTCTTGCTGGACCACGCCAAGCGAGACACCAGTGGTGATGCCGATCTTGAGTGCCCAGCTTGAACGGGATGGGTCGCTCAAATCCGTAGCGGTGCTGAACCATTCGGAAGATCCTGCCTTCAAGGTGTATGCAGAAGCGGCGCGGCGCGCCGTTCTGCGTTGCGCGCCCTTCAATTTGACGAAATTCGCCGACCGCTATGACGACTGGCGCGAATTGACGCTGAATTTCTCGTCCGACAACGCTTTCGATCCACCCAAGCGTCAAAACAAGGAAACTGGCGTTACGTCGTTGATGCCGAATTTCCAGAGCGGTGGCAGAACCGCGAACGGGTTCGCCCAACAGGCTGTCTCATGGGATGATCGCGAACTTATGGTGATGTTTCTATGCCTGCCTAAAGACAGAAAAAGCGGGTTTGCAATCGGTGTCGATTTCGGCGTGGGCCGAGATCAGACACAGCCACAAAATGTAACGATGATGTACGGTCAAACGACCGATAAACGACATTATGAGCGTGTGGGCGAGTATCTTGGTTTTGAAGGTCCGGAAGCGGCGAAGCATCTGAAGGCGATGGCCGACGCGAAGGGATACCTCGAATTCGCCAGCGAGAATGGGCATTCGGCTTTTTTCAAGTTTGAAGACATGCATAATGAGTTCGGGCAATTCCTTGAAATGTGCGATCTGAAAAGCTGAGCGCTCTGTAAAATGGTTTGAAGATGATAGTTCGTCCCGCAAATTCATACGACGCAGAAGGCATGACCGCCGTCCAGAACGAGATTTTCGCCGCGGGTTTGCGCAAGACGCCGACGGATATCGAGACCGTTCGGGCCAACTATCTCACGTCGGACGACCGGATACAGTGCACGGTCGCCGTGAGTGAGGACGGTCGTGTTCTTGGCTTTCAATCCTTGAGACTCGCGACGGCGGCGGGCAATCCCTATGGCGTTGCTGAAGGCTGGGGCATTATCGGCACGCATGTCAGCCCAACCGCAACGCGGATGGGGGTCGGCAGGGCTCTTTTTGCGGCGACATTGGAGGCTGCGAAGAAGGCTGGTTTGAAGGATATCGATGCCAGTATCGGAGCCGATAATGCGCTTGGCCTGGCGTATTACGAGGGGATTGGGTTTCGGACGTATCGGACGACTGAGGATAGGATTTGTAAGGCTTATCGAGTGGGATGAGGGGCAGCCCTCAAGAAGTGACACCACTCCTTACAATCTTCAACACTTAACTGAAGATAAGATATTGAAAACCTTATCTCTCCCACATGGGAGAGATAAGGTGTACGCCGTGCGAGGAATTTCGCTCGCAACGACCGGCAGTTAAGCCGCACGCCGCCGACCAACCCTCTGCACTACCAAATCCAACACCAGCATCACCACCAGACTTGCCCCCACCAGCGGGAAGATGATGCCGCCGATGGCGAGGATGGCGGCTAGGCCGTAGAGGGTGCGTTTGTTTTGGGGCATGGGGGGCACGCCGAGGGAGCCCTTGGGGCGGCGTTTCCACCACATTATGCCACCAGAGGTGGCGAGCAGGATGATGGCGAGGCAGGCGGCGGTGAGGATGATCTGGTTTGCGAGGCCGTATTCCTGGCCCATATGGACGTTGATGCCCATTCCAGACCGCGACCGAGTGGACCGTAATCCGCATAGTGCATGTCGATCAACGGCTTGCCGGTATATTGGTCGAGATGTGTCACGCGCTGTTTGGAAAGATCGTGCGGATAGACCGTGCCGCTGTAGACCCCCGTTGGTGTGGTTGGCAGAGCGACGCTATAGCCGGGTGCGAAGCCGAGTTCGTTGAAACTGGCAATCGCCCTGTCAATGCCAATTGGCTGGGCTTCTGGAGTGTCGGGCATGGCTTCCATCGCCATGCCATCCATTGCCATTTCGCCGCCGGTTTGGGCTGCGCCATGCTGGCCATGGTCATGACCAGCGGCGGCGGGAGGGGCGGACAGGGGAACCTGTGCCTGCTCCAGTGACCAAGAGGTTTTTGCAACGTCGTTGAGGCGCTGCCCGGACATCGGGACATCGACATAAACGCCAGCGGGATAACCGAAATTATTGCCATTGGCCCATTCATTCACTTTTTCGCCCCACACGCCCGACCACGGCATTCCGGTGACGGCGAGGAAGACGATGAAGACGCCGACAAATAGACCGGTGACGGCGTGCATATCTCGCCAGAAGACGCGCTTCTTCGGTGTGCCGCGCACGGTCACGACGCCGCCGGTCTGGCTGCGGGGCCACCAGAGATAGATGCCGGTGGCGACCAGAAGTATGGACCAGCCCGCTGCGATTTCTATGAGATAGCGGGTGTAGGTGCCGAAATATTTGAGGCTGTGAAGGTAACGGATCGTCCACATGACGGTGCCGCGATCCGGCAGTGAGCCGAGGACCTGTCCGGTATAAGTATTTACGTAAACCGCGCGTTTGCCTTGCGAAGTGTTGACGGTGATTTCGGTCGAGGCGCGGGGATCTGTCGGCGTGGTGAATTTCACTGCCGTTCCGGGCACGGCGGCAATCGCGTTGGCGATCATCTCCGAAGGGCTGACGGCGGGGGCGTTCTGCATGACTTCGATGCGCTTGAGATCGGCATGGATGGCATTGTCCAGCTCGTCCTTGAAGAGATAAAGCGCGCCGGTAATGGCAAGCGTGATCATGAAAGGAAGAACGAAAAGACCGGCGTAAAAGTGCCAGCGCCAGACGGCGCGATAAAGATTGAGCGATGACTGCGCGCTCACGCGTTCACCCATTGAGGTGGTGCTGATGGACATTATTGGCTCCGCAAAACGGCGCAGGCAGACGCAAGCTTTTCTATTGCGCGACATGCCCGCTTGTTGTTTCAACGCATGTCGTGATCGCAAAACGCTTTGCGCGACACGCCCCTCATCAGCGAGAACGCTGACTATTCGACTATGCGTGAGGAGCGTAAGGCGGCGCGCGGGGCTGCTGTTCGCGGTTGGGCGGAGCGAATGCCTTGGCCTCGCTCCAGTGCCACAGGGTGATTTCCACCTGCGGCACGATCTGGCCGGCAACTTCCGTCGGGCTGACGAGGAGGGCGGCGAAGGAGGCGGAGGCGAGACGACAGAGCGTGCCGCAACAGCTATTGGCAAGCTTTTCCGCAGGCGACTGCTTGGCGGAGCCGCCTTCCGGCATGTGGGCGGAGCAGATGATATCTTCTGCCGCCAGAGCCGTGGCGGCCATGCTGCCGCTGGCCACGCCGTTCGCCAGACCTTGCAGCAGGAACAGCAACAGGGCCAGCACTGCGACAGCGCCAGCCGAACTGCGATCCTGCATGATCCTGCGAATAAGTTTCATGAGAGATTGAGTGGCACAGTTTCGCCGTAATGTCACTGCGGCAAGCTGGCATCCCCTGAAAACGTCGCGCGTTCCGCGAGCGTATTACAAATTGTCCATGTCGGAAAAAAACCGCTATTTTGCTCGTTTTCCGCCCGAATTCGCTGAGATTCTCGCTGCATCCGAATGTTGGCAGGAGTGGCGAATATGGCTCCTTTTTCTCCAACGATGGCGGCGATCCGCTATGGTTACGGCTTGGCGCCGGACCAGATACTCAGTCGAAACACGGACGATCTGCTGGTGCAGCTCGTGGATGCTCCGTTGAAGGAGACGTTCTTTCCGGTGGGCGGTGCATTCGATGCCCGGCAGCGGGCGGATGATCTCGCGCAAGGTCTGATCGCGATACGGCCTGCCAATAATGGTGGCGAGCGGGACCGGGAGGCACGGCAGGCCTTGCAGAAAAAGGCCGAGCAGAGCTTTCAGCGCGATAGCATGGCGCGGGTTATGCAGGCGACATTTTCGCCTTATGGATTTCACGAAAGGCTGGCGGCTTTCTGGCTCGACCACTTCTCGGTCAATGCGCGGAAATCGCTGCCGATGCGGGTGATTACGCCGCTTTACGAGATCGAGGCGATCCGTCCGCATGTTGCCGGTTCGTTTCGCGATCTTTTACAGGCCGCGGTTCTGCATCCGGCCATGCTGATCTATCTGGATCAAAACCAATCCACAGGGCCGGAATCGGTCGCCGCGCAGAACCGCAAGCGCGGTCTCAATGAGAATCTGGGCCGTGAATTGCTGGAGCTTCACACCATGGGTGCGGGCAGCGGTTACACGCAGACGGATGTGCGCTCCGCAGCGCTGGTGCTGACCGGCATGACGGTGGATGAGCGTTACGAAATGCTGTTCCGCCCGCGCATGGCGGAGCCGGGCGAGATGAAGGTGCTCGGCGTGAAATATGGTGGCGATCCGCGCTCTGCGGATGACTGTCTGGTGATGCTGGACGATCTGGCGAGCAGACCGGAAACCGCCCAGCATATCTGCCGCAAGCTGGTGACGCATTTCATTGCCGACGATCCGCCGCCGGATGTGGTGAAGGCGATGGTCGGTGAATGGAAGGCGAGCGATGGCAATCTGGTGAAGGTCTATGCCGCGATGCTGGACCATCCACGCGCATGGCAGGAGCCCGGCGCCAAGATGAAGCTGCCATTCGATTATGTCGTCTCCGGTTTGCGCGCTTTCGGCCTGACCAAAAAGAATTGGCGGGACAGAATGTCTCCGGATGGTGATGATAGCTATACGCCATTCGATACACCCGTTGCCGCTGCCGCGCAGCAGGCTGCGAAGGGCGGTGACGATGAGATGGCCTCCGGCAAACCCGATGCCGGGCAGATGGTGATGGACAAGCCCGCACCAGCCCAACCGCAGCCCGACATGAAGGATGGCATGGCACCCGATACGGCACAGATGCAGCAGCCGCCAAAGCCGAAGGCGAGCCTTGCCCGCACGCTGACGCTCGCCGCGCTGCGGCGCATGGGCCAGCCGGTCTGGCAGCCGCCGAGCCCGGCGGGTTTCGAGGAGGGTGTCGCATGCTGGCTTTCCCCCAGCCAGATGAGCGAGCGTATTTTGTGGGCGCGCAAGGCATCCGGCTCGCTTGGCAAGGATATGGAGCCGAAGAAACTTCTGGAGGTGGCGCTGGCCGATGTGGCGCGGGATGACACGATCCGCGTTGTGGGACAGGCGCCGAACCGCGTGAGCGGGCTGACGCTTGCGCTTTCTTCCCCCGAATTCAACAGGAGATAGGACATGGCCTTCTCTCAGGATTTGTTGTTGAGCCGCCGCAGTTTCTTGATGACCGCTTGCTGTGCGGCGGCAGTGCCGGTGTTTTCGCCGGTGAGTTTCGCGGCCATGCCCGGCGACAATCGCTTCGTGACGATCGTGCTGCGTGGTGCGATGGACGGGCTGGATCTGGTGCAACCCTATACCGACCCGGCCTTTGCCCAGTTTCGCCCGACGCTGGCGCTGACGCCCGAAACGGGATTGATCGATCTCGATGGGCGGTTCGGGTTGAACCCGGCGGCCCAGCCGCTGATGCCGATGTGGCAGGCGAAAGAACTGGCTTTCGTCCACGCGGTTTCGACGCCCTATCGTGATCAGCGCAGCCATTTCGATGGGCAGGACATGCTGGAAAGCGGTGCCGAGGCCGTGCATGGCGAGCGCACCGGCTGGCTTAACCGCGCGCTTTCGGCCATTCCGCGTTCGGAAGATCGCAAGGCCATCGACATCAATACGTCGATGGAGTTGATCCTGTCCGGCCCGAACGAAGCGGATGTTTGGGCCTCCACATCCAATATGACGATGGGGGCGGATGAGGTCAGTTTCTTCAAACGGCTTTACGCCAATGATGCGGAATTCAGCCGCGTTCTGGCGGAAGCATTGCGCACCGATATGTCTGCCGAGCAGCTTTTTCAGGATGAAAAGCGCGGGCAGGGCATCCGCGATATCGCCAAGCTGGCGGGTGGAATGCTGCGAGAGGATTATCGCATCGCGAGCTTTTCCGTGGATGGCTGGGATACGCATGCCGGGCAGAAGGCGCAATTTGCGCGCACGGTGAAGGATCTGACCATCGCGCTCACCACGCTGAAGGACGCGCTCGGGCCGGATGTGTGGAAAAAGACCGTGGTTCTGGCCATGACCGAATTTGGACGAACCGCCCGTGAAAACGGAACCGGCGGCACCGACCACGGCACCGGCGGCGTCGCCATTCTGGCAGGCGGCGGCATCGATGGAGGCCGCGTGCTGGGCAACTGGCCGGGCCTCGGCGACGGCAAGCTGCTCGAGGATCGCGACCTGATGCCAACCGCCGACGTCCGCGAAGTGGCCGCGGCTATGCTCTATCGCCAGTTCGATGTGGGCAGCGAAGCACTGACCGGCAAGATTTTCCCGAGCCTGAGTTTCGACAGGTCTTCAGCGTTTTTGAAGGTCTAAATAGTTGCTGAGAGAGGCCTGCCGGATCAGAACCAGCCGGTCCGTTCACCGAAAGGGGTATCCTCGGTGAAGTTTACGGTGCCGATGCGGTCGCTTTCGCCGGATAGGCTTTTGCTGGATCCGTCTTCGGATTCTGGTTTTGGCGGAGGTGTCTTTTGGCCGGTTGACTGAGTGGCTTTGGCTTCTGCGGCTTTTGCCTTGGCAAGCTCAGCCTTCAGGGCAGTGATCTCTTCCTGAATCGAGGTCTTCTCATCTTCCGTTTTTGCGCTTTCAAGCTCCGCCTGCTTGGCAGTGATCTTAGCTTCGATATCGGAAACCGACGTCGATGACGATGAGGATGTGGAAGACGATGATGAGGAGGACGTGGTGGTGAGGAGGCTGGAAACCGACGATACTGTCGTCATGAGAGTAGCACTTTCTGAAAATGGATGGACCGCGTGCGGATGAAATCTTCCGCACGCTATGAGCCCCCAGTAAAGAAAATGTTACCGGTGCGTGATCAGTATTAGCCGTCGCGCCGCAGGCGGCTTCAATCAAGCCGATGGAATGGGTGTCGGCTTGCCGTCCTCATCCATGGCAACCATGATGAAGGTTCCGGCGGTGACCTTTTCCAGCTTGTCGTAGCGCGAACGCTGTGCCCAGGCTTCCACGCACAGCGTGATGGAAGTGCGACCCACGCGCATGATCTCCGTATATATGGAGAGCGTATCGCCGATCTTCACCGGAAGTTCGAAGGCCATTTCCTTGACGGCTGCCGTCACCACGCGACAGCGGGCACGTTCAGCGGCGCGGATGCCGCTTGCCAAGTCCATCTGTGACATGACCCAGCCACCGAAAATATCACCGGCGGGATTGGCATCCGCAGGCATGGCGAGGGTACGAAGCGTGAGTTCGCCGGTGGGCTTGATCATGTCAGGCATTGGGTCTCCAAGAAAAAAATGGTCTGAAATCGGTTATTTCTGTGCGAGGAATTGCCTTGTTGCGTAAAGCGCAATTGCTGCTGCGTTAGAAACGTTGAGCGACTTTATCTCACCCGGCATATCCAGCCGCGCCAGATGCGTGACCGTTTCGCGGGTCTTCTGCCGCAGGCCTTTACCTTCCGCACCCAGAACCAGTGCGATCTTTTCACCGCTGAAGGTCTGCTCGATGGGGGCGGGGCCTTCCGAGTCGAGGCCGATGGAGGTGAAACCGAGCTTGTGAAGTTCGCCCAGCGCATCCGCCAGATTGGTGATCTGGATATAGGGGATCAGTTCCAGCGCGCCGGATGCTGATTTTGCCAATACGCCGGATTCCGTCGGGCTGTGGCGCATGGTGGTGATCAGCGCGCCCGCATTGAAGGCGACGGCGGACCGCATGATGGCGCCGACATTGTGCGGATCCGTTACCTGATCGAGAACCAGAATGAGCGGGCTATCCTTCAATGCGGAAAGCTTGCGAACGGGCAGGGGCCGAGTTTCCAGCATCACGCCCTGGTGGATCGCCTCGGGCCCGAAAACCTTGTCGATATCCTGCGGGGAAACCGTCTCTACCGGGAAGGGCTGTTCGGATGCTTCGCCGATATCAAGACGCGCAAAGGCGTTCTGCGTAACGGAAAGCTTGATGATCTCGCGTTCTTTATTGGCGAGCGCGGCGCGCACTGTGTGCAGTCCATATAGATAGACCTGATCGGGGCTCAGTTGCGGCGGCTTCCAGTCATCTCCCGCCTTGTTCCGGCGCTTCTGCTGCTGCGGCGTGGGGATTTCTCCCCGTTCGCGCTTGGCATCGCGCACGGTGCGGCGAAGGTTGGCGTAGTGCGTATCGCGGGCGGATTTATCTTTGGGGGCGTCTTTGCTCATGTCGCCTTATATCTCCGCCGTGTGATCTGTACCAGTCCCCACAGCTATCCACAGGGCTTTGACACTGCTTGAATTTTTTCACAAAAATTCGTCACACATCGTGTTGACAGAACGATGAAGGGCCGTCATATACGCGGCCACAGACGACGAACGGCGCAGCGCCGAACGGACATCTGGACTAAGCTTGGTCGCTTGATCCTCGCAGAATACTGGAGGAATGCCCGAGTGGTTAAAGGGGACGGACTGTAAATCCGTTGGCTCAGCCTACGTTGGTTCAAATCCAACTTCCTCCACCATTCTGCACGGATCGAAATCACCGCCGCGGGTATAGCTCAATGGTAGAGCAGCAGCCTTCCAAGCTGAATACGCGGGTTCGATTCCCGCTACCCGCTCCAAAATCTCCCACAAATCAAAAACATGTCTGCGTTCGAAATTTCGTATGCGCGCTGATCTTTGGCTTCCTGCCTGTTGATCCAATGCTTCGGGTTCTCCGTAATCCCATCAGCTTGCAGCTTTATACAACTCCAGTATTGATTACACGTATTGGTTGATTTATCGTCGTGCCGCATAACCGCAGGTAAATCGCTTGTTAAATGATGGAACACTTTTGGGCTTTATGGCTTTTTCAGGTTTTTAGTGTGTCAAGAAGATGTTGCAGGTATCAGAGTACGTATTCCTGATGCATAGTAGACATGGTTGATTCCGGAGTAATGATGACCGACAGTTCTCTTCGTCAACGCTATGTGGATATGCGAAGCGGCGGATTTTACGCCTGGGACGTGATTGCAAACGTCTTTTGGGCAGATGAAGTGTTCGCTGGAATTATGGGTTTTTCTCCCAGCGAGCTTAATGAGGGGCTGCCTGCAGAGCGCATGATGTCCATTATTCATGAGGACGATGCGCCTCATGTTGCGGAAGCGATCAACAACTCGATATTTGCTGGCGAGCCGTTCGAGATGGTGTATCGGGTCAAGAGAGGTGACCTCTATGTCACCGTTACCGAAATCGGCAAATGCTATCGCTACAAGGATGGCGTAGCGACGCTGTTCAGCGGCGTTGTCTTCGAGTCTGGACGCAGCGATGGTGCGGCAATAGCCTCCAACGCCAATTTGCCCGAAACGGGACGCTCCAGCTGAGGCTGACGGCACAGCGCCACAATTTGCCCCTACCGATACCTGCCCGGTGAAAAGCCGGAGGAGAATCAAGCAAGAGGCAGATGACGTTGCAGCGATCTTTTATCTTGGCGAGCATCATTTCCATGACGGCGACGCCGCTATTGGCAGACGATATCACCATTCCCATGCCAGCCGATACCAAGGTGGAGCATGTGGATGCCACTTACCAGTGCGGGCAGGAGAAGGTGACTGTCACCTATATCAATGCCGGCAGCGTCAATCTGGCTCGCCTTGGAATGGGCGATACCATCATCGTCGCATCCAGTGTCATTGCAGCATCCGGCGCCAAATATGCGGGTGGCCCTTATGTCTGGTGGTCGAAAGGGGAGGAGGCCGAATTGTATGACGTGGTGAAAGACCCGCAGATGAATACGGCCACCCATTGCAGCACGGTGAAAGGCTGATTCTGGATTGAGGAGGGCGCCACGGACGTAAGAGACGCCCGTGGTTTCGATATCAGCTCGAAGTCGAGAAAACGAATTGCAATATGAACGCAGCAAGCAGAATGACACTGATAGCCGCACCGATCTTCAGCCGGCGAAAACGCTTTGTGCGCCCGCCGGACCAGTCATAAGCCATTGTTCAGACATCCTTATAGTTATTCGTTATGTCTAAAGTAATCGCGATGTAGGCTTGCCCGAGGCTGACGACAACCACCAAAAGGTACGGGCGAATTCTGCGACTTGAGGTTTGCCGAGTTTGAATTGCTGCAGTGCAGAATCATCGATGTGTGCAGTTTCGTCTTTGAACGAAAAAGCCCGGAAGCGAACTCCCGGGCTTTGAAAGGCAGGTGCCTGATCAGGCCTTGTTGAGGTAAGGCTGGACGTAAGGCCAGACCTCTACTGCGCCGTGATAGAGCATGTTCAGCGCCACATAGACGATGACGATAAGGCCGACATAGGAAATCCAGCGATAACGGTGCAGAAGCTTTGCAACGAAGTTCGCGGCAAGGCCCATCAGCGCGATCGAGACGATCAGGCCGATAATCAGAACCGTGACGTGTTCCTGCGCTGCACCGGCAACAGCCAGCACGTTATCGAGCGACATGGAGACGTCTGCGATGACGATCTGTGTCGCAGCCTGGAAGAACGTCTTGTGGCCCTTGGTGAGATCGGCTTCCTCGTCGGTCACCTCTTCGTCCACGGAGCCGTTCTGCTCGCGCAGTTCGCTCCACATCTTCCAGCAGACCCAGGCCAGCAGCAGGCCGCCGAAAAGCTGAAGGCCGACAATGGCAAGCAATTGAACCGTAAGCGCCGCAAAGGCGATACGCAAAACGGTGGCGGCGATGATGCCGACGAGAATAGCCTTCTTGCGCAGATGCGCGGGCAGGCCTGCGGCAGCAAGGCCGATGACTATGGCATTATCGCCAGCCAAAACGAGATCGATGGCAATGACTTGTAGAAACGCCGTGAAGCCGGCAGCTGTAAAAATTTCCATGGCAAATCCTGAGGCGGATGCGAATTGGGCCGCGGGAGAAAACGACTTTAAAGGTGGGGCATGAGAACGGCGGAGCCTGCTTCAATCGCCGGTCTCCTCCGGGCGATCATCCTGCCAATATGACATGAATCAGGTGATCGTAAAGAGCGAGCGTGTATTTGTACGTCTGCCAACCTTCGATCCTGCACAGTATCGGTGGCGGTGGACTGCTTGATAACAGGCTGAAAAGTACCCATATGGCGGCCATCCTGCCGCTTTCGGCTGTGGAATCGGCGCTGTGACAATTAAGTCTTGCGCATTCGCCAACAAAGCCTTAAACGGCGACACCAAACCGGTTCTCCGGGGAAACTACTTCACGTTCACAGGAAGCAATTCACATGGCAAAGAGCAAGTTTGAGCGCAATAAGCCGCACGTCAACATCGGCACGATCGGTCACGTTGACCACGGCAAGACGTCGTTGACTGCAGCGATCACGAAGTTCTTCGGCGAGTTCAAGGCGTATGACCAAATCGACGCCGCTCCTGAAGAAAAGGCTCGTGGTATCACGATTTCGACGGCCCACGTTGAGTATGAGACGCCAAACCGTCACTATGCGCACGTTGACTGCCCCGGCCACGCCGACTACGTGAAGAACATGATCACCGGTGCTGCCCAGATGGACGGCGCGATCCTGGTTTGCTCTGCTGCTGACGGCCCGATGCCGCAGACTCGCGAGCACATCCTGCTTGCCCGTCAGGTTGGCGTTCCGGCTCTGGTCGTGTTCCTCAACAAGGTCGACCAGGTTGACGACGCAGAACTTCTCGAGCTCGTCGAACTCGAAGTTCGCGAACTTCTGTCGTCCTACGACTTCCCGGGCGATGACGTTCCTGTCGTCAAGGGTTCTGCACTTGCAGCTCTGGAAGACAGCAACAAGACGATCGGTGAAGACGCAATCCGCGAGCTGATGGCTCAGGTTGACGCCTACATCCCGACGCCTGAGCGTCCGATCGACCAGCCGTTCCTGATGCCAATCGAAGACGTGTTCTCGATCTCTGGCCGTGGTACGGTTGTGACGGGTCGCGTTGAGCGCGGTATCGTCAAGGTTGGCGAAGAAGTCGAAATCGTCGGCATCAAGCCAACATCGAAGACGACGGTTACCGGCGTTGAAATGTTCCGCAAGCTGCTCGATCAGGGCCAGGCTGGCGACAACATCGGTGCACTGGTTCGCGGTGTTAACCGTGACGGCGTCGAGCGTGGTCAGATCCTTTGCAAGCCAGGTTCTGTCAAGCCGCACAAGAAGTTCAAGGCAGAAGCCTACATCCTGACGAAGGAAGAAGGCGGTCGTCATACGCCGTTCTTCACGAACTACCGTCCTCAGTTCTACTTCCGTACAACGGACGTGACCGGTATCGTGACGCTTCCAGAAGGCACGGAAATGGTTATGCCTGGCGACAACGTCACTGTTGACGTCGAGCTGATCGTTCCGATCGCGATGGAAGAAAAGCTGCGCTTCGCTATCCGCGAAGGCGGCCGTACCGTCGGCGCTGGCATCGTTGCCTCGATCGTCGAGTAATCTTTTCCCGCTAGGGAATTGAACGAGCCCCGCTGGAAACAGCGGGGCTTTTTTATTTTCGATCTTTGATCAGGATCATCTTCTGCGCGCGAAACATTGTTATTTCCGCGAGGGCAGGTGGGTTCGCTTGACGAATCCCCCTCTAAAGTGGATTAATCCGCGCTACTATTTTTGCCTCATATCGAAATCAGAAAATGACTGGAGTTTTCATGTCTGAGACGGCACGTATCTTTATCGGCTTCGACAGCAAGGAAGTCGTCGCTTACCATGTGTTCTGCCAGAGCATTCAGGAAAAGAGCTCCATTCCGGTCGAGTTCACGCCGATTGCGCTGAACAATCTCGACGGCATTTTCACGCGTGAGCGCAATTCTCTTCAGTCGACGGAGTTCTCCTTCTCCCGCTTCCTCGTGCCTTATCTCTGCAACTACGAAGGATGGGCGATTTTCGCCGATTGCGACATGCTTATGCGCAGCGATATCGCCAAGCTGTGGGAATTGCGCGACGACCGTTATGCGGCGATGTGCGTAAAGCATGACTATGTGCCGAAGGTCGAGACCAAGTTCCTCGGCCAGACGCAGACGAAGTATGAAAAGAAGAACTGGTCCAGCTTCATTCTCTTCAACAATGCCAAGTGCAAGGCCCTGACCAAGGACTATGTCAACACGGCAACAGGCCTGCAGTTGCACCAGTTCAAGTGGCTCGAATCGGAAGAGCTCATCGGCGAAATCCCTGCGACGTGGAACTGGCTCGTCAACGAATACGACCATAACCTCGACGCCGACAACGTGCATTTCACCGACGGTGGCCCGTATTTCGAAGAATACAAGAACGACGATTATGCTGAAGAGTGGTTTGCTGCTCGCGACAGAATGCTGACCGTGGTTCAGCGTGCTTAAATAAGCCAAGGCGAGTGTGAACGAGTGTCACGCTCGCCATTATTTTTTGCGGAAGCGTTTGAAGTAAGCCTTTATCTTCCGCTGCCATTTCGTTTGGTCCCACAGCTTGGCGACGCGACGCTCCGTTCCCGTTAGACGGTTACCGATCACCTGCGCGGCCATCATGGCAACTTCGTCGTGGGCAAATTCCGGAAAACGAGTCGATACACCGGTGAGCCAATTCTGTGCCGCAGCCACGTCGCTTTCCTGCAATTGGATGATGCGTCCCTTTTTTGCGAACAGCTGAAGCACTGTTTGTTCGAACGTCCAGTCGTGCTCCGAATACATGTTGAACTCGGTTCCAGGAACGCCGGTAAATCCGCATAGATAGACTTTTGTTTCAGGTCGGAAATCCAGCAGCGACAGCGCAAGTGCAAAGCCTGTCGTCGGCATTCGTCCCGCGGGATAAAGCCGATGGAACATGTAATCGAAATCAATCACAAGGGAGATGATCGGGCTCGTTCTGGGGGCGGGGAGAACAACGCTAGCCGTCTTTGCCTTGTCAGCGAGAATGCCAACCTCGGCCTTCAGGCCTTGGGGGAAGAAGCTATAGGCACTTTCAAAATGCTTTCTGGATTTCAGGAAGCGCGTCCCTTCTGCCACAAGCCGATGACATAGAATCGAATCCTTCGGAAAGGGCTTGCTCAGTACTTTCGCGCATCCGGTGAAGAAGACGTAGAGCGTATTCTGGGGAAGGGCAGCCGTAACCGAATCGATGACGAGGCTTTCGCTGTTGGCAATGAGAGCAATGGCATCGTAAGAGCCCAAAAGCTCTAGAAAGCCTTCATAGTCCAGCGTTGCATCGGATTTAGACATCGGCTTTCTTCCTTATTGCGATCCGCGACGTGCGATTGTTCGCTCTATAGCACTAGCGCACTGCGCTTTCCAAAATCGGAATTTATTTTCGCGAGGCATCATACGCCTATTCCAAGGGCTAAGGCGTCATAGGGCCGTCCCCTCCCATTGCCTGCGAAACTGTCCTGTGAAAAATGAAAAAAACACTTGCCAATCCAGATAGGTGGCCTTACACGGGCGGCACGGGCAATGATGCGGCTTGAAGCTCAGCAGATTGTTCGGATTTAGGGGTATAGCTCAGTTGGTAGAGCGGCGGTCTCCAAAACCGCAGGTCGGGGGTTCGAGCCCCTCTGCCCCTGCCACTTCCTCACTCGCAAGCGCGCAACTTCGCTGCATGGCGGATGGGGTGCCGGTTATCCGGCGAATTTCGCCGAATGTCGATTTCCTCTTGTTAAAAAGGGAATCGGTGTTTATGTAGGGTCAAAACAGACACGCGGTGCGTGGGGCTGATTAGTATCGGCTTTACGCGCCGTAATTGCGTGGGCAGTCAATGGCATCCAAAACCAACCCGTTTACGTTTCTGCAGCAGGTGCGCGCCGAAGCGTCAAAGATCACTTGGCCGTCGCGCCGCGAGACCATGATTTCCACGGCGATGGTGCTGGTAATGGTCATCTTTGCGGCTCTGTTCTTCTTTGCGGCAGATCAGCTCATCGGCTGGTTGCTCAGCCTCGTGCTGAATGTCGGTCGCTAACGAATTGAACGGAGAGTAAGATGGCGGCGCGCTGGTACATTGTTCAAGCATATTCGAATTTTGAAAAGAAGGTCGCTGAGTCGATCGAAGAAAAGGTCCGTCAGAAGGGCCTTGATCATCTTTTCGAAAGAATTCTCGTTCCAACCGAAAAGGTTGTCGAGGTTCGCCGCGGTCGCAAGGTCGATAGCGAGCGCAAGTTCTTCCCGGGTTACGTGCTGGTGCGCGCAAACCTGACGGATGAGGCTTATCACCTCATCAAGAATACGCCGAAGGTGACCGGCTTCCTCGGTTCGGACAGCAAGCCTGTTCCGATTCCGGACTCTGAAGCCGATCGCATCCTGGGTCAGGTCCAGGAAGGTGTCGAGCGTCCGAAGTCTTCGGTTTCGTTCGAGATCGGCGAGCAGGTTCGCGTCTCCGACGGTCCTTTTGCATCGTTCAACGGTGTGGTTCAGGATGTCGATGAAGAGCGCGCCCGTCTGAAGGTCGAAGTTTCGATCTTCGGTCGCGCTACTCCGGTCGAACTGGAATATGCGCAGGTCGAAAAGGTCTGACGAATTTCGAAAGGCGCTCATGCGCCTTTCAGCTAATGCATCAAAAAGTATCGGCAAGTTGTTGATCTTGAATGATGCGATGCGGCAATGCCGCAAACCGCGTGGAAGATTTCCTGGCTCTTAGCCGGGGCAGGGATCGAACCACGCAACCGCAGCCGCCGGATGTTCCGGCATATGGACCGGGTAACCGGTTCGATTTGAAAGGCAGAGAGATATGGCTAAGAAAGTTGCAGGCCAGCTCAAGCTTCAGGTTAAGGCAGGATCGGCTAACCCGTCCCCGCCAATCGGCCCGGCGCTTGGTCAGCGTGGCATTAACATCATGGAATTCTGCAAGGCGTTCAACGCCGCTACGCAGGAAATGGAAAAGGGTATGCCGATCCCGGTCGTCATCACCTATTACCAGGACAAGTCCTTCACCTTCGTCATGAAGCAGCCGCCGATGACGTACTGGCTGAAGAAGGAAGCCAAGATCACCTCCGGTTCCAAGACGCCTGGCAAGGGCGCCAAGGTCGGCTCCATCACCAAGGCTCAGGTCAAGACGATCGCAGAAGCCAAGATGAAGGATCTGAACGCAGCCGACATCGAAGGCGCAATGGCAATGGTTGAGGGCTCTGCCCGCGCCATGGGCCTGGAAGTGGTAGGTTGATTATGGCTAAGCTTGCAAAGCGCGTACAGAAGACCCGCGAAGGCGTTGACCCGAACAAGCTCTACGTCCTGACCGACGCCATTTCGATGGTTAAGGAACGGGCCGTCGCCAAGTTCGACGAAACCATCGAAGTCGCAATGAACCTCGGCGTTGACCCGCGTCACGCCGACCAGATGGTTCGTGGCGTTGTCAACCTGCCGAACGGCACAGGCCGCGACGTTCGCGTTGCTGTTTTTGCCCGTGGCGCCAAGGCCGATGAAGCCAAGGCTGCCGGTGCAGACATCGTTGGCGCAGAAGACCTGCTGGAAATCGTCCAGGGCGGCAAGATCGATTTCGACCGCGTTATCGCGACCCCTGACATGATGCCGCTCGTCGGTCGTCTCGGCAAGGTTCTCGGCCCACGCGGCATGATGCCGAACCCGAAGGTCGGTACGGTTACGATGGACGTAACGGGCGCCGTCAAGGCTTCCAAGGGTGGCGCTGTGGAGTTCCGCGTCGAAAAGGCCGGTATCGTTCACGCTGGCGTTGGCAAGGCTTCGTTCGATGCCAAGGCGCTGGAAGAAAACATCAAGGCTTTTGCTGATGCCGTCATCAAGGCCAAGCCTACGGGTGCAAAGGGCAACTACGTCAAGCGCGTAGCCATCTCCTCCACCATGGGGCCGGGCTTCAAGATCGACCCTTCGTCGGTTACGGCCTAATCAATTCGCCGCGTCTCTTTTTGAGGCGCGGCAATCAAGATTTCCGGCTCGCAAGGGCCGGGAATTTCCAGGGAAACCTGGAATTCCTGTCCGAGATTGCAGGTGGTTAAGTCCTTAATCACTTAGCCTGCATGAGACGGGTAAGAGCCCGGATTTTCGCACCGAACGGTGCTTAATAATCCGGTTCGAACCTGATGTGCCTGTGCCTGAAGCCGTTTGCGGCGACAGAGCGGGGGACAGGATCCTCAAGCGTCGCTTGGGATTTCGGCAACGAAATTCCTTGAGGCAAAGGCAAACCCGATGGGTGCACATTCAGTGTTCTCATCTACTGGAGACAGACAGTGGAAAGAGCGGAAAAACGCGAATTCGTCACGGAGCTGAACGAAGTCTTCAAGGCTTCCGGTTCAGTTGTCGTGGCCCACTATGCTGGTGTCACAGTTGCGCAGATGAACGATTTTCGTTCGAAAATGCGTGCTGCTGGCGGCACCGTCAAGGTCGCGAAGAACCGCCTGGCCAAGATCGCTCTTCAGGGTACGGAGTCGGAAGGGATGTCAGATCTCTTCAAGGGACAGACGCTGATTGCATACAGCACTGACCCTATGATTGCTCCGAAAGTCGTCATGGATTTCGCCAAGAGCAACGACAAGGTCGTTGTACTCGGCGGCGCCATGGGCGCAACCACGCTCAACGCCGAAGCAGTCAAGTCGCTCGCGACCCTGCCTTCGCTGGACGAGCTGCGTGCGAAGCTGCTGGGCCTTCTCAATGCCCCGGCAACCCGCGTCGCAACGGTTGTGGCAGCACCGGCAAGCCAGCTTGCTCGTGTGTTCTCGGCTTACTCCAAGAAGGACGAAGCCGCTTAAGGCGGTTTTTCGCTGTAAATATTCAAACCGGTTCGAACCGAATTAAAGGAACTATATCATGGCTGATCTCGCAAAGATCGTTGAAGACCTCTCCGCTCTGACAGTTCTGGAAGCTGCTGAGCTTTCCAAGCTTCTCGAAGAAAAGTGGGGCGTTTCCGCTGCTGCTCCTGTAGCAGTTGCTGCTGCTGGTGGCGCTGCTGCCGCTGCTGCACCGGAAGAAGAAAAGACTGAATTCGACGTTATCCTTGTTGACGCTGGCGCCAACAAGATCAACGTCATCAAGGAAGTTCGCGGCATCACGGGTCTCGGCCTGAAGGAAGCCAAGGACCTCGTTGAAGGCGCTCCGAAGCCTGTTAAGGAAGCTGTTTCCAAGGCTGAAGCTGCTGACCTCAAGAAGAAGCTCGAAGACGCCGGCGCTAAGGTCGACGTTAAGTAATCTTCTGATTACCGGGTGGGAGAAGGAAATCCTTCTCCCATTCGTCGCTTTGCTGAAACCGATTACCCAAGAACCGCGTGAAAACGGTTCTTGGGTAATGGGTTCTTCAAGAGAATGGTTCCGAACCGGCTCATCAGGCAATCCGGCCTGATCGATCCGGGATGTGGAACGAGATTGATTTTACCCATTGTTCGACGGGGTCGACTGGCCATCGGTTCCCGTCCGTTGCAGGCCCGGATGCAATTTTAAAGGAGCGACGATGGCTCAGACCCTTTCGTTTAACGGTCGCAGGCGCGTACGCAAGTTTTTCGGCAAAATTCCAGAAGTAGCGGAAATGCCGAACCTCATCGAGGTTCAGAAGGCTTCGTATGACCAATTCCTCATGGTTGACGAGCCCAAGGGCGGTCGTCCCGACGAGGGATTGAATGCCGTATTCAAATCCGTATTCCCGATCACCGACTTTTCCGGCGCATCCATGCTGGAATTCGTATCTTACGAATTCGAAGCGCCGAAGTTCGACGTCGAGGAATGCCGTCAGCGCGATCTGACCTACGCAGCGCCGCTCAAGGTGACGCTGCGCCTCATCGTGTTCGATATCGATGAAGATACAGGCGCGAAGTCCATCAAGGACATCAAGGAACAGTCCGTCTACATGGGCGACATGCCGCTCATGACGAACAACGGTACGTTCATCGTCAACGGCACCGAGCGCGTTATCGTGTCTCAGATGCACCGTTCGCCGGGCGTATTCTTCGACCACGACAAGGGCAAGAGCCACTCTTCCGGCAAGCTTCTGTTTGCTGCCCGCGTCATTCCTTATCGCGGTTCCTGGCTCGATATCGAATTCGACGCCAAGGACATCGTGTTCGCCCGTATCGACCGTCGCCGCAAGATTCCTGTCACGTCGCTGCTGATGGCGCTCGGCATGGACGGCGAAGAAATCCTGTCGACCTTCTACACCAAGGCAACCTACGTTCGTGAAGGCGACGGCTGGCGGATTCCGTTCCAGCCTGAGACACTGAAGAACGCCAAGGTCGTCACCGAAATGGTTGACGCCGACACTGGCGAAGTCGTTGTCGAAGCCGGCAAGAAGCTGACCCCGCGTCTGCTCCGTCAGTTGACCGACAAGGGCCTCAAGGCTCTCAAGGCGAGCGACGAAGATCTCTACGGCAACTATCTTGCCGAAGACATCGTCAACTACGAGACGGGTGAAATCTATCTCGAAGCTGGTGACGAAATCGACGACAAGACGCTGACCGTCATTCTCGGTCACGGCTTCGACGAGATTCCTGTTCTCAACATCGACCATATCAATGTCGGTGCCTATATCCGCAGCACGCTTGCTGCCGATAAGAACGAGAACCGTCAGGACGCCCTGTTCGACATCTACCGCGTGATGCGTCCGGGTGAGCCGCCGACCATGGATTCTGCAGAAGCCATGTTCAACTCGCTGTTCTTCGACGCGGAGCGTTACGATCTCTCGGCTGTTGGCCGCGTGAAGATGAACATGCGTCTGGACCTCGACGCGGAAGACACCGTGCGCACGCTGCGCAAGGAAGACATCCTGGCCGTGGTCAAGATGCTGGTCGAACTGCGTGACGGCAAGGGCGAAATCGACGACATCGACAACCTCGGCAACCGCCGTGTCCGTTCCGTCGGTGAGTTGATGGAGAACCAGTATCGTCTGGGTCTGCTGCGCATGGAACGCGCGATCAAGGAACGTATGTCCTCGATCGAAATCGACACCGTGATGCCGCAGGACCTGATCAACGCGAAGCCGGCAGCTGCTGCCGTTCGTGAATTCTTCGGTTCCTCGCAGCTGTCGCAGTTCATGGACCAGGTGAACCCGCTTTCGGAAATCACCCACAAGCGCCGTCTTTCGGCTCTTGGACCGGGTGGTCTGACCCGCGAGCGCGCAGGCTTCGAAGTCCGCGACGTTCACCCGACCCACTATGGCCGTATTTGCCCGATCGAAACGCCGGAAGGCCCGAACATCGGTCTGATCAACTCGCTCGCAACCTTTGCCCGTGTCAACAAGTACGGCTTCATCGAAAGCCCGTACCGCAAGATCGTGGACGGCAAGGTTACGACGGACGTGATCTACCTCTCCGCCATGGAAGAGGCGAAGTATTACGTTGCTCAGGCCAATGCCGAGCTGGACGCTGATGGTGCATTCACGGAAGAATTCGTTGTTTGCCGTCACTCCGGCGAAGTTATGCTGGCTCCGCGTGACAACATCAACCTGATGGACGTTTCGCCGAAGCAGCTGGTTTCGGTCGCTGCGGCTCTCATTCCGTTCCTGGAAAACGATGACGCCAACCGCGCTCTCATGGGCTCGAACATGCAGCGTCAGGCCGTTCCGCTTCTGCGTGCCGAGGCTCCGTTCGTCGGAACCGGCATGGAGCCGATCGTTGCCCGTGACTCGGGCGCTGCAATTGCAGCCCGTCGTGGCGGTGTGGTCGATCAGGTGGATGCGACCCGTATCGTTATCCGCGCTACGGAAGACCTCGATGCTGGCAAGTCCGGCGTTGACATCTATCGTCTGCAGAAGTTCCAGCGTTCCAACCAGAACACCTGCGTCAACCAGCGTCCGCTGGTCGCCGTCGGCGATATTCTGAACAAGGGCGACATCATCGCTGACGGTCCTTCGACCGACCTCGGTGACCTGGCACTTGGCCGCAACGCGCTCGTCGCGTTCATGCCCTGGAACGGTTACAACTACGAAGACTCGATCCTGATGTCCGAGCGCATCGTCTCCGACGACGTGTTCACCTCCATCCATATCGAAGAATTCGAAGTGATGGCCCGCGACACCAAGCTTGGTCCGGAAGAAATCACGCGCGACATTCCGAACGTTTCGGAAGAAGCGCTGAAGAACCTCGACGAAGCCGGTATCGTGTACATCGGTGCGGAAGTTCAGCCGGGCGATATCCTCGTCGGCAAGATCACGCCGAAGGGTGAAAGCCCGATGACGCCGGAAGAAAAGCTTCTGCGCGCCATCTTCGGTGAAAAGGCTTCCGACGTTCGCGACACCTCCATGCGCATGCCTCCGGGCACGTTCGGCACGGTCGTTGAAGTTCGCGTGTTCAACCGTCACGGCGTCGAAAAGGACGAACGTGCGATGGCTATCGAGCGCGAGGAAATCGAGCGTCTGGCCAAGGACCGCGACGACGAACAGGCAATTCTTGACCGCAACGTCTATGGCCGTCTGGTCGACATGCTGCGCGGTCAGGTTTCGATTGCCGGTCCGAAGGGCTTCAAGAAGGGCGTAGAGCTTTCCAACGCCGTCGTCTCCGAATATCCTCGCTCGCAGTGGTGGATGTTCGCGGTCGAAGACGAGAAGGTTCAGGCCGAACTCGAAGCGCTTCGCGGCCAGTACGACGAATCCAAGTCGCGCCTCGAACAGCGTTTCATGGACAAGGTCGAGAAGGTACAGCGCGGCGACGAAATGCCTCCGGGCGTCATGAAGATGGTCAAGGTCTTCGTTGCTGTTAAGCGCAAGATCCAGCCGGGCGACAAGATGGCTGGCCGTCACGGTAACAAGGGCGTCGTCTCGCGTATCGTGCCTGTCGAAGACATGCCGTTCCTGGAAGACGGCACGCATGTCGACATCTGCTTGAACCCGCTGGGCGTGCCTTCGCGCATGAACGTCGGTCAGATTCTCGAAACGCACCTCGCATGGGCTTGCGCCGGTATGGGCAAGAAGATCGGCGAGCTGCTCGACGAGTATCGCAAGACGATGGACATCACCGACCTGAAGAACGAGCTGACGGAAGTCTACGCCTCCGAGGCGAAGGACGAAGTTTCCTCCTTCGACGACGATGCTCTGGTGAAGCTTGCCGAACAGTCCCGCAAGGGCGTCTCCATCGCAACGCCGGTCTTCGACGGTGCGCATGAGCCAGACGTTGCTTCGATGCTGAAGCGTGCGGGTCTGAATGAATCCGGTCAGTCCGTTCTTTACGATGGACGTACCGGTGAGCCGTTCGACCGCAAGGTCACCGTCGGCTACATGTACATGATCAAGCTGAACCACCTTGTCGACGACAAGATCCACGCTCGCTCGATCGGTCCTTACTCGCTCGTCACCCAGCAGCCGCTTGGTGGTAAGGCGCAGTTCGGCGGACAGCGCTTCGGGGAAATGGAAGTCTGGGCTCTGGAAGCTTACGGCGCAGCCTACACGCTGCAGGAAATGCTCACCGTCAAGTCGGACGACGTGGCGGGCCGCACCAAGGTTTACGAAGCAATCGTCCGTGGCGACGATACCTTCGAAGCCGGTATTCCGGAGAGCTTCAACGTTCTCGTCAAGGAAATGCGGTCTCTGGGCCTTTCCGTCGAGCTGGAGAACTCCAAGCTCGAAGAGCAGCAGGGCGCCGATCAGCTGCCCGACGCGGCGGAATAAGATCAAAAAGGGCAGGCGCTTCACAAGGGCGCCTGCCAGTTCGCTCACGGATGCGTGTTCGTGTGTGGACACTTTCGCCGCATTTTGCGGATAGATCCATGTTTGAGGCACTGGCCGGTCCGCCCGGGAAAGACCGCCAGATGCAAGCAAGGGGCTCCACCCCTTAAGGAGACAAGGCATGAACCAAGAGGTCATGAATCTTTTCAACCCGCAGGTGCCCGCGCAGCATTTCGATTCCATCCGGATTTCGATCGCTTCGCCGGAAAAAATCCTGTCGTGGTCCTACGGCGAGATCAAGAAGCCGGAAACCATCAACTACCGCACGTTCAAGCCCGAACGTGACGGCCTGTTCTGCGCGCGCATTTTCGGACCTATCAAGGACTATGAGTGCCTGTGCGGCAAGTACAAGCGCATGAAGTACAAGGGCATCATCTGCGAAAAGTGCGGCGTTGAAGTCACGCTGTCGCGCGTTCGCCGTGAGCGCATGGGCCACATCGAGCTCGCAGCACCCGTTGCCCACATCTGGTTCCTGAAGTCGCTGCCTTCGCGTATCTCGACCCTGCTCGACATGACGCTGAAGGATGTAGAGCGCGTTCTCTACTTTGAAAACTACATCGTGACCGAGCCTGGCCTGACTTCCCTGAAGCAGAACCAGCTTCTGTCCGAAGAAGAGTACATGATCGCTGTGGATGAATTCGGTGAAGACCAGTTCACCGCCATGATCGGCGCCGAAGCGATCTATGAAATGCTTGCTTCCATGAATCTTGAGAAGATTGCGGGCGACCTGCGCTCCGATCTGGCCGAGACCACCTCGGACCTCAAGCAGAAGAAGCTGATGAAGCGCCTGAAGATCGTTGAGAACTTCATGGAATCCGGCAACCGCCCGGAATGGATGATCATGAAGGTCGTTCCAGTGATCCCGCCGGACCTGCGTCCGCTGGTTCCGCTGGATGGCGGTCGTTTCGCGACGTCCGACCTGAACGATCTCTATCGCCGCGTCATCAACCGTAACAACCGTCTGAAGCGCCTGATCGAGCTTCGCGCACCGGGCATCATCATCCGCAACGAAAAGCGTATGTTGCAGGAATCCGTTGACGCGCTGTTCGACAACGGCCGTCGCGGTCGCGTCATCACGGGTGCGAACAAGCGTCCGCTGAAGTCGCTCTCCGATATGCTCAAGGGCAAGCAGGGCCGCTTCCGTCAGAACCTTCTCGGCAAGCGCGTCGACTATTCCGGTCGTTCGGTTATCGTGACGGGTCCTGAGCTGAAGCTGCACCAGTGTGGCCTTCCGAAGAAGATGGCGCTCGAACTGTTCAAGCCGTTCATCTATGCCCGCCTCGACGCGAAGGGTTACTCCTCCACCGTCAAGCAGGCCAAGAAGCTGGTTGAAAAGGAAAAGCCGGAAGTCTGGGATATCCTCGACGAGGTCATCCGCGAGCATCCGGTTCTTTTGAACCGCGCGCCGACGCTGCACCGTCTGGGCATCCAGGCTTTCGAACCTACGCTGGTCGAAGGCAAGGCTATCCAGCTGCATCCGCTCGTCTGCACGGCCTTCAATGCCGACTTCGACGGTGACCAGATGGCTGTTCACGTTCCGCTGTCGCTGGAAGCGCAGCTGGAAGCACGCGTGCTGATGATGTCGACCAACAACATCCTGCACCCTGCAAACGGCCAGCCGATCATCGTTCCTTCGCAGGACATGGTTCTCGGTCTTTACTACCTCTCGATCATGAACGAGCGCGAGCCCGGCGAAGGCATGGCTTTCTCCGACATGGGCGAGCTGCATCATGCTCTGGAAAACAAGGTCGTGACGCTGCACGCGAAAATTCGTGGCCGCTTCAAGACCGTCGATGCCGATGGCAAGCCTGTTTCGAAGATCTATGAAACGACCCCCGGTCGTATGATCATCGGCGAGCTTCTGCCGAAGAATGTCAACGTGCCGTTCGAGACCTGCAACCAGGAAATGACCAAGAAGAACATCTCCAAGATGATCGACACGGTCTACCGTCATTGCGGCCAGAAGGACACGGTCATTTTCTGTGACCGCATCATGCAGCTTGGCTTCACGCATGCCTGCCGCGCCGGCATTTCGTTCGGCAAGGACGACATGATCATTCCTGAAACCAAGGTGAAGATCGTTGGCGACACCGAAACGCTGGTCAAGGAATACGAGCAGCAGTACAATGACGGCCTGATCACTCAGGGCGAAAAGTACAACAAGGTCGTTGACGCCTGGGGCAAGGCAACCGAGAAGGTCGCTGAAGACATGATGGCCCGCATTAAGGCTGTCGAGTTCGACGCTGAGACCGGTCGTCAGAAGCCGATGAACGCCATCTACATGATGTCCCACTCCGGCGCGCGTGGTTCTCCGAACCAGATGCGTCAGCTGGGTGGTATGCGCGGCCTCATGGCCAAGCCATCGGGCGAAATCATCGAGACGCCGATCATCTCGAACTTCAAGGAAGGCCTGACCGTTAACGAGTACTTCAACTCGACCCACGGTGCCCGTAAGGGTCTTGCAGACACCGCCTTGAAGACGGCTAACTCCGGTTACCTGACGCGTCGTCTCGTTGACGTGGCACAGGACTGCATCGTCAATTCTCGTGATTGCGGCACCGACAAGGGCCTCACCATGACTGCCATCGTCGATGCCGGTCAGGTCGTTGCTTCGCTCGGCGCACGTATTCTCGGTCGTACGGCTCTGGACGACATCGACAACCCGGTCACTGGCGAGAACATCGTCAAGGCTGGCAAGCTGATCGATGAAGCCGAAGTCGCGATCATCGAAAAGGCTGGCATTCAGTCCGTTCGCATCCGTTCGGCTCTGACCTGCGAAATCCAGGTCGGTGTCTGCGGCGTCTGCTACGGTCGTGACCTTGCACGCGGTACGCCTGTCAACATGGGTGAAGCTGTCGGCGTTATCGCCGCTCAGTCCATCGGTGAGCCGGGCACGCAGCTGACCATGCGCACGTTCCACCTTGGCGGCACGGCCAACGTGGTTGACCAGTCGTTCCTTGAAGCATCGTATGAAGGTACGATTCAGATCAAGAACCGCAACAGCCTGCGGAATTCCGAAGGCGTTCTCATCGCGATGGGCCGTAACATGTCGGTCACCATTCTCGATGAGCGCGGCGTAGAGCGTTCCTCGCAGCGTGTCGCTTACGGCTCCAAGCTGTTCGTGGACGATGGCGACAAGGTGAAGCGCGGTCAGCGTCTTGCAGAGTGGGACCCTTACACCCGTCCAATGATGACGGAAGTGGAAGGTACGGTTCACTTCGAAGATCTGGTCGATGGTCTCTCCGTTCTCGAAGCGACCGACGAATCCACCGGTATCACCAAGCGTCAGGTTATCGACTGGCGTTCGACACCGCGTGGTTCGGACCTGAAGCCTGCAATCGTCATCAAGGATGCTTCCGGCGCTGTTGCCAAGCTGTCCCGTGGCGGCGAAGCTCGCTTCCAGCTGTCGGTGGATGCAATTCTGTCGGTCGAGCCCGGTCAAAAGGTCTTCCAGGGTGACGTTCTTGCACGTTCGCCGCTGGAAAGCGCCAAGACCAAGGACATCACCGGTGGTCTGCCGCGCGTTGCCGAACTCTTCGAAGCGCGTCGTCCGAAGGATCACGCTATCATCGCCGAAATCGATGGTACGATCCGTCTGGGCCGCGACTACAAGAACAAGCGCCGCGTGATGATCGAGCCTGCGGAAGATGGCGTCGAGCCGGTCGAATACCTGATCCCGAAGGGCAAGCCCTTCCACCTTCAGGAAGGCGACTACATCGAGAAGGGTGAATACATTCTCGACGGCAACCCGGCACCGCACGACATTCTGGCGATCAAGGGCGTGGAGGCACTCGCTTCCTACCTCGTGAACGAAATCCAGGAAGTTTACCGTCTGCAGGGCGTTATCATCAACGACAAGCACATCGAAGTTATCGTTCGTCAGATGTTGCAGAAGGTGGAAATCACCGACGCAGGCGACAGCCATTACATCGTCGGCGACAGCGTCGATCGCATCGAGATGGAAGACAACAACGACCGTCTGATCGAAGAAGGCAAGAAGCCTGCCTATGGCGAACCGGTTCTGCTCGGTATCACCAAGGCATCGCTCCAGACGCCGTCCTTCATCTCGGCTGCTTCGTTCCAGGAAACCACCAAGGTCCTGACCGAAGCTGCAATTGCCGGCAAGATGGACACGTTGCAGGGCCTCAAGGAAAACGTCATCGTCGGCCGCCTCATCCCGGCTGGTACCGGCGGCACCATGACGCAGATCCGCCGCATCGCGACGACCCGCGACGACCTCATCATCGAGGAGCGCAAGAAGAGCACCGGCTCTGCTTCCGCCAACCAGATGCTGCAGGACATGACGGACAAGGCTCCTGCTGCCGAATAAGGCAGTTAGAGCAGGGGCCTCCTAGGGAGGTTCCTTCTGGTAGAAATAGAAACGCCCGGAGTGATCCGGGCGTTTTTTGTTTTTGAAGCTTTGCTGACGGTCATTTATATAGAGAGGTTCTCAGCTGGCCTGTGCAAATTTCGGCAAAACCAGATCGCCGACATTATACGCATGGAACTCACTCTTCGAGACCGTTTCAAGCCGCCGAAATTTTTCAACGAATACTGGGTCGGAGAAGAACTCGTCCACGTTGCCCGCGTTTTCGATTGCCTCGATGTTGACGACGGTTAGTCCGTCCGTGCTTTTGGCGAGGTTGCTCCAGAGAAACCCTTGCTTTCTTTCCGCCACATAGTGAACGACGTCCTGAATGATTTCGAATGCTTCATCCTGTTTACCCGGGTGAACATGAATGACATTGACGATGAAAGTGGTTGGTTTTGGAGCATTGCTAAATCCGGCGATGAAGCTGGTATTCATTGTGTTTCCTTTCACGAAAATCGGCGTTTACCGCCGCGCCCAGCTAGATATCCATCTCGGGATAAGCGATAAACAGTCGCGTATTCCAATAAGAGCGGAACTTATTTCCGTAATAGGAGTGGGATGGACAAGCTCGGTGCGCTGACGATTTTCGTTCACACGGCTGAGGGTGGAAGCTTCGTTGCGGCTTCTCAACGCTTGGGGCTTTCCAGTTCGGCTGTCGGCAAGGCAATCGCGCGGCTCGAGCAGGAAATGGGCGTACGCCTTTTCCATCGTTCGACACGAAGCATGACATTGACGGAGGAAGGCAGTTTCTTTCTCGATACTTGCCGAAGGGTTCTTTCCGAACTGGACTCGGCGGAAGCACAACTCTCGAAATCCCAGAGCAAACCTCGTGGTCTACTGCGTGTGAGCTTCCCGTTGACGGGAATGCTGTTGATGCCGGCCATATCGGCTTTCATGAAGGCCTATCCCGAAATCGATCTGGATCTGGATTTCACCGACCGTCTCGTTGACGTCATTGAAGAGGGGTTCGATGCTGTCGTCCGCACCGGCGAAGTACGTGACACGCGGTTGATGAATAGGAAGCTTGGCTCATTCAAACACCGCCTCGTCGCTTCGCCTGACTATCTAACGCGGGAAGGTGTGCCGCAGGTCCCTGAAGATTTGATGCGTCATCGGTGTATGCATCACCGATACGCCAATTCCGGAAAACTGGAACCATGGCCGCTTGTGAGGGACGGTAAAGACTTGCGCCTTGCGCTGCCAACCACGACGATTGCCAGTACGCTTGAACCGCTTATCCACCTTGCCGAAAATGGCTTCGGCATATCCTGTTTGCCCGACTTTGCGGTCGCTAAGCAGATCGAAGATGGCAACCTGATCTCGCTGCTCGACTGCTTCACGGCAGAGGCGGGAGTTTTTCGAGTTCTCTGGCCGACGAGTCGCTATTTATCGCCCAAGATCCGAGTGTTCGTGGATTTTATGGCCGAAAATCTGTTCGTAGCCAGGAGGAGCGCTGGTCGTATCGATAGTAAGCGAGTTGAGTGAGGTTCCGAACGCCGATGGATATCGATTAAAGAGATCGTGATCCTGCCGTTAAGAGGTTGTTAACACTGGCCGAGCAGAGATGAATGCAACTTCAAATGTGTGCAGATGCCATTCCTTTATAATGTATTCGGCATTTCACTACCTGGCGTTTATCTCGGATCGTAATCATGTCGCTGCTGGCGCAAATCGCTAATCTCAGAAGTCGGGCTCATTTTGTTTTAGGGCGGGGAGGCCGTCGTGGGCGTGGTGGTCCGGGGGCCAGCGTCAAGCCGCAGCGTCTTTTGCAGGCCAGGCAGCGCATTGCGCTGATGGGCATTGGCTGCGCGATAGCCTTTACGATCATGGGTGGACGGTTGGTTCAGTATGCGATGGTGGAGCCGGTCGTAACCGGGAGCCTCGGTCCAGTTTCTCGCGTGGCATCCCGCCCCAACATTACCGATAGAAACGGTGAGTTGCTGGCGACGGATTTGAATATGGTGTCGCTCTATGCCGATCCGCGGCGTATTGTCGATCCAGACGAGGTGGTGGAGAAGCTTGCGACCGTGATACCCGGCCTTGACTGGAAGGGCACGCATGCGAAGCTTCGCTCGGATTCTGCATTTCAGTGGCTGAGGCGGCAGCTGACGCCGAAGCAGCAGGCGGATATTCTTGCGCTTGGCATTCCGGGCATTGGTTTTCGGCCTGAAAAGAGCCGTTTCTATCCCGGTGGCGTCGCGGCGTCTCATGTCATCGGCCATGTCAATGTCGATAATCAGGGTCTTGCCGGGATGGAACGCTATCTCGATCAGCAGGGTCTGTCCGAACTGCGCGCGCTTGGGATGACCGGAGAGGCGTCTCTGGCGCCGGTGCAGCTGTCCATCGATCTTCGCGCGCAAAGCATCGTGCGCAACATCGTCCACGAGTCGATGATCAACTATCGGGCCGAGGCTGCTGGCGCGGTCATCCTTGATGTTCATACCGGCGAAGTCATCGCCATGGCTTCCGTGCCGGATTACGATCCCAATCAACCATCGCGCACACTTCCCAATGGCAGCGTGGACAAGGAATATGAGAAGGGCTGGTTCAACCGCATGAGCAATGCCACCTTCGAGATGGGCTCGACGTTCAAGAGTTTCACTCTTGCCATGGGGCTGGATGCGCAGAAGATTACGCTCAACACGGTGGTCGATGCGACGCGCCCGATCCGTATGGGCGGCTTCACCATTCGGGATTTCAGGGGAAAGAACAAGCCGCTTACCATCCCCGAAGTGTTTCAATATTCCTCCAATATCGGCACTGCGGCTGTTGCGGACAGGGTAGGAATTGAAGGGCATCAGGAGTTTTTGACGCGGCTCGGGCTGCTGTCGAAGATGGAAACGGAAATGCCGGGTGTCGCGACGCCGACGCAGCCCAGAACGTGGAAGAAAATCAACTCGGTGACGATCTCCTTCGGCCACGGCGTCGCGACCACGCCGTTGCAGACGGCGGTTGCTGCGGCGGCGCTGGTCAATGGCGGCCATCTGATCCAGCCCACCTTCCTGCCGCGCACGCGCGAAGAGGCGCAGCTCGTGGCAAAGAGGGTGGTGAAGGAGAAGACCAGCGCCGATATGCGCTTTCTTTATAACTGGAACGGCGTGAAGGGATCGGGCCGAAGCGCGCAGGTGGAAGGTTTTCACGTTGGCGGCAAAACCGGCACGGCGGACAAGGTGATCAATGGCCGTTACGCCAGCGATATCAATTTCAATGCCTTTGTGGCGGCTTTCCCGATGGACAAGCCGAAATACATCGTTCTTACCATCATTGACGCCCCCGTTGCGGGTGAAAATGGCGGGCGAACCGCAGCATCCACCGCCGCCCCCATGGTCAAGGAAATCATCAGCCGCACCGCTCCGTTGCTTGGCGTCACACCGCGATTTGGCACGCCGGAAAGCCCTGTCTTGCTGGTGAATTACTGAAGCGGCGGCGGTAACGGAACGTCCGTTTCCGCGGTTTCAAAGTCGGCGCGTTTCATCAGCGCGAGGCCAAGCAGGCATGAAAAGGCAAAGATGGAGATGAGAAGCGCGGTCCAAAGCGCAGCCTCCGGGCTGGCCGACGTCATGATCAGCGAAAAGAGCGGCGGCGCGGTGGCGAAGGCGAGGTTGAGCGGAACTGCCATCTGTGATGAAGCGCGGGCATAGGCCGCCGGTGGAAACAGTTCCAGCGGAAGAGTGGCGCGGGCCACGGCAGTCACACCACTCGCAACTCCGTAGAGTGTTGCAAAAAGAATTGCGCCAGCGAAACCGTCTGCCTGTAATAGGATTATGAAGCTGAAGGGAAACAGCGCGGCGCCCGCTATGCTGATGAGCAAGCCGGATACCCGATTGCCAGCGACAACCTCCACCATTCGCCCGGCCCATTGCGCGATGCCGATGAAGGCGGCGGCTGTGATGGCGTGGGCGTGATCGAGACCTCTGGCCTCGAAAAGGATAATGATCGTCAGGGCGAAGCCCCATGTGAAGAAGCCGTTTGCTGCAAAACTGGTGGCCAACAGCATGAATTTCGCGCGGTTGACCGTTGCGCCTTTCGCGCTCTCGGCCTTTTCCGCCTTGTTGCGGTGCGAGGCCAATGCTTTCCAGTGCAATGGGGTGCAGATGACCAAAAGCAGGACGGCGTAGAGTAGTGTCGTCGCGCGCCAGCCCCATTCATTCATCAGGATGCTGGTAATGGGCCAGGTAATCGTCGAGGTTAAGCCGCCAGCCAGAACGAGGAAGCTGAGTGCTTTCTTCGCATGATTGCCCGCAACTTCCGTCAGCGCGATTTGCGCTGCGGTCGTCAACATGCAAGCGCCAGCTATGCCGATAATGATCCAGGCGAGAAAATATGAGATGGGGCCGCTGCGCTCAGCGCCAGAAGGCCGAGGGCACCAATCGGTGATCCCACCACCATGATCACCCGCGCACCATGGCGCTCGAAGAGAGTGCGCAGTGGCCAGGACATCAGCGCCATCATCACCAGCATGGCTGTTGGGCCCGCCATGATGACGGGCAGCGGAAGGCCGAGGTCTGTCGCAAAGAGAGAACCTGCGACCGCGGGCAGCCAGAACGTGGCGCCCCAGCCAATCAGCTGGGTGACCGATAAGGCCGCAACGGCAAAGAGAGCAGGTGAGGGGCGTGGCATCTGGGGTGGGGGCGATCATCAATAGTATCTTGCTTCAACCACCATAATCAGGATTTGCGAACCTCCTGTGACTATCGATCCGCTCCTACACCCTGCGGGGGACCATCCGCCAAATGATCGAAAAGTGCGCGAATAACAGGGCTTGGCTCGGTATCTTTTGCCAGGCAGACGGCGAGGTTTCTTCGGGCCCATGTGTCCGTTAGCGGGGTGATTGAGATTTGGCACGTTCGCTTGCACTGACGGGCAATCGTCAGCGGGACGATGGCGATGCCAAGACCGGTGCTTGCCGCATTACATATGCTTTCGAAGGTGCGCAGCCTGATGCGATGGCGCAGCCTTGCCCCGATCTTTTCCGCCTGCCCCTGTATGTGCGCCTGTAATGCGCCGTCTTCCAGCCCGATGAAATATTCATCCATAAGCGTGTTGAAACGGACCTGCTTCTCTTTCGCAAGCGCATGGTCCGGAGCGGTCACGAGGGCGAGTTGGCTGACGGTAAATGGCTGGAGGACCAGTCCCTCATGGGCTGCGGCATCCGAGAGAATACCGATATCGGCACAACCGGCCACGACGCTGCGGGCGATTTCCTGGCTCTGACGTTCGCGTAGATCGACATCCACCTGTGGGTTGGCCGCGAGCCATGGCGTGAGGCGCAGCGGGAGCGTTTCGACAATGGCGGCGGTATTGGCATGCACGCGGATCTCCGTTCGCAAACCCTTGGCAAACTGCCCGAGATCAGCGCGCATCGCTGCCACTTGCGAAAGGATTTTTCGGGCGTGCTGGCAGAGCGTCTCTCCGGCTTCGGTTGGAGTGACACCTCTGCGGCCTCTTACCAGCAGGCGAACACTGCCGAGCGCTTCCATCTCTTTCAGTCGATCACTTGCCGCAGCCAGCGACAGTCCTACTTCGGAGGCGCCATGCGTGATGCTGCCCGCATCTGCAACGGCAAGAAAGAGACGGAGGTCAGTGAGATCGTAACGCATCAACATAGCTTACCCACAGGTCAGCCTTCGGTCTAGCCGAAGGCATCATACGGTATATGCGCATTGTGGAATAACGGTGGAGCTCTATGAGTAGCGTATGAACGAATACTCATTCTCCATCCTGTTTATCATCATCGTCACCTTCTTCGGCGCAGGTATCGTGAAGGGCGTGACCGGCATGGGCTTACCGACGGTCGCAATGGGTGTGTTGGGTGGGCTCCTGTCACCGCTTGCTGCGGCGTCCCTTCTAATCATCCCGTCCACCGTTACCAATCTATGGCAATTACTGGCCGGTCCGAACTTTATCGGCATCCTGCGTCGTTTGTGGACTATGATTGCAGGTGTTTTCATCGGCACGATGTTCAGCGCCTCGATGCTCACGAGCGGCGATACGGCGCTAGTTAGTTTCGCCCTGGGAGCGACGCTCTGCCTTTACGCGATCTATACACTGCTGGCGAAGCCCTTTCGTGTAGAGCCGAAACATGAGCGCTGGCTTTCGCCACTGGTGGGACTGGTAACGGGGCTTATCGCCGGTGCTACGGGCGTCTTCGTTATTCCGGCTGTACCCTATCTGCAGTCGCTAGATTTGGAAAAGGATGATCTGGTGCAGGCCCTTGGCCTGTCCTTTACCATCTCGACGCTCGCCCTCGCCATGGGGCTCACGACCAACGGTGCATTTCATTTTGAAGGCGCATGGCTGTCCGCTCTCGCCGTCATTCCGGCGCTGATCGGCATGTGGGCGGGGCAGTATGTGAGGAGAGCGGTCAGTCCGGCCACGTTCAAACGCAGCTTTCTGCTTGCGCTCGCAGCCCTCGGCGCGGAGATGATGTTGCGGGGCGTATGGTAGGCCGATAGCCCTAAAGAGGAAATGGCGCGCGGTATTCCGCGCGCCCCACATATCACGCGAACCGGATGATCGCGACTTCGCCTTCGAGTGCGCCCTGATAGGCGGAGGCGTGGGGTTCTTCGTCGGGGATTTCGGTGATCATGCCGATCTGGTCGAGGTCGGCCTCAAGGAAGCCTTCTTCGGAAAGCGCGTTGAGAGCCTCGCGAACGGCGGTGTCGTCGTCCGGGGCCTGGAGGATGACGTGGATGTCGATGCCGTCTTCGCCTTCGCGCTCATAGGCCTTGCCGATGATGACGAAGACCATTGCCTCGTCGCGTCCATTGTCGTTGTCGGGTTCTGTGATCATGACGCGATTCCTTTATGTCGTGGTGGAGAGTAGGGCGCTTCATTGATCTAACGCTTCTGCCCGCCACGTGTTGCATCCGTGAAGCCCCGAGAGTGGTCTGTCGCCGGATGCCTTCGAGGGAATCAATAGACGGCTTTTATGAAAAGCCAAAGGCCGGAAAGACAAAAACAATGGAGAGGGTAGGGGCTTTATGGTAAAAGCCTTTCAAAATCCTGTACCGCAAGGTTCAAGCGCCTGCCGCCCGGGTACAAAATGCGGATTCACCCTTGACGAAAGCGGGCTAAAACAGTAGTACGCCCGCCATCGGAGCCGATGTGAAGTCTGGCCATCTGGGACGACTCGTTCCGGAGTTCACTTCAAACAGGGGTCCAAAACACGTACGAGACACGAATGTTGCACGCACGACGTATGAATTTACGTCCTCTGCATTGAGTGGTCCATCCGTGAAAACCGGATCGGGCCACGTTTTGCGCATGAGGCTATGCGTGCATCGTTGCCGGAAACGGTATAACCGCCACTCGTAAAGAGTGGCTAAAGTAGTTTTTGCAAGGGATGGTTATATGCCTACCGTAAACCAGCTGATCCGTAAGCCACGTCAGGCACAGGTTAAGCGTAACAAGGTTCCTGCTCTGCAGGAAAACCCACAGAAGCGCGGCGTTTGCACGCGCGTTTACACGACGACCCCTAAGAAGCCTAACTCGGCTCTTCGTAAGGTTGCCAAGATCCGCCTGACCAACGGCTTCGAAGTCATCGGCTACATTCCTGGTGAAGGTCACAACCTTCAGGAACACTCTGTCGTCATGATCCGCGGCGGCCGCGTAAAGGACTTGCCGGGCGTTCGTTACCACATCATCCGTGGTGTTCTCGATACGCAGGGCGTCAAGAACCGTAAGCAGCGTCGTTCGAAGTACGGTGCAAAGCGTCCGAAGTAATTTCGGGTTTAACAAATTCCGGCGCTGCGCGAGGTTCTCCGCGTGGTAAAGCGTCATTCAAAGTTGAGAGACAAATAGTATGTCCCGTCGCCATAGTGCAGAAAAGCGTGAGATCAACCCGGATCCAAAGTTCGGTGATCTGGTCGTCACCAAGTTCATGAATGCCATCATGCTTCATGGCAAGAAGTCCGTTGCAGAAAGCATCGTTTACGGCGCATTCGACGTCGTTCAGGGCAAGACGAAGTCTGAGCCGCTCGGCGTGTTCCACTCCGCGCTCGACAACGTTGCTCCGCACGTCGAAGTTCGTTCGCGTCGTGTTGGTGGTGCAACCTACCAGGTTCCAGTCGATGTTCGCCCGGAGCGCCGTCAGGCTCTCGCCATCCGCTGGCTGATCGCCGCTGCGCGCAAGCGCAACGAAACGACCATGATCGATCGCCTCTCCGGCGAACTCATGGACGCTGCGAACAACCGTGGTTCTGCCGTCAAGAAGCGCGAAGACACGCACAAGATGGCCGACGCCAACCGCGCATTCTCGCATTACCGCTGGTAATCTAACCGATCCGAAAGGCAGTCCGTTATGGCTCGCGAATATAAAATCGAAGACTACCGCAATTTCGGTATCATGGCGCATATCGACGCCGGCAAGACGACCACCACCGAGCGTATTCTCTACTACACCGGTAAGTCGCACAAGATCGGCGAAGTTCACGATGGCGCAGCCACCATGGACTGGATGGAACAGGAGCAGGAGCGTGGCATCACGATCACCTCCGCTGCTACCACGACCTTCTGGAAGGGTCGCGATGGCAAAATGCGCCGTTTCAACATCATCGACACCCCCGGCCACGTTGACTTCACGATTGAAGTCGAGCGTTCGCTGCGCGTTCTCGACGGTGCTATCGCACTTCTCGACGCCAACGCCGGTGTTGAGCCGCAGACGGAAACCGTCTGGCGTCAGGCAGAGAAGTACAACGTTCCGCGTATGATCTTCTGCAACAAGATGGACAAGACCGGTGCTGACTTCTACCGCTCGGTAGAAATGATCAAGACCCGTCTCGGCGCCACCGCTGTCGTCATGCAGCTGCCAATCGGTGCGGAAACAGAGTTCAAGGGCGTTATCGACCTGATCGAGATGAATGCACTCATCTGGCGCGACGAATCGCTCGGCGCTCAGTGGGACGTCGTCGAAATTCCGGAAGACATGAAGGCCAAGGCTGACGAATATCGCGAAAAGCTGATCGAGACCGTTGTCGAGATCGACGAAGAAGCGATGGAAGCCTACCTGAACGGCGACATGCCGGACAACGACAAGATCCGCGAACTCGTTCGTCGCGGCACCATCGACGTGAAGTTCCACCCGATGTTCTGCGGTACCGCGTTCAAGAACAAGGGCGTTCAGCCTCTTCTCGACGCCGTTGTCGATTACCTGCCTTCTCCGCTGGACATTCCTGCGATCAAGGGCATCGACTTCAAGACGGAAGCCGAAATCGAGCGTCACGCTGACGACGCCGAGCCGCTTTCCATGCTCGCGTTCAAGATCATGAACGACCCCTTCGTCGGTTCGCTCACCTTCGCACGCATCTACTCGGGCAAGCTCGAAAAGGGTACCTCTGTCATCAACACGGTCAAGGACAAGCGTGAGCGCGTCGGTCGTATGTTGCAGATGCACTCCAACTCGCGTGAAGACATCGAAGAAGCCTTCGCTGGCGACATCGTTGCTCTGGCTGGCCTCAAGGAGACGACAACGGGTGATACGCTCTGCGATCCTCTGAAGCCGGTTATCCTCGAGCGCATGGAATTCCCTGAGCCGGTTATCCAGATCGCTATCGAGCCGAAGACCAAGGGCGACCAGGAAAAGATGGGCCTTGCGCTCAACCGTCTGGCAGCTGAAGATCCTTCGTTCCGCGTCAAGACGGATGAAGAATCCGGTCAGACGATCATCGCTGGCATGGGCGAACTTCACCTCGACATTCTCGTTGACCGTATGCGTCGCGAGTTCAAGGTTGAAGCAACCGTCGGTGCTCCGCAGGTTGCTTACCGCGAAACGATCACCAAGTCGCACGAAGAAGACTACACGCACAAGAAGCAGTCCGGTGGTACCGGTCAGTTCGCGCGCGTCAAGATCCTCTTCGAACCGAACCCAGAAGGCGAAGACTTCAAGTTCGAGTCCAAGATCGTCGGTGGTGCTGTTCCGAAGGAATACATCCCGGGCGTTCAGAAGGGTATCGAAAGCGTTCTGTCTTCCGGTCCTCTGGCTGGCTTCCCGATGCTCGGCGTCAAGGCTACCCTGTTCGATGGCGCATACCACGACGTCGACTCCTCGGTACTGGCGTTCGAAATCGCATCGCGTGCCTGCTTCCGTGAAGCAGCGAAGAAGGCTGGTGCACAGCTTCTCGAGCCGATGATGAAGGTCGAAGTCGTAACCCCTGAAGATTACGTCGGTGACGTGATCGGCGATCTGAACTCGCGTCGCGGTCAGATCCAGGGTCAGGAATCGCGCGGTATTACGATCGTAATCAGCGCACACGTTCCGCTCGCGAACATGTTCAAGTATGTCGATAACCTGCGCTCCATGTCTCAGGGCCGTGCACAGTACTCGATGACTTTCGATCATTACGCACCGGTTCCGAGCAACGTTGCTGCGGACATCCAGGCAAAGTACTCCGGTCAGAAGTGATCGGGGTACGCCCCAAACGAGATTTAAAGTTTATTCCCGCTTAGGGACCAGAATGGAGAGCCACTAATGGCAAAGAGCAAGTTTGAGCGCAATAAGCCGCACGTCAACATCGGCACGATCGGTCACGTTGACCACGGCAAGACGTCGTTGACTGCAGCGATCACGAAGTTCTTCGGCGAGTTCAAGGCGTATGACCAAATCGACGCCGCTCCTGAAGAAAAGGCTCGTGGTATCACGATTTCGACGGCCCACGTTGAGTATGAGACGCCGAACCGTCACTATGCGCACGTTGACTGCCCCGGCCACGCCGACTACGTGAAGAACATGATCACCGGTGCTGCCCAGATGGACGGCGCGATCCTGGTTTGCTCGGCTGCTGACGGCCCAATGCCGCAGACCCGCGAGCACATCCTGCTTGCCCGTCAGGTTGGCGTTCCGGCTCTGGTCGTGTTCCTCAACAAGGTCGACCAGGTTGACGACGCAGAACTTCTCGAGCTCGTCGAACTCGAAGTTCGCGAACTTCTGTCGTCCTACGACTTCCCGGGCGATGACGTTCCTGTCGTCAAGGGTTCTGCACTTGCAGCTCTGGAAGACAGCAACAAGACGATCGGTGAAGACGCAATCCGCGAGCTGATGGCTCAGGTTGACGCCTACATCCCGACGCCTGAGCGTCCGATCGACCAGCCGTTCCTGATGCCGATCGAAGACGTGTTCTCGATCTCCGGTCGTGGTACGGTTGTGACCGGTCGCGTTGAGCGCGGTATCGTCAAGGTCGGTGAAGAAGTCGAAATCGTCGGCATCAAGCCAACATCGAAGACGACCGTTACCGGCGTTGAAATGTTCCGCAAGCTGCTCGATCAGGGCCAGGCTGGCGACAACATCGGTGCACTGGTTCGCGGTGTTAACCGTGACGGCGTCGAGCGTGGTCAGATCCTGTGCAAGCCAGGTTCTGTCAAGCCGCACAAGAAGTTCAAGGCAGAAGCCTACATCCTGACGAAGGAAGAAGGCGGCCGTCATACGCCGTTCTTCACGAACTACCGTCCGCAGTTCTACTTCCGTACGACGGACGTGACCGGTATCGTGACGCTCCCTGAAGGCACGGAAATGGTTATGCCTGGCGACAACGTCACGGTTGACGTCGAGCTGATCGTTCCGATCGCGATGGAAGAAAAGCTGCGCTTCGCTATCCGCGAAGGCGGCCGTACCGTCGGCGCTGGCATCGTTGCCTCGATCGTCGAGTAATCTCGAACGACTGTAATTCTGGCCGGCGGCGGTGCGAAAACACCGCCGCCGGACTTTTGATAAAAAAGCTTATCGGCGCTGCACTTTTAGTGCTTGAAAATTTCGGTGAAAGCGCGTAAACGCGCACTCACATTCACCAATGGAGTCGCAAGCGATTGCGGATTCGGGTGATTTAGCAATACAGACTAACGAAATGATTGGGGTGCGATCACGCATTCCTCTCGATTTTTGAAAATCTGCGGCGCCACGATCAACTAGGTTCATGTATTTCCGCGTGCGGAAATCAATAATAAAGAACAAGGACAAGACGAATGAACGGCCAGAATATCCGTATCCGCCTCAAGGCGTTTGACCACCGGATCCTCGATGCCTCTACCCGTGAAATCGTGTCGACCGCCAAGCGCACCGGCGCCAGCGTTCGCGGCCCGGTTCCGCTGCCTACCCGCATTGAAAAATTCACTGTTAACCGTTCTCCCCACGTGGACAAGAAGAGCCGTGAGCAGTTCGAAATGCGGACGCACAAGCGTCTTCTCGACATCGTTGACCCCACCCCGCAGACCGTAGACGCGCTGATGAAGCTCGATCTCGCTGCTGGCGTTGACGTGGAAATCAAGCTCTAAGACCTCGGCCCGACCTTGCGAAAGTAAGGGCTGATGTAACAAGGCCGGAACTCACCTCTGGGTGAGGGCCATAACAAGGAAGGTACGTGGAGTAATCCAACGTCTTCCAATCCGGAGACCGGAAACATCGTGAGATGTCGAAGGGAACTCCTTAACAAAGGCCGATAAGGGTTTTCCCTTCAAGGCTCGCAAGAGGATTGAACCAATGCGTTCAGGTGTGATTGCACAAAAACTGGGTATGACCCGCGTCTACAACGACGCCGGGGAACATATTCCGGTAACAGTATTGCGTATGGATAACGTACAAGTCGTTGCCCAGCGCACGGAAGACAAGAATGGCTACATCGCAGTTCAGCTCGGTGCCGGCCAGTCCAAGGTCAAGAACACGACAAAGGCGCTCCGCGGCCATTTCGCTGCTGCCAATGTCGAGCCGAAAGCAAAGCTCGTCGAATTCCGGGTCTCCGCTGAGAACCTGATCGACGTCGGTGCAACACTGACCGCAAATCATTTTCAAGCCGGCCAGCTGGTCGACGTCACTGGAACCACGATCGGTAAGGGTTTTGCCGGTGCAATGAAGCGTCACAACTTCGGTGGTGGCCGCGCTTCGCACGGTAACTCCATCTCGCACCGTGCACATGGTTCGACTGGTTCGAACCAGGATCCGGGCAAGGTCTGGAAGGGCAAGCGCATGGCTGGTCATATGGGCCAGACGCGCGTCACGACCCAGAATCTGGAGGTCGTCTCGACCGATGAGGATCGCGGTTTGATCCTCGTGAAGGGCGCCGTTCCCGGTTCCAAGGGTTCCTGGATCATCGTCCGCGATGCCGTTAAGTCGGCTGCGAAGTAAGGGAGCCTTATCATGGAATTGAACGTCAAGACCCTCGAGGGAAAAGACGCCGGCAAGGTAGCCCTGTCGGACGAAATTTTCGGCCTCGATCCACGCCAGGACATTCTGGCCCGCGTCGTTCGCTGGCAGCTTGCTAAGAAGCAGCAGGGAACGCACAAGTCCAAGAACCGTTCGGAAGTTTCCCGCACGGGTGCCAAGATGTACAAGCAGAAGGGTACGGGCCGCGCTCGTCACCATTCGGCTCGCGCACCGCAGTTCCGCGGCGGCGGCAAGGCCCACGGCCCAGTCGTTCGCAGCCACGCACATGATCTTCCCAAGAAGGTTCGCGCGCTCGGCCTGCGTCTCGCCCTGTCTGCAAAGGCAAAGGCTGAAGAACTGATCATCGTCGATCAGCTCATCGCATCGGACGCAAAGACCAAGGCTCTGCTGGGCAACTTCGCTTCGCTCGGCCTGACCAACGCTCTCGTAATCGGCGGCGCTGAACTTGATGGCAACTTCAAGCTCGCAGCTCAGAACATCCCGAACGTGGACGTTCTGCCGGTTCAGGGCATCAACGTTTACGACATCCTGCGTCGTGGCAAGCTGGTGCTTTCCAAGGCTGCAGTTGAAGCCCTCGAGGAGCGGTTCAAATGACGGATCTTCGCCACTACGATGTGATCGTATCTCCTTCGATCACCGAAAAGTCGACGCTGGTCTCCGAACAGAACCAGGTCGTATTCAACGTCGCCAAGGATGCTTCCAAGCCTGAAATCAAGGCTGCCGTGGAAGCTCTCTTCGGCGTCAAGGTCACGGGTGTGAACACGCTTATCCGCAAGGGTAAGACGCGCCGTTTCCGTGGATTCGCTGGCAAGCAGAAGGACGTCAAGAAGGCGATCGTCACACTTGCTGAAGGTCAATCCATCGACGTGTCCACCGGACTCTAAAGGTTAGGCCCAAGCGGGCAAAGACCCAAAAGGGAACAAATACAATGGCATTGAAAAGTTTCAATCCGACCACACCTAGCCAGCGCCAGCTGGTTATTGTGGACCGCGCTTCGCTCTACAAGGGCAAGCCGGTAAAGGCTCTTACCCAGGGCCTCTCTTCGAAGGGTGGCCGTAACAACCAGGGCCGGATCACCGTTCGTTTCCAGGGCGGCGGTCACAAGCGGACCTACCGTCTGGTAGACTTCAAGCGTCGCAAGTTCGACGTTGAAGGTACGGTTGAACGTCTGGAATATGACCCTAACCGCACCGCATTCATCGCGCTCGTGACATACACGGACGGCGAACAGGCTTACATTCTCGCGCCACAGCGTCTCGCTGCCGGTGACAAGGTGATCGCCTCCGACAAGGCAGTGGACGTGAAGCCAGGCAACACCATGCCGCTTCAGTACATTCCGGTCGGCTCGATCATCCATAACGTCGAGATGAAGCCGGGCAAGGGCGGTCAGATCGCTCGCTCCGCCGGTACCTATGCACAGCTCGTTGGCCGCGATGCCGGCATGGCGATCCTGCGTCTCAACTCCGGTGAACAGCGTCTGGTGCACGGCTCCTGCCTCGCATCCATCGGTGCTGTTTCCAACGCAGACCACGGCAACATCAACGACGGCAAGGCCGGTCGTTCGCGCTGGCGCGGCAAGCGTCCGCATGTTCGCGGCGTTGTTATGAACCCGGTCGACCACCCACATGGTGGTGGTGAAGGTCGCACGTCCGGTGGTCGTCACCCAGTGACGCCATGGGGCAAGCCCACAAAGGGCAAGCGCACCCGCTCGAACAAGTCGACCGACAAGTTCATCATGCGTTCGCGCCATCAGCGCAAGAAGTAAGAGAGGAAGTCTCAAGTGGCTCGTTCAGTATGGAAAGGTCCGTTTGTTGACGGTTATCTTCTCGCTAAGGCTGAGAAGGTACGCGCTGGCGGAAGAAGTGAAGTAATCAAGATCTGGAGCCGTCGCTCCACGATCCTGCCGCAGTTCGTAGGTCTGACCTTCGGCGTTTACAACGGCAGCAAGCATGTGCCCGTCTCTGTCAACGAAGACATGGTCGGTCACAAGTTCGGTGAATTCTCTCCGACCCGGACCTATTACGGTCATGGCGCGGACAAGAAGGCAAAGAGGAAGTAATCATGGCGAAGGCTAAGACCGAACGCCGGCTGAAGGACAATGAGGCTCAGGCCATTGCCCGTACGCTCCGCGTCAGCCCCCAGAAACTGAACCTGGTTGCCGCTCTTATCCGTGGCAAGAAGGTTGATCGCGCTCTCGCCGAGCTCGAGTTCTCGCGCAAGCGTATCGCTTCCACCGTCAAGAAGACGCTGGAATCGGCTATCGCAAACGCTGAAAACAACCATGACCTCGACGTCGACGCTCTCGTCGTCGCCGAGGCCTATGTTGGCAAGTCCATCACCATGAAGCGTTTCCATGCTCGTGGTCGTGGCCGTGCATCGCGCATCGAAAAGCCGTTCTCTCACCTCACGATCGTTGTTCGTGAAGTCGAGGAAAAAGGGGAGGCCGCATAATGGGTCAGAAAATCAATCCAATCGGCTTCCGCCTCGGCATCAACCGTACGTGGGACAGCCGCTGGTATGCAGACACCAACGAATACGGCAACCTGCTGCATGAAGACCTTGCTATCCGCGCCTACCTCGTGAAGGAACTGAAGCAGGCCGGTATTGCGAAGGTCGTTATCGAGCGCCCGCACAAGAAGTGCCGCGTGACTATCCATTCCGCTCGTCCGGGCCTCATCATCGGCAAGAAGGGCGCTGACATCGAGAAGCTTCGCAAGAAGATCTCCGAGATGACCAGCTCCGAAACGCACCTCAACATCGTTGAAGTGCGCAAGCCGGAAGTCGACGCAACGCTCGTTGCCCAGTCGATTGCCCAGCAGCTGGAACGCCGCGTGGCTTTCCGTCGCGCCATGAAGCGCGCCGTACAGTCCGCTCTGCGCCTCGGCGCAGAAGGCATCAAGATCACCTGCGCAGGCCGTCTCGGCGGCGCGGAAATCGCTCGTACCGAATGGTACCGCGAAGGCCGCGTTCCGCTTCACACGCTGCGTGCCGACATCGACTACGGTACGGCTGAAGCCGAAACCGCTTTCGGTATTTGCGGCATCAAGGTCTGGATCTTCAAGGGCGAAATCCTTGAACACGATCCGATGGCTTCCGAGCGTCGTACGCTCGAAAACGATGCTCAGGGTCCTGCAAGCCGTGAGCGTGGCGATCGTGGCGATCGCCGTCGTGAAAACGCTTGATTGACGCTGGCGAAAGATAAGCTCGGAGAAGTAATAAAATGTTGCAGCCAAAGCGTACTAAGTACCGTAAGCAGTTCAAGGGACGCATCAAGGGCGTCGCCAAGGGCGGCTTTGACCTGGCATTCGGTGAATTCGGCTTGAAGTCGCAGGAACCGAACCGCGTGAATGCACGCGAGATCGAAGCGGCCCGCCGCGCGATCACGCGTTACATGAAGCGCGCAGGTCGCGTTTGGATCCGTGTATTCCCCGATACTCCGGTCACGGCGAAGCCGACCGAAGTTCGTATGGGTAAGGGCAAGGGTTCGGTTGATTACTGGGCATGCAAGGTCAAGCCCGGTCGTATGATGTTCGAGATCGACGGTGTTTCCGAGGAGATCGCCCGCGAGGCGCTTCGTCTCGGCGCAGCCAAGCTCTCGGTCAAGACGCGCTTCGTACAGCGCATCGCAGAGTAAGGAGCAAGGCACATGAAAGCCGAAGATATTCGCGGCCTCAGCGCCGATCAGCTCAAGGACAAGCTGGCTGACCTGAAAAAGGAACAGTTCAACTTGCGTTTCCAGAAGGCCACCGGCCAGCTGGAAAAGTCCTCGCGCATCAACGAAGTCCGTAAGGACATCGCCCGGATCAAAACCATTGCTGCCCAAAAGGCCGCAGAAGCCAAGGCCTAAGGAAGAATACTATGCCTAAACGCATTCTCCAGGGCGTCGTTGTATCCGACAAGAACGAAAAGACCGTCGTAGTACGCGTTGAGCGCCGTTTCGCTCACCCGCTGCTGCAGAAGACAGTTCGTCGTTCCAAGAAGTACAAGGCGCACGACGAAAACAACCAGTACAAGGTCGGCGATGTGGTTTCCATCGAGGAATGCGCACCGATCTCGAAGGACAAGCGCTGGACGGTTGTTGCCGCCCACGCTTAATTTCAACGGAATCGCGCCGACTCACTTGTATTCGGCGCGAAAATCTGTATGAAGCACCGCAAGGACGCTCGTGACCCGAGCGTCTTTTGCTTTGATGCGCACGGAAGGTCCCTCTGGGAAACCACCCTGGCAAGATTTCTTCCGCGCAAAAACAGAGATTTCATAAGCTGGAACAGGGGGCTTCATCCATGATGTCTGCCCAACCGCTCTGGTAACAACAAGAAGGCGACCTGACATGATTCAGATGCAAACAAACCTCGACGTGGCGGATAATTCCGGCGCACGTCGTGTCATGTGCATCAAGGTGCTGGGCGGCTCCAAGCGCAAGTACGCTTCCGTTGGCGACATTATCGTCGTTTCCATCAAGGAAGCTATTCCGCGCGGCCGCGTCAAGAAGGGCGACGTGATGAAGGCGGTAGTCGTTCGTACTGCCAAGGACATCCGCCGCGCCGACGGCAGCGTCATCCGTTTCGATAACAACGCAGCTGTTCTTATCGACAACAAGAAAGAGCCGATCGGCACCCGTATCTTCGGACCGGTTCCTCGCGAGCTTCGCGGCAAGAACCACATGAAGATCATCTCGCTGGCTCCAGAAGTACTGTAAGGAGCGATTGCGATGCAGAAGATTCGTAAAGGCGACAAGGTTGTCGTATTGACCGGTAAGGACAAGGGCCGTACCGGCGAAGTAATCCAGGTGATGCCGAAGGAAGATCGGGCTATCGTGCGTGGCGTAAACATGGTGAAGCGTCACCAGCGCCAGACCCAGAGCCAGGAAGCCGGCATCATCAACAAGGAAGCATCCTTGCACATCTCCAACATTGCCATCGCCGATAAGGATGGCAAGCCGACCCGCGTTGGCTTCAAGATTGAAGATGGCAAGAAGGTCCGTGTGGCCAAGCGTTCGGGAGAAGTCATCGATGGCTGAGACCAAGTACGAACCGCGTCTCAAGACGGAATACGTATCCCGTATCCGCGGCGCCATGCAGGAGAAGTTCTCCTACGCTAACGTTATGATGATCCCCAAGCTGGACAAGATCGTCATCAACATGGGTGTGGGCGAGGCGACTGCCGACTCCAAGAAGCCCACGGTTGCCGCTGGCGATCTGGCTGCTATCGCAGGTCAGAAGCCGGTCGTAACCAAGGCTCGCAACTCGATTGCTGGCTTCAAGGTACGTGAAGGCATGCCGATCGGTGCGAAGGTTACCCTTCGTGGCGTTCGCATGTATGAATTCCTTGACCGTCTGATCAACATCGCGCTTCCGCGCGTTCGCGACTTCCGGGGCTTGAACCCGAAGAGCTTTGACGGCCGTGGCAACTTCGCCATGGGCATCAAGGAGCACATTGTGTTCCCAGAAATCAACTACGATAAGGTTGATCAGATGTGGGGCATGGACATCATCGTTTGCACGACGGCGACTTCGGACGACGAAGCACGGGCTCTTCTGACAGAGTTCAACTTCCCGTTCCGTCACTAACCGTAACGACGAGCGTAGAAAAGGAACTCCGATATGGCGAAAACAAGCGCAGTTGAAAAGAACAAGCGCCGCCGCAAGACAGTTGCCTCCCAGGCCGGCAAGCGTGCCGCCCTCAAGGCCATCGTCATGAACCAGTCTCTTCCGATCGACGAGCGGTTCCAGGCAACTCTGAAGCTCGCTTCGCTGCCGCGTGACGGCTCGAAGACGCGTATCCGCAACCGCTGCGAAGTAACGGGCCGTCCGCGCGCGTTCTATCGCAAGCTCAAGATGTCGCGTATCGCGCTTCGTGAGCTGGGCAATTCCGGCAAGGTGCCGGGCGTTGTCAAGTCGAGCTGGTAAGGAGACGGGCACATGACCATGACTGATCCTTTGGGTGATATGCTCACCCGCATCCGCAATGGTGCTTCCCGTCGCAAGTCTTCGGTTAGCACGCCTGCTTCCAGCCTGCGCGCACGCGTTCTCGACGTGCTGCAGTCTGAAGGCTACATTCGCGGTTATTCCAAGGTCGATTTCGAAAACGGCAAGTCCGAATTCACAATCGAACTGAAGTACTACGAAGGTGCGTCGGTGATCCGTGAGATCGGCCGCGTATCCAAGCCGGGCCGCCGGGTTTATGTCTCGGTAAAGTCCATTCCGCAGGTCGCGAACGGCCTCGGCATCACCATCCTTTCGACCCCGAAGGGCGTGATGGCCGATCACCAGGCTCGCGAACAGAACGTTGGTGGCGAGGTTCTTTGCTCGGTCTTCTAAGACCCGAGCAAGGATCTCCTTAACGGACAGACAGGATAGAAATATGTCTCGTATCGGTAAAAAGCCCGTTCAGGTTCCTGCAGGTGTGACGGCCACGGTTGACGGCCAGAAGATTACTGCCAAGGGCCCTAAGGGTGAACTGTTCTTCGTCGCTAACGACGAAGTTCAGGTAAAGCTGGAAGATAACGCGGTTTCGGTTACGCCTTCCAACGACACGAAGGAAGCTCGTTCCAAGTGGGGCATGTCCCGCACGATGGTCGAGAACATCTTCAAGGGTGTCAAGGACGGCTACGAACGCAAGCTCGAAATCAACGGCGTTGGTTATCGTGCAGCCATGCAGGGCAAGAACCTGCAGCTGGCTCTCGGTTTCAGCCACGACGTGGTTTACCAGACTCCGGAAGGCATCACCATTGCCGTTCCGAAGCCAACGGAAATCATCGTTTCGGGTATTAACAAGCAGCAGGTCGGTCAGGTTGCCGCGGAAATCCGCGAATACCGTGGTCCCGAGCCCTACAAGGGCAAAGGCGTCAAGTACGCTGAAGAACGGATCGTCCGCAAAGAAGGCAAGAAGAAGTAAGGAACTCGCGAAATGGCTAGCAGGAAAGAAGCACTTGCACGTCGCGCGAACCGTGTACGCCGCCAACTCAAGTCGGTTGCAAACGGTCGCCCGCGCCTGTCGGTTCATCGCTCGTCGAAGAACATCTACGCTCAGGTCATCGATGACGTTGCTGGCAAGACGCTTGCGTCTGCCTCCACGCTCGAAGCTGATCTGCGCTCGTCGCTGAAGACCGGCGCTGACGTTGCGGCTGCTGCCGTCATCGGCAAGCTGGTTGCAGAGCGCGCTGGCAAGGCTGGCGTCAAGGATGTCGTATTCGACCGCGGCGCATTCATCTATCACGGCCGCGTAAAGGCCCTGGCGGATGCTGCCCGTGAAGGCGGTCTGAACTTCTAATCTTTTCCGCCCGGGTATTTCTCGGGCGGATTTTCACCGGTCCACGGGACTTCAGCAATGAAGCCGGTGGGCCTTCTCTCGTTTGCCGTTCTACCCGCAAAAGAAAAAGGACAAGGACAATGGCACAGGAAAAAAGAGGTTCTCGCGACGACCGCCAGAACCGTGAAGAGCGCGATAGCGAATTCGTCGACAAGCTGGTCGCGATTAACCGCGTTGCTAAGGTTGTTAAGGGTGGCCGTCGCTTCGGCTTCGCCGCTCTCGTCGTCGTTGGCGACCAGAAGGGCCGCGTTGGCTTCGGTCACGGCAAGGCTCGTGAAGTTCCGGAAGCTATCCGCAAGGCAACTGAAGCTGCCAAGCGCGATCTGATCTTCGTTCCGCTGCGCGATGGCCGCACGCTGCACCACGACGTCAACGGTCGTCACGGCGCTGGCAAGGTTCTTCTGCGCTCTGCAAAGGCTGGTACCGGTATCATCGCCGGTGGTCCGATGCGCGCTGTTTTCGAAACGCTCGGCGTTCACGACGTTGTTGCCAAGTCGACCGGTTCCTCGAACCCTTACAACATGGTTCGCGCTACGTTCGACGCTCTGAAGCATCAGGTTCATCCGAAGGACATCGCTGCACAGCGTGGTCTCAAGTATGCAACCCTTCAGGCTCGTCGCGTCGCTTCCGGCGTTGCTTCTGAAGAGTAAGGATCTGGATCATGGCCAAGAAGACTACTGAAGCCAAGCAGACTGTAACGGTCGAACAGATCGGCAGCCCAAATCGCCGCCCAGCTATTCAGCGCCAGACGCTGATCGGCCTGGGTCTCAACAAGATGCACCGTCAGCGTACACTGGAGGATACTCCATCTGTTCGCGGCATGATCCGTGCGGTCCAGCATCTCGTTCGCGTCGTAGACGAGAAGTGAGGAACCTATCATGAAACTCAATGAAATCAGAGACAACGAAGGCGCCACCAAGGACCGTATCCGCGTAGGTCGCGGTATCGGCTCCGGCAAGGGCAAGACCGGTGGTCGCGGCGTCAAGGGTCAGAAGGCTCGTTCGGGCGTTGCCATCAACGGCTTCGAAGGCGGTCAGATGCCAATCTACCGTCGCCTGCCGAAGCGCGGCTTCAACAACATCTTCGCTTCCGAATACGTGACCGTTTCGCTCGGTCGTGTTCAGGCTGCTATCGATGCTGGCAAGCTGGACGCAAAGGCAACTGTCGATGCCGCTGCTCTCAAGGCAGCTGGTGTGATCCGTCGTCCAAAGGACGGCGTTCGCATCCTGGCCGATGGCGAGCTGACGACGAAGGTTGCTTTCGAAGTTGCTGGCGCTTCCAAGCCTGCTATCGAAAAAATCGAGAAGGCTGGTAGCTCTATCAAGCTTCTCGTTGTTGCACCGGAAGCTTCCGAGTAATATATAATGTCTCGAACGCCCGGGGTGTTTCACTCCGGGCGTTTCTCTTTACGCTACGTAAGTCTTTGAAAATCTAATCGATTTGACGGATCTGCGCAGCGACTCACTGTGTTCTCGCATGTCTCGCGCTGAAAATGCCGCAGCTTGCAGCGCAGGAGAGAGCCTCACAGTCCTTGAACTCCCTGAGGGGAGGGGATAGGACATACGAAAACAGGGTGAGGCATGATTGCGGCGAGACAGCCGCTATCCGTCAGAAGCCCGGTTTTTGAACCAGTATCTTTATAGACCTTTGCCGGAAACGCCGGTTGCCGTGCTGTTGGACAAGGGTCATGCGGGGAATTTTATGGCTTCAGCAGCGGAACAACTGGCCTCAAACCTGAATTTTTCGACCTTCGCCAAGGCTGAAGATCTGAAAAAGCGCCTCTGGTTTACTCTAGCCGCACTTCTCGTTTATCGCCTCGGCACGCATATTCCGCTTCCCGGTCTGAACCCGGAAGCCTATGCGCAGGCGTTTCGCGGCCAGGCGAATGGCATTCTCGGTCTTTTCAACATGTTTGCGGGTGGCGCTGTCGAGCGTATGGCGATTTTCGCCCTCGGCATCATGCCTTACATCTCCGCTTCGATCATCGTGCAGCTCATGACCTCAGTCGTGCCCTCGCTCGAAGCGTTGAAGAAGGAAGGCGAAGCAGGCCGCAAGATCATCAATCAGTACACGCGCTACGGCACGGTGCTGCTCGGCACGCTTCAGGCTTACGGCATTGCCGTCGGTCTCGAAAGCGGGGCAGGGCTCGTTGTCGATCCGGGCTGGTTCTTCAAGATTTCCACGGTCATCACGCTGCTTGGCGGCACGATGTTCCTGATGTGGCTCGGTGAGCAGATCACGTCTCGCGGTATCGGTAACGGTATCTCGCTGATTATCTTCGCAGGTATTGCCGCCGGTCTTCCGAAGGCTCTGGCTGGTACGCTTGAACTTGGCCGTACAGGCGCATTGTCCACAACTTTGATCCTGACGGTCGTGGTCGTTGCTATTGGTGTCATCGCGCTCATCGTCTTCGTTGAACGTGCGCAGCGCCGTCTTCTGATCCAGTATCCGAAGCGTCAGGTTGGCAACCGCATGTTCCAGGGCGATACTTCGCACCTGCCGCTGAAGCTCAACACTGCCGGTGTTATCCCTGCGATCTTCGCGTCGTCGCTGCTGCTGCTTCCTGCAACGGCTGCAGGTTTCACCAACAGCACGAACCTGCCGACCTGGGCGACGTCGATCATCGCATCGCTTCAGCACGGGCAGCCGCTGTTCATGCTGTTCTACGGTATGCTGATCGCATTCTTCGCTTTCTTCTACACGGCGATCGTGTTCAATCCGAAGGATACGGCAGATAACCTCAAGAAGCATGGCGGCTTCATTCCCGGCATTCGCCCAGGCGAGCGCACGGCTGAGTATATCGACTACGTCCTGACCCGTATCACCGTCGTCGGCGCGATCTATCTCGTCTTCGTGTGTATCCTTCCTGAGACACTTATCGCCCGTACCGGCATACCATTAGCCCTTGGTGGTACTTCGCTTTTGATCGTTGTCAGTGTAACTCTGGACACTGTTGCTCAGATCCAGGGCCACCTGATTGCGCAGCAGTATGAGGGGCTGATCAAGAAATCGAAATTGCGTGGAGGAAAGAGGGGACGATGAGACTGATATTTTTGGGACCGCCAGGTGCAGGCAAGGGAACACAGGCCAAGCGCGTGACGGACAAGTACGGCATTCCGCAGCTTTCCACCGGCGATATGCTGCGTGCGGCTGTGAGCGCTGGAACGGAAATCGGCAAGCGCGCCAAGGCGGTGATGGATGCCGGTGGTCTCGTGTCGGACGATATCGTCAACCAGATCGTTTCCGAGCGCATCGAGCAGGAAGACTGTGCGAAGGGCTTCATCCTCGATGGATATCCGCGCACCGTGCCGCAGGCCAAGGCTCTGGCCGAGAACCTGCAGCAGAAGAACATCCAGCTGGATGCCGTCATCGAGCTGAAGGTGGACGAGGAGGCGCTGGTGCGCCGAATCGAAAACCGCGTGGCCGAAACCATCGCGGCTGGTGGAGCCGTGCGTTCGGACGACAATCCGGAAGCTTTCCGCAAGCGTCTGTCCGAGTACCGCGAAAAGACCGCGCCTCTGTCTGAATACTATCAGCAGCAGGGCGAGCTGGTGGTGCTGGATGGCATGGCGCATGTGGATGCGGTCACAGCTTCCATCATCGGCGTTCTGGAAAAGGATGCCAGCGTGGCTTCTGCTGCCCGCGTATAAAGAATCTTGGCGGGGCCGGTTGCTTTTTTGAACTGATTCCGTTAAACACCGCGCCAACTCGCGACAACCCAAGCGACTGGCGCGGATTTTCCTCAAGGGAAGGAAAGTCCGGGTTCGGTCGTTTTGACTTGTGACGAACAGGAATTTGAACTGGCGGCAGATCGTGCCGCTCAAATGGAAGCACCACTTGCCGGATGGCAACTGGAACGCAAGGAGAATAGACGTGGCACGTATCGCTGGCGTCAACATCCCGACGGCTAAGCGCGTTGTTATCGCTTTGACCTATATTCACGGGATTGGTCCGAAATTCGCGCAGGAAATCATGGACAAGGTCGGCCTTGCCGCTGACAAGCGCGTTCATCAGCTGACGGATGCTGAAGTCCTTCAGATCCGCGAAACCATCGACCGCGACTACCAGGTCGAAGGCGATCTTCGTCGCGAAACCGCGATGAACATCAAGCGCCTGATGGACCTCGGTTGCTACCGTGGCCTGCGCCATCGCCGTGGCCTTCCGGTCCGCGGTCAGCGCACCCACACCAACGCCCGCACCCGCAAGGGTCCGGCGAAGGCTATCGCTGGTAAGAAGAAGTAATTTTCCGTTTAATCGGAAGGGGAGGCTGGTGCGAACCGCGCCAGCCTTTCTGAGTTTGGCATGGAGCCTGCCTTTAGGTGAAGTGCCGGTGTAGCCGCTGGTGTTACGGCGGTGAAGAGATCAACGAAAGGTATATCATGGCCAAGGAAGCCACTCGCGTTAAACGCCGCGAACGTAAAAACATCACGTCGGGCGTAGCGCACGTCAACTCGACCTTCAACAACACGATGATCACCATCACCGACGCACAGGGCAACGCTATTGCCTGGTCGTCTGCTGGTGCAAAGGGCTTCAAGGGCTCGCGTAAGTCTACGCCGTTCGCTGCCCAGATCGCTGCTGAAGATTGCGCCAAGAAGGCTCAGGAACACGGCATGAAGTCGCTTGAGGTAGAGGTTTGCGGTCCAGGTTCTGGTCGTGAATCCGCACTTCGCGCTCTGCAGGCTGCCGGCTTCCTCATCACGTCCATCCGCGACGTGACGCCGATCCCGCACAACGGTTGCCGTCCTCGCAAGAAGCGCCGCGTCTAACGCGTTTCTGTCTGGAAGTTCCGCCTCTCCTTCGGTTTGGCGGAATTTTCGCGTAATCGGCGTGTGGTTGCCGGCGTGGCCGGTGTGCTTACGCTTGAAACCCGCCGATGAACCCCAGCGGTTCCTCTCGGTGATCATGCTCGGTCCGCCACGATTGGATGGTGGCGGCGAACGGAAGGTTTAAAGATGATTCAAAAGAATTGGCAGGAACTGATCAAGCCGAACAAGGTCGAGTTCACTTCCTCCAGCCGCACCAAGGCAACGCTTGTTGCCGAGCCGCTGGAGCGTGGTTTCGGTCTGACGCTCGGTAACGCGCTTCGTCGCGTGCTCCTGTCGTCTCTGCGTGGCGCGGCTGTAACCGCGGTGCAGATCGACGGCGTTCTGCATGAATTCTCCTCCATCCCCGGCGTTCGGGAAGATGTGACGGACATCGTGCTCAACATCAAGGAAATCGCCATCAAGATGGACGGCGATGATTCCAAGCGCATGGTCGTGCGCAAGCAGGGCCCTGGTGCCGTAACCGCTGGTGACATCCAGACGGTTGGCGACATCGAGATCCTGAACCCTGATCACGTTATCTGCACGCTCGATGATGGCGCTGAAATCCGCATGGAATTCACCGTCAACAACGGCAAGGGCTACGTGCCTGCAGAGCGTAACCGCGCGGAAGATGCCCCAATCGGCCTCATCCCTGTGGACAGCCTTTATTCTCCGGTCAAGAAAGTGTCCTACAAGGTGGAAAACACCCGTGAAGGCCAGGTTCTGGACTATGACAAGCTTATCATGACGATCGAGACCAACGGTTCGGTTTCCGGCGAAGATGCCGTTGCCTTTGCCGCTCGCATTCTTCAGGACCAGCTTGGCGTGTTCGTCAACTTCGACGAGCCACAGAAGGAAGCAGAAGAAGAATCGGTGACTGAACTGGCGTTCAACCCGGCACTTCTCAAGAAGGTTGATGAACTCGAGCTGTCCGTTCGTTCGGCAAACTGCCTGAAGAACGACAACATCGTCTACATCGGCGACCTCATTCAGAAGACCGAAGCCGAAATGCTTCGCACGCCGAACTTTGGTCGCAAGTCGCTCAACGAAATCAAGGAAGTTCTCGCTTCCATGGGTCTGCACCTCGGCATGGAAGTGCCAGCATGGCCGCCAGAGAACATCGAAGATCTCGCCAAGCGTTACGAAGACCAGTACTAACAAAGAAAAGGCAGGCCCTTGAAAGACTGCCTTTCCCCGTCAAACAGCAGATAAGTCATCTGCATGTGCCAGGAAACGGCAGGCCCGGATAGGGAACCTGCGCTAAAGGAGAATAGCAATGCGCCACGGAAATTCAGGCCGCAAGCTCAATAGAACCGCCAGCCACCGCAAGGCAATGTTTGCCAACATGGCTGCTTCGCTCATCACCCATGAGCAGATCGTAACCACTCTGCCGAAGGCGAAGGAAATCCGCCCGATCGTAGAAAAGCTGGTGACCCTCGGCAAGCGCGGCGACCTGCACGCTCGTCGTCAGGCTATCTCGCAGATCAAGGATCAGGACGCTGTCCGCAAGCTCTTCGACGCGATTGCAGCTCGTTACGCAAACCGTAACGGCGGCTACATCCGCATCATGAAGGCTGGCTTCCGCCAGGGCGACAACGCTGCTCTCGCAGTCGTTGAGTTCGTTGAGCGCGACGTAGACGCCAAGGGCGCAGCCGACAAGGCTCGCGTTGCTGCAGAAGCTGCTGCTGCTGAAGCTGCATAAGTTGAGACGCTGAAAAGCGTTGAGATTTTTAAAAAAAGCCGGGTGAGAGATCGCTCGGCTTTTTTGTTTTCTGATGGAAATAGTTGGGGCTGATGTAGGTTTGTCAAAGCAGGCGTCAGCTTGGCGACATCGAAATTGTGGAATGCCACAGAGCGCTAAAGCAGGTCGCGTTGAGTGGGATTAACCGAGACCTGCTTAATTTCTAATTTTCCCGCGTGTACGTTATCGTTGCATTGAGGGCAATTAGACGCGACATGCTTTAGGCAGCGCTGTTGATTCGGTCGCATCGCTGTTCTTATAATGTGAGTCGCATCTCAGCATTTTCATATTCTTTGAGCCCTGCGTTTGCGATAACGATGATGTGTCGCCTGATGGCCCGACGAGCAGTGCACTTCGACTTTTGGGCGACAAGCAAGCGTTCGTGCGTTTCAGCGAGATGAATCTTGCTTTGGCGTGAACCTGACGGCATCTGCTCAGTGTCCTCGAAGACCTTGCCATCCGAGATCACCGCGCACGTGCTGCCAAGGGCAAGCCTTTCAGCAAACGAGAACTTGCCGACGCTATAAGCGTAGAATTGTCGTGTGATGGGGAAAGCTACACAAAAATGTTCCGGTCTCTGAGGCCTGTCATCAACCATTAAAATATCGATCACGTATTTTTGCGCTAGGCACTGCGTGCTTTGCCGCTTTCAGCTTCCATGGTGTCGTCATCTGCGCCCACCTCTTCCAGCGCCTCGTTCAAAATCGTCAGCTTCTGCAATTGGGTTTCGGCGTACTGGATGAGGAATTCTCTTGAAATCCATAAGCGAGAGCGGCCGCGGGCGCCGGACCAGCCGGTTCCGCCCAGGCGTTCGGATGCTGCCAGTTTGCGGCTGGTATGGGCGCGGGACAGGCCGGTAAGCCGGGCGAGTTCCGCTATTGCGGTAATTTCGGTGAGGTAGTGTTTCTGTTCTGGGGTTCCGGGCCAGTCCGCGGTTGCTGCCAGACGATCCATGATCAGACCACCTGCGTCTCCGTCCGTGAAGATTGCACAATAATGTCCAGGCGATCTTACCTCTGTTTGCTCCAGAAGTTTTTTGCCGACGATGGGTGACAGCTTTGCCACCAGTTGCTCTGAACGGGCAAGGAACCAACCGCACCGTTGCCCGCCGTCCATCATATCGAGTGCGCAAAAATGGAATTCATACCAGCGTTTTAGCAGAGCCAGAGTTTCGCGTGAGGGGATCGCAATGTCCCTCCGATCAGTTTGTTCGATGATCCCGTATTTCAGAATCTCATCGAAAAAAGCGAATGCGGTGTTGCGGCTGGCAATTTGATGATGGACGGCGAGCTTGCCAAGCGACCGTCTTGTCAAGCCCGGTGAACCTTCACATGCTTTGCCGAAATGTTGGGCGAGAGCTGCATGGCACAAGAGCCAGCGCTGTTGCGAGGCAAAAAGGGCAGCTGTTCTGGGTGCCTTTTCGTGGAGCGCGATAAAGCTGTTGGCGAGATAAGTGACGGCGCCGAAGATCAATGTCTCATCGACGCTAGTTTGTGCCAACCGCCCGGTATTAATACGCCTCAGGCATGTTGCATCCACCTTCGCATCGGATAACGCCGTCGAACCTATCTCTTCCCAACCGCGTCGTTCCCTCGGCAACCAAACAATTTCGCTCACGATTTGCCGCCCTTTCGGTTTGCATGCGTGACTTGAAATTAATCCGCGCGCAGATTCCGGTCCTGAAGGCCCGCCTGCTTTCCCTTGAAGATTTCTGATTTTTTCTGAAAAGGCCGGTCTATGGGTGTTTAGGAAGAGGTTTGAAACGCTCTCGCTCTCTGCCAGCGTTGACGGGGATACGGGCCTGCCTATAGTGCCAAGCCCATTATCGTGGACTTGCCGGGGGAACGCGTGTTCTGTTTTGCGGGATTCGTTTTAGACCCGGAGCGTCGTGAGCTGTTCAAGGCTGATGGCGAGCAGGTGCGTTTGGGCGCGCGTGCCTTCGAGGTTCTTCGTCTTCTCGTCAGCCACCAGTCGACCCTGCTTTCCAAGGCCGAATTGATGGAAGCGGTCTGGCCGGATACGAATGTGGGCGAAGACAGTCTGTTTCAGGCTATTCGCGAAATCCGTACTGCCCTTGGTGACAATGATCGGCAGGCGATAAAGCTGGTTTCGGGCCGGGGCTATATTTTCACGCTCGACGTAACAACGGAAACGGAGCTGTCGGAGGAGCGCACTGCGTTGCCGATGTCGTCTATGAAGCCGCGTTTCGGGAAGCGCGCAGTAACAATCTTTTGCTGTCTGGCTTTAGTGGTTGCCGCGGTCTCGACTTTTATGACGAGCTATCTGGCCTCATCGTCCACCATTTTGCTGGTCGTGCCCAGAACGGTTGATTTGAGCAGGGATGAAAGAGGCGCAGGCATCGCGCAGGGTATTTACAGTGAACTGGTCGGCGGGCTTTCCAGGATAGACGGCGTTCAACTGGTTCAGCCTGCGGACGCCAAGGCGATGTTTCCATGGCAAATGTCCGCCACCGAGATACGGGGTGAGCTCAGCAAAAGCCAGAGCGGCTGGGTTTACAGGGTAACATTGATCGAGGCTGCGGACGGCAAGGTGGCTGGTGTTCTCGAGGCGAGAGTTTCTGGCGATGAAGCAAATCCAGATTTGATCGAGACGCGGCTTGCGGCTGGTGTTGGTTATCCTTTAGCGGTCCGGCTTGGTAATCTGCGGGAAGGCACTGCATCTCTCGAGGCGCGAGACAATGTTGTGCTTCAGCAAGCGGATGCGTCGATTGCCCAGACCACGCAGGAACGTTTCGAGGTGGCGCGCTCCATTCTCGAAAAGAGCCTTGCCGCCAGGCCCGGCAACATCGAACTTCAGATCGCGCTTGCGGCCATGCATCTGCGCGGTGTGCAGATGACATGGTATACGCCGGAGGAGAGCCAGAAAGCGGAGGCGGAGGCAAGGTCTCTCATCGAAAGCGCGTTGAGCGCGCATCCCGAGTCGCTGGATGCCATGAACGCTTATTGTCGGCTTTTGACGTTGACCAATGCCTTTGCGGAAAGCCTCGTCGCCTGCGCAAATATACTCGATTACAATCCGTGGGACGGAATGGCGCTGTATCATCTGGGAATGACGCAGGTACAGCTTGGTCGTTTCGATGATGCGCTTGCGACGTTCACACGCGCGGATGCTTTCGATACGCCAGCCGTTTCGCGCTGGACATGGATGCTTGGCGCTGGCTGGACCACGTTGATGATGGGCCGCAACGAGGAGGCAATCCGCTGGCTGGAGCGTGCAATCGCGATCACGCCAGCGTCCGGGCGCAGCTTTTTCATGCTGGCGGCGGCCTATAGCAATGCCGGTCGGCAGAAGGATGCGGAAGAGGCTTTCGCCAAGGCCATGGCGCTTCGCCCCGGCTCGGATACGCGCAACATCTCGCTATCGGCGCGCAATGCCAGCAACGTCTATCTTCAAGCCCGGCAGGTCATCGCGCGCAAGCTCATCGAGCTTGGGCTTCCAGAACCGCCTAAATCCTGATGCGGGCAGAATAGGTAAGCCGTTGCTTCAATCGGGGAAACGCGCGTCACACAGGCGCAGGAACCGTCGCGCGGTTGCCGGGTCCTGCGCGAAAATCACGTTCATCTCGTCTACATGCTGCTGCATGTAGTTTCGCGCATCCTTTGCCGTGCGGTTAAACTTAACGAAGGACGCTTCGGCTTTGGCTGCTAGATCGTTGAATTTTTCCGTATATTGAACCGCTTGCTGCTGCTGTGCCTTCGTCGGCTTGGCTTCGCTCTTCAGCGTGTGAGCCTTGATGATGAAGGTGGCGCCGCACTGAAACATATAATCGGTGGCGGACGGGCCGGGCTTGATGCTGGCCGCATGAGCCGGAAATGCGAGTGTGCTTGCCAGAGCCAAGAGCATGCCGTGACGCAAAGCCGGTTCCTTTCAGATGGAAACTGGAGGTCTCAGTTAGGGAAGACGGTGGTGGTCCCGCCGTTCATTCCCCAGCATTTTTGTGGAAGGTTATCGTGCTTCGGAGATGTTGTAAATTGCACCTTCTCGCGCCTTTCTTCTCCAAGGGCGAGCGAGGTGAAGCGCCTCATGGAAGGCGGGATCGTTTCGATCTAGTGTGGCAGTAGCAAGCGCATTCACTTGTTGAGTAGCGCAGTGGGATACAAGTTTGCCGTTAGGTCCTATGATACCGGCAGGGCCTTCGTTTGCTGTCTGTGCTGGAGTCGCGCCACTGATCCATAGGCAGTTGAAGCCTGCATGGGCACGTAAGGCGATCTGAAAAAAGTTTCTGATTCCGTATGATGAGAACAGGATCGCGTCCACGTTTTCTCGCTCATATTCCATGAAAAGCTCGGGAAACTGGACTTCGATACAGGTCAAGCAGCCGAAGCGAAACTCATCCACCTCGAACGTCATTGCGTCTTTGCCCGGCGTGAACCAGCCATTCAATTCGGAGTTGGACAAGTATCGCTTGTCGTATCTTCCTATTAATTCTCCGTTGTCATTAAAGATGAGCTGGCTGTTGAGAGGAGCGCGGTGAGGTAATAGAGGATATGCTGAACCTACGACCGCAAATATGCTGTGGGTTTTGCAGCAGTCAGAGATTTCGTCCAGTTCTTGCTCAAGGAGCGTCCAGTCGAGTTTCTGCCAGTCTTCAGGCGAGGTAACTTGAGCTTTTGAGTATCCCGACAGAGCGCCTTCGCAAAAATTAATAAGGCGAACGCCTTGCTCCGCGGCTTCTTGGATGAGGCTGCGGATCGTCTTTCCATTCTCGCGGATGTCGGCAGATACGATACTCTGCGCTGCTGCGATCTTCAGCATGCTGTCTAACTCCGGAAGTGATTCCTTGGGAGCTTATCACTGCATCAGCTATTGTGTTGTTGCCGTAAAGGCTGAGATCCAGCGCGGGCCTTTCTTCTCCGCGCCATCAAGCTTGGCCGAATAAGTCGGTAACCGAGAAGCAGGGTCATGACCGTAATGTAGAAGACGGGTTCGAGTGTGAGGCTTTTTCGGGCCAGCACAAAGTGCAGCACGCCAACGATGAGGATGGGGTAGGCGAGTTTGTGCAGTGAGTTCCAGCGGGGGCCGAGCTTGCGGATGGACCACCGGTTGGATGTTGCTGCAAGCGGTATCAGCATGACGAGGCCCGCCATGCCGAGCATGATATAGGGGCGCTTCAGGATGTCGCCTATGATGGAGCTGAAGACTAGGCCGCGATCCAGCGTCAGATAGACGGCGAAATGGGCAAGCACATAATAGAAGGCAATGAGGCCTAACGCGCGGCGATAGGCGATGAGGTTTATGTTAAACAGATCGCGTAGCGGGGTGACGATGAGGCCAAGGCAGAGGAAGCGTAGCGCCCAGATGCCCAGCAGATGCTCGAAATCCTTCACCGGATTGAAGCCGAGCCCGCCGGTTGCGGCGAGGTAGAAATACCAGACGCCCGGACAGAGCCCCAAAATATAGAGAGCCCAGATTGCGGCAGGCTGGTAGCGCTTGGGCAGAGACGGCAACGAGAAGGCGGCCATTGTCAGTAATTCGCCTTCAGGTCCATGCCGGTATAGAGGCTGGCAACGTCGTCATATCCGTTGAACATCAGCGTCGGGCGGTTCTGCGTGCCGAAGAAGCCGCCTTCGCCTATGCGCTGCTCCGTTGCCTGGCTCCAGCGCGGATGGTCCACATGCGGGTTGACGTTGGAATAGAAGCCGTATTCGCGCGCGTTGGAGTTCTTCCATGTCGTTTCCGGCTGCTTTTCTACCAGCGAAATGCGCACGATGGATTTGATGCCCTTGAAGCCGTATTTCCATGGCACGACGAGGCGGATCGGCGCGCCGTTCTGGTTCGGAAGGGTTTCGCCATAAAGGCCAACGGCGAGGATGGTCAGCGGATGGCGTGCCTCATCCAGACGCAGGCCCTCGACATAGGGCCAGTCCAGCGGCTGGAAGAGCCCGCTTTGGCCCGGCATTTCATCAGGACGGACGACGGTTTCGAACGACACGAATTTCGCGCTGCCCTGCGGCTCTACCTTGTCGAGCAGGGCCGCGAGCGGAAAGCCGATCCACGGAATGGCCATCGACCAGCCTTCGACGCAGCGCATGCGGTAAGGCCGCTCCTCAAGCGGAAACTTCATCAACTCCTCGAGCCCGAATTCCTTCGGCTTGCCTACGAGACCATCGACCTTGACCGTCCACGGCGTAGGCTTGAACTTGCCAGAGTTTTCCTTCGGATCAGACTTGCCGACGCCGAATTCGTAAAAATTATTGTAGCTGGTCACGGCATCGAGCGGCGTCATTTTCTCATCCAGCTTATACGCGCCCGGCTTGGCCACCAAAGTCGCTGCCAATGCTTCACGCCCGGTCAGCCCAATGGCCGCAAAACCCGCCGCGGTGCCAAGAAAGCTTCGTCTGGAAAAGTAGATGTCACGAGGTGTGATTTCGCTGGAAGCGATACGGGGCGGGCGATAGGCTGGCATGAAGACCTCCTGAGGCACCAGCGACGCATAGGGCACGCGTCACGAGCTGGCTGGCATATGATATGTCTCTGCTTTACGGCAAACAACAGGCTTCAGTTCATGTAATCGCGTGAATGTGAAGGAAATGCATTATTAGGTTTTGCTGGCTTTCAGCACCGGCTTGCCAGAGCTTTTCTACGCTGATCAGAATGCCAGTAGAGAGCCGAGGCAATTAAGATATCAGTGTGAATATTTTTTAGGAAGCGATATGCGAGTTGTAATCACGGGCAGTTCAGGCCGCGTCGGTCGGGCAATCTTTAATGCGATTGCAGGTAAACACGATGTCTTGGGAATTGATCGAACACCTTTTTCAACGACTCATGTTGTGGGTGACTTTGCTGACGAAAAAAGGCTGAGGTCTGCTTTTCGAAATGCAGATGCCGTCATCCATACTGCGGCGCTTCACGCTCCACATGTGGGCGCAGTTGCGGACAGTGAATTCTATCGCATCAATGTTGATGGCACCCGCCTTGTTGCTGAGGCTGCTATAGCAGAAGGCTTAAAACGAATAGTCTTTACCAGTACGACAGCCCTCTATGGATATGCGATCTCAAATCATCGCTGCACATGGATAGATGAGGACACGCTGCCTCAGCCGAAGAGCATTTATCACACGACGAAGTTGGCTGCGGAGCAATTGCTTGAGGAGATTGCAAGTCCTATTTTTAATGTCCGTATCCTGCGCATGTCTCGCAGTTTTCCGGAGCCTGCCGATGCGATGGCTGTTCATCGGCTAAATCGCGGCGTTGACATTCGTGATGTCGCAGACGCCCATCTGCTCGCGTTGACAAATTCAGGTGCACATTTTCAGCGATATATCATTTCCGCAACAAGCCCGTTCACAAGGGAGGACTGCAGTGCCTTAGAGACAGACGCTGCTGCTCTCATTACCTCACGCATCCCTTTTCTTGCTGCTGAGTTCAATAAACGAGGATGGCACCTGCCCAGCGCTATCGACCGCATCTACTGCAATGCCCGGGCGGGTGAGCAGCTGGGATGGTCCTCGAAAAGGGGTTTCGATGAGGTGTTGTCGCAGCTGGACAGGCGAAGTTTGGAAGTGCTTCCCGTTACCACCAGTTTCCTGAAGTGTTCTGAATAGAGGTTAGCCCCTCCTGAAAACAGTCAGATAAGTCAGGTCAATGTGTGAAGCTGTGCTTCTCCATCGTGTACAAAACATGCTTTGTTGAACAGTTTGATATCTAATTGGTTTGGCAGGCGAATATCAGAAACGTCAGGTATTTTTTTTGTCGTGTCATCGAAAGTCCTGTCAACTTGGGAGATAAAGCCGAAGGTGATGCCTGATTTTTTTGCAAATTCGGCTAGTTGTTTTACTTGGTGATCAAGGGTCGGTTTTGTTCTTTGCTGATCGAGAAGTTGAAGGTAGTCGATGACCGCGACCGTGCCTGACATCGCATTGGATAGATTTGCGACAATATAATCAGCGCTGATGTCATTCGACGTAGCTATCTCTACAGCCTCAGCAACTTTTACGTCTTCTTTACTCAGTGCACGCAAATGTCGTCTTGCTTCGTCTGAAGTGTACTCCAACGTGAAGAGCGCGGCTCGTCTGCCTTCACGAGCGGCTTCGAGAAGTAGTTGAAGGGCGAGGGTTGTTTTCCCTTCCCCCGGGCGTCCAGCGAGCAAAAGTAGGTCCCCATTTTTCAATGTGGTCAGTAATTTTGCAGACAATGATAACCGCGCCACGTGTGAAGAAAGTGCGCTCCAGCTTGGAAAACCTTCATTACGAGCAACGAGGTTGAGTGCCTCATTCAGCGGTATGTTCGTATCCCGAGCGATGGTTTTTGCCCGGTGTTTAAGTTTGAAAATCGGCGCTGACAATTTCATCAAGACCTCCTCACGAGCTTAGGCGCAATCCCTCCTTATGCGATGCCCGACCAGGTGGTTCGATGATTAAACATAAACCCTACATGTCAGATGCTTTCCCTTCGGAGGGGGGAGGCTCGGGCGTGCCTGTAGAAACGCTAAGAGATGCATCGATTCGCCACAAGAACTTAATTTGTTGTTGTATGGGATGTTAAATGCGTATTGACGAAATAATCGTACCGTACCGGACCGTACTGTTTTGCCCCAAGGTGACCGTGACAGGGCTTTGTGTTTGGAGTAGAAGACGCTTCAGACTTTTAAGCGGGTAGGGCGCTTTGTGCGCTTTGGGAGAAAACCCGCGAGCTTGAGAGAACCGAGGAATAAGCAGATGCCTGTCTATCGCTCCAGAACGACAACCCATGGCCGCAACATGGCCGGTGCGCGTGGCCTTTGGCGCGCGACTGGCATGAAGGACGGTGATTTTGGCAAGCCGATCATTGCTGTCGTCAATTCGTTCACGCAGTTCGTGCCGGGTCACGTTCACCTGAAAGATCTCGGCCAGCTCGTGGCGCGCGAGATTGAGGCGGCGGGCGGTGTTGCCAAGGAATTCAATACGATTGCCGTTGATGACGGTATCGCCATGGGGCACGATGGCATGCTCTATTCGCTGCCTTCGCGTGAAATCATATCCGATAGCGTCGAATACATGGTCAACGCGCACTGCGCCGATGCGATGGTCTGCATTTCCAACTGCGACAAGATCACGCCCGGCATGCTGAGCGCTGCGATGCGCCTTAACATTCCCGCCGTTTTCGTTTCCGGTGGGCCGATGGAAGCGGGTAAGGTCGTGCTGCATGGCAAGACCGTTGCGCTCGATCTGGTCGATGCCATGGTTGCTGCTGCCGATGACAAGGTTTCCGATGAGGACGTGAAGATCATCGAGCGTTCGGCTTGCCCGACCTGTGGTTCCTGCTCGGGCATGTTCACGGCCAACTCCATGAACTGTCTGACCGAAGCGCTGGGGCTTTCGCTGCCCGGCAACGGCTCCACGCTGGCCACGCATTCGGATCGCAAGCGCCTGTTCGTGGAAGCTGGCCACCTGATCGTCGATCTGGCGCGCCGCTATTACGAGCAGGACGACGAAACCGTTCTGCCGCGCACCATTGCCAGCAAGGCCGCATTTGAAAACGCCATGTCGCTGGATATTGCCATGGGCGGTTCCACCAACACGGTTCTGCATATTCTGGCGGCTGCTCACGAAGGCGGCGTTGATTTCACCATGGAAGACATCGACCGCCTTTCTCGTAAGGTTCCGTGCCTCTCCAAGGTCGCGCCTGCCAAGCAGGACGTGCACATGGAAGACGTTCACCGCGCAGGCGGCATCATGCGTATTCTGGGCGAACTGGATCGCGGCGGTCTCATCAACCGCGATTGCCCGACGGTGCACGCAACGACGCTGGGCGATGCCATCGACCGCTGGGATATCACCCGCACCAACTCAGAAACCGTGCGCGAATTCTTCAAGGCGGCCCCCGGCGGCGTGCCGACGCAGGTGGCCTTCAGCCAGTCCTCGCGCTGGGATGATCTGGATACCGATAGCGAAAATGGCGTTATCCGCTCCGTCGAAAAGCCTTTCTCCAAGGATGGCGGTCTGGCCGTGCTTTACGGCAATATCGCGCTGGATGGCTGCATTGTGAAGACGGCTGGCGTGGATGAATCCATTCTGAAATTCAACGGCACGGCTGTCGTTTACGAAAGCCAGGACGCTGCCGTGAAGGGCATTCTTTCCAACGAGGTCAAGGAAGGCGACGTCGTCGTCATCCGTTACGAGGGACCGAAGGGTGGCCCGGGCATGCAGGAAATGCTTTACCCGACCAGCTATCTGAAGTCGAAGGGCCTCGGTAAAGCCTGCGCCTTGATCACCGACGGTCGATTCTCCGGCGGCACATCCGGCCTTTCCATCGGCCACGCCTCGCCAGAGGCAGCACAGGGCGGCGCCATCGGCCTCGTGCGTCAGGGTGATCCTATCGAGATCGATATCCCCAACCGCACGATCAACCTCAAGGTTTCCGACGCCGAACTCGCCGCCCGCCGCGCCGAACAGGACCAGCTCGGTTGGAAGCCTGCGGAGTTCCGCAAGCGTAATGTGACGACGGCGCTGAAGGCCTATGCGGCGTTTGCGTCGAGCGCGGATAAGGGTGCTGTGCGGATTTTGCCGGAGTAAGGCAAACACACACGCCAACGTCATCCTGATGGATGAGATTTGGTACGCGGAGAACCATTACCTCCGTCACCCCGGCCTTGAGCCGGGGTCCAGTCGCCTTGCGTCTGCAAGGCGAAAAGAGGTTCTTTCAGCCCAAGGACTTGGGCTGACTGGATACCGGATCAAGTCCGGTACGACGGTGGAATTTTTATGTCCTGAAGCCGTGCATAATCACGGCTTTTGTTTTCAAATAAGCAGTTTACCGGAGTTTCTCATGAATTTGAATCAAGTCTCCGTTGCCATGCCCGATCTTGATAAGGGTTGGGATTTCTATTGTGCGCTTGGCCTTGAGCCGATTGTCGACTCCCGCCCCAACTACGTTCGATTTCTCTGCCCCGATGGCGGAAGCACTTTCTCGCTGTACAAGGGTGAGACCGTCAGCAACGGTACGACGATCTACTTCGAATGCGATGATCTGGATTCGGTTTTCGAAAGGCTGATGGCTGCTGGCATAGAGTTCCTGCATCCGCCTCGGGATGAACGATGGCTGTGGCGGCAGGCGGAATTGCTCGATCCGGCGGGCAATCGGCTCACGCTCTATCATGCGGGTGACAACCGTCTCAATCCACCCTGGCGGGTTCCGCGATCATGACCTTATAATTCGGCGTTGCCGCTCACCAGTCGGGCCTAGGGCAAAAAGAGAACGAGGGTGATCCCGATCGTTACATGAGGGTCTTTTATCTTCCCAGATAAGCCGAGGCTATTATCGGGAATAGTCACTTCAAGAGCGTGTAATCAGACGCAAGTCCTGCACAAGATTACGTTGGTTAATGGTGGCAGATACATCTTGAGGTCGAATATGATAATAAAACACTACATTGTTACGTATAAAAATACTCCAATGCTTAATAAGGCAATCGATAGCATATTCGCGACCGAGACCGAGCATGACAGGCAGGTATTCGTAATCGCAAATCATTCAGAAGATAGATATGACGGACCTCATCCGGTTTTCTTTATCCGAAACGAGGCGAGACCTGACTTTTCTACCGGTCATCTTTCGCGTAACTGGAATCAGGCAATTATCGCAGGCTTTGTCGACCTGAGAAATCCCGCTGCCGATTTGCTGATACTTAGCCAGAACGACTGTATTTTCGCTCCCAATTATCTTGAGGGTATTATTTCTAACCACGAGAAATATGATCTCGTAACCTACGGTGCTGGTGACAATTGCGTCAGTTATAACGCCCAAGCCGTCAAGCGCATTGGTTTGTGGGATGAGCGTTTCTGTAATATCGGATTTCAGGAAGCGGATTACTTTCTGAGGGCGGCGAAGTTTCACGGTCCCCGAGTGTCTATAAATGACGGGCACTATCATGGGCGGTCATACAATCCGCTTGAGACCGTCGATAATGTTATCGTGGCAACGGAGCGTGGATTTGACAGGCGCGATCTGTCCCATATGGCCTCCATGCGTTACCACCGGCAAAGCCGAGCTTTTTTTGCCGTCAAGTGGAGCTTGGAAAACCCTGAATTCTGGGGCGACAATTTTCTCGATGCCACGATACGGATCAATGGGCCGATTTTCTACCCATACTTCGAAGAGGCAATCGAGACATTGAATGAACAGGCTTATCTGGCGTTCTTTTGATCCGAAAGCGCTTCCAGCTAGCGAGGAAGCGCGCACATAAATACCGAGTGGCGAGCATTTTTAGTGCTCGTCATCTGAATGCTGGTTTCCCTCGCATCTGTATCTGACGAGGGTGACCGTTTTTCTTCTCTCCCTGCAAAAAGCGATTGCCCGGCCATATTGCTTGAAACCCAGCTTTTCCAGCAAGCGACGTGATGGCTTATTGTCGGCGATGGGGTTGGCGTGAAGTGTCTCAAAGCCGAGGCCTTCAAACGCGTGATCGATGACGAGCCGCGCAGCCTCTGTAGCGTAGCCTTTTCCCCACGCCGAACGGGCGAGCCAGTAGCCGAATTCGCCTGCGATGCCGATCAGGCCGATGAGTTGGCCGTTATCGATGGCCCAGACGGGGCTGTTCCGCTTGCGAAGGCGGAGGATGCGTTGCCGTGCATCGTCAATGGTAAAAGGTGTTGTCGTTTTTAGAAGATTGCGGGTGACGAGTGGGTCGTTGGTGATGCGGGCGAGCCTTTCGGCATCCCTCATTTCGAACGGTCTGAGGCAGAGGCGGTTAGAATGCAGGAATGCTGGGCGCTGGCTGGGGTTCTTCATGTGCCTGATCATGCGTGTGCGGACACTCATTGCAACCGTGTTTTTGTGCCGGAACAAGCATCTGTGCGAGAGCGTTGGCGGACGACATGCAAGGAGGCAATATCATGAAGCGTGCAATCGTTACCGGCGGTGGCGGGTTGATCGGGACGGGGATTATCGAAGCTCTTCTTAATGACGGGTGGACGGTTGCCTCTTTCGACATAAAGGAAACCACCACGAAGGCGCGGCATATTCTGTGCGATGTCGGCAACGAAACCTCCGTCGCTGCCGCCTTCGATCAGCTCGGCTGGAAGGGGCTGGAGCTTCTCGTCAACAATGCGGGCATTGCCGGGCCGGTCAACGGGCCGATCCATAAACTGTCGCTTTCCGATTGGCGCAAAGTGACGGATAGCCATTTGACGGGTGCGTTTTTGATGACGCGATCCGCCGTGCCGCTGATGGGTGAGGGGGCGAGCATCGTCAATATGGCCTCCACGCGCGCCTTCATGTCGGAGCCGGAAACGGAGGCCTATGCGGCTTCCAAAGGCGGGCTTGTGGCGCTGACGCACGCGTTGGCCGTGAGCCTTGGGCCGAAAATCCGCGTGAATGCGATAGCGCCTGGCTGGATTACGAATGAAACGAATCTGCGGGAGAAAGACAAGACCCAACATCCGGTTGGACGCGTCGGAAGGCCGGAGGATATTGCGGATGCGGTTCTTTACCTCAGCGGTGCCGGTTTCATGACGGGGCAGGTAATGGTGCTGGACGGCGGCATGACGAAGAAGATGATTTATGAGGAATAAGGCGTGCCCGACTTAACAAAATGATTCAGCTTGCTGAGATTTCGATTCAGGAAAAAGCGAGAAGAGATTGTTTCGGGATTCGTTTTTGTCGTCCGCGACCGGAGGTAACAAGGCGGTGATAGCGCTTTTTCCGGAGCTATAGCTGCTTAAATAGATGAGCATGAAACGTCGTACCGCACTTGCCCTCATCGCTTCCCTTCCTCTTGCAACGGTTGTCCGCGCGCAGTCTCCTTCCGCGAATGTACGGTTGGGCCCAATTCTTGAGAAGGCCGGATCGCTGGGTAGTTTGAAGGCCGTCATCGTCAGTGTCGATGGAAATGAGGCGGGCTCACGCGCCTATAATGGCTCTACACTGAACGGCTCCACCAACATCAAGTCTGCCTCGAAATCCATCATTTCCGCGCTGGTCGGCATAGCGATTGATCGCAAGATTTTGGAAGGGGCGGATCAGCCTATTGCTTCCGTCTTGCGGGCGGATTTTCCTTCCAACCCTGATCCGAGGCTGGAGCGTGTCACCATCGGCAACCTGCTTTCCATGCAGTCCGGGCTGGAGCGCATGTCCGGGCCGAATTACGGACGCTGGGTTTCGAGCCGCAATTGGGTCCGCACGGCTTTGGGCTCCGGCTTTGCGGGAGAGCCGGGCGGAGGGATGCTTTATTCCACTGGCTCCACGCATCTGCTCTCGGCCATACTGACGAAAGCCTCGGGCCGCTCGACGCTGGCGCTGGCGCGGGATTGGTTCAAGCCGCTCGATGGCTTTTCCATTGGCAGTTGGGAACGCGATCCGCAGGGCATTTATCTCGGCGGAAACCAGATGGCCATGACGGCGCGTTCGCTGTTGGCCTTCGGGGAGCTGTATAGACGTGGCGGTGTGACGGCTGATGGCGCGCGGCTGATTTCGCAAAGCTGGATAGACCAGTCGTGGATGCGACGAACAAATTCCGTCTTCAATGGAGACGGTTATGGCTATTGCTGGTTCATCAAGGATATGGCGGGTGAGAAGGTTTTCTATGCCTGGGGCTATGGCGGGCAGATGCTTTATATCGTGCCGTCGAAGAAACTATCGGTCGTGATGACATCCCGTGAGGACGCGCCATCGGCGCGTACCGGTTACAGAGACGAGTTGCATGGACTGATGAGCAGTATCATCTCCGTCGTTTAGAGCGGACGGTTTATGTTCTGGAAGGCTTCGCCGAGCTTGGTCATGCGCTCGTCATAGGCTTTGGTCAGGCATGCGACGTCTGCGGCGCAGGTCTGGCGGTGTTTCAGCCACTCGCTCTGCTCGGTCTTGAGCGTATCGCGTGCGCCCATTGCCATCAGCTGGGTCAGAATATCGAAGGTGGTGGCCATGCGCACGTCCTGATCGTTCAGGGCGCGGTTTTCACAGATGGCCTTTTCATCGGCTGCCAAGTCCGTCTTTGCGCAATCGAAGCTGGCGGCACCTACAGGCGAGCCGTGGGAATAGGAAGCGCAGACGATCAGAAGTGCGAGTACATGCTTTCGGAACTGCATTTTGTTTCTCGTTTCATCAATTTTCTTGGGTGATAAATTCTGAACCATCAAAACTTGTTCCAAAGAAAGTAAAGCGAGCGCCACGTAACTGCCGCGTCATGATATTGCCGCCCTTTGATTTATAGGCTGAGACGTTATAACTGCATCCTATTGATGGAGATGAGGAATCACATGCAGCGCTTGTTGAAATTCACGGTCCACGGCTTTCTTGCGGCTTTGCTTCTCGCGCCCGTCGGAGCGCATGCGCAGGACACCAAGACTGTGCCCGCCAGCAGTGCGGAAATGCAGCTTTCCTTTGCGCCGCTAGTCAAGCGCACTTCCGGCGCTGTCGTGAATGTCTATGCGGAACGCATCGTTCAGCGCCGGGCATCTCCCTTCGCCGGTGATCCCTTCTTCGAACAGTTTTTCGGGCAGCAATCGCCCAACCGCACGGAAAAGCAGTCATCTCTGGGCTCCGGCGTCATTGCGACGGCCAGCGGGCTGGTCGTTACAAATAACCACGTCATCGAAGGCGCCGACGATATCAAGGTCGCGCTCGCAGATGGCCGCGAATTCTCGTCCAAGGTGCTGCTGAAAGACGACCGTCTCGATCTCGCGGTTCTGCAGATCGATGCGAAGGAACAGTTTCCGGTTCTGGCCTTGGGCGATTCAGATAAGGCGGAAGTCGGTGATCTCGTGCTTGCCATCGGCAACCCCTTCGGCGTGGGGCAGACGGTGACGAGCGGTATCGTATCCGCTTTGGCACGCAATCAGGTCACGCAGGGCGATTTCGGCTTCTTCATCCAGACGGATGCATCGATCAACCCCGGCAACTCCGGCGGCGCACTGATGAATATGGCGGGTGAGCTGATCGGCATCAATACGGCGATCTTCTCGCGCGGCGGCGGGTCCAACGGTATCGGCTTTGCCATTCCCGCCAATCTGGTGAAAGTGTTCCTTGCCGCTGCCGAAAAGGGCGACAAGAGCTTCCAGCGTCCCTATGTCGGCGCGACGTTCGACCCGGTTACATCGGAAGTGGCGGAAGCCTTGGGCCTCAAGCGCGCCCGCGGCGCGCTCGTCGTCAGCGTGGTGAAGGGCGGACCTGCGGAAAAGGCGGGCATCGAGCCGGGGCAGGTCATCACTGCCGTCAATGGCATAGAGGTGGAACACCCGGATGCGCTGGGCTACCGCCTGACGACGGCGGGTATCGGCAAGTCTGCCAAGATCACGCTGATCGAGAAGGGCGCGGAAAAGACCGTCACCATCTCGCTCGATACCGCGCCGGAAACGGCACCGCGTGACGAGCGTTTGCTGGAAGGCCGCAACCCGTTTGCCGGTGCAACGGTTGCCAATCTTTCGCCAAAGCTTGCGGATGAGCTTCGCATGTCCACCGCAACGACCGGCGTTGTGATCGTCGATGTCAAGCGCGGTTCGCCCGCGTCTCGCGTCGGCTTCCAGCCGAAGGATATCATCGTTTCGCTGAACGGTGCCGACATCACCACCAGCGCCCAGATGGAGGATGCACTGCATGACGATCCAGGCTTCTGGCGTCTGGAAATCGTTCGTGACGGTCAGCGCATCCGGCAATTCCTGCGATGAGCGGAGACCTTTTCGCACCGCAGATTCCAGCAGAGGTCGCCAACCGGCGGCCTTTGGCCGACCGGCTGCGGCCAACCACGCTTGCGCAGGTTACCGGCCAATCGCATCTGACGGGTGAAGAGGGCGTCCTGCGCCGCATGATCGAGAGCGGTTCGCTGGGCTCAATGATATTCTGGGGGCCTCCGGGCACGGGAAAGACGACGGTTGCCCGCCTGCTTTCCGGCGAGGCGGGGCTGGCTTTCGAGCAGATTTCAGCAATTTTTTCCGGCGTGGCCGATCTCAAGAAGGTGTTCGAAGCGGCGCGCACGCGGCGCATGAACGGGCGGCAGACGCTGCTTTTCGTGGACGAGATTCATCGCTTCAACCGCGCCCAGCAGGATAGTTTCCTGCCCGTCATGGAAGACGGCACGATCATTCTCGTTGGCGCGACCACCGAAAATCCTTCCTTCGAACTCAACGCCGCTCTTTTATCTCGCGCGCGCGTGCTGACCTTCAAATCGCATGACGAGGAAAGCCTTTCGGAGCTTCTGAAGCGTGCAGAGGAAACGGAAGGAAAGCCGCTGCCGCTCGATGAAGGTGCGCGGCTTTCCATGTTGCGCATGGCGGATGGCGATGGGCGTGCGGTGCTGACGTTGGCCGAAGAGGTGTGGCGCGCGGCCCGAGAGGGTGAGGTGTTCGATACCGAAGGCCTGACGCGCATCGTCCAACGTCGTGCGCCGGTCTATGACAAGAGCCAGGACGGGCATTACAATCTGATCTCCGCGCTGCATAAGTCCGTGCGCGGCTCGGACCCGGATGCGGCGCTATATTATCTGGCGCGCATGCTGGATGCGGGTGAAGACCCGCTCTATCTCGGGCGTCGGCTGGTGCGCATGGCGGTAGAGGATATCGGCCTTGCCGATCCGCAGGCGCTTGTCATCTGCAATGCGGCCAAGGATGCCTATGATTATCTTGGTTCGCCGGAAGGGGAACTGGCATTGGCGCAGGCCTGCGTTTATCTCGCCACCGCACCGAAATCCAATGCCGTCTATACGGCTTACAAAAGCGCGATGCGCGCGGCCAAGGAAAACGGCTCGCTGCTGCCACCGAAGCATATTCTCAACGCACCGACCAAGCTGATGAAGGGCGAGGGGTATGGCGATGGCTATCGCTATGACCATGACGAGCCCGATGCCTTTTCTGGGCAGGATTACTTTCCGGAGAAAATGGGCCGCACGACCTTTTACGATCCACCGGATCGCGGCTTCGAGCGGGATATTCGCAAGCGTCTGGACTGGTGGGCGAAGCTGAGGCGTGAGCGTAGCAGCCGCTAAAACCTACTATTAGGATGCCTTGCGTAGCGTGCCGGGGGCGGTATGCGCAGGCAGCATCTTGACCGAAGATTCCGCCAGGCCATTATGCCCTTCCTCATCCACGATGAGATGCCAGAGGCCTGATTCCGGGATCGGAATGCGGATCGGTGACTTTTTAGCGATGCCGCCGTGATACTTGAAATCCAGCATTTCGGTGAAGCGCTGAAAGTTGCCGGCATTCATAAGCCGCACATTATTGACCGCGCTCAGCGTGACTTCGATGATCGTTCCGGCACGCAATTCCTTCAGATCATAGTGGGTGTAGCGGAAATTGGGCCTGCTCATCATCCGTCTCGTCGTTTTTGGTTCTGGCCCATTATGATACGCCCCGGCAATTAACGCTTTGTTGCATATGAGACGAGCGAGGATGGCCAAACTACACGAATAACCATAGGTTGTATTTGGTAGTAAAATCAGAACATTAAACTTTAGTCTAAGCCCGAATTTCCTTGCTGATTTATCTATCGTCAATACTTCAGGAATATTTATGGTTGTGTTTAACAACAATAGAAGTGGTCACCATATGAAACATCTCACGATTTCCAAGCGTCTCTACACGCTTGTTGTGTTGTTTCTTGCGATATTGGCGGCCGCTCTTACATCCAGTCTGTTTGGCAGTTACCGGGGGATGGAGCGGGAACGTAAAGCAGGACTAGAAGCGATGACCAATACGGCTGTCGCTATTCTGGACCAGTATTATCGCATGGAGCAGAGCGGCGCTCTGACGCGGGAGGCGGCGCAGCAGCAGGCCAAGGCCTCGCTTGCGGCAATGCGTTATGACAAGGGCAGCGGTTATTTCTGGATCAACGATATGGTCCCGAAAATGGTCATGCACCCAATCAAGCCGGAACTGAACGGCACGGACCTTACCAACAACAAAGACACGAATGGCAAGCAGCTTTTCGTAGAGTTCGTCAACACCGTCAAGGCTGGCGGCAAGGGCTTCGTGGACTACTATTGGCCGAAGCCCGGCGCGCCGGATCCGGTCGAGAAGTTTTCCTTCGTGGAAGGTTTTGCGCCCTGGGGCTGGATCGTCGGCACCGGTGTTTACGTGGATGACCTGAAGGCCGCCTTCTGGAAGGAGGCCATGATTTATGCCGGTCTTTGTCTGGCTTGCGCAGTCGTCGTTCTGGGTGCCGCTGCCGCTGTTGTTGGAAGCGTTACGCGGCCAATCGGTCGCCTGAAGAACAGCATGATCAGCATTGCAGACGGTGATGCGAATGTAGACGTACCCTTTGCCGACCGTCGCAATGAAATTGGCGCGATGGCGAAGACGCTGCTCGTGCTTCGCGATTCCGTCAATGAGCGCAGCCAGTTGCAGCGGCGTGAAGCCGAACAGCAGCGTGCATTCGAGGATTCACGTCGCGAGGGCGAGGAAGCGCTGCGTTCCGCATCTGACCGGCAGGCGCATGCCATGGGAGAGCTTGGCCGGGCGCTTGAAAAGCTGGCCGATGGAGACCTCACGGTGCAGATCGGTCAGATCGGCTCGGAATATGAAAAGCTGCGCATGGACTTCAACAGTGCGATCAGCGCTCTTCACGATGTCATCGAAGGCATTGCCCGCACCAGCCATGTGGTGAACGACAGCGCGTCGGACATCAGCGAGGCAACCGGCAACCTGTCTCGCCGCACCGAACAACAGGCAGCAGCTTTGGAAGAAACCGCTGCCGCGCTGGATGAAATCACCGCAACCGTTCGCACCGCTTCCGAGCGCGCAAACGAGGCGCGGCAAATGGTGACGGAGACGAAGGACAGCGCCGGACGTTCCGGCGATATCGTTCGCAACGCGGTTGAGGCTATGAGCCGCATCGAGGAATCCTCGCAGAAGATCGGCCAGATCATCGGCGTGATCGACGAGATCGCGTTCCAGACCAATCTCCTTGCTCTCAATGCCGGTGTCGAAGCCGCGCGGGCAGGCGAGGCCGGTCGTGGTTTTGCCGTCGTTGCGCAGGAGGTGCGCGAACTCGCACAGCGTTCCGCAAATGCTGCAAAAGAGATCAAGGCGCTGATCAACAGCTCTGCGGAGCAGGTCAATGGCGGCGTTTCGCTCGTTCGTTCGACGGGTGATGCGCTGGAAGAGATCGTCTCGCTGGTCAACCGTGTCGATGGCCACGTCAACACGATTGCAACCACCGCGCGGGAGCAGGCGACGGGCCTGCAGGAGATCAATACCTCCGTCAACCACATGGACCAAATGACGCAGCAGAATGCGGCAATGGTGGAAGAAACCACGGCTGCAAGCCAGACATTGGCGGAGGAAAGCCGCCAGTTGCGTGCGCTGCTGTCACGCTTCCAGCTTGGTCACACTGCGGGTGCGCAAGGCTTTTCGCGCGCCGCCTGATCAGCCTTAGCCCGATAGCATCACGGACGCTGTTTTGCAGCGTCCGTTTTTTGTGTCCAAATTTCACCCTGTGGCTTTAATTTTGCCCCATTCTCACTCGCAATAGTTACGTCTTTCCGTTCGGCACGATTTTTGTAATGAGGAGATTTGGAATGTCTGGTAGTCCGCTATCTGAGCTATCCACCCCCAAAGCAATGGCGAATAGCGATGATTTCAAGCTGTTTCCCTTGAAAAGCGGACCGCGCTTTGGCGATGCCAGCCTGTCACGCGGCGCAAGTGGTGTGGTCTTCACTGGCTATACCAAAGACGCCGCCATCGATAACGACGCATTTTCCTGCTGCGGCAATTACACGCTGCGCAATTCCGTTCACGCCGCAATTGCTGCGACGACGCCGGATGGGTGCACCATCTTTGCGCTGAAAAGCGTGATCGACCAGCGTCCGTGCCTTGCGGTTGGCGGTTTCGACAAGAGCGGCAAGCCGGTCGAACTGACCAAGAGCCAGTTCGAAAAGCTCACACTGCCACTATCCAACCCCAGCAACGTTTCTCCCATTCTGGGCAGCGAACCGGCACTGGGCGTACAATTGCGCAACGCCAACTCCACCTACGGCTTCAAATACAATGCGCAAAGCGATCTCTATATCTTCAATTATACCAACAGCATTGCCGGAGACTACGGTGCCAACGGGAAGCCGCGTTACGAGAGATCTAGCGGCCTGTCGCTGGAGCATAATGGCCATGAGCTTTCCAAGGTGAGCGCCAACACGAGCTGGCGCCGCGATAATTCGGCGTTCAGGGGTTCGGTGTTTCAGGATTTAAATGCGCGTGGCTTCGAATTATCGGGCAGCCGCAACGACTGGAGCGGCACTATCGCAAAGACTTATATGGAAGGTGCCAGAACCGACAAATACGAACTCGGCTATGGGGCAACGTCCATCTCCAGAGAAGCCACGACCGGAGGGCGGATCACCGAAGGCGTGCAGCACAAGTTCGAAGGCGTGGTTCTGAAGGTGACCCGCACGCGCGACCGCGTGACGGGGAACGAATATATGCTGACCTTTACATTCGAGCTGCCGTAAACTTTTTACAGGCAGCCGCAGCGGTGCGATTCAGGAGCCAGACAATTCCGCATTGTCTGGCTTTCCTCATTTATAAGCTCTGGCCGATGATATTCCATGCGGTGGTGACAAGGGTTCGTTTACCAAATTTCTTTAAGATTTACCTCAATTGCCGCACGTCGCGGCCGCTGAAGGTACGGGTTCTGGTATGGCGTATGTCTCCCTTCCGCGTCGTCTGGCGACGTTGCTGGCAATTTCTACTGTGATCGTGTCGTGCTCGGCGGAGGGGCTTGTCCCTCCCGCCGAGGTCGATGGTACGGCGCGGGTTGCGTCCATCCGGTCTTCCAGCCAGCAAAACTATAACGCGCCGCCTGCGGCGATTAGCCAGAGCACGCAGTTCAACGACTATTCCCCGCTTTCCCAGCCCATGCCGGATGCGCCATCGCGTGATCCGCTATTGAATGCGCCGGGCCAGCAATATTCTACGCTGGATGGGCAGCGCAGCCGTCTTTCCGGCACGCAGCAAATGCCTTCCGATATGGCCGAAGGAGAGGGCGGCGTTAATATGGATGAGGGTCTCGGCGTTTCTCAAGGGCGCAGCCTTGCGGAAGAGCAGGATATGGAAATTTCCTCTCCTCCCGGCCATGTTTCTTACGGTACGCCAGCGTCGAACGGTTCGGTGATGGCGCCTGCGGCGCAGCCGCCGCGCAGGGAGATGGGGCAATCCCGTCTCATCCCTCCACCCGGTGCCGGGCAGCAGCGGCAGGGCCAGCCGGTGGAAGAAGTGGCAATGTTGATGCCGCAGAACCCCATGCAGGAAAACCGCATGTCTCGCCCGCCGGGCATGATGCCGCAATCCGAAATCGCCTGCCGCTCGGAACTGCGCCGCCTCGGCGTTTCCTTCCGCGATGTGGCGCGCATCGCCGACGGCCCGACCTGCGGTATCGATTACCCCATCGAGCTCAGCGGATTGGATAGCGGCGTCGCAATCCGCCCTGCCGTCAAGCTGAACTGCCAGGTAACGCTTGCTTTTGCGAAATGGGTGAAGTTCGAACTCGTCCCATCCTCACGCTTCAGATACCTCTCCGGCGTTGGCCGTATCACGCCGATGGGCGGCTATTCCTGCCGCAAGATGAATTCCAGATCGAGCAACCCGTGGTCCGAACATGCACGCGGCAACGCCATCGATATTGGCACGATCACGCTGAAGAACGGCAAGGAAATCGACGTTCGCAAGAAAAGCTTCTTCGCTTTCCGCGAAAAGGGTCTGCTGAAGGCCGTGCGGTCCGATAGCTGCAAATATTTCTCTACCGTCCTTGGCCCCGGCAGCGATCCCAACCACTGGAACCACTTCCACTTCGATCTGCGCACCCGCAAATCCGGCTATCGCCACTGCGATTGAAGATGCTCCAAAAAAGAACCGGCCTGAAGGCCGGTGAAAAACAAAGGGCAGAGAACGCGGGGAAGCCTCTGCCCGAATGAAATTTCTTTGAGTGTGACTGCCGTATGACTTCAAATGTCAGTCGGTGCTGAAAACCGAACAAGCCGTACTTTGATCTGCAACTCGTTGGCTTGATGGTGCACGTTTTACGCTCACAGCATCACATCTTCATGACAGTTGCACATATGCGCGATCCTGGTTCGTCAAGCTTGCGGATCAATGCATTCCACAAAGCGGACGCAACTGGAAAGGGCCTTGGGCGTTCTCATGATCGTTGCCGAAAAGCCGTTCTTTCACAGCGTGGTAGCGGATCGTTCACTCAGACGGAACGCAGTATTCGCCCTGCAAGGGTGGTTTTTCGAAAGGCTAAAACGTATATCGCTTTCCCAAAGGATCGTGTTGAAAGATCAGTCATGAATTCCCCAGCAAAAACGATTGTTTCCATTCGCAATCTGACGAAATCCTATGCCAATGGCTTTCAGGCTCTGAAAGGTATCACGCTCGATATTCATGAGGGTGAGATACTCGCTCTTCTCGGGCCGAACGGTGCCGGTAAGACCACCCTCATCTCCATCATCTGCGGTCTTGTGAATCCGGGCGATGGTGTCGTCCTGGTCGGCGGCAGCGATGTGGTGAAGGACTTTCGCAAGACGCGCGCCCTGATCGGCCTCGTGCCACAGGAGTTGACGACAGACCAGTTCGAGACGGTGTGGAACACCGTGTCCTTCTCCCGTGGCCTGCATGGCTACAAGAAGAACCCGGAACTCATCGAGCGCGTGCTGAAATCGCTTTCGCTGTGGAGCAAGAAGGACAACATGCTGCGCGAGCTTTCCGGTGGCATGAAGCGGCGCGTGTTGATTGCGAAGGCTCTGGCGCATGAGCCGAAGGTGCTGTTTCTCGATGAGCCGACCGCCGGTGTCGATGTCGCGCTTCGCCGCGATATGTGGAAGGTGGTTGAGGAGTTACGCGCAACCGGCGTCACTATCATCCTCACCACGCACTATATCGAAGAGGCCGAAGAGATTGCCGACCGCGTTGGCGTCATCAATGGCGGAGAGCTTTTGCTGGTGGAAGAAAAGACGGCGCTGATGCGCAAGCTTGGTCGCAAGCAGCTTTCGCTGGAACTGACCGCGCCCGTCAGCACACTTCCGGAAAGCCTGGCGCCCTTCAACCTGCAACTTTCCGAGGACGGTGCGGAGGTGACTTATGAATATGACGGCAATGGCGAGCAGGGCCGCATTGCGGATCTGCTCTCGGCGCTTTCCGCAGCCGGGATCCATTTCAAGGATATTTCGACGCGCCAGAGTTCGCTCGAGGATATTTTCGTGGCACTGGTGGGAGGACAAAAATGAATTTCGAAGCGGTCAAGTCCATCTACCTGTTCGAAATGGCCCGCACGCGCCGGACGCTTTTGCAGAGCGTGATTTCGCCGGTCATCTCCACATCGCTTTATTTCATCGTCTTCGGCACGGCCATCGGCTCCCGGATACAGGAAGTGGAAGGCGTTTCCTATGGCGCCTTCATAACGCCCGGCCTGATCATGCTGACCTTGCTGACGCAGTGCATCGGCAACGGCTCCTTTGGTATCTACTTCCCGAAGTTCACCGGCACCGTCTATGAAATTCTGTCGGCGCCGGTGGCTATGACGGAAATTCTGGCGGGATATGTGGGGGCTGCAGCGACGAAAGGGTTGATGATTGGAACGATCATTCTGATCACTGCATCCTTCTTCGTCGATATCTCGATTGCACATCCCTTCATGATGATCCTGTTCTTCGTGCTGACGGCGGTCAGCTTCAGCCTCTTCGGCTTCATCATCGGCATATGGGCAACGAATTTCGAGCAGTTGAACCTCATTCCGATGCTGGTCGTTCCGCCTTTGACATTCCTTGGCGGAAGCTTCTACTCGATCAACATGCTGCCGCCGTTCTGGCAAACCGTCAGCCACTTCAATCCGGTTCTGTATCTCATCAGCGGTTTCCGCTGGAGCTTCTATGAGATAGCAGACGTGAACCCGCTGATCAGTCTCGTGATGATCACGGTGTTTCTTGCGACGTGTCTTGCTGTGGTGGGCTGGATGTTCAAGACCGGCTACAAGCTGAGAAACTGAGCGCTCACGCCACCGAAAGCAGAAATGAAACTGGCAGCCCGCGGGCTGCCAGTTTTGTTTTTGGGACTGAGATGAATCAGGCGGCGTTATCGAAGGTTCCGTGGCCACCACCATGGTTGCCATTGCCACCTTCATGATTGCCGTTACCGCCGTCGTGGTTGCCATTGCCGCCATCGTGGTTCCCACCACCATATCCACCGGCATGGTCATTACCGCCACCCTGGTTGCCGCCACCACCATGGTTCCCGCCGCTGCCGTGATCTCCACCACCGCCTTGGTTACCACCACCGCCATAGCCGCCACCGCCGCCGTGGTCACCGCCACCACCATGGTTACCGCCGCTGCCGTGATCTCCACCACCGCCTTGGTTACCACCACCGCCATAGCCGCCACCGCCGCCGTGGTCACCGCCACCGCCATGGTTGCCGCCGCCGCCGTGATCTCCGCCGCCGCCGTGGTTACCACCACCGCCCCAGCCACCACCACCGCCGTGGTCTCCGCCACCGCCATGGTTGCCGCCGCCGCCGTGATCTCCGCCGCCGCCGTGGTTACCACCACCGCCCCAGCCGCCACCGCCGCCGTGGTCTCCGCCACCGCTGTGGTTGCCGCCGCCGCCGTGATCTCTGCCGCCGCCGTGGTTACCACCACCGCCCCAGCCGCCACCGCCGCCGTGGTCACCGCCACCGCCATGGTTGCCGCCGCCGCCGTGGTCTCCGCCACCGCCATGGTTGCCACCGCCGCCGTGATTTCCGCCGCCGCCGTGGTTACCACCACCGCCCCAGCCGCCACCGCCGCCGTGGTCACCGCCACCGCCGTGGTCGCCACCACCGCCATGGTTGCCGCCGCCGCCGTGATGTCCGCCACCGCCATAGTCGCCGCCGCCACCGTGATGACCTCCGCCGCCGTGGTGACCGCCACCTCCATGATGTCCGCCGCCGCCGTGGTGTCCACCGCCGCCATGATCGCCGCCGCCGGGATTACCGCCGCCACCAGGGTTGGTGCCACCACCGGGATTGGTTCCGCCGCCCGGATTGTCGCTGACCGGTCCATTGTTTCTATCATTATCGCCTTGATCGTCGCTCACCGTCGGAATTGAGGCGGTGGGACGGCAGACCAACGTATACTCCAGAGTACCTGGTCTCATCCGCTCGCAGCGCTCGGGACGCATCTGCGCGGATGCCAGTGTCGTGGTGGAGAGCAAGATTGCAATACACGAACACACAGTTGTTATCTTACTGCTCATCGGTTTCCTCCCTTATTGGCAGTTAAACACCGCATCGGAGAGGCTAACTTAATGAATAGTTATCCACAATATCGTGATATACTGTGATTATTTCGGATTAGTGCATTGACAATACTTAGTTTTGGTTATGGATTAATCCGATTCGCTACGGGGGATTAATCCTTCAATAGAATTATTTTCTATTTTTCTCCTTGAATATTGGATTGTGGTGTCCGCTTCGCTCTGCGCAACATGTTTATTGCGTGTCTGCATTTTCCCAAAATGAAACACATCCCGACGGGGTAGTTTAATTTTTTTTTGATATTTAGGGCTAATCATGCAATTAGGTGAGCCCCGGGCGCGGTTTTGGGTGCGTTTAGTCCGAGTACGACGTTCAGTCGGTCACCTGTGGATGCCTGTGTGAATGATGAAGTGGGCAGGGTGAACCAGCCGGAGACAACAGGTCTTGCGGCTCCTTGAAGGAACTGACGTATTCATGAAGATATCATTTTTGGCATGCGCGCTTTTGGGCGCGGCGTCTTTTGGCGCAACGGTTTCGGCTGCGCCTTTGCATGCCACGCGCGCCATTACGGCGCCTGAAGGTTTCGCATCTGCCTGTCAGCGTTACGCATGGCTGTGCACGGCGTCCGGCGGCAAGATGGCCGATGCCGATGCGCTCGCCGTGATCGACAAGGTGAACAAGAAGGTCAATGCAACCATCAAGCCCGTTGAAGACCGGGTCGTTTATGGCCGTGCCAATTACTGGGCGCTACCGAAGGACGGTCGTGGCGATTGCGAGGATTATGCGATTGCGAAGACGCGGGCGCTGCTGGATGCCGGTTTCCCCGGCAATCGCATGTCGATCTCCGTGGTTCTGGATCGTGCAGGAAATAACCACGCGGTTCTGCTGGTCCGCATAGCGGACGGCGACTATGTGCTGGACAATCTGACCAACTCCATCAAGTCATGGGAAAAGACGGGCTACACTTTCCTCGCCCGCCAGCGCTATGACAACAAGTCTGCCTGGGAAGTGGTACTGGCCGGGCCTCGCGCCAAGCAATTCAACGAAATCTGATCGGTCGCCTCTTATCGATCGCGAAGCTTAAGCTCATCCGTTTGCATTTGCAGCGAACCGAGCGTGGACAGGAAGGTCATGCCGAGAAGGCTCTGATCGAGCTGGCCCTCCTGCGCCACCAGAGCGGACACGTTGCGCCGCACGATGGGACCGATGGCGATTTCCGATAGGCGCGTGGGCGCCGTGGATGTTCGCCCATTGGCGGTCATCACCGAAACTGTATAGCTCAAATTTTCAGGATTGATGCCCACGGCCTGCGCATCCGCATGGGAAAGGACGACGGAGCTCGCGCCCGTATCCACCAGCATATGCACCTGCGCGCCGTTGATCAGCGCATTGGTTTCGAAATGGCCGCTCATGGATTTGTTGAGAATGACTTCCTGAGCGCCATCCTGCGTGGTGACGACGACTGCGCGTCCCGGCAACAGACCGGCCAGCAGGCGGTCTCCGAAGCGTTGCAGATCATATCGGTAAAGATAAACCGAGACGAGGCCGAGGATGATGACGAGCCAGATGGCGAGTTGCCGAAGCACCGTGGGCATGCTGCCACGACTGCCCGCCAGAATGCCAGCCGACAGGAGTGCGGCAATCGGCATCAGGTAAAGCGCATTGGCAAACTGATCATTATTGATCCCGAAGGTCTGGCCGCTGTCATTATTGATGATGAGGAATACGAGGCCGACGCCCAGGATCAGCAAAACGAAGGTCAGCCTGTTCATGCGTTCGCAATCTCCGATTCCGATGTCTGCGCCGTTGTTCCGGCGCTTTCACGCCCCTGCAATTCATCCATGATCCGCCGCCGTTCACCCGCGGTGAAGCCACTCCAGCCGATGATTTCATCGATGGTACGATAGCAGCCGATGCAAAGCCCTTCCGGGTTGAGCGAGCAGACGTTGATACAGGGTGTTTCCATTGGTTTCATATCTGCATTTCAGGCGACAAGAGCAAGTGCCGCGAGCATCACGATCTCTGTGATCTGCTGGGTTGCGCCGATAGTGTCGCCGGTATGTCCTTGTATCTTGCGCTCGCATTTCCGGTTGAAGAGATATGTGGCGGCGAATGCGGCACCTGCGGCCAGCACAAGCAGAGAGGGCCAATAGAAGGGCAGGGCAATAAGGATTGCGATACCGCCCCCATAACACAGCGCGCCGTTGCGCTCATATGTTCCGGGTTGGCCGATGGAGGCCGCGACACCGCCTTCTCTTGCTGCGGGAAGTGCCGACCAGTGCCACACCATCAACCCGCGGCTGATACAGGCTGTGCCCAAGAGCGATGCTGCGACGCCGAGCGGCGGTAGGGCATGGATTAGAGCGGCGATGGCCGCTGCGCGGATGAGGAAGGAGAGGATGAGCGCGATGACGCCGTAGCTGCCGATGCGGCTATCCTTCATGATCTCCAGCGCTCTTTCTCTGGTCGCGCCCCCGCCGAAGCCATCGGCGGTATCGGCAAGGCCATCCTCATGCAGAGCGCCGGTAATAGCGGTGGCAAGGGCAAGTATAATGGCGGCAGAAAGAAGCGCATCTGCGTGGAAATGGGTGAGGATCGCGGCAAGGCAGGCGGGGGCGAGCGCGATGATGAGACCGGCCAGAGGAAAAACGCGCACAGTTTTGACCATGTCGCCGTGCTGGTTTTCGAAGAAGATATCGTGCACAGGAATGCGGCTGAGAAAGCTTAGCGCCCGCATGACTTTCGTCACGAAACCATCCGGCTGCATCCTCTGTCCTTCTCGTTTATCGGCATCAATTCAGGGGCTTTGCAGCAGCAAAACATCAGCACAGCCGCAGGCGCATTGCTTTAAAGGTTGTCGCTTTGCGCAACGCCCATTATGAGAAGCGCAACAAAGACCGATTTGCCGGAAAACACAAGCGTCCGGCAGGATGAGAAAGATCGATATCATGAGCATGAGCGGTTTGCCCTTTGACGATTTTCGCACGCTGTTGCGCGACCTGCCGGGACCGGACACGCACGCGCTTGTCGCGGCCAAGGAGCGCAATGCGCAGCTGACCAAGCCTGCCGGTTCGCTGGGTCGTCTGGAAGAAATCGCCATGTGGCTGGCTGCATGGTCCGGGCGCGCGCCTGCGGTCAACCGTCCGCTGGTGGCCATCTTTGCCGGAAACCATGGCGTTACGCGCAATGGCGTTACGCCATACCCATCCTCCGTCACCCAGCAGATGGTGGAAAACTTCGCTGCCGGTGGTGCTGCCATCAACCAGATTTGCGTCACGCACGATCTGGGCCTCAAGATTTTCGACTTGGCGCTGGATTATCCAACAGGCGATATCACCTGCGAAGACGCGCTTTCCGAGCGCGATTGCGCAGCCACCATGGCCTTCGGCATGGAAGCGATTGCGGGCGGCACGGACCTTCTATGCGTCGGCGAGATGGGCATTGGCAACACCACGGTCGCTGCCGCCATCAATCTGGCGCTTTACGGCGGTTCTGCGGAAGACTGGACTGGCCCCGGCACGGGCTCGGAAGGCGAAGTGATGGCGCGCAAGATTGCTGCCGTGAAAGCCGCCGTCGAATTCCACAAGGATCATCTTTCCGATCCGTTGGAAATCATGCGCCGCCTTGGCGGTCGCGAGATTGCGGCGATGGCCGGCGCTATTCTTGCCGCGCGCGTGGAGAAAATCCCTGTTCTAATCGACGGTTATGTGGCAACCGCTGCCGCCGCACTTCTGAAAGCTGCCAATCCTGCGGCTCTCGACCACTGCCTGATCGGTCATGTTTCCGGTGAGCCGGGGCATTTGGCGGCGGTGGAAAAGCTTGGCAAGACGCCGCTTCTGGCGCTTGGCATGCGGCTGGGCGAGGGCACCGGTGCGGCACTTGCAGCGGGCATCGTCAAGGCTGCTGCTGCCTGCCACTCCGGCATGGCCACGTTCGAGCAGGCGGGCGTCACGACCCGCACCGATCACTGAGGGAACCATGGACAACCTTCAGAACACGCCATCGCCTGAGCCGGTCTTTCGCAAGGAAACCGGCTTGCGGCATCTTTTTGCCGCTGCCCGCTATTCTTTCCAGGGATTGCTGCGACTGTGGAAGGAAGCAGCCTTCCGGCATGAGGTTCTGGCCTATGGCGCGGGAATGGCTCTGCTGGGCGTGACGGGTGCGCCGCTTGCGCACTACCTGATCTTCACGCTGCTGATGCTGCTTCTGTTTTCCATCGAAGCGCTGAACACGGCCATCGAAGAAATCGTCGACCGAGTATCGCCGGAGTTTTCCAGTGCGGCGCGCAACGCAAAGGATCTCGGCTCCTTTGCGGTTTTCTGTCTGCTTTTGGCCAATGGCGGCTTCGTTCTCTATTCGCTGGTCTCGACGCTGTTTTTCGCAGCGCCCGCTATCTAAGCAATCAAGCGAAGGACCGCTTGCGCGGCTGCACCAGCTGAACGTCTTCCACGGCGGGAATGCTTTGCAGGATGCGCTTTGCGGGCAGGATGGCGATGACTTCCGTGCCTTCGCGCAGTTTTGATTTCAGCACGAACTGGCCGTCATGCTTGGCAAGAATTGCCTGCACGATTGGAAGGCCGAGGCCCGTGCCCTGTTCCGCGCTCTTGATGGCAATGGAGCCCTGACCGAAGGCGGACAGCACGATCGGGATTTCCTCTTCGGGAATGCCCGGACCGTTATCCTTGATCGACACATATTGGCCGCCGCGTGCGGTCCAGCCAGCCTTCACCGAAATCTCGCCGCCTTGCGGGGTGAATTTCACGGCATTGGACAGCAGGTTCAAAATGACCTGACGCAAGGCTTTCTCATCTGCCCAGACCTGCGGCAGGCTGTTTTCGAACTGCTGCGAAATGCGGATATTCTTGCCGCGTGCGCGCAGCTGGATCATGCCGATGCAATCCTCTGCGATCTCGAGCAGCGAGACCGACTCCTCCTGCAACTCATAGCGACCGGCTTCGATGCGGGAGAGATCGAGGATTTCGTTGATCAGATCGAGCAGGTGCTGGCCGGAGCGATGAATATCGCCGGAATACTCTTTATATAAGGGGTTGTTCAGCGGTCCCAGAACTTCCGATGCCATGACCTCGGAGAAGCCGAGAATGGCGTTTAGCGGCGTGCGAAGCTCATGCGACATGGAGGCCAGAAAGCGGGACTTGGCGAGGTTTGCTTCCTCAGCGCGCCGCCTTGCTTCATCCGACATGGACTTCGCTACTTCCAGCTCGGCGATCAGGTCGTCCTTTTCGGACTGGTAGGAAAGGAGCTTGATGCTGGAGTTATGTAGCCGCTTGGTGACATGATGGCAGAACATCATGGCCATGGAGAACATCAGCGCAAGGCCGATATCCATAGGGCTGTGCGAAAGGGCTGCGGTCACGCTGAGCGCGACCAGCACCGGCAGAAACGTCATCAGCGTCGCACGACGCAGCATGAAGTTCGACATGGCGGTGATCGAAAGGGCGATCAGCAGCGTCGCGCCCTTGTAGAACATCAGAAGCGAGGGATCGCCCGTCGGCATTCGCTGCACGGCGAATATGGACCAGACGAGACCGACGATGATCTGCACGGCTAGAAAGGTATTGTGCCAGCGAGGCGCGCTGGCGGCGCTCATTTCCTGGCGATTTGCCTTGCGGGCGAAGAAAATGGCGAGCGCATGGGCGCTAAGAGCCAGAAATGTCCAGCCGATGATCTGCACATCGCGGCTGATATAGATGCCGATGCCGGTGGCAAGAATGATGAAGAGCGGCATGATGGTTGCGCCCTGCAACGTCTCTGCGACGTGCATCTGCAGCATGTCCCGCTCGAATGCCGTCGTGCCGACCGGACCGTATTGCAGCCGCTCGCGCGTCGACTTGACGGTATCGAACACGGCTTTGTTGCGCCGCGTGCGAGACCGGTCGACGATATTCTTGTCGGCAATGATACTGGCGCTCTTACTCATTTACACAACGAAACCAATACGGAAGGCTTGCAGACTACAGCCAAAATCTTAAGAAGATGCTGCCGCGAAAGGATTTGTTTGCCATTTCTGAAAAGGGTTTGTTGTCATATGAGACCGAAGTCGGGCAGAAAATTCCGCTATTTGAAGGATGGTTTCATCCTTCTGCTGCTGATGTTTCTGGGCACGCTGATTACCGCCAAGCTGGATGGGCTGAACGAGGAGACGTTCAGCAGCACCTTTAGGGCCGTGGATGGCGATACGCTGGCAAGCGACCGCATGCGTTATCGCCTGCTTGGCATCGATGCGCCGGAGCTTCGCCAGACATGCGGCGGCAGCGAAGGCGAATGGGCCTGCGGGCAGGCGGCCCGCGCTTTTCTGGGCGATACGCTGAAGCGCGGCACGGTTAAATGTGTGTCTAACAAGAAGGATAAATATGCCCGTTATCTTTCCCGTTGCACCGTGGATGGTGAGGATGTGGCCGGGCTCGTCGTTGCGGCAGGACTGGCCGTCACTACGGAGTATTTTCTCTATGCTGAAGAACTGGACCGTGCGCGGGAGCAGAAGATAGGCTTGTGGAGCGGTGCTTTCGAGCAGCCGCGCGATTGGCGCCGGGAACATAAGGCAGCCGAAATGGACGTGCCGCTGGCTGGTCTATTGACCGTTATCCGTCATATCCTTGGGTGGTGACATTATATTGCAGGGACATGTGAAGACAGACGAAGCCGAGATTGAGGATTTGCGCCGCAGCATTGCGCTCTGTCGCATCTGTCGAGATGCGCGGCTGAAAGGGGAGGCGGATCGTCTGCCGCATGAGCCGAGGCCGGTCGCCGTCATCTCCAAGACGGCCAGAATTTTGATTGCCGGACAGGCGCCGGGGCTTAGGGTGCATGAGAGCGGACTGCCGTTCAACGACGCTTCGGGAGACAGGCTGCGGGCGTGGCTGAATGTGGATCGAGAGACCTTCTACGACCCGGATCGCTTTGCCATCGTGCCCATGGGGTTCTGCTTTCCCGGCTATGATGAACGCGGCAGCGATCTTCCGCCTCGCCGGGAATGCGCGCCGCAGTGGCGAGACCGGGTGATGATGGCGATGCCGCAGATAGAGCTTGTACTTGCCATCGGCCAATATGCTCAAAGCTGGCATCTGGGTGCCCGCCGCAGGAAGACCATGACGGAAACGGTGCAGAACTGGCGAAGCTATCTTTACGCCAATGCTGATCGTCCCGTGCTGCCGTTGCCGCACCCAAGCTGGCGAAACACGGCATGGCTGAAGAAAAACCCCTGGTTTGAGGGGGAATTATTGCCGGTTCTGCGCCAGAATGTGGAAATGCTGGCGAAATGAAACAAATTTCTTTTTTTCTGAATTATTTCGTGTAAAGAGAGGAAAATAATTCCGGAGGAGAGAAGATTGGACCGTCTCGACCGTAAAATCCTGCGCATTCTGCAAGAAGATTCCACCTTGGCTGTTGCCGACCTTGCAAAGAAGGTCGGGCTTTCCACGACGCCCTGCTGGCGCCGTATCCAGAAGATGGAAGAAGACGGCGTCATCCGCCGCCGCGTCGCCATTCTGGACGCGACCAAGGTCAACACCAAAGTCACGGTCTTCGTCTCCATCCGCACGGCCTCCCACTCCATCGAGTGGCTGAAGCGCTTCTCCGAAGTCGTTTCGGAATTCCCGGAAGTGGTTGAATTCTACCGCATGAGCGGTGATGTCGATTACCTGCTGCGCGTCGTCGTACCGGATATCGCCGCCTATGACGCCTTCTACAAGCGCATGATCGCCAAGATCGAAATCCGCGACGTATCGTCTGCCTTCGCCATGGAGCAGATCAAATACACGACCGAGCTTCCGCTTGATTACATGATTTTGGATAATCCGAAGTCTGGGGAAGAGTGAGCCGAGGGCCTTGGTCGCTTGTCGAAGGCTTTCTCCCGTCCTCCACGTCATCCTCGGGCTTGTCCCGAGGATCCAACCACGTCTCCGTAGTCTGCGTCGTAGCAGATGCCCGGGACAAGCCCGAGCATGACGAAGTAGGGGAGGTTACCCCTTGAACTTCGCAATCACCAAATGCCCCGGCGTCGGTTCGCCATCCTGCATACGAACGTTGATGTCCGATACCTCGATTACCTCGAAGCCCGTTGCCGTCAGGCGTTCGCGCACATAGCTTTCCGCATGCGCGAAGCGCTGGTGCCTGCCGACGATGTAGGGGCGACCGGCCAGCGCGTCTTCGGTCAAAGTCTCCGACGAGAAGATGAAGAGGCCGCCTTCTACCATGTTTTCAGCAGCGCCGAAGAAGAGCGGTTCCAGAGCGCCGAGATAGGGCAGCACGTCGGTTGCGGTGATGAGATCGAAGGGCTCGTCGTCATTGTCTTCGAGGAAGTCCTCGACTTCGGCAACGTAGAGCGTCTCGTACATATCCTTCTCATGGGCGATTTCGACCATGTTTTCGGAAATGTCGATGCCCGTGATGTCCTCGACCATATCACGCAGGGCTTCGCCGGTAAGGCCGCTGCCGCAGCCGAGATCGAGCATTCGCTTGAAGGGGCCGAGCTCCAGAGCCTGCAAACGCTGGCGCACCATCATCGGAACGGCATAGCCAAGCTGCTCGACAAGAATATCCTCGAAGGCTTCCGCGTGCTGGTCGAACAGGGTTTCCACATAGGCATCCGGTGCCTTGGGCGGCGTTTCGCCGCGACCCATGGAGGCGATGCGCACTGCCGCGCCGCCGTGATCTTCGGGATCGATGGCGAGAACCTCTTCGTAAGCCTTCACCGCAGCGTCGATATCGCCCGCCTTTTCCAGCGCAAGCGCGCGGTTATAGGCTTCGGCAAGAGCCTCTTCATCGATCTTGTTTTTCTGGTTCATTGCTTAGGATCCGCAGCTTTGCTTCATTTGAAGCCTGATTAAGCCGCAACGCCTGTCGGTGCAATGCTCAGTGAAGAATAAACTCGCCCTTCAGGGATCGCCATTCTTGTGCCGAGATCAGCTTGCGGTGGATATAACGGACCGAATGCAGCGGGCCATCCAGTGTCTCTTCCCAGAATTTCAGGAAGCTGCGCATTTCGGGAAAGTCCGGCGCAAGATCGTAGTTCTGCCAGACATAGGTCTGAAGAACGACCGGATGATCCGGCATGTGGTAGAGGATTTCGGCTGTGGTCATGCCATAGCCCTTCAGCATCATTTCCATGTCCTTGTTCATTGCGGCTGCTCCCGTTCTTGTTGGTCGCCGATACCGCTTGGGTATCAGTGACAATGGGAGCATGACATGGTTAAGCGAACCTTGCCAAGATAGGTCGTTTTCACAAAATATTTATATTTCTCAATGTGTTAGCATCCGAATAGGCCGAGTGCTGCCAGCGGATGCCTATCGCTTCAGGTGCCGTGTCAGGCGTGCTTCGAGCGCTGCCCAGACGTGGCGCAGGATTTCCACGATGGAGAGATAGAAGATTGCCGCCCAGAGATAGGCCTGGAAATCGAAGGTGCGGGAATAAGCGTAGCGGGTCTGGCCCATCAGGTCGAAGACGGTGACGATGGATACGACCGCAGAACCCTTGATCATCAGGATGATTTCATTGCCATAGGGGCGCAAGGCCACGATAAGCGCCTGCGGCAGAATGATCTTCCAGAAGGTGACGGGCTTCGAAAGGCCGAGGGAGGCAGCGCCTTCATGCTGGCCTTTCGGCACGCTCTGGATAGCGCCGCGCAGAATTTCGGCCTGATAAGCGGCGGTGTTGAGGGTCAGTGAGAACAGGCCGCAGTACCACGCCTCGCGGAAGAACCACCAGAGACCGACGGCCTCCAACTGAGGGCGGAAGCTACCAAGTCCGTAATAGATGAGAAAGAGCTGCGCCAGAAGCGGCGTGCTGCGGAAGACATAGACGTAGGTGTAAGCTAATGCGCTGATGACCCTGTTCGTAGACATGCGGGCGAAGGCCAGTGGCAGCGAAAGGACGGCACCGAGAATGATGGCCAGTCCGACGAGCGTTATCGTGGTTTTGAGGCCATCAAGATAGCGCCAGCCGTAGCGCTCGATCTTGTCGGGGTCCCAGTCGAAAAACAGGGAGAGAACAAGGCCGATTGCGAGCAACGCCCACAGCGCCACAACGGCATAACCGAACACTCTTGTTGCGGAAACCGGCTTCGGCTGCGGGGGCGGAGCGGGGCGTGCTTCGATAAGCTGGTCGATATGGCTCATCTCTGCACCTCCGAGCGTTTCGCCCAACGGTCGATGTATCCGATGCCTACGGAAGAGATGAGTGCAAGAATGAGGTACAGCAGACAGGCGATGCCATAAAACAGGAAGGCGTCCTTGGTCACGCGGGCCGCGATGCCGGTCTGGCGCACGATGTCTGCAAGGCCGATGACCGAGACATAGGACGTGTCCTTCAGGAGAATGATCCACAAATTGGTCATGCCGGGCAGGGCGATGCGCACGAGCTGCGGTATGATAATGAGAACCATGGTGCGGCTGCGCGAAAGACCGAGCGCATCGCCAGCCTCATATTGTCCCTTCGGGATGGCGCGGAATGCGGAGAGCAGCACTTCCGAAGCATAGGACGAAAAGACGACGGAGAGCGCAATCATGCCAGCGACGAAGGCATTGATCTCGATTGGACCGCTGAAACCAAGATAGCCGCCAACGGTCTGAAGCAGGATCTGCAAGCCGTAATAGACGATGAACAGCGTCAGCAGTTCGGGAAGTCCGCGAAAGATGGTGGTGTAGATACCGGCGGCGAGCCGCAGCGATTTTTCTTCAGACTGGGCGGCGAGTGCGATCAGGAAGCCGATGATCAGGCCGACCGGCAAAGTGGCGAGCGCCACGGAAACCGTCACCTTCACGCCGAACGCAATCTCGTCTCCCCAGCCATCGCCGCAGGTCAGCAGGGTTCCGTTGCCGAAGAGTGAGAAGATGCCGACCGGTCCGCAAAAGGGGTCGAACAGATTCGTAATATAGGCCCAGAACGAGCCTATGGCGGAAAACACTCCGCTCATGCCAATTTTCCCCTGCGGTCTTTGCCGCGCCTTGCGTCTGGTTTTATTATCGTGTTCTCAAACAAAAATGGCGGAAGGGCAACCCTCCCGCCATCATATTTAACAGGGAAAAGCCTTATTTGCCGTAAGCGTCGAAGTCAAAGTACTTGTCGTTGATCTTCTTGTACTCGCCATTGGCGCGGATTGCCGCGATGGCAGCCGTGAACTTCTCGGCAAGCGGATCGCCCTTGCGAACGGCAATACCTGCGCCCTGACCGTTGATCTGTTCATCAACCGGCAGTGCAGCCAGGATCTTGCAGCAGGCGCCAGCATCCGACTTTACCCACTGCGTCAGCACGACGATATCGTCGATGACGCCATCGATACGACCGTTGGAAATGTCGAGCTTGTACTCGTCAGCTGTCGGGTAGAGCTTCAGCTCGGAGCCGGCGAGATGCTTTTCGGCATAGTTGGCGTGGGTGGTGGAGCCCTGCGCGCCGATGGTCTTGCCCTTCAGTTCTTCCACCGACTTGATCGGAGAATCCTTCGGCACGGCAATTGCTGGCGGCGTGTTGTAGTACTTCTTGGAGAAGTCGACCTTCTCGAGACGCTCAGGCGTGATCGACATGGACGCGATGATCGCGTCGAACTTCTTTGCCTGAAGGGCAGGGATCATGCCGTCCCAGTCATTGGTGACGAAGGTGCATTCTGCCTTCATTTCGGTGCAGAGAGCCTTGGCGATATCCACGTCGAAGCCGGTCAGTGTTCCGTCGGCTTCCAGAACGTTGAAGGGCGGGTAGGCGCCTTCGGTACCGATGACGATCTTGTCGGCCGCCATGGTGGCGCCGGCAAAAAGCGACATGGCAGCAAGGGACGCAGCTGCAAGCAGACGGGTGGGATTAAGCATTTCGATCCTCTCTTTTGGCGAGTCGACCGCACGGTTTGTTTATGTTTTCCGCGCGGGGAATGTTTCGCGGAGCTCTTTTCAGCCAGTGGCCTGGAGCTGCGCTTGGCGGATAGTCTTACCGTTGCCTAAAAAATGCAACCTGAATGTTTTGCACAGCGATGAGGCACCGTAATTCCTCCACGAAAATGCCTCTTTCCGTTCATTCCCGGTACAGATCAGCCTGTCCATGATTGGAACAAGACTGTGATCTCTGCGTTGTTCAGCGCCGATATGTGCAGAATGAGCCCGAATGCCGCGGGTCCAACGGATTTATAATGGACGGCAGATGAGGAAGCGCCATGCTGAATAAAAACAAACTGCTGACGGGGGTGGTCTTTCCGCTCATGTCGATTGCCATTGCGGTAGAGCCGGTTCTCGCAGCTACCGTAGCCCATGCAGCCCCATCTCAGACGATACAGCAGCAGCCTGCCCAATTGGCGAATGGTGCCATTATTCTGGCACAGGCCGAAGCGCCGAACCCGGAAGAAGAACTGCGCAAGCGCCGCCAGCAGGCTGAAGAAGGCAAGCCGAAGGCCGAGCCTGAGCAGCAGCAGCGTCAGGAAGAGGCCCCACGTCCCCGCCGCGAACAGCAGCAGGCAGAGCCGCAACAGCGTGAGCAGGCTCCGCAGCGTGAGCCAGAGCAGCCGCGCCCTCGTCGCGAGGCGGCACCAGAGGCCCAGCCGCAACAGCAGCAGGAACGTCCGCGCCGTGAAGCCGCGCCCGAACCCAAGGCAGAACCTCAGCAGGAGCGCCCGCGCCGCGAAGCCGCACCTGAGGCCGCGCCGCAGGCTCAGCCTGAACAGCAACAACAGCAGGAGCGTCCACGCCGTCCGCAGCGCGAGCAGCAGCAGCCGGATGCCGAAGGCCAGCAGCACCCGGAACGTCCGCGCCGCGATGCTCAGCCGGATGCGGCACCAACTGAAGGTCAGCCACAGCAGCAGGAGCGTCCGCGTCGCCAGCAGCCAGCCGCTGAAGGCACCGAACAGCAGCAGCGTCAGGGCGAAACACCGCGCCGCACGCAGGAAAATCAGCCTGCCGCCAATGAAGCGCAGCCGGAAAAGCCCGCCGCTCCAGAAAAGCCCGCAACGCCTGCAAAGCGTCCGGCAGCACCGGAGCCGGAAGCTGGCAAGGCACCCGTTCCAGCAGAGCCACCGACCCCCGGCAAGGCTCCCGCACCAGCCGAGCAGCCTAACCCGGCTCCCGGCCAGCAGCCTTCCGAACAGCCCCGTCCGCCACGCGGCCAGAATGGCGAGCCTGCACCGGCTCCGGTTCCGGGCGCACCGCCTGCACCGGCTGATGGCGCAACCACGGGTCAGGCACCCGCTGGCGAACCCGTACCGGCACAGGTAGCCGCACCGCAGACCGAAGCAAAGCCGATGACGAAGGAACAGCTGGACAAGGCCCGCGCCATTGCGCAGGATCCATCCAAGTCTGCCGATACCGTCGTTCTGCCTGTAGACAAGGGTGCTGCCGTTCTCGATAGCGACAAGGAAGCCTATCGCAGCGGCAACGAGCAGCTACGCGAACAGCGTCGCCGTGAACGCGAGCAGGTTCAGGACTTCAAGGTTCCGACCTCGGATGCGGAAGCACAGGCTGCGGCCCGCCGCGATGGTGGCAACACCACCATCAACATCCAGAACATCACCAATGTTCAGGGTGAGCGCATCGACCGCCGTCCGGACTTCGACCGTCCCGATGGTGTGCGTGAATGGCGTCCGCGTGACATGCCGCGTGACCGCGACATGGGCGACCGCGTGTTCCTGCAGTTCGGCGACCGCGTCGTCGTTCGCGGTAACGATGACGACCGCTTCATCACCGACGGTGCGAAGCCTTACTACGAGCGTCTGCCCGATGACCGCTATCGCGAAACCATCGAGCGCCCCGACCGCACACAGATCGTCACCATCCGCAACCGTTACGGCGACGTGATCCAGCGTTCGCGTATCGATGCGCGTGGCCGTGAATATGTTCTGTTCTACGCACCGGAACTGGTCGATCAGCCAGATCGCGAATATGTCTACCGCGATCCGGGCCTCGATCTGCCGCCGCTGCGTCTGCGCATCCCGGTCAATGAGTACATCATCGACACGTCTTCGGATGAGGATCGCGATTACTACCGCTTCCTCGAACAGCCGCCGGTCGAACCCGTCCAGCGCGTTTATACGCTCGATGAAGTTCGCTACTCCGCCCGCGTGCGCGACATGGTGCGTCGTATCGACCTTGATACGATCACCTTCGCAACCGGCAGCGCGGAAGTTCCGATGAGCCAGGCAGCCTCGCTGCGCAAGGTCGCAGACGCAATGAACAAGGTGCTGAAGAACAACCCGGCCGAAACCTTCCTCATCGAAGGCCACACGGATGCCGTCGGTTCCGATGAAAGCAACCTTGTCCTGTCCGACCAGCGTGCCGCTTCCGTTGCCAACGTGCTGACCGATGTCTACGGCATCCCGCCGGAAAACCTCACGACGCAGGGCTATGGCGAACGCTACCTGAAGGTCCAGACGCTCGGCCCGAACCAGGAAAACCGCCGCGTCACCATCCGCCGCATCACACCGCTGGTGCGCCCGGTTGCACAGAACTAAGGCTTGACCCTTTGCTTGAAGAAAGGCCCGGAAGTATATGCTTCCGGGCCTTTTTTACACGAAGCTGAAAGCTATAAAGCTGACTGCGCCTGCGAGTAGCGCGAATGCCAGCGTGTTCAAGCTGATGTTGAACAGCTTTTTCAGCGCGACCTGAATGGTCCACAATGCGAAAAATACGACAAGCGCGGCGTAGAATGGTGCCATCTGAAGGTCTCCTGTGCGAGGCGAATGTCAGAGGTTGGTCTTTATATACTACGTCGTCGAAGTCGACGCGGCCAGCCTGTTTGCTGACCGCCCGCCGATCAGACCAACGCCACCGCAATCTCAGCAGCAAGCCTCGCATTGTTGCGCACGAGCGCAATGTTCGTCTCGAGGCTGCGGCCTTCGGTGATTTCGAAGATTTTTGCCAGCAGATAGGGCGTTACCGCCTTGCCGCTGATTTCGTCCTCCTCGGCGTGGGAAAGCGCGCGCTGGATATAGATTTCCATTTCCTCGCGGGAGATTTCGTCTTCTTCCGGCACGGGATTGGCAATCAGCATGCCGCCTTCAAGGCCGAACTGCTCGCGCGTGTTCTGGAAATTCGCAATCGCTGCCGGGCTGTTCAGCGTCAGCGGGCTGGTGATGCCGGAGGCGCGCGACCAGAAGGCCGGGAATTCCGTCGAGCCGTAGGTCACGACCGGAACGCCCTGCGTTTCCAGCACTTCAAGCGTTTTCGGAACATCGAGAATGGCCTTTGCGCCTGCGCAGACGACGATTACGCCGGTGCGTGCAAGTTCGGTCAGGTCGGCGGAAATGTCGAAGCTTTCTTCAGCGCCGCGATGCACGCCGCCAATGCCGCCGGTGGCGAAAACCTTGATGCCCGCATGTTCGGCGGCGATCATGGTTGCGGCGACCGTGGTGGCGCCCGTGCGGCGCTCGGCGATTGCGAATGCGATATCCGCGCGCGAAACCTTCATTGCATCCTTGGTCTGGGCCAGCGCTTCGAGCTGTTCCTTCTCAAGACCGATATGCAGCGTGCCGTGGATGACGGCGATGGTTGCCGGAACGGCGCCCTGATCGCGGATCAGCTGTTCCACGCCTTCCGCCATGCGGATGTTGCCGGGGTAGGGCATGCCATGGGTGATGATGGTGGATTCCAGCGCGACAATCGGTGCGCCACGCTGCTTTGCGGCGGCAACTTCGTTCGAATAGGCGATCGGCAGGAGCGGGGGGATGGTTTTGGTCATTGTTTCTTCCGGGTTTATTTTAGAGACTGTTTGGAAACTCGGCGGCGGAGAGCCGAAGAATGATTTTTGTGTCCTGCAAGGAGAAGATCATAGGCGATATCCTTCGACGCAGCAGGACGCGAAAAGCATCGCCGGATCGACCCGTCCGAGTTTTCAAACAGGCTCTTAGAGTTCTTCACACGATTTCAGCGTTCGGCACAAGCGCCAGCATTTCTGCAAGGCTTTCCGCGCTCATATCCGGTGCCGTTGCAAAGGGTGACTGGACCGTAATTGCCCCTGCCGCCGCACCATGGCGCAGCGCCTCGCCAATCGATTTTCCGTTAGCAATTGCAGCCAGATAGCCGGACGCCATGGCATCTCCCGCGCCGGTGACATCTTTCACCTGCTCGATAAAAGGCGGCTTCAGGATCGCAACGTTGCGTGCATCGAAAGCCACGACCTGCCGCGCGCCACTGGTGATGACGCCGCCGCGGAGTCCCGCGTTTCTCAGCTTCTGCGGCCACTCGCGCACATCCGCCACGTCTTCACCGGTCAAAGCGCGGGCTTCGGCTTCGTTCATGAAAAGCACGTCGATATCCGCCAGCGCCGGTTTCAGCCTGATGACCTTTGCAGGCGAGATCGCGATGGCCGCCGATTGCTTTTCGCAGACGCTGGCGGCAAGGCCGATGGCGCTCAGCGTGTCTTCAGGCAGGTTGGCATCGCATAGAATAATGTCGCTCGCCATGATCGCTTCACGAACGGCGCGAACGCGCAGGCGGCGCGGCGTGAAAAGCTTGTAGAGATCCATATCGGCAATGGCGATGACGAGGTCGCCGTCGCGCTCCAATATGGCCGTATAGCTGGGCGTGGAGCGGTCCAGAAAGGTGAAAGGCGTGTCCTCGACGCCTGCCTCTTTTGCAGCGAGCGCGACCGTTTCACCGTTGGCGTCGCCGCCGCGCGGCGCAATCAGCCGAACCTGAAAACCGAGACGTGAGAGATTGCGCGCCGCGTTGAAGCCCCCGCCGCCAGCCTCTTCCATCCATGAGCCGGGATTGCTCGCGCCATGCGCCGTTTCCGTCTCGATCATGCCGCGCCGGTCTATATGCGCGCCGCCCAGAACGAGTATCTTTTTCACGCTGGTCCATCCTTGTTTCCGAGGCGGATTTTTCTGTCCGATTCGGTGATTTACGGCCTTTATCTTCTTCATCCACAGCCTGTGGAAAAATATGCACACAAGAAAAACAAAAGCAGAACGAACGACTTAACGCTATTTGTTTTCAACGGGCTGACGGGCTGTTGCGAAACGAGAACAAAAAGAGTACATACACTTTCAATACTGCTTCGTTGCCTGTGCGGCTTCAATAACCTAAAGGTGGTTCGGATGGCACAAAATTCTTTGCGTCTTGTAGAGGATAATTCGGTGGATAAAAGCAAGGCACTGGAAGCGGCGCTCTCCCAGATCGAACGTTCGTTCGGCAAGGGATCGATCATGAAGCTCGGTTCCAATGAAAACGTAATCGAGGTTGAGACCGTTTCCACAGGGTCTCTCAGTCTCGATATCGCGCTCGGTATCGGCGGTTTGCCGAAGGGGCGTATTATTGAAATTTACGGGCCGGAAAGCTCGGGCAAGACCACGCTTGCGCTGCAAACCATTGCGGAAGCGCAGAAGAAGGGCGGTATCTGCGCCTTCGTGGATGCCGAGCATGCGCTCGATCCTGTCTATGCCCGCAAGCTCGGCGTCGATCTGCAGAACCTGCTGATTTCGCAGCCGGATACAGGCGAACAGGCGCTGGAAATCACCGATACGCTGGTGCGTTCGGGTGCGGTCGATGTTCTCGTCGTTGACTCCGTTGCAGCGCTTACACCGCGTGCGGAAATCGAAGGCGAGATGGGCGACAGCCTTCCGGGTCTTCAGGCTCGCCTGATGAGTCAGGCGCTGCGCAAGCTCACGGCTTCCATCTCCAAGTCGAAGACGATGGTGATCTTCATCAACCAGATCCGTATGAAGATCGGTGTGATGTTCGGTTCGCCGGAAACGACGACAGGCGGTAACGCGCTGAAGTTCTATGCGTCGGTGCGTCTCGATATTCGCCGCATCGGCTCGGTCAAGGAGCGTGAAGAGGTCGTGGGCAACCAGACCCGCGTCAAGGTCGTCAAGAACAAGATGGCGCCTCCCTTCAAGCAGGTCGAATTCGACATCATGTATGGCGAAGGCGTTTCCAAGACGGGTGAACTTGTCGATCTGGGCGTGAAGGCTGGCATCGTCGAGAAGTCCGGCGCATGGTTCTCCTATAACAGCCAGAGGCTGGGGCAGGGACGTGAAAACGCCAAGGGCTTCCTGCGTGACAATCCTGCGGTTGCCAACGAGATCGAAATGGCGCTTCGCCAGAATGCAGGTCTCATTGCAGATCGCTTCCTTGAAAATGGCGGGCCTGAGGCAGATGCGGATGGCGTAGAGCCAGACGCTTGATCGGCCTGCCGGATTAGTCTTGTCTTGTCTTTCATCAAGGCCGCGTGACCTCATGTCTCGCGGCCTTGTTCATTTCTGTGGTTGAATTGCATCCACTGTGCTGCGCGGGCGGAATTGTGGCGAAGCTCGGCTCTCTTTGGCTGGACAGCAAGTGTGACGGACGATAAAAGCCATTGATTTTTATGTTATGGCCGCGTGAGCGCGTGGCAATGAAGGACTTCGTATGAGCGGTGTGAATGAAATCCGGTCGACCTTTCTCGACTACTTCAAGAAAAACGGCCACGAAATCGTGCCCTCCAGCCCGCTGGTGCCGCGCAACGATCCGACGCTGATGTTCACCAATGCCGGGATGGTTCAGTTCAAGAACGTCTTCACCGGTCTTGAAAGCCGCCCATATTCCACAGCCGCGTCCTCGCAGAAATGCGTTCGCGCCGGTGGCAAGCATAACGATCTGGACAATGTCGGTTACACCGCACGCCATCACACTTTCTTCGAAATGCTCGGCAACTTCTCCTTTGGCGATTACTTTAAGGAAGAGGCGATCACGCACGCCTGGAACCTGATCACCGGGGAATTCGGCATCGACAAGAACCGTCTTCTCGTGACGGTTTATCACACCGATGACGAGGCGTTTAATCTCTGGAAGAAGATTGCCGGTTTCTCCGACGATCGCATCATTCGCATTCCAACCAGCGATAATTTCTGGGCGATGGGCGATACCGGTCCTTGCGGTCCGTGCTCGGAAATCTTCTATGACCACGGCGATCACATCTGGGGCGGCCCTCCCGGCTCGCCGGATGAGGATGGCGACCGTTTCATCGAAATCTGGAACCTCGTCTTCATGCAGTATGAGCAGCTGACGAAGGAAGAGCGCATCGACCTGCCGCGCCCGTCCATCGATACCGGCATGGGCCTTGAGCGCATCTCCGCACTGCTTCAGGGCAAGCATGACAATTACGATACCGACCTGTTCCGTGCGCTGATTTCCGCATCCGTCGAAGCGACCGGCGTTCCGGCTGAAGGTGAGAAGCGCGCAAGCCACCGCGTCATCGCGGACCACCTGCGCTCCTCCGCCTTCCTCATTGCCGATGGCGTGCTGCCTTCGAATGAAGGTCGCGGTTACGTTCTTCGCCGCATCATGCGCCGCGCCATGCGTCATGCCGAGCTTCTCGGTTCGCGCGAACCGCTGATCTGGAAGCTGCTGCCGACGCTCGTTCAGCAGATGGGCCGCGCCTATCCTGAACTCGTCCGTGCAGAGGCACTGATTTCCGAGACGCTGAAGCTTGAGGAAACCCGTTTCCGCAAGACGCTGGAGCGTGGTCTTTCGCTGCTTTCCGACGCAACGTCCGATCTTTCCAAGGGCGGCATGCTAGATGGCGAGACTGCTTTCAAGCTTTACGATACCTACGGCTTCCCGCTTGATCTGACGCAGGATGCTCTGCGCGCCCGCGAAATCGGCGTGGATATTGCCGGCTTCACCGACGCGATGGAGCGCCAGAAGGCGGAAGCCCGCTCGCACTGGGCTGGCTCCGGCGATAAGGCAACCGAAACCGTCTGGTTCGAGCTGAAGGAAAAGCACGGCGCGACCGAATTCCTCGGCTACGACACAGAGACCGCCGAAGGCGTGATCCAAGCTATCGTCAAGGACGGCAAGTCCGTCGATTCCGCCGCAGAGGGCGAAAGCGTTCAGCTCGTCGTCAACCAGACGCCGTTTTACGGCGAATCCGGTGGCCAGATGGGCGATACTGGCGTCATCTCTTCCGACAATGGCACCTTCACGGTTACCGATACGCAGAAGAAGGGCGAGGGCCTGTTCGTGCATATCGGCACCGTGGCCGAGGGCGGTGTAAAGCTTGGCGATGCGGTGCAGCTGACGGTCGATCACGATCGCCGCGCGCGTTTGCGCGCCAACCACTCCGCCACGCACCTGCTGCATGAAGCGCTGCGCGAAGTTCTCGGCACCCACGTTGCTCAGAAGGGCTCGCTGGTTGCGCCTGAGCGTCTGCGCTTCGACGTTTCGCATCCGAAGCCTATGAGCGCGGAAGAGCTGAAGATCGTCGAAGACATGGCGAATGAAATCATTCTGCAGAATTCGCCGGTCGTTACCCGCCTGATGAGCGTGGACGATGCGATTGCCGAAGGTGCAATGGCGCTGTTCGGTGAGAAATACGGTGATGAAGTGCGCGTGGTCTCCATGGGCACCGGCATCCATGGCTCGAAGGCCAACCGTCCTTACTCGGTCGAGCTTTGCGGCGGCACGCATGTTTCCGCCACGGGCCAGATCGGCCTTGTCCGCGTTCTTGGCGAAAGCGCCGTCGGCGCTGGCGTTCGCCGCGTCGAGGCCGTGACCGGGCAGGGCGCCTTGGCCTATCTTGCCGAGCAGGATGAGCGCGTGAAGTCGCTCGCTTCTTCGCTTAGGGTTCAGCCGGGCGAGGTCCTGTCGCGCGTCGAAGGCCTGCTGGAAGAACGCAAGAAGCTGGAACGTGAATTGGCTGACGCCCGCCGCAAGCTCGCCATGGGCGGCAATTCGGCGGAAGGTTCTGCCGTTGACGTCAAGGACATCGGCGGCGTGAAATTCCTGGCCAAGTCCCTCGCTGGCATCGATGCCAAGGACCTGAAGGGCCTTGCGGACGACGCCAAGGGCAGCCTCGGCTCCGGCGTGGTCCTGCTCATCGCCGTCTCCGAAGATGGTAAGGCGAGCGCTGTCGCAGCCGTTACCGAAGACCTGACAGCACGCTTCAGCGCAGTCGATCTCGTCCGCACAGCCTCCGCCGCACTCGGCGGCAAGGGCGGCGGCGGGCGCCCGGATATGGCCCAGGCCGGTGGCCCGGATGGCTCCAAGGCCAACGAGGCCATCGAAGCCGTCGCAGCATCCCTTGCTGGCTGACAGGCTAGACACTAAACGTCCCAAAGCCGCCGATCATTTCGGCGGCTTTTTTATTTGCAGCTTAGGTGGGGTAGGCTCTGTCGTCGTCCATATTTCGGAGATTGAGAGCGGCGACATTTCGGGTGGAGTAACGGCGGATGAGCATGGAGCCTGCCGAAGGAGATTGCATGCAGCCCGATACCTGAAATCAACCCCATTATTTTCCGCGACAGAAGCCGCAGCAGTCACGCGGAAGGTCTGGTGAACCTTTATACCGGCACTTGCGAAGCAATCCGTTCCTGTGGCCTTTAAAACGGGAACCGCTTTGCCAAACCGTGGTTGGAGGAGCGCAACGGCTAACGTGCTACCCGCACCGTGCCGTCTTCCCCACCTAACCCTCCTTGAACAGGAGGGTTTCTTTTTGTCAGCCGGAACCGGCATTGGCCTAAGCGCATTCCCCGAGAATATTTCAAGTCTGCAAAGGAGGCTTCCATGGAACAATATGCAGAACTTCGCCAGCAGATCGCGCAGGATCTGGAGACGCTGAGCCGCGCTGAGAGCCCGAAATCCATCTTCGAGATCGCGGATGATTATCTGCTCGGTGATCCGTCGCTAAAGAGGCAGGTAGTGGAAGATATCATCAAGGAAGAAGCGGATAAGCAGAACCTGCCAATTCACTAACAGGCAGATTGCGAGTTTTGCTTTCGCTTTAAGAAATGCCGCCATTGCATTGGCAGAAAAAGAAAAACCCGCCGAAGCGGGTTATCTTTTGGTGCGGTCGAGAAGACTCGAACTTCCACGGGTTGCCCCACAGCGACCTCAACGCTGCGCGTCTACCAATTCCGCCACGACCGCATCGTGGTAGGGTCGACTTGCGCCGACGGGGGTGCATGTAGCAAAAGGATTTTCGGTGCACAAGAGCGTCGTGACAGTTTTTTGAAATTAAAAATTATTGTCCCCACACCTATATCAAAGAAGCCCGGAAATGCGGGGGTTGCGGCCTTGAGGTCATTCTGCGAGAAGGCTGTGGAAAGGACAATTTCATGCTCACACGTACCGATCTCACCACAAAAATGCATGCCGTAGCCGGTTCTGCGCCCATGCGCTGGCGAATCTCTGACGGTTTGGTGCCGTATGAGCAGGCCATTGAGGAGATGGAGCGTGAGGTTGCGGCAATTGCGGCGGGCGAGGCGGACGAGCTTGTGTGGCTTCTGGAGCATCCACCGCTTTATACTGCGGGCACCAGCGCCGATTCTGCAGACCTGATCGAGCCGAACCGGTTTCCGGTTTTTGCCACGGGTCGAGGCGGGGAATATACCTATCACGGCCCCGGCCAGCGCGTGGTCTATGTGATGCTGGATCTGAAGCGCAGGCGGCAGGATGTGCGCGCCTACGTGGCGGCACTGGAAGAGGTTATCATTCGCACGCTGGACAAGATGAATGTGAAGGGCGAGCGACGGGAAGATCGCGTCGGCGTCTGGGTGCGCCGCCCGGAAAAGCCGCTGCTGCCGGATGGTGAGGTGTCCGAGGACAAGATTGCCGCGCTCGGTATCCGTCTGCGCAAGTGGGTTAGCTTTCACGGTCTGTCGATCAATGTGGACCCAGACCTCACGCACTTCACCGGCATCGTACCCTGCGGCATCACGCAATTCGGTGTCACGAGCCTTGTCCATCTCGGCCTGCTGGTGATGATGAACGACGTGGACGTTTTCTTGCGCGAATCCTTCGAAGAGATTTTCGGCGAGACGAAGAACGAAGCGGGCGAGGCGCTCTGTCGAGAGCGATGACCCGCCGCGTAAGCGGGGATCATCGCGCCGAGATTTGAGCCGTCACCCAGTTGGCTGCAATTCCTTTGCAGCCGCATCATCGAGCTGCTGGGCGCGTTGATAGGCGGGCCGTTCGCTGAGATGAGCGAGGTAGTCCACGAAGTGCTGGCGCTTTTCTATGGAGCCGAATTGCAGACCCCAGGCGATGTGTGAGCCGACATAGACATCGGCTGCGGTAAACTGATCGCCCGCCACGAAGCGGTTCTCGCTTACGGCATATTCCAGTGTGTTCATCACATCGGCATAACTGCCGCAGCCTGCCATGCGCATCTTGTCCGCCGGAATTTCCAGCCCCATGGAGCGGGTGGAAACGCCCATTTCCAGTGGGCCCGCCGCAAAAAAGAGCCAGCGGTAATAGAGCCCGCGATTCTTGGTGGGCGGGGCCAGATTGGCGCCGGGGAAGGCGTCCGCCAGATAGGCGCAGATAGCCGCGCATTCGGTGACGACGATCTCGCCGTGCTTGATGGCCGGTACCTTGCCCATGGGGTTAACAGCCTTGTAAGTGGCTGACTTCATGTTTCCGAAGCCGAGAATCTCCGTCTTGTAGGGAACGCCCACTTCCTCCAGCATCCACCGAACGATGCGCCCGCGTGACATCGGGTTGGTGTAAAACGTCAGTTCGCTCATGGTATTCTCCTCCGGTTTCAGCGCGCGCCTTTTTTATCGATGCCCCACCTCAGAAACTGCGCTTTGGCGGTGACGGTTTCAAGACGCTCCAAGCAAAACCCGGCACTCTGGCCGGGTTTATCGGTTCGATCTGGAACAGGCGCCGTACTCTCAACCCTTGGCAGCCTTGAGTGCCGAGCTGCACAGGCTCCAGTAACCGCCGCCTTTCTGGATCCATTTCAGATCGTTCAGCGTACCAGCGTCCTTATTGGCGTGATAGGAATCCACGCATGTCTTCATGCGGGCTTTGCCGGGCGTTTCAGAGGCATATTTCTTATCCACGGCCTTTGGGAAGGTTACGCCTTTGGGTGCTGCCATCATCGGCTTATCCGGTTCTTTCGCCGGGGTGGCTGCTATGTCCTTTTCGTCCGCTGCATCTGCCGCAGCCGCTTCAGCGCCGCAGTTTTTGGCGCGGAAATCATTCCACTTCATGTCCTTGGCGCTGCCATCTGCTTTGGCGGCCTGATATTTCGTGCTGCATTCCTTCATGGTCAGCGCAGAGGCCGGGGATGACAGCGCGAAACTTGCCATCAGGGTACCAGCGGCTGCGAGTAGAAGCTTTGTAGACATTGGACTGCCTCTCTTGTGAATTGCCTCTATGGGGTTGCTGCATGCGGGGGTAATCGCCACTCAGGACGGTAGAACGCCCTGAGGACTGGCCTTGTCGATTGCCTTCGGCAGATGCTCGGCAAGGATTTCGGGAAGCTGGTCGATATCGACGCCCAGAGACTGGGCCAGGCTTCGCAATTGTTCGGAAGAGAGTGCGGCTTTGATCTGGTCTGCCGAAACGGGGAGGTTGGAGCCAGTGCCGATCCAGGATGAGACCTGTTCGCCAAGGCCCGCACGGTTCAGTTGATCGACAATGCCCTGCAGGCCGCCAGCATCCTGAAACAGTTGACCGGCCACGGCTGCCAGATTGATCGGCTTGCCGCTCATTGCATCGCTGATGATGTTTCCAATGCCATCCAAAAGTCCCATGAGATCACTCCGAGGAAAGAGCGTTTATTCTTATGCGGGTACTTTCAATTGAGGCTACATTATCATTTTAGAAAATTCTTGTCACGGGCAATCCGTAAAGCCGAGGACTGACTTTCGCCCAAAAGAAAACCCGGCGCAAAGGCCGGGTTCCCGATAGTCTAAAAAGCAGGTCGCCAATCAGGCAGCCATTGCAGCCTTGAGGTTTTCGTCGATCTTGTCGAGGAAAGCCGTTGTGGAGAGCCAAGGCTGATCCGGGCCGATGAGGAGCGCGAGGTCCTTGGTCATGTAACCGGCTTCGACGGTGTCGACGCAGACTGTTTCGAGCGTCGTGGCGAACTTCGCCAGTTCGGCGTTGTCGTCCAGCTTGGCGCGGTGTGCGAGGCCACGGGTCCATGCGAAAATAGACGCGATGGAGTTGGTGGAGGTTTCCTGGCCCTTCTGGTGCTGGCGGTAGTGGCGCGTAACCGTGCCGTGTGCCGCTTCAGCTTCAACCGTGCGGCCATCCGGAGACAGAAGAACGGAGGTCATCAGGCCGAGCGAGCCGAAGCCCTGCGCAACCGTGTCGGACTGAACGTCGCCGTCGTAGTTCTTGCACGCCCAGATGTAGCCGCCGGACCACTTCAGCGCGGAAGCGACCATGTCGTCGATCAGGCGGTGCTCATAGGTGATACCGGCTTCATCGAACTGAGCCTTGAACTCGTTCTGGTAGACTTCTTCGAAGATGTCCTTGAAGCGACCGTCGTAAGCCTTGAGGATGGTGTTCTTGGTGGACAGGTACACCGGCCACTTGCGCATCAAGCCGTAGTTCATGGATGCGCGGGCGAATTCGCGGATGGATTCGTCGAGGTTGTACATGGCCAGAGCCACGCCAGCGCTCGGCGCGTCGAAAACGTCCTTCTCGATAACCTGGCCGTCTTCACCGACGAACTTGATCGTCAGCTTGCCCTTGCCGGGGAACTTGAAGTCGGTTGCCTTGTACTGGTCGCCGAAAGCGTGACGGCCGACAACGATCGGCTGTGTCCAGCCCGGAACGAGGCGCGGGACGTTCTTGCAGATGATCGGCTCGCGGAAGATGACGCCGCCCAGAATGTTGCGGATCGTGCCGTTCGGGCTCTTCCACATCTGCTTGAGGTTGAATTCCTCGACGCGGGCTTCGTCCGGCGTAATCGTCGCGCACTTGATGCCGACGCCGTGCTTCTTGATGGCGTGAGCAGCATCGACCGTGACCTGGTCGTTGGTAGCGTCGCGGTTTTCAACCGAAAGATCGTAATACTCGATGTCGAGATCGAGGTAAGGCAGGATCAGCTTGTCCTTGATGAGCTGCCAGATGATACGGGTCATTTCGTCGCCGTCGAGATCGACGACCGGATTGGCTACCTTGATCTTTGTCATGAATTCCTCACCTTCGATAAACAATGGCGCCTTGGGAAGCGCCCTATGCGGAAATATCCCGTGGCGCTATAGCATCGCAGGCGTTGAACGCAAAGCCATGCGCGCGCTTTTTTGGAGTTTCTAAAACAACCCGTGGCGCATTGCCAAAACATGAATGCCGATTAGATTTAAGCCGAATCGCTTACGTTGGGTAAGCTCGAAGTTTCGGGACGTCATCATGCAGAAAATTCTGCTCGCCACTGCCGCAATTCTCTTCTCCTGCAACGCTTTCGCTGCCGAGCCGACGGAGCCGGTCAAGAAGGTGATGGATATCACGGTTAAGAACTGGTCTGGCGAGTCGGAAGACTGGAAATACATTTTCGATGAGGATTTGCTGACGACGCTGTTCAGCAAGGAATTTGCCGCGAAATATCGCGAAGCATCCAAGAAGCCCGCCTATGAGGCCGAAGCGGGCGAGAAGGGTGATCCCTTCGGCTATGACGTCGTGACCAACTCGCAGGACGGCTGCCCGTTGCAGGATATCAACATCACCGCCGCACCGCCCAAGGATGGCGTCAGCGATGTGACCGTCAAGTTCAAGCTCTGGGCCTGCATGGACGAAGCCGAGATGAAGGCGACCGTCGATCAGGTGAATTTCGATGTCATCCAGGAGGATGGCAAACCGGTCATCAACGACATTCATCGCGTGGGTGACGATGGCCGGGATTCTCTGCTTGTGGAGATGGCGAATATTATCAAGGGTGAGTGATGATGACTTGTGCGTCGAGTCTGTGGTGAGCCAGCCACATATTCGGCGTCATCCTCGGGCTCGACCCGAGGATCCACAACCGTTTGATTTCGTTGATAGCGATGGATCCTCGGCTCAAGGCCGAGGATGACGGCAGTGGGTGTGGCGACGGTGTACCCACATATCCTCCGCTTGGGCCAAAACTCATGCAAATGACAGAATAAGCATAAAATCAGCACCCTGTATTATTCCATCGCAAACCACGTCTCCTTTGATTTTCCCGCCAATCTATGCCAGTGAAGCGCCAAAAATTGGAAGGCGACTATGGCAGGTACAAATAGCGAGCTCGAACTCATTGCCGAAGGCCCGGCCATTATTCTGGTCGAGCCTCAGCTTGGCGAGAATATCGGCATGGTGGCGCGCGCCATGGCGAACTTCGGTTTGGCGGAACTGCGTCTCGTCAATCCACGGGATGGCTGGCCGAGCGAAAAGGCGCGTGCTGCCGCTTCCAAGGCCGATCATGTTATCGATGCCACCAAGGTTTACGAGACGCTGGAAGATGCGATCCGCGATCTGAACTTCGTTTACGCCACGACGGCGCGCGAGCGCTACGGCTTCAAGCCGGTCCTTGCGCCTGTCACCGCAACCGAAACTCTGCGCGCCAAATTCAAGGCCGGTGAAAAGACTGGCATTCTGTTCGGTCGCGAGCGTTGGGGCCTGACCAATGAGGAAGTGGCGCTGGCGGATGAGATCGTGACGTTTCCGGTCAATCCGGCATTTGCATCGTTGAATATTGCGCAAGCGGTTCTGCTGATGTCCTATGAGTGGATGAAGTCGGGCATGGAAGACCTGTCCGAGACCGCATTCGAATCCGTTCAGCAACGACCTTCTACCAAGGAGCAGGTCTTCGGTCTCTTCGATCACATCGAGGAAGCGCTGGATGCGCGCGGATATTTTCATCCGGCTGAAAAAAAGCCCAAAATGGTCGACAATCTGCGCGCAGTGCTTTCCCGGCGGGGCTTTACGGAGCAGGAAATCAGCGTGTTTCGCGGCGTGATCAAGTCGCTCGACGTTTTCCCGCGCCGCTGGCCGAAGAAGGTGGAAAAGAGCGTAGAGGGCGAGGGGACACCGGAGAATGGCTCTGGCGATTGAGGCTGATGCCGCAGAACTGAAGCCTGTTCTCGTCTTCGATTCCGGGATTGGCGGACTGACCGTTCTTCGCGAGGCCCGCGTGCTGATGCCCGAACGCGGTTTCATCTATGTTGCTGACGATGCCGGTTTTCCCTATGGTGGCTGGGAAGAGGATGGTTTGCGCCAGCGCATCCTTTCGCTCTTCGAACAGCTACTGAACCAGTACGATCCGGAAATCTGCATCATTGCATGCAACACCGCATTCACGCTTGCGGGTGCCGATCTGCGGGAGAAGTTTCCGGGCATGACCTTCGTCGGCACCGTTCCGGCGATCAAGCCTGCGGCGGAGCGCACAAGCTCCGGCCTCGTTTCGGTGCTTGCCACACCCGGCACGGTGAAGCGTGCCTATACGCGCGATCTTATCCAGTCATTCGCCTCGCAATGCCATGTCCGGCTCGTGGGTTCGGAAAATCTGGCGCGCATGGCGGAAAGCTGGATCAGGGGCGAGCCCATTTCCGATGAGGCGGTTTTGGCCGAGATTTCTCCATGCTTCATCGAGGAGCAGGGCAGGCGCACGGATATCGTTGTCCTTGCCTGCACGCATTATCCCTTCATGGTCAATGTGTTCCGCAGGCTCGCTCCATGGCCCGTGGACTGGCTGGACCCGGCAGAGGCTATCGCCCGGCAGGCCCGTCGTAAGGTGGAGTTGGTGCATGGCGCGGAGCATCCCGATGGCTTCGATTTTGCCATCTTCACCTCCGGCCAGCCGGATTTCACCACGCGCAGACTGATGCAGGGCTTTGGCCTAAAGATCGAGTCTCGATGAGCGGCTTTTGCCGTTACCTACACGGCCTGTGACATTTTTGCACTGGGTGCGACAGTTTGATGCAATTCGAGATTGAACCCTCTTGAAAACGAATCGAAGCTGTGTCACAAAAATCAGGCCCGCAACTCAAGCAACAGGAGGCGTAAAATGAATAAATTTCAGCATTTGAGCCTCTCTGGCGTGGTTCGATTTATGGCTCCGGTCATGTCCGGAATTATTATGCCATCCATCCGACGCGGAACAGCAGTCTAAGCTTTTCCGGGCCTTTGCAGGCTTTTTCAACATACATCACAGCGTGCCGGTAGTCTTGTCGTCGTCGTAGCTTGTTGCTGCGCCTCATCGTTCCCGCACGCCTTTTCCATCACGAAAGGACCTGGTCGCTTCACCGCGCCGGGAAGGGACAAGTCATGTCTAAAGAACTATCTTTGCGTGTAAATGATCTCCCCAAAGTCGTTGACGAACTGTTTCGCAGCTTTGGTGTCTGGGCAACCTACAAGGCAATGCTGCTTGGCCTCTTGCGACGTCAGGGAACGAAGAACAACGTTTCGCACCTGTCGGACCGTATGCGCCGCGATGTGGGGCTTCCGGTGAATGAACCGTTGCCGGGCCAGCCACTGCTGCCTCCATGGTTCCCGCGTTTCTGATTGAGCACCTCCGGCTGGTAAAACAGCTTGAGGTGCTTTTCCTTTGTTTTTCAAAGCGAAATTCACTTCGACGTCAGCAAGCGTCTCCAGAATGTTCTGTGCCGGCATGAGGCTGGGTGTGAATAGGTTCGGCCATCCGCCCGCTCTCCTCCTTTTGCGGTGCAGCATCGATGGATTGCAAGGCGCGAAAGCGAGGCGTATGGGATTCGGAGCTTATTCAACTTTTGTCTAGGAGGGACGACCATGTCTGGCGTCTATCAGCCGTCATCGAGTTCGAAAGTTGCCACGGTCCTTCGGGTCACCAGCGGCAATTTCATGGAGATGTTCGACTTCTTTCTCTTCGGATTCTACGCGAGCTATATTGCAAAAGCGTTCTTTCCGGCAGGCGATGATTTCGCATCGCTGATGCTGACATTCATGACCTTCGGCGCAGGCTTTCTGATGCGCCCACTCGGTGCGATTTTCCTTGGCGCCTATGTGGATCGGCTGGGTCGCCGTCGGGGTCTGCTCGTTACGCTCGGCATCATGGCCTTCGGTACGATCCTGATTGCCTTCGTGCCCGGTTACGCTTCCATAGGGCTTCTTGCTCCGGCTCTGGTCCTCATCGGGCGTCTGCTTCAAGGCTTTTCCGCCGGTGTGGAACTGGGTGGCGTGTCCGTTTATCTGGCTGAGATGGCAACGCCCGGAAATAAGGGTTTCTATGTCTCCTGGCAGTCTGGAAGTCAGCAGGTCGCCGTCATGGTCGCGGCGGTTCTCGGCTACTATCTCAACCACGCGCTCACGGCAGAGCAACTCGCGGCCTGGGGCTGGCGCGTGCCGTTCTTCATCGGCTGTGCCATCGTGCCTTTCCTGTTTTACATCCGGCGTTCGCTGGAGGAAACGAAGGAATTCATCGAAAGGCCACACCGCCCGACCTCGAACGAGATATTCAGAACGGTCGTCAAAAACTGGAAGATCGTGCTGCTCGGCATGATGATGGTTGTGATGACCACCGTGTCCTTCTACACCATCACCGTCTATACGCCGACCTTCGGCAAGACTGTGCTCAAGCTGTCTGAAACCGATAGCCTCATTGTCACCTTCTGTGTTGCACTTGCCAACCTGTTCTGGCTGCCGGTCATGGGTGCGCTGTCGGATAGAATTGGGCGGCGCGGGATTCTCGCATTCTTCTCAGGCCTTACGCTTCTGACCGCCTATCCAGTTCTGGCATGGCTCGTCGCAGCACCGACTTTCGGTAAAATGCTGGCCGCGCTGCTGTGGTTGTCCTTCCTTTATGGCAGCTACAACGGCGCGATGGTCGTGGCCCTGACCGAGATCGTGCCGAAGGATGTACGCACGACGGGCTTTTCGCTGGCCTATGCGCTGGCAACGGCTCTGTTCGGCGGCTTCACGCCGCTGGTCTCGACATGGCTGATCGAGGTAACCGGCAATCACGCGGCACCCGGCATGTGGATGGCCTTTGCCGGTCTCTGCGGTTTGTTGGCTACGATTGCGGTCTACTGGTCTGCCAGCGGTCGTAACGACCGTGGCGTTCCCGCTGCAACGCCTTACGGCTCCGCCTGATCTTTAGAGACGAAGCCATCGAAGGGCCGTACCTCCATTTTTGAGGCGCGGCTTTTTTATTGTTTCAACGTTTCAAATATCCGCTTGAAATCCGCCCGCAAGAATGACTTCCTTTTCAAATCTGATTTGAGGGGGATACTGAAATGCCGATTGAAAACTGGTTGGCTTTCGTTGCCGCATCCGCCATCATGCTGGCCATTCCTGGCCCGACCATCCTTCTGGTGATTTCCTATGCGCTGGGCCATGGGCGCAAGGCGAGCAGTGCGACTGTTGCGGGCGTCGCGCTTGGCGATTTTACCGCGATGACCGCTTCCATGCTGGGCCTCGGTGCCTTACTTGCGGCCTCGGCTTCGCTCTTCACCGTGCTGAAATGGGTTGGCGCGGCCTATCTGATCTACCTCGGCATCAAGCTGTGGCGCGCGCCCGTTGCAAGCGCGGCTGCGGGCGAGGGTGATGTGACGGCACGCGAGCGTCCGCTCAAGATATTCCTCCACACTTATATTGTGACGGCGCTGAACCCGAAGAGCATCGTCTTCTTCGTGGCCTTCCTGCCGCAGTTTCTGGTGCCAACGCTGCCCTTCTGGCCGCAGGTCGTTATTTTCGAAGTTACTTTTCTTGTGCTTGCCACCTGCAATGCGGCTCTTTATGGATTGCTGGCAAGTGCTGCGCGCAACACCATCCGCAAGCCAAACGTCCAGCTTCTCGTCAATCGCACCGGCGGCAGCCTGCTGATCGGCGCCGGTCTGCTGGCTGCGGGCTGGAGAAAAGCCGCCACATAAAAGAGCTGCACGGGCGCTCCAAGCAAGGAGCGCTACCGAAATCGTGCGGCGCAAGTCTGGATCGAATACATGTCAGTGCCGCACATTCTTCTTGCCCTCATCACCGTGTTTTTGTGGGGCTTCAATTTCGTGGTGATCAAAGTCGGCGTCATGGATATGCCGCCGCTTTTCCTGACCGCGCTGCGTTATCTCTTCGCCGCCGTGCCGCTGATCTTCTTTCTGAAAAAGCCGCAGGTGCCGTGGAAGCATATGATCGTTTACGGCATGGTCATGGGCTGCGCGCAGTTCGGCCTGCTTTACACGGCCATCAAATGGGGTCTGCCCGCAGGGCTCGCCTCGCTGGTCATGCAGTCTCAGGCCTTTTTCACCATGGCGCTTGCGGTTACGCTCTTAGGTGAAATTCCGCTGAAATCCCACATTGCCGGTGCCGCCGTGGCTTTTGGCGGCCTTGCGGTCATCGGTCTGGAGCGCCTCGATATAACGGCGCTGGTGCCTTTGCTGATGTGCATCGGTGCCGCTTTCAGCTGGGCCATCGGCAATATCGTCAATCGCAAGGTCGGTCGCGTCAACGCCATTTCCTTCGTTGCGTGGACGAGCCTCGTGCCGGTGCTTCCGCTGGTTCTCCTGTCTCTGGTGCTTGAAGGCCCGCAGGCCATCAGCGATGGCCTTGCCAACGCCAACATGCTGACGGCAATGGTGGTCATCTACATGGCCTATGGCGCGACAATCTTCGGGGCAGGGATATGGAGCTTCCTTCTGCTGCGTTATCCGGCAGGAACTGTCGCGCCATTCTCGCTGCTGGTGCCGATTGTCGGCTTCCTCGGTGCCTATTTCGCTTTTGCAGAACATATTACGCTGCTGGAAATCATCGGCAGCGCGCTGGTCGTAGCCGGTCTGGCGCTCAATGTGTTTGGCCGCCGCCTGTCTTTCGGTCGCAAGCGGTCCAGCGCGGCATGAGGCGCAAGCAATTCCCTGTGCATTGTTGCGATGCGCAGGGGCATTTGCTTAAAATTTTGGTAAAGAGGGTGTTCGCTGGCCAAACAGACTCTTAGAGTCGGCGCATCATCCAATTCAATTCGCAGGGACGTGTAAAGTGCAGGTCGGCATCGACATGGGAACGCTTTCGGGCGGGCAGGCTGCCAAGCTCGATATTGAGGAATTGCTCGCCACGCGTCTGCTGGTGCAGGGAAATTCCGGTTCCGGCAAGTCGCATCTTCTGCGCCGCCTGCTGGAACAATCCGCCCAATGGGTGCAGCAGGTCATCATCGATCCCGAGGGTGATTTCGTCACGCTGGCGGATAAGTTCGGGCATATCGTGGTGGATGGCGAACGCACGGAAGCGGAGCTTGCGGGCATTGCCAACCGCATTCGCCAGCACCGCGTTTCCTGCGTTCTGACGCTGGAGGGACTCGATATCGAGCAGCAGATGCGCGCCGCTGCCGCTTTCCTCAATGGAATGTTCGATGCGGATCGCGAATATTGGTATCCGGTTCTCGTGGTGGTGGACGAGGCGCAGATGTTTGCGCCTTCCGTCGGAGGTGAAGTGACCGAAGATGCGCGCAAGGCTTCTCTCGGCGCCATGACCAACCTCATGTGTCGTGGCCGTAAGCGCGGGCTTGCAGGTGTGATTGCTACGCAGCGTCTGGCAAAGCTTGCCAAGAACGTGGCGGCGGAAGCCTCCAACTTCCTGATGGGCCGCACCTTTCTCGATATCGATATGGCGCGCGCTGCCGATCTTCTCGGCATGGATCGCCGTCAGGCGGAAATGTTCCGTGATCTTCAGCGCGGCAATTTCGTCGCCCTCGGCCCGGCTCTATCGCGCCGCCCCCTGCCGATTGTCATCGGCAAGGTGGAGACATCCGCCCGCTCGTCTTCGCCGAAACTCATGCCGCTGCCGGATGCCCCGCAGGATGTGGAAGATCTGATCTTCACGCCCGACCCGGAAGAGTTCAACCGTCCAATGGTGCGCCGCACGCCGCCCGCGCCACGCCCGACGACGGATATTCTGGCAGAGCTTTCCCGCTCCACGCCTGCCGCGGTGTCGCCTGCTTCCGACCAGCCGCAGCGTAGCAGCCAGCAGGATATGACGCCGGAAGAGCGCGAGGAAAAGATCGCCACGGTTCTGTCCGAAATTCTGGATGACCCGCAATCTGCCTATCGCACCGATGCCGTGCTCTATCAGGACTTCCTTGTCCGCGCGCGTATGCGCCGCATTCCCGGCACGCCCATGTCGCTATCCGATTTCCGCCGCCAGATCGCGATTACCCGCTCCGGCGTGGATGTGGAGATGGCTGCCAGCGAAAACTGGGAGAAGGCGCTGGAGCTTTCAAAAAACGTTTCGGACGACCTTCAGGGCGTCTTCCTGCTGCTGGTCAAAGCCGCTTTGGCAGAAGAACCATGCCCGTCGGACGCCCGTATCGCCCGCGCCTACGGCACCCACTCCGCCCGCCGCGCAAGGCGCTTGCTGGGTTACTTCGAAGAGAAGGAACTGGTGGTAGTGCATGCCGATTTCTCCGGCAAACGCATCGTTGCCTTCCCGGACCTCGATGCCAAGACCGCACCGGGTGATGCGGATGCGGCGGATGGGGATGTGAGCCTGGCGGCTGAGTGAGGCGAAGGCGTCTCTATGTTCTCCGTCATGCTCGGGCTTGTCCCCCTTCTGTCCGGTTAAACTGGGTGGGTAGTTTGGGGCGAGAACAGCTCCCCCACCCGTCACCCCGCACTTGATGCGGGGTCCAGCAGACGCGCGTCTGCGCGGCGAAAGAGTCTTTCAGACCAAGGACTTGGTCTGACTGGATACCGGGTCAAGCCCGGTATGACGGAAGTGGGGTTGCACCGTCGCCACCATACAGCGAACGCGGTTAAAGCGTGTCTCAACCGGATTTGAAGGATGGAATTGCAATGCATTCAAAGCCTTGTCTCGCATCCGTACATTTAAACCGGACAGCAGTGGGCTTGTCCCGAGCATCTGCAACGTTAAAATTCGCTCGACGTGGTTGGATCCTCGGCACAAGGCCACTGCTGTCCGGTTTAAATTTCTGGACAAGGCGCATGACATTGATTCTACTCGGTTTCAGACGTTTCGCGGCGATCTGGACACGAACAGGAGATCAACGTCATGCGCCACCAGAATAGCGTTTTTCATCAAATACAGAAGCATGTTCCCTGGCAGGTCTTCGAAGGGCTTGTGGATAAGTACAAGGGCGATCACAGGGTTCGGCGGTTTTCGATGAAGGACCAGTTGCTGGCGCTTCTGTTTGCTCAACTTTCCGGCGCGCAAAGCCTGCGCGAGATCGAGGCAGGGCTGTCGAGCCACCGCAACCAGCTTTATCATCTGGGTGCCCACGGCGTGGCGCGCTCCACCCTTGCCGATGCCAATGCCACAAGGCCTGCGGACGTCTTTGCCGATCTGTTTTCCCATATGGCGGCTGCCGCCAGCCGAAGAACCCGTCGCCATATCCGCGATGCGGTGCGCCTGCTCGACGCCACCCGCGTCGCCGTCTCCTCCATGAGCAATGGTTGGGCCGATATGGTCAGCGGGCGCAGAGCCGCCAAGCTGCATGTCGCCTACGATCCGAATGGCGACATCCCCATGGCGATGACCATGACAGGCCAGAGAACCAACGACATCGTGCCCGCAAAGGCCATGCCGATCGAACCCGGCATGACCTATGTCTTTGATCTGGCTTACTATGATTTCGCGTGGTGGGCAGCGCTGGACCGGGCAGGCTGCCGCTTCGTCACACGGCTTAAGACCAACACGCATCTTCAGGCCGCCACCGAACAGCCTCCAAGCGAGAGCGATCACATCCTGTGCGACAGGATCGGGCTGTTGGCACAACGCATGGCGCGCTCGAGACGCAATCCCTTTTCCGAACCGTTGCGCGAGATCGCGGTGCGGATCGACACGGGCAGGACCATCCGGCTCGTCACCAACGATCTGGATGCGCCAGCCGAAGAGATTGCCGAGCTTTACAAACAGCGCTGGCAGATCGAACTGTTCTTTAAATGGGTCAAGCAGAACCTCAGGATACGCCATTTCTTCGGAGCATCCGAAAACGCCGTGCGCATCCAGACCTATGTCGCCCTCATCGCCTATCTTGTGCTGCGCATGGCGCAGGCCTGCCAGAGCGCCATCACGCAACCGCTCACCTTCACCCCCCTCGTACGCCTCAACCTCATGCACAAAAGGCGATCCGACCAACTCCTTAAACCACCCACACAACCGTCCAAATCCCCAAACCAGATGGTGCTGATGTGGGACTGAAATTTAAACCGGACAGTAGTGGCACAAGGCCGAGGATGACGTCGAGAGCTTATCTACAAAAAAAAAGGCGGGTTTCCCCGCCTTTTCCGTGCCAAAGCAAAGCCGATCAAACCTCGTCGATCACCTTCTTCTCGTTGCGCGTCGCAAACAGCGAGCCGACGACACCCGTCACAAGGATCGCCAGCGTGATGCCGAGCGAGATGGACGGAGGGATTTTTGCGATGCCCAGCATGTCCGCAAGGAAGATTTTCGAGCCGACAAATACCAGAACCGCAGCCAGAGCATATTTGAGATATGCGAAGCGGTGGATTAGGGCGGCGAGCGCAAAGTAGAGAGCGCGCAGGCCAAGGATCGCGAAGATGTTCGAGGTGTAGACGATAAACGGATCGGTGGTGATCGCGAAGATCGCCGGGATAGAATCGACCGCAAAGATCAGGTCGGCGATTTCGACCATGATGAGCGCGAGAAACAGCGGCGTCACGAAAGTCTTCAGTTTGCCGGTCTTTTCGTCGTGCTTCTTGATGAAGAAGCGTTCCTCATAAAGCCTGTCGGTAACGGGCAGGCGGGTGCGGAGGAACTTCAGGATCGGGTTTTTGCCGATATCCTGCTCTTCATGGTCGGCTGAGAAGAGCATCTTTACGCCGGTGAACACGAGGAAGGCCGCAAAGAGGTAGAGCACCCATTCGAAGTTTTCGACAATGGCAGCGCCAGCCGCAATCATGATGCCGCGCAGAACGATTACGCCGAGAATACCCCAGAGCAGCACGCGGTGCTGGTACTGGCGCGGGATCGCGAAGTAGGAGAAAATCATGGCGATGATGAAGATATTGTCCATCGCCAGGCTTTTTTCCACCACGAAGCCGGTGACGTATTCCATGGCAGGCTGCTGGCCGGACTGGTACCAAATCCAGCCGCCGAAGGCCAAACCGATGACGATGTAGAAGGCGGACATCAGCAGACTTTCGCGTATGCCGATTTCCTTGGAGTTCTTATGAAGCACGCCCAGATCGAGCGCGAGAAGGCCTAAAACGAGAATAATGAAGACGGCCCACATCCATGTAGCCGTGCCGAGAAAATCCGTAAACAGGAAGTCCATCAGTCAACCCTTGTCCGGACGAGGTTGGCTTTATGGTTGGGGAACGCGTGATAGACATAGACGTGGCCCCAACCTTAAGAGACTCGACATCGCGTATTGTCCGGTAATACGCCAGAGGGGCCCGAGTCCTGATCACAACGGGGAAATAATGTGGCTAAAAGGCGTTTCAAGAGCCGCTAAGAAGTTTTTTTCTCGTTGACAATTTTATGAAGGGCACATAGAAGCCCCATCAACGCCGGGCAGCAATGTCCGGTGTGTTTCGTTGGTTGCCCTGCAGCTTGAACTGTCGTTCGGCAATCGACTTTAACCGACATGTCCCGTGGCTTCTCCATTCGCAAATGTGAGAAACCTGTCAGAGGTCCTAAATCGGACTTCAGAGGAGGGCGTGTTTCCTTAAACCGGCTTGGCAACAGGCTGGTGTAACGTTCTGAAAGGAAATGCGATGAGCAAGCGCGAATCGTCCAAGTACAAAATTGACCGCCGCATGGGCGAAAACATCTGGGGCCGTCCTAAGTCTCCAGTAAACCGCCGCGAATACGGCCCGGGCCAGCACGGCCAGCGCCGCAAGGGCAAGCTTTCCGACTTCGGTACGCAGCTGCGCGCCAAGCAGAAGCTGAAGGGCTATTACGGCGAAATCCGTGAAAAGCAGTTCCGCGCAACCTACGACGAAGCTAACCGTCGCAAGGGTGACACCTCCGAAAACCTGATCGGCCTGCTTGAGTCGCGTCTGGACGCAATCGTCTACCGCGCAAAGTTCGTTCCGACCGTTTTCGCTGCTCGCCAGTTCATCAACCATGGCCACGTCACGGTTAACGGCGTTCGCGTCAACATCGGTTCCTACCGTTGCAAGGTTGGCGACGTTATCGAAGTTCGCCAGAAGTCCAAGCAGCTCGCAATCGTTCTCGAAGCAGTTGCTCTGGCTGAGCGTGACGTTCCTGACTACATCGAAGTCGATCACAACAAGATGGTTGCGACCTTCGCTCGCGTACCGGCTCTGTCTGACGTTCCTTACGCCGTCATCATGGAACCGCATCTGGTCGTCGAATTCTACTCGCGTTAATCTGCGTTTAGCTTCAATAGAAAAAGCCGCCCTTCGAGGCGGCTTTTTTGTTTTTGGGTGTCGTTGCCGCTGCATTCCTGTCATTTCGGCCCTGAGCTTCAGCGGGCGAGGGACCGACGTTTCTGGCTTCGCAAGATTTAGACTAGACAGAAGTAACACCCACGGCGTCATCCTCGGGCTTGACCGAGGATCCATAAACGTCAGAGAAATCAAAGGGTTGTGGATCCTCGGGTCAAGCCCGAGGATGACGCCGTGGCCGAAGCAATGGCGGCGGGGATGGCTGGCGGAGGTGGCTTAGCAGAATATCAAGCTGCCGCCGCGCGTTGCGCCAAAAGCCGCTCCACCAGCGCCGCATCCAGCGCATCGAAACTGTCTATCACCACGCTGGGCTCAAGCTCTGCCATCGGAACATCCGTGTAACCGAATGTCACGCCAATCGATGGGACGTTGGCGTTTTTGGCTGCCAGAATATCGTTCACGCTATCGCCCACCATTACACTGCGGCTGGCATCGCCTCCGGCCTTCTCGATAGTGCCGAGAATGTGACGGCCATCGGGTTTGCGCCATTCGAAGGTGTCGCCGCAGGTGATTGCCTTGAAACGGTCCTTCAAGCCAAGCTTTTCAAGCAGGGGAATTGCCAGCACCGTCGTCTTGTTGGTGCACACGGCCAACGTGAAGCCTGCGGCGTCCAGGCGGTCCAGTGCTTCGGTTAGGCCGGGGTAAGGGGTGCTTTCGCCGGGCATGTGCTCGATGTAATGGGCGATGAAGCGCTCGTAGAGCGGCTCGATCTCTGCCTCCGGCAACTCCCTGTTTCTCAGGGCAAAAGCGCGCTTGATCATGACGCGGGCACCCTGTCCGACGAGGTGGGTCAGGTCGTTGAACGTCACCGGTTCTAGATCGGCAGTGGCGATGGTGTAATTCAGGCTGTCGATCAGATCCGGTGCGGTATCGATGAGCGTGCCGTCAAGATCGAATATCACTAGGGGAGAAGTCAAAGAGGAAACCTCGTCTGTCAGTGCGGGTATCCAACAAAGCTAGCGCATCGGGCGGAAAATCGAAATCGATTTTCGTATCCTTCGCTTCGGCAAGTGAGTGGAGCGACGGAATCCGCATATCATTCGTAAGGCAGATCGCCATTTCGAACGAAACCCCTGAATGGCTCATTTTGGATCAGCAAAAAGGCTTTCGTTTGGGTTTCGACCCGTGTAAACACGAGGCCTGTCGCACGGATGGCGTTGTTATTTCGATGCCTATAGTGCAATTGACCAGTAGAAGCGTTCTTCGCGTGGCTGCATTGCCGGGCGTGAGTTTGAGTGGAGTTGCAGGCGCATGGATGCCCGACAAATGAAGATCAAGGCTGCCGAGGCGGCGTTGTCCTACGTCGAAGATGGCATGCGGTTGGGCATCGGAACCGGCTCCACGGCGGAAGAATTCGTTCGCCTGCTGGCTGAAAAAGTATCGAACGGTTTGAGAGTTCAGGGCGTTCCGACTTCCGAGCGCACCGCGCGGCTTTGCGTGGAACTCGGCGTTCCGCTGAAGTCTCTGGACGAATTGCCTGAGCTCGATCTCACCATCGATGGTGCGGATGAAGTGGATCATGCGTTGCGGCTGGTCAAGGGTGGTGGCGGCGCGCTGCTGCGCGAGAAAATCGTCGCTGCCGCATCGTCGCGCATGATCGTGATTGCGGATCAGACCAAGGTTGTCGAGGTCCTTGGCGCGTTTCCGCTGCCCATCGAGATCAATGCCTTCGGCCTTTCGGCCACGCGCATCGCCATCGAAAAGCTGGCGTCCAGAATGGGTCTTTCCGGCGAATTGAAGCTGCGTTCTTCCGAGGACGGGCCGTTCAAAACGGATGGCGGACACCTGATTTTCGACGCATCATTTGGCCGTATTCCTGATGCAGAAGCGCTGGCACGTGAGCTGAACACGATTCCGGGCGTCGTAGAGCACGGACTTTTCATCAATTTGGCATCGCTTGCCATTATCGCCGGGCCGGATGGCGCCCGCGTAATGCAGGCGTAAATATAACAGGAGCGAGAGATTTCATGATCAAACTAGCGGGACTGGGCAAAGCTGCCGCTGCTTCGATCCTTATTTCCGGTTTCGTGTTCGGCACAGCCGCGCGCGCGCAGGAAATTTCGGCGGAGCACATTGCTGCTGCAAAGCAGGCAATCGCGGCGCTCGGTGTGACTGATCGTTTCGACAATATTCTGCCGGGTCTGGCAGAGCGTCTGAAGGGCGAGCTCATCCAGGCATCGCCGAACGTTCAGGATGCCATCACCGCAACGGTCGATGCCAAGGCGCTGGAACTCGCACCACGCCGTGCCGATCTGGAGCGTGAAGCGGCTCTCACCTATGCACGCGCTTTCTCGGTGGAAGAGCTGAAGGCCATTTCTGCGTTCTACGGCAGCGAAACCGGCAAGAAGCTTCTGAAGGACGGCCCGATTGCCACGCGCGAACTGATGAAGGCCGCCGATATCTGGGCCGCTGGCATCAACCGCGATCTGAACGCTTCCAGCATGACGGAACTTCAGAAGGTTGCCGGCGCTGATCTTCAGCCGCTGCCTGCAAACGAGTCCGGTGTTGGCGGCGCTCCTGCCGCTCCGGCGCCGAAGCCCTGATTGGCTGTTGACGTTCAGTTTTTTTCAAAGCCCGGAAGCAATTCCGGGCTTTTCTTTTGTGCGCTGCGACACCTATATGAGCATCAACACGGTGCATCTGCACCGCGCGCCGCATGAAACGCAATTCGGCGCTTAACATATTGATTTTACGCAATCCACACGGCGAACACGCCCATGTGCAGCGGCGTAGGACAGGGGTTTACGATGGCATCTTTCGACTGTGATCTTTTCGTTATCGGTGGCGGCTCCGGCGGCGTGCGCAGCGCGCGCGTTGCGGCATCGCTCGGCAAGCGCGTCGGCATTGCCGAAGAGTATCGCTACGGTGGAACCTGCGTCATTCGTGGCTGCGTGCCGAAGAAGCTTTTCGTCTACGCATCGCAATATCCCGAACACTTCGAAGATGCCGCTGGCTTCGGCTGGAATGTCGGTGCGAGCACCTTCAACTGGAAGAAGCTGATTTCTGCCAAGGACAAGGAAATCGAGCGTCTCGAGGGCCTTTACCGCAAGGGTCTGGAAAACGCGAAGGCCGATATTTTCGACAGCCGTGCGGAGTTGATCGACTCGCATACCGTGAAGCTGGTGAAGACCGGCCAGACCGTGACTGCCGAGCGCATCGTGATTGCCGTTGGCGGCACGCCGAACGAGCATGCGTCGCTGCCGGGCCATGAGCTGACGATCTCCTCCAATGAAGCCTTCCATCTGGATGAACTGCCGAAGTCTATCCTGATTGCGGGCGGTGGTTACATCGCGGTCGAGTTCGCAAATATCTTTCATGGCCTGGGTGTCGAGACGACCCTGATCTATCGCGGCAAGGAAATCCTCAACGGTTTCGATGGTGATATGCGCAAGGGTCTGCATGAGGCGATGGAAGCCAAGGGCATCCGCATCATTCTTGAGGATGTGATCGAAGAGGTCAGCAAAGACGGCGCTGGCGGTTTCATGGCGCGCACCAAGCAGGGCGCGTCCGTTCATGTCGGTCTGGTCATGCTCGCACTCGGTCGCGATCCCAACACCAAGGGTCTCGGGTTGGAGAATGCAGGCGTAAAGACCAATGCCAAGGGCGCTATCATCGTCGATGAATATTCGCGCACCAACGTCCCGAATATCTACGCTCTGGGCGACGTCACCGACCGGGTACAGTTGACGCCCGTCGCCATCCACGAGGCGATGTGCTTCATCGAAACCGAGTTCAAGAACAATCCGACGAAGCCGGATCATCACCTGATCGCCACGGCTGTCTTCTCCCAGCCGGAAATCGGCACCGTCGGTCTTTCCGAAGAGCAGGCGGCGGCGAAGTTCGAGGAAGTCGAAGTCTACCGCGCACAGTTCCGCCCAATGAAGGCGACGCTTTCGGGCCGCAGCGAGAAGACGATCATGAAGCTGCTCGTCAATGCGGCAGACCGCAAGGTCGTCGGCGCGCATATTCTCGGCCACGAGGCGGGCGAGATGGCCCAGCTTCTCGGCATCACGCTGAAGGCTGGCTGCACCAAGGATGATTTCGACGCCACCATGGCCGTTCACCCGACCGCCGCCGAAGAGCTGGTGACGATGTATTCGCCGAGCTATCGCATCAAGAACGGCGAGCGTGTCTAACGCCTCTCGCTAGCGAACAGAGTGAGCCACCGTCTCTCCATAAAGAGGCGGTGGCTTTTTAAATCGTTTAGATTCGTTTTTCTTTGCGTTTGACCGACAAAATAGGCCTAAACGCCAGCGCCCCTTTAAGATCGACTTTGCAAAGCCTATCCTTGGGGGTATAAGCCGCGCAAATTTCGAGATCGCCGCCTTCCAATATAGTTGGCGTGAAAACCAGGTGAGTAAAATGGCACAGAATTGGACGCCCGGTAGCTGGAGACACAAGCCGATCCAGCAGGTTCCGCAGTACCCTAACGCCGCTGCGCTGGCAGCGACGGAAGCTCAGCTTGCGAGCTACCCACCGCTGGTTTTTGCTGGTGAGGCACGCCGTTTGAAAAAGCAGCTGGCAAGCGTGGCCGAAGGCGAAGCTTTCCTTCTTCAGGGTGGCGATTGCGCCGAGAGCTTCCTCGAGCATGGCGCGGACAATATCCGCGACTTCTTCCGCGCCTTCCTGCAGATGGCGGTCGTTCTGACCTATGGCGCGCAGCTTCCTGTCGTCAAGGTTGGCCGCATTGCCGGTCAGTTCGCCAAGCCTCGATCTTCGAATTTCGAAACGCAGGATGGCGTCGAGCTGCCGTCCTACCGTGGTGACATCATCAACGGCATCGAGTTCAACGAAGGCTCGCGCATTCCAAGCCCGGAGCGCCAGCTGGATGCTTACCGTCAGTCCGCTGCCACGCTGAACCTGCTGCGCGCTTTCGCCATGGGTGGTTATGCCAACCTGGAAAACGTGCATCAGTGGATGCTCGGCTTCGTCAAGGATAGCCCGCAGGCGGATCGTTACCGCAAGCTTGCCAGCCGCATTTCCGAAACCATGGACTTCATGAAGGCCATCGGCATCACTGCGGAAAACAATCCGAGCCTGCGCGAAACGGATTTCTTCACCAGCCACGAAGCGCTGCTTCTGGGTTATGAAGAGGCGCTGACGCGCGTCGACTCCACCTCGGGCGATTGGTACGCCACGTCCGGCCACATGCTGTGGATCGGCGACCGTACCCGCCAGCTGGACCATGCGCATGTGGAATATTTCCGCGGCATCAAGAACCCGATCGGCCTGAAGTGCGGTCCGTCCCTGCAGCCGGATAACCTCATCGAGCTGATCGATGCGCTGAACCCGACCAACGAGGCCGGTCGCCTGACGCTGATCTGCCGTTTCGGCCACGATAAGGTTGCCGAAAGCCTGCCGAAGCTGATCCGCGCCGTTCAGAAGGAAGGCCGCAAGGTGGTCTGGTCCTGCGATCCGATGCATGGCAACACGATCACGCTCAACCATTACAAGACGCGTCCGTTCGACCGCATTCTGTCGGAAGTCGAAAGCTTCTTCCAGATCCACCGCGCCGAAGGCACGCATCCAGGCGGCATCCACATCGAGATGACCGGCAAGGACGTGACAGAATGCACCGGCGGCGCCCGCGCCGTGACGGCGGATTCGCTGTCCGACCGCTACCACACCCATTGCGACCCACGCCTCAACGCCGATCAGGCTCTGGAACTGGCCTTCCTCCTGTCCGAGCGCATGAAGAGCGGCCGCGATGAAAAGCGTCTGGCTGTGGCCAACGCCTGATCTTTTTTAGCAGAGCTTCACAAGCCGTCGGAGTGATCCGGCGGCTTTTTTGATTCTGGCGGACGAAAAGGTTGCAGAGGCGAGGCGGACGCCTGTTGCTTCACATCGTGGGTTTTGGGACCAGTCAATGTTTTCGGGTTATCATAAGGCCTCCAAGCGCCTCACAGGGGCCTCAAAGCATCACACTGCATACTTTAGCTTGCCGCCCGCAACCCCCGCCTTTCGAGGCTCCGGCTTCGCCTGCGCGCCTCTCCTTCGACAAGCTCAGGATGATGATGGAGGGCTGCTGTGTTGTGGCTCGAAGCCTCGTTCTTCAAATCCTATCATTGTCAAAAATCCCGGCCAGCCTTTACGCCAAGCTTCGCCGTTCACGCGGCAGTATCTGCCCGTGGCTTGAACTTCTCATTCTCTCCATCGCTTCACCTTTGAGGGCGAGGCCATGGCATTTCGGACGGGGCGCAGAAAGCTGCCTCGTTGGGTAGTTTAGTATGTGGCACCTCTCAGCGCCCCGTTCGGCTCTTTCGGCAGAGCCGCAATCCTCTTGCCACGGCTGGCAGAACCCGGATGGCAAGGGTTAAAAACCTTGCCGGAGAACCGGTCGGACTTGATCAAGGCCCAACCCTTTCCATCCGGGTGCGATGATGGTTGCCCGCCATCGCCCTGCCAGTTCAGCCACATCTGCCTTCGGGAGTGAGGGAGCCGAACATCTCGTACAGCCCGCAGTCCCGATCCGTTCTCCGCAAGGCTCTCACCCGACAGCACGTTTCGAGTGCTGGCCAGATGGTTACCTTACGATCCGTCCGTTCACCTTTTTAGGATGAACGGGGCAGATGCAGCGTCTTCCTGTGTACCGCCTGACTTTCGCTTCTATCTTCATGATCGCGTTCGACCATGAGACGATGAGCTGTCGGTACGCCCGGCGGCGAAATCCTGACGGATGGATCGAAACCCGGCAGCCGTTGTTCGCACCGCCGCTTGTCGATCCGGCCAGGTCGGGCATCGGGAGAACTGCGCCAGCCGGTCCGAAACCGACGCCATGTCCTCTCACCCGTTGCCGCCGGGGGGATTGCTGCTCGACCCTGAGGATGGAGAGGCCGCGTAACCTCCTCACCCCCAGCACCTACCCCGCCTCGCCACAACGCCTTGCGGTGTATCCGAGGGCGGGATGAGGGGGAGTGTACGGGTGGTTTTGGGGGTGGGGAAAAATGTTGAGGGGATTTTTTTATTTTTTTTGACTGAGGAGAGACAGTGACCCCTCACCAAGAAAACCTAGGACTTCGCTTTGCGAAGTCGAGGTTTTCTATCCTCTCCCACAAGGGGAGAGGAAAGGGCGGCACCGTTCTCGCCCCTCTCAGCGTTCAACAGGGAGTGAAAATGGAGGGGCTAGGTTACTTCTCCCCCTGTGGGAGAGGAAGAAAAATCATGATCTTAGCTTCAGCTAAGTCATAGATTTTTCAGGTGAGGGGTGCATTCTGGCGCTGACCACAACTTGAGGCAACCGCCCATGCCCCATAACCACGAGCCGCCGCCAATCAACCGGACACGTGCACGAGCGATGCGCAAGGATTCGACCCGCGCAGAGAATCTTTTGTGGCAGGTGCTGCGCGGTGGGAAGCTGGAAGGATTCAAGTTTCGGCGGCAGGTGCCGATGCACAATTACGTTCTCGATTTCGTCTGCTTCGATGCGAAGGTGATTATCGAGGTGGATGGCGCGCAGCATGCGGACAGCGATGCGGATGCGCGGCGCGATGCATATTTTCGCGGCGAGGGTTTTGTGACGCTACGGTTCTGGAACGACGAGATCGAGAGAAATCTGGATTTCGTTTGTCTTTGTGTTCTGGATTATTTGCGGGGGCGTCAGAGCGTGGGGCGGGACCCCTCACTTGCAATTTCTAACACTTAGCTGAAGCTAAGATGTTGAAATTGCTTTCTCTCCCACAAGGGGAGAGATAAGGCGCGAGCCTCGCTGTTTGTGCATCTCCAGCGAACTTTGTAGAAGAAAATTTCGGCGGTACGACTGGGTTACCTCTCCCCTTGTGGGAGAGGAAGAAAAATCATGATCTTAGCTTCAGCTAAGTCTTAGATTTTTCAGGTGAGGGGTGGGCTTCTTGCACTGAGGAGTGTGTAAGACACTGCTTAGTGTTTTCGGATTGCCTTCAAGGAAACCAACAGCTATTCCCCCGCACGAAAAAGCCCGAGGTTTTTCTCCTCGGGCTTCTTTTCTTAGGGCAACAGATCCATCACTCGCTTAGCCTACACTCAGCTGCAACCACTCGTCGCACCACAAGTATCGCACTTCTCGCAAGTCCCATTCCGAACCATCGTGAAGTTCTGGCACTCGGAGCACATGTTGCCCGTGTAACCCTGCGCAATGGAGCGCATGCGGCGTTCGTTTTCTACCTTTTTGGCTTCCGTCTTGGCAGAGGCGGCGTCTGCTGCTGCCTTGTCGGAGAAGAGAGCTGTCGCGGCCTGTTCGGATTCGGTGGCGAGGGCCTCTTCTGCGATTTCCTCGGCCAGTTCCTTGGCGCGCTCCTCGTAGTCACGCTTGAAGGCGACGACTTCCGAGGTGGAGGCGGCGATGGCCGGTTCCAGCTTGCGGGCGGCGTTGCCGGAGATCGAGGTTACGTTGCCGGAGGCGCGGGCGGGGGCGGCGGTTGCGGAACCTTTTGGCTCGGAGCCGGAGCGTTCGCCAGCGGTGCTGGAAACGAGCGTTGGCTTGTAACCGCGGGTCCAGCCGGTGGAGAGCAGGTTGGTTTTGCCTTCCTGAATGCCCTTGCCGAGTGCCGTGTTGGAGAAATCCGACGTATCGACATGCGCCAGATCGTGACGGCCGAGGTAGGAGACGGCGAGTTCGCGGAACACGTAGTCGAGGATCGACGTGGCATTCTTGATCGCATCGTTGCCGATGACCATGCCGGCAGGCTCGAACTTGGTGAAGGTGAAGGCCTCCACATATTCTTCCAGCGGCACGCCATATTGCAGGCCGAGCGAGATGGCGATGGCGAAGTTGTTCATCATCGCACGGAAAGCAGCGCCTTCCTTGTGCATATCGATGAAGATTTCGCCGAGGCGGCCATCACCGAATTCACCGGTGCGAAGGTAGACCTTGTGTCCACCGACAGCAGCCTTCTGGGTGTAGCCCTGACGGCGGTTCGGCAGCTTTTCGCGCTCGCGGCTGACGCGTTCGACCACACGCTCGATGATCTTTTCGGTCAGCGTAACGGCCTGTGCGGCCTGTGGCTGAGCGATCAGCTCTTCGATTGCGTCTTCGTCATCCTCGTCTTCCACCAGCGATGCGTTGAGCGGCTGGGACAGCTTGGAGCCATCGCGGTAGAGAGCGTTGGCCTTCAGAGCCAGCTTCCACGACAGCATGTAGGCTGCGCCGCAATCTTCCACCGTCGCATCGTTCGGCATGTTGATGGTCTTGGAAATCGCACCCGAGATGAAAGGCTGGGCAGCCGCCATCATGCGGATGTGGGATTCGACCGAGAGGTAACGCTTGCCGATCTTGCCGCATGGGTTGGCGCAATCGAAGACTGGCAGATGCTCTTCCTTCAGGAACGGTGCGCCTTCCAGCGTCATCGCGCCGCAGACGTGAACGTTCGCCGCTTCGATGTCCTTCTTGCCGAAGCCGAGATGCTCCAGCAGATTGAAGCTCATGTCGGAGAGCTGCTCGTTGGAAACCTTCAGCGTGTCCTTCAGGAAGTCCGCGCCGAGTGTCCACTGGTTGAAGACGAACTTGATGTCGAAGGCGGATTTCAGCGCGCCGTTGACGGCTTCGATCTTCTCATCCGTAAAGCCCTTGGCCTTCAGCGAGCCAGGGTTGATGCCGGGTGCCTGGTTGAGATTGCCGTGGCCGACTGCGTAAGCTTCGATTTCGGCGATCTGGCTTTCGGAGTAACCGAGCGAGCGGAGCGATTCTGGTACTGCGCGGTTGATGATCTTGAAGTAGCCGCCGCCAGCGAGCTTCTTGAACTTCACCAGAGCGAAGTCAGGCTCGATGCCGGTGGTGTCGCAATCCATGACGAGGCCGATCGTGCCTGTCGGCGCGATAACGGTGGTCTGGGCGTTGCGGTAGCCGTGCTGTTCGCCAAGCTCCAGAGCCTTGTCCCATGCGGCAACGGCGTGGGTGATGAGGTCCTGATCCGTGCAATCTGCATGGATGAGCGGAACCGGGTTTACCGACAGGCCTTCGTAACCATAGGCCAGACCTTGCGCGGCGCGGCGGTGGTTGCGGATGACGCGCAGCATGTTGTCACGGTTCGGCGCAAAGCCCGGGAAGGGGCCGAGTTCGCCAGCCATTTCAGCGGACGTTGCGTAGGAAACGCCGGTCATGATTGCGGTGAGGGCACCGGCAATGGCACGGCCTTCATCGCTGTCATAAGGAATGCCGGAGGACATCAGCAGGCCGCCGATATTGGCGTAGCCGAGGCCGAGCGTGCGGTACTCGTAAGAGAGTTCCGCAATCTGGCGGGATGGGAACTGCGCCATCATGACCGAGACTTCGAGAACCATCGTCCACAGGCGGACGGCATGCTCGTAATCGGCAATGTTGATGTTCTTGGTGGCGGCGTCCTTGAACTGGATGAGGTTCAGCGAAGCAAGGTTGCAGGCCGTGTCATCCAGGAACATGTATTCCGAGCAGGGGTTGGATGCGCGGATGGGGCCAGCGGCTGGCGAGGTGTGCCAGTCGTTCATGGTGGTGTTGAAGTGCAGGCCCGGATCGGCAGATGCCCATGCGGCATGCGAAATCTTTTCCCACAGGTCGCGGGCCTTCAGCGTCTTCATGACGCGGCCATCGCGGCGTGCGGTCAGGTTCCAGTCGCCGTCATTTTCAACTGCGCGCAGGAAGTCATCCTTCAGTGACACGGAGTTGTTGGAGTTCTGGCCGGACACCGTGAGGTAAGCTTCCGAATCCCAATCCGTGTCGTAGGTCTTGAATTCGATATCCTTGTAGCCCTGCTGGGCGAACTGGATGACACGCTTGACGTAGTTTTCCGGAACCTGATCCTTCTTGGCAGCGCGGATTTCGCGCTTGAGGGCAGGGTTCTTGGCAGGGTCGAAGCAATCGCCGTTATCGGCTTCGCAATTGACGCAGGCCTTCATGATGGCCTTCAGGTGCTTGGCGACGATCTTGGAGCCGGTGACGAGAGCGGCAACCTTCTGCTCTTCGTTCACCTTCCAGTCGATGTAAGCTTCAATATCCGGGTGGTCGGCATCGACGACGACCATCTTGGCCGCGCGGCGCGTGGTGCCGCCGGACTTGATGGCGCCCGCTGCGCGGTCACCGATCTTGAGGAAGCTCATGAGGCCGGAGGACTTGCCGCCGCCGGACAGCTTTTCGCCTTCGCCGCGAAGATAAGAGAAGTTGGAGCCGGTGCCGGAGCCGTATTTGAACAGGCGCGCTTCACGCACCCACAGATCCATGATGCCGCCTTCGTTGACGAGGTCGTCTTCGACGGACTGGATGAAGCAGGCATGCGGCTGCGGATGCTCGTAAGCGGACTTGGACTTGGTCAGCTTGCCGGTGAAAGGGTCTACATAGAAGTGGCCCTGGCCGGGGCCATCGATGCCATAGGCCCAGTGCAGGCCGGTGTTGAACCACTGAGGGGAATTCGGCGCAACGCGCTGGGTGGCCAGCATGTAGGCAAGCTCATCGCGGAAGGCCAGCGCATCTTCTTCGGACGAGAAATACTTGCCCTTCCAGCCCCAATAGGTCCAGGTGCCAGCGAGACGGTCGAACACCTGACGCGCATCGATTTCGGAACCGTAACGCTCACCTTCCGGGATATCCTTCATAGCAGCCGTATCGGCAACGGAGCGCCACAGGAAGGACGGAACGTCGTTCTCTTCAACCTTTTTCAGAACCTTCGGAACGCCTGCCTTACGGAAATATTTCTGCGCCAGAACGTCGGTCGCAACCTGGCTAAACTGCGCCGGGACATCGATATCCGCGAGGCGGAACACGATGGAGCCGTCCGGATTCTTGATTTCGCTGACTGCCTTGCGGAAGTCGATTTCCGCGTAAGGCGACTGGCCGGGCTTCGTAAAGCGGCGTTCGATGCGCATCGTTTTGTCCTCGTCTTGGGCGCCCGTGAGCTGGGCGCAGAAATACGTTCCAGCTTCGCGCCTCGTTACGCGCAGCCGGTTGTTTTGCGATGTGTGGGTAACAAACATCCTTGGATGTTGTTCCCTTATCTCGTGGTGATTACGGCTGCAAGCATACTATATATAGTATTAACAGTTTGTTGCCGCCAGATCCCGCATCATATTTCGGCAACAAATTCAGCCCACAGACAGCCGTTAGCGCTCCACCCCCTCATGGTCGGAACGCAGGCAAACGCGTGAACTGAGACTTAAAAAGAACCGAAGGTGAAGCACCCGATTCCGTTGCTGCCGCAACATGAGGGTTACTTTTAGAAAACCTGCTGATTCCGTCAAGGCCTAGTTTGCAACCGAATATTAACCACAAGATATGGTGTGGATTGCTTGTGGAAAACGGGGAAAGAAAAACCCGCCATAAAATTCAGTGACTTGTCAGAAATTATTCAGCCTTCCCTTACGTATGCTTTCGTTACGTAGGGCAGAAAAATGCCGGTTTTGATGAAAAAATCGGTGTTGCCCGTACACCACAGAAAGGCTGAAGTTTCCACAACAGTTATGTGCCGATCCCACGATATGCGCTCTTTCCACAAAATGTAGTGGGAGGCTTGAACCTACCCACTTATTCTCTGCAAGGGTACCATCCCATGATACTACCAGCCGGGATAACGCGACGCCAAGATGTCGACTTTGCCACTCAGAACCGCAGTGAAATCTTCTGCAAGCGTCTGAATGACATCTCGCAACTCCACCTTTGTCGCCCATATCTCTGGCAGGTTCGAAGCTCCGTGAAGCGCGCCGACGATGTTACCGGTAATGGCTCCAGTGGAATCAGAATCTCCGCTGTGATTGACTGCCGCGACGATGGCTTCATAAGGCGTCTTCCCCGCCAACGCGCATAAAACTGAAATTCCCAGAGCTTCCTCAGCTACCCACCCTTCTCCAAGTTCAGGAAGGCGGAGTTGCCAGTTCGTCATTTTACTCAACTTCAAAGCATTCTTAATAGAGCTCTTAACTTCTTCCGCCCCATCCCTTTCGAGAAGTGGCATGGTGTTTTTTACGGCATCAATAAGGGTGTGACCGTCCGCGATGAAGTTGATGATGCTCGCCAACGCGCCAGAAGCGTATTGTGCAGAAGGGTGACCATGTGTTGTTGCTGCCGTCTGTGCGGCTAGGTCAAAAGTATAGGATGTGCCCGACTTAGAAAGGAATCCAAACGGTGCGTCACGCATGACCGTACCGCATCCCTTACTGTTATTTTGCGCCTTGTCTCCAAAAGGCATTTTTGTGCGAAGAGCCGAAAGGCAGGTTGCTCCTGGTGCCCGTCTAGCCCACAGGCGTTCGTTTGAAACAAGCCATCCGTCTATGTCATCGTTATTTGCCGAGGTTGAGAAATCAGCTTCCTGGGTTTGTAGCCAGCGGCGATAGGCGTGGTTCACGACTGAAGGAATGTGACATATGCCTTTGGTGTCGAAGCGAACTCCAGCTCTGATGAGACCTTCCACTGTAAAGAGCGTCATTTGTGTGTCGTCTGTGATCGCACCTACAACGCCATCGTACTCATGCAATTCCGTAATGCCGTCAGCGCCGTATTCCGCGTGGATACGTTCCTTTGAAAGGAACTCTACGGGTCCGCCAAGCGCGTCCCCACACGCGCCTCCTAGAAGGCATCCGTAAATACGATCATAAAGATTCATTGCTATTTACTATTGGTTGTGAAGTGATGAGCTGAAAATAATAGATATTCGGTTGTATCGGTACGGTCTAGCCTCCTCGATGCGAGAGACGCGTCGCTTCAAAAGAAAAGCTGATTACGATTCCGTTTAACTGTGACGATAAAACAGAAAAGGCCGCGCTAAGCGCAGCCTTTTGGTATCTTATCAGGTCGATCTGGATCAGCCCGGCGCACCCTTCGCAATCGGTTCCTGATAGGTGAAGCCCATGTCCCAGGGGAAGTAGATCCAGGTGTCCTGGCTGACTTCGGTGACGAAGGTGTCGATGGTGGGGACGCCGGTGGGTTTGGCGTAGACGCAGGCGAAGTGGGCCTTGGGCAGCATTTCGCGCACTTCGAGTGCGGTCTTGCCGGTGTCGGTCAGGTCGTCCACCACGAGGATGCCTTCGCCGTCCTTTTCGAGCAATTCCGGGGAGATTGCCTTGAGAAGAATGGTGTCGCCCTGGTTGACGTAGTCGTGGCGCGTGGCGATGCAGACGGTGTCGATGAGGCGGATGTTGAGTTCGCGGGAAATGATGGCTGCGGGCACGAGGCCGCCGCGCGTGATGCAGACGATGGCCTTGAACTCCTGGTTCAGGCCGGCAAGGCGCCAGGCCAGCGCGCGGGCATCACGGTGAAACTGATCCCAGGAAACGGGAAAGGCTTTATCGGGAAGGGACATTGGGTGTCTACCATCTGGTAAAAATTGCTGATGGCTTTGGCTAATAGCTTCAAGAATGCGCAAATTGCAAGCACATCTACTATCAAGGCCGCGATCTCCAAGGTTTAGAGCGATTTCTTTTTGAACGGAAAGGCTCTGCCGGGGGATTTCCGCCCGGCTCAATGGCAAACGGCTCGATCCTGGCTTGGGGCTTTCGCTGTTTTCCGGGTCTTAAACAGGGTTCGAAGGCGCAGATCCAGCCTAGATTTCCCGGTGGTCCTTATCCTGTTTCGGTCCGATGACGGTGTTTCTGCCAGCGCCCTTGGCTTGGTACAGGGCAGTATCGGCTCTGGAAAGCAGTTGCTGAAGCCGTTCGGAGGGTTGGGCTTCCACCACGCCGAAGCTGCAGGTGATGCGGCCATGGGGCAGGGGTTCCACATAGCTGGACTGGAAGGCAAGGCGCAGGCGCTCGGCAATGCTGAGCGCGGAGACGCCATCGGTGCGGGGAAGGACGAGGCAGAATTCCTCGCCGCCGATGCGGGCGGCCAGATCGTAAGGGCGGATTTGATCCTTGACCACTTCGCCGACGACCATCAGCACATTGTCACCCACCTCGTGGCCGTATTCGTCGTTGATCTTCTTGAAATTATCGAGGTCGAAGAGGATGAGGGACAGCGGCTCTCGCGCGCGGACGGATTGCGCTTGCAGCGCTGGGACCTGTTCCGTGAGCGAGCGGCGGTTGCCGAGGCCCGTGAGGAAGTCGGTCGTGGCCTGACGCTTGAGCTGCTTGGTGAGTTCTTCAACCTGAATGAGGGTGGACTTGGCGGATTCGGTGACCACGCCGATCTCGTCATTGCCGGGGGCGCGAAGCTTGAAGACGCCTTTGTCTTCCGGGTATTTTTTCAAAGCACCTGCCAGATGATTGAGCGGGCGGATGAAGCGCCACAGCGCATACAGGCAAACGCCGGTGCCGAGCAGGGTGGCGCCCAGAACGAGCGCGAAGACGGACATGGCGCTGGGCTCGAAACCGAGCGCCAGAAATGTGATGAGCGTGATGAGTGGAATGTGGACGCTGACGAAACAGACGACGAAAATCTTCGCAATCAAAGAGGTGCGAATACGCTGCGAAAAAGGCTGTCGTCTTGAATCCATACACTATCTTCCGTTCGTTCTTCGGCGTCGAGCGCATCCCGCGCCCTTATTCCCCTCACAAAAGCTCACATAATGCAGGCAGCTGCTACTTGCCACTCTGTGTTTCGATTGGTGCTTTTTTGTGAAGTGCTAATAGGAAGACAAAAAACTGGCACCTTTTCCGGCATTTCGAGAGAGGTTCAGCGTGATCACAGTCATTCGATACTGTCATAGGCCGAAGCGCCGTTGTCCAGCAGACGTCTGATGACGCCTAGTCCGTGCTGCAGTTCATCGCGCGTTTTGGGAAGCGAGAAACTGATCCTTACGCGGTGAAAAACCTTGTCCGTGCGCGCAGCCTTAAACTCGTCCTCATCATCCACGAAAACATTTTCGTTCATGGCCGCATTACGGAAAGTGCCGGATAGCCACGGCTCTGGCAGCTTGATCCAGGCGAAGGCAATTTCGGGTTCGGAGTTGAATTCCAGCCCGTTGAGCGCTGCTCTCAAAATGGCTTCGCGCGCGCGGATTTCCGTGATGCAATCCTTTCGGATTTCCGCTGCATCGCCGCTATTGACGAGGCGGGCGGAAAGCTCTGCCATAAGAAACGGCATGCCGCCGGTCAGCATCTTGTGGGCGATGCGAACGCGCCCGACAAAGTGGGCAGGGCAGGCGACCCAGCCGCCACGCAGACCGGCACCGACGGATTTCGAAAGGCCGCCGACGACGAAGCTGTGGTCTGGGGCGAATTCGGCCACAAGGGGAATGCCATCATTGCGCATCGCGCCATATAGCGTGTCTTCGATGATCCAGACATTATAGCGCCGTGCGATATCGGCAATGGCTTTGCGGCGTTCCAGCGGAAGGGTTGCGCAGGTCGGGTTTTGTGCCGATGACATGAGGAAGATCATCTTCGGGTGCTGTTGCGCGCAAACCCGTTCGAAATCATCCGGGACTATTCCATGTCCATCGATTTCGACCAGCGTTACGCGGCGGCCGCTGAGTGCTGCGGCTCGACTGACCTGAGAATAGGTCACGGGTTCGAAAACGATCCGGTCTCCCGGTGTCGTCATCGCGGTGATGACACTCATGACGGCGGCATGTGCGCCGAGAGTGGCAACGACTTCTTCCGGCTTGGGCAGCCATTCTCCGTAGGACAGCCATTTTACGCCAGCCTCGGCCCAGCCGGGAGGGTTGCCGCGCGTGTAATCGGCAATTTCCTGCGGGTGCTCCCTCATAATGTCGGCAATGTGCCTGTTGATGGTGGGTTGCTGCCCGACATTCGGGGCCGCGGTGCCATTCAGCAGGATATGACCGGCTGTCTCGGAGGTAACGCGAGTGCCACCGAAAGGTCCGTCCACGGCTTTCGGTCTGGCACTCTCGGACTTGCGGTCGTTGACGTAGGTTCCTCGCCCCACTTCGCCGCTGACCAGCCCGCGCTCGTGGATCAGCGAATAGGCGCGGCTGATCGTGCCGATTGTCACCCCTAGATCGAAAGCCAAATTTCGCTGCGGCGGCAATTTTGTGCCAGCGGCAAAGGTGCCGTCAGCAATCGCGGTTTCAATGCGGTCGGCAAGGCGCACGTAAATGGGGCCGGAGCCATCGGATAGATCGGGAAGCCAATTTGTCATGGTGACAATTTATGCATTGTATCTATTTCGGAGTCAAATGTATTCATTGTTGCGAAACATTGAAGGCCGCGGAAAGGCGGACAGGTGCAATATGCGCAAGTTGAATGAGTATCTCGTAACAATCGATACAATCTATCCCGATGGATATGAGCGGGAACGCGTTTTTCGCGATGCGGGCGACATGGTGGAAGCACAGCCATTTCCCGCCGTAAAGCCTCGCACCCTGATGGGCCGCCTCATATCGCCATTTGCGACATGGTTCGAGAAGCGTCGGTCGAGATTGTCTCTTCGCGAACTCACGCCTGAGCAGTTGCACGACATAGGATTATCGCGCTGTGAGACGACTGCGGAATTGGAGAAGGCTTACCTTCTGTCAGCGTTGAGACGGTCATTTTGAAGCGATTGGCAAGGCCTGATCGGCTTTGCTGAAGAAGCTCGCCGTGCCTGTCCCAACCGGCGCGGCGAGTTTTATTGGTGCTTACGAGCAGCCCTTGCCGCCATTGGCCCAGCGCTTCACGTCGGTTGCGATGCGGGCGGCGTGGCTGTCGTTCATCATCGGGCCGAAAGCATCGAGCTTTGCCGGGTTGCCTTCGGCGTGGACGACGAGCAGAGGCCTCGATTCCGGGCTGTTGCGCGGAACGACGAGAATGCGGGGGCGACCGGAGAAGGAGTTCAGCTCTGGCGCAAGGCGGTAGGCCTTGAAGGCGGGATCACCCGACTTGAACCAGCAGGCATTTGCGCCAAGCGCGATGCGCTCCATGACCGGCAGTGCCGCCTGGGATGTTGCGCTGGCTGCGGTTTTTTTCTCGGACTGGCAGGCGGCGAGAGAGAGTGCGATGAGGCCGAGGCCTGCGATATTGAGAACATTGCGAAGGGGCAGGCGGTTCATCGCTTCAATCCACTGGTACGAGATACAACAAAGCCGGTGTAACCCGGCTTCGTTAAATATTTACGCTGCGATGACGCCGAGAGCGGAGGCGAATATGCCGCGGCCATCCTTGCCGCCATGGGCAGCTTCGATGAGGTTTTCCGGGTGCGGCATCATGCCAAGCACGTTGCCCTTGGCGTTGACGACACCAGCGATATCGTTCAGCGAACCGTTCGGGTTGGTGCCTTCGGCGTAGCGGAACACGACCTGACCGTTATCTTCCAGTGCTTTCAGTTCATCCGCTTCAACGAAGTAGTTGCCGTCATGGTGAGCAACCGGCGAACGGATGATCTGGCCCTTGTCGTAGGCGCGGGTGAATTCGGTGTCGTTGTTGACGACTTCGAGCTTCACTTCGCGGCAGACGAATTTGAGCGAGGTGTTGCGCATCAGCGCGCCGGGCAGCATGCCAGCTTCGACCAGAATCTGGAAGCCGTTGCAGACGCCGATGACCTTGACGCCAGCTTCCGCCTTTTCGCGGATGGCCTGCATGACGGGCATGCGGGCGGCGATAGCGCCACAGCGAAGGTAATCGCCGTAAGAAAAGCCGCCGGGAATGACGATCAGATCGACATCCGGGATCTGCGTTTCCGTCTGCCAGATGGTAACGGGCGCCTGACCGGAAATCTTCGTCAACGCCGCGATCATGTCACGGTCGCGATTGAGGCCAGGAAGCTGGACGACTGCGGATTTCATGGGCGCATGGCTCCCGATCTTAGAGGATGGCGATGGAGTAGTTTTCGATGACGGTGTTGGCGAGAAGCTTTTCGCACATCGCCTTCAGGTCGGCTTCAGCCTTTGCCTTGTCGCTAGCATTGAGTTCGAGGTCGAACACCTTGCCCTGACGGACCTGGCCGACGCCATCGAAACCGAGGCTACCGAGCGCGCCTTCGATTGCCTTACCCTGCGGATCGAGAACGCCGTTCTTCAGCGTAACAGTCACCCGTGCCTTGATCACCTGAAACTCTCCTGATTTCACTTGACGAGAACCGGGCCGGTGCCGCGGATCGGTTCATTTTCATTGATGATGCCGAGACGACGCGCGACTTCCGAATAGGCCTCTACAAGCCCACCCATATCGCGGCGGAAACGGTCCTTGTCCATCTTTTCCTGCGTCTCGATATCCCAGAGGCGGCAGCTATCCGGCGAGATTTCATCGGCCAGGATGATGCGCATCATATCGCCTTCGAACAGGCGACCGCACTCGATCTTGAAATCGACCAGCTGAATGCCGACGCCGAGGAAAAGACCGGAGAGGAAATCGTTGACGCGGATGGCGAGCGCCATGATGTCGTCCAGCTCGGCAGGGTTGGCCCAGCCGAAAGCGGTGATGTGCTCTTCGGAAACCATCGGGTCTTCCAGCGCATCCGACTTGTAATAGAACTCGATGATCGAGCGCGGCAGCACCACGCCCTCGTCAATGCCAAGGCGCTTGGACAGCGAGCCGGCGGCGACATTGCGCACGACGACTTCGAGCGGGATCATCTCCACTTCCTTGATCAACTGCTCGCGCATGTTCAGGCGGCGGATGAAGTGGGTGGGAATGCCGATCTTGTTCAGATGGGTGAAGACATATTCCGAAATTCGGTTGTTCAGAACGCCCTTGCCATCGATGACTTCGTGTTTCTTCTTGTTGAAGGCGGTGGCATCGTCCTTGAAGAACTGGATGAGAGTTCCTGGCTCTGGACCCTCATAAAGGATCTTGGCCTTGCCTTCGTAAATACGGCGGCGACGATTCATAATGACAGATCTCTTATTTTAGCGCCGATGCTTTTGGCGGTCGTTTCGGTTCTTGAAGCGGTCCCATAACGGAAAAGAAGCAATTCCACAATGCGGCTGCGCTGGCTTGTTCTCAATTCTCCCATTTGTTTTTGGCTTCTTCGATGGGGCTGAAGTGAAGTTACGCTTTTTCAACAGTTTTATTTTATAAGAAAACTGTCCCATTCAAGAGGACGCAAATAATGTTAGAGTAAAACAGGGGCTTAAAAATGGTTACTCTCAAAGAACGTGGTAAAGCATTAGAAAACATTTATTTTCACGACGAGGAAGCCACCTTCCGCGTGCAGGCCATGCGCAACAAGCTGATTGGCCTGTGGGCAGCGGCCTTGATGAACAAGGACGATGCCAATTCCTACGCCAATGAAGTGGTGTCTACGTCCGTGGAACACAATACTCCCGATGCGGTTTTCAACAAGCTGCACGATGATTTCGCCAAGGCCGGGATTGCGGTTCTGGATGCCAGCATTCACGAGCGGATGAGCGAGCTTCTGCGCTGTGCGGCGGACGACCTTCGCAACGGTCTGTCCAGCTACGGAACCAAGATGGCGTCCTGAACTCGCACTTCAGAACGGTCAGTTTCGGCGCTTTGGCCCGAAGGGGCGGGGTGAGGGCAGCGGCCCTCCACGCCTGCGACTCGACAAAGGCCGGAACCTTGTCCCGCGGCAGCGGACGGCATAACGCAAAGCCTTGCAGGGAGTCGCACGCGACGGCCTGCAAGATCCTGATGTGTTCCGCCGTCTCCACGCCTTCCGCCACAACTTTGATGCCCAGCGAATGGCCGATATCGATGATCGAGCTCAGGAGCTTTCGTTGTTCCGTCGACTGCGGCGCGAGGCGAACCAGCTCCCGATCTACTTTCAAAGTGTTGGGATTTACTTTGAGAAGGCTGATGATGGAGGCATGGCCGGTGCCGAAATCATCGATCTCGATATCGATGCCAAGATCACGCAGCTTCTGAAGATTGGCGATGGCAACCTCGTTGCTGTCATCCAGAAAAATCGATTCCAGCAGTTCGAAGGACAGTGTGCCGGGCTCGATTTCCAGCCCGTCCAAGGTCTTCAACAGCGATGGATCATGCAGGCGGCGGGCGGAAACGTTGACCGAAACCTTCGGCACCGCGATGCCCTGCGCGCGCCATGAGCGGAAATCCCGCAGCGCCTTTTCCAGAATGGTGGCATCGATGGTGGCCACGGCATCCAGATCCTCCGCCACCGCCAGAAACCGGTCCGGGGTGAGGATGCCTTCGACCGGATGCTGCCAGCGTACCAGCGTCTCGACGCCGGTAATATCCAGTGTGAGCGCATCGAACTGGAACTGGTAATAGGGCACGAACTCGTCACGCTCGAGCGCGATCAGGATTTCATCAGAAATGCGCTTGGTATTGACCAGCCAGTCCTGCTTATCCGCGGAGAAGAACTCATAGCGGTTTCGCCCACGCTTCTTGGCATTATAGAGAGCGATATCGGCGTTGAGCAGGATCTGCTTGTAATCGATCTGCTGGCCAATGCCGCAGGCAATGCCGATGCTGGCGCCGAAGCGGCATTCGTGGCCTTCATGCATGACCGGCTTGCGCAAATCCCGGATCAGCCGGTCGGCCATCATTGCCAGTTTGCGCATGCTGCCGGTGAATGGCGAGAGAAGCACGAACTCATCCCCGCCGATACGCGCGACGAATTCGCCGGGTTTCAGGCTGCGGGTCAGAAGCTCGGCAACATGTTTCAGCATCATGTCACCGGTACGGTGACCGAGCGTATCGTTGATCTGCTTGAAGCGATCCAGATCGATATGGAGAACGCCTATGCCCGGATCGCCCTCCTCGCGATCCCGCATCAGCCTGCCCAGCTTTTCGTCGAGATAGCGGCGGTTCGGCAAGTCCGTCAGGTAATCGTGCAGTGCGTTGTGCTCGATACGGTCTTTTGCCGCCTCCAGCTCCGCGTTGCGCGCTTCGGCCAGCGTTTTGGCACGCTCCAACTCGTTGCGAAGCAGAACATCATGCGTGACATCCCAGTTCACGCCGATCATCTTGTGACGACCATCGATGTCTATGAAGGGCAGCGAGCGCGCCCGGATATGGCGAATGCCGCCATCTGGAAGGACGATGCGGTAATCGTCACTGAAGGGCTGGAGCGTGTTGATCTGGTTCCATGCGTTTGCCGACACCCGTTCCAGATCGTCGGGGTGAACGAGCGTTTCCCACAGACCGCCGACGATGATCGGCGTGTTCTGCTCGATGCCGAAAATCTCGTACATCCGCTCATCCCAGGTGGTGACACGGGTTTCGAAGTCTACTTCGAAGACGCCGACCTGCGATGCGTCCAGCGCCAGCTTGAAGTGGCGCGACACGCGTTCCAGATCATGCTCTGTGGCCTTGCGCTGGGAGATATCCGTATCCGTGCCGACGATGCGTAGCGGCTTGCCGTTTTCATCGCGCTCTATGCAGGCGCCGCGACATTCTATCCATACCCACTGGCCATCCTTATGCCGCTCGCGATACTGGAAGACGGAATAAGCAGGGTCGCCCGCATTCTGCCGCTCGATGCAGTGAAGCGTGTGATCGCGATCATCCGGGTGAAGCGTGGCGAGCCACTTCTCGCGGTCGCTTTCGATCTGGTCCTGAACCGTCATGCCGCGAATGGCGCGCCATGTTTCAGAACCGTAGAGCTCGCCCTTTACGAGATCATTATCCCAGACGCCGGAAAGCGAGCTGACGAGGGCGCTGTTCCACCGGCTTTCGCGCAGAGCGATTTCCTTCTCGCGTTCGCGCTGCCCGGTGATATCGGTAAACTGGGCAAGATAGAGATCGGGCAGGTTGGGGCAGTGGCCGATGCTGAGAATGGCGTAGCAATCATCGCAGAAGGGTGCGCCGAGGCGCAGTTCGATAGACTTCGGCGCGGTCTGCGCGATGTCCTTCAGAAATGCCTCAAGCGCGTTGCGCTCCGACTCCGGAACGAGGTCTGCTATGTTTTCCGGGTGGGCGAAAAGCTGCGGAAAACCCAGCTCGTCAGGCACAAAGGCTATGCTGCCGTCCGGCCCCATGAGGAGCGCAGGAACAGGAAGGGCATTTAAAAAGTCTTTTGGCAACACGTCTTTGGTCACGCGATCCTGCCATATCATGCATTGAAAAATCCGGCGGCACACCAATGCCCCCTACAAATTTATTGGGCATTGTTACAGGTTTGGCCACACGTTTAAAGAGACGTGCGGAAATTTATTCACTGCAAGCGGTGGTCGTGGTTAGCGAAAGCCTTAATATTTCGCCTTCAATCGCTAAATCCGGGAGGCGGCTGAAGCCGGCTCAGGAACTGTGCGAAAACCATGGTTCCTTCCGGCCAGGGACCGTGGCCCGACTCGCTGTTGATGTGGCCGGACATGCCAGCGTCGATGAGTAGCGAACCCCATGCTGCGGCAATGTCATCGGCGTGTTCATACGAACCGAAGGGATCATTGCGGCTGGCGATGGTTATGGTCGGGAAGGGCAGCGGATCGCGCGGATACGGGCCGAAAGTCATGAGGTGCTTCGGGCGGATTTCCGAATTGGCGACATCCGGCGGGGCGACGAACATGGCACCCGCCACCTTGCTGGCAATTTGCGGCAGGGCGTGGATGACGGTCGGCACACCCAGCGAATGGGCAACGAGCACAACAGGCTTCGTGGAGGCATTCACCTCCTCCACAAGACGCTGAACCCAATCTTCCTTGACCGGCTTGGACCACTCCGCCTGCTCCACGCGGCGCGCTGTGGAGAGCTTCTCCTGCCAGCGGCTCTGCCAGTGGTCGGGGCCGGAATTGGTGTAACCGGGAACGATGAGGATTTCTGCTTCTGACGCTTTCATGCCGCTTATCTTGGTGTGGTGGTGGGGGGAATCAAGGTGTTGCGGCAAGACCCGAACCCCTCACTTGCGATTTCTAACACTTAGCCTTTGGCTAAGATGTTGAAATCACTTTCTCTCCCACAAGGGGAGAGATAAGGCGTGTGCCGCGCCGCTTGCGCCTTTTCCTCTCCCCCTGTGGGAGAGGATAGAAAACCTCGATCTTCGCGAAGCGAAGTCCTAGGTTTTCTTGGTGAGGGGTCTGCTGTTAGGTTTCAAGCCTGACCGAAAACCCGCGTGAAAATCGTATCGACATGCTTGGTGTGATAACCAAGGTCGAATTTTTCGCGGATGGTTTCCTCTGGCAGTGCCGCGCGGACTTCTTCATCGCCCAGCAGTTCCTCAAGGAAGTCCTTGCCTTCCTCCCAAACCTTCATCGCATTGCGCTGGACGAGGCGATAGCTGTCTTCGCGGGAGACTCCAGCCTGCGTCAGCGCCAGGAGAACGCGCTGGGAATGAACGAGGCCGCGGAATTTGTTCATGTTCTTCAACATGTTGTCCGGGTAGATGACCAGCTTTTCGATGACGCCTGCCAGACGGTTCAGGGCGAAGTCCAGCGTGACGGTGGTATCCGGGCCGATGGCGCGTTCCACGGAGGAGTGGCTGATATCGCGCTCGTGCCACAGCGCGACGTTTTCCATGGCCGGGACGACGGACATGCGCACGAGGCGTGCAAGGCCGGTGAGGTTTTCCGTCAGAACCGGGTTGCGCTTGTGCGGCATGGCGGAAGAGCCCTTCTGGCCCGGAGAGAAGAACTCTTCGGCTTCCAGAACTTCCGTGCGCTGCATGTGGCGGATTTCGATGGCGACGTTTTCGATGGACGAGGCGATGACGCCGAGCGTTGCGAAGAACATGGCGTGACGGTCACGCGGGATGACCTGTGTGGAAACCGGCTCCGGTGCCAGACCAAGCGCTTTGCAGACATGCTCTTCGACCGATGGGTCGATATTGGCGAAGGTGCCAATTGCGCCGGAGATGGCGCCTGTTGCGATTTCTGTGCGGGCCGCGACAAGGCGGGCGCGGTTGCGATCCATCTCGGCATAGAAGCGCGCGAAAGTCAGGCCCATCGTTGTCGGCTCGGCATGGATGCCGTGGCTGCGACCGATGCGCACCGTGTTCTTGTGCTCGAAAGCGCGTGTCTTTAGCGCATTGAGAACGCGGTCCATATCCGCAATCAGAAGATCTGCGGCGCGCACCAGCTGAATGTTCAGCGTGGTATCGAGAACGTCCGACGATGTCATGCCCTGATGGATGAAGCGCGAGTCCGGGCCGACGAATTCTGCCAGATGCGTGAGGAAGGCAATGACATCATGCTTGGTGACGGCCTCGATCTCATCGATGCGTGCAACGTCGAACTCGGCTGCGCCGCCCTTTTCCCAGATGGTCTTTGCAGCTTCCTTCGGAATGACGCCGATTTCCGCCAGCGCATCGCAGGCATGCGCCTCGATTTCGAACCAGATGCGGAACTTGGTTTCCGGCGACCAGATAGCGACCATTTCCGGGCGGGAATAACGAGGGATCATGGCAAAGGCCTTCTTGATGGAGAAATTTGGTGTCCGTTTAGCAAAGTGTTCCGGCAATCTCAACGGATTGTGGATATCAGCGCCAAACTGGTAAATGGCCGCCTCAGGCGCGACCGCTTTCGGCGGCTGCACGAACGGCGCTGACGGTCTTGCGGTAATCTTCCGCGCCATCGCCCTTGAAGACGGCGGAGCCTGCAACGAGCACATTGGCACCGGCGGCAATGGCGCTGCCAGCGGTTTCGATGGTGATGCCGCCGTCCACTTCCAGTTCGATGGGTCTATCACCGATAAGGGACTTCGCCGCGCGGATCTTGTCCAGCATGGCCGGAATGAACTTCTGGCCGCCGAAGCCGGGATTGACGCTCATGATGAGAATGAGATCGACGTCATCCAGAACGTTTTCCAGCACGGAAAGCGGCGTCGCCGGATTGAGCGTGACGCCGACTTTCTTGCCGAGCGAGCGAATGGTTTGCAGCGAGCGGTGCAGGTGCGGACCGGCTTCCGCATGAACGGTGATGCCATCGCAGCCAGCCTTGGCGAAAGCCTCAAGATAGGGATCGGCAGGCGCGATCATCAGATGGCAATCGAAAAAGGCCATGCTGTGCGGGCGCAGTGCCTTGATGACATCCGGGCCGAAGGAGATGTTCGGAACGAAATGGCCATCCATCACATCCAGATGAATCCAGTCCGCGCCCGCCGCCGTGACATCCGCGACCTCCTGGCCAAGCTTCGCGAAATTGGCGGCAAGAATGGATGGGGCGATCCGGACGGGAAGGGACATCTGCAAAAGCTCCTGTTAGGCAAGGCGATGCTGGGCTTAGAGTCTGTTTGGAAACTCGGCGGCGGAGAGCCGGGGAATGATTTTTGTGTTCTGCAAGAAGAAGATCGTAGGCGATATCCGTTGATATCGACAAGATTTTCGACGCAGCAGAGCGCAAAAAGCATCACCGGATCGACCCGTCCGAGTTTTCAGACAGGCTCTTAACATTGGTTATTAGGGGCAACAAGATTGGCTGCTGCTTTCCTCAACTGTCCAATCGATTAGATTGGAAATTTCTCGTAGAGAAGGACGGCTTATTTCTGCGCTTTATCTGCGGGAGCAAAGCTGGTGCCAGTCCAGCGTTGCAGCTGATAAGGGTTGGTCTGCAATTCGTGGCGGTCGTTGAAGACGATTTGCCCGAGGACGGTTTCAAATGGAGTGTTGATGGCCACTTCCGGTGCGGGCTTGCCCTTTTCCTGCGCGACTTCTAGCAGTTTCGCGGAAAGCTGGGTCGCGGCATAGGCCGGAAGCACATAGCCTTCCGGTTCGATATTCGCTGCGCGCAGCTCCTTCGATGCTTCGGCAGCCGGGGGAAGCGTCGCGTAATCGGGCAAAGTGACGGCCAGAACGCCCGGCTGCAATGGCACGGGGTTGTTGGCGGCTCTCATCGTATCGCCGGACATGATGGTGAGTGGCAGTTTTTCCGACGCGGCATCCCGGGCGATGATGGAGACATCATTCCGCTCTGCGGCAACGAAGATATCCGTAACGCCCGTGCGGCTGAGGCGGCGCACGAGGGTGACCTGCTGCTCCTGCGAGGGGCGCATCGTATCGTTGAAGGTGGGTTTCAGGCCCGCTTCCTCCAGCCGGGAGCGGATGCGATCGACCAGTTCGCGGCTGTAGATCGTGCCGTCATCCACCAGACCGAAGGACATGCCCTTCCAGTCACGCAAAATGATATCGGCAATGGCGCCGGACTCATCGCTTTCGGAGGGGGCCATGCGGAAGAGCGGCCAGCCGCGCTTCAACGCATCTTCCATCAATATCGGCGCACGGCTGGAAAGCGTGATGGCAGGGATTGCCGCATTCTTGAGCGTGGGCAAAGCATCGGCCAGGGTTTCCGTGCAGAGAAAGCCCACGACCACACTGACCTTCGATGCGATCAAGCCATCCGCAATCGCGCCGCCGCTGCCTTCCTCGCAGCTCTCGTGGATTTCGATGACATCAAGGCCGACTTTTGCGGCTGCGGCCTTCACGCCCTGTCTGATTTGCAGGCCGAGCGGTGCATAAGCGCCATTCTGCGGGGCCACCACGCCAATCGTCGCTGCGCTTGCTGCACCGGCCAGGCTGAGGCTTAGAGCGAAACTGAGCAGGCGAATGGAATACATGTGGCAGCTTTATCCTCTTCGTTTGTTTGATGTTTAGCGATGCCGGGCGCGATGCAAAAGGGGCGATGCAGAGGAAAATGCATTCCATCGCAAAGTTTTGCCAGATTCGGGGAGCGGTGGCCCTGATTCGGCTCGATGCTTTCCGCTCCCGGCCATGCCGGAGGTTATAATTCTCGCTTTGCGACGGTTCGTGGCGCAAAAAGCACATCAATAATATCCTGGACATGATTGTCTTAAATATATATTAAATACAATTATTCCAATACAACTCCGACTTAAAGCGCATGTCATTATGTGATTTATGCATAAAACTACACAGTAGTAGATTTAAGCGCTGTGCTTACAGCCTCAATTCGCTGCGGTATTAGTAAGATGCGGGGCGCAGGGCCATTAATCACCGCAAGTAAACGCGTTTTTACAGAATAGATATGATTTATATTGTAGCTATATTTATGTATTTTTGTTGTATTTCCAAATGTGAGCTTTGCTCATCAAGGTGTCGGCAAAGCATTGGTGAATGCGCGTTGACATTAATTTTCAGTAATGTCTTTATATTACTGTTTTAGGGGAATGCAGGTTGTGAATGGTCTGCATTGCCGAAGCGTATATGGGTCTACTATATTGAACTTGTTTCAGCACTCGAACCGCTTCGGCTTGCCGAAGCGGTTTTTTTGCTGCGCGCTCAGCTCTGCACGCGCTTTGGAGCGCAGCTTCAGGCAAGGCGCAATGCGCGCCTCACAGTGGCGCGACTTCTCTAAGTCATTGAAATATTGCTTCGGATGCCGGAGCGTTTCCAAGGAAACGTTCAAGGTGCGTTTCTGGCTAGCAGCCGATTAGCCGGATGCCGGTCGACACCGATTACCCCTTCAAGTGGGCAAAGGCATCCTTGGCGAAAAGGGAAAGTGGGGAGGGAAGGTTTTCCAGATCGAACCAGCCCATATCGGACAGCTTGTCCGGCTCCGTCAGTTGCGGAGTGCCCTCGGCGTCGTCTGTAATATAGATCAGTGACAGCCAGTGCTGGCCGTCTTCGGGTATGATCTGTTCGCTGATGCAGTGAAAACGGACGTCACCGATGGTGAGGCCGGTTTCTTCTTCCGCTTCGCGGCGCGCGGCCTCGACCGCGTGTTCCATATGGTCGACCTTGCCGCCGACGATGCTCCAGTGGCCGGCTTCCGGCGACTTTACGCGCTTGTAAAGCAGCAGCTTGCCGTCCCGCCTGATGACGAGACCGCAGCCTACCCCTGGAAAATCAATGCCTGGCTGTGCCATCAGGCCTTGGCGTTTGCGACGATCAGCATGAAGGCCGGAATGTCGTCGCCGAAGCCGACAGGTGTCGGGCCATCGTCATGGTCGCGATAGTGGCGGCGACGATCACGGTTGTCGTCGTTGGCGTGGGAAGCGCCATGGCTCCGTTCGAAATTGCGAGGAGCCTTTTCGTGCCTACGCTCTGCCTTCAACTTGTCGCCTCCATTCGCTGCAACCGGTGCGTTGTCAGCAGGTTTTACAATTGGGGTTTCCGCTTCGGTCTGCTGAGGAGCATCACGGCGGTTTCTATCGCGGCCACGGCCACGTTCCTTGTCCTTTTCCTTGCCGCGACGCGGACGGTCGCTGGCAAAGCTTTCCATCGGTGCCGGAAGCTCGGAAAGATCGCCATTCAGCCATTCGATCTTTTCGTTGATCAGCTTCTCGATGGCATCGAGATACTTCGTATCGCGGCGATTGACGAGGGTGAAGGCAGCGCCGGAGCGGCCTGCACGACCGGTACGGCCGATGCGGTGAACATAGTCTTCCGCATGGATCGGTACATCGAAATTGAAGACGTGGCTGACATCGGGAATATCGAGACCGCGTGCGGCGACGTCTGAAGCGACCAGAAGGGTAATCTGGTTCTCCTTGAATCCGGCAAGGGTTTTCGTCCGCGAGGTCTGGTCCATATCGCCATGCAGTGCGCCGACTGAGAAGCCATGACGCTCCAGCGAGCGATAGAGATCCGCGACGTCCTTCTTGCGATTGCAGAAGATGATCGCGTTCTTCAGGTCGGTCTGAGCCTTGATGAGATCGCGCAATACGGCGCGCTTCTCATAGTCCTTGTCATGCGTTGCCACGATGCGCTGCGTTACCGTCTTTGCAGTGGAAGACGGCTTGGCCGTTTCGACGCGGGTCGGGTTCTGCAGGAAGCGGTCTGCCAGCTTCTGGATTTCCGGCGGCATGGTGGCCGAGAAGAACAGGGTCTGGCGCGTGAAAGGGATCATCTTGGCGATGCGTTCGATATCCGGGATAAAGCCCATATCCAGCATACGGTCGGCTTCATCGATGACGAAAATCTCGACGCCGGTCATCAGGAGCTTGCCGCGCTCGCAATGGTCGAGCAGGCGGCCGGGGGTGCAGATCAGAACATCTGCGCCACGCTCAAGCTTGCGATCCTGCTCCTCGAAGGAGACGCCACCAATCAGAAGCGCAACGTTGAGCTTGTGATTCTTGCCGTATTTCTCGAAGTTTTCCGCGACCTGTGCGGCGAGTTCGCGCGTAGGCTCAAGGATCAGCGTGCGCGGCATTCTTGCGCGGGCGCGGCCCTTTTCCAGCAGCGTCAGCATCGGCAGCACGAAGGAGGCGGTTTTGCCCGTGCCCGTCTGTGCAATGCCACAAATATCGCGTCGTTCCAGCGCTGGCGGAATGGCACCCGCCTGAATAGGCGTCGGCGTGGTGTAGCCGGCATCAGCAATAGCGGATAGAACTTTTTGGCTCAGGCCAAGATCAGAGAATGTTGTCAAAGGAAAAACTGTTTCCGTTCTGGTTCGAAAGAACACGCGATAGACGTAGGCGGTGTTACCGCAGATCGTGGCCGCGACATAGGCCTAAATCGCCGAAAAGTCAAGGAAACAGGGATTTGTCCCGAAATGGCACGCTTTATCTTCACCTTAGGTGATCTTCTGCGCGGCAAATGAATGCGCGCAAGCGACAGTCTTATTGAAGATAAGTCTTCAATTCCGTGCCTGCGACGAGAAAGCGCATTGGATCGACGGGCTCGTCATTCAGGCGCACTTCGTAATGTACGTGTGGCCCGGTGGAGCGGCCCGTACTGCCCGCCTTGCCGACGGTTTCTCCGAGTTCGATCTTCTCACCGGTGCGGACCGAGATTTGCGACAGGTGGCCATAGCGCGTGGTGACGCCTTTGCCGTGATCGATCTCGACCATGTTGCCGTAACCGCCTGAATAGCCTGCGAAAGATACGGTGCCAGCGCCGGTGGAGCGAACATTCGCGCCGGTTTCCGCGCGGAAATCTATGCCGGTATGGAGGGCGAGGCGTCCGAGAAAGGGGTCCATGCGATTGCCGAAGCGGCTGGTAATGTCCCGGCCCGGTGCAGGGTTGCCGAGCGGCAGCCGCTCTACGGCACCACGCACGGTTTCGAGGCGGTCCAGCGCGCTGTCGAGATTTGCCAGCTGTGCCTGAAAAGGGTTGCTTGCGGCTTCGACATAAGGGCCGCCAACCGCATCATCCGCCTTGTCGTCAATCTTCAGACCCGTGCTGCGAATGATATCCGCCATCGCGTCCGCCTTGCTGTTGGCGCCGGTAGTGAGCGAAGCGATTCGCCCGATCTGCTCTGATTCGATGCGGTTGAGGGATGCGAGCATGCGGGTGAGGGCGCGCCCGGAAACGGGCTCCCTATCCGCGCCATAGGCAAGGCTGCCTTTGAGCGTCGCATCCTTGGCCGGGCGCTGGAGCACGCGGTCAATCGCGGAAATTCCGTCAGAAAGGCTCGCCCGCTTTTCCGGCGCAAAGGCGTTGGCACGCGGCGTGGGGATGGGCGCATCGGTTGCGGCAGGCGCTTCGGCCTCGTTCAGCAGATCGCTGGCGCGGCCATGACGGGAGGAGAGGGCATTCTGCTGCGCCAGCAGCTTTTCCACTTTCTTCTCAACGGCTTGTTGATCCAGAAGCTGGCGGGATGTGACCTGATCGACCTGCGAGCGCAGTGCTGCGATACGATCCTCATAGTCCTTCTGCATGCGCGTTTGCCGGGCAATCATCGCGCCAAGCATATCGTCCCGGAAGACGAGATAGGCAGTGGAGCCGATGAAGCCGAGCGTGCCCGCGATGACCAGAAAGAGGGTGGAAATGACGATCCAGGGGCGGATCGTTATGTGACGGATTTTCTCGCCACTGGCGAGAATAAGAACGTGCTGCTGGCGTTTTTTGCCAAATGCCAGGTTTTTCCTCGCTTCCGTCAATTCCAGCTCCAGCGTTTCGTAACTCGCTAAAGAAGGTAAAGCGTTATGGTTAACGAAGTTTTTACGCTGAGCTTCGCGTCTGGCTGGCTGAAGTTATCGCGGTATAAAAATGTCTGCTTCAGGCAGCGAGCGGGGCGCACGTTTCTCCGGTGCGCCGCCGCGAAGCGATGCTGTCGTCAGAGAGACTTTGCTTCTTCGAGAACTTCCTGTGCGTGACCGGCCACTTTCACCTTGTTCCAGATTTTGGCGACTTTGCCCTCTGGAGAGACGAGAAAGGTCGTGCGTTCCACGCCCATATACTTTTTGCCGTACATGCTCTTTTCCTTCCAGACGCCATAGGCCTCTGCAGCCGACTTCTCCTCATCGGCGGCCAGCATGACGGTGAGGGAATGCTTGGCGGCAAACTTGTCGTGGCTCTTTACCGAATCGGGCGAGATGCCGATGACGACGGTGTTTGCTTCTTCGAACTGCGCGCCGAGCGCGCTGAAGTCGATTGCCTCTGCCGTGCAGCCTGAAGTGTCATCCTTCGGGTAGAAATAGAGAACGACTTTTTTGCCTTTCAGATCGGAGAGAGCGACATCGCCGCCACCGTTTCTGGGAAGACGGAAATCCGGGGCGTTTTCGCCAATCGTCAGTTCTGCCATGTTTCACCTTTCTTTTGCCGGGATTGTTGAGCATGGGGACACATATTCGATATATACCGAATGATAACTTCGTCCAGTCTTGTGGCGATTCTAGCGGGGTGGCAGGGTGAAACCGCTACGCCGATTATGGCCTGACTCGGGTTCAGGACACGGCAAGTCTGGGGAGCTGGCGCGGACGAATGGCGGAAATTCGCGGTGAAAAGGTCAATTTCAGTAAGCGAGACATCGTGCCGCTGCACACGATGCCGTCTGCGCAGGCTGAAGACCCGATTATAGTGCACTGCCCCGCACCGCGTTCCATGGTGCGCGCCTTTACTAAATTCTTTGCAGCACTCGTCTTTCTTGCCTTCCTCTCTGTCGGCGGCATCATTCTTTCCATCGAGACCGGCTCTGTAGATAACGCGCTTTCGGGGCAGGCGCAGCAGGCGCTGGAACGGGCGCTTGGGCCGCGCTACGAAGCCCGGATCGGCTCGACCGCCGTGCGCTTCGCTTCCGGCTTTCGTCTGGCGCTGGTGGCGCAGGATGTGGACATCATAGACAAGGATTCCGGCCAGCATTTGAGCCGCGCGCGCTCCATCGGCATGGCGCTGGACCCGCTATCGCTGCTGGCAGGGCATGTCTCTGTGCAGGCGCTTGAGGCCAATGGCATGGAGCTCGATACCGCGCTGCTGCCAAAGGGGCAGGGTTTCGACTTTTCCCAGATCAATGTCGCCAGCGTTCCTGCGATGCTGGAAAATGCCTTTGCCGAACTGGACATGCTGTCGCAGACATTTCAGCGCAGCGGAACCGAGGAAATCGACCTTTCCGATATAGCAATCCGGCTGCCGCCGCGCCCCGATGGGAAGCCCCGGACGCTGACGCTGAGCGACCTTTCGCTCGTGCCGGACGGCGAGGGCGGTTACACGCTGGATGGCAATGTCGGCTTCAACGGGCAGGTTGCCGAACTGGCGCTGGGCGCCACGGCCACTAATGGCAGCATCGATAACTTCACCGCGCGCCTCGACGGCTTCGATATCGGCCCGCTTCTGGAGCAGCACGATAGCGCAGGCCTCATGCATCAGGGCCTGAACGTCAAGACCGGCGTCAACATCGTGGCGAGCCGCGGCGGCAGTGAGCAGAAGCCATCGCTGGCGGTTTCACTGGGCGTCGGCAATGGCGAACTTTACATGGGCGGCGAAGTGCAGCCGGTGTCCGGCGGCATTATCAATGCGCGTTACGATTTCGACAATCGCGTCGTTGCCGTTGAAAATTCACGCCTGACATTCGGACGAACGGTGCTGCCGCTTCACGGGCAAATTCGCGATAACGACGCGGGCTTCGATCTGGCATTGCGGGTGGAGCAGGCGACTGCGGTGGCCGATGCCGGTGGCGAAGAACCGGTGACGTTCAACATCAAAGCCGATGGGACATACGACAAGGCGACGCATCAGATCGATGTTCCGGCGCTCTATGTTTCCGGCCCGCTTGGCGACATGGCGGGATCGCTGAAGGTGAAGTTCGGCGATGCTTCGCCGGAAATCAGCTTCGGCGGACAGATTCCCAAGATGGAAACGACCGCCGTCAAACAGCTATGGCCGTTCTGGATGGCGCGCAAGGCAAGGCCATGGGTCATCTCCAACCTGTTCGGCGGAACCGTTCGCAACGGATCGATTGCCGTCTTCATTCCCGCAGGGCGCATGTGCGGCCCGGATTGCCCGCTGGAGCTTTACGGCAATGAATTGCAGATCAAGTTCGATGTGGAGAATACGCGGCTGAACATCGCAGGCGACATTCCGCCGCTTCGCGATACCAATGCGCATTTCGAACTGGTGGGCGAAAAGATCGACGTGAAGGTTGCCAAGGCGACATCCTTCTTCCCTTCCAACCGCAATCTTGCGCTGGAAAACAGCAGTTTCTCCATCAAGAACGTTTATTCCAAGCCGCTGATGGCCGATCTCGATCTGAATGTTTCGGGTTCTGCGGACACGGTGGCGGAGCTGGCGTCGTTCCAGCCGATCAACGCGCTGAAGGACACGGAATTCAAGCCCGGCGACTTTTCCGGCACTGTGAAAGCGCATGCCAAGGCAACGGTCGGTCTGCTGAACAGCCAGTCGCCCCCGCCACCCGTCTGGTCTGCGGATCTGGACCTTAATGATGTGTCGCTTGCTCACCCCATTGCCAACCGCAAGGTGACCTCGGTCGATGGCAGCCTGAAGCTGAACAATGATACGCTGAAGCTGGTGGGCAAGGGTCGCATTGACGATGTGGCGATGAATATCGACCTGACGCAGCCCGTCGGCAAGACCAGCCAGACCGCGCGCAAGCTGACGCTGAAGGCGGTTCTGGAGCCTGGCCAGATTGCCAAGCTGGCGCCCGAGCTTTCGACGGTTCTGGGTGGAACGACCCTGTTGCAGATCGACAGCACCGATCCCCAGAAGCAGGATGTTAAGCTCGATCTTTCCAATGCATCCATCGTGCTGCCAGGCATTGGCTGGAGCAAGGGCGTGGGCATTCCGGCAGGCGCAACATTCCAGATGGAGACTGTGGACAGCCGCTCCAACATTCGCAATTTCGCGCTTAAAGGCGATGGCTTCGGCGCCGCTGGCGATCTGGCCTTCGACAAAAGTGGGCTGGTTTCTGCCAATTTCTCGCGCTTCCAGCTTTCGCCGCAGGATGATTACGCGGTTTCGCTTTCCGCCGCGAAGAAAAGCTATACCGTGAGCGTCAGCGGTAAATCTGCGGATCTTCGGCCCATTATCGCGCGGCTGCGCAACTCCGAGAGCGGGCAGGGCGGCGGTGCCTCCAGCGCCAGCGGGGCTGGGGACAGCGGCGACATGGGGTCTTTCACCATCAAGGCCGATCTCGACAGGGTGTATGGCTTCAACGATGAAACCATGTCCAACGTCAATGCCACGATAAACCTGCGCGGCGGCAAGGTACGCACCATCGATTTCAAGGCCGTCTCCAGCCGCGGCCAGGCAGTGGTGGCGCAGACCACCAACCGGGGCGATGGCGGCACGGTCAATCTGACAAGCAGCGACGCGGGGTCGTTCGCCCGCTTCACCAATCTCTATACACGCATTCGCGGCGGTCTTCTAAACCTTGCGCTGACGACCTCTGACGGCACCAACTGGAGCGGCTCGCTCGATCTGCGCAATTTCTCCGTTCTCAATGAAGCGAAGTTGCAGGATATCGTCGCCACCCCGTCCGGGCAGGATGGGCGCAGCCTGAATGCTGCCGTTCGCCGCAATATCGATGTCAGCTCTGAAAAGTTTCAGCGCGGCTTCGCCCGTGTCGTCTATGTGAATGGCGTGATCGCACTGGAAAACGGCGTGGTGCGCGGCGAGCAGATCGGCGCGACCTTCCAGGGCGTGGTGAAAGACCAGAACAACAATATCGACATGACGGGCACCTTCATGCCCGCCTATGGGCTGAATCGTTTGTTCGGGGAACTGCCCTTCATCGGCATATTCCTGGGCAACGGGCGGGATCGCGGTCTGCTCGGCATCACTTTCAAACTGACCGGCCCGACGGCCACGCCAAGGCTGACGATCAACCCGCTATCGCTTATCGCGCCGGGGGTTTTCCGGCAGATATTCGAATTCCAGTGAGAATGCGGTAAAGTATAAGTGCTTGCTATCGACCGGTTTCTGTTGACTCTCAACCGCTCATCCTTATTTAAAAATTCAAAATAGAACTCCAGATTTCAGGTCAGGAAATGCTCGACAAGACCTACGATTCCGCATCCGTTGAACCAAAAATCGCCAAGGCTTGGGATGAAGCCGATGCGTTTCGCGCTGGCGCAAACGCGAAACCGGACGCGGAAACCTTTACAATCGTGATCCCGCCGCCGAACGTGACCGGCTCTCTGCATATGGGCCACGCGCTGAACAACACGCTGCAGGACATCATGGTCCGCTTCGAGCGCATGCGCGGCAAGGACGTGCTGTGGCAGCCGGGCATGGACCATGCCGGTATTGCGACGCAGATGGTTGTCGAGCGCAAGCTGATGGAACAGCAGCTTCCGGGCCGTCGCGAGATGGGCCGCGAAGCCTTTATCGACAAGGTTTGGGAATGGAAGGCCGAATCCGGCGGGTTGATCTTCAACCAGCTGAAGCGGCTCGGTGCATCCTGCGACTGGTCGCGCGAGCGCTTCACCATGGACGAGGGTCTTTCCGAAGCCGTTCTGGAAGTTTTCGTCACGCTCTACAAGCAGGGCCTGATCTATAAGGACAAGCGTCTCGTCAACTGGGACCCGAAGCTGCTGACCGCGATTTCCGATATGGAAGTCGAGCAGGTGGAGCTGAAGGGCAATCTTTGGCACTTCCGCTACCCGCTGGAAAAGGGCGTTACCTACCAGTACCCATGTGCGTGGGATGACCGGGGTGAGCCGACCGAGTATGAGACGCGCGACTACATCGTCGTTGCCACCACGCGCCCGGAAACGATGCTGGGTGATACCGGTATCGCCGTTCACCCGGATGACCAGCGTTATCAGGGCATCATCGGCAAGCACGTCATTCTGCCGATCGTTGGCCGCAAAATCCCGATCGTTGCGGATACTTATGCCGATCCGAGCACGGGTACGGGCGCGGTAAAGATTACGCCTGCGCATGATTTCAACGACTTCGAAGTTGGCAAGCGTTGCGGCCTGCGCGCCATCAACGTCATGAATATCGATGCGACGATCACGATCAAGGAGAACGAGGATTTCCTCGAAGGCCTCGATCATCCGGCAGCGCTTCATGGCGCGTGGGATCGTCTGGAAGGGCAGGACCGTTTCACCGCCCGCAAGATCATCGTGGAAATTTTCGAGGAAGCCGGTCTGCTCGACAAGATCGAGCCGCACAAGCACATGGTGCCGCATGGCGACCGTGGCGGCGTTCCAATCGAGCCGCGCATGACAGAGCAGTGGTGGGTGGACAACAAGACGTTGGCCCAGCCAGCGATTGCCTCCGTGCGCGAAGGCCGCACGAAATTCGTGCCGAAGAACTGGGAAAACACTTACTTCCAGTGGATGGAAAACATCCAGCCATGGTGCATTTCGCGCCAGCTGTGGTGGGGCCACCAGATCCCGGCATGGTACGGCCCGGATGGACAGGTTTTCGTTGAGAAGACCGAGGAAGATGCGCTTCAGGCGGCTATCCAGCACTATCTGGCTCACGAAGGTCCGTGGAAGGCCTGGGTCGAGGAAAAGCTTGAAAACTTCCAGCCGGGCGAAATTCTCGTTCGCGATGAAGACGTTCTCGATACCTGGTTCTCGTCCGCTCTGTGGCCATTCTCCACGCTTGGCTGGCCTGAGAAGACGCCGGAACTTGCGCGCTATTATCCGACCAACGTTCTGGTTACCGGCTTCGATATCATTCCGTTCTGGGTCGTTCGCATGATGCAGATGGGTCTGCATTTCATGAAGGACGATGCGGGCCATGCCGTCGAGCCGTTCCACACCGTCTATATTCACGCTCTGGTTCGCGACAAGAACGGCCAGAAGATGTCGAAGTCCAAGGGCAACGTCATCGACCCGTTGGAACTGATCGATGAATATGGTGCGGATGCGCTGCGTTTCACGCTCGCCATCATGGCGGCGCAGGGGCGTGACGTGAAGCTCGATCCGGCGCGCATCGCCGGTTATCGCAACTTCGGCACCAAGCTGTGGAACGCCACCCGCTTTGCCGAAATGAACGGCGTGAAGCGTGATCCGCACTTCTTGCCCGAAACCGCGACGCAGACGATCAACCGCTGGATCCTGACCGAACTTGCCAACACGGCACGGGACGTAACGGCCCAGATCGAGGCCTATCGCTTCAATGACGCTTCTGCCACGCTCTATCGCTTCGTGTGGAACCAGTTCTGCGACTGGTATCTGGAACTTCTGAAGCCCGTCTTCAGCGGCGAAGATGAAGCGGCGAAAACGGAAGCGCAGGCCTGCGCGGCTTACGTTCTGGAAGAAATCTACAAGCTTCTTCATCCCTTCATGCCATTCATGACGGAAGAGCTGTGGGCACACACTGCTGGTGAGGGCGAAAGCCGTGACCGCCTGCTCTGCCATGCTGACTGGCCGACGCCGGAGTTCCGCGATGAGGCCGCCGCTGCGGAAATCAACTGGCTGATCGATCTCGTTTCCGGCATCCGCTCCACACGCTCGGAGATGAACGTTCCGCCGGGGGCCACGGCACCGCTCGTCATCGTTGCTGCCAACCCGACGACCGAGTCCCGCCTCGACCGCCATTCCGCAGCAATCCGCCGCCTTGCGCGCGCGGATGAAATTCTCGCTGCCGATACGGCCCCGAAAGGTTCCGCCCAGATCGTCATCGGCGAAGCAACGGTCTGCATTCCGCTCGGCAACCTGATCGATCTTGCAGTCGAGAAGGCCCGTCTCGAAAAGGCAATCGCCAAGGCCGAAGCCGAACTGGAGCGCATCGACAAGAAGCTTTCGAACGAGAAGTTCGTTGCCAATGCCGACCCCGAAGTGGTTGCTGCCGACCGCGAGCGTAAGGCAGAACTAGAGGTGCAAATCAAGAGCCTCAAGATCGCGCTTCAGCGCGTTAACGAAGCGGGCTAATTCACAACCCGATACCATTCTGAGAAAGCGCCTTCCGCGAGGAGGGCGCTTTTTTATTTGGCTACCGGGGATCAGGAGATTCGTTTCCTGCCCATAAACACGGCAGGTTGCACCAAATCCGGGCGCGGTTCCCTGAATTACGTCAGAAAATCGACTTTTCTGAGCGAAAACTGTGGATGTTGTGAGGCGGTCACAGGATGGGTCATTGCCGCAAAATAATTCCTCAGGATAACCTATAATCCAAACTGATTAGAAATTTTACCTAAGTTTCCGTGATTGGACGGTTTTGATGAGTTTTTTACGTAAAAATTTCAAGGCCATGCCGACCAGGGCTGCGAAATGTCGCACATTGTCATTTCCAGCAAAGCGTTTCAGGTTCGAAAAATCATATTGCCTTGATTTGGGGAGAGAGATGGCAAAGCTTATTTCAATCGTAAATGGCGCTGTGTGCCTTGCTGTCGGTATCGCATCGATCACACCCGCTTTCGCCGGTGGCCTCGAGCGCGGTGGCTATAATATTGATCTGCTTTTCGATAGTTCAAGATTTGCAGCTGACTCCACTGCGACTTTTGTTGCGCCTCAGCGCAAGCTGAAGAATGTTCGAGACACCGACGCTTTTGATGGCACCTTCAGTGGTTCTGCCGGGAACGACAGTGAAAACTTTTGGTCTCCTAGAATCGGTGTCAAGGCTGCTTTTGGCGATGCTGTAGACTGTATGGCTGACTACTCCCAGCCATGGGGCGCCCATACGAAGCCAGGCGACAATTGGGCTGGCCGAAATGAAAATATCGAGACAAAGGTTAACAGCGACAACTATGCGCTGACATGCTCTTACAAGTTCGATGTCGGCAAAGGTCAACTGCGATTGATCGGGGGTGGCTTCTATCAGGAACTGTCCGGCTTCAAGGAAAGGTTGGTTGGTGCGACTCTTCCTGGGTTAGGAACAATTACCGGTAAAGGAAGACTCGATCTGGAGGCTGATGGTTGGGGCTGGCGTACCGGTGTTGCCTACGAAATCCCAGAATATGCATTTCGCGCCAGCTTGGTTTACAACAGCGAAGTTAAGCTGAACGATATTACGGGTACACTCAATCTAAGCCAGCTTCCCGCCGCTTTTGGGGGGGTTACCGAAGTTTACGGCTCGCAGAACATGCCGGACTCGCTTGAGCTAAAATTACAGACAGGTATTGCTCCGGGTTGGTTGGCTTTGGGATCCGTTAAATGGACGGATTGGAGCCAGTTGTCGAAGGTAAACTTCCTGTGCCGTACTGGAGGCAGTCTAGCTTGTGCCACGCCAGGAGCAGTCGCGACGTCGCTTGATTTGGGTTATCGCGACGGCTGGACGATCATGGGCGGTGTTGGTCATAAATTCAATGATCAATGGAGTGGTGCAGTTACTCTGACTTGGGATCGTGGTACTTCGCAAGGTTTTGGCACGCAGACTGATACTTGGACAATCGGTACCGGCGTTTCATATTCTCCGACACAGAACGTTGAGCTCCGCCTTGCCGGTGCGCTTGGTATTCTTACCAGCGGTAACTCTGGTGAAGTTGTTATTGACGGACAGACATATGGTGAAAGAACGTCCTATAGCTTCGGCAACGACCTCGTAGCAGCCGTCTCCACCTCGCTCAAAGTCAAGTTCTGATCACTATCAGATGACTTCCAAAAACCCGGCTTCTCACAGCCGGGTTTTTTGTTGCCGATCGGCAATATTGTGACGATTTGGCAACAATTTTCTGCAACCTTCACGTAGCGTAAGAATGTGGGTGCATTTGTCCATTTCCCGCCACAAAGCATGTGCTTGAATGCTTTTCAGGGCGCGGGAATGGAAGAATATGCAGACTTCGAAAGTGGTTCTGCGGAAGTGGTAGAAGTGAAAACAGGTGCGGATTCAGCGTCTAAGCAAGTAAATGCAGGGTTAAGCTGCAAGTCATTGTTTAGTGGAGTCCTGACGGCAGTAAAACGCCGTGATGTTGCCGGAAACGGTACTTATATCTGTCATCATGAAATTACGGATCTATCGCCGCAAATGATCGCTGGTAGCACAATGAAAGGTGCTGCTGGAAAGACGCAGTGTGTTCGAAAATCGCAGCCCGGTGTGAAGCTTATGCGTGTGTCTGCGCGATACGCCGGGAAGAGTGAGAGAAGTTCGTTGAAATGCTGAAATGTGACATCAACGTTTTGAAACCGCTGTGTCTGGGGCTCATGTTGGCATCGCTTTCAGTGCCGGCATTGGCGTTCGATATCAAGTCCGGTGTCACCAAGGAATCCGGCCCCTTCGACCTGTTCAAGTTCGGCTTCAAGTCCTACAAGGATGGCAAGAAGGAAGACGCCGTAGAGGCCTATCGTTACGCCGCCGAAAAGGGCCATACCGGCTCTCGCTGGGCGCTTGCCAATATGTATGCCTATGGCGATGGCGTCGCCAAGAACGACTTCGAAGCTTTCAAGATTTACAGCGAAATCGCCAGTCAGGGCGTGGAGCCCGGCTCCGAAGATACCGGCTTTTTCGTCAACGCACTGCTCTCGCTGGCTGATTATTACCGCCATGGCATTCCCGGCAGCCCGGTGAAGATGGATCTCAGCCAGGCGCGCCAGCTCTATTTCCAGGTGGCCTCCACCTTCGGTGTGGCTGAGGCGCAGTTCCAGCTTGCGCAGATGATTCTCGCAGGTGAGGGTGGGCGTGCGGATGCACAGCAGGCCAAGAAGTGGCTGAATCAGGCGCGCAAGCATGGTCATGCCGGTGCAATGTCGATTTTCGGCAACCTGCTGTTTCAGGAAGGCCAGACGGTACGCGGTCTGGCGTTCATGACGGCAGCACTCGATAAATGCGCTCCCGCCAACTGCATCTGGATCCAGAATCTTCAGGAACAGGCCTTCTCCGTTGCCGCTGAAGACGATCGCCGCGTTGCGATTTCGCTGGCGCAGAATATTTCTGCAAGTGACGGCGGCGACTGATTTTCAAGATGTAATGACAGCCGGACACTGTGGTCCGAGTAATTTATACCGGCAGTTCTTTTGGAAGAGGACTGCTGGAAAGTAATATTTTATAATCATATTATTTAGTAATAACATTTTAAGTATAAGCTTTCATTCTAAATCGCTTTCGTGTCTCCGGTAATCATCTTCGGCCGAATGAATTGTGCCGACGTAGCGCCACCAAGCATGTCGTTTTCTCGTCAGCTAGGGCCTAGCCAAATGGCACTTCGAATCTCACGCATTAGTACCAAGCTCGCTTTGATGTCTGGAGCGGGCATCCTGCTTGCTGTCGCGACCTCCGTCACGAGCTGGTTTCTTTCTCACGCTGTTGACGGCGCGGTATCTGCCGGGCGGGTCCAGTCTGAAATTGCTCGCAACATGGTGGACATGAAAGCATCCCTCAGGGGCATCGAAATCGGTGTCGGCGAATTGCGACTGGCGACTTCGCCTTCAGAGATAGCGGAGGCCAAGGATTATGTGAACAAGCGGCATGAATCGGCTGTAAAATATCTCGAACTCGGCAGGTCGCAGATGCTGAGCGCTGCAAATCGGGAGCGGGCGCAAAAGCTGTCCGAACTCATCTCGCAGTATCTGGCAGGCGTCGATAAGCTTGCCGCCGGTCGTTCATCGAACGGGGATGTATCGGCGGGCTTGCCTGCCTTAAAGGCGATTAGCGGCGAACTGGCAACGCTTGTCGATGAGATTATAACCGTCACCAAGGAAAGATCGGATACTGCGGATAAAGAACGTCGTGAGCTTCAAACGTTGGCCTCCACGATAACGGTAGTCCTTTCGACGCTGCTGGTTATTCTGATGATTGTGTCCGCCTTTTTTGGCCGCAGGGCAATTGCCACACCAATTTCCCGCATTACCGACTGTATGAAGACGCTCGCCGGTGGCGATCTTTCAACGGCTGTGCCGCATGCGGACCAGAAGGACGAGATTGGCGAGATGGCGCAGGCCGTGCTGGTATTCAAGCAGAACGCGCTCAAGGTGCGCGATCTCAACGCGCAGGAAGCGGCTCTTCAGGAGCAGAATGCGGATTTGCAGAGCAACATAGCCCATGTCGTTTCTTCGGCAGCGGCGGGCGATTTCTCCGCGCGTATCAGCAAGCAGTATGACAATCCCGATCTCAACCGCTTTGCGCTGGCGTCAACGAACTCGTCATTTCGGTGGATCGCGGTATTGCCGAAACGAACAGGGTGGTTGCCGCACTGGCCGAGGGTGATCTGACCGAGTCCATGCATGGCGAATTCCGTGGCGTGTTCCTTGATTTGCAGAAGAACATGAATGCGACGATGGAAAGCCTGCGCGCTGTGATGAAGGAAGTTCGTGCCGCGGTGGACATGATCAAGAGCGGAGCGGGAGAATTGCGCATCGCCTCTGACGATCTTTCCAAGCGCACGGAACAGCAGGCTGCTTCACTGGAAGAGACTGCGGCGGCACTCGAAGAAATCACCTCCGCCGTCAAAAGCTCCACCGATCGTTCCGCCGAGGCTTCGGCCATGGTGGGGCAGGCCAGAACCAGCACGGAGCAATCCAGCCAAGTGGTGAAGAATGCGATTGCGGCCATGGGGCGCATCGAACAGGCATCGGACGAAATCGGCAACATCATCAACGTCATCGATGAAATTGCATTTCAGACCAATCTTCTGGCGCTGAATGCTGGTGTGGAGGCCGCGCGTGCGGGCGAGGCCGGCAAGGGCTTCGCGGTGGTAGCACAGGAAGTGCGGGAGCTGGCGCAACGCTCCGCCACCGCAGCGAAGGACATCAAGACTTTGATCGTCCGTTCACGCACGGAGGTCAGTTCCGGCGTGTCTCTGGTTACGGAAACGGGTGATGCGCTGGAGACGATCAGAGGCCATGTCGGAAAGATCAACGATCACGTCCATTCGATTGCGACCGCCTCGCGCGAACAGTCGACCGGCCTGAGTGAGGTCAACGGCGCTGTGAACCAGATGGACCAGACCACCCAGCAAAATGCGGCGATGGTGGAACAATCCACCGCGGCAACCAGCAAGCTGGCAGATGAGGCCGTCAACCTCGGCAATCTGGTTGCCCGGTTCAAGACTGGGGCGGCAGATGTGGTTGCCGTGAAAGCGAGAGGTCCGAACCGACCGGCGCCCGCCGCTCATCCACGGCCAGTGGCTGCCGGTGGCGGCTATCATGGCAATGCGGCTGTCGCGCTGAAGAAGGAGTGGGAGGAGTTCTGACGAACTTCACCGTGAGCGTTGGGTAAGGCGGGTCGCACGACCCGCCTTATCATCCGTTCTATCTCAGGCAACTGCCTGAAAATCGAAATAGCCGCAGACCGGCACATGGTCGGAAGGCTTTTCCCAGGCGCGGACGTGTTTCTCTATGGAAACCGAGTGCAGCTTGTCTGCGGCCTGCGAGGACAGCATCAGGTGGTCGATGCGGATGCCGTTGTTTTTCTGCCAGGCACCGGCCTGATAATCCCAGAATGTGTAGAGACCGGCAGCATCCGTCGTCGCGCGGGCGGCATCGGTAAGGCCGAGATTTTCCAGCCTGCGGAAGGCGGCGCGGGTCTGGGGCAGGAAGAGGGCATCTCCGGCCCAGACGCGCGGATCGTAGCAATCGAAGGGCTCGGGAATGACGTTGTAGTCACCGGCAAGAATGAGAGGTTCCTCCAGCAACAGGCGATCCTGCGCGAAACGGCTGAGCCGCTCCATCCATGCCAGCTTGTAGGGATATTTCACCGGATCGTCCGGCGGGTTGCCGTTTGGCAGATACAGCGAGCAGACGCGGATGACGCCTCCTGCGACGGAAAAGACGCCTTCTATGAAGCGGGCCTGCTCATCGCTCTCATCCCCCGGCAGGCCGCGATTGACCTCGTCGGGACGGATTTTTGAGAGCAGGGCCACGCCGTTGAAGCCCTTCTGGCCGTGTGTTTCCACATGATAGCCGAGCGCCTCGATTTCCAGCCGCGGGAAATTCTCGTCAACGGATTTGATTTCCTGAAGGCAGGCAATATCGGGATCGGAATCCTTCAGCCACTCGCAGAGATTCTCGATGCGCGCCTTGACGCCGTTGATGTTCCAGGTGGCAATCTTCATCGCAGGTTCCTTCTATCGAGGTACCTTTTACCCGATGCGAGGAGGAAAGCTACAGATTTCGGGCTTGCCAGACGTCTCTCTCATTCCTGTGACAAGCACAGGAATGATGGGCGGTGGGGATTAGATCGAGAAACTCGTTCCGCAGCCGCAGCTTGCCACGGCGTTGGGGTTCTTAATCTGGAAGGACTGGCCGAGCAGGTTATCGACGAAGTCGATTTCGGAACCTGCCATATAGACCAGCGACATGCTGTCAATCAGCACCTTCGCTTCGCCGCGCGAGATGACGGTGTCGTCATCGGTTGCGGCGCCGTCCAGATCGAACTTGTAGGAAAAGCCGGAACAGCCGCCGCCTTCGACGGACACGCGCAAAGCCTGTTTGCCTGCGTCGGATGCCACGATCTGGGCGATTCGTTTTGCGGCGGATTCTGAGAGTGTGATGTCTGTGGTCATGTCGTTTCTCCAACCGGGGTCAAGAACCGGAGAGCAAAGCTCTGTGCAAGACCGATTATAAACCAGTCAAATTAGGCGTCTATAGCATTACCTCGAGCCAAACAGCTTTGCGGCAACCTTCGCGATAGGTATGAAGGGTAAGTGAAAAGGTCAATGGCCATATGGCAGGACAAGTAATGATTATCGATCAGCGTGCATTGGGTTTTGGCAGCGGAGAAAGAGCGGTGTACGCCGCCGATCCATGGACGACGCGCGGGCGTCTGTTTCCTGAAGCGTCCAGCCTTACGCGATCCGATTTTCAGCGTGATCGCGACCGCATCGTCCACACCACCGCCTTTCGCCGTCTGAAGCACAAGACGCAGGTCTTCATCAGCCCGGATGGCGACCATTACCGCACCCGGCTGACCCATACAGTCGAAGTGGCGCAGATTGCGCGGGCGCTGGCGCGTGCCCTGAAGCTGGATGAGGATCTGGCGGAAGGCGTGGCGCTGGTTCACGATTTCGGCCACACTCCATTCGGCCATACGGGAGAGGACGCGCTGGACGCTGTTCTGAAGCCCTATGGCGGGTTCGATCACAATGCCCAGTCTCTGCGCATCGTCACCAAGCTGGAGCGTCGTTACGCGGAATATGACGGTATCAACCTGACATGGGAAACGCTGGAAGGGCTGGTGAAGCATAACGGGCCGCTGCTGGACAAGGCCGGGCAGGGCACGCACGGCCCGGTGCCGCTGCCGATCACGGATTATTGTCAGCTTCAGGACCTTGAAATCGACACCTTCGCAAGCCTCGAGGCGCAGGTGGCGGCGATTGCGGACGACATTGCCTATAATACGCATGACATCGATGACGGTCTGCGCGCGGGCTATCTGACCTTCGAGATGCTGGAGGAGGTGCCTTTTCTTTCTGGGCTGATGGCGGAAGTGCGGGCAAAATATCCCAATCTCGATGACGACCGTTTCGCCCATGAGATCATGCGCCGCCAGATTACACGCATGGTGGAAGACGTTATCGGCGTTGCGCAGCACAATCTCGATCTGCTCAAACCTAAGAGCGCAGCGGATGTTCGTGCCGCAGACCGGACGGTCGCTACTTTCTCGCCGGAGATGGCTGAAACCGACAAGCAGATCAAGAAGCTGCTGTTCGGCCACATTTATCGCCACCCGGAAATCATGCGCATTCGCGCAGGTGCCACGCAGATCGTGACCGACCTTTTCCACCGTTACATGGAAACGCCAGCGGAGATGCAGAGCCACTACTGGGTGGACAGCATTCCGGGCATGAGCGAAGCGGCAAGAGCGCGCCATGTGGGCGATTATCTTGCGGGAATGACAGATAGTTATGCACTGAAGGCGCACCAGCGGCTGTTTGACCATACACCGGATTTGAGATAGGCAGCGGGCAACCGCGGAGCCCAAAGCATGTCTCCCGAAAGTGGTCGCCGGTTTCGGAACAAGGACATGCACGGACAAAGCCCGGATATGAACCAAAGCCCTTCGCGCAGGTAGATGATGATGAACCTTTTTGCCGATTTCGACGCACGAATCAAAAACGCTCTCGAGACCATCGATCTCGTGAAAGCCAATCGCGATGCCGTCGATTTTGGCCGAATTACCGTGGAATCTCCCCGCGACCCGAGCCATGGCGACGTTGCCACCAATGCTGCAATGGTGCTGGCAAAGCCACTTGGCACCAATCCACGCGCGCTGGCGGAACTCATCGTTCCAGCGCTTGAGCAGGATGCGGATGTGGATAGCGTCAATGTTGCCGGTCCCGGCTTCATCAATATCCGCGTCTCCGTCGGTTACTGGCAGCGCCTGCTGGCTGGCATGATCAGCGAGGGCACGGATTTCGGCCGCTCCAAAATGGGCGATGGCAAGAAGATCAACGTCGAATATGTCTCGGCAAACCCGACGGGCCCCATGCATGTCGGTCACTGCCGCGGCGCGGTCGTTGGCGATACGCTGGCAAACCTTCTGGGCTTTGCCGGCTATGACGTGACCAAGGAATATTACATCAATGACGCCGGTTCGCAGATCGATGTCCTGGCGAAGTCCGTCTTCCTGCGCTACCGCGAAGCCTTGGGCGAAGACGTCGGCACCATTCCGCCGGGTCTCTATCCGGGCGATTATCTGGTACCTGTCGGCCAGGCGCTGGCAGATGAGTTCGGCATCAAGCTGCGCGCCATGCCGGAAGAGCAGTGGCTGCCGATCATCAAGGATAAGGCCATCGACGCGATGATGGCGATGATCCGTCAGGATCTCGAAGCGCTGAACGTCAAGCACGACGTGTTCTATTCCGAGCGCACGCTGCATGCGGGCAATGCGGGTCCAATCCTATCGGCTATCAACGACCTGACCTTCAAGGGCCACGTCTATAAGGGCACGCTGCCGCCGCCGAAGGGTGAGGTTTCCGAGGATTGGGAAGACCGCGAGCAGACGCTATTCCGCTCCACCGAGGTAGGCGACGACATGGACCGTCCGCTGATGAAATCGGACGGCACCTATACTTACTTTGCTGCGGACGTTGCCTACTTCAAGGACAAGTATGATCGCGGCTTTGGCGAGATGATCTACGTTCTGGGTGCCGACCACGGCGGCTATGTGAAGCGGCTTGAGGCGGTTGCACGCGCCGTTTCCGAGGGTAAGTCTAAACTCACGGTTTTGCTGTGCCAGCTGGTCAAGCTGTTCCGGGATGGTGAGCCGGTCAAGATGTCCAAGCGCTCCGGTGACTTTGTCACATTGCGGGACGTCGTGGACGAAGTCGGGCGCGATCCGGTGCGATTCATGATGCTGTATCGGAAGAATTCCGAGCCGCTGGACTTCGATTTTGCAAAAGTAACGGAGCAATCGAAAGACAATCCGGTATTTTATGTGCAATATGCGCATGCACGCTGCAAATCAGTATTCCGGCAGGCAAAAGAGGCGTTTCCGGGCTTGGAAACTCCCGTTTTCGACCTCGCTTCGAAGTCTGCTTTGATCAGTGATGTCAATGAGTTGCAGTTGATTGCTAAACTGGCGGAATATCCGCGTCTGATCGAGTCTGCGGCACAGAATCACGAGCCGCATCGCTTGGCATTTTATCTTTATGATTTGGCCAGTTCCTTCCACGGACACTGGAACAAAGGTAAAGATCAGCCGGAATTACGTTTTGTTAACGATAAAAACCGAGAATTGAGCGTTGCCAGACTAGGGCTGGTGAGTGCTGTCGCAAATGTACTCAAGTCGGGACTGACGCTTTTGGGAGCGGATGCGCCTGACGAGATGCGATGACATACTCACCATTATTTGCTCACAATACGCTGGCAAGAGCTGTGATGCGTAGATGGTGGAACACGTAATGGTCGAAAAAAATGTCGCGTATAACCGGGATAACCGGGGAGAAGAATTCGCCGACAACGATCCTTTGGCGCAATTGGCACGTCTCGTTGCCGAAGAGGATCGTCCTTCCCACGTCGCACCTCCCGCTGCGCAGCAAGCTGCTTCGCCGGGAATGCGCCGGGAACCCGAATTCAATCTGGAAGATGAGCTTCTTCGCGAATTCGCGATCTACGATTCGCCTCGTCATGAGCCGATCCAGCTGGATGCGGCCAATGACGTGCGCTCGCCGGTGCCCGCAAACGAGTTCATGCAGCGTGTCGAATCGGTCTTTTCGCGCCGCGAGCCGGAGCTTGAGCCAGTTGCCCAACAGCATAATGCCCCTGTAGAGCGGGAAGAGTACCTGATCCCGGAGCATGCTGCCCCAGTCGAATATTCCGATCTGCGCGATGATTTCAGCGATGACCCGGATTCCGTTGCCGCCGTTTTCGATGTGAACCATCGCAATGCCGTGCCGGACGTTCATGAGCCAGCGCATCACGTTGCGCCGGAGCCGGTCGAGCCAGCACCTGTTGCCGCAGAACCGATTGCGCCGCAGGCTGTTCACCATGCTTACGAGGAGCCTGCTGCTCCCCAGTATCAAGAACCTCAGTATCACGACCTTCAATATCAGGATTACGTCGAGCCAGCCCCGGTTGCCCATGTGCAGCAGCCCGATTGGGAGCGCATGGCGGAGACCTCCGGTGAGGCGGCTATCGATCTTGCCAGCGAACTGGAACTGTCCGTTGCGGAAGAAGCGCCGGTGGCCGCCCAGCCGCAGCCGCCATCCATCCGCCGGTCTTCGCTGGAATTCTCCAGCCTTCGACTGCCTCTCGCCAATTTCGGCACCACGCGTGCAACGCCTGTGGCGCCAAAGCCGGTTCAGGCGGAAGCGGTTGCCGCACCAGTCGTGGCCGCGCCTGTTCAGCCGGTTGAAGCGTCGGTCGATCATGTCGAGCCTGTGCTGCCTGCCGGTCAGAAAATGTCCGTCATGGATGAGCTTATCTATGACGTGGCACGTTACGAGATCAGCAACAAGAATGTGAGCGCTGCGGCACCTGTCGCGCATATGGAACCTGTGGCGACTGCCGCTCCGGTTCTGCCGGTTGTCGAGCCCGTGGCCAAGGCGGCTCCGGCACCGATGCCAGCACCGGTTCGTGCAGAGCCTGCGTTCGAAGCGCCCGCCGCCAAGGTCGAGCCTGCCGTCGATGATTTCGACGCCTTCAAGGATGAGGATTTCGAGCTGGCGCTGGACGATATCGACTTCGATATCGATCTTTCCGAAATCGCCAATATCGATGTTGCGCCGGCCCCGGTTGCCGCTAAGCCTGCCCCGGTTGCGCAAGCCCCCATCGTTGCTCAGGCACCGGTTCAGCCACGCCCGGTCGTAACGCCGACTGTTGCGAACCCGATGCCCGTTGCTGCGGCACCAATTGCGCCGCGTCCTCAGCCGCCAGTGCAGCCGGTTCCCCAGCCCGTTGCCGAGCGTCCCCGTCAGGAAGAGCGCCGTCCAGCGGCTCCTGTTCCTGCCGCGCCGGTCGCCTCGCTGGAAAGCCTGCCCTTCGATCCGTCGCAGATCGGTGAGACCGAAGATGCGCCTGAAGCCATCACCGAGATGGATGTGCCTGAACTGCCGGTCGGCGTATTCGAGCCGAAGCCAGTGCCGCGTCGCCACGAGGAAGATCTCGATATCGACACCGAACTTGCGACCCTGTTTTCGCCTGCCATGTCCGGCGGTCTGGATCGCAATAAGAATGCGGAAGCCCGTGCAGCCGCTGCCCGCCAGCCGCAGCCGACGCAGGATGAAGTCGATGAATTCGAGCGCGCGCTCGAGCAGGACTTCCGTCGCAGCATGCAGGAAGCGGCTGAAAACCGCACCAGCACGCAGACCCGCATCGCGCCAACCGATATCGAACAGGTTCGTTATTCGGATGAAGAGCGCGGCAACGGTGCGCGCCGCTGGTTCGTGCCGATGGCTGCTGCCGTCGGTCTCGTTCTCATCGGTGGCGGTACTTACGCGCTGATGTTCGGTGGCTCTTCGGGCGCCGGTTCCAACGGTGCGCCGGTCATCATCTCCGCCGATAACGAGCCTACGAAGGTCGTTCCGGAAAATCCGGGTGGACGCGTGGTTCCGAACCAGGACAAGGCGGTCTACGACCGTGTTGCAGGCGGCGCTCCTTCCGATCCGAAGCAGCCTTCGCTGATTTCCACCAATGAAGAGCCTGTCGATGTCGTCCAGCGCACGCTCATTCCAGAGCAGTTGCCGATGGAAGACGAGGGCGATCAGATGCAGGGTGCTGCGTCCACCCCTGTTGGCGAGACGGAAGACCCACGCCTGCTTTCGCGCAATGGCGAGACGCAGACGGCGGAAAACAACAGCAACAATTCCGGTTCGAATGTTTCGCCCCGCAAGGTGCGCACCATGATCGTGAAGCCGGATGGTACGCTGGTTGCGCAGGAAGTTCCGGCTCCTGCCGCACAACAGGCTCCACATCAGGACAAGGTCGAGGAACTGGCAGCACCCGCAGCGGGTCGTCCTGCTGAGGCCGCGCCTGCCGTGATCTCCGCGTCCCGTGTTCCGGTCGCGCCTGCCCAGCAGACGCCCCCGCCAGCCGCCCATGCAGCGCCTGCGCAGGCCCAGAACCAGACTGCTGCTCCGCTTCCGGCTGCCCGCCCATCGGCCCAGCCTGCCAATGTGGTTGCGACCGTTACCAATCAGGGCAATGTCCGTCCGGCGCCGCCATCTCAGCCAGCACAGGAAACGGCTGCTGCTCCGACAGCGACGACCAACGCGTCTTCCGCCGGTGGTTACTACATCCAGATCGCATCTCTGCCGAGCCAGGCGGATGCCCAGCGTTCCTACCAGAACATGTCCAACAAGTTCGCCTCCGTCATCGGCGGTCGTGGCGTGGACATCAAGGCTGCGGAAATTGCTGGCAAGGGCACATTCTACCGCGTTCGCATCCCGGCTGGCGACAAGAACGAAGCCGCAGCACTCTGCGAACGCTTCCGCTCCGCTGGCGGCAGCTGCCTCATCGCCCGCTGATTGCGATGTGTGATTTTAAAAGCCGGGATGGTTTTGCCGTCCCGGCTTTTTTTATGAGGGGTACTCCCCTCGAAGTATTTCCACAGGACCCACAACATGACCGAATCGAAAGCTATGATCCTTGGCTGTAGCGGCCTGACACTGACCGGGGACGAGATTGCACTGTACAAAGCCGAGCGTCCCTGGGGCTTCATCCTGTTCGGGCGCAACATCGGTGATGCGCAGCAGATTACGGATCTGGTCGCTGCCATGCGGGACGTGGTGGGGCGGCCTGATGCGCCGGTGCTGATCGATCAGGAGGGTGGGCGCGTTCAGCGTATTCGCCCGCCGCTGCTTCAATCCTACCCCAATGCGCAGGCGCTTGGGGAAATCTATCTGAGGGACCGGGAGCAGGGGCTGCGGGCTGCGTGGTTGATGTCGCGCCTTCACGCCTTCGACCTGATGAAATTCGGTATCAATGTCGATTGCCTGCCTGTGCTCGATGTGCCGGTGGAAGGCGCGAGCAATGTAATCGGCAACCGGGCCTATGGTTTCGATCCAGAGCTGGTTTCCGAAATGGGGCAGGCGGCGGCGGATGGCCTGAAGGCTGGCGGCATGCTGCCGGTGATGAAGCATATGCCGGGCCATGGCCGAGGCATGGTGGATTCGCATCATGAACTGCCGGTGGTGGATGTGCCGCTGGATGAACTCGATGCGCATGATTTCGTGCCCTTCCGCGCCCTGAACAAAGAGCTGATGGCGATGAGCGCGCATCTCGTGTTCAACGCGGTCGATCCCCAACGGCCAGCGACGACTTCCACGAAGGTCATCGATGAGATCATTCGCGGGCGCATCGGTTTCGACGGGCTTTTGATGTCGGACGATAGCTCCATGAATGCGCTGAAGGGCACGCTTGGTGAACGCGCGGCCAATATTGTTGCTGGTGGTTGCGATATAGTCTTGCATTGCAATGGCGTGATGAGTGAAATGCTGGAGGTCGTGAAGGAAGTTCCTGTTCTTTCCGGCAGGTCTCTGGAGCGTGCGAAGGCAGTCGAGGCAGGTTTTCCATCTGCCGATGGTGCCGATGAGGTGGCTCTGAGAGAAGAATTCAACGCCATGCTGGCGGTTGCCTGACGCGCAGCCGGGCAGGGCTTTTTAGAGCAGCCCCGGCGGACGAGGATATGGCAGCAGATAAATCGCGCGGCAGCGCGCCGATGGACAAACTCTGGCAGGATGTGACGCCGGAGCGGGCCACCGGAGAGGCGGCATTGATGATCGACGTGGCGGGCTTCGAAGGCCCGCTCGATCTTTTGCTGCATCTGGCCCGCGTCCAGAAGGTCGATCTTTCCCGCATTTCAGTGCTGGCGCTGGCCGAGCAATATTTGCAATTCGTGGAAAGCGCGCGCCGTGTGCGCATAGAGCTCGCTGCCGATTATCTGGTGATGGCGGCCTGGCTTGCCTTTCTCAAATCCAAGCTCCTCATTCCGCAGCAAAGCAAGGATGAGGGGCCGAGCGGCGAGGAAATGGCCGCAACGCTGGCCTTCCGGCTAAAGCGGCTGGAAGCGATGCGCGATGCTGCCGAGAAGCTGATGGGCCGCAACCAGCTTGGGCGCGATGTCTTCGCCCGCGGTGCGCCGGAGCATATTCCCCACCGCAGCCGCTCCGCTTTCGATGCCAGCCTTTATGATCTCCTGAGCGCCTACGCGACCCTTCGCCAAAGACAGGCGATTACCCAGGTCACGATCGAGAAACGGCAGGTCTGGTCGCTTGTCGAGGCGCGCGAGTTGCTGAGTTCGATGCTGGGCGATATTGGTGAGTGGACCGAACTCGACAGCTATCTGCTGCAATATGTGCCGGAGCCTTCCATGCGCGCCACGGCCATTGCCAGCGCCTTTGCCGCCTCGCTGGAGTTGGTGCGCGAAGGCTCGCTGGAAATCCGCCAGGACGGCGCGTTTCAACCCATTTTCATGCGGAAGGGTGCGGGCAGGGTGCCCCGCGCTTCCGAAAGGACCGATGATGCCGAGTGATGCGGATATGGAAAGCGAAGTCGCCGGAATGACTGAGCAGGAGGGTGAGGGCACGGTTGCGCAGCGCCTTGCGAAAGAGGCCGAACGCATTGCTGAGGCTCTGGTCTTTGCCTCTGCGCAGCCGGTTTCCGAGGCCTTTATCGCCGAGCGTATCCCGAAGGGCATCGACGTTGCGGCGCTGATGTGGAAGCTGAAGCTTGCCTACAACACGCGTGGCGTCAATCTCGTGCAAGTGGGCGGGAACTGGGCGTTCCGCACAGCGGGCGATCTTTCTTTCGTCATCCATACTGAGGAGAAGGAGCCGAGAAAGCTTTCGCGCGCGGCTCTGGAAGTGCTTGCTATCATCGCCTACCACCAGCCAGTCACGCGTGCCGAAATCGAGGATATTCGCGGCGTGCAGACCTCGCGCGGCACGCTGGATGTGCTGATGGAAGCAGGCTGGGTGCGCTTTCGCGGACGCCGCCGGACGCCGGGGCGGCCCGTCACGCTTGGAACGACGGTGGAGTTTCTCGACCATTTCGGCCTTGAGGAGCTTCGTGATCTGCCGGGTCTCGATGAATTGAAGGGGGCCGGTTTGCTCTCTGGGCGCATTCCGCCCAATTTCGGTATCCCTATCCCTTCCATGAGCGATGACCTGACCGAGGATGAAGACCCGATCACCCAGCTCGATCTTGAAGAACTGGGACTTCTCGCGCCAAGTGGTGGCGATGCAGATGATTGATTTTATTATGACGGCGGGATGATCACGCAGTTGTGTGGCAATACAGTTGCGACAGGACGCCTGTCCTTCGCTTCCTTTGTTGAATAGCCATTTTGTTGTTTGAAAAAGCCCGGCAAACGTCTTACATCGATTCAAAGCAAAATTCAGGGAGTTTGCGTTATGGGTTCTTTTAGTGTGTGGCACTGGCTGATCGTTCTGGTGATCGTGCTCGTCCTCTTCGGTCGCGGCAAGATTCCGGAATTGATGGGCGACGTTGCGAAGGGCATCAAGAGCTTCAAGAAGGGCATGGCCGACGAAGACAACACGCCGCCTCCGGCAGACACCACCGTCAATGCAAAGACGGTCGACCATAAGGCTGACGAGATCAAGTAATTGATTTCGCCTCGCGGCTTGAGGATCAGGGCGCGTTTTTGCGCGTGTCGGGAGCTTTGTGATGTTTGATATCGGCTGGAGCGAGTTGCTGGTGATCGCGATCGTGTTGATCGTGGTCGTTGGCCCGAAGGACTTGCCGCCAATGATCCGTGCCTTCGGTAAGACGATGGCCGGTTTCCGCAAGATGGCCGGGGATTTCCGCGCTCAGTTCGATGAAGCCTTGAAAGAGGCTGACATGGACGATGTGCGCCAGACGATTTCGGACGTGCGCAATCTCAACCCCACCAATTCGCTGCGCGATGCGATGAATCCATTGCGCCAGCTTGGCAACGACATCCGCACAGATTTGCAAAAGGCGGCAACCCTGCCTTCAGGCCCGGCCACCAGCGTCCCGGTTGATGCACCTGCCGTCAGCCTTTCCGATCCGGAAATGAAGCTGCCGGATACGCCACCCCCCGGCGTTTCTCCCGCACCCGCCACCTCCGCGCCAGCGTCAGCATCTGCTGTCGTTGCTGAGGCTGCGCCTGCGGAAAAGCCGAAGCGTGCCCCTAAAGTCGCCAAGACCGCGCAGGAAGTGGAAGCCGAAACGGTTGCCGCCAAGCCTAAGCGCGCGCCTCGCACCATTGCTGCAAAGCCGGATGCAAAGACGCCGAAGCCGACATCGATTGCGGAGATGGCGGCGGAGCCTGCGATAACGCCAGCGCTGACTGAAGTGGCGGCCAGGGCGGCACGCTCGCGGACTGTGAAGGCTGCCGGTTCCGAAAAGGTGGCCGTAACGGCCAGCGCTCCGGTAAAAAAGACCCCGGCAAAGAAGGCCGTGAATGTCGCGACCGAGGTCGCTTCCGCGCCCGCGCCGGTGAAAAAAGCAAAGACGGCCAAGGCCAAGAAGGATGACGCATGAGTGGGGAAACCGAGGATAAGCCGCAGCCGCTTATCGAACACCTCATGGAGCTGCGCACACGGCTGATCTGGTCGCTCGGTGCGTTTTTTGTGGCCTTTCTGGGTTGCTTTGCCGTCGCAAAGCATCTCTTCAATCTGCTGGTCATTCCCTATAAGTGGGCCGTGATGTGGGCCGGGCTCGATGTTGCGAAGTCCTCGCTCATCTACACCGCGCCGCAGGAATTCTTCTTCACGCAGATCAAGGTCGCGATGTTCGGCGCCATGGTCATCTCCTTTCCAGTGGTGGCGTCGCAGCTTTACAAGTTCGTGGCGCCCGGCCTCTACAAGAACGAGCGTGCGGCGTTTCTGCCGTTTCTGATCGCGTCTCCGCTGCTGTTTCTGCTTGGCGGGGCGCTGGTCTATTTCTTCTTCACGCCCATGGTCATGTGGTTCTTTCTGGCTATGCAGCAGCTGCCCGAGGATGGAGAAGTTGCGATTTCGCTGATGCCGAAAGTGTCGGAATATCTCAGCCTCATCATGACGCTGGTTCTTTCCTTCGGTCTAGTGTTTCAGCTGCCGGTCGTCACCACGCTTCTGGCGCGCGTCGGTCTGCTGACCAGCGACTGGCTGCGCGAGAAGCGGAAATTTGCGATCGTTGCTGCCTTCATCGTGGCCGCCGTTCTCACGCCGCCCGATCCCATGTCCCAGATCGGTCTTGCCTTGCCGGCGATCCTTCTCTACGAGGTTTCGATATATATGGCTCGACTCGTGGAGAAGAAGCGCGCTGCCGAAAACGCAGGCCGGGAGCTTGATGGTCCCGAAGAGGTCTGACGGTTTCCGCCAGCCATTTCTCCAGACGCCGGGCCATTCGTCCCGGCGTTTTGTTTTTCAACAGGCAAAAACGCTAAAACTCGGTCTGGAACCACGATGCACGATATTAAATGGATACGCGAAAACCCTGAAGCTTTCGACGCAGGCCTTGCACGGCGCAATGTCGAGCCTCAGTCCGCAAGCCTGATTGCGCTTGACGAAAGGCGCCGTTCCGTCATCCAGACCCTGCAGGACATGCAGTCCCGCCGCAACGCTGCCTCCAAGGAAATTGGCGCGGCGATGGCGCAGAAGAACGCGGAGCTGGCTGAAAAGCTGAAGGCCGAGGTTGCCGACATCAAGGACAGCATGCCGAAGCTGGAAGAAGAGGATCGCCAGGTTACGAGCGAACTCAACGACGCGCTGTCGCGTATTCCCAACATTCCGCTGGACGATGTGCCGCTGGGTGAGGATGAGAAGGACAATGTGGTTGCCCGCATCGTCGGCCAGAAGCCCGGCTGGAACCATGAAGCCAAGGAGCACTTCGAAATTGGCGAAGCGCTTGGCTACATGGATTTCGACCGTGCGGCAAAGCTCTCCGGCTCGCGCTTTACCGTTTTGACCAGCCAGCTCGCACGTCTCGAGCGTGCGCTTGGCCAGTTCATGATCGACCTGCACACCAGCGAGCATGGTTACACTGAAGTCTCTTCGCCGCTGATGGTGCGTGATGAGGCGATGTTCGGCACGGGCCAGTTGCCGAAGTTTTCGGAAGATCTGTTCAAGACGACGGATGGCCGCTGGCTGATCCCGACTGCGGAAGTGACGCTGACGAACCTCGTATCGGGTGAAATTCTCGATCAGGAAAAGCTGCCGCTGCGCTTCACCGCGCTGACGCCATCCTTCCGTTCGGAGGCGGGCTCTGCCGGTCGCGATACGCGCGGCATGCTGCGCCAGCATCAGTTCTGGAAATGCGAACTGGTGTCGATCACGGATGCGGAAAGCTCCATCGAGGAACATGAGCGGATGACGGCCTGTGCCGAAGAAGTGCTGAAGCGCCTTGGCCTGCACTTCCGCACCATGACGCTCTGCACTGGCGATATGGGCTTTGGTGCGCGCAAGACCTATGACCTTGAAGTATGGCTACCGGGCCAGAACACCTTCCGCGAAATCTCGTCCTGCTCCGTCTGCGGTGATTTCCAGGCACGCCGTATGGACGCCCGCTACCGCGGCAAGGGCGAGAAGGCGACGAAGTTCGTCCACACTCTCAACGGTTCCGGCACGGCTGTCGGGCGCTGCCTGATCGCGGTTCTGGAGAACTATCTGAACGAGGACGGCTCGGTTACTGTCCCTGACGTGTTGCTGCCATACATGGGTGGTTTGAAAAGGATCGAGAAGGCTTGATCCAATCGCCGTCACCCCGGACTTGATCCTGGGTCCAGTCGCCGCGCGTCTGCGCGGCGAAAAAGTCTTTGACCTTGCAGACGCAAGGCGCTGGATCCCGCATCAGGTGCGGGATGACGGTGGAGAGGGTTAGGCCTTCCAGAGTGCCAGACCGAGCGACGAAGAGCTTAATCGGGAGATGTCCATGCGCATATTGCTGACCAATGACGATGGCATTCATGCCGAGGGGCTGGCGGCGCTGGAGCGTATCGCGCGCACCCTGTCCGACGATGTGTGGATTGTCGCGCCCGAGACGGACCAGAGTGGGCTCGCCCATTCGCTGACGCTTTCCGAGCCCCTGCGCCTGCGAAAGATTTCCGACAAGCATTATGCCCTGCGCGGCACGCCGACCGATTGCGTTATCATGGGCATTCGCGAAGTGCTGCCCGGCAAGCCGGATCTGGTGCTTTCGGGTGTCAATGCTGGTGCCAATATGGCCGATGACGTCACCTATTCGGGCACGATTGCAGGCGCTATCGAAGGCACGCTGCAGGGTGTTCGCTCCTTTGCGCTCAGCCAGGCCTTTGCCTATACCGGCCATGCCGAGCGCGTCATTCCGTGGGAGGTTGCCGAGGCTTATGCGCCGGACCTCATCCGCAAGCTCAGCGATATCGATTTGCCGGATGGCACATTCCTTAATCTGAACTTCCCCAACTGCGCACCTAAGGATGTGCAGGGCGTGAGCGTTACGGGGCAGGGCAAGCTGGATTTCGGCCTTACGGTGGAAGAGCGTCAGGATGGACGCGGGCTTCCCTATTATTGGCTGCGCTTCGGTGAACGGCTCGGCACCTTCATGGAAGGCACGGATATCCACGCCGTAAAGCATAACAGGATTTCGGTGACGCCGCTGAAGCTTGACCTGACGGATCACTCGGTGAAGGATCGCATCGCCAAGGCGCTTGGGGCAGGAGTGAACGATTGAAATCTGCGATGGTGGAGAAAGAGGGTTTTGCTGCCCTTGTGCTGAGGCTGCGGGCCGAAGGTATTTCCGATCTCGACCTTCTGACGGCGGTCGAGCAGACGCCGCGCTCGCTTTTTGCGCCAGCGCAATTTGCCGCCGATGCCTATTCCAGCCGCACCATTCCCATCGAATGCGGTGCCTTCATGGAAGGTGCTGCCATGGCGGTGAAGATCATCGCCCGCCTTCAGGTGAAGCCCGGCCAGCGCGTGCTGGAAATCGGCACTGGCAGCGGCTTCATGACGGCTGTACTGGGACGTCGCGCAGAGCGCGTGGTTTCCGTAGACCGGTATAAAACGCTGGTTCAGGCTGCGCAGAACCGCATGGACGATCTGAGTATTCGCAATGTGGTGATTCGCCAGGCGGATGGATCGAACGGTCTGGTGGGCGAGGGAACCTTCGACCGCATTCTTTCTACTGCCGCTTTCACGGCCATGCCGCGTTTCTTTACCGAGCAGATCGTATCGGGTGGAATGATGATTGCGCCGATCATTCTGGAAGACGGGCGTTGCGTGATGACACGCTTTTCAAAGACCGGCAGCCGTTTCGAACGGGAAGAGATGTTCGAGACCCCCTATTTGCCGCTGGAACCGCATATTGCGAGCTACCTGTAGCAAAATGAAAATCCGATCAACTTTTTCGGATTTCAATTCATCATCTTCAAGTTGTTGATTTTAATTGTTTTTGCTGCGCGCCGCGCAGCATTTGCGGCTTTTTGCGGGCTGCTCATGGTTATTGAATCGTCAAAAAACATTCGAAGGGCTTAACGTTTTAACGGCGTGGTAACACTAACGCGCTTTAATCATCTCCATCGACGCATGGTGTTTCTGATCAGAAGAGGGCCTTGCGAAAGTTGTTCAGCCGGATCGGTTCCGATGCGGCGTTTGCGTCAGTGTAGATCGAGTCATGCGTATGAGTCATTCGCCTAAAATCGGAAAATCAATCGCAAAGATGTTCGCAGCGGCAATGCTGGCAAGCGTCGCGACGGGATGTAGCTCGGACGCAACGCGCTTCAGCGGCCTCTTCTCCAGTGGTCCGGATCAGATGACAACCGCATCCATTCCAGCTCGAAACGGTGCAGGCGCTTATGGCCAGGCACCCGTCCCGCAAGGGGATATGAATGGTGGCGGTTATGCATCGGCTCCGCAGGGCGGCTATGCGAACCAGAACCAGGCTATGAACCAGCCGTACCCCGCGTCCAATGGCGGTTATGGCTCCGTTCAGCCTTCCACGGCACGTGCGGCATCGTCTTCCGCTCCGGTTCAGCGGGCCGAGCTTTCGGCTCCGTCGCCATCGGCGCCGCGTGATCCCGCCACCCGCCGTGAGGCTATGGCGCAGCCAATGCCAGCGGCAAGCAGCAATCAGGCGCCGTCCATGGCATCTGCCCGCGTCCAGAACAATGCGGCTGCGGACAATCTTTCTACCGGCACGGTAAAGCGTGACAATAATGGCTGGCACACGGAAGGTGCTTCCTCCGTTACGCTGAATTCGGGCGAAACCATCGCGACGCTTTCCCGTCGTTACGGCGTGCCGGAAAAGGCGCTTCTGGAGGCGAACGGCCTCTCCAGCGCATCCGCTGCTCGCCCCGGCCAGTCCATCGTCATTCCACGCTTTGGCCAGTCGCGTAACGCTGCCCGTGCAGCGTCTGGCAATATCGATCTGAGCAAGAACAACAACGGTCCTGCTCCGGCTCGTGGTCCTGAACAGAATGTCGCCGTTCTGCCAACGCAGACGGCAGCGCGTGACAAGGTTTCGGCTGAAAACGGCAAGCTGACGCCTCCCGGCGGAAAGCCGCTGCCTCCGAGCGGTGGTTACAAAGTGCAGTCCGGTGACAGCCTTGCCAAGATCGCGCGTGACAACGGTGTTTCGGTTGCAGACCTGAAGGCTGCAAACAACATCACCGACGGTAACATCCGCATCGGCCAGACGCTGACCATTCCGGGTGCCGGAACGGACGGTATCAAGACGGCTTCGGTCAAGCCGCGTGAAGTGACGGCACAGCCTGCCGCTGCAAAGCCGGTGGAAACGCCAGCCGTTGCAAAGGCCGAAGTGCCGAAGGCTCCTGCTGCGGAAGCAAGCGTCAGCGATGTCGAGAAGAAGTCCGACGTGGCTTCGATTGCGCCAGAATCCACCGGTATCGGCAAATATCGCTGGCCAGTCCGCGGTGCGGTCATCTCCGGCTTCGGTGAAAATGTCGACGGCAACCGCAATGACGGCATCAACATCTCCGTGCCGGAAGGCACGCCGATCAAGGCCGCCGAAAACGGTGTCGTCATCTATGCCGGCAATGGTTTGAAGCAGCTTGGCAACACGGTTCTCGTTCGTCACGACGACGGCAAGGTCACGGTTTACGGCAACGCCGCAAATCTGGATGTCCAGCGCGGCCAGAAGGTGCAGCGCGGTCAGACCATCGCAACCTCGGGCATGACCGGCAGCGCCAAGCGTCCGCAGGTTCACTTCGAAGTCCGCAAGGATGCGACGCCTGTGAACCCATCCTCTTTCCTTGAATAGTGTATTGCGTATCAAGGGTTGGAAAAGCCGGGTCGAAGGACCCGGCTTTTTCATTTTGCTGGTCGCGTCAGGCCGACAGTCGTCTCGATGAAATCGGCGATGCTTGCCGTATCATCCAGATCGAAGACGGGCAGGGTGGCATCCGGAATTGCATGATCGGCGGCGATTGCGACGATGTGCGGATCCTTCGGTGCCAGCGGCTCCGTCTTGGCCGCTTCCAGCCGTCTCGCTTCGATCTTCGGAACCGGCTCGTATTTATAGCCCTCGATGAGAACGAGGTCGCAAGGGGCGATGCGGGCCAGAATTTCCTCGAAGGATGGCTCCGGCGCGCCACGCAGCTCATGCATGATGGCAAAGCGCGTGCCTGAAACGATTGTCACCTCATGTGCGCCCGCCTGCCTGTGCCGCCAGCTATCGGCGCCCACCTTGTCGATATCGAAATCATGATGGGCATGCTTGATGGTGGAGACCCGGTAGCCGCGCGCGGTCAGTTCAGTGACGATGCGAACGGCAAGGCCGGTTTTGCCGGAGTTCTTCCAGCCGGAAATGCCGAATACTTTTTGGGATGTCATGCGGTCAGGCTCTTATGGAAGGCTTCCGCTTCGAAAAGCTCTTCCGGTGTGTTGATGTTGAAGAACGGATCGATGGAGGCCGTGTCGCTCTCCACCGGCGGGAAGGAAACACCGATGGTGGGGTGGCGTGCCAGAAAGCTGCGAATGCGGCGATTGTTGTCATCCGCCAGCCAGTGCTCCAGGTCATCGGCAATCGCAATCGGCCAAAGCCCGAAGACGGGATGAACCTGCCCTCTGGAGGCCGCGATGACGATGGTTTCATCATCCGCCGTGTGGTCCAGCAGCTTTGACGCCAGATCATTTGGAAAGAATGGGCTGTCGGCGGGAACGGTCAAAAGATGCGTGGCCTCGGGCAGGGTGGTGGCAACGTGGCGCATGCCAGCCAGAACGCCTGCGAGCGGACCGGCATGGCCGCTCTTGGTATCCGGCACCAGCGGCAGTCCGAATTCCTCGGCCCAGCCGGGCGGCGCGTTGAGCGCGAGCGTGGAGACCTGCGGCTCCAGCCTTTCGATGACATGATAAAGCAGATGCCTGCCACCGAGCGGGCTCAGCGCCTTGTTGGAGCCCATGCGCCGCGAAAGGCCGCCAGCCAATATGAGGCCTGGAAGTACAGTCGCGCGTGTCATTTACAGTTCACCCCGTTGCAGACGCTCGCCGTGGCGTTTCTCCTGCGCTCCGGCGAAAGCGGCGGTTGCGATTGCCAGCACGCCATTGGCGAGCATGACGAGCAGCAGGAATGTCGTCCCGGCATCCTTCGATAGCAGAGAGGAGGCAAGAACGGAAAGCATGGCGCCGCCACCAATCGTCAGCGCGCCGCCAAGGCCGGAGGCGGAACCCGCAAGATGCGGCTGCACGCTGACCATGCCTGCATTGGCGCTGGGAAGCGTTACGCCGTTTCCAACGCCGATGAGTGCCAGCGGCACGAAAAACTCATAATGGCTATTCAGATCGAAATGCGGCAGCACGAATGCTATGACGATGCCTGCAAAGGCGATGAGGTTTCCAGCAAGCATCATGGTTGGAATGCCGATACGGCTGGAATAGCGACCGGACACGAAATTGCCGAGCATATAACCGCTGGCCATGAAGAAGAATTGCATGCCGAGAACGGCGGGTGTCAGCCCGTAAAGCACGCTGCCGACAAAGGGCGCGCCCCCGAGGAAGGAGAAGAACAGGCCAGACGAGAAGGTGCAGGTCAACGCATATCCCCAGAAGCGGGTGGAGCGCAGCAGTTGCGGCCATGCGCGAAACTGCTCGGAAAAACTTGCCGATTTCTGGGTGTTGGTTTCGCCAAGATCGAAGAATGCCAGCAAGAGCACGCCCGCACCGGCAAGCCCGACGAAGGTGAAGCTTGCCTGCCAGCCCGCAAGATCGTTGAGAAAGCCGCCGACTGTGGGGCCGACCATGGGAACGACCGACATGCCCATGGTGACGTAACCGATCATGGAGGCGGCCTGTTCGGCAGGCACCATATCCCGAACGATGGCGCGCGCCAGCACGAAGCCTGACGCGATTGCGGCCTGCAAGACACGGCCAATCATGAAGACGGTGATGTTTGGTGCAAAGGTGCAGATCAGCGTGGCGACGATCATCAGGAGCAAGCTGCCAAGCATGACTGGCCTGCGTCCGAAAAGATCGGAGAGCGGCCCGATGATGAGCTGGATAATGGCGGTTGCGGCAAGATAGCCGGAAACGGCGAATTGCATGACCGCATAATCGGTTTCGAAATGCACTGCCATTGCCGCGAGCGATGGCAGAAACACGTTCATGCACAGCGCCGCAACGCCTGCGACGAGAACCAGCGTCACCACATGTGGCGGCGTGGAACGATCGAGAAAGCGGGCGCGTGTCATTGTATCCTCGTGGCGCGCTTGGCAATGGGCGGGCGGTGGCGCCTGCTTTCGCGGTAGAAGGTGTAGAGGCCGGATGCGACGATGATCGCCGTGCCCACCAGCGTCCAGTAATCCAGATGCTCATTGAAGAAGAACACGCCGATGGAGAAGGCCCAGATCATGCTGGTGTAGCGGAACGGCGCAACGAAGGAGATATCGCCGCTGCGCATGGCGGTGATGACGGCCTGATACCCGATGACGACCAGAAAGGCGGAAGCGGCAAGGTGCGACCAGACGTAGCCGTCCATGGGCTGCCAGCCGCCGAAGGGTACGATCAGCGCTGCGCCGAACACCGTGTTCACCACCGTCGTCGTCATCGTCACGGCCATGGAGGGAACGTCGGGATACATGCGGCGGGTCAGCAGGTCGCGCCCGGCGGTTACGAACATTGCGCAGAGCGCCAGCAGGGCTGCGATGGTGAAGCCATCCGGGCCGGGCCTGAGTATGACGACGACACCGAGAAAGCCGACGGAAATTGCCGTCCAGCGCCGCCAGCCCACGGGCTCGCGCAGAAACAGTGCGGCACCCAGCGTAACCGCAAGCGGCAGCGACTGCATGATGGCCGAGACATTGGCAAATGCCATAAGGCTCAAGGCTTTGAGATAGAGAATGGATGCCGCGACTTCACACAGGCAACGCATCAGGATGATGGGGCGCAGCATGGTTTTCAGCGGCCGCAACGCACCCATATGCCGGGCAATGAAATAGACCAGCACGCAGGTCATGAGGCCGCGCACGAAGAGAATCTGGCCGACATTGATGTAGGGCGTGACGGATTTGGTGAAAGCGTCGTTTACCGTAAAGCTCGCCATCGCGAGCGTCATCAGCAACGCGCCGCGCGTATTTTCCGTCAATGCCATGATCCGACCTCAAGAAACGGCGTCACCATGCGGAAAATCCGCACATAGGACGACTCCGTTCACTCCTCCTACATCAAATCCGTTGCACGGCAGGAGTGCGATTTCAATCGAAATAATGTAAGGGAACCGAATAATTAGCGCAGCGTGATATTAACCGCCTGTTACGCTCATGTGGCGGGCGACGGCGGGGCGCTTGTGTGTACGGTCTATGACGAAGTCATGGCCCTTGGGCTTGCGCAGAATGGCATCTTCAATGGCTTGCGAAAGAAGCGCGTTGTCTTCGGATGCGCGCAGAGCCGTTCTCAAATCCGCCGCATCGTCCTGTCCAAGGCACATATAAAGCGTGCCCGTGCAAGTGAGGCGGACGCGATTGCAGCTTTCGCAGAAATTATGCGTCATGGGCGTGATGAAGCCCAGCCGACCGCCGGTTTCCTTCACGTCCACATAGCGAGCCGGACCGCCGGTCTTGAAAGGAATATCGCTGAGTGTGAACTGTTCTTCCAGCGACGCGCGAAGCTGAGACAACGGCAGATAGCGGTCGGTGCGGTCTTCCTCGATCTCGCCCATCGGCATGGTCTCGATGACGGTGAGGTCCATGCCGCGATCATGCGCGAAGCGCATCAGATTGGGAATTTCATGCTCGTTGAAATCCTTCAGCGCAACCGCGTTGATCTTGATCTTGATGCCAGCGGCAAGCGCTGCATCAATGCCTGCCATCACCTTGGAGAAATCGCCCCAGCGGGTGATCTGGCGGAACTTATCCGAGTCCAGTGTATCTAGCGACACATTGATGCGGCGCACGCCGCAATCGTAAAGCTCGGCGGCATGGCCCGCCAGCTGTGAGCCGTTCGTCGTCAGCGTCAGTTCATCCAGCGTACCGGCATAGACATGACGTCCGAGATCACGCACCAGATGCATGATGTTCTTGCGAACCAGCGGCTCGCCGCCTGTCAGCCTCAGCTTGCGCACGCCCTTGGCAATGAAGACGGAACAGAGACGGTTAAGCTCTTCCAGCGTCAGCAAATCCTTCTTAGGAAGGAAGGTCATATGCTCGGACATGCAATAGGTGCAGCGGAAATCGCAGCGGTCCGTTACCGAAACACGCAGATAGGTTATGGCGCGACCAAAGGGGTCAACCATGGGCGCGGTGCTCTCCGTCAGGGTCTCCGCTTGCGCGAGTGGTCCGAGGAAGCTGTTCAACCTGAAATCTCCGTTTGCATTCTATGCTGTCTTTGGGGCTTAGATAACGATATCTAATATGTCGCGCCCTCAGGCACAAGGCTGCGGGCACGCGGCATATAATCTGCTAACGGAAATGAACGATGAATGATCCCTGGCCAACGGAGATTCGTGTCTCGAAAGACCGCAGAATGCTCTCTGTAACATTCGACACAAATCTCACCTATGATCTGCCCGCCGAAACTTTGCGGGTTCTGTCACCATCGGCGGAAGTGCAGGGGCATGGGCCGGGCCAGAAGACCACCGTGCCGGGCAAGCGCAATGTCGCGATCCGCTCGGTCGTCGCCACCGGAAACTATGCCATCCGGATCGCTTTCGACGACGGGCACGATAGCGGCATCTTTACTTGGCGCTACCTCCACGAACTGGGTGAACAGGGTGACGCACTGTTCAATGCTTATGAGCGGGAACTGGCGGAAAAAGGCTTGAGCAGGGAGCCGCGACTGCGTTAGTGGATGGCAATAAAACTGGAAGCGTAGAGGTGACACTTGGCCGTCGAGGGAAATGCAAATGATCTGGCCCAGGTGGTCGTGCTTCTGGCGGCTGGTGTCGTTGCCGCGCCCATCTTCAAGCGCATCGGGCTGGGTTCCGTTCTGGGGTATCTCGCAGCCGGTCTGGTGATCGGCCCCTTCGGCATCGGCGCTTTCTCGGATCCGCAGGCCATTCTCCACATTGCCGAGCTTGGCGTGGTGATGTTCCTCTTCATCATAGGCCTAGAGATGCAGCCCTCCCGGCTGTGGTCCATGCGCAAGGATATTTTCGGTCTCGGTGCCTTTCAGGTTTTGACCTGCATGGCGGGCCTGACGTTGATCGGCGTTTCCTTCGGCTATCCGCTTATCCCGTCCTTTGTCGCTGGCACCGGTTTCGTGTTGACCTCGACCGCTATCGTCATGCAGATGCTGCAGGAGCGCAACAGCATGTCGACGCTGAAGGGGCAGCGCATCATTGCGATTCTTCTGTTCGAAGACCTCGCAATCGTGCCGCTGCTGGTGCTGGTAACGTTCCTCGGAAGCGGCGGCGAAGAGGTGACCATACCCGAGCGGCTCACATCCATCGGCATTGCGCTTGCGGCAATTGCCGCGCTCATCATTGCGGGACGTTATCTGCTCAACCCGCTGTTCCGGCTGCTCGCATCTTCCGGCGCACGCGAAGTGATGACGGCGGCGGCGCTGCTGGTGGTTCTGGGTTCGGCGCTGCTCATGCAAGTCAGCGGGCTTTCCATGGCAATGGGCGCGTTTCTGGCAGGCGTGCTTCTGTCGGAATCCGCCTTCCGCCACCAGTTGGAAGCGGATATCGAGCCGTTTCGCGGCATCCTGCTCGGCCTGTTTTTCCTTGGCGTCGGCATGGCAATCGACCTTTCGGTCATCGCGGCCAATTGGCAGATCGTGGTCTGCGGCGTCATCGCTTATATGCTGATCAAGGCGCTGCTGATTTATGGTGTCGCGCGGATTGTCGGTACGTGCCAGCGCGAGGCTATAGAGCGCGCGGTGCTGATGGCGCAGGGCGGTGAATTTGCTTTCGTTCTTTATTCCGCCGCTGCCGCCGCAGGTATTCTGAACGCTGAAGCCAATGCCATTCTCACCGCCACCATCATCATATCCATGGTGCTGACGCCGCTGATGGTGATTGCCCATGACCGCATCATGCCCGCCGCGAAACCGAATACGGACGATCTCGACCTTCCTGAAAATGTGGAGGGCAGCATTCTCATCATCGGCTTCGGGCGCTTCGGCCAGATCGTCAGCCAGCCGCTGCTGGCGCGTGGCTATACGCTGTCGCTGATCGACAAGGACGCGGATTTTGTTCGCGATGCCGCCGACTTCGGTTTCAAGGTTTATTATGGCGATGGCTCGCGTTCCGAAATTCTGCATGCCGCTGGGGCAGGGACTGCGCGCGCGGTTCTGATCTGCGTGGATGACAAGCAGGCGGCGGTGCGGATCGCTGAAATCATCAAGCATGAATTTCCGCTGGTGCCCGTTCTGGCGCGCGCTTTCGACCGCGGCCACGCCATCGATCTCGTCAAGGCCGGGGTGGATTATCAGATCCGCGAGACCTACGAATCCGCACTGGATTTCACCGAGAAGGTTCTGACCTCGGTGGGTGAGGAGCATGATCTGGCTCAGCAGCTGGTCAGTGAATTCCGCGATGTCGACAAGGAGCGCTTCGCACTGGAAATCGTCGGGGGTATTTATGCCGGTCGCTCGCTGATGCGCGGCAATGCATCTCCTGCCGACCTCGTGGCTGCCCGAACCGCGCGTGAGCGTGCCGAACGAGAGGCGCGCGAAGAGGTCGAGGCAAGCGGCTGATCTGTTTTCAGTGAAGGATTTTCAAAGGGAGTTGGAAATGAGCATTATTCGTTCGGTCGAGGACCTGCGAAAGATTTACGAGGGCTGTTCCGAGGCGTCGCTGGTTAAGGTGACGACCGCGCTGACGCCTGAATACAAGCAGATGATCGAAGCCGCACCATTTCTTGCCTTGGCCACAGTTGGGCCTGAAGGAATGGATTGCTCACCACGCGGTGACAAGGGTGGCGTCGTGCGGGTTCAGGACGACAAGACCATCCTCCTGCCGGACTGGCGCGGCAACAACCGCGTCGATTCCCTGATGAACATCGTTCGAGACCCGCGCGTCGCCCTCATGTTCCTCGTGCCGGGCTCCACCACGACCATGCGGATCAACGGCAAAGCTGTCGTTTCGGCAGAGCCCGCTCTGCTGGAAAGCTTCGAGATGGACGGCAAACACCCCCGCACAGTGACCGTCGTCACCATCGATGAAGTCTACTTCCAATGCGCCCGCGCCCTGATCCGCTCGGAACTCTGGAAGCCGGAAAACTTCCTAGATCCGGCTACCCTGCCAACACCCGGCGCACTGCTGAAGGCCGCCAAGGCGGATTTCGATAAGGATGCCTATGACAAGGAATGGCCGGAACGCGCGGCGAAAACGATGTGGTGAGGTGGTGTGAGTTTTTCGAGCGCACTACTGGCGGATTATGCATAGACATTGTTTCGCTGCTGTCCGGTTTAAATATTCAGGCATGTACAGGGTATCCTGTTCATTTGCGCGGCTGTGGACGCAGGTGGAGGAATACCGTGGGATATGTGGGTACACCGTTGCCACACCCACTGCCGTCATCCTCGGCCTTGGGCCGAGGATCCATCGTTATCAACGAAATCAAACGGTTATGGATCCTCGGGTCAAGCCCGAGGATGACGTCGAGGGGGGCGGAGCCGTTGAGTTACTTCACTTGGGCGACTATGCGAGAACGCTAGTCAACTTGACTGGACAGAAGCGGTTTTGAGTCGGAATTCAGCAGACGCGCGTCTGCGCGTAACAAGTGTCTTTCAAGCCAATGACCTGGGTCTGACTTGCGCACCGAATAAAGTGCGGTACGAAGGTGGTGGGGATGGCCATCCTGAACCGATCAGAAGTGTGTTCAAAAATGCCGGACAAGCTTCAGGGGCTCCCGACGGCAGAAGCCAGCTTAAACAAATCCTACTTCTTGTAAATCAGCCAGCTCTTCCCGGCATAATTCTTCTGCATGCCTTCTTCGAACAGCACCGTGCGATTGCGCCCATTCTCCTTGGCGTTATACAGCGCCACATCAGCGTGCGAGTAGAGATCGCCTGGATTACCAGCCTGCGAGGCCATGGCGAAGCCGATGGAGATGGTGACCTGGCCGTAATCCGTACCGGATTTGGAGTTGCGGAAGGGGGTGCGTTCGAGCGAGGAGCGGATGCGTTCGCACATGGCCATCACTTCTTCCGCATTGCTGCTTTCCAGAACGATGGCGAATTCCTCGCCGCCGCTTCGGGCAACGAAGACATCCTTGCGCACCGTGGCGCGAATGACCGAGGCGACGCTGGCGAGGATTTTGTCGCCGACGGGGTGGCCGTAGGTGTCGTTGATCCGCTTGAAATTATCGATGTCCAGCAGAACGAGGGCGCAGAGATGCAGGCCCATGCTGCTGTCGTACACGGCGGCCAGCTTGTCATCGAAGGCGCGGCGGTTGGCGAGGCGGGTCAGCGAATCGGTGTTGGCGATGCGCTTGTATTCATCCAGTTCCAGCCGCACCTGCTGCATTTCTTCGGCGTGGCGGTCGAAATCGCGCGAGGTGTTTTCGCCCTGCGCAATCTTGTGGCCGGTTGCGTCCGCAAGCAGCGTGATCGCGGTCTTCAGAATATTGGCGCTGGCAAGGTTCTTGTCGACGATGCGCTCGCGGGTTTCATCGAGAATGCGATTGTAGTTCTCAAGGCTCGTCTGCTCGTGCCTGAGAAGAAGGAGCAGAGATTCCAGTTCCGTGTGGAGCTTTTCCTGAACGGTTTCGATGATCTGCGCGTGGTTGTGGTCGAAGTAGCGCGCGCCGAGATCGTCCAGTTCTTCCTGAGTGGCGCGGCTGCCGAGTGCCGCCAAATCCTTGCTGAGCGCCGGATTGGAACCGATATAGGCTTCATAGAACAGGTTATAGTTACGCGGAATGGGAGCGACACCCATATTGCGCATGGCAAAAAGTATCTGTCCGGCGATGTCAGGTATCGGCGCCCTTGGCGTAGAACCCGTACTCATCAAGCGCCTCCGAAGAATTGGAATATATTTCAGGTCGATAATATGACTGAAGCTGTTCCCAAAACCTAAACTCTCTCAAGTTGTAAGTCTTGTTTCTTACATGCGTCATCCACCGATTTCTGATGATGAAACCTCAGCGGAGGAATCATTTCAGAAAGAGTGAGTCCTATTACAATTTGTGGGTAATTTTATCTAGGCATATTACTGTTTTGTAAACAGTAATTCTGAAATCCAGCGGTGCCAATTTTGGGCGGAGGGACAACGGCGCGAATGCCGTTGTCCCGTGTCATTATTATTACTTGGGGCCGATCATGTTTTCCGGGCGGACATACTGGTCGAACTCTTCATTCGTCAGATATCCACCCCCCACGGCTTCCTCGCGAAGCGTGGTGCCGTTCTTGTGCGCGGTCTTGGCGATCTTGGCGCAAATGTCGTAGCCCAGCTTGGAATTCAGCGCCGTGACCAGCATCAGGGAGTTTTCGACGCCCTTTTTGATGTTGTCTTCGCGCGCTTCGATGCCGACGACGCAGTTATCGGTGAAGGATACCGCAGCATCGCCCAGCAGCTGGACCGACTGCAAGAAGTTGTAGGCCATCATCGGGTTATAGACGTTCAGTTCGAAGTGGCCCTGCGAACCGGCAAAAGTGATTGCGGCCTGATTGCCGAAGATGTGGGCGCAAACCTGCGTCAGCGCTTCGGACTGCGTGGGGTTGACCTTGCCCGGCATGATGGACGAGCCCGGCTCGTTTTCCGGCAGCGAAAGTTCGCCCAGACCGGCGCGCGGGCCGGAACCGAGGAAGCGGATATCGTTGGCGATCTTGAAGAGGGCAGCGGCAGCGGCGTTGATGGCGCCGTGAGCGAAGACCATCGAGTCATGCGCGGCCAGTGCTTCGAACTTGTTTGGCGCGGTGACGAAGGAAAGGCCGGTGATGGTGGCGATTTCTTCCGCAACCTTCTCGGCAAAACCGACAGGGGCATTGAGACCGGTGCCGACGGCGGTGCCGCCCTGCGCCAGTTCGCAAAGGCCGGGAAGGGTAAGCTCGATGCGCTTGATGGCGGAGGCAACCTGCGCGGCATAGCCGGAGAATTCCTGACCGAGTGTCAGCGGCGTTGCATCCTGCGTGTGCGTGCGGCCAATCTTGATGATGTGGGCGAAGTCCTTCGCCTTCTTGTCCAGTGCTGCATGCAGATGCTTCAGGCCCGGCAGAAGGTGGTGAACGATCTGCTCGGCGCAGGCAATGTGCATTGCGGTCGGGTAGGTGTCGTTGGACGACTGGCTCATATTGACGTGGTCGTTGGGATGAACAGGCTTCTTGGAGCCCATCACGCCGCCGAGCAGTTCAATCGCGCGGTTGGAGATGACTTCATTGGCATTCATGTTGGACTGCGTGCCCGAACCGGTCTGCCAGACCACCAGCGGAAAGTGGTCGTTCAGCTTGCCATCGATGACTTCCTGAGCGGCCTTGATGATGGTCTCGCCGACCTGTGCATCGAGACCTGCCAGCGCCATATTGGCGCGCGCGGCAGCCTGCTTGACGATGCCGAGAGCGCGGATGACGGAGGTGGGCTGCTTTTCCCAGCCGATCTTGAAGTTTCCGAGCGAACGTTGTGCCTGAGCGCCCCAATAACGGTCGCTTGCGACTTCGATCGGGCCAAAAGTATCGGTTTCCGTGCGTGTGGCTGTCATCAGTCTTGCCTTCTCTCCAGTGTTCCTCCGGCAAGGGGCGCGTTCCGCCCGCCTTGCGCGCGGCCCGACATATAGAGGGATAGCGCAGGTCTGGAAAGTCTGACTTCTCACACGGCGTCAGATTTTGCAGCAGATTCGAAAGTCTGTCGCCGTGACTTTTCGGTAACGTGGCATTCCAGTGCAGCAGCGCTGCAAAATATCTTGCCGAAGACGAAAAACATCTGCCAGCAATGTTAAGAAATTAAAGAGAAATTTAACTATTCCTGACAAACGTTAAGAGGATGGCGGAATGCTTTTTTGAGGTATTGACGTCCGCATATTGGCACGAGATTGGACTTCGCGCGTTTTCTTCCCAAGGGAAGGCCAATCGGCTAGACAGACAGATAATTCACATGCGCCGCGATGGATGACGGCGCTGGACGCGATGAGGACGAAATTGCAAATCACTTCAGGAAAAAAATCGGCGGCATTTGTACTGGCTCTCGGTCTTTCCGTCTCGGCGGGCATTCCCGCGCCCGCTAGCGCAATTACCCTCATGGACCTTCTGCGCGGCGGCCCCGGCAAGGTAGAGCGCGAGCGGCAGGATCGCGGCCTTCCAGGCGTCGTTCAGCCGGGCATGGCGGCAACGCGCGATATCGATCCCGAGCCCACGCCGAAGATTTCCGGCCCGCGTTACTATACCTACAAGGCCGATGGTACGCGCGCTGTCGATACGTCCAAATTCGGTCCGGCATTTGCTGGCGCAAAGCTTTCCGCCACTCCGGAAATCGCCAAGGCGCTGGAAGCCTATTACACCGGCAACGCTAACCCGATCTGGGTCACGAATGGCGATATCAATGAACGCGCCAGCGCCGTTCTCGCTTTCTTCGAGACCGTCGGCGACAGCGGCCTCAACCCAACCGATTACAGCATCTCCGCGCCTTCGCAGGATGTTACCGCCAGCATTACCGATCAGGCTCAGGCAGAAGTGCAGACGGTCAGCGTGACGAAAGCCGAGACGAAGCCTGCAAGCCCTGCCATGATGCAGTTCGAACTGGCGCTTTCCGCCAAGGTTCTTGCCTACGTGCAGGACACGACGCGCGGTCGCGTCGATCCTAACAAGCTTTCCGGCTACCACGATTTCAAGCGCAAGACGGTGAACCTTTCGCCGGTTCTCAAGCTCTCCTCCATGAGCCCGGATATCACCGCATATCTGCGCTCGCGCGAGCCTTCCAACCCTGAATATCAGGCGCTGAAGGCCGAGCTCGTGAAGCTGCATAACGAGGACAAGTCGGGCGAAGGCAAGGTCGTTGTTCCAAACGATCTGGTTTTGAAGCCGGGTGAGAACAACCCGGAAGTGGCGAATGTGGTCAAGGCCATCGAGCATCGCTCTTCCGATACGTTCAAGACGCAGCATGCCGCGACCTTCTCTTCCTATCAGCATACGCCGGAATACACGCCGGATCTGGTCGATCTGGTGAAGGCATTCCAGAGCGAAAACGGCCTGAAGCCGGATGGCGTCATCGGTCGCGCGACCGTGCGTGCAATGACGGGTGACAGCAACGAGGCAAAGATTGCCAAGCTCGAAGTTGCCATGGAGCAGGTGCGTTGGCTGCCTGCCGATCTCGGCGACCGTTTCGTCTTCATCAACCAGCCTGCGTTCATGGCTTACTACCATAATGAGGGCAAGGAAGACTTCGGCATGAAGGTGGTCATAGGTTCCAAGACGAACCAGACCTACTTCTTCCAGGACGAAATCGAAACCGTCGAGTTCAACCCATATTGGGGCGTTCCGCAGTCCATCATCGTCAATGAAATGCTGCCAAAGCTGCGCAACGATCCGTCCTATCTGGATCGTCTGGGATACGAAGTTTCGGTCAATGGCCGCGCCGTGTCGTCCTCCAGCGTCAATTGGTACGGCTCCACCAACGCCATCTCCGTGCGTCAGCCACCGAGCAGTGACAACGCGCTGGGCGACCTGAAAATCCTTTTCCCGAACGCGCATGCCATCTACATGCATGACACGCCAGCGAAGAGCTTCTTCAACCGCGATATGCGCGCGCTGAGCCACGGCTGCATTCGTCTGGTCGATCCCCGCCGCATGGCAGCAGCCGTGCTTGGCACGACGCTGGACAATGTAAACAAGCAGATCGCTTCCGGCCAGAACCGTGCGGTTCAGGTTCCGACGAAGATTCCGGTCTACGTGTCCTATTTCACTGCATGGCCGGACAAGGACGGCAAGGTGCAGTATTTCGATGACGTCTATGATCGCGATAGCTACGTGATGAAGGCGTTCGATGTCACCACCAAGGCACGCGGCACCTCGATCTGAGGTGCAAGTGGTGCGGATGCGATTTGGCGCAGAGGCCCACTCGTATCGTCATCCTCGGGCTTGACCCGAGGATCCATCACCCTCTACGTGGATCCTCGGGTCAAGCCCGAGGATAACGCCAAGAATAAGGTTGAGGGAGACGCCGAGAAAAGGCCGAGCGTTGCGGCCCCAATTTCCAATGTGACCATATTCATCATCTGTGGGCAGGGGCATGCAGAATATTCAGACGGTCATCGATTCCATCTATGATGAGATGAAGAACCGGCTCGGCGAGGGCAAGGTCGCGGATTATATTCCCGAGCTTGCCAAGATCGATCCGCGGCAGTTCGGGCTCGCCGTTACCACCGTCGAAGGCGAGACCTTCGTTGCGGGTGATGCTGCGGTTCCCTTTTCGATCCAGAGTATCTCCAAGGTTTTCATGCTGACGCTGGCGCTGGGCAAGGCGGGTGAATCCGTCTGGAAGCGGGTAGGGCGGGAGCCATCGGGTTCCGCCTTCAATTCCATCGTCCAACTGGAACATGAACACGGAATTCCGCGCAATCCTTTCGTCAATGCAGGCGCCATCGTCGTCACGGATATGGTGTTGGCCGGGCACCAGCCACGGGAAGCGATTGGGGAGCTGCTTCGTTTCGTGCGTTATCTTGCGGATGACGACACGATTTCCATCGATGACACGGTGGCGAAATCTGAGCAGGCGACGGGTTTTCGCAACTTCGCGCTTGCCAATTTCATGCGCAGTTTCGGCAATATACACCATCCGGTGGACCACACGCTAGGCGTCTATTTTCACCAATGCGCGCTGGCCATGAACTGCGTGCAGCTGGCGCGGGCAGGGCTGTTCCTTGCCAATCGCGGGCGCAATCCGTTGAGCGGCCATACGGTCGTTTCGGATCGACGCGCACGCCGTATCAACGCCCTGATGCTGACCTGCGGCCATTATGATGGCTCGGGAGACTTCGCCTATCATGTGGGTCTTCCGGGCAAGAGCGGCGTGGGTGGCGGCATTCTGGCGGTGGCACCGGGCAAGGCCTCCATCGCGGTCTGGTCACCGGGGTTGAACAAGGTCGGTAACTCCGCGCTCGGCTCCGATGCGCTGGAAATGCTGGCGAACCGCATGGGCTGGTCCGTATTCGGGGCTTGATCTTCGCCGGATATGAGGGCATTCCCTGTCCTCGACGCTTCTGAACGAGATCACCATGAACATTGCCGCAAACATCGATGACATGCAGGAGACCGGTGAGGTTGAGGAAACGGGTGGTTCGCATCCGCTCTTTGCCAATGCGCCGCGCTCGGTATCGTTCAACAAGCTGCGCAAGCGGCTTCTGCGCAATGTGCGTCAGGCTTTCGATGATTTCGATATGCTGAAGGGCCAGAAGCGCTGGCTTGTCGGCCTTTCCGGCGGCAAGGACAGCTATGGTCTTCTGGCGCTGCTGCTCGATCTGAAATGGCGCGGTCTGCTGCCGGTGGAGCTGATTGCCTGCAATCTGGATCAGGGCCAGCCGAATTTTCCCAAGCATATCTTGCCGGAATATCTTTCGAAGATCGGCGTCGAACACCGCATCGAGTATCGCGATACCTATTCCATCGTGAAGGAGAAGGTACCGGCGGGCGGGACCTATTGTTCGCTCTGTTCGCGCCTTCGCCGTGGCAATCTCTACCGCATTGCGCGGGAAGAGGGATGCGACGCGCTTCTGCTCGGTCATCACCGCGAGGATATTCTCGAGACCTTCTTCATGAATTTCTTTCACGGCGGGCGGTTGGCGGGCATGCCTGCCAAGCTGATGAACGACGAGGGCGACCTCATGGTTCTCCGTCCGCTGGCTTACTGTGCAGAAGAAGACATGGCGAAATTCGCCTCCGCCATGGAATTTCCGATCATCCCCTGCGACCTGTGCGGCTCGCAGGATGGCTTGCAGCGCAATGCCATGAAGGACATGCTGGCGGATATCGAAAGGCGGATGCCGGGCCGCAAGGATGTGATGCTGCGCGCACTTTCCCATGTAAATCCGTCGCATCTTCTCGACACGAAACTCTTCGATTTTTCGGGTCTCACTGTCACCGATCCGTCATGCTAGAGGCGTAGGGAGGCGCACCCTCCCATCAGGTAATTCAATCCTCATGACGCTTTCCGATTCCGATCTCGATTTTCTCATTGCCACCGTCGCCGATGCGGGCGTCAATGAAATCCTCCCGCGCTTTCGCAATCTCAGCGCCTCTGCCATTTCCGAGAAGACATCTGCTGTCGACCTCGTGACCGAGGCAGATGTGCTGGCAGAAAAGCGTATCACCGCCGCACTGCTCGCCCGCTTTCCGAACGCCCATATCGTTGGCGAAGAGGCCTATGATGCGGACCGTTCCGTGGTTCCGGCACTGGCCGATGCGCCGCTGGCTTTCGTGATTGATCCCATCGATGGCACCTTCAATTTTGCATCCGGCTTTCCCGCCTTCGGCACGCTTCTGGCCGTTACCGTAAAGGGTGAAACGGTTGCGGGCATCATCCACGATCCGGTGATGGGAGACAGCATCGTTTCGGTGAAAGGCGCGGGCGCGAGGCTGAAGCGCAAGAACGGCAGCGATGTGAAGCTGAGCGTGGCCGAACCAGTCGAGCTTTCCGAAATGGTCGGCATCTATTCCTGGAGCCACGCTCATCAGGACCGCCGCCCGGTGATTGCCGCCAATATGGCAAAAGCCAGGATGGCGCTTTCGCTGAACTGCTCGGCGCATGAATATTGGCTGGTTGCGGCTGGCAAGCTGCATTTCATCGGCCATGAGAAGCTTATGCCTTGGGACCATCTGGCAGGCGTGCTAACCCATCAGGAAGCGGGCGGTTACACGGCAAAGCTGGATGGCACGCCCTATCGCCCGGGTGAAACGGCAGGCGGCATTCTATCTGCCCCGACCAAGGAAAGCTGGAAGATGCTTCGCCGCGAAATCGTCGGCCTATAGACTGGGTCTGAACTGAAAATGTGAAAAGGAATAGCCATGTCCGTTGAACTCGATATCGCCTCATTGGCCAATGCTTTGCAGGAAGCGGCGGCGGTGGAAATTTTGCCACGATTTCGAAATCTCGGAGATGGCGATGTTCGGATGAAGACCGAAGCAATCGACCTCGTGACCGAGGCCGATGAGGCGGCGGAACGCCTGATCCGCGCCCGCGTGGCCGAGTTCATGCCCGATGCGCTGTTCGTGGGTGAAGAAGCGGTGGCGGCGGATGCTTCGCTTCTGGACAAGCTTGCCGGGGCGGATCTTGCCGTCGTGGTCGATCCTATCGATGGCACCTACAACTTCGCGTCCGGCCTGCCGCTCTTCGGCGTGATGCTGAGCGTCATCTCCAAGGGCGAGACCGTTGCAGGCCTAATCTTCGACCCAATGGGCAATGACTGGGTGATTGCGGAGAAGGGCTCCGGCGCGTGGATGTGCAGCGCCGATGGTTCGCAGACGCAAATGCACGTCTCTCCTGCGCCCGAGCTTTCACAGATGGTCGGCATTGCCAATACGGGCTATTTCGAAGGCGAAACGCGTCGCCGCCTGCTGAATAATCTCGCCGATGTGCGCCTGTTTACCAGCTATCGCTGTGCCGCACATGAATACCGCATCTTCTGCGGCGGGCACATGCACTTCCTTATGTACAACAAGCTGATGCCTTGGGACCATCTGGCCGGAACGCTGATCTCGCAGGAAGCCGGCGCCTACGCCGCGCGCTTCGATGGCACGCCCTACCTGCCGCATCATGTAAGCGGTGGACTGCTGCTGGCACCGGACAAGGAAACCTGGACCCTGCTGCGCGAGCAGATTTTCACCGTTTAAATTGGGCTTATCAAAAGAAAAGGGCGCGGTTGCCATGCAGCCGCGCCCTTTTTGTTTCGTGTCTGCTCTTAATGGGTCGGTGCGTTCTGGGCGTGGAAAAGCCTGCCCTTTTCACCGATCAGAACGAAGACAAGACCGACGAGCGATACGGTGAAGAAGCCCATCACCATTGGCAGCGCGGTGCCGTTGAATGCCTGACCGATGGCAGCGCCGATCATCGATCCGCCAATCGTGCTCATGAAGCCGATGACGGAAGATGCCGTTCCGGCAACATGGCCGAGCGGCTCCATGGCGAGCGAGTTGAAGTTCGAGCCGATGAGGCCGAACTGGAACATGGCAAGCGCGAAGAAGGCGATGAAGATGGCGAATGGCATTGGCTGCGGCCCCAGAACATGCGCCACCAGCCACAGGAAGGTGATGCAGATGAAGCCGATCAGCGAGCCATGCGACAGCTTGCGCATGCCGAAGCGTCCGACGAGCTTCGAGTTCAGGAAGGACGACAGCGCCATGAACAGCGCCACGCCCGCAAAGGCCGCCGCGAACCATGCGCCGAGATCGTAAATGCCCTTGTAGACCTGCTCTGCCGAGTTGATGAAGCCGAACAGCGCGCCGAAGATGATGGTGCTGGCAATGGTGTAGCACAGGGCGACACGGTTCGTCAGGACGATCTTGAAGCCGCCGATGACCGAAGAAACGGTAAGCGGGCGAACATCTTGCGCATGCAGCGTTTCCGGCAGGCGAATATACATCCAGACGGACACGATGGCTGCAATCGCTGCCATGAAACCGAAGATCAGGTGCCAGTCACCGAAGAACAGCACGATCTGGCCCGTGCCCGGCGCAATGACCGGAACGACCATGAACACCATCATGATCAGCGACATTACTTCCGCCATCTGGCGACCGCCATAGATATCGCGGACGATGGAGATGGTGATGACGCGCGTTGCGGCGGAGCCGATGCCCTGGATGAAACGCAGGGCAAGAAGCCCGGCGAAGGAGGGCACGAAAACGACGGCGATGGAGGAGAGAATGTAGATGCCCAGACCGAACAGCATGGGCTTGCGGCGACCGAAGCGATCCGCAATCGGGCCATAGAAAAGCTGGGCGATGCCGAAGCCGAGAAGATAGGCCGAAATCACGTATTGGCGGTGATTTTCATTATCGACACCAAGCGAGGCCCCGATTTCCTGCAGACCGGGCAGCATGATATCGATGGCGAGTGCGTTAAGCGCCATCAGCGCTGCGGCCAGACATATGAATTCCGTGCGCCCCATTGTGACGGAGCGGGAAGTGGATTGTGAAGGATTTGTCACAGACATTGTCCCGAAAGAACGGCAAAGGCGTTGCTTGGGGCAACGCCTGGCAGAGATTTTTGACGTTCAGGATGGGCCGGTTTGAACCGGCCGAAATCAGGCCGCGCCGCGGACGCTGATACCCTGTTCTTGGAAGTGGCTTTGCAGTTCGCCGGACTGGAACATCTCTCGCACGATGTCACAGCCACCAACGAATTCACCCTTGATATAGAGCTGCGGAATGGTGGGCCAGTTGGAATAATCCTTGATGCCCTGACGAATATCGGCATCCGCAAGCACGTTCACGCCCTTGTACTCAACGCCAAGGTAATCGAGAATCTGAACGACCTGACCGGAAAATCCGCACTGTGGAAACTGCGGGGTGCCCTTCAGGAAAAGAACGATGTCGTTGCTCTTCACTTCGTTGTCGATCATTTCGTGGATGCCGCTCATGGCCGAATTCCTTTCACATGCGGTTCAAGGCCGCTGCTTCGTTTGCTCTTAAATAACACGGAATGCCATTATTTCCAGTCGTAAAGCCGAAAAAAGGCAGAGTCATTTAAATGAAACCCAAGGCCTTTCTTTCGCTCTAAAGCTGTATTTCGTTGCGAGCCTATTTAATTGATTCCGAGGCAAGCTTTGCGTAGATATTTTATAGCAGCAGGTATTCTGGTTCTCGTTTTTGCGATCCTGTTCGGGCTTTTCCAGCTTAGCAAAGCTCGTGGTTACCAGCTTTTCGGCAAGATCATTCCCCGTGTCGAAACGGCCCAGCCGGTGGTGGCGCTGACCCTCGATGACGGGCCGACGCTGCGCTATACCCGTGATGTGCTGAACATTCTGAATGATCGCGACGTCAAGGCGACTTTCTTTCTGACCGGCAGGGAAATCGAAGAAACGCCAGCCTTAGCAGCCGAAATCGTGCGCCGTGGCCACCAGATCGGCAATCACTCCTATTCCCATTCGGACATGACGCTGATGAGCACGGGCAAAATCCGCGACGAAATCGAGCGCACGGACAAGGCCATTCGAAATGCGGGTTATCAAGGCGAAATCTATTTTCGCCCGCCCTATGGCAAGAAGCTCATCACATTGCCCTGGTATCTCTCGCAAACCGGACGCACCAGTATCACCTGGGATGTTGAGCCTGAATCATACGCCGATATTGCAGAAGACGCGGATGCGATGGCAAAACATGTCATCGAGAATGCGCGCAACGGATCGATCATTCTGCTGCACGTCATGTATCGAAGCAGAGAGGCGTCGCGGCAGGCTCTGCCTAAGGTCATCGACGGCCTGAAAGCGCGCGGTTTTCAGTTCGTCACCGTGTCCGACCTGATTTCCAGGAGTTCAGATTAACGCGATCGCTGCCTGCTTCGCGCGGCGGCGGTGCGGCGCTTGCTGACCTGCTTCTTTGCGGGCGCGCGTCTGGTCTTCTTGGCAGGCTTTCCGCCGAGGGCAGCCTCCAGAATGCTTCCGACGATGCCGCCGCCAAGAGAGGTGCCAGCCTTCGCTTTTCCGCGCGTCCTTCTCGTCTTTCGAACACCCGTCTTGGACAATATTTCCGACATGGCACCTTTGACGACGCTGCCAATGATATCTTCGACTATTTTGGACAAGAAAACCTCGCAACAACGAACCGGCATAGCAGTGGATTATGATGTAAAATCATAATTAAGCCACGGTCTTTACTATACGGGCGTCACCCACTGTATCAAGCGATCCTTTTGGGGCTTTCTGGAACCAAAGGATCGTTATCATGACGTCTGTCGACTCACGTCTTGTCTTTTATTTTCCGGGTTTCGACCCGTTGGACGCCAAGGCGCATCAGCAGCGTTACAGCCGAAGCGCGGCGCAATCCGGCAGGACATTCGGCATCGATTATGCTGTCAGCGATGTTGCGGAAACCGAGGCGGGAAGCCGCATCGATGTGACTTCGGCGGTTGGGTCCGAACGCACGGAATCCACGATCTTTATCCACGATCACAACGCTATCATATCGCGCTTACGCGCGATTCCCGTCTGGATACAGATCGCTCTCGGCTTCAAAGCCGGGGCAGGGATCATCGCTGAGGGTGCGGCAGCGCAATATTTCCGCCACGCCTGGCGCTTCGGACTGTTTTTCCTCTTTCCCTATCTGTTTATTCTCTGCGGGCTTCTTCTTTCCGGCTTCATCGCCAGCCTGCCGCTTTTGCTCGGCGTCTCGCCGCTTCTCTGTCTTCTCAGCATTCCGGCGGCTTACGCGTTTTTCGCCTTCTGCGTCATGCGTTTCTCCCAACGTTTCCACACGCTGCACCTCTTCGCCGATTGGCGCTTCGCCCTGATCGTCGGTCGCGATGAGCCGATGGCGCGAGATTGGATCGAGGATCGTGCGGAAAAGATATTGCTTGCGCTGGACGCACCTTGCGACGAAGTGCTCTTCGTCTCGCACAGCATGGGCGCGAGCCTGGCTCTCGCGGTGGCCGCGCGCGTGCTCGAGCTGAAGCCGAGCGCATTCGACGGACGCAACGTCTCCTTCGTCACGCTTGGCGGCGCGGCCTTGCAATGCGCCTTCGTTTCCAGCGCAACGCGGCTGCGGGAAAGCATCGGCACCCTCGCGCGTCACCGTGAGGTGAACTGGTTCGATATCCAGTGTATCTCGGACCCCATCCACCTTTACAAGTGTAATACGGCGGCGCTGACTGGCCATATCGATGCCGCCCAGCCAAGGCTTGTGCGGATCAAGTTCAAGCATTCGCTTTCGGATGAGCGCTACAAGAAAAACAAGCTCAATTTCCTGCGCATGCACCGGCAATATGTGCTGGGCTCTGACAGAAAGTCCGGCTTCGACTTCACGCTGCTGACGGCGGGGCCGCTGCCTGCGGCGAAGTTCGCAGAGCTAAAATCGGACGTGCCACCGGAGATGTTTCGGTAAGGCGTTGGTTTTCAAAAGCTGTTCCAGCCGAACCTAACCCTCCAGCATCATCCTCGCCCTTGAGGCACTACTGTCCGGTTTAAAGTGGGTGGGTAGTTTGGGGCGAGAACAGCTCCCCCACCCGTCACCCCGCACTTGATGCGGGGTCCAGCAGACGCGCGTCTGCGTGTCAAAAGAGTCTTTTTGACCAAGGACTTGGTCTGGCTGGATCCCGGATCAAGTCCGGGATGACGGATGTGGGGGTTGCACCCGTCGTCAACGTGCAGCGAACGTGGTCAAAGCGTGTCACAACCGGATTTGAAGGATGGAACTGCAATGTATTCAAAGCCTTGCCTCGCATCCGCACATTTAAACCGGACAGTAGTGCCCTTGAGGCGAGGATCCATTACTGCGGCCAGACCAGTGGATCCTCGCCTCAAGGGCGAGGATGACGGCAGTGGTTGGGAGAAAACGGAGCAAGCATTTCCCGTTCCCAAAAACAAATGGCCTGCGTGATGTCATCACGCAGGCCATTTTCATTTCAAGTCGATAGGTAGGCTTACTCCGGGGCAGACGTCTGTAGCGCCAAAGCGTGCAGAACGCCGCCCATGTTGCCCTTCAGCGCGTCGTAGACCATCTGGTGCTGCTGCACGCGGGTCTTGCCCTTGAAGGCATCCGCCACGACTTCGGCTGCGTAGTGATCTCCGTCACCGGCGAGATCGCGGATGGTTACCTTTGCTCCGGGAATTCCGGCCTTAATCATGTCTTCAATGTCGCCGGGCTTCATGGGCATGTGTTCACTCCTCAGTTCTTATTCTGCTGCGACAAGCGTTTCGCCGTCCATGAATTGAGGGAACCACGATTCATGGGCGTTGCGCAATTCTTTAATCTCGATTGTGCGCGCCTTACCCAGCTTAACGCTGGAGCCGCCGGTTTTGCCGATGGCAACGAGCGAAACGCCTGCAGAAGATGCCCGCGCCTTGACGGTTTCGAGGTCCGACTGCTTCACCGTCAGAACGTAGCGGCCCTGATCTTCGCCGTAGAAAACGACGATCGGGTTGCCCGAGACTTCATCCACAATCGCGCCGATGTCGGAGGCGATTGCCATTTCGGCAACGGCGAGAGCGAGGCCGCCGGAGGAGCAATCGTGGACCGCGCTCGTCAGTCCCTCGGTGATGATGGAGCGGACGAAGTCGCCGGTCTTCTTTTCGTTTTCCAGATCGACATGCGGGGCAGGGCCATCGATGCGGCCATGGATATCGCGCATGTAAACGGACTGGGCGATGTGCGTGCCGAGGCCTTCCGGTGCGCCAGCGACGAGAATGACGTCATCTGCGGCGGCAAAACGGATGCGGGCCATTTTGCCCCAGTCTTTCATGAGGCCAACGCCGCCGATGGTTGGCGTCGGCAGGATCGCCTGACCGTTGGTCTCGTTATAGAGCGAGACGTTGCCCGAAACGATGGGGAATTCCAGAACGCGGCAGGCTTCGCCGATGCCCTTGATGGCATGAACGAGCTGGCTCATGATTTCAGGCTTTTCAGGATTGCCGAAGTTCAGGTTATCTGTCGCAGCCAGCGGCAGAGCGCCAGTCGCGGTTATGTTGCGCCAGCATTCGGCCACGGCCTGCTTGCCACCTTCGAACGGATCGGCTTCCACGTAGCGCGGGGTCACATCAGACGAGAAGGCCAGCGCCTTCTTGTCGTGACCTTCGACGCGCACCACGCCGGCGTCACCGCCCGGAAGCTGAAGCGAGTTGCCCTGAATGAGCGTGTCGTACTGCTCGTAAACCCAGCGGCGCGAGGAGTTGTTGGCGGAACCTACGAGCTTGACGAGTGCGTCGGCAACATCTGCCTCCGGCACGTCGTTTGCGGCCAGTGGTGCGGAAACCTTGGCAGGGGTCCATGGGCGATCATATTCCGGGGCTTCATCGCCCAGTTCCTTGATCGGCAGGTTGGCGACTTCTTCGCCATTGTGCAGAACGCGGAAGCGCAGATCGTCCGTGGTCTTGCCGACGATGGCGAAATCCAGACCCCACTTGACGAAGATCGCCTTGGCAACTTCTTCCTTGGAGGGTTCCAGAACCATGAGCATACGCTCCTGGCTTTCGGAAAGCATCATCTCGTAGGCCGTCATGCGCTCTTCGCGCACCGGAACCTGATCGAGATTGAGTTCGATTCCGAGATCGCCCTTCGCGCCCATTTCGACGGCGGAGCAGGTGAGGCCAGCGGCACCCATATCCTGAATGGCGATGACGGCGCCTGTCTTCATCAGTTCGAGGCAGGCTTCCAGCAGGCACTTTTCGGTGAAGGGGTCGCCGACTTGAACGGTGGGGCGCTTTTCTTCGATGGATTCATCGAATTCCGCAGAGGCCATGGTCGCGCCGCCGACGCCGTCACGGCCTGTTTTTGCGCCGAGATAAACGACCGGAAGGCCAACGCCCTTGGCTTCCGACAGAAAGATCGCGTCGGACTTGGCAAGTCCAGCCGCAAACGCGTTGACGAGGATGTTGCCGTTATAACGCGGATCGAACTCGACTTCGCCGCCGACAGTCGGCAGGCCGAAGGAGTTGCCGTAACCGCCGACACCGGCCACGACGCCAGCCACGAGGTGGCGGGTCTTCGGGTGGTCAGGCGCGCCGAAACGCAGTGCGTTCATGGCCGCAATCGGGCGTGCGCCCATGGTGAAGACGTCACGTAAGATTCCGCCGACGCCGGTCGCCGCGCCCTGATAGGGCTCGATGTAGGAGGGGTGGTTGTGGCTTTCCATCTTGAAGACGACGCAGTCGCCGTCATCGATATCTACCACACCGGCATTTTCGCCCGGACCCTGAATGACGCGCGGACCCGTGGTCGGCAGGGTCTTCAGCCACTTCTTGGAGGACTTATAAGAGCAGTGCTCGTTCCACATCGCAGAGAAGATGCCAAGCTCGGTAAAGCTCGGCTCGCGCCCGATCAGGTCAAGGATGCGCTGATATTCGTCGGGCTTCAGCCCGTGGGATGCAACGAGTTCCGGGGTGATCTGAATATGATTTGGAAATGTCATAGGTCTCACGGGGTTCGAGCCGGTACGGGATTTTCCGGTTCTTTAACGCAAGAGGCTTTCCGGTGCGACAGGAAAATACATTTGAATGCCCACAATCCGGCACTTTGTTCTCACTTTTACGGGGGATGGCGGCGGTGCAAGCGAAGCGTTCGCAGCCAAATCCTGCTGTCACAAAGACGAGAAACAGGATTGGGCGCAATAGACGATTCACCGGGGATTCCCCATCGGCTTTCGCTTTTTATCCAGAAAAGCGCCTCTAAAACCATTTATCCACAGCCAAGCAAGCCTTTGTTTTGAATTTAGAATCCTTGTTTTGCAGGGCTTTTGGGGCGCGATGTCATTTTTTTGTCAAATCACGCATTTTCCCGCTTGCCGTATCCAAAACCTCTGATTATAAGGGCGCCACAAACCAAGCGCATGCGCCCTTCGTCTATCGGTTAGGACGTCAGATTTTCATTCTGAAAAGAGGGGTTCGACTCCCCTAGGGCGTACCACTTGGTTTGATATTCTCCCCTTAAAATATGTCCGCCTTTGCCGTTGTCGATGTATGTCTTCATGCTGCCTGTTAACGCACGAGGACTTTATGACACCACGGCTGTTCATCATCGGCGGTACGTCTCATGCCGGAAAATCGACGCTCGGTGCGGCGGTTGCCGGTCGTCTGGGCTGGCGCTGCGTGTCTACCGATAGCCTCGCGCGGCATCCGGGCCGTCCATGGCGGGACGCGCCGGAGCAGGTGCCGCCGCACGTCATCGAATATTATCGCGATCTTTCGCTGGATGAACGCATGCAATCCGTTCTCCAGCATTACCGCTCCATGTGGGAGCCGCTCGTTCATCCTTTGATGACGGGTGATGAGCCGCTGGTGCTTGAGGGCTCCGCGCTTCTTCCGGAACTTGTCGTTACGGTTCTTTCGCAGGAGATGCGCGCGGTTTGGCTCGTTGCGGATGAAGGCGTGGTCGAACGGCGGATCAGGATTGAAAGCGCCTATGACAGCCGGGATGCTCAAGGCAGGTTCCTGATCGACAGCTTCGCAGAACGCGCCGCGGCGTTCAACCATCTGATGGCGGAGGAGGTGGAGCGCTTTGGGCTACAGAAGATAGCGGTTGGCGAAACCACTGAGCTAGACGAGCTTTTGGAAAAAGTGGTCACGGGCAACGGGTAGAGTTTTGTAGTTGACCTTCCTCTGGATACGGCGATTGTTAGGCCGACATTCTGGGAGGAAATATCTGTGACATCGGACGTGCCGTTTTCGCTTGTGGGTATAGACCACGTCGTTCTGTTGGTGGACGACATGGAAAAAGCGCTGAAATTCTATCACGACGTATTGGGTTGCCGTCCCGGCTACACCTACCCGGCACTTGGCGTGGAACAGGTATGGTGCGGAGCCTCACTCATCGTGCTGTGGGATACGACGCATCCCGGAGGTGAGAAGGCCCGCCCGCCCGTTGCCGGTGGGCGCAATGTCGATCACATCTGCATCGCCACCGGACCTTTCGAGCATGATGCGCTGCGTTCTCACCTTGAGAGCCATGGCGTGCTGATCCACCGCGAGGCCATGCATGGCGGCGCGCGCGGCATGGGCCACTCCTTCTATATACAGGACCCCTTCGGCAACACGCTGGAGATCAAGGGGCCGGCAGAATATCCCGACGGGCGAGCCGTCGTCTCCTGATGTCCTCTTCACCATCTTGTTGATGCAACCGCCTTCATAAGACGGCGTTTTCCGCGATACTCTCGCGGAGAACAGTCATGAACACACTGCTTCGACTTGCAGGCATAAGCCTGGCATTATGCACCGGCAGCCTTGGTATCGTGCCTCAAGCGCAGGCAAAAGAGCCCGCCGTGGCACAGACCGACATGTCTCACTATCGAGGCAAATGGCTGGAAATCGGCAGAACACCGATGCGCCTGACGGACGGCTGCGTGGCCGGATACTCCATCTACAAGCCCGGCGCGTCACCCGATCAGGTTCTGGTGGAGGACGGCTGTCGCGAAGGCTCACCCAATGGCAAGCCGAAGACGATAGAAGGCGTGGGCACGCTGAAAGATTCCAAAACCACGAAAGCCAAGCTGCACGTCCGCTACCCGCTTTTCTTCACCTTCGATTATTGGGTACTCTACAATTCCCCCGACCGCACATGGTTCATCAGCGCAACACCGGACATGGAAAACCTGTGGATTTATTCACGTTCCGTCCCGTCCAAGGCGAAACTTGCGGTGATGGTGAAAAAGGCGAGGGCGCTTGGTTACGATACGAGCAAGCTTGAATTTCCGGAATTCTAATCAATGATCGCGGCTTGGACGCCGATTTTCTGTCGCCAAGCAGTGCATGGCGACAGAAATTCAATGAAGATAAAGTCCGGCGTAGGGCCTACAATTTAGGCCGGACGCACCAGAATGTGCTTCTTCTTGCCCAGCGAAAGCTTGATCACGCCATCCGCAGTTACTTCGCCAGAACCGATCAGCTTGCGCTCATCCGACATGCTTTCGTCGTTGATACGAACCGCGCCGCCCTGAACGTGGCGGCGGGCTTCGCCGTTGGAGGTGGCGAGACCGGCGCGGACGATCAGCGAAAGCAGGCCGACACCGGCTTCCAGTTCGGCCTTTGGCACTTCGATGGAGGGCAGGTTATCGGCCAGCGCGCCTTCTTCGAAGGTCTTGCGGGCCGTTTCTGCTGCTTCTTCTGCCGCGGCGCGGCCGTGCAGGATGGCTGTTACTTCCGTCGCGAGGATCTTCTTGGCGTCGTTGATTTCCGATCCGCCAAGCTGGGCCAGACGGTTGATCTCGTCCATCGGCAGCGTGGTGAACAGCTTGGCGAAGCGAACGACGTCCGCGTCTTCCGTGTTGCGCCAGTATTGCCAGAAATCGTAGACCGGCAGCAAATCCTTGTTCAGCCATACGGCGCCGGAGGCGGATTTGCCCATCTTCGCACCGGAAGAGGTTGTCAGAAGTGGCGAAGTCAGTGCGTAGAGCTGCGGCGTTCCCATGCGGTGACCGAGGTCGATGCCGTTGATGATATTGCCCCACTGATCCGAACCGCCCATCTGCAAACGGCAACCGACACGCTGGTTCAGTTCCACGAAATCGTAGGCCTGAAGGATCATGTAGTTGAATTCGAGGAAGGACAGCGACTGTTCGCGATCCAGACGCGTCTTGACGCTGTCGAAGGACAGCATGCGGTTGACCGAGAAGTGGCGGCCAACATCGCGCAGGAATTCGAGGTAATTCAGGCCGCGCAGCCAGTCGGCATTGTTGATCATCAAGGCCGGGTTCGGCTTGCGATCGTAATCGAGGTAATTCGCGAAGACGTGCTTGAGCGAGGTGATGTTGTCCTCGATCAAGTCGACCGTCATCAGCTTGCGCGCCTCTTCCTTGAAGGAAGGATCGCCCACCATACCGGTGCCGCCGCCCATGAGAGAAATCGGCTGGTGGCCGGTGGCCTGCAGCCAGTGCAGCATCATGATCTGCGTCAGATGGCCAACATGCAAACTCGATGCGGTCGGGTCATAGCCGATATAGGCGGTCACGGTTTCCTTGGCGAACAGTTCGTCGAGACCTGCCTCATCGGAGATCTGGTGAATGAAGCCGCGCTCATCGAGCGTGCGGAGGAAATCGGACTTGAACCTGGACATAACCTTTTTCTTTCTGGGATTTGTCGTGATGCTCACTGCGTTTCAGTGAATGCCAGCGCCTTTATCATCATTTTTTGTAAAGTGCACCCGTTTGCGCCATGAATGTTCTCATTGATGAGGATATGATTCTTTGAAGGCGGAGCGGCGCATGGGCAACGTGAAAACAGCAATCGGCCTGATGAGCGGCACATCGATGGATGGCATCGACATCGCGCTGTTGCGGACCGATGGCGAAACCATCGTGCGCCACGGCCCATCCGGCTATTTCCCTTACGATCCGCAACTGCGCAGCATCTGGCAAAAGGCCCTCGTCACCGCCCGCGCCATTAAACAGCGCGATGAGCGTCCAGGTGATCTGGCGGATGCAGAGCGCAAGCTAACACTCGCGCACGCCGCTGCCGTCAAATCCTTTCTGGCGCGACACAAGCTTCATTCGCGGGATGTCGATGTCATCGGCTTCCACGGCCAGACGGTGTTGCACCGGCCTGACGATGCCCTGACTGTTCAGATCGGTGATGGGCCGCTCCTGGCAGAGGAAACCGGCATCGATGTCGTTTACGACATGCGCGCCAACGACATGGTGCATGGCGGGCAGGGCGCGCCGCTGATCCCGGTCTACCATGCAGCGCTTGCCGCCAATCTGCCGGAACGTTTCGAAACGCCCGCCGTCTTCGTCAATATCGGCGGGATTTCAAACCTCACCCATATTGGCGCGAGCGGCACGCTTGCCGCTTTCGATAGCGGCCCGGGCAATATGCTGATCGATCAATGGATCGAGGCCCATACCGGCAAATCCTACGACAGGGGCGGCGAAACCGCCGCAAAGGGCAGGGTCGTCCCATCGCTCGTTGAGCGCTATATGCAAAGCCCCTTCTTCTCCGCCAACATCCGCCGATCACTGGATCGCTCGGACTTTACGCCTCCCGAAAAAGGCGAGGTCAGCCTCGCAGACGGCGCAAGAACGCTCGCCCATCTCACCGGCGCCGCCATCCTCAAATCCGCTAGCTATCTGCCGGAGCTTGCCAAAACCTACGTCATCTGCGGCGGCGGTCGCCTCAACCCGGTCATCATGACGGAGTTTTCCGAGCAGGCTTCCAAGCTCGGGGCACGTGTGATTGCCGCGGAGGAGGCGGGTTTCGATGGTGGCGCGATGGAGGCGGAGGCCTGGGCCTATCTCGCGGTCCGTTCGCTGAAAGGATTGCCGCTTACCTATCCCGGCACGACCGGGGTGGAGGAGCCGGTGACGGGTGGGGTCTTCACCGGCGCGAGGAGGTAACGGCTATGCATGAAGAGGTCATTCTCAAAACCGACAGGCTGCGACTTGTGATGTGGGAACCCGGCGATATCAGACACCTTCATCAATTGCATTCCACGATAGAAACGACGCGTTATCTCGGTGGTGCCGCTCCCTGGAGCCTCGAAAAATGCGAGGAGCGCTTGTCGAAATGGATTGAAGAGCACGCGCTTCACGGCACTGCGAAGTACAAGCTGTTGGCTCGGGATGATAACCGGTTCATGGGGCGGGCGGGTTTCTCGTTCTATGGCGACGAGAGGCCCGATTTCGAGCTTGGATATTCCCTACACCACCATGAATGGGGCAAGGGGTATGCAACTGAAATCAGTTCTGCCTTGCGAGACTGGTTTTTCGAAAGAAGAGTTGCCGACCGTTTCATCGCATTCACCCATCCTGAGAACCGTGCTTCGCAAAACGTTCTCACCAAGATCGGTATGCGACCGTGTCAGCCGATGACGATTGACGGTCTGGTGTGCCCGACTTTTGAATGTAAGGGAGAATGGCGCAGTCAGGTCTAAGAAAAGGCGGGAATCAATCGTCGCAGTTCTTGCGGCCATTTTCCTTCATCCAAGCCCTAAATTTATTTGGGCTGATCACTTCCGCTAGCACGACTTGATCTGCTTTGGATTCTTCCGTGTTTTGGCTGCGAAACGCCTCCCGACCGGCTCTTACTTCTAGCTTTCCTTCTTCCTGTGCTTTGATAGCTAACTCAGATATTCGGCCTGGTATCGCCGTAACGTTTACTCCAAGCCTATCAATTCGAAGGGTTGGAAGCTCATCTGTGTTCGCATAATCCGCTGAGGTGTACAGCAGAGTTAGTTGCTGATCGTGCGGCAGACGCAGTTCTGTGCTTTCGATGCACGTTCCGTCGGCAGCGTCATAACGAAATTTCCAGCCCGACGCCTTGCCACTGGCAAAAATCTTGAAGTCGGGACCTTTTTCCTGTTCTTTGGTCAGCAGGTCAAAGGCTGCTTGACAATTTTCTTTATCTACACCGGATAGGCCCACACAGGGTTTTTGGTCTTCACCGGATGCAAAGGCCGAGGGCAAGCCGAACAAAAGTGACAATCCGGCGAATACATAAATCGAAATAGCTTTCATTGAATACGTGCCTCAAAGCAAAACGGCTGCCAGAGGCAGCCGTCAAATTCGATTACCGAATGCGCTTGGCCGCCGGTTCCGGCACCAGTTCGCCGTTCAAACGGCGGTCCAGGTAGTCGCCGCATTCGTTCATCAGGTCGTCCACCTTGCCGGAGAAGAAGTGGTTGGCGCCGGGCAGGGTGCGGTGGGTGATGAGGATGCCCTTCTGGGTCTTCAGCTTTTCCACCAGTCCGTTCACGTCCTTTTCCGGCGCGACCTTGTCGGAATCACCGTTGATGATGAGGCCGGAGGACGGGCAGGGAGCGAGGAAGGAGAAGTCGTAGGTGTTCGGCTGCGGCGCAATCGACATGAAGCCTTCGATTTCCGGGCGGCGCATCAGAAGCTGCATGCCGATCCATGCGCCGAAGGAGTAACCGGCGACCCAACAGCTCTTCGAATCCGGATGCAGGCTCTGCACCCAGTCCAGCGCGGAAGCGGCGTCGGAAAGCTCACCCGCACCGTGGTCGAACTCGCCCTGGCTGCGGCCGATGGAGCGGAAGTTGAAGCGCAATGTCGTAAAACCGCGCTTCTGGAACATGTAGAAGAGCTGGTAGACGATCTGGTTGTTCATCGTGCCGCCGAACTGCGGGTGTGGATGAAGGATGATCGCGATCGGTGCGCTTTTTTCCTTGGAGGGCTGGTAACGGCCTTCGAGGCGACCCGCAGGGCCGTTAAAAATGACTTCGGGCATTGGTACTCCGGTCGGTTTTTCTGTTTCTGACCGCTTTCCATGCGCAAGAAGACTTGACGCGGATGGTCAGCTTTTCTAAAACCCAGTTTAGAATTATTCGAAACTTTGCGTGCCTTCAGCACAGTTGGGTGTGTCATAAGGCAAGGGCGACGGAAATTTCAAGGAAAATGCGCTTTCACGCGCGAATGACCCGGATAAAGGCAGCTTTTGCGCCATGAGCATGACGACACGCACATATATGGACTGGAACGCGACAGCACCGCTGTTGCCCGCCGTCCGTGATGCGCTTGTTTCTGCTCTGGAAATGTCCGGCAATCCATCGTCCGTTCATAAGGAGGGACGCGCTGTCCGTGCCGCTATAGAATCGGCCCGTCGGGATGTTGCGGCTTTGGTCGGTGCGCAGGCATCGCACGTCGTCTTTACCAGCGGCGCGACGGAAGCGGCCAATCTGGTGCTTTCGCCGCTCTTTAAAATGGGCCGTGCTTCCCTAAATATCGGTCATCTCTACGTTTCGGCAATCGAGCATCCGGCGCTTCGCGAAGGCGGTCGCTTCGAGCGTTCGAATGTGATGGAAGTACCTGTCACCCACCAGGGACTTGTCGATCTGGCGGCTTTGGAAGCTCTGCTTGCCGGGCATGATGCGGCAAGCGGGCTGCCGACGGTGGCGGTGATGCTCGTCAACAACGAGACGGGCGTTATTCAGCCTGTAGAAGAGGCAGCAAAGCTCGTTCACGCCGCTGGCGGGTTGATGGTTGTCGATGCCGTGCAGGCGGTTGGGCGTATCCCTGTCGATATCGAGGCGCTTGGGGCTGATTTTCTGATCATCTCCTCGCACAAGATCGGTGGTCCGAAGGGCGTAGGTGCCTTGATTTCGCGCGGCGAAGTGATGATGCCGAAGCCTTTGATCCATGGCGGTGGTCAAGAGAAAGGGCATCGTTCCGGCACGGAAAACACGCTTGCCATTCTTGGCTTTGGCGTTGCTGCAACAGAAGCGGCGCAGAGGCTGGACACGGAAAGCGAGCGTTTGGCGGGGCTGCGGATGCAGCTTGAGAATGCGATGCGGGCCGCGGCACCTGACGTCATTATCCATGGTGCCGATGTTCAGCGCGTTGCCAATACGACATTTTTCACCCTGCCGGGTCTGAAGTCCGAAACGGGGCAGATCGCTTTCGATATCGAAGGTGTTGCACTGTCTGCCGGTTCGGCCTGCTCTTCGGGCAAGGTGGGTGAAAGCCATGTGCTGACGGCAATGGGGCATGATCCGAAGCTTGGTGCTTTGCGCATTTCGCTCGGTCACGCCACCACGGAAGACGATATTGAAAAGGCTATTACTGCCTTTGCGAAGATTGCCGGGCGGCGAAAGCTCTCCGGTCAGGCCGCCTGATAGGCGGCAATAAATTGCGAAATGTCAAAATTTCGCTTGCGGTGCGGTGTGAAAAGCGCCAACCCGATCTTAAATTAACGCATAAAAGCGCTGGCTTCCAAAGCCTCTCGCATTTATGTGAAAGCGCGAATGAAGGCGGAGTTTTCGCCTTGATACGTTGACAAGCCACCGGACCTTGTATCCGGCGAGATTGGAGAACGAAAATGGCAGCGGTTCAGGAAACAATCGATCAGGTTCGCCAGATCGATGTGGACCAGTATAAATACGGTTTCGAAACGCAGATCGAAGTCGACAAGGCGCCCAAGGGCCTGTCGGAAGAGGTGATCCGTTTCATTTCCGCCAAGAAGCAGGAGCCGGAATGGCTGCTGGAATGGCGTCTTGAAGCCTATCAGCGCTGGCTGACGATGGAAGAGCCCACATGGGCGCGCGTCAACTACCCGAAGATCGACTTCAACGATCTCTATTATTATGCAGCGCCGAAGAGCACGCCGGGCCCGAAGTCTCTGGACGAAGTCGATCCGGAGCTTCTGAAGGTTTATGAAAAGCTCGGCATTCCGCTGAAGGAACAGGAAATTCTGGCCGGTGTGCAGACGCGCAAGGTTGCCGTCGATGCCGTGTTCGATTCGGTTTCCGTCGTCACCACCTTCAAGGAAGAGCTGAAGAAGGCGGGCGTGATCTTCATGTCCATCTCCGAAGCCGTGCGCGAGCATCCTGAGCTGGTGAAGAAGTATCTCGGCTCCGTCGTTCCGACGACCGACAACTTCTATGCGACGCTGAACTCTGCCGTCTTCACCGATGGCTCCTTCGTGTTCGTGCCGAAGGGCGTTCGTTGCCCGATGGAGCTTTCCACCTATTTCCGCATCAATGAGAAGAACACGGGCCAGTTCGAGCGCACGCTGATCATCGCGGAAGAGGGCGCTTACGTTTCTTATCTCGAAGGCTGCACCGCACCCCAGCGCGACGAGAACCAGCTGCACGCTGCCGTGGTCGAGCTCGTTGCACTTGATGATGCCGAGATCAAGTATTCCACCGTCCAGAACTGGTATCCGGGCGATAAGGAAGGCAAGGGCGGTATCTATAACTTCGTGACCAAGCGTGGCGATTGCCGTGGCGACCGCTCGAAGATTTCCTGGACGCAGGTCGAAACCGGCTCCGCCATTACCTGGAAGTACCCATCCTGCATTCTGCGCGGCGATGACAGCCGTGGCGAGTTCTACTCGATTGCCGTTTCCAACGGTTACCAGCAGGTCGATTCCGGCACCAAGATGATCCACCTCGGCAAGAACACGTCGAGCCGCATCATCGCCAAGGGCATCGCCGCCGGCTTCTCGGAAAACGTCTATCGCGGCCAGGTTTCGGCGCACCGCAAGGCTACCAACGCCCGTAACTTCACACAGTGCGACAGCTTGCTGATCGGCGACAAGTGCGGCGCGCATACGGTGCCTTACATCGAAGCCAAGAACTCGTCCGCGCATTTCGAGCATGAGGCGACGACGTCCAAGATTTCCGAGGACCAGCTGTTCTACTGCCTGCAACGCGGCATCCCCGAAGAAGCGGCAATCGCGCTGATCGTCAACGGCTTCGTCAAGGAAGTCATTCAGGAACTGCCGATGGAATTTGCGGTCGAAGCGCAGAAGCTGATCGGGATTTCGCTGGAAGGTTCTGTGGGCTAACCCCTCGCTCGGCGTCATCCTCGGGCTTGACCCGAGGATCCATTGACGCGACGTGCAAATTGAATTGACCGACTGGATCCTCGGGTCAAGCCCGAGGATGACGGATGTGAGAATTGAGAACGGCCCGTAAACCGGGTCTGCGAGGCGGTTTTTGAAACCGCACTACGGATAGGAACTAAAACATGCTTGAAATCATCGACCTGCACGCAAAGATCGCCGATACTGAAACCGAGATCATCAAGGGTCTGAACCTGAAGGTTGCTGCTGGTGAAGTGGCGGCTATCATGGGGCCTAACGGTTCCGGCAAGTCTACGCTGTCCTACATTCTGTCCGGCCGCGAAGACTATGAAGTCACCTCCGGTGACATTCTGTACAACGGCGAAAGCATTCTGGAACTGGACGCTGCCGAGCGCGCGGCGAAGGGCGTTTTCCTCGCATTCCAGTATCCGGTGGAAATTCCCGGCGTTGCGACCATGCAATTCCTGAAGGTTGCGATGAACGAGCAGCGCAAGGCACGCGGCGAGTCTGAACTCACGACGCCTGATTTCATCAAGCGCGTCAAGGAAGCCGCTGGCGATCTGAAGATCGACATGGATATGCTGAAGCGCCCGCTGAACGTCGGCTTCTCCGGTGGTGAGAAGAAGCGTGCCGAAATCCTGCAGTTGGCTCTGCTGGAGCCGAAGCTTTGCGTGCTGGATGAAACGGACTCAGGTCTCGATATCGACGCGCTGAAGATCGTTGCCGATGGCGTCAACGCGCTGAAGTCTCCGGATCGTGCAACCGTCGTCATCACCCACTACCAGCGCCTGCTCGATTACATCGTGCCGGATAGCGTTCACGTTCTCTACAAGGGCAAGATCATCCGTTCGGGCGACAAAGCTCTGGCGCTGGAGCTGGAAAACAACGGTTACGCCGACATCATCGGTGAAGCGGCCTAAGTTTAGGGCCAGGAGGTGATGTCCATGAACATTCAAACGACCAACCGGCTGACACCTGCGGAAACCGCACTGGTGGAAGCCTTCACGGCCAAGTTCAGCGAGTTGCCGGGCAATGGCGATGTCGTTGCCGCGCGTGATGTGCTGTTCGATGATCTGAAGACCGCCGGTCTTCCGACGCGCCGCATCGAGGCTTGGCACTATACCGACATGAAGAGCCTGCTGCGCAGCATCCCAGAGGATGTTTCCGCACCGGTTATCGAAAAGCGTGCTGCCGCTATTTCCGGTTCGCAGGTGGCTTACCTGCTGCACGGCAAGGCTGCGGATGCGCAGATCGAAAACTTCGAAGTTACCAGCTATGCCGAAAGCCTGCTGGATGGCACGGCTGCACCTGCTCTTGTGGCAGCAGATAGCCACGACATGATCGGCCGCCTGAATGGCAGCTTCGTGCGTGACGGTTTTGCCGTTGCAGTGCCCGATGGTGCCGAAATCGAGCAGCCGCTCGAGCTGCAGGCTATCCACGGCGCGGGTCAGGTTCACAGCCGCTCGCCAGTGCGTTTCGGCAAGGGCTCGAAGGCGACGGTTATCGAGCGTCACCTGTCTGTGACTGAAGAAGCCGCTCTCGTATCTCATGTCAGTGACATCGAGGTTCAGGACGGCGCGGATGCGCTCTACATCATTCTGCAACAGCAGGGCGCGGCTGATATTCACCTTTCGCAGCTTCGCATCAAGCTGGGTGCGGAAGCCAAGCTTCGCCTGTTCATCATCAATGCCGGTGGCAAGCTGGTTCGCCAGGAACTGCGCATTGATGTGGAAGGCGAGGGCACGGATCTTTCCGTTCGCGGCGTCAACCTTCTTGGCGGCGAAACGCATACGGACGTGACCATGGTTCTCGGCCACAACGTGCCGAACACCACCTCGACGGAAGTCTTCCGCAACGTTGTGTTCGACCGTGCGAAGGGCATCTTCCAGGGTATGATCCGGGTTGCGCCCGATGCCCAGAAGACCGACGCCAAGATGGCCTGCAACACGCTTCTGATGTCTGACGACGGCGAGTTCTCGGCAAAGCCCGAGCTTGAAATCTTCGCAGACGACGTGCAGTGCGGCCACGGCGCGACGGTTGCCGATATCAGCGACAACCACCTTTATTACCTGATGGCGCGCGGCGTGCCGCGGGCAAAGGCACGCGCCATGCTCGTCAACGCTTTCGTCGCGGAAATCGTGGAAGAGCTGGAAGAAGACAATTTGGTAGAGGCGCTGGAGAGTATCATCTCCGGCTGGCTGGAACATCATGCCTGATCATAGCGAACGCGCCGCAACCGTGGCCCCTTATGACATCGAAGCCGTGCGGAAGGATTTTCCAATCCTTTCGCGCGAGGTCTATGGCAAGCCGCTGGTCTATCTGGACAACGGCGCGTCCGCACAAAAGCCGCAGGTGGTCATCGATGCCATTTCGAATGCTTATGCAAACGAATATGCCAACGTCCACCGCGGCCTGCATTTCCTTTCCAATGCCGCGACCGATGCTTATGAGGCGTCACGCGAAAAGGTGCGGCGCTTCCTGAATGCCGGTTCGGTGGACGAAATCGTCTTCACCAAGTCTTCCACCGAGGCGATCAACACGGTCGCTTACGGTTATGGCATGCCCGGTATCGGCGAAGGCGACGAGATCGTCATCTCGATCATGGAGCACCACTCCAACATCGTGCCGTGGCACTTCATTCGTGAACGTCAGGGTGCGAAGCTGGTATGGGTGCCGGTGGATGATGAAGGCGCGTTTCACATCGAGGCTTTCGAGAGAAGCCTGACGGAGCGCACCAAGCTCGTCGCTATCACCCATATGTCAAATGCGCTCGGCACCATCGTTCCGGTCAAAGAGATTTGCCGCATCGCGCATGAGCGTGGCATTCCGGTGCTGATCGATGGCTCGCAAGGTGCCGTCCACATGCCGGTGGATGTGCGCGATATCGATTGCGACTGGTATGTGATGACCGGCCACAAGCTCTACGGTCCGTCAGGCATTGGCGTGCTTTACGGCAAGGCCGACCGCCTTCGCGAGATGCGCCCGTTCCAGGGCGGCGGGGAGATGATCCTCGACGTATCCGAAGACGAGATTACCTATAACGAGCCGCCGCACCGCTTCGAGGCAGGCACGCCGCCCATCGTGCAGGCCATCGGCCTTGGTTATGCGCTGGATTATATGGACAATCTCGGTCGCGCCGCGATTGCCGCACATGAGGCTGATCTTGCTGCCTATGCGGCGGAGCGTCTGCGCGACATCAACTCGCTGCGCATCATCGGCAATGCACCGGATAAGGGTGGCATCTTTTCCTTCGAGCTGGAGGGCATTCACGCCCACGATGTTTCGATGGTCATCGACCGTCGCGGTGTTGCGGTGCGCGCGGGAACGCATTGCGCCATGCCACTCTTGAAACGCTTCGGCGTGACCTCCACATGCCGTGCATCCTTCGGGCTTTATAATACGCGCGCGGAAGTGGATGCACTTGCCGAAGCGCTGGATTACGCCCGCAATTTCTTCGCCTGAGATCGAACTGAGGATCAGGACCATGACGACCGATACGACCGAACAGCTTCCGGATGTGGCGCAAGACGCTGCTCCCACGCAGACCGCCGCTCCGGCAAAGGCCTCCAGTATCCCACCGGATGAACTGGCCCGCCTTAGCGACGATGTCGTCGCTGCGCTGAAAACCGTCTACGACCCGGAAATCCCCGCCGATATTTTCGAACTCGGCCTCGTCTACAAGATCGATATCGAAGACGACCGCATGGTCAAGATCGTCATGACCTTGACCGCACCCGGTTGCCCTGTAGCTGGCGAAATGCCGGGCTGGGTGGAAAATGCCGTCGGTGCTGTCGAAGGCGTTTCAGGTGTCACCGTAGAGATGACATTCGATCCACCATGGACGCCTGACCGCATGTCGGAAGAGGCTCAGGTTGCGGTTGGTTGGTACTAACAACGCCGTCATACCCGCCTTGAGCCGGTATCCAGTCAGGCCAAGTCTTTGGCCTGAAAGAGTTTTCTCGCAGCGTAGACACGCGTCGGCTGGACCCCGCAGTACAAGTGCGTGGTGACGAAGTAAGTGCATGGTGACCGCCTCTTGCGGCCGTCGTCCACCGAGACTAAATTGAATACCATGAAGCATCGGGCCTTGAACCCGACTGTTTAAGGAGAATAAGCCCATGGGCTTCGCAGTAATGACCATGACGGAGGCCGCGGCCTCCCGCGTCAAGGCAATCGTCGAGAATTCCGGCCCGGATGCCAAGGGCGTGCGCGTCGGCATCAAAAAAGGTGGCTGCGCGGGCATGGAATATACCATCGACCTCGTGACCGAGCCCGACGCCAAGGATGACCTGATCCAACGCGATGGTGCGAGCGTCTGGGTGCAGCCCTCGGCAGTGCTTTATCTTCTGGGAACCCAGATGGATTTCGAAGTCACCAAAATGCGCTCCGGCTTCATTTTCAGCAATCCGAACCAGACATCAGCCTGCGGCTGCGGTGAATCCGTAGAACTCAAGGCCGCCGATCTTGCCGAGCTTGCCAAGCAGCGCGAGGCAGCGGGCGCGGGCGTGTGATTATTTGCCGGGTGTGAATTTAGGTGGCCGCAAACTCCACCCTCATGCTGAGGTGCCCCGAAGCATAGCGCCAGGCATTCTATCTTCAAAGTCTTAGTGTTACGCCCGCAACCCGCGCCCTTCGAGGCCCCTGCGGGGCACCTCAGGATGAGGGCTGCTAACACCGCACTTCCATCTCGTTACATCGAGATTTGGCCAGACTTGGATCGTCCTTGAGCAGTGGAGTTGGTTTTACGCCAACTCCACCTCAGCAATCGCTTCCCTTACCGCAATCTCCGCCATTGCAAGTGCAGCTTCGCGGGTCTTCGCTGCGGCGATGAAGCGGCCGTTGTGGCAGAAGGTGGCGCCTTCTACTCCGCTGGCTTTTTCGAGATCACCATTCGTCAGGCCAGCCCAGGAGGCGGGGAGGTCTGCGCGCAGGTCGAAGCCTTCCTCGGCGCGGCGGATGCCGGTGACGCACCAGTCCTTGTCGCGCGGGTGGACGACGAAGAGCAGGTGGTCGGCATCGGCTTTTACGATGGCGGGGCGGAAAGGCATACCGAGCGGGAGTTCGAGAACGCGGCCCTGGCCGGTGGCTTCGATCGCTTTGAGGACCATCCCTTCAGCACGCAGTTTAGCGGCCTTCTTCTCGATTGCAGCCTCCACAAAGGCGCGGGCTATTGCGAGAGCGCCGTGGAAGGCGGCGTCATCCGCTCCGGGCTCGCGATTATCGAATGTCGGCTTCAGCGTCTCAAGCAACGCAGGCAGTGTGAGGCCTGCGAGTTGTCCTGCCGTGGATGGGCTAAGTGCGCCATTATCGACCAGATCGATTGGCAGCACGAAGCTTTTGTCGAAGGAGGTGTGAACGTCTTCGATGTGGTCGGCAGCTATGCCATAGGCTGTGAGATACTCTCGGCCAAAATGCTTCCAGACGAGGCCGAAAGAGCTGTAAGGCTGGCCATCTTCACGCAGCGGCGCGCCGCGCTGATGGTGATCGAAAATGCGGGCATTCGCATCGTAAGCGCCGCCTACATCATAGATGATCCGATCATCGGCAGGTGTAATCCATTCGGGCGCACGGCTGCGCACGATGCGGGCCTCAGGGTAGAGCCGCGCGAGGATGACGCTGGAAAGCAGTTCATCAGCATGGAAGCCACCGGAATGGGTGACGAGAAATTCCACCGTCATTGGAGAAAAGGCCTTTTGTTGAGAATAGTCACTGCGGCGGAGTTAGCGGTTATTTTGCACCGCGGCAATGGACGACATCACTCAATCGCGGTGATTTCCAGTTCCTGACCGCTGACCATCGCCACATCCCCCACAGATTTTCCGTTGAGGGCGCGAGCGACGGGGGAGACGTAGGAGATCGATCCGGTTTTCGGGTCTGCCTCATCTTCGCCGACGATGCGGTAGGACTGCACGCGCCCGTCTTCCCGGGTGTAGGTTACCTTCAGACCGAAGGCGACGGTGTCCGTGATTTCTGGTGTTGGCATCAGTTGAGCAGTGCGCAAGCGCTCTGCAAGATAGCGGATATCGCGCAGATGCGGCGCAAGCTGGCGGCGGCGCTCGTTTATGTCTTCCACGGCATTGGCAATTTCATGAGCGGCACGCGCGGCCTTGAGCTGCTCTTCCAGCAGCTTCAGTCCCTGTTCGGTGACAAGGTTGGGGTGCTCGGAAATAGGGCGATCCGGCAGGTGGGTTTCCGCTGCCGTTTCAGCACTTTCTTCCTTAACAAAGGCGACGCTCAAGGTTTCAACTCCATCAACATAGGCAATCTCTCATATGGAGATTGGCGCCTCCATTGGCAACCTCGACCTCATTCGTGGCGTAGCGCATCGATGGGGCTGAGGCTGGCGGCGCGGCGGGCGGGGAAGTAACCGAAGACGACGCCGATTGCTGCCGAAAACGCAAAGGCGATGGCGATGATGGAGGGGCTGGTGACGAAGGGCACGCCGAGAAAGCTGACGACCGCATAGGCCAATCCAAGGCCGGTCAGGATGCCAGCAATGCCGCCGAAAGCGGAAAGCATAACGGCTTCTACCAGAAATTGGGTGAGCACCTGTTTTTCCAGCGCGCCGATGGCAAGGCGTATGCCGATCTCGCGCGTGCGCTCGGTGACCGAAACGAGCATGATATTCATGATGCCGATACCGCCGACGAGAAGGCTGACGGCGGCCACGGCACCGAGCAACCCGGTGAGAAGCGTCGTGGTGCCCGTCATGGCCGATGCGATCTGCGTCATGTCATTGACGGTGAAATCATCCTGACGGCCAAGTGCGATGCGCCTGCGTTCGCGCAGCAGGTTTTCCAGATCAGACTGCACCTTGGCTGTGGAAACGCCATCTTGCGCGGATACCATGATGGAGGAAATCGTGGTCGTGCCACCGATGCGCCGCTGGTGGATTTTCAGTGGCATGATGACGGTATCATCCTGATCATCTCCCATGCCGGACTGGCCCTTGCGTGCCAGAACCGCGATGACGGGACAAGAGATATTGCTGACGCGGATCGTTTGCCCAACGGGGTTGGATGCGCCGAACAGCTCCTGCCGCACGGTTTCGCCGATGATGCAGCCGATCTGGCCACCGCGATCTTCCGCGGGCTGGAATTCGCGCCCGAGCGCAATCGTCCAGTCCTGTGAAATCAGGTAGTCATTGGTGGTGCCGACCACGCTCGTCTGGTGGTTCTTGCCGCCATAAATGACGGTGGCAGCGGACGACCTGTTGAGAGGTGCGACAGCGCGGATGCCGCTGATCTGGTCCTTGATTGCCTGAATGTCATGATCGTTGAAGCGCTTGGCATCAACGCTTGCGCGACCGGGCCCGAACTGGCCGGGGCGGATGAAAAGCATGTTGGTGCCAAGCCGCGACAGCTCGGATTTCACCCGCTCCGTCGTGCCATTGCCGATGGTGACCATGGCAATGACCGCCGCAACACCAATGACCACGCCAAGCACGGTGAGGAAGGAGCGCAGCATATTGCGGCTGATGGCGCGCATCGCAAGGCGGGTCGTCTCAAAGAACATCGGATGTCTCCCGCATGTCTTCCGCCGCGCTATCGGAGGCCAGATGGCCATCCACAAAGCGCAGCAAGCGCTTGGCGTGGGCGGCAATATCTTCCTCGTGCGTGACCATGACGACCGTTATTCCCTTATCCCGGTTCAGGGAGGTTATCAGGTCCATGATCTCGATGCTGGTTTTCGTGTCCAGATTGCCCGTGGGCTCGTCCGCCAGAAGCAGGGCAGGCTTGGTGACGATGGCGCGCGCAATGGCCACGCGCTGCTGCTGGCCGCCGGAAAGCTCCTGTGTGGTGTGGTGCTCGCGACCCTTGAGGCCAACCTGCGCCAGCGCTTCCATCGCCAGCGCACGTCGCTCGGTGGATTTCATGCCGCGATAGATGAGCGGCAGTTCCACATTTTCAACGGCGGAGGTACGGGACAGAAGGTTGAAGCCCTGAAACACGAAACCCAGCATGTGGCGGCGAAGCAGGGTCAGATGCTCATTATCGAAACCGCTGGTGGGCACGCCCTGAAACAGATACTCGCCAGCCGTCGGCGTATCGAGACAGCCGATGATGTTCATGGATGTGGACTTTCCGGAGCCGGATGGACCCATGATCGCGACGAAGTCGTGTTCCTCTATCGAGAGGCTCACACCATCCAGCGCGCGGATTGTGGCTTCGCCCTTGCCATATTGCTTGACGACATCGCGAAACTCGATGAGGGGTGGCGCTGTCATGCTTCACCTCCCGCTCTAGCTGCTGCGCTGCGTGGCGTCGGTAATCACCTGATCGCCGGGTTTCAGATCATCCGATTTGACCGCCGTGAACTGACCATCCGTCGAACCGGTTTCCACGGAAACGCTGACCGGCGCATTGTTGCGCAACACCCAGACAGTGCGCTTGCTCGTGGCTGCATCATTGGCGCCGCCATTCTGCTGCCGCCTTGGGCGGGGAGGGCTGAAGAGCCCCATGAGGCCGCGGTTGCGAGAGGCATTTTCACGGGGCGGCGTGTAGCGTAGCGCAGCATTGGGCACAAGGAGGGCATCTTTTACGTGCTCCACCACGATGTTGGCGGTTGCCGTCATGCCCGGGCGCAGCAGAAGCTCCGCATTATCCACCGTCAATATGCCCTTATAAGTAACGACGTTGGATACGGTTTCGGAAGCGAAGCGCACGGTCTCGATTTTGGCCGGGAAGCTTTTGTCGGGATAGGCATCCACATTGAAAGTCGCTTCCTGATCCGTCACCACCTTGCCGACATCCGCTTCATCGATGGAAACCTGAAGCTCCATATGGCGCAGATCGCCTGCGATTGTGAACAGCACGGGCGCGTTGAGCGAGGAGGCCACCGTCGCGCCGGGGTCGACATCACGCGTTAGAATCACGCCATCGATGGGCGACACGATTTTTGCCTTGCTCAGATTGACCTCCGCCAGCCGCAAGTCCGCTTCAGATGACAGAACGGCTGCTTCGTTGACTTCCAGCGTGGCTGCCGCTGCATCATAAGCAAATTGCGCGGCATCGAGATCCTGCTGGCTGGATACGCGATTCTGGACCAGCGATTTAAGGCGCGTCAGCGAAGTATTGGCGGAACCGAGATCGGCTCTGGCCTTCAACACGCTTGCCTTGGCGGAGGCCAGCTTCGCGCGGGCGCTCTGCACATCCGCTTCCAGCTTGTTGGTATCCAGCTCCGCCAGAACCTCGCCCGCTTTGACCTGGCTGTTATAAGTCACATTCACCTTGCGGATGGTGCCGGACAGTTCGCTGGAAATATCCACCTGATCCGTTGGCTGCACCGAACCTGTGGAGGTAACGATAACGGAAAGCTCTCCCGTCTTCGCCGCCTCGGTGGTGTAGACATAGGCCACGCGTGAGCCTGCGAAGGCGTAGTAATAGATGCCTATGCCCGCGATCAGCAGAAAGGCCAGCGTGATATAAAGTGTGCGGCGGGATTTCTTTTTGCCGGATTTCGAGGAAACCAAAATATCCCGCAGATCCGGCTTCTGCCCTGTATTGGCATCGGGCTTGTTCTTGTTCTCAGCGCTGGTGTCCACGTCTTCCATTCCCGTCATCCGCTTTATTACAGCGGTCTGGCATGTGAGAGGCTCGGATTTGGCGAGCCAATGCAACTGCCGATAAATAATCTGCCTGCTCAACCCCGCTTGGCATAGCTTCGTTGCACGGGGAAGTGAAAACTTGGTAATGCAGGAACACGAATGCAAACCCCTGCCGCAAAAGCTTTCCACAGGCGGCTATAAAAAAATCAACAAAAAGGTGATTTTAGCTGTTGCAGGGTCGCCGCGAACTATGTATTACCCGCCTCACGACATCGGCGGAGTGTAGCGCAGTCTGGTAGCGCATCTGGTTTGGGACCAGAGGGTCGGGAGTTCGAATCTCTCCACTCCGACCACTTAAATGTCATTCGATTTGAATGACTTTCGTGTTTCCCTTCATGTAAAATTTGAGCAAGTCGCGTCGCGGTTTTGACGCTGCTTTTGTGCGTCTCATCCAAGATATTGGAAGTACGCCCATGCGGCGATGAAGAAGGCGATGATGCCTAGCACGGTTAAAAGCTTGCGCAGGCCGCGGCGGGGCTGCTTCGGGGGCTGCGGTTTGCGGAACTTGATAACGTTTTCGTTCATGAACGGTTTCTCCTGATAATGCCGCGATAGAATATGCTTCGCGGCACGGCTTCAAGTGCGCCCGTGCTAATTTCTGTTGGTAGAAGGCATGATGTTTCCTTAAGCTGAGCACCTCAAGCGGCTTGACTTCGGCCATGAGTCGGTCCAAGTGAAATTCTGCTGGAGCCTGTAATAAATCGGTTACGGGTGACAGCTTAGAAAGAGCGTGATCTCGCTTGATCGCAAGACTGGAGCAGTTGAAATGTCTGCAAAAATTTATCGTCCGGCAAAGACCGCAATGCAGTCTGGCAAGGCCAAGACGAATATCTGGGTGCTGGAGTTCGATGCCGAGGTTCCGCGCAAGATCGATCCGATCATGGGCTACACGTCTTCGTCGGACATGAAGCAGCAGCTCAAGCTCAACTTCGAAACCCAGGAGCAGGCGGAAGCTTACGCTCAGCGCAAGGGCATCGAATACCGCGTCATCGAGCCCAAGGACGCAACGCGCAAGGTGGTGTCCTACACGGACAACTTCCGCTACACGCGCACGCAGCCCTGGACGCACTAACATAGCGACGCACTAAGTTTAAATTCCAGCGCCAGCCATTGGCGCTCAAGACGGCCCCTTAGCTCAACTGGATAGAGCAACTGCCTTCTAAGCAGTAGGTCGCAGGTTCGAGTCCTGCAGGGGTCGCCATCAAATTTTCCGTTATTATATGAACTTAAGGCGACCGGATTTTCATCGCTCTTCGCTCACATGAGCAAATACTGCCATTGATTCGAAATTAGACAATAAAAAAGCCCGGCACTGCGACCGGGCTTTTTTATCGATGTTTCTGCTGTCAGAATTTGACGCCGAGACCCACGCGAATTGCGTGCTGATCTACGTCTGTCTTGATTGTGATTACATCGAAGTCGAATGTTTTATCGCCGAAGTTGGTGTAGCGATATTCGACGCGACCAAACACCATGTCAGTGAATGCGTAGTCCACTCCCAGACCCACTGCGTAGCCGTTGAAGTTTTTCTTCTCATCAGCGAAACCGATCACGTCTTCGTATCCGCGGGCGTATGCCCAGCCAGCGGTACCGTAAACAAGTGCGCGGTCAAATGCGTAGCCTACGCGACCGCGAACGGAGCCCTGCCAATCGAATCCATATTCGAGTCCGCCGTCGAACGCGGAGCCGTCGGCCCAGTTCTTATCGAAGTCAGCTTCGACACCGACTACCCAGCTGTTTCCGAAGTCATAGTTGTAACCGACAAACCCGCCGAGGATGCCGCCATCAAAACGGCCAGAGAACTCGGTACCGTTCGAAATAAGGGAATCTTGTTTGTTCCAATTGTATCCACCCTGAACACCGACGGTAAATCCTGTCCAGCTGAAAGCGGGCGCAATGTCTGCCACCGGTGCTGAAGGGACTTCGCTAACAGCGTCGGCCGCCATAGTTGTGGAGGCTGCGAGAATAAATCCGAAGGTCGCAATAATCTTTTTCACGTTCTATAAACTCCTTAGTAGAGAGTTCATTAAAACGCATTCTGATTGAAAATGATGTAGATTCTCGGCAACATGAACAACTTATAAGAGTGTATAGCTGGTGAGCTGCCATGGCTCTACACCTTTACAGCTGCAAGCTACGCGTTAAGGAACTGATGCTCCGCAGTAGCTGTTCGTCGCAACGAGGATTCTGGACGTACCAGATCAGCTTTCTTGAACGAGACTTGCTCTGTGGCCCTCAATCCGCGCTTGTAGAGACGTCACAACAGCTTGAAGAAAATCGCGACGTCGGGGCTGGACGGTGCCTGTGAGAGTCGATTCGAGCCTGTCGTGGATTCTGGTCATGAAGCCAATGTGGTCGAAGCTGTCGGCGGCGATGTTGACTTCCACCTCTTCCATATAATGTGAGAGGTGAGGAGCGAGTTCGAGGTTCGCGTCCATTTGGTACATGGCGGCCATTCGTTCGGCGAGAATGCCCATCTGTACATGTGGTCCAAATCGGTCGCTCATTCAGTCTCCTTCATCTTGTTGCGATTGAGAGATAAGCGCTGTTTGCAACAAGCACGAGGGGGCTTGGACAACAATCCTGTAAAAAACGCGCGAGCAAGTGTTCGCTCGCGCGTTTTGTTACATTGAATGGGGTAGTCGGCCTGATGATCTGCCGCCGTTTTTCGCATCAAGCGCTACGGCTTAGGCGACTTCAACGTGACTACGCCAGCTCAGCCTTGATTCTCTCCGCATAGCCCTTCAACACCTCCGCATCCGCCATCGTGCCGCTATGCGGCTTCAGTGGTTCGCCTTCCTTGCGGGGGATGATGTGGAAGTGGAGGTGGAAGACGGTTTGGCCGGCGGCGGGTTCGTTGAATTGGGCGATGTAGACGCCGTCCGCTTCGAAAGCGTCCTTGGCTGCCATGGCGAGTTTCTGGACTGTGACGATTGTCTTTGCCAGAACCATTGGGTCGGCATCGAGAATGTTGCGTGCTTCCGTCTTGGGAACGACGAGAAGGTGGCCTGGGGCTTGGGGCATCACATCCATGAACGCCAGCGTATCTTCGTCTTCAAAGACCTTCACGGACGGGATTTCTCCGCGCAGGATCTTTGCGAAGATGTTGTTGGTGTCATAGGTCGTCATGATGTCGTCTCCCTCAATGCTTGCTTGCATCACGCCTTGATGCCGTGATTTGCTATCTGACGTGGTGTTCAACCTGCGTCAGTCGTCGGTTTCCTGCCGCTCACCTTTGCGGAAAGGGCTGTGATCTTCAAGATAGTCGTTGATCTCTTCCACCTCGCTACGCTCTCGCTCCAGATAATCCGCAATCGCGCGGCGCAGGCCGGGATGGGCGATGTAGTGGGCGGAATGGGTGGTGACTGGTGTGTAGCCACGGGCGAGCTTATGTTCGCCCTGCGCACCGGCTTCCACGCGTTTCAGGCCCTTTGACAGAGCGAAGTCGATGGCCTGATGATAACAAACCTCGAAATGCAGAAATGGATGATCCTCGATGCAGCCCCAATGGCGGCCATAAAGCGCATCGCTGCCGATGAAGTTGATGGCGCCCGCAATATACTTACCCTCGCGCTTTGCCATGACCAGCAGGATGTCATCCGGCATCCGCTCGCCTATGAGCGAGTAGAACTCACGGGTGAGGTAGGGTTTGCCCCATTTGCGGCTGCCGGTATCCATATAGAAGGTGAAGAACTGGTCCCAGATATCTTCCGTCAGATCGCTGCCGGTCAGCCAGTCGATCTCAATGCCGTTTTCCAGCGCCGCGCGGCGTTCTTTTTTCAGCGTCTTGCGCTTTCGCGATGACAGGGCGTCGAGAAAATCTGCGTGGTCGCGGTAACCTTCATTGATGAAGTGGAACTGCTGGTCGGTGCGGTGCAGGAAGCCGCTATCCTCGAGTGCTTCGATCTCGTCTTCGGGCGCAAACGTCACATGTGCCGAGGATACGCCGAGCTTTTCCGTCACTTGGGCGAGGCCGGATGCGAGGACCTGTTGGAAAGCGGCAGAATCCAATCCGGCTGTCAGCAGCCTGGGGCCGGTTGCAGGTGTGAAGGGAACCGAGCATTGGAGCTTGGGATAATAACGCCCACCCGCCTGCTCGAAAGCATCCGCCCAACCGTGATCGAAGACATATTCGCCGCGGCTGTGGTTTTTCAGATAGGCCGGGATCGCCCCCATCAATTCACCATCACCGCGCTCCAGCAGGAGATGCTGGCCGAGCCAGCCAGTCTTGGCTGTGGCCGAGCCGGAGTCTTCCATCGATGAGAGGAAGGCGTGCGATATGAAGGGGTTGTACGGTTTTGTTAATGTAGTTTTAGATGTTCCGAAAAGCCTGTTCCAGCTTTCCGGATCAATGTCCTTGAAGGACTGTGCAACGCGAATGGAATATTCATCGCTCATGCGGCCTGCCAAATGGCTAAAGCATGTCGCGTCTAATTGTCTTCAATTAAACGATAACGTACATGCGAGAAAATAAGGATCTAAAGCGGGTCGCGGTGAATCCTATTCACTGCGACCCGCTTTAGATTATGCTGTCGGTGCTGACGCCTTCGGGTCGAAACCTTCGAACGTCATCTGGTCAGTATATGTATAGGTCTTCTCTTTGGCGTTTTCATCCCGCACGGTCCATGTAATCACCGGAACGTTCAGTTTTCTCTGCGCTTCAATGAAGCTGTTGGGCAGATGCCCCCAGAAATAGGAGATGAAATCGAGGCCGATCTGCATCGCCTCGTCATGCTTGAAGAAGTCTTCCGGCTTGGCGCCTTCCGCCGTCAGGCCAAGCGGCCAGGGGGAACCAGCTGCCTTCAGGTCTTTCAGCAAATGGTGGTCGAAGCTCATCAGCGCAACGTGGCCCTGATAGCCTTCGAGGTCTTCCAGCACTGCTTCGGCAAAACCGTCATCCACGCCTTGGCCTTCGCGACCCTTGAGTTCGATGACAAGCGGCACTTTACCAGCGCAAAGCTTCAAAAGCTGCTTCAGTGTCGGCACGCGATCCTTGGTCTGGCCGATGGAGAGCATGCCGAGTTCTGCGGACGTGCGCTCCCGCACATCGCCTTTAATGCCCGTCAGCCGCGTCATCTCGTCATCGTGGAAAATGACCGGAACGCTGTCCGCTGCCAGTTGCACATCGCATTCGATAGCGAATCCGGCTTCGATTGCGCGGGAGAATGCAGAAAGCGTGTTCTCCCATACGGCCTTGTTCATGTCGTGATAGCCACGGTGGGCCACGGGCTGCGCCGTCAGCCAGGAAAGCTTCAATGTCATGCGTCGATTTCCACGATGGCGTCGATCTCGACAGCGGCATTGAAGGGCAGGGACGCCATGCCGACGGCTGCGCGTGCATGCTTGCCAGCATCGCCAAGAACGTTCGCGATAAGGTTCGAAGCGCCGTTGATGACGAGGTGCTGCTCGGTGAATTCCGGGACGGAGGCGACAAAGCCGTTCAGCTTCAGCACGCGGCGAACCTTGGAGAGATCGCCGTTCAGCGCTGCCTTGACCTGTGCCAGAATGTTGACCGCGCAGAGTTCTGCGGCCTTCTGAGCCGTCGCAACATCCACATCGCGGCCGACATGGCCGGTAACCGCAATCTTGCCGGATTCCATGGGCAATTGACCGGAGATGTAGAGCAGATTGCCGCTGATGGTGAAGGGCACGTAGTTTGCAGCAGGCGCTGCGGCAGCGGGAAGAGTGTAACCGAGTTCCTTCAGGCGAGCTTCGATGGCTTCCGACATTTTTTCCGTTTCCGCTTTTGTTGTAAATCTTTCAAAAATCCGGCATTCAGTTCATGATGTCCAAAAGCCGGACGGTTGCTTGTACAGTATGAGCGATGAGTCCAACAGGAGATATTGTATGATCGTCAGGAACCTTGCTCTCGTTCTTGCCGCTGGCGTGGGTTTCACACCCTGCATCGCAAGTGCCGTGCCTGCCAGCGTTCCCAGCCTGATCTCGCATCGGGCCGTCTACGATCTCGAGTTGAAGGACGCCTCCGACCGCTCCGGCATCGAAGGTATGACGGGACGTATGGTGTATGAGTTCACCGGCTCTTCGTGCAAGGGTTACAAGACGGATTTCCGCTTCGTAACGCAGATCAATACCGGCGACGCGGTGCGGCTGACTGACCAGCAGACGACGACCTTCGAGGATGCGGCGTCGAAGAAATTCACCTTCGAAACCAAGTCCTTTACCGATGACAAGCTGGACAAGGAAGTAACGGGTTCTGCGGCTGACAATGACGGCAACATGACCGTGGATCTGACCAAGCCGGATGCGCGAAAGATCGATCTCGGCGCCGGTGAGTTTCCGACCGAGCATATGTATCAGGTCATCGAAAATGCCAAACTCGGCAAGCGCATCTTCGAATCGCGTGTTTTCGATGGATCCGATGATGGTGACCAGAGCCTGATCACCTCCACGCTGGTCGGCAAGCAGCAGACGCCGAAGGACGGCGATACGGACGCCGATGCGGGCATGGCGGGCGATTTCGCCAAAGCGCCGTTCTGGCCGGTGACGATTGCCTATTACAACGACAAGACGGGAACGGATTCTCTGCCGATCTACCGCATGTCGTTCAAGCTCTATGAAAATGGAATCACGCGCGATCTGACCATGGATTACGGGGATTTCGTGCTGACGGGTAAACTCGCGAAGCTCGATGTTTTGAAGCCCGAGACTTGCGAAGCGGCGCCCATGCGCTGAAAAGCAGCGGCATTGCGCGTTTTTTAATGTCGCATGCTTGCAATTTGGGTGAGGGCGCTGTATGCGGCTCACCATTCCACACGCGAAGCTTGGGGTGTTCCGGGAGAAATCCGGTCCATTCCGCCCGGTGGTGCCGCTTCAAAACGGCGCTGTTCGCTTCGTGGGGGTTCAACCGGAAAAGGATAACTAGGCATGGCATTGCCCGATTTTTCTATGCGTCAGCTTCTCGAAGCTGGTGTTCACTTTGGTCACCAGACACATCGCTGGAACCCGAAGATGAAGCCGTACATCTTCGGCGACCGTAACAACATCCACATCATCGACCTGGCTCAGACCGTTCCGATGCTGTCGCGCGCTCTTCAGGTCGTTTCCGACACTGTTGCTCGTGGTGGCCGCGTTCTGTTCGTTGGTACGAAGCGTCAGGCTTCCGAAATCATCGCAGACAGCGCAAAGCGCTCCGCTCAGTACTACGTCAACTCGCGTTGGCTCGGCGGCATGATGACGAACTGGAAGACGATTTCGAACTCTATCCAGCGTCTTCGCAAGGTTGATGAAATCCTGAACTCCGAAGCTTCGGGCTACTCCAAGAAGGAGCGTCTGAACCTTGAGCGCGAGCGCGAGAAGCTTGAAAAGGCTCTCGGCGGTATCCGCGATATGGGCGGCGTTCCGGACCTGATGTTCATCATCGACACCAACAAGGAAAAGATCGCAATCGAAGAAGCCAAGCGTCTTGGCATCCCGGTTGTTGCTATCATCGACAGCAACTGCGATCCGGACCACATCGACTTCCCGATCCCAGGCAACGACGACGCTTCGCGCGCCATCTCGCTCTACTGCGACCTGATTGCACGCGCTGCAATCGACGGTATCGCACGTCAGCAGGGCGCTTCTGGCCGCGACATCGGCGCTTCTGAAGAAGCTCCTGTCGAGCCAGCTCTCGAAGACGAATCCAACGCCTGATAATGGGCCGTCTGGCGGCGTCGTGACGCCGCCGTTCAATCAGGATAAGACAAGGCCGTTCTGGACTAGATGTTCGACGGCCTTGTTCGTTTAAAGCCACTGCACGTCCCGTAGCCGCGTCAAAAGACGATGAGTTGGGGAACAGCGGGGGTTTGAGCAAGTTTCGTGACGGCTGCTTCATCAGGCTGTCACAGTTCCGGGTACATTCGTTCCCAAAATCCGATTTTCGGCCTGGCAAACTGCCGTGACCGACCGAACCGACAAGAGGCACACAATGAGCGAAATCACAGCCGCAATGGTAAAGGAACTGCGCGAAAAGTCTGGCGCAGGTATGATGGATTGCAAAAAGGCGCTGGCTGAAACGGGCGGCGACATGGAAGCTGCAATCGACTGGCTGCGCGCCAAGGGTATCGCCAAGGCTGACAAGAAGTCTGGCCGCACCGCTGCTGAAGGCCTCATCGGTATCGCTTCTGCTGGCCACAAGGCTGTCGTTATTGAAATCAACTCCGAAACCGACTTCGTTGCCCGTAACGACGCTTTCCAGGACATCGTCCGTGGCGTTGCTTCGGTTGCCCTGACGACCAATGGTTCGGTTGATGCCATCGCTGCTGCGACCTATCCGGCAACCGGCAAGACCGTTGCAGATACCATCAAGGACGCAATCGCCACCATCGGCGAGAACATGACGCTGCGCCGCGCAGCCCTGCTCGAAGTCGAGCATGGCGTTGTTGCGACCTACGTTCACAACGCTGCTGGCGACGGCATCGGCAAGCTCGGCGTTCTGGTTGCGCTGAAGTCCGAAGGCGACAAGGCTGTTCTGACGTCCATCGGTCGCCAGATTGCCATGCACATCGCTGCAACGAACCCGCTCGCCATCCGCGCTGAAGAAGTTGATGCCGCCGTTGCAGAACGCGAGCGCAACGTATTCATCGAGCAGGCCCGCGAATCCGGCAAGCCGGAAGCCATCATCGAAAAGATGGTCGATGGCCGTATGCGCAAGTTCTTCGAAGAAGTTGCTCTTCTCTCGCAGGCTTTCGTCATCAACCCTGACCTGACGGTCGAGGCTGCTGTCAAGGAAGCTGAAAAGGAAGCTGGCGCGAAGATCGAAGTCGTCGGCATGGCTCGCCTGCTTCTCGGCGAAGGCATCGAAAAGGAAGAGAGCGACTTCGCTGCTGAAGTTGCTGCGGTCGCCAAGGGCTGATCGATTCATCCTAATGCTGGAAAACTATGGGGCATCGCGTGACAACGCGGTGCCCTTCGTGTATCCGCGTTGCGGTTACAGTCTACATTGCATGATAAATTCCAAGAGTTTTCATGCGGCTGTAGATTTTCTATGTTTCGCATACCGTTGCAGCAAATCCGGTGCCAGACTTTGCGCGACCTGCCCAAAGGAGTCATGATGTCTTCCAAGCCGCTCTATAAACGTGTCCTTCTCAAAGCGTCCGGCGAAGCCCTCATGGGCGATCAAGGGTTCGGTATCGACGTCGCCGTCGCAGACCGTATCGCTTCCGATATTGCCGAGGCCCGCGCCATGGGCGTCGAAGTCGGTGTCGTCGTGGGTGGCGGTAACATCTTTCGCGGTGTGGCCGTGGCCTCCAAGGGCGGCGACCGCGTGACCGGCGACCACATGGGCATGCTGGCAACCGTCATCAATGCGCTGGCGCTGGCAACATCGCTGCGCAAACAGGCGATCGATACGGTCGTTCTGTCGGCCATCGCCATGCCTGAAATCTGCGAAAGCTTCTCCCAGCGCGCCGCAATTCATCATCTGTCTCAGGGCAGGGTGGTGATCTTTGCTGGTGGCACGGGCAACCCCTTCTTCACCACCGATTCCGCTGCAGCCCTTCGCGCCGCCGAAATGGGCGCTGAAGCCATCTTCAAGGGCACGCAGGTCGACGGCATCTATTCCGCCGATCCTAAGAAGGATCCGACCGCGACCCGCTTCGACGAGCTGACCCACTCGGAAGTTCTGGGCAAGGGTCTGGCCGTGATGGACGTTGCAGCCGTGGCCCTTGCGCGCGAAAACCACATTCCGATCATCGTCTTCTCGATCCACGAGAAGGGCGGTTTTGCGCAAATATTGACGGGCGGCGGTCGCAAGACCATCGTGCACGACAAATAATCGAACGGGCGTTGATTCCACGCTATGAAATTGGGCCTCATGGGCCAGAACTGACGGAGTATGAAAATGAGTGGTATTGACCTCAATGACATCAAGCGCCGCATGGATGGCGCCATCAACGCGTTCAAGAGCGATATCGCTTCGCTGCGCACGGGACGTGCGTCTGCCAACATTCTCGACCCGGTTACGGTTGATGCCTATGGTTCCCGCGTTCCGCTGTCGCAGGTTGCCAACATCACCGTACCTGAGCCACGCATGCTGGGCGTCAACATCTGGGACAAGTCCATGGTCGGCGCAGTCGACCGTGCGATCCGCGAATCCAACCTCGGACTGAACCCGATTGTCGATGGTCAGAACCTGCGCATTCCGCTTCCAGAGCTCAACGAAGAGCGGCGCAAGTCGCTCGTCAAGGTCGCTCATGACTATGCCGAGAAGGCCAAGGTCGCCATTCGCCACGTCCGCCGTGACGGCATGGACGGTCTAAAAAAGGCCGAAAAGGATGGTGACATCGGGCAGGACGAAAGCCGTGGTCAGTCCGACAAGGTTCAGAAAATGACGGACGACACGATTTCGGAAATTGATCGCTTGCTTGCGGACAAGGAAAAAGAAATCATGCACGTCTGATTGGCTTTCTGCCAGTCACTGCATACTATTGCTTTTTTCAACTCCGCACTGCCTAAACTGGATTGAGATGTCGGAAACAACACGTTCCCCATTACCTGAACACGTTGCCATCATCATGGATGGTAACGGACGCTGGGCCAAACAGCGCGGGCTTCCGCGCGTCATGGGGCATCGGCGTGGTGTTGAAGCCGTGCGCGAAACAGTGAAGGCAGCGGGCGAGTTCGGGCTGAAATACCTCACACTCTTTGCCTTCTCCTCCGAAAACTGGCGCCGTCCCGAATCGGAAGTGATGGATCTTCTCGGTCTGCTGAAGGCGTTCATCCGCCGCGATCTGGCCGAGCTCCACAAGGAGAATGTGCGCGTGCGCGTCATCGGTGACCGCGCTGGCCTGAAGGACGATATCCGCTCCCTGCTTGAAGAGGCGGAACAGACGACACGTGATAATACCGCGCTAACCCTTGTCATCGCCTTCAACTACGGCTCTCGCGATGAGATCGCGCGCGCCGCAGCGTCTCTGGCGCAGGATGTGGCAGCGGGGCGTCTCGATGCTTCGGCGATCACGCCTGAGGCCATCAACGAGCGGCTGGATACGGCTGGTATGCCTGATCCCGATCTCATAATCCGCACCAGCGGGGAAGAGCGCCTCTCCAATTTCCTTCTCTGGCAGGCGGCCTATGCCGAATTCCTGTTCATTCCAGAGTTCTGGCCGGACTTCAACCGGCAGATATTCGTCTCGGCCATCGATCAATTCATGACAAGGGACCGCCGTTTCGGCGGGCTTTCCAGTCAAGTCGCTCTGGCGGGCGCATAATGAGCCGCGAATTGAAGCTGCGGATCATTTCCGCCATCGTGCTGGCCGCGATCATTCTGACGGCCACCTGGTATGGCGGACTGATGTTCCGCATCGTCGCGGGTCTTTTGGCGCTCCTCATCTATTATGAGTGGAGCACGATCACGAAACTTTCCGACGCCAACCCGACAGGCTATGCCTGGGGATGGTTCTCCGTTGCCGTGATGAGCGGTAACACGATTTTCGGCGAGAGCTCGCTCGATCTGCCGCTTCTTTCCGGCTTTACCATAACGGCCGCCTTGTTTCCGATTTTGCGCGGAAAAAACTGGTGGCTGGTCGGCGGCATCGTTTATGCGGGCCTGAGTGGAATTTCGCTCGCCGCCATTCGCGGCGAAGAATCGGTTGGCCTCGTTGCCATGCTCTTCGTCTTCGCCATCGTCTGGGCAACCGACATTCTGGCCTATTTTGTTGGACGTGCTATTGGCGGGCCGAAGCTTGCGCCGGCAATTTCGCCGGGCAAAACATGGTCGGGTGCTGTGGGCGGAACGGTTTCGGGCGTCATCGCCGGTGGTATCGTGGCCTTTGCCTATCATGGGCGCGTTGCGCTGGTGGTGGTTCTGCTGGCGCTTGCGCTGTCCATCTTCAGCCAGATCGGCGACCTTTTCGAATCCTTCATCAAGCGGCGTTTCAAGGTGAAGGACTCCAGCAACCTGATCCCCGGCCATGGCGGCTTCATGGACCGGGTTGACGGTCTTGTTTTCGCCTGCTTTACCGTATTCCTGATTGCTGTCGTTCACGCGGCGGTAACCGGCGATGTGCCAGGCTCAGGCGATGGCATTCTGCTCGGTTTCTGAGCCTGCCGCGAAACGATAACAGAACAAGGGACCGGGTAAGGGATGGACACTATCATGGCTGCGGTTGGTTTTGTGACCGGTTATATGGTGCCGTTCATTCTGGTTCTTTCGTTGCTGGTCTTCGTGCATGAGATGGGTCACTACCTCGTAGGGCGCTGGTGCGGTATTCGCTCGACCGCCTTTTCCGTCGGTTTCGGCCCCGAACTCATCGGTTTCACCGACAAGCGCGGCACCCGCTGGAAGCTTTCGGCCATTCCGCTCGGCGGCTACGTCAAGTTCTTCGGCGACGATGATGCATCGAGCAAGCCGGACAATGACAGCCTTTCCGGCCTGACGCTTGAGGAGAGGGCGCAGACGCTGGCAGGCGCAAAGCTGTGGAAAAGAGCAGCCACCGTCGCCGCCGGTCCGATTGCCAATTTCATCCTCGCGATTCTCATCTTCGCAACGCTCTTCACCATCTATGGCCGCATGATCTCAGATCCCGTGGTCTCCGAAGTGCGTCCCGATAGCGCGGCGCAGGCGGCTGGTATCATGCCCGGCGACCGGCTGATCGCCATCGACGGCGAGAAAGTGACGACCTTCGAAGATGTTCGCCGTTATGTCAGCATCCGTCCTGGCACGCAGATCGATGTGACCGTGGAGCGGAACGGGCAGGAGCTTTCGCTGCCCATGACGCCTGCGCGCACGGAAACGACGGACCAGTTCGGCAACAAGATCGAGCTGGGAATCATCGGCATCGTGACCGACCAGACACGCGGCAATTTCCGCCATGTGACCTACGGACCGGTCGAAGCCGTGGTCGAAGGCGTTCGCGAAACCGGCCATGTGATCACGGGGACGTTCAATTATATTGGCAATCTCGTGACCGGGCGCATGAATGCCGATCAGCTGGGCGGACCGGTGCGCGTCGCGCAGGCATCGGGACAGATGGCAACCCTTGGCGTTGCGGCTGTTATCCAGCTTGCTGCAGTCCTTTCAGTTTCCATTGGACTACTCAATCTAATGCCCGTTCCAATTCTGGACGGCGGCCATCTTGTGTTCTATGCGATAGAAGCAGTGCGCGGCAGACCGCTTGGTTCCGGCGCGCAGGAGGTCGCTTTCCGCATCGGCTTGGCAATGATCTTCAGCCTGATGGTGTTTGCGACTTGGAATGATATCAGCAGCTTGATCGGCTAAACCTCGGTTTAGAGCTGTTTTTTTAAGAGGGCGTTTACCTTGTTTTGATGCCAAAGTGGCGATTGAGCCACGGTGGCTTGCGAAGTAAACAGAAATTAACGGTCGGGCTTGCTTGTAGAGGAAAAGCAGGTAAAACGACGCAGATGGCCGGAGTCGGGTTCTGCCCGCTGAGGGACAACGGGAAAAGGTAAGAATTGAAAATGAAGGCTGGTTCAAGATTTTTGAACGCGGTATCGGCGGTTGCGCTGTCTGCTGGTGTTTCTTCGATTGCAGCTGTGGGGGTGCTTGCTTCTGCCGGTGTTGCCAATGCGGCTGTTGTCAGCAGAATTGATGTTCGCGGTGCTGAACGCTCCGGTGCGGATGCTGTTCGTTCCAACATCACGATCGCTCCAGGTCGTAATTTCTCGAATTCCGATATCGATGAATCGGTAAAGCGCCTTTATGCGACGGGATACTTCTCCAATGTCAGCATGCGCGTTTCCGGCAACGCTCTCGTTGTTACGGTCGCCGAGAACAATCTCGTCAATCAGGTCGTTTTCAACGGCAACCGCAAGATCAAGGACGACAAGCTTCAGGGCATCGTTCAGACGCAGTCTCTCGGCCCGTATGATCAGACGATCGTGACGGCTGATATCGCCCGCATCAAGGATGCCTATGCTGCCATTGGCCGTAGTGACATTCAGGTTACGACTCAGGTCGTTCCCGTAGGTCAGGGTCGCGTAAACCTCGCTTTCCAGATCAACGAAGGTGAGCGCACCAAGATCGCGCGCATCGATTTCGTCGGCAACAATGCCTACAGCGATGGCCGTCTGGCTGCCGTTATCAACACCAAGAAGTCCAACATGCTGTCGTTCCTGACACGTAAGGACGTCTATAATGAGGACAAGCTGCGCGCTGACGAAGAAGCGCTGCGCCAGTTCTATTACAATCGCGGCTATGCCGACTTCCGCGTAATCTCTTCGAATGCCGTCCTCGATGAGGCGAGCAACGAATACACCATCACCATCACTGTGGATGAAGGCCAGCGCTACGCATTCGGTAACGTCGCCGTCGAATCGACTGTTCCGGGCGTCGATGGTTCGCAGCTTCAGGGTCTCGTTGAGACCAAGGCTGGCTCGAATTACAGCGCCAAGGAAGTTCAGCAGAGCATGGAAGCCATTTCCAAGCGCGTTGCCGCAGAAGGTTATCCTTTTGCCCGTGTAACGCCGCGCGGCGACCGTGACCTTTCAGGCAACACCATTGGCGTTACCTACATCGTTGATCAGGGTGAGCGCGCTTACGTCGAGCGTATCGAAATCCGCGGAAACACCCGCACGCGTGACTATGTCATCCGTCGCGAGTTCGACATCAGCGAAGGCGATGCGTTTAACCAGACCGTTGTCAGCGCTGCAAAGCGTCGTCTTGAAGCGCTGGGTTACTTCTCCAAGGTCAATATCAGCACCTCGCAGGGCAGCGCTCCTGACCGCGTCGTGATCGTCGTTGACGTAGAAGATCAGGCAACCGGCTCCTTCGGTATCGGTGCTGGTTACTCGCAGAACGACGGTGCGCTGCTCGAAGCCTCCATCGAAGAGAAGAACTTCCTCGGTCGTGGTCAGTACATCCGCTTGGCCGCTGGTGCAGGTCAGGATGATGCGCGCAGCTACACGCTGTCCTTCACCGAGCCTTACTTCCTCGGCTATCGCCTTGCTGCCGGTTTTGATCTGTTCAAGAGCCAGACCAAGAGCGAAGACTACTATAACTACGACGAGCAGGGCTTCGCACTTCGCGTAACCGCGCCGATCACCGAAAATCTCGCGACGACGTTCAAGTACACGTACAAGCAGATTCAGTATGACGGTAAGGGTGACTACCAGACAAATCTGGCCTCTCCTTACGTCGATCTGATTGATCAGAATAACGGTGAATGGACACAGTCCATCATCTCTAACACGCTGAGCTACAATACTCTTGATGATCGCAACATGCCGCGTGAAGGCTGGCAGGCTGCTCTCACCAACGAATTTGCAGGTCTTGGTGGTGATTCTGAGTACTACAAGATCTACGGTAAGGCACGTTACTACCATACTTTGTCTGACGAGTATGACATCATCGGTTCTCTGACCGCGCAGGCTGGTTACGTTGCTCCGACGGGTGATAATCTCTACGTTTTCGATCAGTTCAAGATCGGTGGTCGCGTTATCCGTGGCTTCAAGAACGACGGTATCGGCCCGCGTATCGGCGACGATGCAATCGGTGGCACGACTTACTTTGCCGCTTCGGCTGAAGTTACCGCACCGATGCCAGGCGTTCCGGAAGACTTCGGCCTTCGTCTTGCAGGCTTCGTGGATGCCGGTACGCTCTATGGCAACAAGGTTGCCAATGCGACGGGCGTTCAGGATGACAGCTCGATCCGTGCTTCTGCCGGTATCGGCATCATGTGGGCTTCGCCATTCGGTCCGCTGCGCGTAGATTATGCAGTGCCGTTTGCCAAGGAAGACTACGACGAAACGCAGAATTTCCGGTTTGGCATGTCCAACACTTTCTGATATCGGCAGTCCAGAACTGCATATTTGAATGTTCTGGAGTTTCCGTTTGATGGAATACAATGCATTTTTTCCGCCCCACGAAGGCATGCGATTGAAAGACATCGCGGACCGTCTTGGGGCGGAACTGTCTGATGAGGCAGCCGGTGATCGTCTCGTGCGATCCATCGCGCCCGTGTCTCGCGCCAAGCAGGATCAGCTTTGCTACACCCTATCTCGCCGTAACCGCGAAGAGTTGACGACTTGCGATGCGGCAGCCGTGATTTGCGACACGCCGCTGCGAAGCCTCGTTCCTGATCATATTCCGGTACTAATCACAAAAAATCCCCATACGCTTTTCGCGCAGGCTGGGGAGCTTCTGCATCCCTCCGCAATGCGTCCTTCCGCTGTTGCGGCGCAGGATGGCGGCATTTCCTCTGCCGCTCATATCGATCCATCTGCAAAGATTGAGCCGGGCGTTATCGTTGAACCTTTTGCCGTCATCGGCGCGAATGCGCATATCGGCGCAGGCACACGGATTGGCCCTGGCGCCATTATCGGCGCAGAAGTTCAGATCGGTCGCGATTGCACGATTGCGGGTGGTGCCAGCATTTTATCGGCGCTGCTTGGCAATGGCGTCATCATCCATAATGGTGTACGCATCGGGCAGGATGGCTTCGGTTACGCTCCGGGGCCACGCGGAATGATCAAGATCGTCCAGATCGGTCGCGTCATCATTCAGGATCACGTCGAGATCGGTGCAAACACCACGATTGATCGCGGCACCATGGATGACACGGTGATTGGTGAAGGCACCAAGATCGATAACCAAGTGCAGATCGGCCACAATGTGCGAATCGGTCGCCATTGCGGCATCGTCAGCAAGGTCGGCATCGCGGGCAGCACGCGCATCGGTGATGGCGTGATGATTGGTGGTGCGGCTGGCATCAACGGTCATATCAATATTGGCGATGGCGCCCAGATCGCGGCGATGAGCGGCGTGGTCTCGGATGTGCCTGCGGGAGCAAAATATGGTGGGACGCCCGCGCGCCCAATGAAACATTTCCTGCGTGACATGGCCGATATTCTGGCCCGCGCCGAGGACAGGGACAAGAAAACAGGAGACAAGAATGTCTGAAGAGACGAAGACGACGCTTGGCGCGGCTGACATCCTTGAAGTGATGAAGCTGCTGCCGCATCGTTATCCATTTCTGCTGATCGACAAGATCATCGAGATCGACGGCGATAATTCAGCCATCGGCATCAAGAATGTCACGGTCAATGAGCCGCAATTTACCGGCCATTTTCCTGATCGCCCGATCATGCCCGGTGTTCTCATCGTAGAAGCCATGGCGCAGACGGCGGGCGCCATCTGCGCACGCAACCAGCACGGCGGCGGCTATCTCGTTTATTTCATGACGATCGATAATGCCCGCTTCCGCAAGCCGGTCGTGCCGGGCGATCGGCTTGAAATTCACGTGGTGAAGCAGCGCCAGCGCGGCAATGTCTGGAAATTCCACTGCGAAGCCAAGGTCGATGGCGCTCTGGTTGCGGAAGCCGATATCGGCGCAATGATGATCCCCGAGGATCAGCAATGAGTGCGGTCGCGGCTACGGCCAAGATTCACCCCTTGGCCGTTGTCGAGGATGGTGCGGTCATCGGCGAGAATGTCGAAATCGGCGCATTTGCGCATGTCGGCTCCAAGGTAACTCTGCGGGATGGCGTAAAGCTTCTCAACCACGCGGTCGTTACCGGGCGTACCGTGGTGGGCGAGGGCACCGTCATTCACCCGATGGCCGTTATTGGCGGCCAGCCCCAGGCCATCCGTCATGATGGTTCTGAGACGACGCTCGATATCGGCGCGCGCTGCACAATCCGCGAAGGCGTGACGATGAATACGGGTAGCTCCGATGGTGGCAGCAGAACCGTGGTTGGCGATGACAACCTTTTCCTCGCCAACTCGCATGTCGCGCATGATTGCATTCTCGGCAACGAGATCATTCTGTCGAACAACGTCATGCTGGCGGGCCATGTGCATATCGCGGACAAGGCGATCCTCGGCGGCGGCTGTGCCGTGCATCAATTCACCCGCATTGGGCGGCAGGCCTTTATCGGCGGTCTTTCAGCTGTGAATTACGATGTGATTCCCTACGGCATGCTGAATGGCAACCCCGGAATTCTGGGTGGCCTCAACGTTGTCGGCATGACGCGATCCGGCATCGAGCGCGCCGATATTCACACGGTTCGCCGCGCTTTCAAGCAGATTTTCGAGAGCGAAGGCAACATCCGCTCCAATGCTGCGGCCATTCGCGAAGAGTTTCTTGAGTGCAGCCAGGCGCTTGAAGTTATCGACTTCATCGCAGCAGCCAGCGACCGGGCGATTTCTTCGCCCAACCGCGGTAAATAAGCGGTGTCTCAGGCCGTTCAGCGTCTGGCAATCATCGCCGGTAGTGGTTTTCTTCCCTACTATGTGGCTCTGGCCGCACGGGAGGCAGGGGAAAACCCGCTGATCATCCGCCTGGAAAACGAAGCTGATCTCGATTGGTCGCAGTTCGAAAGTGCTGCGATCAGCGTTGGCGATGTCAGAAGTCTCGGTCAGCTTCTCAGCACAAACGGCATAGACCGCGTTGTGCTTTCCGGCGGCGTTTCGCGCCGCCCGGAATGGCGGGAAATCCGCCCCAACCTCAAGATGATTGCTAAAATGCCCTCGATCATCCGCACGCTTCTGTCGGGCGGCGACGATACGGTGTTGCAGATGGTGATCGGTCTCATCGAAGCGCAGGGGGCAAGGGTCATCGGCGCGCATGAGATTGCACCGGCACTTCTTGCAACAACAGGGCCGCTTGGTCACATCAAACCCAATGACGATGACCGCCGGGACATCGCGAAGGCCGCGAAGGCGGCGCTCACGCTGGGCGCGCTCGATATCGGGCAGGGCGCGGTTTCCGTCGGCGGGCGCATCGTTGCGATGGAAGGTGTCGAAGGCACGGATGGTATGCTGGAACGGGTGGCCGCTTTGCGGGCCGCTGGACGCATTTCTTCACGCCGCAAGGGCGTGCTCGTCAAGCTTTGCAAGCCGCAGCAGGATATTCGCGCAGACCTGCCGACCATTGGTCCATCTACCGTATTCAATGCCGCAAAGGCCGGACTTGCGGGCATAGCCGTGGAAGCGGGCAGGGCCTTCATTCTGGACCGCGAAGCAATGTTGAAGGCTGCAGACAACGCAGGGTTATTCGTCTGTGGCATAGATACGGCTCTTGAGGGAGACATGATGTGACAGAACGGGTTCTGAAACTTGCCGTCGTGGCTGGAGAGGTCTCCGGCGATATGCTTGGCGCGGATCTGGTCCGCGCCTTGAAAGTTCTGTACGGCGGACGGGTGGAACTCTTCGGCGTCGGCGGAGAGCAACTGACAGCGGAAGGCCTCACCTCGCTGTTCGATTACTCGGAACTCTCGATCATGGGCTTCACCCAGGTTCTGAAGAAACTTCCGCAACTCATTTCACGCATAAAAGAAACGGCAAACGCGATAATTGCAGCAAGACCCGATGCGCTGCTGATCATCGACAGTCCGGATTTCACGCACCGCGTTGCAAAACGTGTGAGGAAAGAACTGCCAAACCTGCCGGTGGTGAATTATGTGTGCCCAAGCGTGTGGGCTTGGAAAGAGTACCGCGCACAGGCGATGCTTTCTTATGTCGATCACGTACTGGCGCTTCTACCCTTCGAGCCGGAAGCGATGCGCCGCCTCGGCGGCCCCGCGACCACATTTGTCGGCCATAGGCTGAGTGTCGATCCGAACGTCCTTGCAGTTCGCGAAAAAAGAGCGCAGCGACCTCTGCCCAGCGCCGATGAGCCAAAAACGATTCTTCTGCTGCCGGGCTCCCGGTCCACGGAAACAACCCGCCTGATGGAGCCATTCGAGCAAGCGGCGAAAGCTTTCGTGGAGCGCAACGGCCCGGCACGTTTCGTCCTGCCGACAGTGCCGCGGCAGGAGGCGAGGGTGCGTGAACTTGCGGCGTCCTGGCCAAGCGATATCCGGCCCGAAATCGGGACTGACAGCGATTTCAAATGGCACTGCTTTACGCAGGCAGATGCCGCAATCGCCGCATCCGGTACAGTCATTCTGGAACTTGCACTCTGCAATGTACCGGTCGTATCCGTCTACAAAACCGACTGGATTTTCACCATGCTCAGCAAGCGGGTGAAAACCTGGACCGGCGCATTGCCCAACCTGATTGCCGATTACGCTGTCGTTCCCGAGTATTTCAACGAGGTCGTCCGCGCAGGATCCATGCTCCGCTGGGCCGAACGCCTGTCCTCCGACACAACCCAGCGCCGCGCCATGCTGGAGGGGTTTGCGCTTGTGCATGACCGGTTGAAAACGGATGTTCCGCCGGGTGCGCGAGGGGCTGAGATATTGCTTGAGACGATCAGGGCGAAGAGCGGACACGCTTGAGCTCTAATGCTTTTCGAAGCGGACATAAAATATGCCTCTACCGGTCCGCTAGTAGTTTATCCATATTGTTGCGCCAACGAAGCGCGATATCTCCCGCTTTATCTATGTTTAATTCTAATGCGCGTTGAATGTGCGGTTGCGTAACCAACTGAGGTAGCCAAGTCTCAGCGTCTTTTTCCTCGGAACATAAAGTGACGTATGTCACTATCACTTTGGCAGAATGCCCATCAAAGGACGTGGGACCTAAGGCCGAATGTCGTTGGACCGGCGTCATGGTAAGCGCCTCCTCCATGTTCATCACACACTCTGCTTCCAGGCGAATGCGGGCTTGCTGCAAAAAAGAGGAGTCCAACCGAGAAGCAACTGCGGCAAGTTGTGGCGAAGTCCAGCACGGCTGATCCAATGCCGCCCATAATAGCGGTAGTTCGCGATATAGCTTTCCAGCAAGCATTGCTGATGCGGCAACGAGTTGCGGCCGCCAGTTTTGACGCTGAAATAGATCGCCGATCTCTTTTCCTACATCATCGCCGCTATCCTCTATAGCCGTCTTGATGAGGTCTATAGCTGAGCTTGCATCGTCATGAGCTCCGAGAAGCTTGAGATAAGCTGGGACGTCACCTTCAGACGCGGTAAATAACGAAGTGAATTTTCCAAAGGTTTGCAAAATCAATACCTTTCAATCTTGGCCGCCTCCAAAACTCGGCTTCCGTAATGACTTAGTTCAATATGATCATCTATTCTGCCTTATAACTAATCCAATTGCGTTCACGACAATACGAGAGGCGGTCAGCGCAGACATTCCGTCAATATCGTTGGGTGGATAATATTCGACAAGGTTGAACCCCACTATTTTCGCGTGGCCAGAGAGACCGGCCATAAGATCTATGAGTTGAGTGTATGTCAGGCCGCCTGGAGTACGTGCCGCCACTCCGGGCATGATGCTGGGATCAAGTGAATCGCAATCCAGCGTTATGACGACTCGAACACCTTTGGGTATGTGACGGATGGCGGCTCGGATGCCTTCGCTGTGTATCTGGCGAGCGGTTACAAATCGGCTGCCATACCGGCGCGCTGCTTCGACGTCATCAATTGTCGCACTGCCAACGCTCCGTAGACCAACCTGAACGATACCGCTGACATGGGGCATCTCGCTGGCTCGGCGCATGGAGCTGGAATAGCCGTAGCGTTGTCCCTGAACTTCGTCACGCCAATCAATATGAGCATCAATCTGTAAAACCCAAATAGGACCATCGCTCTGGAACGCCGCTAAAAACGGAGATGTCACGGAGCAATCACCCCCGATAAGTATCGGAATGGCTGACGAGGCCAGTATCTCGCGTGCTTTGGCTTCGATTCGCTGTCGATTGCCTTCATTGTCACGCATGATTGTTGGAATATCGCCGCCGTCGATGCAGTTCAAATCTCCACCGTTGAATAGTGGTCCTGCGAGATCGAAGTCCCAATTCTCGATGAGGTCGGCGTCCTCAAGACTTGAAGCGCGAATCCGGTCGGCGGCGGTTTCATATCCGCTGCTATTTTTGTTTTGATAGGTGCTGCCATGGGCCACACCAACTACACAGATGCGAGGGGTTTCTCCTGCTGCCAATTGCGGAGGAAAATTAAGAAACGTGAGAAGGGTGTTCATTCAACTGGCCTCATTCCGCACGCGCGTTGTAATCGCTCGTATTATGCAGAGAAACTTCGAATGAAAAAGAAAAACCCCGAGGTTGTTTCCAACCTCGGGGCTTTTGATTCTACGTCGACAAACGCGGCTTAGAAAAAGCCCTTGCGCTGCCACCAGCCACCCTTGCGGGGTTTTGGTTCTTCGCCTTCCGGGGTATCGCCTGCGCCGGAGGAGGTAACGACGGGTTCGGAGGAGGAGACGTTTTCGCCGCGGTTGGCGCGAGCGGGCTTTGTGGCGTCTTCTGCTGTATCCGTTGCGGCTTCGGCTGGGGCTTCAGCGGCCTGCTCGGCAGGAGCTGCTGCCGCAAGTGCTTCTGCGACCGGAGCTTCCTGAGGTGCGGGTACGGGTTCAGCTGTCGGTGCTTCGACTTCCGCCGTTGCTTCGGTTGCTGTTTCTACCTTTTCCTTCGCCTTGCGGGTGCGGCGCGGCTTCTTCGGCTTTTCGGTTTCTTCGACAGTCGGCGTTGCCGCTTCGGCCTCAACCGCCTCAACGGCAGCTACCGGTTCGACGCCTTCTACTGCAGCAGCAGCTTCGCCGTCTTCGATGCCTTCGTCAGCATCGCCGTTTTCGCCTTCCAGCGTTTCGCCGTTTTCGTCGCGATTGCGGCGACCACCGCGCTTGCCACGACGGCGGCGCTTGCGCTTGCCTTCGTCCTGAGCGCCGTTTTCACCCTCGGCGCGAACTTCCGCGCCTTCAGCCTGCTCATCGCTGCTGTCGTCGCCGTCTTCGTCAGAGCCTTCGGCGCTGTCTTCGTCATTGGCATCCGCCTGAGCGTCACCGTTCTGGCCGTTGCCCTTGCCGCGACGGCGGCGGCGACGCTTGCGCTTGCGCTTGCCGTCTTCGCCATTTTCGCCCTGCTGCTGGCGCGGCTCGCTGGACTGAGCCTTAACCAGTTCTTCCTCGTCCTCCTCCTCATCGGCCTCGATGACGATATCGTCCTCTTCTTCCTCGAAATCGGGAAGGGCCTGAAGAAGGCTTTCGATCCTTACGGGGTTTTCAACGGCTTCACCGCGGTCGATGGCGAAGTGCTGCGCGCCTACGCTTGCATCGGCAGCGATGATGATGGCGACGCCGAAGCGGCCTTCATAATCGACAATCGTGCCGCGCTTGTGGTTGAGCAGGTAGAGCGCCGTTTCAGGTGTCGTGCGCACCGTGATATTATGCGTGGTGTTGCGCAGCAGATATTCTTCCACGCCGCGCAGAACATGCAGGGCGATGGAGGATTCGGAGCGAACATGGCCCGTGCCGCCGCAATGCGAGCAGATTTGCGTCGTGGATTCCAGAACCGAAGCGCGAATACGCTGACGCGACATCTCCAGCAGGCCGAAATGTGAGATGCGGCCAACCTGAATGCGGGCACGGTCGTTCTTCAGGCAATCCTTCAGCTTCTTCTCGACGGAGCGGTTATTGCGCTTTTCTTCCATGTCGATGAAGTCGATGACGACCAGACCGGCCAGATCGCGCAGGCGAAGCTGGCGGGCAACTTCTTCCGCCGCCTCGAGGTTCGTTGCGAGCGCGGTTTCCTCGATGGAGTGTTCGCGCGTCGAGCGACCTGAGTTGACGTCGATGGAAACGAGAGCTTCCGTCTGGTTGATGATGAGATAACCACCGGACTTCAGGGTCACCTGCGGCTGAAGCATGCGGTCCAGCTGCGCTTCGATGCCGGAGCGCGAGAAGATCGGATGAATGTCGCGGTAAGGCTGAACCACCTTGGCGTGGCTCGGCATCAGCATCTTCATGAAGTCTTTCGCTTCACGATAGCCTTCCTCGCCAGACACGATGATTTCGCTGATGTCCTTATTGTAGAGATCGCGGATCGAGCGCTTGATCAGCGAGCCTTCCTCGTAAACGAGGCAAGGGGCCGTAGAATTCAGCGTTAGCGTGCGGACATTTTCCCACAGGCGCATCAGATATTCGAAGTCGCGCTTGATTTCGACGCGGGTGCGGTTTGCACCGGCCGTGCGCAAAATGACGCCCATGCCGTTCGGCACTTCGAGATCGCGGGCGATCTCCTTCAGGCGCTTGCGGTCGGCGGGCTGGGTGATCTTGCGGGAAATGCCACCGCCACGCGCCGTGTTCGGCATGAGAACGGAGTAGCGGCCAGCGAGGGACAGATAGGTCGTCAGTGCTGCGCCCTTGTTGCCGCGCTCTTCCTTGGCAACCTGAACCAGAAGAATCTGGCGGCGCTTGATGACTTCCTGAATACGATACTGCTTGCGTGGCTTGCGAGAAATGCGGTCTGGAACTTCTTCCATCGCATCTTCCGCGCCAACGGATTCGATGACTTCCTTCTCGTGATGATCGTCATCATCATCGTCGTCATCATCGTCATTATTGCGGCCCAGACCTTCGACTTCTTCGGAAATCGTATCGGTATCGACCATGGCAGCCATTTCGCCGCCCTTGCTGCCATCCTCGTCGGAAGCATCTTCGGCTGCGGCTTCTGCGGAGGCCTCGTCCGCTTCAACCTTCTTCTTGGCGCGGGGGCGGCGGGTGCGCTTTTTCGGCTTTTCTTCTTCCGCAGGCTGCTCGTCGGCAACGGCCTCGACAGCCACTGTCTCGGCTTCCTCGGAAGCTGCGACGACCTCGGTAGACGCCGTTTCTTCAGCCTTTGGCTCGGAAGCGGGAACGATGCCGATATCCGGCTGATCGACCTGCGAGAGATCGATAGCGGGTTCATGCGGCGCATCGGCGGGCTCGAAGTCATCACCGCGACGGTGCTCTTCGGCTTCCGCCTTCAGAAGTGCCTGCCGGTCGGCAAGCGGGATCTGGTAATAATCCGGATGGATTTCGGCGAAAGCCAGAAATCCGTGGCGGTTTCCGCCGTAGTCTACGAAAGCAGCCTGAAGCGAGGGTTCAACGCGGGTAACTTTGGCAAGGTAGATATTGCCGCGTATCTGCTTCTTGTGTTCCGATTCGAAATCGAATTCTTCGATCCGATTTCCGCGAACGACTACAACGCGCGTCTCCTCTTCGTGGGAGGCGTCGATAAGCATTTTGTCTGCCATGTAAGCTGTGCTCCTCGGCCCAGCCCTGTCTTATATGAGAATAGGCCTGCCACAGGGACAGGCCTTTCATCTCTTTCCAAGGGTGTGCCGGAAATGAAGTTTCCAGCCCGGCGCATGTAAACTGGCAGCATCCGGACAGCTGGCATGGCAACTTGCCTGCTCCCTGTATCCGGTTCATGTGAAAACTGCTGCAACGACATCATTGGCCAAGCGGAACGACTTTAATAAATAGACCCGTTAAAGGTCCGATGAAATTGCTCTCCTCAGAGCGGTCGGTGGCATGCCACCGGGTATGTTTCCGGCCACGGCCGGATTGATCCAGTTTCAGGATAAAAATGCGGCGACGGCAGATGATTGCCCGTTTAACAGCGCCAGAGTCATTCTCGATTGGCAGCCGGCGGGCATCTATCCCGTCAACATTTTTAACCCTCAATCGTGTTGTATGTTTTATCTGTCATAATGGCAATAGGCAGGCTAAATATGTCATGTCATTGATGGAATTTCGCAGTTAAGAATTGCTTCATCAAGGGCTGCGAATGTTGCGGCCAAACGCGAATAAGGCCATCTTCATCGGGGGCGCAGCAGTGATTTGGGCTTAGCTGGCTCAGCTTTTATGCTGAAATGACTGAAATTAAAAATGATATCGGCGACCATGAAAATTCGGATGCTAGCTGCAAAAACATTGAAAAGCGCGGGCTGGTTGAGGCGAATCAGCGCTGCCGCGCGTGTCGCAGGCATGGCCGCAATCGCTTCGCTTGCTTTGGCGAATGTCGCGCAGGCGGGTGAGGAACTCGTGGCAAATGCGGCGCGCATCATCGGCGATGAGGCACGCACCCGCATCGTACTGGATTTCAATGCCGAACCGGAATTCGAAGTTCATTATCTCGATTCGCCGACACGCATCGTGGTCGATATGCCTGCGGTCAGCTTTGCCTTCCCGGCAAAGGATCTCGCGCCGACCGGCCTTTTCAGCGATATCCGCTTCGGCAGCATGGGGGAGGGCAGTGCCCGGCTCGTGCTGACGGCAAAGAAGCCGGTTCAGGTTGCCATTGCCGAGGCCAAGTCCGAGGATGGCGGCAAGATGTTCCGCTTCGTGCTGGATACGGAAATCGCCACGAAACAGAAATTTGCCGATCTCTTGAAGAATCAGAACTGGCAGGCGCTTGCACCCGCGACCACGGCGTCCGTCACGCCGGACATCATCGAAAAGTCTCCGCGCCAGTCGGATTTCGTGATTGCTGTTGATGCCGGACACGGAGGCATTGATGCCGGTGCCAAGGGCGGCGTCAGCGGAACGGATGAAAAGGTCATCACTCTTGCCTTTGCCAAGCAGCTAACCGAGCGGCTGAACCAGTTGCCGGGGATAAAGGCGTTTCTGACGCGGGATGACGATACGTTTCTGGCGCTTTCCGAGCGCGTTACGATTGCGCGCCAGCATAGCGCCAATCTCTTCATTTCCGTTCATGCGGACACGCTGAAGCAGAAGGGCATTCGTGGCGCGACGGTTTACACCATTTCTGACCGCGCATCCGACCGTATGGCGCAGGATCTTGCCGAGCGCGAAAATCTTTCAGACCAGATTGCCGGTGTGAAGGTGGCCAACGCGCAGCCGGAAGTCGCTGATATTCTTCTCGATCTGACCCGCCGCGAGACCCAGGCTTTCTCTGTGACGCTTGCCGAGAATATCGTCTCGTCCTTCGAGGGGCAGGTCGGGCTCATCAATAATCCGCATCGCTATGCCGGTTTTCAGGTGCTGCGCGCGCATGATGTCCCATCGGTGCTGCTCGAGCTCGGTTTCCTGTCCAACCCGGATGATGAAAAGCTGCTGCTGGATGAGGAATGGCGCGGAAAGGTGGCGGAGCGACTGGCCAATGCCGTCACCAAATATCGCGCGCAAGCGCTGGCCAATGGCGGCTGATTAGACGAAACCGCACGAGACACCTGTGTCGCTTTTGCGACGTTGGGCGAAAAGCGTGTGGAAGTTGGCGCCTCATCACGGCAATTGTCTTGGTGAGCCCTATTTTACTCACATTCCCCGCGTTACTCGAAGACTGGATTCGGCGACAAGACGGCCTCGTTTCCGTTTGTGGAAGCGATTATCTCTCGGTAACATATGCGGGAATGCTTTTATCGGCGGCTTGTCATTGGGTAAGCGGTGTGCAAAACGCACGCTACATGTAAAAATGCGCTCTTGAACTGCGAGCGCGAAGTTACGATTCGAAGTATCGGTAGCCTAATATGATCAGACTGATTGGATATTTCTTCGGCTTGGCGAGCATGCTCTTCCTTGTGGTTGCTGCTGCCGGTGCCATCTATTTGGTATCCGTTTCGAAGGACCTTCCCGATTACGCAGTGCTGAGCAGCTACGAGCCGCCGGTTACGACCCGCGTTCACGCTGGCAACGGCGCGCTGATGGCGGAATATGCCCATGAAAAGCGGCTTTTCCTGCCCATTCAGGCCATTCCAGACCGGGTAAAGGCTGCATTCCTTTCGGCTGAAGACAAGAATTTCTATAACCACCCCGGCATCGACGTGTGGGGTCTAGGTCGCGCTATCCTCGTCAATGTGCAGAACCTCGGCTCGGGTCGCCGTCCCGTGGGCGCCTCCACGATCACGCAGCAGGTTGCCAAGAACTTCCTGCTCACCAACGACCAGACCATCGACCGCAAGATCAAGGAAGCGATTCTCTCCTTCCGCATCGAGCAGACCTATTCCAAGGATAAAATCCTCGAACTTTATCTGAACGAGATTTTCTTCGGGATGAATGCCTACGGTATTGCGGGCGCGGCACTCACCTATTTCAACAAGTCGGTCACCGAGCTGACGATCGCCGAGACGGCTTACCTCGCATCGCTGCCGAAGGGCCCTGCCAACTACCATCCGTTCCGCCGTGAAAAGGCCGCTCTCGAGCGCCGCGACTGGGTTATCGACCGCATGGCCGAGAACGGCTACATCACGATGGCTGATGCTGCCGATGCGAAGAAGCAACCGCTTGGCGTGAACATTCGCCGTGGTGGACCGCAGCTTGCTGCCTCGGATTACTTTGCCGAGGAAGTTCGCCGCCAGATCGTCGATAAGTTCGGTGAAAAGGCGCTTCTGGAAGGTGGCCTTTCCGTCCGCACATCGTTCGATCCCGAAATTCAGATGGAGGCCCGCAAGGCCTTGCAGGACGGTCTGCTGGATTACGATGAGCGTCGTGGTTTCCACGGCCCTGTCGACCAGATCGATGCCAGTGGTGACTGGAGTGCCGCGCTGGGCAAGATCAGACCGCTTCGCGACGTGCCGGAATGGAAGCTCGCCGTTGTGCTCGCAGCAGGCGCCGATGGCGTAGATATCGGTCTGCGCCCGGATGCCGACAGCGAAAACCCGGATCAGCGCAACCATGGCCGCATTAAGCCGGAAAACATGAAGTGGGCTTACCGCGATGCCAAGGGCCAGCGCAGCACGGCGAAATCCCCCGCTGGCGTTCTGAAGACTGGCGACGTCGTTTATGTCGAGCCGCTTTCCAGCCAAGGCGAAGATTATCGCCTCCGTCAGCCCCCGAAGGTGCAGGGCGGTATGGTGGTGATGGACCCGCATACGGGCCGCGTTCTCGCCATGGTCGGCGGCTTCTCCTATGGCCAGTCGGAATTCAACCGCGCCACGCAGGCCATGCGCCAGCCGGGCTCCTCGTTCAAGCCGTTCATCTATGCGGCTGCAATGGACAACGGCTATACGCCTGCATCCGTGGTCATGGATGCGCCGCTGGAAGTCGTTTCCGGTGGCCAGGTGTGGAAGCCGCAGAACTACGGCGGGGAGGTGGCTGGTCCATCCACGCTTCGCCTCGGTATCGAAAAATCCCGTAACCTCATGACCGTGCGTCTGGCGCAGGATATGGGCATGAACCTTGTCGCGGAATATGCGGAACGCTTCGGCGTTTATGACAAGATGCCGCCGCTGCTTGCAATGTCGCTCGGCTCCGGTGAAACGACTGTCATGCGCATGGTTTCGGCCTATTCGGTCATTGCCAATGGCGGCAAGCAGATCAAGCCAACCGTGATCGACCGCATTCAGGACCGTTACGGCAAGACCCTTTTCCGTCACGAAGAGCGCGAGTGCGATGGCTGCAACGCCACGGTCTGGCAAAACCAGGATGAGCCGACCATCGTGGACAAGCGTGAGCAGGTTCTCGATCCGATGACCGCCTATCAGGTCACGTCCATGATGGAAGGCGTCGTGCAGCGCGGTACGGCCGCCGGCAAAATCAAGGTCAATCTGCCTGTTGCGGGCAAGACCGGCACGACCAATGATGAAAAGGACGCGTGGTTCGTAGGCTACACGCCTGACCTCGTCGCTGGCCTTTATATCGGCTTCGACAGCCCGGCACCTCTGGGTCGCGGCGGCACTGGTGGTTCGCTCGCAGCGCCGATCTTCGGTGAGTTCATCTCGCAGGCGGCAAAGCACCTTGAGCCGAGCAAGTTCATTGTCCCGAACGGCATGAATTTCGTGGCCGTAAACCGCAAGACGGGCATGGCCGCGATGGAAGGCGAACCGGATACGATCATGGAGGCGTTCAAGCCCGGCACCGGTCCGTCCTCGACGTTCAACGTCATCGGCATGGACGGCAATATGTCTCAGGAGGACATTTTGCGGGAATCGCCACAGGCGCAACAGGCCATCACCGGCGGCGGCGGCGGTCTATACTAAACTCAAATCACAGACAGCCAAGGGGCGCGGGTCTTTACATCCGCGCCCCTCGCATTTATTCACACCACCAGTTTTCAAAAAAGGCGAAGAATCTGCGAAATGCGCAATGAAATCGTGAATGTAGTCGACGAAATCAAGCAGGCCATAAGCCTGCTGAGGAGGCATCTTTGACTGGGACCAGGCGATAAGACGGCTGGACTGGTTGAATAACAAGGCAGAGGATCCGAACCTCTGGAACGATGCTACCGAAGCACAGAAGCTGATGCGCGAGCGCCAGCAGCTTGACGAATCCATCAACGGCGTCAAATCCCTCGAACAGCAGGTCAATGACAATATCGAGCTGATCGAGATGGGCGAAGCCGAAGGCGATGCCGACGTCGTCAAGGAAGCCGAAGACGCTTTGAAGGCGCTGCGCAGCGAGGCGAACCGCCGTCAGGTGGAGGCCATGCTCTCCGGCGAGGCTGATTCCAACGATACTTATGTGGAAGTTCACTCGGGCGCGGGTGGCACGGAAAGCCAGGACTGGGCGAACATTCTGCTGCGCATGTACACGCGCTGGGCAGAACGTCAGGGCTTCAAGGTCGAGGTTCTGGAAGTTCACGAAGGCGAAGAAGCCGGTATCAAATCCGCGACCATTCTGGTCAAGGGCCATAATGCTTTCGGATGGATGAAGACGGAATCGGGCGTACACCGTCTGGTCCGCATTTCGCCATATGACAGCAATGCGCGTCGCCACACGTCTTTCTCCTCCATCTGGGTTTATCCGGTGGTGGATGATTCGATCCAGATCGACATCAACGAAAGCGATTGCCGTATCGATACCTACCGCTCTTCGGGCGCCGGTGGTCAGCACGTCAACACCACCGACTCGGCTGTGCGTATCACGCATATTCCGACCGGTATCGCGGTTGCCTGCCAGCAGGAGCGCTCCCAGCACAAGAACCGCGCCAAGGCATGGGAAATGCTGCGTTCGCGTCTGTATGAAGCCGAGCTCATGAAGCGTGAAGCTGCTGCCAACGCGCAGGCTGCCTCCAAGACCGATATCGGCTGGGGTCACCAGATCCGTTCCTACGTTCTGCAGCCTTACCAGCTGGTCAAGGATTTGCGGACGGGCGTCGAAAGCACAGCACCCAGCAATGTTCTCGATGGCGATCTGAACGAGTTCATGGAAGCCGCTCTCGCACACCGCATCAGCGGCGGCGCGAATGTCGAAGTTTCCGACATCGATTGATCTTCGATGTGATCTTTGAAGAATGAAACCTCCCGTGAGACACTTACGGGAGGTTTTTGCTTTTTGGTGTCTATGCGAGAGGAGATTGAAATGAAGCAGGCGCTCTACATCGTAGATGTTCAACCAAGCTTCAATCCGCCCGCTGACCTTGTAAGGGGCATTGCTGAATTGGCGGCAAAAATGCCGAGCATTGCCAGCGTGGAGCGCCATGACGAAAGCATCACGCCTTTCGAGCTGCAACTGGGCTGGAATCCGGGGAAGAGCGACGAGTCGCTCATCGCTGCCGATCGCGTGTTCATCAAATATGGCTATGCACCGCCAAGAGAAGCAGTGGATTATCTGCTGTCACTGAAACTAGACCGCGTACTCGTTTGCGGTATTCAGGCGGATACATGCGTACTGGCCGCTGGCTTCGCTTTCTTCGACGCCGGGCTCTACCCGACGCTGGTTCCATGGCTCACAGTCGGCTCAAGCCTTGATCGCTCGGGAGAGCTGGGCGCAAAACTATGGCGGCATCACTTCCGCGCGGTCCTGAGCGGGCCGGAAGAGCTTCAGCTTTAGGACACGATCAGTTTGAAGCTTTCTCGATCTTCATATCGCCAAGCTCGTCTATCAGGATCGTCCAGGCATCCGGCTCCTTCTGTGCCGGGTCGGTCTTCAGGTGCACAGTAACGAAGAGCCCAGGCTGGCTCGATGCGCCTGCGGAGCTTTCCGGGCGGACATCCGTCACATAGGCTTTCATCTGGGTGAACTCGTCCAGCTCCAGCGTCTCGATCAGATTTGGGCCGTTGGCAGTATAGGCAATCTGCTGAAGGTAGATTTTTGCGGTTCCATCCGCCTGCCGCATCGCGACGACCTTGTAGTAACCGCGCGTGGGGTCGCCTGCCGCTTTCTGATTATTATCGGATGCTGGTGCCTCGTGTTCCCACATGCCGCTGCTGGCCACGAAGATGGTGGAAACGGGCAGGGCATCGATATCGGGCGCCTGAGCATGGGCGATACCGATGTTGCCGATGACGATGGCTGCGGCAAGAAGAGCTTTCATGGGTCCTGTTTTCATCAATTCGTAAATTGCTCTGCAAGAATGCGATCCGACCAGGAGCGATCAGGGTCCGATAGAATTCTTGCGGTTCTATCCTGCGACAGCGCGATTTTCACGCTGCGAACGGATTTGACCTCGGTATGGTCTGCCACGGCATTGACTGGGCGCTTTTCGCTCTCATGGACGTGAATTTCCACCGTCACCTTATTCGGAAGCAGCGCGCCGCGCCAGCGTCTGGGTCGAAATGCACTGACGGGGGTCAGCGCAAGAAGCGGCGATTCGAGCGGGAGGATGGGCCCATGGGCGGAGAAGTTGTAGGCCGTGGAGCCCGCAGGCGTCGCCACCATCATGCCATCGCAGACCAGCTCATCCAGCCTCGTCTTGCCGTCCACATCCACGCGAAGCTTTGCCGCCTGGTGCGATTGGCGAAACAGGCTGACCTCATTCATGGCCAGCGCGGAAAACTCTTTTCCGTTCTCGTCGACGGTCGTCATACGCAGCGGGTGAAAATCGTTTCCGGTTGCGATGGCAATGCGTTCGCGAAGGCCCGAAACCCGGTAATCATTCATCAGGAAACCGATTGAGCCACGGTTCATGCCATAGACACGCTTGCCGGAATTCATCGTCTCATTCAGCACCTGCAGCATGAAGCCATCACCGCCCAATGCGACGATGACGTCTGCCTCATCGAAGGATGCGTTGCCATATTCGCTGATAAGCTCTTCGCGGGCTGCCTGCGCGTGATCTGCGGAGGATGCGACGAAGGAAATGCTTTTTACTGAACGCGACATGCCGCCACCCCGTTTGATCAGTTCTTGGTACATGAAGAAATAGTGTTGCGACAAGCTCTTTGCCGGAGAGAAACGAAGCGAGTGTGTCACAGGGCGGGCAGCGCAGCAGTGTTCCACAGCTTCATGCGCGTCGAGAACAAAAATGCTTGCACGCATTTTAGAGGTGCGGCAGGTTCAGCAAATAGATCGAACCGGCGCAAGGAGCGGATTGTGGCCATAAGTTACGGTATCTACGACGTTTTTACGCGGGAGAAACTGGCTGGAAATCCGTTGGCGGTGGTGTTCGATGCAGATGATCTGGACGACGAAAGCATGCAGGCCATTGCCGGGGAGATGAATCTCTCCGAAACGGTTTTCGTCAACAAGTCTACAAATCCAGCTTATGGCGCAGCCCTGCGCATCTTCACACCGGCCACCGAGCTGCCCTTCGCAGGGCACCCGACGGTTGGTGCGGCGATTGCCATTGCGGAGCGAAATCGCGCATCAGGAGCAGGGGATGCGGACATGGTTTCCGTTCTGGAAGAGAAGGTCGGTCCAGTTCGCTGCGCCATCCGGCTGCGAGCGGGAGAGCCGAGTTTTGCCGAGTTCGACCTGCCGCGCAAATCCGCCCGCGTCCAGTTTCCGGTTGATCACGGCAAGCTTGCCGATGCGCTGGGTGTCAGCGAGGCTGCGCTTGGCTTTGAGAATCACGTTCCGTCCATCTGGTCGGCAGGCGTGCCATTCCTCACTGTTCCGCTGCACAATCGCGCTGCGGTGGAGGAGGTGGATTTTGACGCGAATCTTTGGCTGAAATTTGCGCCTTTGGTGGAGGGGCGTATCGCTTCCGCCTATGTGTACTGTCGCGGCGGCGTGCACCACAGCGCGAAGTTCCATGCCCGCATGTTTTCGCCGGATATGGGCATTGCCGAAGATCCGGCAACGGGTGCTGCTGTAGCAGCCTTATCCGGCGCCATTAAAGCCTTTGATGGCCTTGCCGACGGGCATTACCCGTTATTGGTAGAGCAGGGCGTAGAGATGGGACGTCCCTCCCATATTCATCTCCACATGGATGTGAAGGAGGGCGAAATTTCCCGCGCCAGGATAGGCGGTCACGCCGTCCGTATCGCTTCTGGTCATCTCGATCTCTGACACACGTTGACGGCTTCGTGAACGAGTGTTGATCGGGCTTTGCCACACTTATTAACGTCCGAGCGCCTTCCACAGGAACAAAAGTAAATTTTCTCCGTTCTTTCTTCCAAGAAGGAGAAAGTGACATGAAGTCGCAAAGCAGTTCCGATAGCCGGAGAGTTATTGAAGCCGCAAATAAGGCTTCTGCAACTACATACAAGCCAATCATCATTCCGTTGAGAGGCACCTATGTAGCTATGATCTTTCGAAGAAGCTGCCGCAACCCGCTCAATACACTGAAGAATTAGTCTTCCTGCATTCGGGTTAGCACCAAATAGTGATTATTCACGCAATCGATTAACAACTATACTCGAAACCATAAATAGCGAAGGGAGAATGACATGAAGGAAGTTCTCATTATCGCCGCTGCCTTAGGTATTTCCGCCAGTGCGGCGCTTGCAGAATGCGGCGACAAAACCGGGATCAATGCATCGATCCCAGTCGATAGAGAATTCAAGACAGCCAGCATCACACCACCGACCGAGCCAGCCCAAAAGCCGACGCTGATCCTGAAAAAGACGGATCGTCTGCCAGGCGCCACGGCGGCGGTCGTGGCATCGCCACAAAGCGCGATGGAACGCATGTAATAGCAATATAACGGCCGACACCACTCGTTACACTGAAAATCCCGTGCGAAGCAATCGTGCGGGATTTTTGGTGGCTGGGAGTCGGCGTGATTGAATATTGTTCGAGTCTCCACCGATAATTCACCTACGGAGATATTGTGCGCTAAAGCGGGTCGCAGAGAACAGGCGCCTCTGCGACCGACTGCAGTCCAGTCAAGTTGACTAGCGCTGCACAGTTGCCCAAGTCGATTATGTCAACGGCTCCACTCCCTCTCCGTCATCTTCGGGCTTGGCCCACTACAGTCCGGTTTGGATTCCTGAGCCCTTTATGCAAAGCCAGAGGCTTGAGAAAAGACGGTCAATCCACCCGCACCGTCATCCCGCACTTGATGCGGGATCCAGCCAGACCAAGTCCTTGGTCTGGAAGACTCGTTCGACGCGCAGACGCGCGTCTACTGGACCCCGCATCAAGTGCGGGGTGACGGCTGGGGAGCTATTCTCGCCCCAAACTACCCACCCAGTTTAAACCGGACAGAAGTGGGACAAGTCCGAGGATGATAGAGGCGGGTCTTGCGACCCTCATCGCCTCCCGGCAAATATCGTTCTCCCATATCTCGCATGAAAGTCATCGATTAATTGAGGGCAATTAAACGCGAGAGGCTTTAGGCATCCAGTCTCAGCGAAAGCTGCCGTCCGCCATTTTTCTTCAGGATATAAAGCGGACGTGTCGTGATGACTTCGGTTTTCTTCTGGAGTTCGCGGCGGCGCTCCTGCGCGCGCTCTCTCAAGCTTCTGGATTGCGCGACGAGCGTCAGCGCATTTTCAATGGCCTTCTCTGCTGCTGTCATGGCTGCATCTCCTGATTTGTTCTCTATATGTTCTAATTTTAGAGAAATGTCAAGAGACGAGAGAATCGGTGGTGAGAAAAGGAAAAGGCCCGGCAGAGCCGGGCCTTTATTCGATGACAGATTGAGTAGCGTCAGGACAGAGGTCGATCCTCTGCGAAACTGGCTTCGGAGACTTGCCCACTTGCGAGTGCTACGATTGCGAGCACCGCATGCTGACGGTCCCAGCCAGCGCTTTCGGCTTTTTCCAATAGGCCACTGATAGATGGCTCAAGGGCAAATTGGCATTCGGCCTGGTAATCCATTGTGTCGATTTTCAACGACGGTGGATTGATCAAAGCGCGCATTCAGCACTCCATTCTGGCGCGATATCCTGACCCCCATTTTCAGGACACGCGTGAAATTCAGACACCACGAACGCCCGATATCACGCATGACATCAGGCATCTTTGGACACGAATCCCCCAGCACCAGGCAGATTCTGCCATATGGCTGGCGGTGTCAACCGCCGCGGGGTGGTTATACCCCGCTTTCGCGATCCCTGAACGGGCGTCTGCGCCAGATCAAAAGCGCCATGACATAAAGTGCAAACAGGATGAACCAGGCAAGGGGGAAGGCAAGGAACACGGCGGCGTAACCACACCCGCCCTCGAAGCAGGAGCCGAGCGTGCCCGTCTCGACCATGACGGCAGTCAGGAAAAAGGAAACCACGCCGCTTCCTGCAACACCCGCTATCAACAAAGCTATATTGGTAATCACTCTCATTCTGCCGGATTATGGCGGGGAATAAGACGTCTTTTTGGAAATTGGGAAGAAGATCGGTTTTTTTAACAAACTGTCCGATAGCGTGCAGTAATCCTGCAACGCCAACAAGCCGCCGCGCGCCTAAGGGCGCTGCCAACTCATTGATATATATAGTCTTTGAGGAGATTTGGTGGGTGATGTAGGGCTCGAACCTACGACCCGCTGATTAAGAGTCAGCTGCTCTACCAACTGAGCTAATCACCCGCCGCCCGCCGTCTGGCGGTGTGAGAGGCCGTATAAAGAGGATCATTTGCCTTGTCTAGCGCCAAATCCAATTATTCTGATTTTTTATGACAGAAATTTGGGGCCATATTGAAAAAGGCCCGGAAAACCGGGCCTTTCCACATGCAGAAAAAATTTGCCTATCCGCGTCGGAAAGCTCTGCCGATGGCGATCAGGATACATGCACCGATGAAACCGGCAATCAGGTAGCCGATCCAGCCCGTGAGGACGATACCGAACACCGCCAGGATGGCGTTGGCGACGATGGCACCCACGATCCCGAGAATGATGTTCATGAAAACACCCATATTGCTCTTCATGAATTGTTCAGCGAGCCAACCGGCTATGCCACCAATGATGATTGCGGCGATCCAACCAATACCAGCAGATTCCATGACTTCCCTCCAGTTTTGCGACACGATTAAATTTCGTGATTCTAATGATCGAACGGAAGAGAAGTTCCTTGGTTATTGCGGCGGGCCGTTCTTGAAACGCCATACATGCGGATTATTTTGGCCAAATGATTCGGCAGAAGCAGAAGGGCATTGTTGATGACGTTTTCGATAAGGCAGAACAGATGGCTCCCGTCGCTGCTCTTGTTGCCGGTTTTGTGGATACTTCTCTCATCCTTCGCGCTTGCGCAGGTGACGGATCAGGGCGCAACCAGTGCATCCCTGCCGCTGGTGGAACAGGCCAAGGCCGATCTGGAAAAAACCAAGTCAGCACTTGCCGAAATCAACCAGCAGGTTGACGATGCGAAGGGTGATGACGCGCGCCTTGTCGATCTGAAAGGTCGGGCGGATGATCTCGCGGGAACCGCAAGCTCTACTGTCAGCAGCCTACGCGGGCGTCTCGATGAGATCAACGGTCGCATCACTTCGCTCGGCGATCCTCCCAAGGAAGGTGCGCCACCCGAAGCAAGCGTGGTGACCGACGAACGCACCCGACTGAATTCCGAAAAATCGCAGATCAATGCCGTTCTGGGCGATGCCGAAGCCGTTGCCGGGCGCGCCAACCAGCTTTCCAACACCATCACCTCCATTCGCCGCACTCTGTTTGCCGCGACCCTGTTCAAGCGCACGGAAATCTCGCTTCCTGTTCTGGCCGAAGCGGGCAAGGAATTCGTCGGTGAAATCTCCGCGCTCAGCAGTTCGCTGACAGGCTGGGCGCTGTTCGTCTGGAATTACAAGCGCCTGTCGATGTTCGGTGCGGTTTCGCTCTCGGTTCTGGCCGCATTGCTGTTCCTTGTGGGTGGTTATCGCGTGCTGGGGCACAGAATGGAGCGCCGGGCCTTTTCCGGCGAGCCTTCTTACCTGCGCAGGCTGTCCGTCGCGTTCTGGTCAACGACCGTGCAGTCCATGTCCGTCTTCCTGTTCATGACGGCTTCGGCGTTTTTCCTCGATAATTTCGGGGTGCTGCGTGCGGATATAGCGCCGATCTTTTTCGTGGCCATGTCCGTCATCGCCTTCGTCTATTTCGTATCGCGACTGACCTACGCCATATTTGCACCGACGCAGCCGGAATGGCGGTTGCTGCATGTTTCCAACCGTGGCGCTCACACCATTTCCTCGGCCATGCTCGTCATGGCGATCGTAAATGCGCTCGATTACCTCTTCAGCACCATAAGCGAGACGCTCAATTCCCCGCTGATACTGACGGTGGCAAAGAGCTTCGTGGCATCGATCACCATCGGCGTGATTCTGTTCGCGTTGTCGTTCCTGAAGCCGGTCATAGGCGAGGGAGAGGATGTGGATAATGGCCACAAGCGCATGCCGCGCTGGCTGTCCATTCTGCTGCGCGTTGGCGGACTGCTTCTGATCGGCGCCTGTTTGACGGGATATGTGGGCTTTGCCCGTTTCCTCGCAACACAGATCGTCGCGACGGGTGCTGTGGTTGCCACCATCTACATTGGCATCCTTTCCGGCAAGGCCATTTCCAAGCAGGGCGTGTTTGCAGAAACGCTGGTGGGCCGCTATCTCGGTCGCCGCTTCGGCCTGGGGCCGGTGCCGCTGGATCAGGCCGGTCTTGCTGCGGGGCTCGGAATTTACGGTATCGCGCTTGCCTTCGGCGTGCCGCTCATTCTCTTCTCCTGGGGCTTCCAGCCGGGCGATATCGAAAGCTGGGCTTACCGGCTGCTGACCGGCTTTACCGTTGGCAACACGTCCATTTCGCTGATCAGCATCTTTAGCGGCATCATGGTTTTCGTGGTCGGCTATGCCGTCACGCGCTGGTTCCAGAGGTGGCTTGACCGCAACGTCATGGCGCGCGGCCAGGTAGATGCAGGGGTGCGAAACTCGGTCGGAACCGGCATCGGCTATCTCGGCATCGTCGTTGCTGCCATTTTCGGTATCTCGTCGGCGGGGCTTGATCTGTCCAGCCTTGCCCTCGTGGCATCCGCGCTTTCGGTCGGTATCGGTTTCGGTCTTCAGAACATCGTTTCCAACTTCGTCTCGGGCCTCATCCTTCTGGTGGAGCGTCCGTTCAAGGTTGGTGACTGGGTGGTGACAGGCGCCGTGGAAGGCACGGTAAAGCGGCTTTCGGTCCGCGCGACGGAGATTGAGACCTTCCGTGGGCAGTCGATCATCGTTCCCAACTCGGAGTTCATCAACTCCTCCGTGGGTAACTGGACGCACAGAAACCGCATTCAGCGTGCCGAAATTCCGGTGTCGGTCGCTTACGATACGGATCCGCAGAAGGTGATGGATATTCTGTTGGAGCTTGTGAAGAAGCAGACGCCTGTTCTGCGCAACCCGGAACCCCATGTGGAATTCCTGCGCTTCGGTGATTTCTCGCTCGATTTCGAACTGCGCTTCCATCTGGCCGATCTCTCCCACGGTCTAACGGTGAAGAACGGCCTTCGCATGGAAATTCTCAAGCGCTTTCGCGAGGAGGGGATCAGCATTCCCATGCCGCAGCGCAATCTGAATATTCATGTGGAAGGGGAGACCAATCCGCAGGTTCTGGCTGCCCTGTTGGCAGAGGAGGGCGAAAAGGCGGTGGTGTCGCATACCGGCGCTGCAAGCGCTGCCAAGCAGGAGGTTGCAAAGCCTGACAAGGAGGAAGAGCAGCCTGCCGAGGAGCAAAAAGAGGAGCCGAAGGCTTCCGTTGCCAAGCGCCGGGTTTGATCGTCTCGGCAGCTTGAAAATCGTCAAAAGGCTCGCCGTCGCGGCGAGCCTTTTGCATGTCGTAATCAGGCGTTTGAGCGGCGATGCGACATTGCATAGTCTGGCCCATACTGGTTTGCGAAAAGCCGCGTCGACGCGGATAAAACGCCTCAAGGGGAACTATGATTATGAAGACACATGCGCGGGCGGTGGTGATCGGTGGCGGCGTTGTCGGCGTTTCGACGCTCTATCATCTGGCCAAGAAAGGCTGGAGCGATTCCGTTCTGATCGAGCGCAAGGAGCTGACCTCCGGTTCCACATGGCATGCGGCGGGCCTTCTGCCGCTGTTCAACATGAGCTACTCCGTTGGCCAGATCCACAAATATTCGGTCAAGTTCTACGAGGAACTGCAGCAGGAAACCGGCATGAATGTCGGCTTTGCCAAGGTTTCCAACATTCGTCTCGCCCGCACCAAGGATCGCTGGGACGAATATATGTATTATGCCGGCATCGCCGAAACTATCGGCGTGAATTACAAGCTGCTGACGCCAGAGCAGGTGAAGGAAGTCTGGCCGCTTTGCGAGACGGACGGCCTGCTGGGGGCAATTCAGCATCCGGACGATGGCTATATCCAGCCCGCCGATTTGACGCAGGCGCTTGCCAAGGGCGCGCGCGACAAGGGCGCAACGATCTACAGAAACACCACGGTCACCGCCATCGAGCAGCTTGAGGACGGTCACTGGAAGGTGACGACGGACAAGGGCGAGATCATCGCCGAGCATGTCATCTCTTGTACCGGCAATTTTGCGCGCAAAACCGGGGAAATGGTCGGTATCAACATTCCCGTCATCCCGGTCGAGCATCAATATATCGTCACCGAACCGCATCCGGATATTCTGGAGCGCCGCAGGCAGGGACTGCCGGAAATGGGCGTTCTGCGTGAATCGGACAGTGCCTGGTACATGCGCGAAGAGGCTGGCGGCCTTATCCTCGGGCCTTATGAAGTCGGCGCGCCGGTCTGTTATGTCGATGGTCCTTCCGACCAAAGCGAGTACGAGCTTTTCCAGGAAGAGCTGGACCGCCTCATGCCGCATATCGAAGCGGCCATCACTCGCGTCCCCGCTTTCGGCGAAGTGGGCATCAAGAAGGTCTATAATGGCGCAATCGCCTATACGCCGGATGGCAACCCCATTGTTGGACCGGCCCCGGGCCTGAAGAATTTCTGGCTGAACGAAGGCCACTCCTTCGGTATCACTGCTGCCGGTGGCGCGGGCTGGCAGTTGGCCGAATGGATCGTCGATGGCGAGCCGACGCTCGACCTCACCGGCGTCGACCCGCGCCGCTTCGGCCCCTATGCGACGGAAGGCTACCTCATTGCCAAGAACGAGGAAGCCTATGCCAACGTCTTCACCATGCATTACCCGGATGAGGAACGCTCTGCTGCCCGTCCGCTGAAGACGACGCCGGTCTATGATCGGCTGAAGAAGCTCGGTGGGGTCTTCGGCTCCGTTTACGGCTGGGAGCGCGCCAACTGGTATGCACCAGAAGGCTATGCGCTGAAAGAAGAAGAGCTCGGTGTCGGCGCGGATGTCATCACCAACCATAATTATGCGCCTGCGCTTGATGATGGCCGTATCGTGGAGAAATGGTCCTTCCGCCGCTCGAACTATTTCGAGCATGTCGGCAACGAGGTGAAAAACGTTCACCAGAATGTTGGCGTGCTCGATATGTCCTCTTTCGCCAAGATGGAGGTTTCCGGGCCGGGGGCTCGGGCATGGCTGGAATCCATTCTGGCCAATGCCTTGCCCAAGAAGCGCGGTCGCATCGCGCTAACCCATCTGTTGACGCCGAATGGCGGCGTGAAGGCGGAATTCACCGTCTATGAATGGGCGCCGGGCCGCTTCTATCTGGTTTCCGCCGGTGGCCTTGAGACCGTCGACCACGACACGCTGCGACGTCTGGCGCCAACGGATGGCTCCGTCATCCTCCAGCCCATCACGCAGAAATACGGCGTTCTGGTTCTGGCCGGTCCAAAGTCCCGCGATCTGTTGAAGAAGCTGACCCGCACCAGCCTTGAGAACAAGGATTTCCCCTGGCTGACCGCCAAGCAGATTTCTGTCGGCGTCGCGACAGCGCATGCGCTCCGCGTCAACTTCGTCGGTGAACTGGGCTGGGAACTGCATCACCCGATCGAGATGCAGAACTACATCTTCGACCGACTGATGGAAGCCGGTGCCGAATTCGGCATCAAGCCTTTCGGTATCCGAGCCATGGTGTCCATGTCACTGGAAAAATCCTACCGCAACATGGGCCGCGAACTCTCCGTGGAATACAACGCTTACTCATCCGGCCTCGACCGTTTCATCAAGCCGGAGAAGCCATTCATCGGTCGCGATGCACTCGTGGCTGGCAAGGAGAAGGGTCTGCCATGGATTTTCTCCACGCTCATCGTCAGCGGCAATACGACGGTTGATGCACGCGGATCGGAAGCAATCCTGAACGAAGCCGGAGACGTAGTCGGCCGCGCCACCAGCGGCGGCTTCGGCTGGCGCATCGGCAAATCGCTGGCACTTGCCATGCTTTCACCGGACTACGCTGCGGTTGGCACCAAGCTGAAGATCAAGATCCTCGGAGATCACTACGATGCCGAGGTGGTGGGAGAAAGCCCATTCGATCCGGATAACGCCGCGTTGCGGGCGTGAGGATGGCAAGTTCACTTTCGTCATCCTCGGGGCTGTCCCGATGATCTGCAAACGATTGATTGTATTGATGTTGGCGGATCCTCGGCACAAGGCCACTACTGTCCGGTTTAGATTCCTGAGCCCTTTATGCAAGGCCAGAGGCTTAATAAGAGACGGTAAATCCGCCCGCAACCGTCATCCTCGGCCTTGTGCCGAGGATCTACCAACGTGAACAAAATCAATCGGTTGCAGATCCTCGGGACAAGCCCGAGGATGACGAAGGTGGGTCTTGCGACGCTCATCGCTCCCCCGGCAAATATCGTCTCTCATAACGACGTCAAAATCGCAGAAAAACTTCCAAAGTGGACCAGGACCAATGGCTTAAGGCTACTCCGAAAATCTAAAACGGACAGTAGTGGCACAAAGCCGAGGATGACGGTCGAGGGTGGATTGGCCATTTCCCACCTCTTTAGCTTATAGTCTGTCAGCGATACATTGAATCGTGTTCGGATTCCCATTTATTTGAATTTGTGATTCAACGTCATTGCTGGAATGGAGGTCAGTAGTGATGGTGCATCCCCTTTCTCTTGATTTGCGCATGCGTATTGCAGCAGCTTTGAGTGACGGTATGACTGTTCGTGCTGCTGCGGTGCGATTTGGAGTATCGACGGCCACGGCAGTTCGGATAGGACAGCGAGCGCGCTCAGGCAAAGGCTTGATGCCTGCGAAGATCGGCGGCTACGTCAAGCCGATCTTGAGGGGCGACGCAGCAGATGCGGTGCGTCAACGGCTTGTGGCCAAATCTGACTGGACAGTGCGTGCGCTGTCTGCGGATTTGAAAGCTGCGGGGATCAGTGTCTCCCACGACACGATTTGGCGCTTCCTGCGCAGCGAAGGCAAAACCTTTAAAAAAAACACTGGTGGCATGCGAACAGGACAGGCCGAAGGTTGCCCGGTTCCGAGCGCGCTGGAAGACACATCAGCACCGACTTGATCCCGATCGTCTTGTCTTCATTGACGAAACCTGGGTTAAGACCAACATGACCCGCACCTACGGCTGGAGCCAGCGCGGCGAACCGCTCATCGCAAAAGTGCCACATGGTCACTGGAAAACGCTGACCTTTCTGGCTGGTCTGCGTCGCAATAGTATTATTGCTCCTTTTGTCCTTGACGGTCCCATTAACAGCCTTGCCTTCACTGCCTGGGTCGAACAATCCCTCGTTCCTACCCTCAAGCCTCGTGATATCGTCATTCTCGACAATTTGGGCAGTCACAAAGGTAAGCCAGCACGCGATGCGATCCGCGATGTCGGTGCCCACCTCTTCTTCCTGCCGCCCTACAGTCCTGATCTCAATCCTATCGAAATGATGTTTGCAAAACTCAAGGCACTTGTCAGAAAAGCCGAAGAACGAACTGTTGAAACAACATGGAGGCGCATTGGAAAACTCCTCACGGCATTTTCACCACAAGAATGCGCGAACTATCTAAGGCATGCAGGATATGGTCAAACTAAACCTGACAGACTCTAGCATTAGTTGCTCAGAAATCTAAGACCGAGAATGAGGTAGAGAATAGCGCCTCCACTTCGGTCTCCATGCACCAATGGAAGCCTCGGCTCAATCCCGCAAACGTATAGCCGAACACTCCGCACCCGCAGGCAACTCGGGCGCGTTCGGAGGACGGATGAGGAGGCAGTCGGAATTGGTCATGATCTTCATCATGGATGAATCCTGTTTGGTGAAGACCTCTGCGATGGGCGTGCCGTTTTCGTCGCCTGTGATGCGGGCGCGTAGGTAGTCTTGTCGGATGTCGTTGGCTTTCAAATCAGTCGTGGTTATGACGGTGATTTCGCGCGAGCGGTGGGGGTGGTGGCTGAGCTTGTTGATCAGTGGTTCCAGGAACAAGAGGCTGCAAACGAGGCTTGCCACCGGGTTTCCGGGAAGGCCGAGAACTTGCATGGTGCCGATGGTGCCCACCATTAGAGGTTTGCCCGGGCGCATGGCGATTCGCCAGAAATCGAGATCCATGCCCTGCGCCTTCAGCGCCGCTTGTACGAGATCGTGGTCTCCGACGGAGGCGCCGCCGAGTGTGACGAGGACGTCCGCCTTGGCGGCGATGGCCTTGTCTATAGCTGCCTGGATCAATGTGTCGTCATCCGCAACGATGCCGAGATCGAGAATTTCCGCACCGGCCTTGCGCGCAAGTGCTGCGACACCGAAAGTGTTGGAGGCGATGATCTGCGCTTCGTTTGGTGTGCCGCCCGGCGGTACCAGTTCGTCACCGGTAGCGAGCAGCGCTACGACTGGTTTGCGATAGACCGGAAGCTCCGCGTGGTTCGTGGCTGCGGCAAGAGTGACATCGGCAAAGCTCAACCGCGTTCCTGCCTCCAGCACTGCTTCGCCCAGCATGAAGTCCTGGCCTCGTGGGCGAATATGTCTCCCGGCGGTGACGGGGAAGGTTGTGCGGATGCGACCGCCCTCCAGAACCTCGGCATCTTCCTGAATGAGCACCGCGTCCGCCCCTTCCGGCACCGGAGCGCCAGTGAAAATGCGCACGGTCTGACCCGGCCCAACACTACCCGCGAAAGCATGCCCTGCAGAGGCTGTGCCGATGACCGTCAGTTCCGATCCCACATCGCTCGCGTCGGCTGCGCGCAGGGCGTAGCCATCCATGGCGGATGAGTGGAATGGTGGCTGTGTGAGGCGAGCTTCCAGCTGTCGCGCCAGCACCCGGCCTTCTGCGTTCGAAAGGGCGATGCTTTCGGTGGTTGAGACCGGCTTGGCTGCGCTCAGCAGTCTGTCCAGTGCTTCAGCGACGGGGAGAAGGGGCTTCATGGGGTTCCTCTTTTCAGGAGTACGACCGACTCAACGATATGCTTGCGGAATGTTCGTGGTGAGAAGGTCATCAACACGCCGTCCCTTTCCCCATGTTTGTCACGCGGATCCAATCGACGCTCGTCTGCGCGGCGAGAGACTCCTCTCAGCCCATAGACATGGGCTGGCTGGATCCCTGTGACAAGCACAGGAATGAGGGAAATAAAAAAAGCTCCTAGCTGCTTAGAACACGCTCCAAACTAAGGCTTATTGCGTCTTTACTTCCTGTGGAATCCAAAGACTACACATGGTCTTTCTTCGCTAAGCCCGGTAATCGCCAGACTTACCACCGCTCTTTTCCAGCAACCGGATCGAGCCGATTTCCATGCCTTTATCCGCAGCTTTCGCCATGTCGTAAATCGTCAGGCAGGCCACGGAGACGGCGGTGAGTGCTTCCATTTCCACGCCCGTCTTGCCGCTGAGTTTTACGGTGGCCTGCACGCGCAGGCCGGGGAGGGCAGCATCCTCGGAAATATCGACTGCGACTTTCGTCAGCATCAAGGGATGGCAAAGCGGGATGAGATTGGGGGTCTGCTTGGCGGCCATGATGCCGGCAAGCCGCGCCGTGCCGATGACATCGCCTTTCTTGGCATTGCCTTCGCGGATCAGCGTCAGCGTTTCCGGCTTCATCTTGACGAAACCTTCGGCGACCGCAACGCGCACCGTCTCCGCCTTTTCTCCGACATCGACCATATGGGCTTCACCGGATGCGCCGATATGGGTGAGTTTCGGGGCGTCGCTCATTCGGCTGCCAGAACGCCGGGCTGGCCGGTGAGGAGCGCGCGTGTGGCGGCAGTTACATCTTCCTTGCGCATCAGGCTCTCGCCAACAAGGAAGGTGCTGATGTTGCACTTCTGCAAGCGAGTGCAATCGTCGTGGGTGAAGATACCACTTTCGCCGACGAGCAGCTTGTCGGATGGCACCATTCTGGCAAGGCGCTCGCTGGTTTCGAGGCTGACGTCGAAGGTGCGCAGGTTGCGATTGTTGATGCCGAGAAGGGGCGAGGCAAGCTTCAACGCCCGCTCCGTTTCTTCCTCGTCATGCACCTCGACCAGAACATCCATGCCAAGCGAGAAAGCTTCATCTTCGAGACGCTTTGCCTCGTCGTCGGAAAGCGACGCCATGATCAGCAGAATGCAATCAGCACCCCAGGCGCGCGCTTCGTGAACCTGATAGGTTTCGAACATGAAATCCTTGCGCAGTGCGGGCAGGGCGCAGGCATTGCGTGCGGCGGTGAGGAATTCTGGTGCGCCTTGAAAACTTGGCGTATCCGTAAGCACGGACAGGCAGGCCGCACCGCCCGCTTCGTAGGCTTTTGCCAGTGCCGGAGGATCGAAATCCGGGCGGATAAGACCCTTGGATGGGCTGGCCTTCTTGATTTCCGCGATCAGGCCGAAAGCGCCTTCGGATTGCTTGCGCTTCAGTGCATCGTAAAAGCCGCGCGGCGCGGTCTGGTCCGCCGCCATCGCCTTGAGGTCCGCCAGAGAGGTCTTTGCCTTCGCGGCTGCAATTTCTTCGCGCTTGTAGGCTTCGATCTTTTTGAGGATGTCGCTCATTGTTCTTCGCCCTGATATTCGTTGGAAACCGCGACCAGCCGGTCCAGTGCGGCAGCGGCTTTACCTTCATCCAGAGACTGGCTTGCGATTCTCATTCCGTCGCTCAGCGTTTCCGCCTTGCCAGCAACCACGAGTGCGGCAGCGGCATTGCAGAGTGACACATCTCTATAGGCGTTTTTGTGGCCGGAAAGCACGTCGCGAAGCGCCTTGGCATTGGCAATGCCATCGCCGCCTTTCAGGTCGTTAATGGTTGCGGGCTCAACGCCGAAATCCTTTGGCGTCAGATCGAAGCTGCGGATTTTTCCGTCTTCCAGCGCGGTCACATGGGTCACGCCCGTCGTCGTGATTTCGTCCATGCCATCGCCATGGACGACCCAGATCGATTCGGAGCCGAGATCACGCAAGACCTCGGCGATAGGGTTCAGCCAGCGCGGCGAAAACACGCCGAGAAGCTGGCGCTTGGTTCCAGCGGGGTTCGAAAGCGGCCCTAGCAGATTGAAAATCGTGCGCGTTCCAAGCTCCACGCGGGTAGGCCCGACGTGGCGCATGGCCGAGTGATGGAGCTGCGCGAACATGAAGCCGAGCCCGGCCTCGTTGATGCAGCGGCTGATCAGTTCGGGGCCGATATCGAGCTTCACGCCAAGCGCGGAAAGGGCATCCGCCGTGCCGGATTTGGAGCTCAGCGCCTTGTTGCCGTGCTTGGCAACGGGCAGGCCCGTGCCGGCAACGATGATGGAGGCGAGGGTGGAGATGTTGTAGGTGCCGAGCCCGTCGCCACCCGTTCCAACGATATCCACTGCATGGGCGGGGGCCGAAACGGGAAGCATGCGCGCGCGCATGGAGGCGACGGCACCGACGATCTCGTCCACCGTTTCGCCGCGCACGCGCAGGGCCAGAAGAAAGCCGCCGATCTGAGAAGGCGTGGCTTCGCCAGACATCAGAATGTCGAAGGCCTGTCGGGCCTCATCCCGGTTCAGGCTTTCGCCATTTGCCACCTTGGCAATCAGCGGCTTCAAATCGGCCATGTGGCTCTTCCCCCGGATTATCAGTATGCGGTCATGGCCTGATCTGCGACGGCCTGATTGATCGTCACACCATAGTCATTCTGCAAACGGTTGACCATCTGATCCAGCATGTCGTCGCCAGCGGCCTTCGCCATGGCAGTGACCTGCTGGTCGTTGTTGTCGAGTGCATCTGCGGGCGCGCCGGTGTTGACTTCCGTGACCTTGAACAGGATGCGACCGGAGCCATCGGCGTTGACAGCCGCACCGACCAGACCTTCAGCACCGGCAAAGACCGCCGCTACGGCCTGCTGGCCTATAAGCGCGTCTTCGCTGTTGCGGCGAAGGCCCATCTTGGTTTCGACAGCCAGACCCATTTCACCGGCAATCGTCTGAAGGGTTTCGCCCTTTTCGACGCGTGCCTTCAATTCGTCAGCTTTGGCGGCAAGCGCCGTGCGCTGCTGCTCAGCCGTCCAGTCGGCAACGACGCGGTCACGAACTTCGTCCAGCGTGCGGTCGCGTGGCGGGATGATCTGGTCGACATCGAACCACACATAGCCTTCGCGACCGATATTGACGGCAGGCGCTTCCGTGCCAGGTTCGGTCTTGAACACCTCGGTCAGGAGGGCAGGGGTCGGCAGACCTTCGACGGGGTTGCCCTTTTCGTCTTCGCCGTTCGTGTCGATGGCGTTGATCGTGACCGGCTTGAGGTTCAGCTGCGTGGCTGCATCGGCAAGCGAGGAACCACCGCCGCGCAGGTCTTCGTAGCGGTCGTGAACGTTGTTCAGTTCCTCGGCAGCGTTGGCGGTTGCCAGCTCCGTGCGGATTTCTTCCTTCGCCTCATCGAGCGTCTTCGTGGAATCGCCCTTGATGCCGGTGACGCGCAGAATGACGGGGCCGAAAGCGCCATCCACAACCTGCGAAATGCCGCCATCCTTCTGAACCGCGAATGCGGCATCGGCAAGCGAAGCGTCCGGCACGGTATCCTTGGTGAATTCGCCCAGCAGCACGTCGGCTGGCTGCTTGCCCTGATCCTTCACGACCTGATCGTAAGTGGTGGTGCCAGCGCGAATCTGAGTCGCCGCGGCTTCCGCCATTTCCTTGTTCGGGAAGACCAGCTGCTCGATGGTACGACGACCGGCAGTCCGGAATCTCTCAGGGTTCTTCTGGTAATAATCCTGAACCTGTAGGTCCGTAATCGCGTCCTGATTGGCAATATCGGAAGGCTCAAGCTTGACGTAGGTGAACTTGCGATATTCCGGTGCGCGGTACTGGCCCTTGTTCTTCTCGAACCATGCGGCCAGCACGTCGTCCGTCGGTGCCTTGACCGGGTCGATATTGGCGTTGGACAGCAGAATATATTCAATGGAGCGCTGTTCGTTGCGATACTGCTTCAGCGCATCGACAAGAACCTGCGGAGCAGCAAAGCCGTCCGAAATCGCATCCACGATCTGACCGCGAACGGCAACTTTGCTGCGTTCCTTGACGTAATCGTCTTCATTAAAGCCCGCGCCGCGCAGACGCTGGCTGAAAAGCTGGCGGTCGAACTGGCCCGTGGGCGACTTGAAGGCCGGGTCATCGGCGATGAGGTTTGCCAGACGATCTTCGGAAAGGCCGAGATTCATCTTGTCCGCAAGCTCATCCAGTGCCGCACCGGCAGCAAGCTGGCTGAAGACCTGACGGTCGATGCCGAAAGCCTTGGCCTGCTCCGTCGTCAGACGCGTGCCGAATTGCTGGCCGATCTCCGCCATCTGGCGCTGATAGGCGAAACGAAACTCGTTCGGCGTCACGGTCTGGTCGCCCACCGTCATGACGGCATGAGAGTTGCTCGAGACAAGCGATGCCGAAACGCCCCAGACGCCGAAGGAAACGACGAGGAGGAGAAGGAGCAGCTTTGCCGCCAGAGTTCGAGAAGCATTTCTCAGGGAATCGAGCATCGTTATGCAAACCTCACAATATGCGCCCGTTTTACGCCGGGTCTATCGGGGTTCCTTAAATGAATCAAAATGGAAATTGAAGGGCAAATCCCTTGAAAAACGGCGGTTAAGCAAACGGCTGCGTGAACAAGAGCGTGAGAAGACGAGGAAGATCATACCGAGTTTATGTCACAGACGCTAAAAAGCCGCCCTGATAAACAGAGCGGCTTCTGATTTCTGCTGACAATGACCTTGACGCGAATCTGCGATCAGAACGCTTTGCTGCGCTCGATCAGTTCCTTGAAATCCTCATCTTCCTTGCGCAGTTCAGAAACGACTGAGACTACGGATGCCACGAACATTACGCTGATCAAGGCTGAAAGCACTGTCAAAACTGTAATCATGGCATTTCACTCCGGGAAGTTTGAGGTTCCCCGTTAGCTCAGTAGTAGTTCATATACTGATAACGGGAGGTGAGCTGCGGAAATTCCGGGCCCTGCTGCTGTGGCTTCTGCGCGTAAAGGCTGAACGTGGTTGCTACCATGGCGATAACCAACATCGTCCAGGCTGTGCTGATCACGCCGATTTTAGCCGAAGTAGACTGTTTTTCTTTCGCAAACATGTGTCCGTTCCTTTAACTGCAGCCTGAACGCACACCTCGATTCGAGGTTCCGCGTCATTGTTAAAAATCGATTAGCATCGCGCCTCTGAAGCTTGCTTGAATGCTGCGTTCATCTGGCGTTCAGAAAATCGGCAGTTCACGTCAATCCATGAAGACATATTCAACGACGAAGGATGTCGCGATTGTCAGGATCATCATGAAGGCCAGCATTTTCTTCTCCGACCGGGTTACAACCCGCTTGCTTTCGATGCTGACGGTTATAACAGGGCGCTTTGAAGCTGTGCTGAATGGCCCATTCATCCGACATTCACCCGGACGTTTCAGGTATTAGTCTTGCGAAACGCGGACTTACATGACAAAAGGCGGACTATAACGGAAGTATCGAGAGCGGTATGACGATTGCTTTTTATCCCGGATCTTTCGATCCGATGACGAACGGACATCTGGATGTGCTCATCCAGTCGTTGAACGTGGCGTCTGAAGTGATCGTGGCGATCGGCGTTCATCCGGGCAAGGCGCCGATGTTCACCTTCGAAGAGCGCGCCGAACTCATCCGCCACTCGCTGGAAGAGGTTCTGCCGGGCAAGGCGGAACGCCTCCGGGTCGTTTCCTTCAGCAATCTGGTGGTGGATGCCGCGCGGGAACATGGGGCCACGCTTCTGGTTCGCGGATTGCGGGATGGCACCGATCTCGATTACGAAATGCAGATGGCCGGAATGAACAGGCAGATGGCGCCGGACATTCAGACCGTATTTCTGCCCGCCGGAACGGCATCGCGGCCCATTACCGCCACATTGGTCCGCCAGATCGCGGCTATGGGCGGCAATGTGGAAGCCTTTGTGCCCAAAGCCGTGCTCGAAGCCCTTAATACGAAGCTGAAACGCTAGTTTCGGCATATCAGTGGAGCTAATCCGAATGAAATTGCTTAAAGTTGCCATTGCAGGCGCAATGTTCGTCAGCGCGCTGAGCGCCAGCACCATCGCCTCTGCGGCGGATTTTCTGAACATCCAGTTGAAGGACGGCACGGTCGTTGTTCAACTGGCGCCGGAAGTCGCGCCCAAGCACGTTGCGCAGATCGAAGCGCTGGCAAAGAAGGGCGCTTATGATGGCGTTGCCTTCCACCGCGTCATTCCCGGCTTCATGGCCCAGACGGGCGATGTTCAATATGGCAACATGAACAAGGATTTCGATGCACGCCGCGCCGGAACCGGCGGTTCGGACCTGCCTGATCTGCCTGCCGAGTTCTCCAAGACTCCGTTCGAACGCGGCACTGTCGGCATGGCCCGTTCGCAGAACCCGAATTCCGCCAACTCTCAGTTCTTCATCATGTTCGATCAGGGCGCTTTCCTGAACGGCCAGTACACGGTCGTCGGCAAGGTCGTGTCCGGCATGGAATTCGTGGACAAGATCAAGAAGGGCGAGGGCAGCAACGGTGAAGTTTCCAGCCCCGACCGCATGGTCAAGGTCACCGTTACCAAGAAATAACATCGGGCGTTTCGCCCAAATAGCCCTTCGGGGCTCATAGCAAGGAGAGATATCATGGCCGAGATCAAGGATCCGGAAAACACCCTCATCATGGAAACGACGACTGGTAAGGTTGTCATCCAGCTTCTGCCGGATGTTGCGCCGGGTCACGTTGCGCGCATCAAGGAACTGGTTTCCGAACAGGCTTATGACGGCGTTGTTTTCCACCGCGTGATTGCAGACTTCATGGCGCAGACGGGCGACGTCAAGTTCGGCAAGAAGGGCTCTTCCGATTTCAACCCGGCACGCGCTGGCATGGGCGGCTCCGAAAAGGAAGACCTGAAGGCTGAATTCTCCGCCATTCCGCACATTCGCGGCACCTGCTCCATGGCCCGTTCGCAGAGCCCGAACTCCGCCAACTCGCAGTTCTTCATCTGCTTCACGGATGCTCCGTGGCTGAACAAGCAGTACACGGTCTGGGGTCAGGTCATCGAAGGCATGGAAGCCATCGACAAGATCAAGAAGGGTGAGCCTGTCAAGGATCCCGATTCCATCGTCTCCATCCGCCTTGCTTCTGCGGCCTGAGCGTAAGATATAGATAATGAGCCCGCCTCGTAGATTGCTGCGGGGCGGGTTTTGATTGAAAGGGGCGTTCCCCATCGGGCGTCATCCTCGGGCTTGACCCGAGGATCCATTCCGCGCCGTCGTGGATCCTCGGGTCAAGCCCGAGGATGACGTTGAGTAAGGAGCGACCTTGTCATTCACATTACCCGCCCGCATCTCGATGCAAAGCGGGTTTCAATATTTTGCAAGTTCCCTCATTCCTGTGCTTGTCACAGGAATCCAGCCAGCCCAGTCTTGGGCTGAAAGAGTCCTTCCGACGCGCAGACGCGCGTCGACTGGATTCCTGTGACAAGCACAGGAATGAGGGAGCTTGAAGCATGCCTTTGAACTTTAAGAGCCAGTAAATGCGTGTAGACCTGTTCGATTTCGATCTCCCCGAGGAGAACATCGCCCTGCGCCCCGCGAACCCGCGGGATAGCGCGCGTCTTCTCGTGGTAGATCCGAACACGGACCGCATGACCGACCATCAGGTTTTCGACCTGCCGACATTTCTGAAGCCCGGCGATGCGCTGGTGTTCAATGATACGCGCGTCATCCCGGCCCAGCTGGAAGGCGTCCGGTTGCGTGAAGGCGCGCAGGAAACAGCCGTTTCCGCCACGCTGCACATGCGCGCAGATGCCAGCCGCTGGAAAGCCTTTGCGCGGCCCGGCAAGCGTATCAAGCAGGGTGACCGGATCCGTTTTGGTTATGAGCGCGACAACGCTTGCGGTCTGGCTTTCCTTGAGGCGACAGTGGAAGAGAAGGGCGACGAGGGCGAGATTACGCTGCTGTTCGATGTCTCTGGTCCTGCTCTGGATGAGGCCATCGCTTCCGTCGGTCATATTCCCCTGCCGCCTTACATTGCCGCAAAACGCCCGGAAGATGCGCAGGACCAGACGGATTACCAGACGATCTACGCTCGCGAGAAAGGTGCCGTCGCTGCACCCACCGCCGGGCTGCATTTCACGCCTGCGCTGTTCGAAGCGCTGGATAAGGCAGGCATCGAGCGGCACTTCGTGACGCTGCATGTGGGCGCGGGCACATTCCTGCCGGTGAAGGCGGATGATACCGCAGACCACAAGATGCACCTCGAAATCGGCTATGTTTCAGAAGAGACTGCGGAGAAGCTGAACGCCGTCAAGGCGAGGGGCGGGCGCATCATCTGCGTTGGCACGACCTCTCTGCGGCTGATCGAAAGTGCGGCTGGCGATGACGGGCAGATCTTGCCTTGGTCCGGTGCGACCGGCATCTTCATCACGCCGGGATATCGTTTCAAGGCGGTCGATATTCTGATGACCAATTTTCACCTGCCGAAATCCACGCTGTTCATGCTGGTTTCGGCCTTCTGCGGACTGGAAACGATGCGCGCGGCCTATGCCCATGCCATCGAAACCGGCTACCGCTTCTATTCCTATGGCGATTCCAGCCTGCTGTTTCGGAAAATCTGATGCAAGAGAACTTCACTTTCACCCTCAAAGCAACCAGCGGCGGCGCTCGCCTCGGCGAAGTGGCGATGCCGCGCGGTGTTATCCGCACGCCTGCCTTCATGCCGGTTGGCACGGTTGGCACCGTCAAGGCCATGTATCTCGATCAGGTGCGTGAACTCGGCGCTGACGTCATTCTGGGCAACACCTATCACCTGATGCTGCGCCCCGGCCCGGAGCGCGTGGCGCGTCTGGGTGGTCTTCATGAGTTGATCCGCTGGCCGCACCCGATCCTCACCGATAGCGGCGGTTTCCAAGTGATGTCGCTTTCTGGCCTGCGCAAGCTGGACGAGAAGGGCGTGACCTTCAAGAGCCACGTCGACGGTTCGCTGCACCATATGTCGCCGGAGCGCTCCATCGAAATTCAGGGAATGCTCGATTCGGATATTCAGATGCAGCTCGATGAATGCGTGGCGCTGCCTGCCGAGCGCAAGGAAATCGAGCGCGCTATGGAAATGTCGCTGCGTTGGGCCGAACGCTGCCGCGTTGCCTTTGGCGAGCAGCCGGGCAAGGCCATGTTCGGCATCGTGCAGGGCGGTGACCAGCCGGATCTGCGCATTCGCTCTGCCGAGGGGCTGAAGCAGCTCGATCTCAAGGGCTATGCCGTGGGCGGTCTTGCCGTGGGTGAGCCGCAGGATGTGATGCTGTCGATGCTGGACACGACGCTGCCGGTGCTGCCAACAGAAAAGCCCCGCTACCTGATGGGCGTAGGTACACCGGACGATATTCTGAAATCCGTCGCGCGTGGTATCGACATGTTCGACTGCGTTATGCCGACCCGTTCCGGTCGTCACGGTCTGGCCTTCACCCGCCGTGGTCGTGTGAACATTCGCAACGCCCGCCATGCGGAAGACATGCGCCCGCTGGACGAGCAGTCCAACTGCCCGGCTTCGCGCGATTACTCTCGCGCTTACCTGCACCATCTCGCCCGCTCCAACGAAGCGCTGGGCGGCATGTTGTTGTCCTGGCACAATCTGGCCTATTATCAGGAGCTGATGCAGGGGATTCGCAAATCGATCGAAGAAGGTCGTTTTCCGGATTTCTACGCGGAGACCATTGAAATGTGGGCGAAAGGCGATATCGATCCGGTGTGAGATTCATCATCGGGTAGCTGGATGTGCTGAACGCGCCTTACGTTCTTTTCCGAGACGATACGACCGGCACCGTGACACTGTTTGCGGAGCCGCAAGACATTATCGTCGCCAATGAGGCTGATGAGTTTCTGCCCGCTCTTGCTCGCATGCAGAAGGCCAGGGATGCTGGCAAGTATTTAGCCGGCTACATGTCTTACGAGGCGGGACACCTTTTCGAGCCTAAGCTTGCGCCCTTGGCGGAGGGCAATCGCAAGGTTCCGCTCCTCTGCTTCGGTGTGTTTGCGGCTCCCTCCCATGATGAGGTTGCAGAAGCTACACCATTGAAATCCATGGATCCTGATGATTTTCTGAGCGAGCTGAAACCTGTCTGGTCTTTCGAAGAATATGAGTCGCAGTTCAACAAACTGCATCAGCATCTGCGTCAGGGAGATTGTTACCAGGCTAACCTTACCATGCCTATCACGGGGCGGTGGCATGGTGATCCGCTGACTGCCTTCTGGTCTCTGATCGAGCGTCAGCCGGTAAAATACGGTGCTTTGGTCGATCTCGGTGGACCTGTCGTCCTGTCTCGTTCCCCGGAGCTTTTCTTCTCGGTCAATCAGGACGGATGGATCGAAACGCATCCGATGAAGGGCACGGTCAAGCGTGGCGCGACAGAGGATGAGGACAGGGCAATCATCGCGGAGATGCGGCAGGACGAAAAGACGCTGGCCGAAAATCGCATGATCGTGGATTTGCTGCGCAACGATATTTCCCGCATAACGGAAGTCGGCTCTCTGGATGTGCCGAAACTTTTCGAGATCGAGACCTATCCGACAGTGCACCAGATGGTTAGCCATGTGCGGGCGAAATTGCTGCCGAACATGAGTATCGCCGATATTTTCAGTGCGATTTTCCCCTGCGGTTCGGTGACTGGAGCGCCGAAAATGCGGGCGATGGAAATTCTGCACGATCTGGAAGTCGGGCCCCGTGGCGCCTATTGCGGTGCCATCGGCTACATTTCACCGAAGGGTGACATGCGCTTTTCCGTCGCCATTCGCACCATCACGCTGTTTGCGGATGGCAGTGCCACATTCAATGTCGGCGGCGGCATTGTTTTCGATTCCACCGCGCAGTCGGAATATGATGAGTGTCTGCTGAAAGCAAAATTCGCAGCGGGCGAGCGCAAGCTCGTATAATCAGTCCTCGTCTTCCTCGATTTCGACGGAAGATGAGGATGTGGAATGAAACACCGGCACGAACAGGCGCATATAGACGAGCTTCACGCTCCAGCCTTGCTCCACCGCCTCAGCCCAGGCTTTCTTGCGGCCCGGCTTTTTAAAACCTTTCGCTATCGCCTTCTTTTCACTTTTCGCAAAAGTCTTGGGCTGCAGGATGTTCTCTGGCGAACACAGGGCGTAGCCTTTTTGAAAGGCGGGGGGCGGGTTTGGTATGGTGGTCATAACATCAGCCTGCATGCAGGAAGCGGATCGCTTCGTCCCTGCGGTGAAGATAAAGCAGGGTTCTTAGATTTTGGCCGCGCTCGCTTACGAGTTCGGCGTCGCGTTCAATGATATAGGCCGCATCCTTGCGGGCGATTTCCAGAAGGTCGGCGTGAGCCTCGAGACTTGCGATGCGGAAGCCCGGCGTGCCGGATTGGCGTGTGCCAAGAAGCTCTCCCTCGCCACGCAGCTTCAGGTCTTCTTCCGCAATGAGAAAACCGTCTTCGCTATCACGCAGGATGGAAAGGCGGGCCTTGCCGTTTTCGCTGAGCGGACCCTTGTAAAGCAGAATACAGGTGGATGCCTCATCACCGCGACCGACGCGACCACGCAGCTGGTGAAGCTGGGCAAGGCCGAAGCGTTCGGCATGTTCGATGACCATGATCGTCGCATCCGGCACGTCGACACCTACTTCGACAACGGTCGTCGCGACCAGCAGCCGTGTTTCGCCACTCTTGAAGGCCAGCATGGCGGCATCTTTTTCTGGCCCGCTCATCCGGCCATGGATGAGGCCGATATTGGCGCGTAGCGATTGAGACAGAACCGCATGCCGTTCCTCGGCAGACATGAGGTCGGACTCCTCCGATTCCTCCACCAGCGGGCAAATCCAATAGGCCTTCTTGCCTTCCGCCAGCGCACTGCGCAGGCGGTCTACAATGTCACCGATCCGCTCGTTTGGAATGGTCACGGTCTGGATCGGCTTTCGGCCTGCAGGCTTTTCGGTGAGCTTGGAGACATCCATGTCACCGAATGCGGCCAAAACCAGCGTGCGCGGGATGGGTGTTGCCGTCATCACCAGCATATGCGGCGTGATGCCCTTGGCGGTGAGGCGCAGGCGTTGGTGCACGCCGAAGCGGTGCTGCTCATCCACCACAGCCAGAACGAGGTTCTGATATGAAACGCTATCCTGAAACAGAGCATGGGTGCCGATGATGATCTGCGCCTCGCCGGAGGCGATCCGTTCCTCGATTTCGCGGCGTTCCTTGCCTTTGGTGCGGCCTGTCAGTACCTCACAGGAAATCCCCGCAGCTGCGGCATATTTCGAGATCGTCGTGAAATGTTGGCGTGCCAGAATTTCCGTTGGCGCCATCAACACGGCCTGTCCGCCTGCCTCGACGGCGGTTGCCATGGCCATCAGCGCAACAAGCGTCTTGCCCGCGCCGACATCGCCTTGCAGAAGCCGCAGCATACGGTCTTCGTCAGCCATATCGGTGAGAATGTCCTTCACTGCCGCACTCTGGCTGCCCGTCAGTGAAAAGGGAAGGTTGGCGAGGATGCGCGCGGCAAAGTCTCCCTTGGCGCGGATCGGCTGGCCCGCCACCTTGCGCAGTCGCTGACGTACCAGCGCCAGCGAAAGTTGACCGGCCAGAAACTCATCATAAGCCAGCCTGCGGCGGGCAGGGGCTTGCGGATCGATATCGGCGGCATCGCGTGGATCGTGCAATTCGCGAAACGCCTCTGCTACATGCGGAAAGCTCTGGCGGCTGGCCAGCGTTTCATCGATCCATTCCGGGAAAGTCGGCAGGCGCTGGAGTGCGGTATCGATCGATCGTTTCAAGACCTTCGGCGACAAGCCCGCCGTCATTGGGTAGACGGCTTCGACCAGAGGCAGGTTTTCCGCCTCGGACACCTTCACCATGAAATCCGGGTGAACCATCGAGGCGCGACCGTTGAACCAGTCCACCTTGCCGCTGACCATCACCTCTTCATCGATAGGCAGCGCCTTGGAAAGCCAGTCGCCGCGCGCGCGGAAGAAAGTGAGCGCCAGCTCACCCGTCTCATCGTGCAGAAACACGCGGTAGGGTGCGGAGCGATTGCCGGGCGGCGCTGGCTGGTGCCGGTCCACGCGTCCCTGAATGGTGACAATTGCCCCCTGTTGGGCATAGGCAATTCCCGGCCTGTTACGCCGGTCGATGATGTTGGACGGCGCGTGAAAGATAAGGTCGATGACGCGGGTATCTTCTGCGTTCTCCCGACCCAACAGTTTCGCCAACAGATCGGCAAGCTTCGGCCCGACGCCGGTGAGCGTGGAGACGGTGGCAAATAGCGGATCGAGAAGGGCGGGGCGCATGGGCAGCAAAATCGGGGAAGGTGCCGCGCAATGCAAGACCGTGACCTTCAGAAAGATCGTTTATCACCCGCAGTTTTTGCAGGTGTCGCGTAAAAACCGGTTCCCAAGCGTTCATGTCCTGTTCTATACGAGGGGCAACAGATGAACCGAGATGGAAGCAGACGCCGAGACTTCGACGCCTGCTTTTGCTGTCGCGCTCTTCTTTGCCTCATCCCTGCGCTTGTTACAGGGATCCAGTCAGCCCAAGTCATTGGGCTGAAACAAGTCTTTTGACCTGACAGACGTCAGGTCACTGGATTCCTGTGACGAGCACAGGAATGAGGGATGAGAGGGGGATGACAGTGGCGCGTTTTGCTTGAACCCGGGCGGAAGGAAATTGCGATGACTGGATTGGTGCGCACGAGTGCCGACCTTGAACCGAGACGCAGGCGGATTCTTTATCGCTGCTGGCACCGAGGCATTCGCGAGATGGATCTGGTGCTCGGTCAGTTTGCCGAGGACAATATCGGTGATCTTTCGGAAGCGGAACTCGATGAGCTGGAAGTCATTATGGCCGAGGAAGACAACGACCTCGTGAAGATGGTGACAGGTGCCTCGCCCATTCCCGAAAAGTTTCAGACGCCCCTCTTTACGAAGATCATTTCTTATCGTCCGGACTTCGATCCGGTCACTTCAGAGACAACGAAAGCCTGATAAATGATTGCCGGGATAGATGTGAAGCTGGTGGCATCGGCCGATACGCCGCTGACCATTGGAAACGTGCCGTCTGGAATGGAAGCTCTGCTTCTGGCGGATATGGCGCGGGCAGGAACCTCCGTTGCCTATGTCATGTCGGATGGGCATCGCGTTTCCGATCTGGAGCAGATACTCGGCTTCGTCGCGCCTGAAATCCCGGTACTGACGTTGCCGGCATGGGACTGCCTTCCCTATGATCGTGTGTCACCGAGTGCGGACACGTCCGCGCGCAGATTGGCCGCGCTGTCGGGACTGATCCATCATCAGAAAAAGCCGCATCCGGCCATCGTTCTCGTCACCGTCAACGCCATGCTGCAAAAGATGGCGCCGCGCGATGGCATCGAAAGTCTGGCCTTCTCGGCCAAGCCCGGCAACCAGATCAAGATGGAAGAGATTGCCGCCAGGCTGGAGCGCAACGGTTTCGACCGCGTGGCGACCGTCCGCGAAGTGGGTGAATTCGCCGTGCGCGGCGGCATTCTGGACGTGTTCGTTCCCGGCACGGAAGAGCCTGTGCGTCTGGATTTCTTCGGCGATACGCTGGAAAGCATCCGCACTTTCGATCCCGCCAGCCAACGCACCATCGGGCAGGCTCGCTCGCTCGACCTCAACCCGATGAGTGAAGTGACGCTGACGCCGGATACGATCAGCCGTTTCCGCAAGAATTACCTGTCGCTTTTCGGCGCGGCAACGCGTGACGATGCGCTGTATCAGGCCGTTTCCGAAGGCCGCCGTTATGCGGGCATGGAGCATTGGCTGCCGCTCTTCTACGAGCATCTCGAAACCGCCTTCGATTACCTCAAGGGCTTCCGCATCGTTACCGATCACACCGCGCGCGAGGCCGCTGTCGAGCGCTCCAAGCTGGTGCATGATTATTTCGAGGCGCGCCGCGCTTCCGGCCAGACCAAGGGTGCCACGCAGGGTGCGCCGTACAAGCCGGTTTCGCCAAGCCAGATATATCTCGGCGGCAAGAGCTTCGATGAGGCGCTGAATGCCATCAATGCGGTGCGGCTGACGCCGTTCAACGAGCAGGACTCGAAAGAAAAGCCAGTCGCCACGCTGGATGCGCATGTCGGCCCGCGTTGGGCCAAGTCGCAGACGGAAAGTGAAAGCGAAGAGCGCATCAACGTCTTCGATCTTGCCGTAAAGCACATTGCGGAGCGCCGCTCCAAGGGCTGGAAGGTGCTGATTACCGGCTGGTCCGAGGGATCGCTGGACCGCCTGTTGCAGGTGCTGAACGAACACGGTCTTGAAAAGATCAAGCCGGTTGCTTCGCTGAAAGAAGTAGAGAAGCTCGGCAAGGGTGAGGCTGCTGCTGCTGTTCTAAGCCTCGAAGCTGGTTTCGAGACGCCTTTCGACGGGGGCAATCTGGCCGTCATCGGCGAGCAGGATATTCTCGGCGACCGCATGGTGCGCCGCTCCAAGCGCCGCAAGCGTGGTGCCGATTTCATTTCCGAAGTCGCCGGGCTGGATGAGAACTCGCTCGTTGTTCATGCCGAACACGGTATCGGCCGTTTCGTCGGTCTTCGCACCATCGAGGCAGCAGGCGCGCCGCGTGATTGCCTTGAGCTGCATTATGCCGATGATGCCAAGCTGTTCCTGCCAGTCGAAAACATCGATCTTCTTTCGCGTTACGGCTCGGACGCTGCGGAAGCGCAGTTGGACAAGCTCGGTGGTGGCGCATGGCAGATGCGCAAGGCGAAGCTCAAGAAGCGCCTGCTGGATATGGCGGGCGATCTCATTCGCATTGCCGCCGCGCGCCTCGTTCGCAAGGCGCCGGTGCTGGCCGCGCCCGATGGGCTCTATGACGAATTCGCCGCCCGTTTCCCTTATGATGAGACCGAAGATCAGCTGAACGCCATCGAATCCATCCGTGAGGATTTGGGCGCGGGCCGTCCAATGGATCGCCTGATCTGCGGTGATGTCGGCTTCGGCAAGACGGAAGTGGCGCTACGCGCCGCCTTCCTCGCGGCCATGAACGGTGTGCAGGTGGCAGTTGTCGTGCCGACGACGCTGCTCGCGCGCCAGCATTTCCGCACTTTCTCTGAACGCTTCCGTGGTCTGCCCATTCGCGTGCAGCAGGCTTCGCGCCTCGTTGGCACGAAGGAACTGAACCTCGTCAAGAAAGAGGTTGCGGATGGCAAGACGGATATCGTCGTCGGCACGCATGCGCTGCTGGGGCAGGGCATCAGCTTCGCCAATCTCGGCCTGCTCATCATCGATGAAGAGCAGCATTTCGGCGTGAAGCATAAGGAGCGGCTGAAGGAGCTGAAGAGCGATATCCACGTTCTGACACTGTCTGCGACACCTATTCCGCGCACGCTTCAGCTTGCCATGACGGGCGTTCGCGAACTTTCGCTGATCACCACGCCGCCGGTGGACCGCATGGCGGTGCGCACCTTCATCTCGCCTTTCGATGCGCTGGTCATTCGCGAGACCCTGATGCGTGAACATTATCGCGGCGGCCAGAGCTTCTATGTCTGCCCGCGTCTTGCGGATCTGGCGGATATCCACGCCTTCCTGCAATCGGATGTGCCGGAGTTGAAGGTGGCTGTTGCCCACGGCCAGATGGCGGCGGGTGAGCTGGAAGACATCATGAACGCCTTCTATGACGGCAAATATGATGTGCTTCTTTCCACCACCATCGTCGAATCCGGCCTCGATGTGCCGACCGCAAACACATTGATCGTGCACCGCGCCGATATGTTCGGCCTCGCACAGCTTTACCAGCTGCGTGGCCGTGTGGGCCGCTCCAAGGTTCGCGCCTTCGCGCTCTTCACGTTGCCGGTCAACAAGGTGCTGACGACGATGGCGGAGCGCCGTCTGAAGGTACTTCAATCGCTCGACACGCTTGGCGCTGGCTTCCAGCTTGCCAGCCACGATCTGGATATTCGTGGTGCGGGCAACCTGCTGGGCGAAGAACAGTCCGGCCATATCAAGGAAGTTGGATTCGAGCTTTACCAGCAGATGCTGGAAGAGGCCGTGGCCGAGGTGAAGGGTGAGGACGAGGTGATCGATACCGGCTGGTCACCACAGATTTCTGTCGGCACCTCTGTCATGATCCCGGAAAATTATGTCCCGGATCTGCATCTGCGCATGGGCCTCTATCGCCGCCTTGGCGAGTTGACCGATCTTGGCGAAATCGATGGCTTCGGAGCAGAGATGATCGACCGCTTCGGTCCGCTTCCGAAAGAAGTGCAGCACCTGCTCAAGATCGTTTACGTCAAGTCGCTGTGCCGCACCGCCAATGTCGAGAAGCTGGATGCAGGGCCGAAGGGCGTCGTCGTGCAGTTCCGCAACAAGCAGTTCCCGAACCCGGCAGCTCTTGTCGGTTACATCGGCAAGCAGGGCTCGATGGCGAAGATCAGGCCTGACCATAGCGTGTTCCTGACACGCGATCTGCCGACGCCGGAGAAGCGTCTCGCGGGTGCAGCGATGGTAATGACGCAACTGGCGGAACTCGCCAAATCATAAGGGTTTCGCCCGCCCGATTCTTACCGCGAATTAATGAAACGGACATGATGCGGTAGACGTTTAAAGCATAGTCTTCATGCAGCGGAAGGATACGTTCTTCCGCCGCTAAACCAAGGAGCAAGACTATGTTGACTACCATGAACAGGTTTGTCACCGCTGGTCTGGTTGCTTTGACAATTGCGGGCACCACAATTGCCACCACCAGCCAGGCAGAAGCACGCAACTATCATCATGGAGGCGGAGTTGCCGCTGGTATCGCTGGCGGACTTCTCGGTGGCGCGCTCATTGCTGGCGCCATGGGCGGTCCCGCCTACGCCGCACCGGCATATGGCCCACCCGTCTATTACGGACCTCCGCCCGCTTATTACGAACCGGTCTACCGCCGCTGCCACTATGAATGGCGTCATAATGGCTGGGGAGAACGATATCAGGTAGAGGTTTGCTACAGGTAATCAGAACGTCGAAAAGCTTATGAGAATGCAAGCGTTCCCATTCCAAGGTGGGAGCGCTTTTCTATTGGTCTTCGGGGGTAATCGCAACCGCGACATTCTGGTCGGCGGCAGCAACTGACGTTGGCAGCGGTACTTTTCTCTGCTTTTCCCGGATCAGCGTCAGCAGGCCGGAACCGATGATCAGCGCTATGCCCACCAGCATCCAGCTATCGATAGCATCCCCGAAAATAAGATAGCCGAAGAGAATCGCCCAGAGCATCTGGCTATATTGGGTTGGCCCGATAACCGCCGCTGGCGCATATTGGGCGGAATACATGATGAGGACGTTGGCGAGAGCGCCGAGGAGGCCGTAGCCCGCCAGCAGCAGCCATTGCTCGCCGGTCGGCGGCACGAAGGAGGGAACCATCAGCACGCCGCAAATGGCAAGACAGCCGAGGACGCCTGCGCCATAGAGCGAAATGTTCTTTTCCTTCGGGCCCATGGCGCGGAAGATCACGATGGAGAGCGCGCCGCAGAGGCCAGCGATAATTGCGGCGACATGGCCAATCGATAGTTCGCGAAAGCCGGGGCGAAGAATGACCAGCACGCCCGCAAATCCAATAATGACCGCAGACCAGCGCTTGATGCCCACCTGTTCCTTCAGGAACACGACGGACATGATGGTCACAAAGGAGGGCAGCAGGAAGATAAGCGCAAAGGCTTCGGCCATTGCGAGATGCGTAAAGGCGGTAACGCTGGTGACTGCGCCTATGCCGGAAGACACGAAGCGCAACAGCCAGAGCGGTCGGTTCGTGGTTTTGACGATGTCCGTCCACTTGTCGTTACGCTTGCGAATGAAAGGCAGGGCAAAGAGCCCGAAGACCGCACCGAAGAAGGCGGACTGGATCGGCGAAAGCTGTCCTTCGATGAGTTTGACGCTTGCGTCGCTCCAGGCATAGGCGGCGAATGCGGCGAAGGCGAGCAGAATGCCCTTCAACGTGCTGTCTGACACGGGAACACCAGATGGAATGAATGGGACCGGTAACCGACAGCAAAAGCCGGTCCCGAACGGGACCGACCGAAACCATAGGTCAGTTCAATGCCCTATGCTCTTCCGCTTTCATTTTGGCAATATCCCGCAGTGCATTAATTAGAACGTCCTGCGTTTGCGCACCGCTGACGGCGTATTTCTGATCCAGAATGAAGAAGGGGACCCCGGATACGCCCATTTGCTGCGCCGCATCAATTTCCGCCTTGATCGTGTCCTTATCGGCATCCGAGCTCAGCAGACGGCGCACCAGTTCACGGTCCATGCCGTTCTCGCCGGCAATATCGATCAGCACCGCATGGTCGCCGATGTTGCGACCTTCCTCGAAGTTGGCCTTGAACAAAGCGGTTACAATTTTGTCCTGAAGCTCACGGCCTTCGGAGTGAGCCCAGAGCGAAAGCCGGTGTGCATCCAGCGTGTTGGGACCAACCTTGATGGCATCGAAATTATAATCGATGCCGACTTCCTTGCCGAGTTCAGTCAGCGTGCCGTGGATTTGATCCACGCGTTCCTTGCCGCCGAGCTTCTTTTCCAATTCGGCTTTCTGGTCCACGCCTTCCGGCGGGTAATCCGGATTTAGCTGGTAAGGGCGCCAGTTGATGTCGACGCTGATTTCATCCTGCACTTCGGCCAAAGCCAGATCCAGACGCGCCTTGCCGAGATAGCACCACGGGCAGACCATGTCCGAGACGACGTCGATGACAATGCGTTGCATGGTGCTTTCCTTTTCGATTTTACACAGTTCACCCCATCTAGGGCGTGAGCCGTGAGGGCACAAGGCGTTACCAAAAAGGAACCGCCTGCAGGTTTTTACTGCGCGCGCGTATCCCACCATGTTTGTTTCTGATTGCCGGTAAGCGGCGTCGTGTCTGGCCGCGCAATATATTTCCAGCGTGCGACCCACTGAGCGCCGATGGAGTAGAGCGGAATGACATAATGGCCCGCCGTCAAAAGACGGTCATAGGCGCGCACTGCAACCTCGAAATCCTCAGTCTCCCGCGCCTGCAACAGCGCCTCGATCATCCGGTCGATATCCGTGTCGGCAACACCGGCATAGTTGAAGCTGCCATTGGCATCTTTGGAAACGGAGCCCCAGCGGTTGATCTGCTCCGCCCCCGGCGAGAGCGATGATGGGTAGGAGCGGATGATCATATCGTAGTCGAAGCCGTTGGAGCGCGACTGATACTGGCCGTCATCCACGGAGCGAATCGCCATATCGACGCCGATCAGGCGCAGCGAGCGCTGGTAGGCCAGCGCAATGCGCTCCTGCGCGGGGTTTTGCGTCATGAGTTCGAAGGCAAGCGGCCTGCCTTTGGCATCGGACATCTCGCCCTTTTTGATGGTGTAGCCCGCTTCCTTCAGCGTATCGACCGCCAGCTTCAAGACTGTGCGATCGGCGCCGGAGCCATCGCTTTTCGGCATCTCATAGGTGCCTGCAAGAATGTCCGGCGGCAGGCGCTTGGCCGCATCGCCGAGCAGAGCCAGTTCCTTTTGGTTTGCCGCGTTGCCATAAGCGCCGAGCGTCGAGTTCTGCCAGAAGCTCTGGCTTCGCTTGAATGCACCGCCCAGAATGTTGCGGTTCATCCACTCGAAATCCATGGCGTAGGACAAGCCCTCACGGACCTTTTCATCCGCAAAAATCGGCCTGCGGGTGTTGAAGATCAAGCCGAACATGCCGGTCGGCAAACGTGATTCGAAAATGTCGCGGGCGATATCGCCGCGCTGGACGGCCGGGAAGTTGTAGGCCTGGCCCCAGTGGGAGGTATCGGACGTCCCGTTGATCGCGTCACCTTCGGGGTAGATGTCGATATCTCCCTTCTTGAAGGCCTCGAACATGGTCGTGACCTGAAGGAAGTAAGTCACGCTGATCTGGTCGTAATTATCGAAGCCGATTTTGACCGGCACATCCTTGCCCCAGTAATTGGGGTCACGTTCCCAGACGATCTGCTCGCCTAGCCTCAGCGATTTGATTCGGTATGGCCCCGAACCCACGACAGGACCGACACCGCCCTGATCGAATGTCTTGGGGTCGATGGCATGGGCAGGCAGAATGGGGGTGGAGGAGGCGAGGATCAGCGGCGTCTCGCGATTCGCTTTATCGTTGAAGGTGAAGCGCACGCTACGCTCGCCGACTTTCTCCATTTTCGCCACGCCGTTTAGACGGCTGTCGAAAGGCGGGCGGCCTTTTTCCTTCAAAAGATTGAAGGTGAAAATCACATCTTCCGGCGTGACCGGCTTGCCATCCTGCCAATGCGCTTTCGGGTTGAGATTGAACTGGATGAAGCTGCGCTCATCGTCCCATTCGGCGCTTTCCGCAAGAAGGCCATAAAGGGAGAAGGGCTCGTCATGGGAGCGCTGCATCAGCGGTTCGTAAAGCAGATTACCGAATTCCGGGTCCCAGACACCGCGCGCGGTGGTGCGCATTCCTTTTAAAATGAAGGGGTTGAGGCTATCGAAAGTGCCGACGACGCCGTAGGAGACGCGACCGCCCTTCTTCACATCGGGGTTCACATAAGGCAGGTTTTTGAAGTCTGCGGGCAGGGCAGGTTTGCCGTGCATGGATATCCCGTGCAGAGGTTCCGCCAGCGCCATGCCAGAAATGAGGAGGGCTGGAATGAACGCCAAAAGGCTTCGCATGTCACTATCCTGTCGCATTCAGGCTATTGAGTGAGGCTCCTGGCCTCCGGCGCTCAACTGCCCTTACTTGTTTTGATTCCTGCGGGAATGTATCACACGCGAATAAGGCAGGCATCCGACGAAGGAAATCTTGATCGGTGCAGGGAAAATCTAAAAGAAGTGCTGGATATCCCGGTGAACGGGATGTAACAGGATTGCCGAAACAGTCGGGTCACGCATTTGCCTCATTTAAACGACAGTGGAACGGGCAGACGGATACCGGTGATGTTGAGCAGGGCGCGTCGTTCTGCTTGGCATAAAAAATTCAGGAGACGGAACTCTTATGAAGCAAATCGCAAACACATTCACCCGCGCAGGCCTGTCTGCCCTCGTTCTTTCCCTGGGCGCCGTGTCTGTACCGGCTGTTTCTCAGGCTCAGCAGGCTGCCGCTCCGGCAGGCGCACCGCCACTTGGCTGGTTCAAGACCTGCAGCAAGCAGGAAGACAATGATGTTTGCGTGGTGCAGAACGTCGTACTCGCCCAGAACGGCCAGATGATCACGGCTGTCGGCCTGATCACTGTCGAAGGCAAGGTCAACCGCAAGCTGCTTCAGGTTTCGGTACCGACCGCTCGCCTTCTTCCTCCGGGCGTCGTCATGCAGATCGATGGTGGTAAGGGCCAGAAGCTGGACTACGCAGTCTGCCTTCCCGACAAGTGCACAGCTGAAGTGCCGCTGACGGACGCCATGATCGCAAGCATGAAGAAGGGCACCGAGGTCGTCTTCACATCCATCAACTTCCGTCGCGCTCCAAACCCGATCAAGATTGCTCTTACGGGCTTCACCGGCGCTTATGACGGCCAGCCGATCAGCCAGTCTCAGCTTGCTGAAAGCCAGCGTTCGCTGCAGGAAGGCATGCAGAAGAAGGCTGAAGAAGCGCGTAAGAAGCTCGAAGCTGCTCAGGACGCTGCAAAGGCTAAGCCTGCCAACTAATCGGTCTCGATTGAGAGACGAAAAAACCGGCCTGCAAGGGCCGGTTTTTTTATGCGCGGTTTCGGTTTTCCGTGGGCGGCTTAATGCGTCATGGCCGATTTCGGGCGAAACTCACCGTTGGGAGCGGTGTCGAAAATGCGCGTGATGTTTGGGTTGCGCAGCGGCTGCTCGCTTTCATCATGAATGAGGTTCTGCTCAGAAACATAGGCGACATATTCGGTCTCCTCGTTTTCTGCCAGAAGATGATAAAAGGGCTGGTCGCGGTCAGGGCGTATCTCAGCGGGAATCGCGTTCCACCATTCCTCGGTATTCGCGTATTCTGGGTCTACGTCGAATATCACACCGCGGAACGGAAACACCCGGTGACGAACAACTTCGCCGATCGTGAATTTTGCGTTTCGTTGTTTCATGGCATGTCATCCTTTCCCCATACAATTTGGGGTATCATGCGGAAATATCAAGATGCAGCATTTCCGCGGCTGTATTCATCAAGACCTGATCGCGACTGCCAAGTGTAACGCCGGATGACCTTGAAAAGTTTCTTATTCGGCATTCAAGCGCCGATCACCGGGCGCCATCTTTTCGGAGAGACAAAGAAAAAAGGCGCCCCGAAGAGCGCCTTTCGTAAGTCTTATGCCGAGTAATACATGTCGAATTCGACAGGATGTGGCGTCATTTCGAAGCGCATGACTTCCTGCATCTTCAATTCGATGAAGGCATCGATCTGGTCGTCATCGAACACGCCGCCAGCGGTCAGGAACTTGCGATCCTTGTCGAGGCTTTCCAGCGCTTCACGCAGCGAACCGCAGACCGTTGGGATCTTCTTCAGTTCCTTCGGCGGCAGATCGTAGAGATCCTTGTCCATCGGCTTGCCGGGATGGATCTTGTTCTTGATGCCGTCCAGACCAGCCATCAGCATGGCTGCGAAACCGAGATACGGGTTCTGGGTGGGGTCCGGGAAGCGAACTTCGACGCGCTTTGCCTTCGGGTTGGAGCCGAAAGGAATACGGCAGGACGCCGAGCGGTTACGCGCGGAGTAGGCCAGCAGAACCGGTGCTTCGTAGCCTGGAACCAGACGCTTGTAGGAGTTGGTCGTCGGGTTGGTGAAAGCGTTGATGGCCTTGGCGTGCTTGATGATGCCGCCAATGTAGTAGAGGCAGGTTTCGGACAGACCGGCATATTCATCGCCAGCGAAGGTTGGCTTGCCGCCCTTCCAGATGGACTGGTGAACGTGCATGCCCGAGCCGTTGTCGCCATAGATCGGCTTCGGCATGAAAGTTGCCGTCTTGCCGTAGGCGTTTGCGACCTGATGCACGACGTACTTGTAGATCTGCATCTTGTCGGCGCTGGATACCATCGTGTCGAACTTTACACCCAGCTCGTGCTGAGCGGAGGCGACTTCGTGGTGGTGCTTTTCAACGACAACGCCCATTTCGCCGAGAACGGTCAGCATTTCGGAGCGCATGTCCTGAAGGCTGTCGACTGGCGGCACGGGGAAGTAGCCGCCCTTGACGCGTGGGCGGTGACCGAGGTTGCCGGTCTCGTAATCGGTGTCGTCGTTGGATGGCAATTCGGACGAATCGAGCTTGAAGCCCGTGTTATACGGGTCGGCCTTGTACTTGACGTCGTCGAAGACGAAGAATTCAGGCTCAGGACCAACGAAGATCGTGTCGCCGATACCGGAAGCCTTGAGGTAGGCTTCGGCCTTCTTGGCCGTGCCGCGCGGGTCACGGTTATAGGCTTCGCCGGAAACCGGGTCGAGAATGTCGCAGAAGATGACCATGGTGGACTGCGCGAAGAACGGGTCCATGTGCACGGTTGCCGGATCGGGCATCAGCACCATGTCGGACTCGTTGATGGCCTTCCAGCCGCCAATCGAGGAGCCGTCGAACATGACGCCATCGGCGAACATGTCTTCGTCAACGCAAACCACGTCCATGGTTACGTGCTGAAGCTTGCCTTTGGGATCGGTGAAACGCAGGTCAACGAACTTTACGTCGTTGTCCTTGATCTGCTTAAGGATATCGTTTGCAGTCGTCATATGAATGTTCCTTGAGTGTAATGATCAACGCGGTGATGCCTGAGCCTGAAAATTGGCTCAGGTCGTTTTAGATGGCGTCTACGCCTGTCTCACCCGTACGGATACGAATAACCTCTTCCACGTTGGAAACGAAAATCTTTCCGTCGCCAATGCGGCCAGTCTGGGCAGCGTTGCGGATTGCCTCGATCACTGCATCCGCATTTTCGTCCGCGAGAACGACCTCGACCTTCACCTTCGGCAAAAAGTCGACGACATATTCCGCCCCGCGATAGAGTTCAGTATGGCCTTTTTGACGACCAAAGCCCTTGGCTTCCGTAACCGTTATTCCCTGAAGTCCGACTTCCTGAAGGGCTTCCTTCACTTCGTCGAGCTTGAAAGGCTTAATGATCGCTTCGATCTTTTTCATGAGAAAATATCTCTCCGCTTCTCCCGTTAAAGCGGTCTGTTCCGCTCTCCCACAAGAATGCACGTATCGTGCCAGATCGGAAGCCGGTTACGATAAAAAATCTGCAGAAATTGATGGATGAGAGGACAAATTGGCGAAAAACCGTGGGTTTGCGCGATGAAAATTCATGCTGCACTGCCAAAATGTGGCAAAATTAATCAAAATCTTCAGCGAATACAGAAGATTAGCAATAGCTAAATCCGGCGAGCTTAATGATCAATAATTGTGCTTTTGCATATTATTTGATCTTCTGAATATGCTCAAAAAAGCGCCGATTGCATTTCTTCCGGTTTTGCGATGAAATTGCAAATATGAGCACGCCCAATTCGCATTATCTCATCAATCCAGAAGCCATGGCCGAAATCGATGCCGCAACGGCAGAGAGCGGTATCGCCATAACGTCGTTGATGGAGCAGGCGGGGCAGGCGGTGGCTGCCAGCGCTCTCAGGTATTTTCCTGATGCACTTCGCTTCATCGTTTTGTGCGGAACCGGCAATAATGGCGGAGATGGTTTCGTGGCGGCGCGGGCGCTTTCAGAGGCGGGCGGTGAGGTCTCCGTTTACGTTCTGGGTGATGTAACGAAGTTGCGCGGCGCGGCAAGGTGGGCCTATGAGGGCTGGGCACGGAAGGTTCAGCCTCTAACTCATTACCGACCGCAGAAAGGCGATATCGTAATCGACGCGGTTTTCGGGGCTGGCCTTGCTCGCGATGTGCCGGAGGCACTGGCGGACGTCATCGAGGCAGTTGCTGCGGCAGACATTCCTGTCATCGCTGTCGATCTACCGTCCGGCGTATGTGCACGCAGAGGCGTCGTGCTGGGTGCCGCATTTAGGGCAGAGCGCACCGTGACTTTCGCCGCGAAAAAGCCGGGACATCTGTTGATGCCCGGACGCTCGCTGTGCGGAGAGCTTGAGATTTTCGACATCGGTATCCCGAAGCGCATCGTAGCGGCTCACGCGGGGGCAATTCGCGAAAATCATCCTGATCTATGGAAAGAATTCTTCAGTCGGCGGGATGAAGATACACACAAGTTCAAGCGTGGGCATCTCACCGTTTTTTCCGGACCTTCGCATGCCACGGGCGCTGCGCGCATGACGGCTATGGCGGGCTTGCGGACTGGCGCAGGAATCGTTTCCATCGCCGCACCGCGGGAGGCCGTTTCCGTTCTGGCCGCAACGTTGACGGCAATCATGGTGTCACCTGTCGATGACCGGAATGCGCTGACAGACTGGCGCGAAGACAAACGGCACGAGACTTATGTGCTGGGGCCGGGGTTCGGTGATATGGAGAAAGCGCGTGAATTCGTGTCGCTTATTTCGGATAAGTCGCTTGTTCTCGATGCGGATGGCATCAGTGCCTTCAAACAAAATCCAGAAGACCTTTTCTCGCTTTTTGCGAAGGCGGATGCGTTTCGCATTCTCACCCCGCATGAAGGTGAGTTCGCCCGGCTGTTTCCCGATATTCACTCGGACAACAGTCTCAGCAAGATAGAAAAGGCGCAGGCCGCTGCGGCTTTGGCCCACGCCGTCATAATCTACAAGGGTGCCGATACGGTAATCGCCGCGCCGGATGGACGCGCCTACGTCAATACCAATGCTCCGTCCACATTGGCGACCGCTGGCTCCGGCGATGTACTGGCCGGAATTTGCGGCGGTTTTCTTGCGCAGCAGATCCCGGCTTTCGAGGCTGCCGCAGCGGCTGTTTGGCTGCATGGGGAAACTGCTCGGACACTCGGGGCAGGGCTCACCGCAGAAGATTTGGCATCGGCGGTCAGACCATTCGATTTCAGTTGATAATTAGTGTGCCGCCTTGCCCTGGCTTGCCGCCAACATGCGTGAGGCGCTGATGACGAGTTTGCGTTCCGCGCGCTCCTGTTGCGGGGTGCGATTGTAAATCTCGCGATAACACTTGGAAAAATGCGAGGCGGAAACGAAACCGCATGCCACGGCAACTTCCACCACGGGCATGGCCGATTGCACCAGCAGGTGACGTGCGCGATCAAGCCGGATTTCCAGATAGTAACGCGCAGGCGAGCGCCCCATTTCCTGACGGAACAACCGCTCCACCTGACGGCGCGAAAGGTCGGCGCCCTCGGCAATATCCAGCAGCGACAGCGGCTCTGAAAGATTGCTCTCCATCAATTCGATAATGGACAGAACCTTGTCGTTCTGCACGCCAAGGCGAGCGCGAAGCGGCAGGCGCTGGCGGTCATGCGGGTTGCGCACGCGGTCCGTCAATTGCTGTTCGCAAACGCGGTTGACGAGGTTCTCACCGAAATCCTGACCGATGAGGTTCAGCATCATGTCCAGCGAAGCGGTTCCACCGGCGCAGGTGTAGATATTGCCATCCACCTCGTAGAGGTCCGCGTAAACTTCCACCTGCGGAAAGGCTTCCGAAAAGCCCGGCAGGTTTTCCCAGTGTATCGCACAGCGCTTGCCATTCAGCAGTCCTGCCTGGGCAAGCACATGTGCGCCCGTACAGAGGCTGCCCACGGCAATGCCGCGATTATTGGCTTCACGCAGCCAGGCGTTCACCGACTTGTTGCCATATTGCTCGATATCGATGCCGGAACAGACCAGAACCATGTTCGGGCGGTTTTCGCCGCTGACGAATTTGCGCTCCTCTGCAAGCGATGTGTTGGCCTCCAGAGCAATTCCCGCTGAAGACGCTACCTTCATTCCGTCAGCGGAGGCCAGGCGCCATTCATAGGCATCATATCCCAGCATTCGGTTGGCGATACGCAAGGTTTCCACAGCCGCCGTGAAAGGCAGCATGGTGAACTGCGGAACCATAAAAAATACGATTGAGCGCTTCTTGGGAGGAGTTTTGCTCATGATGACCATGCTCCATTGCGAAAACGCAATTCCTTGCTGGGAAATAAGCGTCTGTATATTCCATTTGCGACGCTTCGCTCACAAATTACGACACCGCGATTGCGCCGTCAAAAAAAGTATCCGTGAACGCCTCTTGACAGAAATCAACGACGCGCTTCGTTACCTTCAAAATCGGATATTTTGCATTTTATTAATATTGTTTTCAATTTTTCGGAGCAGCCTGTCAGCAATGTCGCCGAATTGCGCGTTCTGTTGAAAAGATGGAACGGCGGACCGTCGAAGCCACCGCCGCACCATCCAGTGTCACAGCATCGGATAAGCAAAGTTTGCTTTTCTTACCGAAGCTTTAGAGCGGAGTATTGCGTATGCATGAAGCTGGCGTGACTGTGCTGGTTGTCGAAGACGAACCAATCATCCGATTGACCTTGGTGGATGCCCTGGAAGAAGAGGGGTACCACGTTCTCGAAGCGTCCAACGTGCTTGAAGCGGTGGGTATCATCGGCAAGAACGATGGCATCTCAGCCGTGGTAACCGACATCGATATGCCGGGCGGATTGTCAGGTCTCGACCTTGTCGAGATGCTGGACAAATCCCAACACCACATCGCACTTGTCGTCACCTCCGGGGGGCACGCGTCGGATACACTGAATTTGCCCTCGGACTCCCGTTTCTTCAGCAAACCCTATCACTTCGAGGACATATTCTTCGCGCTGCGTGCATCGATTTGTGCGAAGGCCAAGCTTACCAAAAAGCGCCGTGGATTTCGGTTTGCCGGGGCATCTGCGACGTAATCAAAAGAAAAAGCCGGAGACCAGCTCCGGCTTTCATTATGCGATCAACTTCTCACCAATCAGGCGGCGCGGAGCAATATCAGGCTTCGGCCTTCCATGGTGTAGTTCTGGGAGTTGGCGATCTGGTTGCCGCTGACGGTCGGGTCGGCTGTGGTCAGCTCGGTTGTCCAGCCATTTTCGACTTCCGGCAACTTGAACTCCACGTCACCCTCATGCGGGTTGAACAGGATGAGGACGTCCTTCCATTCCTCACCAGCGCCGTCGCCCTCACGGGTCAGGCGCAAACCGAGCGACGTGCTGCCGGGATCGTTCCAATGTTCCGGCTTCTGTTCGCCGCCGCCCGGGTTCAGCCAGGTGACGTGCGTTCCATCGTGCCAGCTATCCCGACGCAGGATCGAGTGGTTCTGTCGAATCTCGATCAGGCGGCGGGTGAAGTCGCGCAGCGTTTCGGCGCTCTCCGGCAGGCCTTCCCAGTGTACCCAGCTTAGGTCGCTGTCCTGGCAATAGCCGTTATTATTGCCCATCTGGCTGCGGCCAAATTCGTCACCGGCAAGGATCATCGGCGTGCCGTGGGAAAGCAGCAGCGTAGCGAGGAAGTTGCGCTTCTGACGATCGCGAACGGCGTTGATACCTTCATCTTCCGTCGGGCCTTCGGCGCCGTAGTTGAAGCTGCGGTTGTCGCTGTGGCCGTCCTTGTTGTCTTCGCCGTTGGCCTCGTTGTGCTTGTCGTTATAGGAAACGAGGTCGTTCAGCGTGAAGCCATCATGGGCGGTGATGAAGTTGACGCTGGCCCAGGTCTTGCGGCCACGCAGATCATAGACATCGCCGGAGCCGAGAACGCGCGCGGCGAAATCGCCCGCAGTTCCGTCTTCGTCCTTCCAGTATTCGCGAACCGTGTCACGATACTTGTCGTTCCATTCTGCCCAGCCGGGCGGGAAGCCGCCGACCTGATAACCGCCGGGGCCGATATCCCATGGCTCGCCGACGAGTTTCAGACGAGACAGCACAGGATCCTGACCGACGGCATCGAAGAAGCCGCTGCGCTGGTCGAAGCCTTCCGGCTCGCGGCCCAGAATCGTGCCCAGATCGAAGCGGAAGCCATCGATATGCATGTCCTCTGCCCAGTAACGAAGAGAATCCGTCACCATCTGGAGAACGCGCGGATGCGACGTGTTGACCGTGTTACCCGTGCCGGTGTCGTTGATGTAATAACGCGGCTGGTCGGGCAGGGTGCGGTAATAGGAGAAGTTGTCGATACCCTTGAAGGATAGGGTCGGCCCAAGCTCGTTGCCTTCCGCCGTGTGGTTATAGACCACGTCCAGAATGACCTCGATGCCTGCGTCGTGGAAGCTGCGCACCATGTCGCGGAAGCCGGCCATGGCACGGGGGCCGTAATAGCGTGAAGCGGGAGCAAAGAAGCCGAGCGAGTTGTAGCCCCAGAAATTCTTCAGGCCCTTGTCCAGCAGGTGCGAGTCATCCGGGAAATAATGTGTCGGCAGCAGTTCGATGGAGGTAATGCCGAGGCTCTTGATGTAGCCGACGACATCCTTGTTGCCCAAGCCATCATAGGTGCCCTTCAGTTCTTCCGGCAGCGCAGGATGCAGCTTGGTGAAACCTTTGACGTGGGTCTCGTAGAAGATCGTTTTGGACCACGGAATATTCGGGCGCGCATCTCCGCTCCAGTCATAATCCTTCGGGTCGATCACCCGGCATTTCGGCATCTTGGAAGCGCTGTCGCTATCATTGAAGGACAGGTCCTTTTCCTCGGCGTCCAGCGTGTAACCGAACTGCTCCTGCCCCCACTCGATGTCACCGACGATTTCGCGAGCGTAAGGATCGACAAGAAGCTTGTTTGGATTGAAGCGATGACCCTTCTCCGGATCGTATGGGCCGTGGACCCTGTAGCCGTATAGCGCGCCTGGCTTCAGGCCGGGAATATAGCCGTGCCAGATTTCATTGGTGAATTCGGGAAGGGTGATGCGCTCGATTTCGGTCTTGCCGGTCTCATCGAAAAGGCAAAGTTCAACCCTTTCGGCATGGGCGCTGAAGATTGCGAAATTGACGCCTTCGCCATCGAAATTGGCGCCCAAACGCTTGAAGTCGCCGGGCTGGATGCTGGAGCCAAACTGGGCCATAGGTTTCCTCGTGCTGGAAGTGACCCCCTGAAACTGGCATGCTGCCCCGTTTGTTCCGCAGCGCAAAAAAATGGCTCGCAGAGAATATCTCGCGAGCCACTATTGTTCTGAAAGTTCAGCGCTTATTTGCGAACAGTGCGCATGCGCTTGTTGTCTGTCGTTGGCCATCCGATGTCCTTCAATGTGTCTGCGGGCAGGTTTTCAAGAACACGAAGGTTCTGTCTGCGACGCCATGAAGCGTAGAGATCGGTTCCGAGGCCCACGAGGCGCGAGAGCCAGCTTGATGAGTGGCGGCGAAGCGATGAGCCGCTTTCGCCGTGGTAGGTTATCATGGTCATGACAATGCTCCTTATGATCTGTCATATTTAGACGCTATTGATATGCGCCTGAGTAAGTCATCAATCAATCGAATGTAATTTATGCCACCTATGACATTTTGTGGTGGGTTATCACGCTTCGATCGGTCGGTTGGAGACATGCATTTTCTCCATGACGAGAAGATTGCCGCGTTATTGACATTCAATCAAACGAAATGATATCGATATATCGTTCAGAAAAATTGAAGGCTACCTGCCATGACAGTTTCCTTTCGCCAGCCTCTGCCTCTGCTCGACAACGATATTCTGCGGACCTTCGTCGCGATTGCGGAAACAGGTAATTTCTCGACAGCAGCGGAAGTCGTCTTCCGCACGCCATCTGCGGTTTCCATGCAGATCAAGAAGCTTGAAGAGCAATTGAAGACGACGCTCTTTCTCAGGGATGCGCGTTCCGTGACGCTCACCGCTCATGGCGAAACGCTTCTCACCTATGCAAGGCGGATGATTGCGCTTTCCAACGAAGCCGTTTCCCGCTTCGTCATGCCGGAGCTTTCAGGCGTCGTGCGCCTTGGCGCGCCGGAGGACATCGGCGAGCGTGGGCTTCTGCCGGGTATTCTGAAGCGCTTTGCCGAGGCGTTTCCGGCAATCATGGTGGATGTGACCATCGATTCCAGTTCTCAACTCTATAAGCGTATGGATGAGCAGCGGCTCGATCTCGCTCTCGTCAACTGTTCTGCGCATCCGCTGCGGGACACGGGCGAGGTGTTGATGCGCGAGCGGCTGGTCTGGGCTGGCGCAAAATGCGGCACGGCACATTTGCGCGATCCGCTGCCGATCTCGATCTGGGAGGATGGCTGCATCTGGCGCTCGGAAGCCATCAACTCTCTCGAGAAGAAGAACCGAAGCTATCGCGTCGCTTATCTCAGCGGTCATACCATGGCCCAGAGAGCCGCTATCGAGGCCGATCTCGCCATTGCTCCGCTGCCGCGTTCCTACGTGCAGAACGACATGGTGATCCTTGGTGAAAAGGAAGGTCTGCCGGAGCTTGGCTGCTTCGATATTCGCCTCATCACCAGCGAGAAACCGTCGCGTCCCGTGCAGGCTGTCGCAGACAGCATACGCAATGCTTTCCGCGATGTTGCCCAGCCGGTCGCTGCCTAAAAATGCTGAGCCGGGTTCAACTGCTCACGTTTTTTTGAGACGACGTGGAACCAGGCTCAATTTCTTGCGTTGTGCGGTTGTAATATCGGATCGTGTCTGCGCTCGCAGACTTAAGGGGAGTATCCAGCATGACGACACGCGTTTTCGCAACCATCGCAGCAGTTCTGGTAACGGTTGTTAGCCTGAGTTCTTGCGGCAACACCATTCGCGGTGTGGGCCGCGATACGGCAAACGCCGTAAACGCCACCCAGGATGCAGGCCGAAGCGTAGATCGCGCCGCGCGTCGTTAATCCGGGAAGCCTCAGAATATCAAAAGCCGACGAGCGATCGTCGGCTTTTTTGTTTGCGTGTTTCTTATGCGGCTTTCTTGAGCGGCTTTGCAGCCTTCGGTGCCTTTGCCGCCGCAGCCTTTGTCGGGACGAGTTTGAGAACTTCCAGAGCCAATGCTTCCGCGTTCTCGCGCGCCTTATCCAGATTGCTGACGCGTTCCGGGTCCATTGTCTGCGGAGAACCGCCGGTTACGAACATGTCTCGATAGGCAGCGCGTTCGATCAGCGGCGTATCCAGCACGCGCACCATCTTCTCGGCCAGAAGCGTCTTCACCGCCTGCATGGAGCGGGTGGTGATGATGGGGCTGATGCGGGTGAGGATGACCGAGTGTGGAATGTGGATATCGCAACTATCCGCCAGATCCTTGAGAAGACCCAGAACCTGAGCGCCGCCGACAGCATCCATGGCGCAGCCCTGCACGGGCACGAAGACGTGGCTGGCAAAGCCGATGGCTTTCGCCAGAAGCGGCGAACGCCCGCCGGGAAGGTCGATCAGAATATAGCCGCCGCGCTTCTTCAAATCCTTGATCTGACCGTCGAGGGTTTCGTCCGTCACGTCTGAGATGACGGACAGGTTTTTCTGCGCTTTTGCGAGGCCGTGCCAGCGCGACGCCCATTGCTGCGGATCGGCATCCAGCAGCGTGACCCTATGGCCCATGCGCGCCAGCTCGCTGGCGACGATGACGGCAGCCGTGGTTTTACCGGCGCCGCCCTTGGTGTTTGCAAACGTAATGATTGGCATTCTCTGAACCCCTGAGGTGTGTTCGAGCCTTATCATCGCCCGTGTTCGACACCCGCTTCATCATGGCGCGGATTTTTTGTTTGTTGTTTGTTATGTAAACGCGGAGGCCTCAAATCAGGCGCAAATTCCGCCTGAAACGCTCTGGGCCTTATTCTGGTCTGCCTGAATGCTTATCGCTTCTCACTAATGAAACGATGATTCTGGGAATGCGCCAAGAGGGAAGATGCGGAAGTTTGTAGGATATTTTCTGTCGCTGCTGTTTACTACGACCGCAAGTGGAGCGGAGCTGCCCTCCTACTGTCAGCAGTTGGAACATCAGGGTGGCAACTACACGGTTTGCAGTTTCGACCCGCATAAAAGCGAGATCAGGCTTTATCATCGCGACTATATGACCGGGGAACCCTACGTCTCCTTCTCCGCGCTTTCATCGGCTTTGTGGCGTCAGCACCAGTTCATTGTCTTCGCCATGAATGGCGGCATGTATCACCGCGATCTTTCGGCGGTCGGTCTTTACATCGAGAATGGTAACGAAACGACGTCGATCAGTACGAGTGGCGGCTGGGGCAATTTTCACATGCAGCCAAATGGCGTCTTCTTCATCGAAAAGGGTGGAGCGGGCGTTTTGGAAACCAGCGCCTATCTGAATGCCAACAAGAAGCCGGAGTTCGCGACGCAGTCCGGGCCGATGCTGGTCGTCGATGGAAAACTGCATCCGCGCTTTCTGGCCGATAGCGACAGCTTCAAGCGCAGAAACGGGGTAGGCGTGTCACCGGATGGTGTCGTGCATTTCGCGATATCCGAAAACCCGGTCCGCTTCTACGATTTCGCTACGCTTTTCCGCGACGCGCTTCATTCGCCGAATGCACTCTATCTGGACGGAACTATTTCCAGCGCCGATATCCCCGCCATGGGGCGACGGGACGACCTGTTCCCCATGGGACCGATCATCGCCGTCGTGGACCGTGTGCCCGATTTATAGTGGCGACTTCGGATAAGCCTTCTCAAGCCCACCGGATTTTGCAACGCCGGCCTTGAAGGCGGCGTAAGCGGGATGCTGGCTACTTTTCGCAACTTCGTGCAAACGGATTTGCAGGCGCGACGGCGCGTTATCGCCAAACCACTGGCCGCATTTTTCCAGCTTCAGGGAGTTAAGGAAGCTGGATTGCGTCTGCTGGTCCAGAAACAGATGCAGTCCTTCGAACAGATTTTCATCCTGAAGCGCGTTTTCCAGCAGAAGCTTGAGCCAGGCCTGATCGTCAGGATTGAGCGTGGCAATTCTGGATGCGACCGTCTCACGGTCCGGAAAGGTGGATGGTGTGGCCTGCATGATTCCCCGCCTCGATTGAGTTGTGCTGTCCGGGTAATCCAGCCGCCGAGGGTTTTCAAGCGGCGCCGCCCGGAATGCCTGTAAAGCCTGACGATCAAGGAGATATCCACAGTCAATCGGACCAGAATGGTTCACAAATTCTTAGCGCATTTACACTTTGGTCGAAATTGAGACATGCGGTGCTCAGCGAGTGTATCGGAACGGTTCGGTAAGCTATTGTTTTATATTGCACCTATGCACTGGGCGTATAGCAGATCGCAAGAATCGCCTTGCTTTAGCCTCTTTTTGCATTTGCGTTCGTCATACATTTTTAATAAATGATTGCGCCAACGGGACGCGCCGAAAGAGCCGCCCGGAGAGTGAACACGCTGGAGTAATCATGGAAGAAACCGCTCAGAAATCCTGCTGGGGTGTAACGATACGCGCACTTGCAGGCTTTGCCGCTTTTCTCGCATTGACCTATATTTTTGGCACGCCGTAATAATCTCTCTTTTTAATGAATTTCATGCAAAGCAGCACGGTCTCTCCCAAGAGCCGTGCTTCTTTCGTTTTGGGCGCCTTGCATGGCCCCATGTCGCGGCCACTATAGTTTTGCCCGTTTTTTGATGTGGCTGCGCCCGCGAGGTTCAGATAGACTGAGCCGAATAAGTCTATACATAGGACAGAGCAGGCATATGTTTCTTTCGGTCTTCGACGTTTTCAAAATCGGCATCGGACCATCCAGTTCGCACACGATGGGACCGATGTCGGCTGCGAGCCGCTTTCTCGATCTCATCCTCTCGGATGAATGGCCACGCCCTTCGGGCGCTTCCGTTTCCGCCATCAGGGTCAGCCTTCACGGATCTCTCGCCTTTACCGGCATCGGTCACGGTTCCGGGCGCGCCGTCGTTCTGGGCCTGACCGGCGAGAAGCCTGATCAGGTGGATCCCGATGCGATGGACGGCATCATTGAAAAGGTGGAACGCTCCGGTCTGGTCACGCCACCCGGCCATCCGTCTTATGTCTTCCGCCCGGCTGAAGACCTGATCTTCGACAAGAAAAACCCGTTGCCCGGCCATGCCAACGGCATGACATTCTCTGCCTTCGATAATCAGGGCCGAATGCTGCTGAAGCGCATCTACTACTCGGTGGGCGGCGGTTTCGTGGTGACGGATACCGAGTTGGAGGCGATGCGCCAGCGCGGCAAGACAATCGATAACGGACCGAAAGTGCCTTATCCCTTCGCCTCCGCCAAGGAGATGCTGGAGATGGCGGAACGCTCCGGTCGCACCATCGCCCAGATGAAACGCGCCAACGAAGAAACAGTGATGGGTCGCGATGCGCTGAATGATCGTCTCGACCAAATCTGGGAGGCGATGAACGGCTGCATCGAACGCGGCCTGAAAGGCGAGGGCATCATGCCCGGCGGTCTCAAGGTCCGTCGTCGCGCGCGCTCCATTCATGACAAGCTGAACGCCGAGTGGCGCAGCAACCGGCTGAACCCGGTGCTCGCCAATGACTGGCTGAGCGTCTACGCCATGGCCGTCAATGAGGAGAATGCGGCGGGTGGCCGCGTCGTCACCGCGCCGACAAATGGCGCTGCCGGTGTGGTGCCTGCCACCGTGCGCTATTTCCGCCATTTCCATGAGGATGCATCGGTCGACGACATCCGCGATTTCCTTCTGACGGCAGCCGCCATCGGCGGCATCATCAAGCACAATGCCTCGATCTCCGGCGCGGAAGTCGGCTGTCAGGGCGAAGTCGGCTCCGCTGCTGCAATGGCCGCGGCAGGGCTGGCGGCTGTCATGGGCGGTTCTCCGGCGCAGATTGAAAATGCTGCGGAAATTGCGCTGGAACACCACCTCGGCATGACCTGCGATCCGGTCGCGGGTCTGGTGCAGGTGCCCTGCATCGAGCGCAATGCGCTCGGCGCAGTCAAAGCGGTCACAGCGGCCTCGCTCGCGTTGAAGGGCGATGGCCAGCATTTCGTGCCGCTGGATGCCTGCATCGAAACCATGCGCCAGACCGGCAACGATATGAGCGAAAAATACAAGGAAACCTCCACGGGTGGCCTTGCGGTGAATGTGGTGGAATGCTGACTACTTGGCATATAACCGCAATGACGGGCGCTTGACGCGCCTGTCAAAACGGCATTGATAGCGATATGGCTCTACATCTCATCAAGCTTTGCGTCGGCGCGGATTCTATCGAGGATCTGCGGGATTGGGTTTCGCAGCGTTCACTCACCGCCATTGCGGCGGGTCTGGAGCCGCACAGCGTCCATACCACGCGCATGATCCCCAAACGCATGGAGGAACTGCTGGAAGGCGGTTCGCTCTATTGGGTGATCAAAGGGCAGGTTCAGGCGCGTCAGAAGCTTCTCGATATCCGCTCCTTCACCGGCGGGGACGGCATCACGCGTTGCGATCTGGTGCTTGGACCGGAGGTCATCGAAACCTCTCCCGCGCCGAAACGTCCATTTCAGGGCTGGCGTTATCTGAAAGACGAGGAAGCTCCCCGCGATCTCGGAGGCGCCGGTCTTTCCGACGATATGCCATCGGACCTTCGCCGCGAACTGGCGGAACTGGGACTGCTCTGAATTCAAGCAAAAGAAAAGCCGGTTCCGGGGGCAACGGAACCGGCTCTAATGGCTCGGCCTTGAGACGGGGTAGGGTGGCCGGGCCAGATATCGCGGTGGACGGCGGGGAGGCCGTCTTAGAGCGCCGTGCGTCCTTGAGGACGCACAAAGGACGCTCTAACTCTTTGAACCTACGCATCGTGCTTTACAAAAATCGATTCCGATTTTTGTGCCGATGCGCTAGGCGATCAGTTCTTAATGCCGGCAACCGCGCTGACGTTGCGGCCATCCTGTACCTTGACCCAGCGGCCCGGATTGTTGGAATCCTGACGCTTCAGGTAGGTATATTCCGTTTCAGACCAGTCCATGACCTTGTTGCGCAGATTGTCGAGAATGAAATCGCCACGATCCGTGCGAACGGTCAGAACGGCGTGACCGGAGCCATTCGGCTGAAGAACGACGGTGATCAGCAGGTTGGAGGCCGCAATGCCCTTGCCCATCAGCATCTTGCGCTTCAGCAGCACGAAGTCTTCGCAGTCGCCAGCGGTGGTGGGGTAGGCCCAGCGTTCTTCAACGCCATAAAGCTCCATATCCGTCATCGGCGTGATGGTGGTGTTGACCGTGTAGTTCACGTCCAGCATCGTCTTCCAGGTTTCTTCCGTCAGCTTCAGTGGCCCCATATCCGCTGACGTAGGCTGGCATTCGCTCTGATAAGTCTGGCAGAACTCGTAATGGCCAATCGGCGGGTTTGCCTTGCCGATGATGCGCATTGCAGCTGCTGGCGATGCTTCTGCCTGTGAGGCGAATGCACCTGCGATAAGAGCTGCGACGATAAATCCAAAACGGCTGTAGTTTTTCATTTCTTGTCTCCCCGTTGTGAGAAGACAATGCCAGCGACGTTTTGACCGCACGCAAAAAACCGCGCTCAAATTCGAAGCTTAATTTAGCAAAATCAAAGGCTTATTTGATGCTTATTTGAATTGAATTTGAGTAAAATCTTATCAATCGCGTTAGAGTGTTGCCCGTGTGTGGTAGTCTGAAAATGCTGGTTTTGAAGGCCTCTGCAAATCTGAAGGTTAATGCTGGAATGCGATTTTGGGGTAATATCGCCCACGTAAACCTCTTGTTGAGCATGTTTACGCTGCCAAATCAGCAGAAAAACCGCTATAAACAGGCTGTTTTCGCTCCAAAATTGTCGAAAAAATCTCGTTTTCAACCAAAATTTCCTGCGATTTTTCTGAAATTTCTTGATTTTCCCGCTTTGGCACAGGCAAGTATCCGCCGATACGACCGGATTATCGACGTTCGAAAACGGAAAATGACAACAAAAAACCGGCGAACGCTGGGCGCCGCCGGTTATCGAAAAGCCGAATGAACTCGTCTCAGAGGAATTCTATCAAAGCGTCCTTGGACTGAACGCTGTCGAACTCGATAGCGACGCCTTCCATGAAATGGCGGACTATGCGGCCTGCCATATTGCCGAGGCGGACATTGCTGCCCATTTCCGGGCGAATGTCGATTTCAATAGCGGCGCCGGAAAGCGAAAGGTCGATGATGCGGCAGGGAACGAGGTTCCCGTCGTTCAACATCAGCTCGGCTTTCGGGTTGCGCGGCGATAGACGGTCGTGGCGTCGGTCTTCCGGCAAGCCGAGTGCCTGGCGCTTGGCAATCCAGGCCAGTTGGGCGGCAAGCTTTTCCCGTTTACGTTCTGTCGCGGCGATGGAAATCGTGAAGCCATCCGGCGTCAGCGTCGCAACCTTGCCCTCAAGGCGACCGATATGCTGCAGATAGGCAATGATACGCTCGCCGCGGCTTGGGCGCGCAAAGCAGGTGAACTTTGCCGTTTCGGCAGTCATCTCGGTTGCAGTGCAATCGAACTCGTCTTCGCTCGGCAACATCAGGCGACCGGACAGGCCCACACTTACGCTGCCTGCCGATTCCACGGTCTCGGCTGGCTTATGTGCGGCAAAGGTGTTGACTGAACGTGATGCGAACATGGATCTGCGCTATGTTATAAGAAGCAACGATAGACGCTGTTTACAATGTCCGGGTTAACAGACGGTTTTGTACTACACCAATAATCCAGCTAAATCTCCTTTATCCACGCAAGCGCGAGAATAGATCGATTGATACATCATTCGATGCTCCTGGATAAACCTGTGGCGTGACTTCCAGCAGCCTGCTCCTCAGCAGTTTCAGATGATCCAGAGGGCGGGAAAAGTCACTGATTGCAGGCTCGCTGCCGAGACAGCCGAGAATACGGCGGCGCCCTCCAGCATCCTCATCCAGCGGCAGCAGGAGCATTTCGAGCGATATATCAGGGAGGTTATCCGTATATCCCCCGGCTATATCGAAGACCACGGGCAAGCCATGTTCTTGAACGCCAAACACAATCCTAGTCGCAAAAGCGGCTGCATCAGTTTCCCAAAGGGAAGCGAATGCCATTCCGCGCAACTCGCGCTGAAACAGATTATAGAGACGTGTTCCGGTGAGGCTAAAAACCGGCTCGCTGCCTGAGCTTTCGTTTTTCAGCGTGAAAAGATCAGGCAGAATGCTCCTGATCGCCATCGGATCGACGTGATTGCGCAATGGTGCGGCTCGCGATCCGCGCAGATTGTTCCAGTAATGATAGAGCTCCAGGCTCGTAGCGTTCTTCATGATGCTCTCTCCGCCGCATCAAAACGTATTGTTTTGAAACAGCTCTGCACGTCATGTTGCAGGGTAAGGGAGGTAATGCGATTTTCGTGCCAGAGGAGCTGCTTTTATTTCAGCAACCCTTCCTATATCTGTCAAAGACGAGACTCAAGCTAAGGAACGGGAAGCTCCATGACGCATCATGAAGGCGGCGAATTGCCTGAAACGGAAGAGCCGCGCGAAGAGCAGCCGACCCAAAGGGAGCCCGTTTTCAATCTGCCATCCGTGCTTGTCGGCGTCCTGGGTTTCATGATCGCCATCCACTTGGCCTCGACCTATCTGTTCTCCGATGAGACATATGGCTGGTTTCTTTTCACCTTCGGTTTCATCCCGGCACGCTACGTCGTTTCGTTGGCGGAACAGGGCTATGAGTGGCTCTGGACGCCGGTTACCTATTCTTTCCTGCATGGTGGCATCGAGCATATTCTGTTCAACGGGCTTTGGCTGATGGCTTTCGGCGCACCTGTTGCGCGCCGCATCGGCACTGCGCGCTTTGCGATCTTCTGGATCATTTCTGCGGCTGTTTCCGCCTTCGGGCACACTGCTCTCCACTGGGGCAGCGTCACCGTTTTGATTGGCGCTTCTGGCGTTGTTTCGGCGCTGATGGGCGCAGCCTGCCGCTTTGCCTTTCCGCCTAGAGGGCAGCGCTACCACCCGGCCTATGGTCACCTGCTGCCTCGGCAGAGCATTTTTCAGGCGCTCAGCAACCGCACCGTTTTGATCTTCACCATCATGTGGCTGGCAGGCAATTTCCTGATTGCATTCGGCGTGCCACTCTTCGGTGATATGGCGGGCGAAGTGGCTTGGGACGCCCATATTTTCGGCTTCTTCTTCGGCTTCCTTCTTTTCGGTTTGTTTGATCGCAAGGTCTCCGAATAGTCGGAACATACTCAATCGATTGAAGTTTTCACCGACTGGAAATGCTGTTGCTTTCCGCCCGAGTCGGGCGCACATAATTGGCATCATGATTTGCCGAGGCCGGGGAGGAGACTGGTCGCGGCAGATATCGGCCATCGAAGAGGAGGTAAGAAATGCCGGTCTTTGTTAAAGAGATTCTCGATCTGAAGGGCAGGGAAGTCGTAACCGTCGATCCCGATATGACGCTCGCCGATGCCGCAGTCACGCTTTACGAACACCGTATCGGTGCAGTCGTCGTTACCGATCATAAAGGCGCGGTCCTCGGCATCTTCACCGAGCGCGATCTGGTACGCGCCGTCGCGGCCAAAGCTGCCGCTGCCTTGAAGACAACCGTTTCCGATGTGATGACGAAGAACGTGACCCGCTGTAGCGAGGAATCGACCACCGATGATCTCATGGAGATCATGACCGGCGGCAGGTTCCGTCATTTGCCTGTGGAGGCTAACGGTCGTCTGGCCGGGATCATCTCGATCGGTGACGTGGTGAAATCCCGCATCGGTGAAATCGAAGCGGAAGCCGAGCATATCAAGGCTTATATCGCGGGCTGAGCTTTCCCAAGAGAGCGGGCAAAGCCTCGCTCTCTTTTTTCGTCACGGCTGAAAAACCTGCTGCATCCGCTTCAATTCAGGAATTCGCGAGCGGGTTTCTTCATAGCCCTGATCGATGGATTCCGCCGCACGGTGAAATTCCGAAAGCCCGATCTGGCTGATGCGCGGGTGCAGCGTCAGATCCGGCGGATCGCCCGCCAAGCGCGCGCGTGAAATTCTGTCCTGAATGATGTTGAACGACTGAACCATCACGCCCGGCAAGCCCATCTTCGACTGTATGTCTGTCGGCGTCTTGACCAGTGGCTGGTTGGTGGCTGGACCTGCGGCATGCTTCACCACGGCAGAGCGCCCGAAAATATCATAGTTGAGGTTCACCGCCACCACCAGCGCCTGCTCGTAAGCGCGGCAGACGGAAACGGGAACGGGGTTGACCAGCGCGCCATCGATCAGTGTCCTGCCATTGCACCGAACCGGCTCGAAGATGCCGGGCAAGGCGTATGAGGAGCGCAGCGCGGTGATCAGGTCACCCTGATGGATCCAGACCTCATGGCCGGTGCGCAGTTCGGTGGCGACAGCGATGAAAGGATGCTCGAGATCCTCGATGTTCAGACCTTCGAGATGCTCCTGCATGCGCTTGGTCAGCCGCATGCCGCCGAACAACCCGCCGCCGCCGATGGTCAGGTCCAAAAGTCCGGCAATGCGCCGCATGGTCAGGGAGCGGGCGAACTCTTCCAGTTCATCCAGCTTGCCAGCAAGATAACAGCCGCCGACGAGCGCGCCGATGGAGGTTCCGGCAATCATGCCGATCTTGACGCCCGCTTCATCCAGTGCGCGCAAAACGCCGATATGCGCCCACCCGCGCGCCGCACCGCCGCCCAGAGCAAGCGCGATACGATTGGGCGGAAGCGTTGGCTTGGGCGCCAGAACACTCTGTTCCAGATTATCCAAAGTGGTGACAGTCGATGGATTATCGCGGTTTATTCCCCACCCAAGCATTCAAAGCACTCCTGGTCCAATCTGCAACGAGCCGCAAATTTCCTCCCGGCTCTGTCACATAGTCGTAGCAAAAGGCAAAGAAATGGGAAAGATTGTCGTGATCAGGACGGGGAATTTGAACCATAGGTGGTGGCTGGATCGAAATGCCGCTCATCATCCGTGATCGTGGTAACGGCGTCGCCGTTCTCCAATGTCACGGTGCGATAAAAGCAGGAGCGGCGCCCCGTATGGCATGTGGCGTCATGGCCCGCGACGGAGACCTTTAGCCATACGGCATCCTGATCGCAGTCGGTGCGAAATTCGCGCACGGTCTGGAGATTGCCGGAGGTTTCGCCCTTTTTCCAGATTTTGTCGCGGGAGCGGCTGTAATAATGCGCGACGCCCGTTTCCAGAGTAAGCTTGAGAGCTTCGGCGTTCATATGCGCCACCATCAGAAGCTGGCGGTCCTTCGCATCGGTAACGACTGCCGTTACCAATCCATTGCTGTCGAATTTCGGAGAGAAGAGGCCAGCGGCCTCCAGCGCCTGTTTGTCCGAAGGCGCTGCTGGAAATGTCGCGGACATCGATACCTCTGAGGGAGAGGGCGCAGACCGCGTTAGCGGTTGCGCACCATGGACATGAAGCGTGCCTGTTCGGCAGGCTCGGACTTGAACGTGCCGGTGAAGCTTGTCGTCAGGGTCGTGGAACCCTGCTTCTGCACACCTCGCATGGACATGCACATATGCTCGGCATCGATCATGACAGCCACGCCGCGCGGCTTGAGCGTGTCGTTAATGGCGGATGCGATCTGCGCCGTCATGGTTTCCTGCGTCTGCAGGCGGCGACCGAAGATTTCCACCACGCGTGCGATCTTGGACAGGCCGAGAACGCGACCGCTTGGCAGATAGGCAACATGTGCCTTGCCGATGATCGGCACCATGTGGTGTTCGCAGTGAGAATAGAACGGAATATCCCGCACGAGGATGATGTCGTCATATCCGCCAACTTCCTCGAAGAAGGTGCCGAGCACGCTCGTCGCCTCGAGATCGTAGCCGGAAAACAGCTCGCGATATGATTTTGCCACACGCTTTGGCGTGTCGAGAAGACCCTCACGGGTCGGGTCGTCGCCGGCCCAGCGCAGAAGAACGCGCACGGCTTCTTCGGCTTCGGCCTGCGTTGGGCGAGAATCGACCGCATCGTCGATTGCGCCTGCGCCGGGGAAATTCTTCACGATTGCATCCATTTTTTCATCTCCCGATGTGGTTCAAGGCCACACCTGAATTAAATCCCGAGAAGCGCGATTTCACGCTCCGTTGCAGCTATCTGGTTGTTTTTCCGCTTTTTGGCAAGACACTGGACATCGTTTCATTCCCGCCGCGGTTAAAATTCATGCAAACTTGATGTCCGCCATATGGAATAACATATTATGTTCGGGCAGGGCAGAAAAGCTTTCTCGTCAACGACACATCGTTTAAAAATTGTAAGCAGTTGCGACCTCATGCCCGCGCTTTCTGTTTGGATCATTGAAAATGGACGACATCTACAACAATCGCATTCTGGAATTTGCCGGTAACATTCCGCTTGCCGGCGCCATGCCGGATGCGGATGCGAGCGCGCAGAAGCACTCCAAACTCTGCGGCTCCAAGGTCAAGGTTTATATCAAACTGGAAGACGACATCGTGTCGGCCTTTTCCCACGAGGTGCGAGCCTGCGCGCTGGGGCAGGCTTCGTCCTCCATCATGGCGCACAATGTCGTCGGTGCCAGCACCGCTGAAATCCGCAAGGCGCGGCAGGACATGATCGACATGCTGACGAATGGCGGTGAGGGGCCGGATGGACGGTTCGAGGCCATGCGGGTGCTGAAACCCGTCAAGGATTACAAGGCCCGCCATGCCTCCACCATGCTGACTTTTGAAGCAGTCTGCGACTGTCTCGACCAGCTCGAGGCGAAATCACCACTATCCGCGGCGAGTTGAAAGATGTGCGGTCAAACCGGATGTAATCACGGACCGGCGCAGCGTGTTTCCCGGTCTCGCAACTGGAGCGGACCCTTTCGCAAGACGCCGGGCCGTCTGCTCGGCATTGGATTGATCAGGTTCTATCAATTGACGCTTTCGGGCTTCATCGGCAACTCATGCCGCCATATCCCCACCTGCTCCGAGTATGGATACGAGGCAGTTGCGCGGCATGGTTTATGGTCTGGCGGATGGATGACACTGTTTCGGGTCGCAAGATGCGGGCCGGGTGGAACGAGCGGGCTTGATCCGGTGCCGCAGGACCTGAGCGCAATCCGGTTCTGGCAGGTCTGGAAATTTTGGACCATCAATAAACAAAACATGTGATTTATCGATGACCGTACCTCAAGAATTTACCCAGGCTTCTCGAGATTTCGAAGCTGTGCTTGTCGATGTTCGCGATAAAGCTATGGTGAGCACCACACACCGAGCATTCACGACGCTCGAGGCTGTTCTTCGTGTCTTCAGACGACGTTTGACAGCCGAGCAGGGGCTTGCATTTGCCGGTCTGTTGAATGTCGGACTGCGTGCGCTTTTCGTAAAAGACTGGAACATCAACGAGCCCGTTGCTGATTTTGGCACAATGGAACAGATGCAAGCCGAGGTGATGGCGCTAAGGCACAATCACAATCTTTCTCCGAATACGGCCATTCAGGATGTGGTGGCAGCTCTGCGCTCCCATATCGATGAACGAGCGTTGCTGGCCTTTCTCAAATCGGTGTCGCCGGAGGCGATGTATTTTTGGGGTTTCAAGGGTGAAGTCGAATAGGCTTTACTGACTTGGCAAATTTCAGTATCCACGCGCTGCATTGCCAGCCCCTTTGGCTGGCTCGAATCCCCACCCGCATTCGTTGGCGGGACTGGACAGGAGAATTAAAGTGTCAGAAGCCGTTTCCCTTACATTTCCCGATGGCTCCGTTCGTCAGTATCCGACAGGTACGACCGGACGTGATGTCGCCGAATCCATTTCGAAATCGCTTGCCAAGAAGGCCGTAGCCATCGCGCTCGACGGCGATCTGCGCGACCTTTCCGATACCATCATCGATGGCAAGATCGAGATCGTGACCCGTGACGACAAGAGGGCGCTGGAACTCATCCGCCACGATGCCGCGCACGTCATGGCTGAAGCCGTGCAGGAATTGTGGCCCGGTACGCAGGTTACCATCGGCCCGGTCATCGAAAACGGCTTCTATTACGACTTTGCCAAGAACGAGCCCTTCACACCGGAAGATCTGCCTAAGATCGAAAAGAAGATGAAGGAGATCATCGGTCGCGCGAAGCCATTCACGCGCGAAATCTGGTCGCGCGAAAAGGCTAAGCAAGTCTTTGCCGCCAAGGGCGAGAACTACAAGGTCGAACTGGTCGATGCGATCCCCGAGGGGCAGGACCTCAAAATCTATTATCAGGGCGACTGGTTCGACCTTTGCCGTGGCCCGCATATGGCCAATACCGGGCAGATCGGAACGGCCTTCAAGCTGATGAAGGTTGCCGGTGCCTATTGGCGTGGCGACAGCAACAACCCGATGCTGACACGCATCTACGGCACCGCATGGGCCACGCAGGAAGAGCTGGATCAGTATCTCCACATTCTGGCCGAAGCTGAGAAGCGCGATCACCGCCGCCTTGGCCGCGAAATGGACCTGTTCCATTTTCAGGAAGAAGGCCCGGGCGTGGTTTTCTGGCACGGCAAGGGCTGGCGCATGTTCCAGACCCTGACGGCCTATATGCGCCGCCAGCTGGAAGGCACCTATCAGGAAGTCAATGCGCCTCAGGTGCTGGATGCTTCGCTGTGGGAAACCTCCGGTCACTGGGGCTGGTACCAGGAAAACATGTTTGCCGTGAAATCGGCCTACGCCTTTACCCACCCAAAGGACGAGGAAGCGGATAACCGTGTCTTTGCCCTGAAGCCAATGAACTGCCCCGGCCACGTTCAAATCTTCAAGCACGGGTTGAAGTCTTACCGAGAGCTGCCTGTTCGCCTTGCGGAGTTCGGCAACGTGCATCGCTATGAAGCATCCGGCGCACTCCACGGCCTCATGCGTGTTCGCGGCTTCACGCAGGACGATGCGCATGTGTTCTGCACCGAAGAGCAGATGGCGGCGGAGTGCCTGCGCATCAACGAGCTGATCCTGTCGGTCTACAAGGACTTCGGCTTCGAGGAAATCGTGGTCAAGCTATCCACGCGTCCTGAAAAGCGCGTTGGCTCAGACGAGGTCTGGGATCGTGCTGAAAGCGTCATGACCGACGTTCTGAAGTCCATCGAGGCACAGTCGGAAGGTCGCATCAAGACCGACATTCTGCCGGGCGAGGGTGCTTTCTATGGTCCTAAGTTCGAATATACGCTGAAGGATGCCATCGGTCGCGAATGGCAGTGCGGCACAACGCAGGTAGACTTCAACCTGCCGGAACGCTTCGGTGCCTTCTATATCGATCAGGCCTCGGAAAAGCGCCAGCCAGTGATGATCCACCGCGCCATTTGCGGCTCGATGGAACGCTTCCTCGGCATTCTCATCGAGAACTTCGCCGGTCACATGCCGCTCTGGTTCGCCCCGCTTCAGGTCGTCGTCGCCACGATTACGTCGGATGCCGACGACTATGGTCGCGAAGTAGCCGAGGCGCTGCGCGAGGCTGGTCTTTCCGTGGAAACCGACTTCCGCAACGAAAAGATCAACTACAAGATCCGTGAGCACTCGGTCACGAAGGTTCCGGTCATCGTGGTCTGCGGTAAAAAGGAAGCGGAAGAACGCACAGTCAACATCCGCCGCCTCGGCTCTCAGGCCCAGACCTCCTACACGCTGGATGAGGCACTGGCCAATCTGGTGGACGAAGCGACACCGCCGGACGTGAAGCGCAAACGCGCTGCGAAAGCCGCGAAGGCTGCTTAAACAATGATACGACGGCGCCTAAGGGCGCCGTTACTTTATATAGCCGATTTCTCTGATCGTCTGCGCTGCGACAGAAAATGGTTCGTATTTCTCGATGAACCGTTGATACCATCCGGCTAAATGCCACTCACCTTTTTCATTTTGCTCCAAAGGCGGATCGAATTTGGGTGGAATGAGTTTTGGCAGGCTGTCGGCAAGTGCATTCAACGCTGTTTGCGAAAGCGGATTTTCCATTAGCTTTTCTGCGGCGCAGCGTGCTGCCAACAGTGCAGGAAGATGCTTCCGGTACGGCTCTGTTGTCTCCATCACGAGAATTAGATCGTTGATTTTTACGATAAGATCCGAGAGTTGATGTGCTTTCTCTGAGGGCGAGTAGTAAACGTCCAATGCCGCTGCACCTCGGTCTCAAGGTCTTGAAATCAAGGCCTCTCAAATGTTAAAAGATGGGAAGTTGGTGGCCTTACTCAAAATCCCCAGTCGCATCTTCCGGTGCCTGGTCCTTCATCAGCACTTCGACATCCGTATCCTGCCCGGAGGCGACCTTGAAGTTGCGCTGGTAGACCTTGTCCTTGTTGCGGGCGATTGCGGTATATTCGCCGTCTGCAAGGACCATTGTGGAGAAGGCGCTGACGCTTTCGTTCACCACGTCGCCTGCGCCGGTCAGGACGGACCAGGCCGTGTCGGCAATCGCTTCGCCGCCATGTTCCGACACGAGTTTGAGCGTGACCTGTGCGGCATGGTGCTGAAGCGTCGCCTCGGTAAGCTTGCCTGCTTCCACCTGAATATCCGCGCGCACTACCGCGTTTACGCCACCATATTCTGACACGACGTGATACGTACCGGCGTTGAGGCGCACGATGGTATTTGGTTTGACGTCGGACATGACGAGCTTGCGCTCGCCACTCTCGGAGGCGTCGGATGAGTAGATGGAGAATTTTAGCTGATTGGCTGAAATATGCTTGTCGCTGCCCGCCACCGCGTTCAGCACGAAGCCACCGGCATCCAGAATCAACACCTGCTTGTCGATCTTGCCGCTTTCCGGGATGCTGAGTTTCTTGGTAACGCCAGCGCGGCCGAAAGCGACATTGACGAAATAATCGCCGGGGGCGAGGTGAAATTCGGCAGATCCACCTTCGGAGCTTGCCAACATTGGCAGCTTGCCATCGGCACCGGGAATGGGGCTGAAGACGCGCCAGGAAAGGCCCTCCATCATCGGCGCACCCTCATTCGTCAGCTTGGCTTCCAGAAGGATGTCGCGAGACGTGGTGGTTTCCGTTGCGGGATTGGATGGCGCGGAAAAGGCGTTCAGCTTCGGCATCTTGGGTGTGCCGCCAAGCTGCTTGAATTCCTTGAAGGCATCCTGCGAGAACGCGACGTCGTGCGTTGCGGCAACAGAGAGAAGCGCCGCGCAAAGACCAGCCGCGAATTTGATGGACGTCATTTCTCTCAACCGGATTGACTTCTTGATTTTCTGGGACCACTTCAATCCGAACCGCATGGCTATTTCAAGACCTTTGCACGCGAATGGAACGGTTAGAACATGAAAACTGATATCAAGCTCATCGACTATCTCAACACCCGCCGCTCGACACCGGCAATCCAGCTTGCCGAGCCGGGCCCGGATAAGGCTGAGCTCGAAGAGATTTTGCGGCTGACCGTTCGCGTGCCCGATCATGGAAAGCTTGCTCCATGGCGCTTCATCGTCTATCGCGGTGAAGAGCGCAAGCGCCTTGGCGAAGCGGCGCTGAAGCATGCTCTCCAGAAAAATCCTGAATTGAGTGCGGATTTTCAGAACGTCGAACGCACGCGCTTTACCCGCGCGCCCGTCATCGTTGCCGTTGTCAGCACTGCTGCACCCCATGTGAAAATTCCGGAATGGGAACAGCTGATGTCGGCAGGGGCGGTTTGCCTCAATATGCTGATGGCTGCCAATGCCAATGGTTACGCCGCCAACTGGCTGACGGAGTGGGTTTCCTATGACGAATCCTTCGGGCCGGAGCTTGGCATCAAGTCGGGCGAGAAGGTGGCCGGTTTCATCTATATCGGCTCCACGACGTTCCCGCCGGTAGAGCGCCCGCGCCCCGAACTGGCGGATGTGGTGACCTGGGTTGGTGAAGCCTGATGTTCTATACGACGGATATGAACCAGCACGGCATGCCGCACGATCCGTTCAAGGCCATCGTTGCGCCGCGGCCTATCGGCTGGATTGGATCGAAGGGGAACGATGGCACGCTCAATCTTTCGCCTTACTCCTTTTTCAATGCCGTATCGGACAAGCCGAAGCTGGTCATGTTCTGTTCCAGCGGGCAGAAGGACAGCCTGCGTAACGTGCGTGAGACGGGCGTCTTCACCGCAAGCCTCGTCAGTCGCCATCTGGTCGATCAGATGAATTCATCCTCCGCGCCTGTGGATTATGCCGTCAATGAGTTCGAGCTGGCGGGACTAACGGCGCGAGACGGACAGGTGATTGATGCGCCTTATGTTTCCGAGGCGCTGGCCGCATTGGAATGCCGCGTCACGCAGATCATCCAGCCCACCGATATCGATGGCAAACCCGCGGATTCATGGGTGGTGTTCGGGCAGGTCATGGGCATCCATATTGCCGAAGACATCATCCGCGATGGGCGTATCGATATGTCGCTTGCGCGGCCCGTCGCGCGCATGGGTTATATGGACTATGCCGATGGCGGTTCTGACGTTTTTCAGCTTGCCCGCCCCAAGGCGTGATGCAGATACTGCTGATCGGTTAATGAAAATGGTAAACTGATCGTAAACCTTTTGCCCCTAGTTTGTACCCAAGGCAGTTGGTGACGACTCACGCGATGAGACGCCACCGCCGCCATGGGGCGCAGAAAATTTCTTGGGGTGCAGGGGTGATCGTAGAAGCATTTCTCCGTTGGACGGATAAGGCGCGGTCGGGTGATAGGGCAAAAGCCGCAAAGGCGTTGGCTCAAGCTTATCTGGAGGCAACTTTGCCGAAGGAGAAGCAGGCGAGCGCCTATATGGCCATGACCTATCTTCTGGATGATCCATCCCCCAAAGTACGTCAGGCTCTGGCAGAAGCGCTTGCGTCTGCGCATGATGCGCCGCGCGCGATCCTGATGGCGCTTGCGGAAGACCAGCCGGAAATTGCCTGCCCGGTCATCCTGAATTCTCCGGTGCTGCGTGAGAGCGATCTGGTCGATCTTATCGGTCGCGGTTCTTCCGTGACGCGGGCCTTGATCGGCGCGCGGCCTGAGCTTGCGCCGGGGGCCTGTGCAGCGCTTGCAGAAATCGGAAGCGAGTGCGAAGTCGCCATCCTGCTGGAAAATCATTGCGCGCACATCACGCCATTCACGCTGCGTCGCGTCTCGGATCGCTTCTGGGAAGATTCGAGCATTCGCAATCTGCTTCTGGACAGGGATGACCTTCCTGCCGACGTTCGCCACGCTCTCGTTCTGCATGTCGGCAAAGCGCTCGCATCGGCAGCCATGGTCTGCCATGTCATTACTGCCGCCCGTGCCGAACGTATCGTCCGCGACGCCTCCGATGCAGCTATTGCGTTGATCGCAGGCGAAGTATCGGGCTCGGATATTCCGTTTCTGGTGGAACATCTGCGCAAGAAAGGAGAGCTTACGCCCGCTTTCCTGATCCACGTCCTATGCTCCGGCAAGCTGGACTTCTTTGCAGAAGCCATCTCCAATCTTTCCGGGCTTGAAGAGCGGCGCGTTCGCTCCATTCTCGCAACGGGCAGGCACCATGCGATGAAGGCGCTTTACCAGTCCACCGGCCTTTTCGGTACGGTGCTGGAAGTCTTTCTCGAGGCAACCCTGCTCTGGCGCGATGCCGCGGAAATGCCCTATGGCGGCGCAGTCCATGAGGTATCAGCCAGGCTCATCCAGAAGTTCTCGAAGGTGGATGCGGACGCCAACCTTCATGAACTGCTCTCGATGATCGAAAAACTGCATATCGGCGACCAGCGCCAGCGCGCTCGCTCTTTTGCACACGATCTCGTGGCGGAAGCCGCCTGACCTATTTGGTGAAGCGGCGCGCGATCCACGAATAGCTGTCTTCCACCATGCGGACAGGCTTGCCGAGAACCTCTTTGACACCTTCCGTGGAGGGCAGGATTCTCCGCACGCGCGTAATCGCGCGCTGCGTCAGCGTTTCCTCCTCCTGCGCCTCTGTTTGCCGCGCGGGAGGCTGGGTATCAGTGGGGGCAGCGTTGGCAATCGCTGGCTTGTCAGCGGGCGCGTCCGGTGTCTGGCAGACCGCGACGACGACCGGGTAGGAAGCGTTCGCGTAGTTTCCAAGCTGCTTTTCCGATTCGGCATCGCAAAGCTCGATGCTCGTCCAGCGCTGTTGCAGCGTGGCGATATGTCGGCAATCGGTGGCGCTGTCGTCGCAGCCCAGAATGGTCATTAAAACGAGTGCGGTTCTCATGTGGCGCTGTTGCCTCTGGCAAAAAGAATGGCTTACAAACCAGTGTGATCTATCAGGATTGCAGTCTTATTGCGACGAAAGTCGCGCGCATGAAAAATATTGGGAACAGCATGTCAGTCGAAATAAACCTTGAGCCTCCTCGCCAGCCAGAGATTGTCCGGCTTCTGGAAATGTCGGATGCCTACGCCGCCTCGCTCTATCCTGCCGAAAGCAATCATCTGGTCGATCTTTCGACGCTCGAAAAAGAAACCGTTTCCTTCTTCGTGGCGCGCAGTGAAGGCAGGATCGTTGGTTGTTGCGCACTGGTGGAGGCGGGTGACGGCACGGCTGAGATAAAGCGCATGTTCGTGGACCCCGAGGCTCGCGGTCTTAGAATCGGCAAGCGGATGATGGAATCTCTTGTGGACCGGGCAAACGAACTCGGTCTTCATGCCATTCGGCTTGAGACTGGCATCAGTCAACCGGAAGCCATCGGACTGTATCGCAAGGCGGGATTTATCGAGATCGAGCCATTCGGAAGCTATAAGCTCGATCCGCTCAGCATCTTCATGGAATTGAAGCTCTGACACGCAGGTTTACGAGGCGGCACCGTTAAAATCGGTGCGCCGCCTCAGGCCGAGCTGGCGGTTTTCCGTATCGGAGGGTGTTCCTCCAAATCTTCCTCCACCGCCTCGTCGATCACCACCGGCTCCGCCGTGGAAATCTCAGCCTCGCGCACCCATTCGCGCCACACGGCCACCAGAAGCGCCATCAGCACAGGCCCGATGAAAAGACCCAGGAAGCCCATGGTTTTCACGCCGCCGACGAGGCCGAAGAAGGTGGGCAGGAACGGAAGCTTGATCGGCCCACCCACAAGGCGGGGGCGGATTGTCTTATCCACGATAAAGAGTTCGACCGAGCCCCACACGAACAGCCCAATGCCCGCCGCGGGAGAGCCGCTGGCAACCAGATAGATGGAAACCAGCGTGAAGGAGAGCGGCGCGCCACCCGGTATAAGCGCCATGACGCCTGTCAAAACGCCGAGCGTGACCGGGGAGGGGACGCCGGCAATCCAGTAAGCAATACCGAGAATGATGCCCTCGCCAATCGCGATCAGCGTCATGCCTGTGACGGTGGAGCTGATGGTGGCTGGAACGACGCGGGAAATACGCTCCCATCTCGTCGGCAGGATACGCTCCCCGATGAGATCGACCTGACGGGCAAAGCCCACACCGTTCCGATAAACGAAAAACAGCGCGATCAGCATGAAAAGCAGCGTAAGGACAAGGTGGAAGGCGCCATTGCCCGCCGCGACGATTGCGCGATAGATATTGCCGATATTGGCGCCGCTCACCAGCTGGATAAGTTCGCCGATAGCACCGGGAGTGCCGATGTATCGCGCCCATTGCTCGCTTAGCCAGACGCCCACGCCCGGAAGCGCTGCAATCCATTCCGGCACCGGAGCGCCGGTCTTGTTGACCTCAACCGCCCAACCGAACCATTCGCGAATTTCACTCGCCGTGTAGGACGCTGCAATGACGATGGGAACAATGAGGAACGTGATGATCAGCAGCAAGGCAATGGTCGCGCCGACCGTGGTGTTGCCGCCGACCCTGCGCAGCAATTCCCGATAGACGGGCCAGCTGGCGAAACCGATGACGAGAGCCGCAAGAACCGGAACGAGGAAGCCGTAAAAGAAGTAGATGCCAGCCGCGACAATCAGAACCAGAAGCCAGCGGGCCGCTGATATGGACGGCACAAGCGCCATTCTGGCGGGCGAGGCTGGACCGAGCCACCGGGGTTCGCCACCTTTATTATGATTGTCGGCAGTACTCACAGCATTTCTCTTTCGCATTCCCCGAACGGCGTTTCACACTGTCATAGATGAGAGACTGGGTGCAACTTATTCCACCGGCATTTCGCTTTTATGTTCTTTACGGAACATATTGGACGATTTTGGTAAAAATAACGCAACATGTCTTGGACTTCTTACACAAATGTGAGAGTGGGAAGCCACTTTTACAACCGCTACGGCCTCAAATGCCGTTCTGGATAGATTGCCATGCTGCGCCGCTTCTTCGCCTATTATCGCCCTTATCGGGGCCTTTTCGTTCTCGATTTCTCCTGCGCCGTGCTTTCGGGTCTGCTGGAACTCGGGTTCCCGATGGCGGTGAAGCTGTTTGTCGATGTGCTTCTGCCAGCCTCCGATTGGCCGATCATCATTCTCGCATCGGTCGGTTTGCTGGTCATTTATGTTCTCAATACCGGCCTGATGGCGACGGTCACCTATTGGGGGCACATGCTCGGCATCAACATCGAAACCGATATGCGCCGACTGGCCTTCGATCACCTTCAGAAGCTATCCTTCCGCTTCTTCGATAATCAGAAAACCGGCCATCTCGTCGGTCGCCTGACGAAGGATCTGGAGGAAATCGGTGAGGTTGCCCACCACGGCCCTGAAGACCTGTTCATCGCGATCATGACCTTCATCGGCGCGTTTGCGCTGATGCTTTCCGTCAATGTGCCCTTGGCGCTGATCACAGCGGCCATCGTGCCGCTGACCGCCTGGGTGACGAGCCGTTATGGCACGCGGATGACCAATAATTTCCGAGCGCTTTATGGCCGCGTCGGTGCCTTCAATGCCCGCATCGAGGAAAATGTCGGCGGCATGCGTGTCGTGCAGGCTTTCGCCAATGAAGATCACGAGCGCGCCCTGTTCGAAAAGGACAATCAGCGCTATCGCCGCACCAAGCTCGATGCCTACAAGATCATGACGGCCAGTACATCGCTGAGCTATATGAGCATGCGCCTGACGCAGATGATCATCATGATCTGCGGAGCCTGGCTGGTGCTGCATGGCGATCTCACGAATGGCGGGTTCGTCAGCTTCCTGCTGCTCGTCACCGTGTTCTTCCGCCCTATCGAGAAGATCAATTCCGTCATCGAAACCTATCCAAAGGGCATTGCCGGTTTTCGCCGTTTCACCGAGCTGATCGATACCGCACCGGATATTGCAGATAGTGCCGACGCCATCGAAGCTCCGTCGCTTCGGGGTGACATCGCCTATGATGCGGTCAGCTTCGGTTATAGCGATGGCAAACAGGTCTTCAGCAATATCGATCTCAGCATACGGGCAGGGGAAACCGTCGCCTTCGTCGGACCTTCGGGCGCGGGAAAGACAACACTCTGCTCACTCTTGCCGCGCTTCTACGAAGTGACCGGCGGCGCGATCAGCATCGATGGAATCGATATCCGCAAGATGACGCTGGCGTCCCTCCGCAGCCAGATCGGCATCGTCCAGCAGGATGTCTTCCTCTTCGGCGGCACCGTGCGTGAAAACATCGAATATGGTCGTTTGGGTGCAAATGATGCCGATATCTGGGATGCAGCACGCCGCGCCCGGCTGGACAAGGTCATCGAAGCGATGCCTGAAGGCATGGATACGGTTATCGGCGAACGCGGTGTGAAACTCTCCGGCGGCCAGAAACAGCGTCTCGCGATTGCCCGCATGTTCCTGAAAAACCCGCCGATCCTCATTCTCGATGAGGCGACCTCGGCGCTGGACACGGAAACCGAACGCGCTATCCAGCAGTCGCTCAGCGAACTGGCCGAAGGCCGCACAACCCTCATCATCGCCCACCGCCTGGCCACCATCCGCGACGCCTCCCGCATCGTCGTGGTTGACGAAAGCGGCATCGTGGAAACCGGCAACCACAACCAACTGCTTGCAGCAAAAGGCCCATACAGCCGCCTGCACGATGCACAGTTCGGCGCGGGCTTGCTGGCGTGAGGAGGAGACGCGCTTCTGATCGCGTCCCGTCACCATAAGTGATTTTCTTTCAGGTCAGGCGGCCTGCCTGTTCCAGTCGGGGAAGGGATCGTTCAGCTGTTGCCACTCGTCTGGTGTAAACGCGCTGGCTTTCACCAGGCAGGCATCTAGCTCCCTGCGGAGCTGCGCCTCGCTCATCGGATCTGCACCAATGAAGACGATTTCCTGGCGGCGGTCTCCCCATGTTTTGTCCATATAGGGTGCCAGCATGCGCTCGAAGCCGGGATCGTCTGGCCAGCGTGTCTTTGGCACAGATGACCACCAGAGGCCCATCTTGCCCGTTTTCACCAGCGCGCCCGCTTGGCTGATCTCGCCGACATGGTTCGGGCGTGTTGCCAGCCAGAAGAAACCTTTTGCGCGAATAACACCCGGCCAGTCTCGGTTGATGAAGGCATGGAAGCGGGCCGGATCAAAAGGCTGCTTGGCGCGATAGACGAAGGAGCGGATGCCATATTCCTCCGTTTCCGGGATGTGCCCCTTAAAGCCGTGTAACTCCTTGAACCACAACGGATGCGTTTCCGCCTTGGCGAAATCGAAGAGCCCAGTGCCCAGAACGTTCTTCAACTCAACCCGACCGTAATCCGCCTCTATCAGACGCGCATCGGGGTTAAGACCGATGATGATTTTGCGCGCGGCATCCCGTTCCGCCTCGCTCGCAGTCGAAACCTTGTTGAGGATCACGACATCGGCAAATTCGATCTGTTCGACCAGCAGATCGACCAAGGTGCGTTCATCGCCGTCACCCGCCGTTTCACCGCGGTCCGCCAGAAAATCTGCCGACCCATAGTCCTTGAGCAGATTGGCGCAATCGACCACCGTGACCATCGTATCCAGTTTCGCGACATCCGAAAGGCTCTGGCCGTCTTCATCGCGAAAGTCGAAAGTGGCGGCGACAGGTAGGGGTTCGGCAATGCCGGTGGATTCGATCAGCAGGTAATCGAAGCGATCCTGCGCTGCCAGTTGCCGCACCTCGTTCAGCAGATCGTCGCGCAGCGTGCAACAGATGCAGCCATTGGTCATCTCCACCAATTGCTCCTGCGTGCGCGAGAGATTTGCTCCTCCATCCCGCACCAGCGCCGCGTCGATATTCACCTCGCTCATATCATTGACGATTACGGCAACGCGAAGCCCCTCGCGATTGCCGAGAATATGATTGAGAAGCGTCGTCTTTCCTGCGCCCAGGAAGCCGGAGAGAACCGTAACCGGCAGTTTCTTGCTCATCATAAGCCTCATTTGTTATAACATTACATCGATGGTGAAAAAGAAAGGCGGCAACGAGCCGCCCTTCCATTGGGAGGATGAATTTCAGGAGAGGCAGTTTTTCAGCGAACCGGCAATGCCGCGCATCAGCTTGAAGTAGAGATCCGGGCCTGCCTCCAGCGTCGCGGCTTCCGGGTCCAGCGTTGCGGATTTGGCGTTCGTGCCCTCAATGACGACATTGACCAGCTTCGGCTCGAACTGCGGCTCGGCAAAAACGCAGGTCGCGTTCAGTTCTTTCACCTTGGCGTGAATCTGCTTGATGCGGTCCGCACCCGGCATGTTCTCCGGGCTGACGGTGATCGATCCAGCCGTTTTGACGCCATAGCGATGCTCGAAATATTGATAGGCATCGTGAAAGACGATGAAAGGCTTGTCCTCTACCGGCGCAATGGTCTCGGCCAGTTCCTTGTCCAAGGCATCGAGATTATCGACCAGCTTCCTGGTGTTCTCCTGATAGGCCTTGGCGTTGGCAGGATCGGCCGTCATCAGCGTCTTTTCGATTTCCGTCGCCATCGCCTTTGCATTCATCGGGTCCAGCCAAAGATGCATGTCATATTCGCCTTCGTCGTGATCGTGGCCATCCTCATGAGCGTGATCATGCGAATGGTCATGGCTGTGCTCACCTTCATGGGCGTGATCGTGACCGGCCTCTTCACCATGCTCATGCCCCTCATGCTCACCATGATCATGCGCTTCGAACGGGCCGCCTTCGCGGAATTTCAGCTTCTCCAGACCGGGTGCGTCGTCCAGTTCAACCACGGTCGCTTTTCCCGCCAGCGATTCCAGCGGCTTTTCAAGGAATTTTTCCAGACCGTCACCAACCCAGAACACCACGTCTGCACCTTCAATCGCCTTGGCGTTGGAAGGCTTTAGATTGTAAGTATGTGGGGAGGCGCCACCATCCACGATCAGCTGCGGCTCTGCGACACCTTCCATAATGGCAGCGACCAGCGAGTGGATCGGCTTGATCGAAACCACGACATTTGGCGCGGCCATGGCGTTCGAAGACGCGATCATGGCGGCAGAGGCAAGAAGAAGGGTGGCGATGGATTTCATGCGGTATGCTCCACTTGTATTGAAATGTAATGTTATTACATAAGTTGCGTAACGCTATAACGTATGCGATAGCCATGTGCAACAGCGGTAATCGGAAAATCCCATGCTTCATTCCCCCGGCCGGGACGATGGAAATCTCGTCTCGCTTTCCAGTGCAGGTGTAAGGCGCGGCGGGCGTTGGCTCGTGCGTGGCGTGGAGTTTTCCGTGCGTCGCGGTGAGATCGTCACGCTGATCGGCCCCAACGGTTCAGGCAAATCCACAAGCGCCAAAATGGCGATTGGGGTGATGAAGCCGGATGAGGGCCATGTGACGCGCCTTGCCGGCCTGAAAGTGGGCTATGTGCCGCAGAAACTCGCAGTGGATTGGACCATGCCCCTGACCGTGCGGCGCCTAATGACGCTGACCGGTCCACTACCGGCCAGAGAAATCGATGCCGCGCTGAACGCCACCGGGATTGCGCATCTGGCGAAAGCGGAAGTGCAGCATCTTTCCGGCGGAGAATTTCAGCGTGCGCTTCTGGCCCGCGCCATTGCCCGCAAGCCGGATTTGCTGGTTCTGGATGAACCCGTTCAGGGCGTGGATTTTTCCGGCGAGATTGCGCTTTACGATCTCATCAAGAATATCCGCAACTCCACCGGCTGCGGAGTTTTGCTCATTTCCCACGATTTGCATGTGGTGATGGCCGAGACCGATACCGTCATCTGCCTGAACGGCCATGTCTGCTGCCGGGGCACACCGCAGGCCGTGAGCCAAAGCCCGGAATATATGCGGCTCTTCGGCGGCGCTGCTGCGCGTGGGCTGGCAGTTTACAGTCACAATCACGATCACACGCACCTGCCGGATGGTCGCGTCATGCATGCCGATGGCTCGGTCACCGATCACTGCCACCCGGAGGACGGTCACCACCATGAGCATGATCATCATCATGGCCATCACCACGAGGAGCATGACGATGCCTGCGGCTGCGGCCATCATCACGGCGAAGATGACAAGCACCATGCGCCCGGAGTGAAACATGTTTGACGATTTCTTCATCCGAGCGTTATTTGCAGGCGTCGGCGTGGCCTTGACCGCCGGGCCGCTGGGCTGCTTCGTGGTGTGGCGACGCATGGCCTATTTCGGTGATACCATGGCGCATTCCGCGCTTTTGGGCGTCGCGCTTTCGCTGTTGCTTCAGCTAAACCTCATCGTCAGCGTCTTCATAGTGGCCGTCGCGGTTTCGCTTCTCCTGCTGTTTCTCCAGCGTCGACAAGCGCTTTCTGCCGATGCTCTTCTGGGTATCCTGTCGCACTCCGCATTGGCCTTCGGCCTCGTCATCGTCGCCTTCATGACGTGGGTGCGTATCGATCTCGTTGCTTTCCTTTTCGGCGATATCCTTGCGGTTTCGGTTACGGATATCCAACTGGTATGGGGTGGCGGGGCGCTGGTGCTCTTTGCCATCGTTTATCTGTGGAAGCCGCTGCTTGCCTCCACCGTCAATGCCGAACTTGCGGAAGCAGAGGGGCTGCGGCCTGAACGTTCCAAACTGCTTTTCATGCTTTTGATGGCGCTCGTCATTGCCATTGCCATGAAGATCGTCGGCATCATGTTGATCACGTCGCTGCTGATCATTCCGGCAGCAACCGCACGACGCTTTTCGGCAACGCCGGAAATCATGGCGGTTCTTGCCTCGCTCATCGGTGCGCTCGCCGTAATCGGTGGACTGATGGGATCGCTGCAATATGACACGCCATCCGGCCCGTCCATCGTCGTTGCCGCCGTGTTGCTTTTTGTCTTGAGTCTCTTGCCTATGCCGGGTCGGTCGCGTAGGGCAGAGCAGGGAGTCCGCTGATGAACGCCAAAACGCTTACCCGCAACCAATCGCTTGTATATGACGCGCTTTCACGCTCGCAAGCGCCGCTGAGCGCCTATGTCATTCTGGATAAGCTGCGCGACGCGGGCTTTCGCGCGCCCTTGCAGGTTTATCGCGCGCTGGAAAAGCTAATCGAATTCGGCCTCGTGCACCGCCTCGAAAGCCTGAATGCTTTCGTCGCCTGCTCCCACACCAGCGCCGATTGCTGCACCCACCACCACGGCACGGTAGCTTTCGCAATCTGCAACGCTTGCGGTCAGGTGACAGAATTCCACGACCACGAAATCGACCACCGGCTGGGCGATTGGGTGAAGGGCCAGAAGTTCAAGGCCGAAAAGACAACGATTGAAATCCGCGGCCTCTGTGAGGCCTGCGCGGCGTAATTCCTTGCGTTGATAATAGTTGATAAATCCAATATCCTCGACCTATTGGTTCGAAGGAGTGGTTCATGATCAGCGCCGATCTTGGTAAGCAGCTCGAAAGCTACATCCAGCAACTCGTTGAAAACGGTCGCTATGGTTCCAAAAGCGAGGTTCTGCGCGAGGGCGTGCGTCTCGTTCAGGAACGCGAAGCGCGTCTGGCGGCTCTTGACGCATCTATCATGCGGGGTGTTGCCGATGCGGAAGATGGCAGGACGTATCCTGCGAAGGACGTTTTTACTGAACTCAGGTCCCGCTACAAAGCCGGTTCTTCGAAGTAAGCTCGATGGATGTCCACTTCACGGCCAAGGCCCGGGATGATCTCTTAAAAATTGGCGACTTCATCGCGCAAGAGAGCCCGATCCGGGCCATTTCATTTATCGATGAGCTTGAAGAAAAATGCCTCTCAATCGCGGACGCACCAAAAGCCTTCTCACTAGTGCCACGTTATGAGGCCCATGGCATTCGCCGACGTGTGCATGGCAACTATCTCATTTTCTATCGCGTAGAAGCTGAGCGGGTTGTGATCATCCATGTTTTGCATGGTGCTTTGGATTATTCAGACCTGTTCGACGGCTGAGCCTTCAAACCGGCTTCAACTCTTCCGCAAAGCGCTTCCAGTTACCGACATATTTTTCCGCCGATTTCGTTAGACCTTTAACGGCCTCACCATCCAGCGTTCGGATGGCGCGGGCAGGGGAGCCGACGATCAGGGAGTTGTCGGGAAATTCCTTGCCTTCAGTCACCAGCGCATTGGCGCCAACCAGACAGTTTCGCCCGATCTTCGCGCCATTGAGGATCGTGGCACCCATGCCGATCAGCGAATTATCACCAATCGTGCAGCCATGGATGATTGCATGGTGGCCGATGGTGCAGTCTTCTCCGATGTCTGCGGGGAAACCGGGATCGCTGTGAACCATCACGCCTTCCTGAATATTTGTACCGCGACCGACGGTGATCGGCTCATTATCGCCGCGAAGCGTCGCGCCGAACCAGATGCCGACATCTTCGCCGAGCGTGACCGAGCCGATGACATTCGCATCCGGGGCAACCCAGTATCGATCCGGTGAGGGCGTGTTCGGCACCCTCTCGCCAAGGCGGTAAATCGGCATGTGCTCCTCCCGAAAGCGGTGGTCTTAGACCACCTTCACCGTCAACGTGCCGACGCCATCCACGCCGCAAACCATCGTGTCACCCGGAACGACCGGGCCAACGCCCGCGGGCGTGCCAGTCATGATCACATCGCCTGCGGCCAGCGTGAAGAGCTTGGAAAGCTCCGCGATGATTTCGGCGGTCTTCCAGATCATCTGATCGAGATCGCCGGATTGCTTGCGCTCGCCATTGACCTCAAGCCAGACCGAACCTTTGGCCGGATGTCCGATCTTCGATGCCGGGACGAGTGCCGAGACGGGGGCGGAAGCTTCGAACGCCTTGGCGCTTTCCCATGACCGGCCCATTTTCTTCAGCGCATCCTGCATATCGCGCCGGGTCATATCGATGCCGACACCGTATCCCCAGACGTGCTCCAGCGCGCTCTCGACGGGAATGTTAGAGCCGCCGCTTTTCAGCGCAACCACGCATTCCACTTCGAAATGGACATTGGAGGATAGCGGCGGATAGGGAAAATCCTTGCCCGAAGCGAGAAGATTATCCGGGTTCTTCTGGAAGAAGAAGGGAGGCTCACGGGAAGGATCGTGCCCCATTTCAATCGCATGGTCCGCATAATTCCGACCCACGCAATAGACCCGTCGCACCGGAAAAGTTTCATTCATGCCTTCGACGGGCAAAAGGACGGGCTGGGGGACGGGGATGACTGTTGCGGACATGATGCACTCCTGTTTGGAAGTTGTCTTGTCCCGCAATTCCGAAGGAATTTCCAGCCCAATATCTCGCCAATCTGTCCTCTGCCAAGCCTGAATATCGTTAAGAGAGCGCCCAGGCCAACACGCCGGCAACAAGGATGAAGACGACGATCACGCCGAGCAGACGTCCAAGGCCTTCATTGGTGTTACTATCTGCGCCCACAACGCTCCAATAGAGAGACTTTTCATCGGTTTTCTCGCTCATGCCATTCTCCTTGCTGATATTTCATGGCTAACCATGCTCGATGAAGCAGGGTTCCGCAGAACGCATAGTCGAATTGCGCCGCCGCGGCTGGATTGCGCGTGCATTACGCCTTATATGGTCGTCAAAATAAAGTCCTCTTGAAGCTCACTGATTTTGGCAACTAGGACATGCTGACAAAGCAGGGATAGATTATCGCAATGACCGAGTTGGGTAAGCGCAACGGCGCGGCTTCACACTATCAGCGTGGCAAGGTGTTTGCCGTGGCGCCCATGATCGACTGGACTGATACCCGCTGTCGGTACTTACATCGCCAGCTTTCGCAGCACGCGCTGCTCTATACCGAGATGATCGTGGCCGATGCCATCATTCATGGAAAGCGTGACAAGCTTCTCGAATATCACCCGCAGGAGCATCCGGTGGCTTTGCAATTGGGCGGATCCGATCCCGTAAAGCTTACCGAGGCTGTCAGGATTGCTGCGGATTACGGCTATGACGAGTTCAATCTCAATGTCGGTTGTCCCTCGGATCGCGTCCAGTCGGGTACTTTCGGTGCATGCCTGATGCGGGAGCCTGAAACGGTCGCTGCCTCCGTTTCCGCGATGAAGGCCGTTGCCAACGTGCCCGTGACGGTCAAATGCCGCATCGGCGTCGATGATCAGGAGCCTGAGACCGTGCTGCCGGATTTCATTGCACGCATGGTGCAGGCTGGCGCAGATGCGGTCTGGATTCACGCCCGCAAAGCGTGGCTTCAGGGTCTGTCTCCGAAGGAAAATCGCGAAGTACCGCCGCTCGATTACGATCTCGCTTACCGCATGAAGCAGGAAAACCCCGATCTTTTCATCGGTATCAATGGTGGCATTACCGATCTGGATCAGGCTGAAGAGCATCTGAAGCACATGGATGGTGTGATGCTTGGCCGTGCGGCCTACCACAACACCTCCATCCTCGCGGATGTGGATCATCGTATTTACGGCGAAGCGCCAGCCGAACGCGATTGGGCGTCGCTCCGTGATGCCATGATGGCCTATGCGGAAGACTACATCGCCAAAGGCGGCCGCCTGAACCACGTGACCCGCCACATGGTAGGTCTGTTCCAGGGTCTCCCCGGCGCCCGCCGCTTCCGCCAGATACTCTCGAGCGACGCGACGAAACCGGGAGCAGGCACCGAAGTTATTTCAGCCGCATTTGGTGCTGTTGATTTTGATGGGGCTACAAAGGATATCGCCGTATAAAGCTTGGTCGCAGTGAATAGGATTCACCGCGACCCGCTTTAGATGCGATTTTATTGCATCTGCGTTATCGTTTAATCGAGGGCAATTATACGCGACATGCTTTAGCGGCCTTCAGTAGCGCACACGACGCGCCTTACACCAATGATTGCAATAGCTGCGCGCCATTCGGCGCGTTCACCTTGCCGCCGGTGATGAAGAAGGAAAAGACGTCGCGAGGTTGCTTTTCCGTCTTTCTATCCGGCGATATCAGCGGAAGATCGTCCGGCACACCGCCAGCTGCGTAGGTTTTCAGGCGTTCGCTCCAGGCTTCCACGTCCTTCTTTGGGTAGCAAGTCTCGATATCGTCTTCGCCCTTTTGCAGGCGACAATAGACGAAATCGGCGGTCACGTCCGGCAGCATGGGGTAGTCGTGGTGGTCAGCGCAGACGACCGCGACATTATGCTTATCCAGCAGCTTGATGAATTCCGGCACCTGAAAACTGTCATGCCGAACCTCGACAACGTGCTGTAATTTCAGCCCATCCTGCTTTTCCGGCAGCAATGCGAGAAAAGCAGCGAAATCGTCCGGCTCGAACTTTTTCGTCGGCGCAAATTGCCACAGAATAGGGCCCAGATGATCGCCAAGCTCAGTCAAGCCCTGCGTCAAAAACTTTGTCATCGATTCGCCAGCCTCGGCCAGCACCTTGCGATTGGTGACGAAACGGCTGGCTTTCAGTGAGAAGATGAAGCCCTCGGGCACTTCGGACGCCCATTTGGCGAAGGTCTCGGGCTTCTGGCTGCCATAATAGGTGCCGTTCACTTCGATAGCTTTCAGCTTCGATCCCGCAAATTCAAGCTGGCGCTTCTTGGCAAGCTTCTCGGGATAGAACGTGCCTTCCCAAGGCTCGAAGGTCCAGCCGCCGATACCTGCGCGGATCGTTCCCGATTTGCTCATCATGTCCTCATTTTGTTTCTGTTATGGTAATAAGCTATTTGACGGCTCTTGGCTTTGTTCCCTAAACTTTGCTAAAGTAAAGCTAGGGTTCTTTGCCATCCATTGCGCGCGTTGTATCTCACGTTCGGATAAGTCGGAATTGCAATAAATTTTGCTCAGCTTGAACATTATTTCATTTTTGTTGCGCTCTGCGGCAATAACATTCGCTAAGCGATGATTTTTCAAGTCTACCGTGCCCATCGACGTAAAACGATGAACTGGAACAGGTGTTAAATTGCACCAACGATCTGAGACTAATAAGTGTAACTCCCAATAAAACTCATCTAGGTGCCACCAAAGATTCCTGTACGATTGGAATTTACGATCGCTTATAGCGTTCCCGTTCTCAACTTCGATGCAGACCACCGACATCGTCTCGTGATCTATTAGCCACAAATCGGGTAAAATTCCTTCCTTCCAAACTTCGCCGTTTTTTAGGAAGTCATTCCAAGTCGGCTGTTCATCAAACTCGGCCCACCCCTCGTGATCCCATTGAAGCTGTTGAATCGCTTTCTTGAAGCCGACACGGTGAGCTCCATTGAACGACCGATGAAGCAAAGTTACTGCGGTCTCATGTATTGATCCTTCCAAATCAATTACTCCGCCGCCTGTATTTTCTTCTCGGGATGCCGCTCCAGCAGTTCCTTGAGGAACTGGCCTGTATAGGAGCGCTTCTCCTTGACGATCTGTTCTGGCGTTCCCGCCGCGACGATTTCACCGCCGCCCGTGCCACCTTCAGGGCCGATATCGATGATCCAGTCCGCCGTCTTGATGACTTCGAGATTGTGCTCGATCACCACTACCGAGTTGCCCTGATTGACCAGTTCATGCAGCATTTCCAGCAGCTTCTTCACATCGTGGAAATGCAGACCGGTCGTCGGTTCATCGAGGATATAGAGCGTGCGCCCGGTCGAGCGCTTGGAAAGCTCCTTCGCGAGCTTGACGCGTTGCGCCTCACCACCGGACAGCGTGTTGGCCTGCTGACCGACCTTGATATAGCCGAGGCCGACATCGAACAGCGATTGCAGCTTGTCACGCACGGCTGGAACGGCGGAGAAGAATTCCACGCCCTCCTCAACCGTCATATCCAGCACATCGGCAATCGACTTGCTCTTGAAGGTGACATCCAGTGTCTCGCGATTGTAGCGCTTGCCGTGGCAGACGTCGCAGGTCACGTAGACATCCGGCAGGAAGTGCATCTCGATTTTGATGACGCCATCGCCCTGGCAGGCCTCACACCGACCACCCTTCACATTGAAGGAGAAACGGCCCGGCGCATAACCACGCGCTTTTGCCTCTGGCAGACCGGCAAACCAGTCACGAATCGGCGTGAATGCGCCGGTATAGGTCGCAGGGTTGGAGCGCGGCGTGCGGCCAATGGGCGACTGGTCGATATCGATGACCTTATCGATGAATTCGAAGCCATCGATACGATCATGCTCAGCCGGAATTTCACGCGCGCCCATGACGCGACGCGCAGCGGATTTATAAAGTGTCTCGATCAGGAAGGTGGATTTACCGCCGCCGGAAACACCCGTAACCGCCGTGAACACGCCAAGCGGCACAGCTGCCGTCACGTTCTTCAGATTGTTGCCGCGAGCGCCGACGACCTTGATTTCCTTGCCCTTCTTGGGCTTGCGCCGTTCCGCTGGAACTGGCACGCCCATTTCGCCGGACAGATATTTGCCCGTCAGCGACTTAGGATTGGCCATGACCTCCTGCGGTGTGCCTTCGGCAATCACCTGGCCGCCATGGATGCCCGCTGCGGGGCCGATATCGACCACGTAATCCGCCGTCAGGATAGCGTCTTCGTCATGCTCTACGACGATGACGGTGTTGCCGATATCGCGCAGGTGCTTCAGCGTGTCCAACAGCCGCGCATTGTCGCGCTGATGCAGGCCGATAGATGGCTCATCGAGGACATAGAGAACGCCGGTGAGGCCGGAGCCGATCTGCGATGCCAGACGAATACGCTGGCTTTCGCCGCCCGAAAGCGTGCCGGAATTGCGCGAGAGGCTGAGGTAATCCAGTCCAACATCGTTGAGAAAGCGCAAGCGCTCGCGGATCTCCTTGAGAATCCGCACGGCAATCTCGTTCTGCTTCCCATTCAGATGTTCCGGCAGGACTTCGAACCAGTCCCGCGCCACCTTGATCGACATTTGGGTGACTTCGCCGATATGCAGTTTATTGATCTTGACTGCCAGTGCTTCCGGCTTCAGGCGAAAACCGGCGCAGGCCGGGCAGGGGGCAGCCGACATATAGCGTTCGATCTCTTCGCGCGCCCATGCGCTATCCGTTTCCTTCCAGCGGCGCTCGAGATTGGGAACGATACCCTCGAAATTCTTGACCGTCTTGTAGGAGCGTGCACCGTCCTGATACTGGAATTCGATCTTCTCGTCCGTGCCCTTCAAAATCGCCTTTTTGGCGGCTTCGGTCAGTTCATTCCAACGGCTGGAAAGCTTGAAACCGAAGGCTTTCCCCAGCGCTTCCAGCGTCTGATTGTAATAGGGCGACGAGGATTTGGCCCAAGGCGCGATTGCGCCATCGCGCAACGTGCGCGCGGGCTCCGGCACGATCAGCGCCTCATCCACTTTTTGCTGCGAGCCAAGACCATCACAGGTGGGGCAGGCACCGAAGGGATTGTTGAAGGAAAACAGCCGTGGCTCGATTTCCGGAATGGTGAAGCCGGAGACGGGGCAGGCGAATTTTTCCGAAAACAGCACGCGCTCATGCGTTTCGTTTAAAGATTTGTTGGCAGAACCGCCCGCTGCGGTTTCTTCCGCCGGAAGCGGCTTGTCGGCAAATTCGGCAACCGCCAGACCATCCGCCAGTTTCAGGCAGGTCTCGAGACTGTCTGCCAGACGCGCGGCCATATCCGGGCGCACGACGGCGCGGTCCACCACCACGTCGATATCGTGTTTGTACTTCTTGTCGAGCGCGGGAACGTCGGCAATTTCGTAAAACTGCCCATCCACCTTCACACGCTGGAAGCCTTTCTTCATCAGTTCGGCGAGTTCCTTTTTGTACTCGCCTTTGCGCCCGCGAACCATGGGCGCCAGAATATAAAGACGCGTGCCTTCCTCGATAGCGAGGATGCGATCCACCATCTGGCTGACCGTCTGGCTTTCGATCGGAAGGCCCGTGGCGGGCGAATAGGGAACGCCGACGCGCGCAAAGAGCAGGCGCATATAGTCATAGATTTCCGTCACGGTGCCCACGGTGGAACGTGGGTTCTTGGACGTGGTCTTTTGCTCGATGGAAATGGCGGGCGACAGGCCCTCGATCTGGTCCACATCCGGTTTCTGCATCATTTCCAGAAACTGGCGGGCATAGGCCGAAAGACTTTCGACATAACGCCGCTGGCCTTCCGCATAGATCGTATCGAAGGCGAGCGAGGATTTTCCGGAGCCAGAAAGCCCGGTCATGACGATCAGCTTGTTGCGTGGCAAATCAAGGTCGATGCCCTTGAGATTGTGCTCACGGGCACCACGGATGGAAATCGTCTTCAATTCACTCATGACAAGGCTCGGGACTTTGCGTGTTGGGAAGCGTCGGTTCTTATGTAATCACCACGAACGGCGTGTCGAGGCGAATTGCATTTCAATGCTGCTTTTCGATCTACTTGACTCACTGGCTATGCCTTAATAGAACAAAAAAGGAACATAATGCAACCGTGTACGTGGGCAAGAACATTCCTTGTGGATTGTCGTTCCATTCGCTGCCCATTGCGGCAGACGATGGTCTATGGTGCGCGGGACTTTTGAACAGGAAAAATGCCGTTCATGACGTTCGGCAGACAGGAAGATAAATATGGCTGGCAGCGTAAACAAGGTTATTCTAATCGGAAACGTAGGCGCTGATCCGGAAATTCGCCGCACGCAGGATGGACGCCCGATTGCGAACCTGCGTATTGCGACCTCCGAAAGCTGGCGCGACCGCAATTCCGGCGAGCGCAAGGAAAAGACCGAGTGGCATACGGTCGTCGTTTTCAACGAAGGCCTCTGCAAGGTCGTGGAACAATACGTCAAGAAGGGCGCCAAGCTCTATATCGAAGGCGCGCTTCAGACCCGCAAGTGGCAGGACCAAAACGGCAATGACCGTTATTCGACGGAAGTCGTTCTTCAGGGCTTCAACTCGACGCTGACCATGCTCGATGGTCGCGGTGAGGGCGGCGGCGGAAGCCGTGGCGGAGACATGGGCGGCGGCGATTATGGCAGCGGCGGCGGATATGGTGGTGGCAGCGGTGGTGGAAACTACGGCGGCGGCTACGACCAGCAGTCCTCGCGCGGCGGCTCCTCTTCTCGCGGCGGCCAGTCTTCCGGCAACTTTTCCAATGATCTGGACGACGACATTCCGTTCTGATCGGACGGCAGGAAGCCTCTCCAGAATTGCTGGATCGAATAGAGCGCTTCCATGTCCGGTATTGAATATTGACAGTCAAAGGGCGGCCAGGCTGCCGCCCTCATTTTGATTTCAGATATTGCGAGGACAGAATATGACGGATCAGGTAACGCAGCCCAAGCAACCCGCCACATGGCGCATCGTGCTGGCAGCCATTCTCGATTTTTTCACCGCATTCTGGGTCTTCGGCTTTCTCGTTGCCGCGCTCTTCGGAGGACGCACCGAAAGCGGCTTCGAACTGAATGGTCTTCCTGCGCTTTTGTGTTTCGCGTTGATCGTCGGTTATTTTGTCGTCTTCAATAAATTTTTCGGCGGCACGATATGGAAGCGGCTGCTGAAGGCGAGGCGGTAAGTCGACCTAGCCATTGGTCAAGCGACGAGGCGCTAAGATGCTTACCTTCTGATCCTCTGCCGGTGAGAGTGGCTCCCGAAACATTTAAATCGTCGCAAGTGTCGATTGCTTCTCCCCGTCCTGTGCTGGATGGAGCGTCAGGTGCGCCCGTGGGTCAGTAGGGTGAGCCTGTGTTCGCTCGCCAGCAACCAGCATCTCTTCGAACCACCAAAACAAGGTCAACGGATGGTTAAGCAAATGGCACTATTGTGATTCTCAGTAGCGCGTTTGAAGGCTGTTCGAGAGTATGTGGACGAAGCATCATAAGAATAGGCGGTTTGGCCGTCTCGTTGTTCCTGCGATTACGGTCGCGTTTCTCTCTTATTTCGGTTACCATTCCGTCCATGGCGATTTCGGGCTTGAGGCCACGGAACGGCTGGAGCGCCAGCGTATTGCGAGAACGGCGGAGCGGGATAAGCTCGTCAAGGCTCGCGTCGCGCTTGAACGGCAGGTGGAATTGATGAGTGACGGCTCGCTGGAGCGGGATATGATCGATGAGATTTCCCGTTACCAGCTGAATATGTCCAAGCCCGACGAAATCGTCATCATGAATGGATATATGTGATTAACCGAATTTCGGTTAATTGGCATTTATGATTTATTCACAGCTATTTAGCGTGAATATGTGCCATGCGTTTATGGCATTGCTGCTTCGCATTTTCTTGCATATGTTACGCGCCACTCCAACCATTCAAATTCAACTCAGGGAGGGATGAATGGCGCCGCGCAAAAACGCGACCGTATCCGGCCGCAAGACAACGGCAAAGACGCCTGCCAAGGAATTCACCGGCAAGAATTCGCTGGAATTCGGCAAGGAAGAAGAGCTTCACGCCTATCGCGAGATGCTGCTCATCCGTCGCTTCGAGGAAAAAGCCGGTCAGCTTTACGGCATGGGCTTCATCGGCGGTTTCTGTCACCTCTATATCGGCCAGGAAGCTGTCGTCGTCGGCATGCAGATGTCGCAGAAAGAGGGCGATCAGGTCATCACCGCTTACCGTGACCACGGCCACATGCTGGCTGCTGGCATGAGCGCACGCGGCGTCATGGCCGAGTTGACCGGTCGTCGCGGTGGTCTTTCCAAGGGGAAGGGCGGCTCGATGCACATGTTCTCCAAGGAAAAGCATTTCTACGGCGGCCACGGCATCGTCGGTGCGCAGGTTTCGCTCGGAACCGGTCTTGCCTTCGCGAACAAGTATCGCGGCAACGACAATGTATCCGTCACCTATTTCGGTGATGGCGCGGCCAACCAGGGCCAGGTTTACGAGAGCTTCAACATGGCTGCTCTCTGGAAACTGCCGATCATCTACATCGTTGAGAACAACCGTTACGCCATGGGCACATCCACCGGCCGTGCAACGGCGCAGTCCAACTATTCGCTGCGCGGTTCCGGCTTCGGCATTCCCGGCGTTCAGGTAGACGGCATGGATGTTCGCGCGGTCAAGGCTGCTGCGGATGAGGCTCTGGAACATTGCCGTTCCGGCAAGGGCCCGATCATTCTGGAAATGCTGACCTATCGTTATCGCGGTCACTCCATGTCCGACCCGGCAAAGTATCGTTCCAAGGAAGAAGTGCAGAAGATGCGCTCCGAGCAGGATCCGATCGAACAGGTCAAGGCACGCCTTCTCGAACAGGGTTGGGCGAGCGAGGACGAGTTGAAGGCAATCGATAAGGACGTTCGTGACGTCGTTGCCGATAGCGCCGATTTCGCCCAGAACGACCCGGAGCCGGATGTTTCCGAGCTCTACACCGATATCCTGCTCTGATCCGGGAAGGGAGAAACCATGCCTATAGAAATTCTTATGCCCGCCCTTTCCCCAACCATGGAGGAAGGCACGCTTTCCAAGTGGCTGAAAAAAGAGGGTGACACGGTCACCTCCGGTGACGTGATCGCTGAAATCGAAACGGACAAGGCAACGATGGAAGTCGAAGCCGTGGACGAGGGCGTCATCGGCAAACTGCTGATCGAAGCCGGCACCGAAAACGTGAAGGTCAACACGGCCATTGCCGTGCTGCTTCAGGAAGGTGAAAGCGCCGACGCCATCTCTTCTTCTGCAAAGAAAGAAGAGCCGAAGGCCGAAGCTTCCAATTCCGGTTCCGACGCTGCTGGTGGCAAGACCCGCGAAGCAAGCGAAGAGCCTTCCGCTGCCAAGGAAGCTGCAAAGGTTCCAGCCGCACCGAAGATCGAAGTTGCTGCCGATCCCGATATTCCAGAAGGCACCGAATTCGTAAGCCAGACCGTTCGCGAAGCACTTCGCGATGCCATGGCTGAAGAAATGCGCTCAGACGAAAACGTCTTCGTCATGGGCGAAGAAGTTGCCGAATATCAGGGCGCGTACAAGATTACGCAGGGCCTGTTGCAGGAATTCGGCGCCAAGCGCGTTATCGATACGCCTATCACCGAACACGGCTTTGCCGGTATCGGCGTCGGCGCTGCGATGACGGGTCTGAAGCCGATCGTCGAGTTCATGACGTTCAACTTCGCCATGCAGGCCATCGACCAGATCGTCAACTCCGCTGCCAAGACGCTTTACATGTCTGGCGGTCAGATGGGTGCACCGATGGTGTTCCGTGGTCCGTCGGGCGCTGCTGCCCGCGTTGCTGCGCAGCACTCCCAGTGCTACGCCGCATGGTACAGCCATATTCCGGGCCTCAAGGTCGTCATGCCGTACTCGGCTGCGGACGCCAAGGGTCTTCTGAAGGCGGCCATTCGCGATCCGAACCCGGTCATCTTCCTCGAAAACGAAATCCTGTACGGTCAGAGCTTCGAAGTTCCGAAGCTGGATGATTTCGTGCTGCCAATCGGCAAGGCACGCATTCACCGCAAGGGCAAGGATGCGACCATCGTTTCCTTCGGCATTGGCATGACCTACGCCATCAAGGCAGTTGCCGAACTGGAAAAGGAAGGTATCGATGTCGAGCTGATCGACCTGCGCACCATCCGTCCGATGGACCTTCCAACGGTTATCGAATCCGTCAAGAAGACCGGTCGTCTGGTCACTGTCGAAGAAGGCTTCCCGCAGTCATCGGTCGGTGACTTCATCTCCAACCAGGTTCAGCGCGCTGCATTCGATTACCTCGATGCACCGATCCTGACGATTGCCGGTAAGGATGTTCCAATGCCTTACGCTGCAAACCTGGAAAAGCTGGCTCTGCCGAACGTCGACGAAGTCATCCAGGCTGTCAAAGCCGTCTGCTACAAGTAAGGGGAGGGCGTTTCGATGCCTATCAACATCACTATGCCTGCCCTTTCTCCGACGATGGAAGAGGGCAATCTGGCCAAGTGGCTGGTCAAGGAAGGCGACAAGGTTGGTCCCGGCGACGTGATTGCCGAGATCGAAACCGACAAGGCGACCATGGAAGTGGAAGCCGTTGACGAGGGTATCGTTGCCAAGCTGGTCGTTCCTGCTGGCACCGAAGCGGTCAAGGTCAACGCCCTGATCGCAATCCTCGCCGGTGAAGGCGAAGACGTTGCGGAGGCTGCCAAGGGCGGCGACGCTGCTCCAGCTAAGGCCGAAGCGCCGAAGCAGGAAGCCAAGGCTGAAGCTCCGAAGGAACAGAAGTCTGAAGCTGCCCCTGCAAAGGCTGAGAAGCCGGTTGCAGATCAGGCTGCCGCACCTTCCACGCCTGCTCCGGTGTCGAAGTCCGGCGAGCGTCTTTTCGCATCTCCGCTGGCACGTCGTCTGGCGAAGGATGCCGGTCTCGATCTTTCGGCTGTTTCGGGCTCCGGTCCGCATGGTCGCATCGTCAAGTCCGACGTGGAAAAGGCTGTCAGCTCCGGTGGCGCAAAGTCCGCTGCGGCACCTGCTCCCGCATCCTCCGGCGCTTCGGCTCCGGCTGCTGCCAAGGGTCCGTCCGACGAGAACGTGCTCAAGCTGTTTGCGGAAGGCTCCTACGAGCTTCTGCCGCATGACGGCATGCGCAAGACGATTGCTTCGCGCCTGACCGAGTCCACGCAGACCGTTCCGTCCTACACGGTTTCGATGGAATGCGAACTGGATGCGATGCTGAAGCTGCGCGCCGAGATCAATGCGTCTGCGCCGGTGAAGAAGACGGAGAAGGGCGAGGTTCCGGCCTTCAAGCTGTCCGTCAACGACTTCATCATCAAGGCGATGGCGCTTGCACTGCGCGACGTTCCGATGGCGAATGCCTCCTGGACATCCACGGCCCGCGTTCTGCACAAGCATGCAGATGTCGGCGTTGCGGTTTCCATCCCGGATGGCCTCATCACGCCCATCGTGCGCAAGGCGGAAGAGAAGTCTCTCTCGGCCATCTCCAACGAGGTCAAGGATCTCGCCAAGCGTGCGCGTGACAAGAAGCTGAAGCCGGAAGAGTACCAGGGCGGCACGACATCCGTGTCCAACCTCGGCATGTTCGGCGTCTCCTCCTTCACGTCCATCGTCAACCTGCCGCAGGCGTCCATCGTTTCGATTGGCGCTGGCGTCGAAAAGCCGGTCGTTCGCGGCGGCAAGATCGAAGTCGGTACGGTCATGACCGCCACCTTCGCCTTCGACCACCGCGTCATCGATGGCGCGCTCGGTGCGGAACTCGCTTCCGCCTTCAAGCGCTACATCGAAAGCCCGATGAGCATGCTGGTTTGATCGGAGTATAACATGGTGAAGTCGGTTCTCTGCTTTGGAGATTCCCTGACATGGGGTTCTGACGTGGAAAATGGCGGCCGGCATCGCCATGAGGACTTATGGCCGAGCGTCTTGCAAAAGGCGCTCGGCTCCGAAGTTCACATTATTCATGAAGGCCTCGGCGGTCGTACCACGGCGTATGACGATCATACCGGAGACTGCGACCGTAATGGTGCGCGGCTTTTGCCGACAATTCTACACAGCCATGCGCCGCTTGATCTCGTCATCATCATGCTCGGTACAAACGACATGAAGCCGTCTATTCACGGTTCTGCGGTCATGGCAATGCGCGGGATCGAGCGCCTGGTAAAGCTGATCCGATATCACATCTGGCAGGTTCAGGATTGGGACGCGCCGGATATTCTGATCGTAGCGCCGCCAATGTTATGTGAGACGGCGAACCCGGTTGCAGCAGCCGTTTTTCGCGGTGCCATAGATGAATCCGCGATGCTGGCATCCGTTTACCGTGATCTTGCCGATGAGATGGAGTGCGGCTTTTTCGATGCGGGATCGGTGGCCAAGGCCTCCCCGCTGGACGGCATTCATCTGGATGCAGAAAATACGCGTGCAATTGGTCGCGGGCTGGAGCCCGTGGTGCGCATGCTGCTTGGAATTTGAATTTTAGATTCGATTGACGGAGCGGCGCGAAGTCGCCGTCAAAAAGATAAAGGCAGGAAATAGAATGGCTCAATCTTATGACGTCATCATCATCGGCTCGGGTCCGGGCGGCTACGTTACGGCAATCCGCGCAGCACAGCTGGGTCTGAAGACGGCCATCGTGGAGCGCGAGCATCTGGGCGGCATCTGCCTCAACTGGGGCTGCATTCCCACCAAGGCGCTGCTGCGCTCGGCTGAAGTTCTCGATAATGCCAACCATTCCAAGAATTACGGCCTGAAGCTGGAAGGCACTATCAGCGCCGATGTGAAGGAAGTCGTGGCCCGTTCGCGTGGCGTTTCCGCCCGCCTCAATGGCGGCGTCGGCTTCCTGATGAAGAAAAACAAGATCGATGTGATCTGGGGCGAAGCCAAGCTCACCAAGCCGAACGAAATCGTCGTCGGCAAGACGTCCAAGCCCATCGTACAGCCGCAGAACCCGGTTCCGAAGGGCGTGCTGGGTGAGGGTACTTACACGGCCAAGCACATCATCGTTGCCACTGGCGCACGTCCACGCGCGCTGCCCGGCATTGAGCCGGATGGCAAGTTGATCTGGACTTATTTCGAAGCCATGAAGCCGGATTTCATGCCGAAGTCCATCGTCGTCATGGGTTCCGGTGCCATCGGCATCGAGTTTGCCTCCTTCTATCGCTCCATGGGCGTCGATGTGACCGTGGTCGAACTGATGGCGAATGTCATGCCGGTGGAAGATGCCGAGATTTCCGCATTCGCCCGCAAACAGCTTGAAAAGCGCGGCCTGAAGATCATCACCGAAGCCAAGGTTTCGAAGGTGGGCAAGGGTGCGAATTCCATCACCGCCCATGTCGAGACCAAGGATGGCAAGGTTCAGCAGATCACCGCGGATCGTCTGATCTCGGCTGTCGGCGTGCAGGGCAACATCGAAAACCTCGGTCTGGAAGCGCTGGGCGTGAAGACGGATCGCGGCTGCGTCGTCATTGACGGTCACGGCAAGACGAACGTGCCGGGCGTTTACGCCATCGGCGACGTTGCCGGCCCGCCAATGCTGGCCCACAAGGCCGAGCATGAAGGCGTTATCTGCATCGAAAAGATCGCCGGTGTTCCGGGTGTTCACCCGATGGACAAGAACAAGATTCCGGGCTGCACCTATTGCAACCCGCAGGTCGCCTCCGTCGGTCTGACGGAAGCCAAGGCAAAGGAGCAGGGCCGCGAAATCCGCGTTGGCCGTTACTCCTTCGCGGCCAACGGCAAGGCGATTGCGCTGGGTGAAGATCAGGGCATGGTCAAGACCATCTTCGACAAGAAGACGGGCGAATTGATCGGTGCTCACATGGTGGGTGCGGAAGTCACTGAACTGATCCAGGGTTTCGTCGTAGCGATGAACCTCGAGACCACGGAAGAAGAATTGATGCACACCATCTTCCCGCATCCGACACTGTCTGAAATGATGAAGGAAAGCGTGCTCGACGCTTACGGTCGCGCGCTCAACGCTTGATAAATGCCTTGGTCGCTCCCTATCTTTAGAGCGTTTCCTTGTTAAATGGAAACGTTCTGCCGGAGCAGGTTTTCGACAGGGCAAAGGCGATTGGCGAAGGGCATACCCATAGGTACGGACGAGCCAATCGCCTTTGAGCCTGGCGGAAAGATGCCCGGCCCTACGGGTTGGTTGAAACGGGCCACCTGCTTGCACGGACGGCTTGGCCGTATGCTATGGCTATGGCTACGGCACGCGCCGCCCGCACAAGCAGGTGACCCGTTTGAACCAACAGAACTGTTGCCATTTAACAAGGAAACGCTCTAAGGGAGCGACATTCCAAGGAGTTAAGCCATGTCGATTGCAACGGAAGCCTGGGTAGTTTTTCTTCTGATCGGCCTCGTCGCCGGTTTTCTCGCCAGCCTCGTCGTTGGCGGCGGTGGCTTGATCGGGTGCCTGTTGAGCGGCGTGATCGGCGCATTTGTCGGTGGTTATCTTTTCAACGCATTCGGCATCTCGCCCGGTATCGAAAATGCGCTGGTGGTACAGATCATTCATGCCACGGTGGGTGCCATCATCGTAACGCTTATTGCAAGGCTGATCGCCTGAAAAGCCGGGTTGACGGAAGGGTTTAAGGATGGAAAGTGTAGGCTGGATAGCCGCAATCATCATCGGCGGCTTGGCCGGTTGGCTTGCGGGCAAGCTCATGGATATGCGCTTCGGCATTTTCATGAACATCATTCTCGGCATTGTCGGGTCGGTCGTGGCGATTGCTGTTTTGAAGTCCTTCCATGTTTTCGTGGAAGATAGCCGCCTCGGCTACTTCGTCACATCTTTCTTGGGCGCGAGCCTTCTGTTATTCCTCGCCAAGCTCGTCAGGCGTTAAAGCCGCGCAAAAGCGGTAGAAGCAGGTCTCTTATGGTCACTATTCTCGACAGGATGTCCCAACCGGATGAAAAGCGCATCCGCCACCCGGAGAAGGCTCACAAGCCGGATACGGAAGTTGCGCGCAAGCCGGAATGGATCCGCGTAAAGGCGCCCACCTCCAAGGGGTACCACGAGACGCGTGAACTGGTGCGCAGTCACAAGCTGGTGACAGTGTGCGAAGAGGCTGGCTGTCCGAATATCGGCGAGTGCTGGGAAAAGAAGCACGCGACCTTCATGATCATGGGCGAAATCTGCACCCGCGCCTGTGCCTTCTGCAACGTCTCCACCGGCAAGCCAAATCCTCTGGATATGGCCGAGCCTGAAAACGTCGCCAAGGCTGTCAAGCAGATGGGCCTCAGCCACGTCGTCATTACGTCCGTGGACCGTGACGATCTGGAAGATGGCGGGGCCGAGCATTTCGAAAAGGTGATATGGGCCATCCGCGCAGCATCGCCCAACACGACCATCGAAATCCTGACGCCCGACTTCCTCAAGAAGCCCGGCGCGCTGGAACGCGTTGTGGCGGCCAAGCCCGACGTCTTCAACCACAACATGGAAACCGTCCCCGGCAATTACCTCACCGTCCGTCCGGGCGCGCGTTACTTCCACTCCGTCCGCCTGCTTCAGCGCGTGAAAGAACTGGACCCCACCATGTTCACCAAGTCCGGCATCATGGTCGGCCTCGGTGAAGAGCGCAACGAAGTGCTGCAGCTGATGGACGACCTGCGCAGCGCCGACGTGGACTTCCTGACCATCGGCCAATACCTCCAGCCGACCCGCAAGCACCACAAGGTCGAAGCATTTGTCACGCCGGAAGAGTTCAAGTCCTACGAGACCATCGCCTACACCAAGGGCTTCCTCATGGTCTCCTCCAGCCCGCTAACCCGCTCGTCCCATCACGCTGGCGATGACTTCGAACGCCTGCGCGCCAACCGCGAGAAGAAGCTGCTGGCTGCTGCGGAGTAAGCGAAGTAAAAATTGATCGGCGTAGCCTGTTCTTGATTTCCTCCCCTTCAATCTCTAGAATGTCCATATGTGATCATATTTGAGTGGAGGTAAACATGTCAACGATGAGCGTCGCAGATGCAAAATCGGGTTTTGCCAGTCTGGTCGATGAAGCGGCCAATGGCGGATTCGTTACAATTACCCGTCATGGAAAGCCGGCAGCGATGCTCGTCAGCATCGAGGCCGGAGAGGCTGCGAAAAGAGCTTTAAAGAAACCTAGGCCGAACTTTGGCGATTTTCTAATGTCGTATCCCGGCCCGGCGGACCTTGATCGAAACCCCTCGAAAATGAGAGAAATCGATTTTGAGTAATGGTCTGCTGATCGACACCAATATTATTTCCTTGTTCTCGCCAGACCAAAAGGAAAAGCCGTCGGACGATGTGAAAGCTTGGTTCCATGAACAGGGAGAAGGTGATAAACTTTACCTTTCAACTATGACCATTGCCGAAATTGAAAAGGGCACGCGAAGCCTTCACCGTCGCGGAGGGACCGAACGAGCGAAGCGCCTGAACGCGTGGCTTGATTTCATCGTGGAGTCCTTTGATGATCGCATATTGGATGTTGATCCAATTGTGGCCCGGATCGCGGGAGCGCTGGAAGATGCTGCTATTGCAAAGGGTCGACATCCCGGCTTAGGGGATGTGATCATTGCTGCTACAGCGAAGGCTTATGACCTGACCGTAATCACGGCCAATATGAAACATTTTATTCCGCTCGGAGTGGCTTGCGATCTCCCGGCGATATTCAAGCCGACGAAAGAAAATGAGATCAAGACCCCTCTATTTTGAGAGGGTATGTGTCAATCAAAATTGACGCCCGGCGATACAAATTTGCTGCACCGCTTTGTGGCAAGCGTATCAACCATGCACTTTCTCAGGCCGATGCGCCTGCATGCACAGAAGCACGCTCACGACCACGGAAACGATCGCCACGCTCTCGATCACCGTTGGACCGCGTTGTTCCCACAAGAACCCATAGAGCAGGGCGAAAAGCGTTTCGAACAGGATCATCTGTCCGACCATCGTCAGTGGCAGAAGCCTGCTCATGCGGTTCCAGAAGGCGTTGCCGAGGATGGAGGCTGAGAAGCCGAGGGCCATGGCGACCAGTGTGAACTGGAGCCAGTCGGACTGTGCGTGGGAGCTGCCGCCCAAAGCGAAAGCGGGGATGGCGAGGATGAGCGCGAGGCCGCCGGTGACGACGCCGGTCATGAGGTTCCATTCGTCGGCGCTGACATGGTGCAGTTTTGTGAGCCACCGTGCATTGCCAACCGCGAAGGCCGTCCATGAAGCCAGCGCACCGATGGCTGCGGCAAGCCCGATCAGTTTCGAGGTATCAAGCGAAGCGCCGCTTTCTGTCAGGGATTGCCACGAAATGCCGACAATGCCGATGGCGCCGAAAAGCAATGAGGGCCATAGGCGCTTCAGGGAAACCGCGCCATGGTCGCGGCTTCCGATGATCGTTACTGCCACCGGCAGGAACCCGATGATGATGGAGGTAAAGGCGACGCCGCTCATTTGTACCGCCGTCGAAATGAAGACGTAGTAGATCAGGTTGCCGATGAGGCTCAGCCAGATCAGGGCACCCCATTCCGCTCTGCCGAAATGCGCGGATATGCGCCGCATTTTAGGGCCAATCAGGATCAGCGCTATCACGCCATAGGTCAGATAGCGCGCGGATGAGAGTTGCAGCGGCGTGAAGCCAGCCGGGATAAGCTTCGGTGCCAGAAAGATGCCGCCCCACAGCGCACCCGCCAGCATTCCGTAAAATACGCCCAAACCCGTCTTGTTCATGTCATGCCCTCGCTTCGTGACCGGGTTTGCCACGGCGGATCAGGGCTGTCTTGACATAAACTCTCGTCCGTCAGGAAAATCGGTTGCGGCGATAGGCGGCAGGGGTGGTGCCGAGTGACTTTTTCATGGCGCGGGTGAGGGCCGTCTGGTCGGAGAAACCGGCGCGTTGGGCGATTTCCGCAATCGGCAAGGCGGAATCCGACAGCAAAGCGCAAATCTTCTTCATCCGCGCATCGGCCAGCCAGAAGTGTGGGGTGGCGTCGAAGTAATCACGAAACAGTGCGTGAAGGCGGCTCGTGCTGATTTCCGTTTGTTGAGCCATATGCTCCACCGTCCATGGCTGAAATGGATCGATCTCGATCATTCGCTTCAGTGTAAGAAGGCGAGATGCCATATCCGGCTTTTTGTCAGTGAAACTGCCGACCAGAAGCTCCGCCCAGAGGCGCACTGTCTCAGGATCGCCGTCACCATTCGTCAAAGAGAACCGCATGTGGTGGGCAAGAGAAATGGAATGCCGGGAAAGGTCGATGTAGGGCGAGGAGGCGAATGTCTCAAGCGTTCGCTCTGGCACGAGTTCCTCGTCCAGATCAACGATAAGCGAATGATTGTTGCCTGAAGCCCGCTGGCTATGTGGGGTATTGCCTTGGATCAGCACGCCTTTGGCGGGGGAGAGATTTTCCTGCAAGCCACGAACATCGATTTCGAGATGCCCGGAAAGCGGCAACACGATCTGTACGAAGCCGTGCCGCTCCGGCGGCTTCTCGGCAGAGTAGGAGCGAAGGTCGGCGGATGCCAGGCGCATGTTTTCCCTCCTCCAAAAGCAAAAGTGGCCGCGAGGGCCACTTTCTAACATGGAAGTCCGGCTGCGGAAACAGGCGGTTGCTTCAAGCTTCCGCATCCTGCTTGATGGTCGATTCGCCGCGCTTGCGCTTGCGAAGCACCGGCTTGTTCTCGCGCGCCTCGCACTTGGCGACATCTATGAGGTATGCAAGCACCGGCATGCTGTTCATGGATGCGAGCTGCTTGGCGGATTCGAGCAGGTTGATGATGTTGGCAAAGTCGTCCATCGTGGCTCTCGGTTGGGCTCTCACGGCCCTGTTTTGTGGGAAACGCGCCAGACACGAAACCGCGCCGAAGGGTGGGAATCGGCTCGGTTGCATCTCATGGCTGCAATCATTATGCCAAATAAATAGCAATCAGCCCAGTAGGGTTGCAATAGCGATTTTCTAGGAACAGCTATGCAAGGGTGTAGAGGATGATCATTGTTAAAGAGACGCAACATGCTGCAACGATTATTCGACAGGCTTCCCGCATTGTTGTGATTGGCTGCGCTGGTAACGGCAAGAGCACGCTAAGCGACATCATCTCCCGCCGACTTGGAATGCCGCATATTTCCTGCGATCGGGATATCTTCTGGCTGCCCGGCTGGAAGTTGCGGCCACGAGAGGAAGTCATCGACCGGATGACTGCCTTTGTGGATCAGGATTGCTGGATCATCGACGGCAACAGCCCCGGCACGTTGCCCGTGCGGTTGCCGCGAACGGATGCCGTAATCTGGCTGCGATTTCCGCGCTGGGTCTCGCTTTGGAGCGTGCTGAAAAGATGGCTGCGCTATCGCGGCCAGGTGCGTCCGGAAATGGCGGAAGGATGCCCGGAAAAGATCGATGCCAAATTTCTTTCCTACATCTGGCACTTCGAAACGCGGGAATCACCCGAAATTCAAATGCATCTGGAAGCCGCAAGAGAAGACATGCCGGTCATCATTCTGAGAAGCTACAGGGATACGGATCGATTCGTGGCACATCTTGAGTCCATCACAGCGGGGCGGACCGAGCGATAGAGCAGGGGGCAAGGCATGCCGAATTTCATTGAGGATGCCGCAGAGGCGGCGCAACTGATTGATAAAGCATCTCGCGTAATGGTCGTCGGCTCCTCCGGGGCGGGGAAGACGACCATCTCGCGGAGGATTGCCACGCATCTGGGCGCGGACTATTTCTCCATAGACCGGGATGTGCGTTGGTTGCCCAATTGGAACCAGCGGGAAAAGGAAGAGCAGCACCGCATCATAAACGATATTATCGTGGGCGACCGCTGGGTGCTGGATGGCAGCAATCCTTCCACCTTTAATGTGCGTTTGCCGCGAACGGATATCGTTATCTGGATGCGCCTGCCACGGTGGACGTGTCTGACGGGTATCGCCCGCCGGGTTGCGCGGAACTACGGCAGGGTGCGCGCCGATATGGCGGATGGTTGCCGCGAGCCCTTTCCCAATATGGAGTTCCTGACCTACGTCTGGACATTCGAGCAGCGTCAAACACCGATTTTCATTCGGAACTTCGATCTCTATGGTCCGGAGGTTCCGATATTTCAGGTAAAATCGCGAGAGGAAGCCGGTCGCCTCCTTGATCTTCTGGGTGCTGCGCATTAATTCCGGCTCATGCCGCACTTCGAAACACGCCGCCTTGTCAAACACTCTCCTGACCGGATGTACGCCCTCGTCGCCGATGTGGAGAAATACCCTGAATTCCTGCCGCTCTGCGAAGGGTTGACCGTTCGCTCCAGGAAGGAGCGGGATGGAAAATCGCTGCTCGTGGCGGATATGACGGTGGGCTACAAGGCCATTCGCGAAACCTTCACGACACAGGTTCTTCTGAAGCCGGAAGAGCATGCCATCGATGTGAAGTATCTCGACGGTCCGTTCAAATATCTCGACAATCGCTGGCGTTTCGAACCTGCGCCGGATGGCGGCTGCTCGGTTTACTTCTTCATCGATTACGAGTTCAAGAGCCGGTTGCTCGGCGCCGTCATGGGATCCATGTTCGACAGGGCATTTCGCATGTTTGCCGAAGCCTTCGAGGCGCGCGCCGACCGGATTTATACGGACTGAGACAGTTCCAGCACCATCTCAAGCGCGGTTCTGACAGTCGCCAAGCGGACCTGATCGCGTCCAATATCGCCATAGCGCATTTCGCGATGGATCAATCCACCGTCCCGGCTTTTGGCTGCAAGATGCACAAGGCCGACCGGCTTATGATCCGACCCGCCGCCGGGACCTGCAATTCCCGTCACCGCGACAGAGATTTTGGCCCGAGAGCGAAACAGCGCGCCATGCGCCATCTGCAACGCGGTTTCCTTTGAAACGGCACCATAGGCTGCAAGCGTCGCTTCGCTGACACCAAGCATCTCCATCTTGGCCTGGTTCGTATAGGTTACGAAACCGCGATCCACGACCGCAGATGACCCCGCGATTTCTGTCAAAGCCCCGGCAATCAGCCCGCCCGTGCAACTTTCGGCGGTTGAAACCATGATGTTTTTAGCCGAGAACTCCGCGATGATCTGGCGGGCCTGTTCTTCGATATCGCCGGGGAAAATGCTCACAGCGGCCTCCGTTGGTAGACGACGGTTGCCGTGGCAATGGCGGCGATGCCTTCGCGGCGGCCAACAAAGCCGATCATCTCATTGGTCGTGGCTTTGACGGAACAGCGGTCAAGCGAGATGCCAAGAATATCCGACAGATTTTCGCGCATGGCCTGCCGGTGAGGGCCGACGCGGGGAGCCTCTGCAATCAGCGAGACATCGGCATTCATGATGGTGCCGCCATTTTCCCGAACGACCTTGGCCGCATGCTCCAGAAAAATTCGTGAAGGGGCGCCCTTCCATTGCGGATCGGAAGGCGGGAAATGGTCGCCAATATCGCCAGCGCCGCAGGTGGCGAGGAGCGCGTCGGTGAGGGCATGGAGAGCGACATCCGCATCGGAATGGCCTTTGAGCTTTTGATCATGCGGAATGAAGATGCCGCAAAGCGTTACGCCATCGCCGGGCTCCAATTGGTGGACGTCGTAACCATTTCCGGTGCGAACATCCGGCAGCGCCGCTAAGAGTTTTTCGTCAGCCATGGCAATATCCCGCTTCAATGTCAGTTTCACGTTATCGACCGAACCCTCAACGAGGGTAACGGCAAGGCCCGCCCATTCGGCTATGGACGCATCGTCGGTAAAATCGCTTTTGCCGGATGCGGCAGCGGCGCGATGAGCGGACAGAATTGCGCTGAAAGCAAATGATTGCGGCGTTTGGGCCGAAAACAGGCCATCGCGCGGAACCGTCTCACGAACCAGCCCGGCCTCGCCGCGCTTCAACGTATCCGTAACAGGCATTGCGGGCAGTACCGCCTCTGCACCTTCGGATAGTTTTGCAGCTACCCGGTCGAGTAAATCGGCGTTGATGAAGGGGCGCACGGCATCATGGATCATGACATGCGTCACGCCTTCAGCTTCCAGCGCTTCGAGACCGGCCAGCACGGATTGCTGGCGTGTCTTGCCGCCAGTCACCACATGGAGACTTTCCGTTGCTCCGCGGCGCTGCGCAATCGGCTCGAAGAGAGTGACGTCGTCGGGGTGAATGACAACTACAATTGCAGTGTCTTGCGGCCATTCCAGAAACGTCTTCAGCGTATGCTCGATGACCGGCCTGCCGCCGATCAGGCGATATTGCTTTGGCCCTTCTTCGGGGGAGCCCGCACGCTCTCCGCGCCCTGCGGCCACGACGACGACACCGATTTTCACGTTGGTTTTTTGCATCGAGCCTATGCCATTCCTGCATATCTACTAAGGTTGACACTGCTGCTCTAACGTTTCAAAAACCGGTTGACCAGCCTGAAACGCCGCTTCAGCCCAGCATGGGGGTGCTCTTTGCCCCCCACAGCGGCTCAATCCTTTGCCAAAGACGTGCGCATTCATCAAAAAACACGCAAAAATATTGCCGTGGGTGCTTGGCAAGTGTGAAAACGCTGTCTAAAAATAATGCAACATTATAATCTGCATGAAAGATCACCAATTGCCTCTTCCGGCGCTGTCAGACCCGTTCCAGATTGGCTCTGTCGCTATACGTAACAGAGCGGTGCTTGCGCCCATGTCGGGCGTCACCGATCTGCCATTTCGTCAACTTGCCTGGCGCTTCGGCGCCGGTTTGGTCGTGACCGAAATGGTGGCCAGCCGTGAGCTTGTTGCGAACAAGGGTGAATCCTGGGCGCGATTGAAAAATGCGGGCATGACGCCGCATATGGTGCAGCTTGCCGGGCGCGAGGCGCACTGGATGGCCGAGGCCGCGAAGATCGCGGCGGATAACGGTGCGGATATTATCGATATCAATATGGGTTGTCCGGCCAAGAAGGTGACGGGCGGTTATTCCGGCTCCGCCCTTATGCGAGATCCGGACCATGCGCTCGGCATGATCGAGGCGACGGTGAAGGCGGTCGATGTGCCCGTGACGGTCAAAATGCGTCTCGGCTGGGACGAAAACTCCCTCAATGCCCCGGAAATCGCGTCCCGCGCGGAGGCGGCGGGTGCGCAGCTCATCACCATTCATGGCCGCACGCGCATGCAGTTTTATGAGGGCAGGGCGGATTGGGACGCCATCCGCGCTGTCTGCGACGTCATCTCCGTGCCGCTGATTGCCAATGGCGATGTCGAAACGGCGCATGATGTAAGCGAGATACTGCGCCGCTCCGGCGCCGATGCGGTGATGGTGGGGCGCGGTGCGCAGGGCCAGCCGTGGCTGCCAGCGGTTCTGGCGGGGCACGATGCACCAGCGCGCGAAGCCATCGCGGACATCGCCGTGGAACATTATGAGATGATGCTGGAATTTTATGGTGTAGAGGCCGGGCTTCGCCATGCGCGCAAACATCTCGGCTGGTATCTGGACCGGTTCGCGCCGGAGATGCAGCCGGGCGACAAGGGGCTGATCATGACATCGAAAAATACGAGCGAAGTGATCGCAATTCTCCGATCCGCTCTGGAAAGCAGCGCCGAACGTGCCGCTGCAAGGAAGGCCGCATGAGCGCCGAAACTCCATCCGTATCCACCAGCAATGCTCTGGCCATGGCGGTTCTCAATGCCGTTCAAAACCCGGTCATCCTCGTGGATCCCGAGGGCTTCGTGGCCTTTGCCAATTGGGAGGCGGAAGCCTTCTTCGGTGCAAGCGCCACGCATCTTTTGCGCTATCGTATTTCCACTTTCATTCCCTTCGGCAGCCCGCTTCTGGCGCTGATCGATCAGGTGCGGGAGCGCCGTGCGCCGGTCAATGAATATCGGGTGGATCTGTCTTCGCCACGCTTGGGGCAGGACAAGCTTGTGGATCTCTATGTGGCCCCAGTCGTCAGTGAGCCAGGATCGGTCGTCGTCGTCTTTCAGGAGCGCTCCATGGCGGACAAGATCGACCGCCAGTTGACGCACCGGGCAGCGGCGCGCTCCGTAACCGGGCTTGCCTCCATGCTGGCGCATGAAATCAAGAACCCGCTTTCCGGTATCAGAGGTGCCGCGCAGCTGCTTGAAACCTCGGTGGAGGACGAGGATCGGGCTTTGACGCGGCTGATCTGCGACGAGACCGACCGCATCGTCTCGCTGGTGGACCGCATGGAGATTTTTTCGGACGAGCGTCCGGTGGATCGCATGCCGGTCAATATTCACTCGGTGCTGGATCACGTCAAAGCCGTTGCAAAGGCGGGCTTTGCACGCAACATCAAGATCATCGAAAATTACGACCCCTCGCTGCCGCCGGTTTATGCGAACCGCGACCAGCTGGTGCAGGTCTTCCTCAATCTGGTGAAAAATGCCGCTGAAGCCGTGGGTAACCAGCAGGATGGAGAGATCATTCTGACGACGGCTTACCGCCCGGGCATCCGCCTTTCGGTTGCCGGTAGCCGCGAGCGCATTTCGCTGCCTCTTGAGTTTTGTGTGGTTGATAATGGTCCGGGCGTACCCGCAGACCTGCTGCCTCATCTTTTCGATCCCTTCATCACCACCAAGACCAATGGCTCCGGCCTTGGACTGGCGCTTGTGGCCAAGCTCATCGGTGCCCATGGCGGCATTGTGGAATGCGACAGCCAGAATCACCGCACGACTTTCCGCGTATTGATGCCCGTCTCCCCCGAAGTGGCGCCTGACGACAGCATTCTTCCGAACACGACAGGATCCAATCCATGACAGCAACGATTCTCGTGGCCGATGATGATGCGGCTATCCGCACCGTTCTGAACCAGGCGCTGAGCCGCGCCGGTTACGATGTGCGCATCACATCCAATGCCGCCACGCTGTGGCGCTGGGTCTCGGCGGGTGAGGGTGATCTCGTCGTGACGGACGTGGTCATGCCGGATGAGAACGCTTTCGACCTTCTGCCGCGCATCAAGAAGGCGCGCCCTGAGCTACCGGTTCTGGTCATGAGCGCGCAGAACACCTTCATGACGGCGATCAAGGCGTCCGAGAAAGGTGCATATGACTATCTGCCGAAGCCTTTCGACCTGACGGAACTGATCGCCATCATCGGGCGCGCCCTGTCTGAGCCGAAGCGCAAGCCTGCCAAGCTGGATGACGATATGCAGGACGGCATGCCGCTGGTGGGGCGTTCCGCCGCGATGCAGGAAATCTACCGCGTTCTGGCGCGCCTGATGCAGACCGATCTGACGCTGATGATCACCGGTGAGTCGGGTACCGGCAAGGAACTGGTGGCGCGTGCGCTGCATGATTACGGCAAGCGTCGTAATGGTCCTTTCGTGGCGATCAACATGGCGGCCATCCCGCGTGACCTGATCGAGTCGGAGCTTTTCGGCCATGAGAAGGGCGCTTTTACCGGCGCGCAGAACCGCTCCACAGGTCGCTTCGAACAGGCGGAAGGCGGCACGCTGTTTCTGGATGAAATCGGCGATATGCCGATGGATGCGCAGACGCGTCTATTGCGCGTTTTGCAGCAGGGCGAATACACCACGGTTGGCGGACGCACGCCGATCCGTACCGATGTCCGCATCGTTGCCGCCACCAACAAGGATTTGAAGCAGTCCATCAATCAGGGCCTGTTCCGCGAAGACCTTTATTATCGCCTCAACGTCGTACCGCTGCGCCTGCCGCCGCTTCGTGATCGGGCGGAAGATATTCCCGACCTCGTTCGCCACTTCATCCAGACGGGTGAAAAAGAGGGGCTTGAGGGCAAGCGTTTCGAAGGTGAAGCGCTGGAGCTGATGAAGGCCTATGCCTGGCCGGGCAACGTCCGCGAGCTGGAAAACCTCATTCGCCGCCTGATGGCGCTTTATCCGCAAGAGGTCATCACCCGCGAAATCATCGAACAGGAACTGCAATCCGATGTTCCGGACAGCCCGATAGACAGAACGGCGGTTCGCAATGGCAACCTGACCATTTCGCAGGCTGTGGAAGAGAACATGCGGGAATATTTCTCCAGCTTCGGAGAGAACCTGCCGCCGCCCGGACTATATGACCGCGTTCTGCACGAGATGGAGTATCCGCTCATTCTCGCCGCTCTGACTGCCACGCGCGGTAACCAGATCAAAGCAGCCGATCTTCTTGGTCTCAACCGTAACACGTTACGTAAAAAGATTCGCGAGCTCGGAGTTTCCGTGTATCGCAGTTCCCGGACCGCCTGATCATATTGACAATGTGACGACAGTCGTTGCATTTTCGCCACAAAGTGTTGCTTGAAAAACACTGGGGTATCATAGATTCGCTGTTGGGCGGTCGGTGATGTGTGGCTATGGCGATGCTGCTGCTTCAGGCGGCTTTGGGAATATAATCGATGCGCAAACCTGTCGCCGATAGGAGTGCCGACGAAGCGTCGGCGGGAATGGTGATAGCCGATCGCCGGATGTCCTTTGCGCTTCCCGGACTGGTGATGGCGGGCCTGGCGCTGATCTGCGCCATTCTTACGCTCTTCGTTCTACTTGGCCTGACACCGATTGCGCCAACCTCCAACGTCGTCATCGCCTCGGTCATCATCAATTCGATTTTCGTCATCGGCCTGATGTATCTGATCGGGCGCGAAATCAGCCGTCTACTGAAAGCACGGCGCAAGGGCAGGGCAGCGGCGCGGCTGCATGTTCGCATTGTTGTGCTGTTCTCCATCGTAGCGATTACACCTGCCGTTCTGGTGGCGATTTTTGCCAGTTTGACGCTGAATGTCGGGCTGGATCGCTGGTTTGCGATCCGCACCCAGGCCATCGTGGATTCTTCCAGCAATATCGCGCAGGCCTATATGCTGGAAAATGCCGGCTATCTTCAGGGCCAGACGCTGTCCATGGCGACAGACCTCGACCGCAACCGCGCTCTCTTCTACCTCGACCGCACCGGTTTCGTTGAACTGATGACGCGTCAGGCGAGGGGTCGCGGTATGCTGGGCGCGTTCCTCGTTCAGTCGGATGGCGATGCCGTGGTGCAGGCGGATATCCAGACCGAAAGGCCACTTCCGGCAATTCCAACGGATGCGCTGGAAAAGGCAGCAGCGGGACAGCCGACACTCATTCCGCCGGGCGTGACGAACCTCGTCGGCGCCATCATAAAGCTCGAAGGCATCGGCGGTACGTTCCTTTATACGGTTCGCGCGGTTGACCCCAAGGTCATGTCGGCCATGCGGCTGATGGAGGAAAACCGGGCCGAATACAAGGCGATGGAGGCGGGCCGCGCGCCGTTGCAAATGGCCTTTGCGATCCTCTATCTCGGCTTTGCCCTGATCGTTCTTCTGGCGGCAATATGGACCGCTATTGCGGTTGCCGACCGCATCGTGCGGCCCATACGCCTGCTCATCAGCGCAGCCGACAGCGTGGCGACCGGCAATCTGCATGTGCTGGTGCCGGTGCGTGCCGTGGATGGTGACGTCGGGCGATTGTCGCGCACATTCAACAAGATGATCTCGGAAATCCGCAGCCAGCAGGGAGAAATCATTGAGGCGAAGGACGATATCGACAATCGTCGCCGCTTTATCGAGGCGGTGCTTTCGGGGGTGACCGCAGCTGTCATCGGCGTGGATGAGAACCGGGTCGTCACCATCGTCAATCCGTCTGCGGAAGAGTTTCTGGCGCTGCCATCTTCGGAACTGATCGGCGCGCCGCTTTCGGTGGCCGCACCTGAGATTGAGCATGTGCTGTCCGAGGCTTCGGCTTCCGGCCGCATCGATTTCCGCCAGCAGATCAACATCATGCGGCGCGGCAAGGAGCGGACGCTGAATGTTCAGGTGACGCGAGAGGATGCGCGAGACGGTCGCGAATCCTACGTCATCACGCTGGACGACATCACCGACCTCGTCATCGCCCAGCGTTCTACGGCATGGTCCGATGTGGCGCGGCGCATCGCCCATGAAATCAAAAATCCATTGACCCCGATCCAGCTTTCGGCGGAACGCATCAAGCGCCGTTTCGGCAAGCAGATCGATGATAGCGACCGGGCTATTTTCGACCAGTGCACGGATACGATCGTGCGTCAGGTGGGTGACATCGGGCGGATGGTGGACGAATTCTCGGCCTTTGCGCGCATGCCGAAGCCAACGAAGGAAATGTCCGATCTTCGCCCGGTCCTCAAGGATGCCGCATTCCTGCGGGAAATGGGCGCCAGCCACGTGAAGTTCGAAACCGATCTCGGCGACGAACCGCTGCAGGGCATGTTCGATGCGCGGATGCTCGGTCAGGCCTTCGGCAACCTCATCAAGAATGCGACCGAAGCCATCGAGGCGATCGATCCGGCAGAGGCCCGCGAGGGCAAGATTCTCGTGAAGGCGGCGTTCGACAGGACGAACAACCAGTTCGTGGTTGACGTGATCGACAATGGCCGCGGTCTGCCGGTCGAGAACCGACATCGCATTCTCGAGCCATACATGACGATGCGCGACAAGGGCACGGGCCTCGGCCTCGCCATCGTGAAGAAGATCATTGAAGAACACGGCGGGCATCTGGAATTGCACGATGCGCCTGCCGATTTCGATCATGGCCATGGCGCCATGATCAGGGTGCTGCTCCCCCATGTTGAGGTGGTTGGCAGCGAAAATGACAAGGAAGTTGCATATGGCGTCTGATATTCTGGTTGTCGATGACGAGGCCGATATCCGTGAAATCGTTGCAGGCATTTTGTCTGACGAAGGTCACGAAACCCGCATGGCGCATGATAGCGACAGCGCGCTTGCCGCCATTTCCGAGCGCGTGCCACGGCTGATTTTCCTCGATATCTGGATGCAGGGCAGCAAGCTGGATGGTCTGGCGCTTCTGGATGAGATCAAGAGCCGCCATCCCGATCTTCCGGTGGTGATGATCTCCGGCCACGGCAATATCGAAACAGCGGTCAATGCCATCAAGCGCGGCGCTTTCGACTTCATCGAGAAGCCATTCAAGGCAGATCGGCTGATCCTGATTGCCGAGCGGGCTCTGGAAAACTCCAAGCTGAAACGCGAGGTGCAGGAGCTAAAAAAGCGCACGGGCGACGCTGTTGAATTGATCGGCGCATCTCTTGCCGTCTCCCAGCTTCGCCAGACAATCGACCGCGTTTCGCCGACCAACAGCCGCATCATGATCCTCGGACCGTCCGGTTCCGGCAAGGAGCTTGTGGCGCGGATGATTCATAAGAAGTCTTCACGCGCAAGCGGCCCATTCGTGGCGCTAAATGCTGCGACGATTACGCCGGAGCGGATGGAAATCGCGCTTTTCGGCACCGAAGGTTTGCCCGGCCAGCCGCGCAAGGTCGGCGCGCTGGAAGAAGCACATCGCGGTGTGCTCTATCTGGACGAAGTCGGCGAAATGCCACGCGAAACGCAGAACAAAATCCTGCGCGTTCTTGTCGACCAGCAGTTCGAACGCGTCGGCGGCGGCAAGCGGGTGAAGGTGGATGTGCGTATTATTTCGTCTACCGCTCTCAACCTCGAAAATCTGATTTCGGAAGGTCTGTTCCGCGAGGATCTGTATCACCGTCTGGCGGTCGTTCCGGTCAAGGTTCCAGCGCTTTCGGAGCGTCGTGAGGATATTCCGTTTCTGGTGGATATGTTCATCCGCCAGATTTCCGAGCAGGCCGGCATCCGCCCGCGCAAGATCGGTGACGACGCCATGGCAGTGCTGCAGACGCATGACTGGCCCGGCAATATTCGCCAGTTGCGCAATAATATCGAGCGTCTGATGATCCTTGCCCGCCCGGAAGGCGGGGATTCGTCCATCACCGCCGACATGCTTCCCTCCGATATTGGCGACATGCTGCCCAAGATTGCAGCCCAGGGCGATCAGCACATCATGACCCTGCCTCTGCGCGAGGCACGCGAAATGTTCGAGCGGGATTATCTCGTGGCGCAGATCAACCGGTTCGGCGGTAATATTTCCCGCACGGCAGAGTTTGTCGGCATGGAGCGCTCCGCTCTTCACCGCAAACTGAAGTCGCTCGGCGTCTGACTTCAAATAAAAACCGGTTCTGCACCTAGCCTCAGAGAGAGCATATGAAAGTCATTATTTGTGGCGCGGGGCAGGTGGGTTACGGCATTGCCGAACAATTGTCGCGAGAAGATAACGAGGTCTCGGTCATCGATACCTCGGCGGCGCTGATTACGGCAATTACCGAAACGCTGGATGTTCGCGGTTATGTCGGACACGGCTCGCACCCGGATGTGCTGGCGAAGGCCGGAGCAGATCAGGCCGACATGATCATCGCCGTCACGCTCTATGACGAAATCAATATCGTTGCCTGCGAAGTGGCGCATGCGCTGTTCAGCGTCCCGACCAAGATCGCCCGTATTCGCGACCAGAGCTATCTTGCGCCGGAATATGGCGATCTCTTCAGCCGCGAGAACATGTCCATCGATGTGACGATCTCGCCGGAAATCGAAGTCGGCAAGATGGTTCTGCGCCGCATCGCCTTTCCGGGTGCGACGGACGTGGTGCGCTTTGCCGATGACAATGTGTCGATGTTGGCCATCGAGTGCATGGAAAACTGCCCGGTAGTGAACACGCCGTTGCAGCAGCTCAGCCAGCTTTTTCCTGACCTCATCGCAACGGTCGTCGGCGTGTTTCGCAACGGGCATCTCAAGGCTGTCGATTCCTCCGAGCAGTTGAAGACGGGAGACCTTGCGTACGTCATCTGCCAGCGGCAGCACGCGCGCCGCACGCTGGGGCTCTTCGGTCATGAAGAGAAGGAAGCGAGCCGCATCGTGATCGCAGGCGGCGGCAATATCGGACAGTATGTTGCGCGTTCCATCGAGGAACTGCAGCCGAAGACACGGGTGAAAATAATCGAGTTCGACCGCGAAAAGGCGATTGCGGCATCCGAAAAGCTCAGCTCGACAATCGTCCTGCACGGTTCAGTTCTCGACCAGAAAATTTTGCATCAGGCAGATATTCAGGACGCGGATCTCATCGTGACGCTGACCAATAACGACCAGACCAATATTCTGGGCGCAGTGATGGCCAAGCAGCTTGGATGCAAGTCGAACTTGGCTCTGCTGAATGGCCCGTCATTCCACGACGTCGCGAAATCGCTGGCGCTGGATGCCTACATCAATCCGCGCGCCGTCACCATTTCACGCGTGCTTCAGCATGTGCGAAAAGGGCGCATCCGCTCTGTCTACGCGGTACAGCGCGGCAATGGCGAAATCATCGAGGCGGAAGCGCTGGAAACCTCTCCGCTGGTGGGGCAGGCGCTGCGTGAAATCGATCTGCCGGACGGCATTCGCATCGGCGCGGTCTATCGTGACAAGAAGGTTTTGCGGCCTGATGGGAACATGAAGATCAAGGCGAAGGACCGCGTGATCCTGTTTGCATCGGCTGAGTCGGTGCGCGATGTGGAACAGCTTTTCCGCGTATCGATCCAGTACTTCTAATCAGGCGTGATTTAGGGCTTTACGTGGTTTCCCTCGAAAAAGCCGAGTGATTTTTTCGACATTGCGGAAGGGACCGTGATTTGATACCAGAGTTCCACCGGTTGGCAGGGGGACAGGGCGAACCGGATATATAATTGATTGTTTATTTCCCGGTCTCCCATCCGGGCACAAAAAGAAAGAAGCGGCGCCATGGCGGAACGTTCTCAAAACCTGCAAGATCTCTTCCTCAACACTGTTCGCAAGCAAAAGATCTCGTTGACGATCTTCCTCATCAACGGCGTGAAGCTGACGGGCGTCGTTACGTCCTTTGATAATTTCTGCGTTCTTCTGCGCCGTGACGGACACTCCCAGCTTGTCTACAAGCACGCGATCTCCACCATCATGCCGGGCCAGCCGATGCAGATGTTCGAGACGGAAGAAGGCGCGGCCTGATCCATCCGCGCATATGCGAAGGCAATCTGCCGGTTAAAGCCAAGCAACGGAACTCCTTGAGCAGCTCCGTTGTTTTGCCTCGTAGACGCTTGTGTGTTTTTCTAGTGCCGCCTGACGAGAACCGAAAAGGACCTTCAAATTTCTACGCGTGATACCTCGAACGAATCCATCATCCCGGAACTGGAAAAGCGCCGCGACGACATGCGCGCGGTGGTTCTCGTTCCGCTTCTGAAGCAGCAGCGCGATGCCCGTGAGGCAACCGTCACGACGCCGACGCGCTCCACGGAAGCGAAGCTTGAGAAGGCGAAAGGTCTGGCGCTTGCCATCGATCTGACGGTGACGCAGGGGCTCATCGTGCCGGTAAGCCAGCCGCGCCCGGCTACCCTGTTCGGCACTGGCAAGATCGAGGAAATCGGCCATCTGCTGGATGAGACGGATGCGGGTCTCGTCATTGTCGATCATCCGCTGACACCCGTTCAGCAGCGCAATCTCGAAAAACAGTGGAACTCCAAGGTCATCGATCGCACCGGTCTGATCCTGGAAATCTTCGGTCGCCGGGCTTCGACCAAGGAAGGCACGTTACAGGTCGATCTCGCCCACCTGAACTACCAGAAGGGCCGACTGGTTCGCAGCTGGACCCACCTTGAGCGCCAGCGCGGTGGTGCGGGCTTCATGGGTGGTCCCGGTGAAACCCAGATTGAAGCCGACCGTCGTTTGCTGCAGGAACGCATCGTTCGCCTGGAACGCGAGTTGGAGCAGGTGGTGCGGACCCGCCAGCTTCACCGTGCCAAGCGCCGCAAGGTGCCGCATCCCATCGTTGCGCTGGTAGGCTATACCAACGCCGGGAAATCGACGCTTTTCAATCGCATCACCGGTGCGGGGGTTCTGGCGGAAGACATGCTCTTTGCCACGCTCGATCCGACGCTTCGCCGCATGAAGCTGCCGCATGGCCGCACGGTTATCCTGTCCGATACCGTCGGCTTCATCTCGGACCTGCCGACGCATCTCGTCGCAGCCTTCCGCGCGACGCTTGAAGAAGTGCTGGAAGCCGATCTCGTCCTGCATGTTCGGGACATGTCCGACCCAGACAATGCAGCACAGGCAGGAGACGTTCTTCGCATCCTCAGTGACCTTGGAATCGATGAAAAGGTTGCCGAAGAGCGCATCATCGAGGTTTGGAACAAGGTCGACAGGCTGGAACCCGAAGCGCACGACGCCATCATGCAGAGAGCGGAAGGCAAGGCCAATATCCGCGCCGTCTCAGCCATTACCGGCGAGGGCGTGGATGCGCTGATGGAAGAGATTTCCAAGCGCCTTTCCGGCGTTCTGACGGAGACGACAATCTTTCTGAATGTAGATCAGTTGCCGCTTCTTTCATGGGTCTACGACAATGCCATAGTGGACGGGCGCGAGGACCGTGAAGATGGTTCCGTGGCGCTCGATGTGCGTCTGTCTGAGATGCAGGGAGCAGAGCTTGAACGCCGCCTTGGAATTTCGGCGAAAGCCGAGCCTGAAGACTGGGAACGATAATCTTTTCAGTATGATAACGGGACGCGACGCAGTCCCGAATCTGCCCGTCGATTATTTACTATAGCAAACAATAATCATTGGGTTGTTAGGGTTTCGTAAGGGCGGCCGTATGATATTGTCTCGCAATTGATGCGAGCTATAATTGATGTTGCAACCTTTAGATCTTCCTACTGTTCTCCTGCTTCATAAACTCTCTTTTTTCATCGGCGCGCTGTGCTTCATGTATGTGCGTTCCCAGTCCAAAGAGAGTGTCGGGCTAGGGCACCTTGCTGCGGGTTTTTTCCTGATAGCAACGGCTTCGACCCTTTCAGGCATCGGGAAACTGGTTGAAGGTTGCGAGCATGAATTTGCATTGACCGGCAATTTTGCGGGTCTGGCCGGTTACACAACATTCTGGATCGGCATGTGCCGCATCAGCAGCCAGCGCATCCGGCAGAAAGAATGGCTGGTACTGCTTTTGCCATTAGGTGCATGCTCGTTGTTGCTCGCGACGGGCCTTTACACGATACCAGTCGCAAGAACGATTTCATTTCAACTGACGGCAGCTTCGCTGCTCTTCGCTTCGGCATATGTCGTGTTGTCCGACAGGCTGATTGAACCACTGCCAGTTCGCAAGGCCCTGTCTATTGCCATCATTGCATCGGCGGTGTTGACGCTTCTTGTGGTCGTCGGAAACATCCTGCCTGAAACCTCGGTCGGCCTGTCGCGAAACTCGTTCTTTGTCTCTATCGTTTGCCATTTCGCTATCGCGTTTTTCGTCATGGCCTTGGTGAAGGAGCGTGCGGAAGAGAGATTGCGCAGGCTTGCGGAGCTCGATGTTCTGACAGGCGTTCCGAACCGGCATTCCTTCAGTTCCCGCTTGCCGGATGTAATGCGGCAGGGCGATGCGATCGTGATGATCGATATCGACTATTTCAAGCGCATCAATGACGGTTTCGGGCATCTGGCTGGCGATGAAGTTTTGGCGCGGGTGGCCCGCGAGCTTTCGAGCAGGGTGCGCCCGATGGACAGCTTCGCTCGTTTCGGCGGAGAAGAATTCATTCTGTATCAGCCCGGAATTGGCATGGAGGAAGCGCTGGCTTTCGCCGATAGCACCCGGCAGATCGTGAGTACGATCAAGCACAATATCGATGAGCAGAGGGTTTCCGCCACGCTCAGCATGGGCCTTGCCATCTGCGAGGACAAAATGAGCGCGCCGCTCGCGCTGATCAAGAAAGCGGATATGGCGCTTTATGCCTCCAAGGCAAGCGGTCGTGATCAGCTTACGCTTTACCGGGCAGAGGATTTCGAAAGCGCGGCACCGCTGGAAGGCATTCGACAGGCGAGCTGATTGCGGCTCTGCTACCACCTTCAGGTCAAGGTGAAGGGCAGGGCGTCGATGCTCCTGTTCAACCGTTCCGGCTCGTATCGAGTTGACGTTCGATAGCTTTCGCCGCCTGCCAAAGTTCTTCCATCTGTTCCAGCGTAGCACTTTCCAAACTGGAGCCTGAAGCGTTCAGCGATGTTTCGATGTGGTTGAAGCGCCTGCGGAACTTGGTGTTCGTGCCGCGAAGCGCATTTTCCGGATCGGTTTTGACGTGACGGCCAATATTCACCAGAGCGAAGATCAGGTCGCCGAGTTCGTCCGTCACCTTGGCAGGATTGCCCTCAGCCAATGCCTGGCGCAGTTCGCCGATTTCCTCTTCGATCTTGTCGAGGATCGGTTCCGGCGCGGACCAGTCGAAGCCGACGCGGGCGGCCTGTTCCTGTAGCTTCAGGGCCTCGGTCAAGGCGGGCTGCGTGCGCTGGATCGACCCGAGAAATCCCGCCTTGAAATCCTCGGTAATGCCGCGGCTTGCCCGACGTTCGGCGCGCTCGCGCTTTTCCGCAGCCTTGATCTGATCCCATTGCAGCTTGACCGATTCCGGCGTGTCTGCAGCAGAAACAGCAAAAACATGCGGATGCCTGCGGATCATCTTGGAGGTGACAGCCTGCACCACATCGCCGAAGGAAAACTCGCCCATCTCTTGCGCTATGCGGGAATGAAAGACGACCTGTAGTAGCAGGTCTCCCAGTTCCTCGCAAAGATCGTCCATATCCTTGCGCTCAATAGCATCCGCTACCTCGTAGGCTTCCTCTATGGTGTAGGGCTTTATGGTCTCGAAGGTTTGCACGACATCCCACGGGCACCCGGTTTCTGGCTGGCGCAATGCCTCCATGATCTCGATGAGACGGGAAATATCTTTCGAGGCTTCCATGGCGGCTTTCCTGCGGGGTCAGTTCAAAGGAATGTTGTTGTCGGTCTTGGACGACTGATAACTGGTCGAGAGATCGTTATAAATGGCTTTGATGCGCGCCGTCTGCTCCCGCAGCCGGGTTTTCAACGGCTCATCTTCGCTCTCCACCAGATCCGCAATGAAGTAGGAGTTCCAGAACGCATTCTGGCGGCGATACCCGCCGGGCTCCAGCCCGAAGACTTCCTTCAGAATTTTCAGATCGTGCGGGATGGCGAAAGCATCGCGTGAATCTTCATGACTGAAGAAGGAGTAGAAATTATCGAAGCCCGCCCAAGTGATTGCCGACATGCACATGGTGCACGGTTCGTGGGTGGAAAGGAAGATGAGGTCTTTCGTATTCGGCTTCTCGCCAAGCTCATAAAACCGCTTCAATGTGTGGACCTCGCCATGCCAGAGCGGGTTCTCCAGCTCGTTATTGGTCTCGGCCAGCACGAGGGACAGATCCGACTTCCGCAATATGGCTGCTCCGAAGACCTTGTTGCCCAGCGACACGCCGCGGGCGGTCAGCGGCAGGATATCGTGTTCGATAACATCGAGGAGACGGGAGGCTATGGATTGCTCGGTCAAGGTATGGCCCTATCAATATGCAGCAGATTTTTTCGCCATGATTTAGACCAGAAAGTGGCGGAGAAATATAGGATTCTTATAGAAAATTCGGTGATTTACATAAGCCGTGGCGAATTGGTCGCATCGGTTGGTTTTCCTCTAAAACATGGCTTGCCGAGAAATAAAAATCTACTGCATTATGTCGAAGGAATTTTCGTACCTTCAACCTCAAACAGCGATCGGCGATATTGTGACCATGTCTGAAACACCTGCTTCCCACGCTGATGAGCGCCTGACGACCTTTCCCGCCTTTTTCAAGGTGGAGGGCAAGCGTGTTGCCGTATTCGGAAATGGCGATGAGGCCTATGCGAAGGTCCGTCTGCTGTCGAATACGAACGCTCACATCGTGGCTTTCGCTGACGAGCCCGAGGTTGATTACGCGGCCTTCCTGAGCAAGGAGCAGGTCAGTGTCACCGCGCAACGCTTCTCGCCTGAACAGGTTGAGGGCATGACCCTTGTCTTTGCCGCAACGGGCGACGAAGCGCTGGATCGCCAGATCGTCGACGCGGCTCGTGCCAAATCGATACCGGCCAATGCGGTCGATCAGCCCGGCTATTGCGATTTCTATACGCCAGGGCTCGTTGCGCGTGCCCCGCTTTCCGTCGCAATCTGCACCGAAGGGGCAGGGCCGGTTCTGGGCCAGATCGTGCGCGCCCGCATCGATCAGATGCTCGCACCTTCGCTCGGACGCCTTGCGCGTCTGGCCGTCGATTATCGCGATGCAGCTGAACGCACGATTGCCAAGGGCGCATTGCGCCGCAATTTCTGGCGCCGTTTCTTCTCCGGTCACGTGGCCGATGCTGTGGCGCTGGGCGATATGGATGCCGCGAAACGCGCCGCTGAAAATCTGCTTCAATCTCCGGAAAGCCCCGAAGGCTATGTCTGGCTCGTCGGCGCTGGCCCCGGTGCGGAAGATCTGCTGACGCTGCGTGCCCAGCGCGTTCTGATGCAGGCAGACGTCATCGTTTATGACGCCCTTGTGCCGCAGGAAATCGTCAATATGGGCCGCCGTGATGCGGATCGGCTTTCGGTCGGCAAGCGCAAAGGCTGTCACTCCAAGTCGCAGGAAGACATTAACAAGCTGCTGGTGTCTCTTGGGCTGGAAGGCAAGCGCGTGGTCCGTCTGAAATCAGGTGATCCGCTGGTTTATGGCCGTGCAGCCGAGGAAATGGCAGCGCTTCGCGAGGCTGGTATCGGCTACGAGATCGTGCCCGGTATCACGTCTGCTTTTGCGGCGGCGGCTGATTTCGAACTGCCGCTGACACTGAGAGGCGTCGCGTCGTCGCTCATCTTCACGACCGGCCATGATCTGGCTGGCGATGTGCTTCCCGATTGGGCGCGGCTTGCGGTCTCTGGTGCGACCATTGCCGTTTACATGGGTCGTTCCGTCGCTGCATCCGTTGCAACGCGCCTGATGAGCGCTGGTCTTAACGCGGATACGACGGTTGCCGTCATTGAAAATGCCAGCCGCAGCTATCGCCGGCTCATGCATGGCACGCTCAAGGATCTGCCGGATCTGGAGCATCGCGACGAGTTGACCGGTCCGGTCATGGTCATCATCGGCGACGCGGTTGCCGGTGCGAATTTTGAAAGATCCGAGGCGCTTGCAGTCTCCCCACTGCGCGCGGATCTGGAACAGGAGTATGCAAATGGTTGACAAGGTACTGACGGCCAACCGCCTGAGCGACGGCATTGCCGTGTGGCTGGATGCGAATGGCGAGTGGACGGAAAACCTTCAATCGGCTCTGGTCGCGCGCCACGCGGAAGCCGTTTCGTCGCTCGAGGAAATCGGCAAGCGCGATTTTTCCGCCAACAAGGTCGTTGATGTGAATGTCGTCGACGTGACCGAAGAGAACGGCCAGCTCTGGCCAACGCGCTTGCGCGAACGCATTCGTGCGGCAGGCCCAACCATGCACTACGCCAAGGGCTTCAAGCCTGCTGACGCAGCATTTATCGCAGTCTGAGGAATACCATGTACCGTTATGACGAGTTCGACCACGCCTTCGTAAAAGGTCGCGTGGAGCAGTTTCGCGATCAGGTGGAGCGCCGCCTTTCCGGTGAGTTGGCCGAGGATGCCTTCAAGCCCTTGCGTTTGATGAACGGCGTTTATCTTCAGCTGCATGCCTATATGCTGCGCGTTGCCATTCCCTACGGCACGCTGAACTCCAAGCAAATGCGGATGCTGGCCCACATCGCCCGCAAATACGACCGTGGCTACGGCCACTTCACCACGCGCCAGAACATTCAGTATAATTGGCCGCGCCTTGCCGATACGCCAGACATTCTGGAAGAACTGGCAAGCGTTGAGATGCACGCGCTTCAAACTTCCGGTAACTGCATTCGCAACGTAACGGCAGACCACTTCGCCGGTGCTGCGGCAGACGAAGTTGCCGACCCGCGCCCTTATGCGGAAATTCTGCGCCAGTGGTCTTCCGTCCACCCGGAATTTTCCTTCCTGCCGCGCAAGTTCAAGATTGCCGTGACGGGTGCGGAGCGCGACCGTGCGGCCATTCAGGTTCACGACATCGGCTTGCACCTGAAAAAGAACGACAAGGGCGAAATCGGCTTTGCGGTCTATGTTGGTGGCGGGCAGGGCAGAACGCCGATGATCGCCAAGAAAATCCGCGAGTTTCTGCCGGAAGAAGACCTGCTGTCCTACACGACCGCAATCATGCGCGTATATAACCTGCATGGCCGCCGGGATAACAAGTACAAGGCGCGCATCAAGATTCTGGTTCATGAAACGGGTGCGGAAGAACTGGCGCGTCAGGTCGAGACCGAATTTGTTCATCTGAAGAACGGCGAGTTGAAGCTGCCCGACGCCGATATCGCTGCGATCACCACTTATTTCGAACCGCCGCAGTTGAAGGATCGCCCCGAGAGCTGGGAGAGCCTTGCGCGCTGGAAAAAGGCGGATGCGGATTTCGCCCGCTGGGTGGACCAGAACGTGCAGCCGCACAAGCACCCTGACTATGGCATGGTGACGATTTCACTGAAGCCAATTGGCGGCATTCCAGGCGATGCAACGGATGAGCAGATGGAGATCGTGGCGGATATCGCCGCCGAATATGCCTTCGATGAAATCCGCATCAGCCACGAACAGAACATCATCCTGCCGCACGTGGCGCTGGCTGATTTGGAGCCGGTTTATCGCGCGCTTGCGGGTGCGGGTCTCGCAACCGCCAATGCCGGTTTGATCACCGATATCATTGCCTGTCCTGGGCTCGACTATTGCGCGCTTGCCAATGCTCGCTCCATTCCGGTTTCGCAGGAAATTTCCAGGCGCTTCGGTGCGCCGGAGCGTCAGGCGGAAATCGGCGAATTGAAGATCAAGATTTCCGGCTGCATCAATGCCTGCGGCCACCACCATGTGGGCCACATCGGCTTGCTGGGCGTGGAGAAGAAGGGCGCGGAACTCTACCAGATAACGCTTGGTGGTTCGGGTGATGAGAACTCCTCCATCGGCGAAATCATCGGACGCGGTTTCGAGCCTGAGAAGGTGACGGATGCGGTGGAGACCATTGTCGACACCTATCTGGGCTTGAGGCTTTCGAAGGAAGAAACCTTCCTCGAAGCATACCGCCGGGTTGGACCGCAGCCTTTCAAGGACGCTTTGTATCCTGCTGCCGCAGAAGCCGCGTAAGGAAGATTGAGATGACGAAAATCTGGAACGAAGGCGGCTTCGTCGAAAACGATAACTGGGTCATTGAGACCGATGAGGTTAAGGCGGGCGAGGGCGAAAATGCTGTTCTTCCGTTGGATGCATTTCTGACGAAGGCGGCGGAAAGCAATGATGTCGGCCTCGGAGTTCTGATCACGCCAGCCGATGACGTTGCCAAGCTTGAGCCATTCATCGACCGCATAGCAATTATCGCGGTAAGCTTCCCGGCCTTCAATGACGGTCGCGGTTTCAGCCACGCATCGCTGCTGCGCTCACGGCTGAATTATCAGGGTGAACTGCGTGCCATCGGTGATGTTCTGATCGATCAGGTTCCGCTGATGCTGCGGACTGGCTTTACCAGCTTTGCCGTTAGCAACGAGACCGCCCTTCGCCGTCTGTCGGAGAATCGTCTGCCCGGTATCGATGTCTACTACCAGCCGACCGCGAAACCGGCGGCGGAAGGTGAAAGCTACAGCTGGCGCAGGCGTGCGGCAGTATGAAACATTGCGTGGAAATATGAGTTTTAGATACATATTTCCATCTGCATAGCGACAATGACATTCCTGTACCTTCAAAACAGGCGCTGAATAGTGTATTTCCGCGCCAAAGAATGTCTGGCATTTTGTGAAAATGAACGGAAAGAGAATGAACGCTCCAGCCAAAACGGAAGAATTTGCGGTCAAAATACCTGATGGCGTCTATGCCGAGACGGTGCTTTCTGTCGAGCATTATACTGACCATCTGTTCCGCTTCCGCATGACGCGCCCGGCTGGCTTCCGCTTCCGCTCCGGCGAGTTCGCCATGATCGGCCTGATGGTTGGTGACAAGCCGATCTACCGTGCCTACTCCATCGCAAGCCCGGCCTGGGACGAGGAACTGGAGTTCTTCTCGATCAAGGTTCCTGAAGGCCCGCTGACCTCTCACCTTCAAGCGATCAAGCCGGGTGACACGGTGCTGATGCGCAAGAAGCCGACAGGCACGCTGGTTCTGGATGCGCTGACGCCCGGTAAACGCCTCTACATGTTCTCCACCGGCACAGGCATCGCGCCTTTCGCGAGCCTTATTCGCGACCCGGACACCTATGAGAAGTTCGAGGAAGTCATCCTCACCCATACGTGCCGCGATGTTGCTGAGCTGAAATACGGCTTCGATCTGGTCGAGGAAATCAGAAACCACGAATTCCTGAGCGAAATCGTCGGTGACAAGCTGAAGCACTACGCCACCGTGACGCGTGAAGACTATCCGTTCAAGGGTCGCATTACCGACCTGATTTCCAACGGAAAGATGTTCACAGATCTCGGCGTTCCAGCTCTCGATCCAGCAATCGACCGCGGCATGATCTGCGGTTCCTCGGCCATGCTGAAGGACACGAAAGAGTTGCTGGAAAAGGCGGGTCTGACCGAAGGTGCGAACAACAAGCCAGCCGAGTTCGTTATCGAGCGCGCTTTCGTAGGCTGAGCATCTTAGAGATGAAAATTCAAAGGAGGCCATTGGCCTCCTTTTTTGTTTCAAGCTTCTGTGGTCTCGTCTTTCGGAACGATGTCTCTGCGGAACATCACGAAAAGAATGATGGCGATGGCCGCAATCCCGCCGCCAACCATATGCGACAGGCCAAACCCGCCCTCGGTGGTCAGCCAGCCCGCTACGCCATTGCTGAGCGAAGCGCCGATGCCCTGAACCGTCATCACGCTGGCAAGACCTACATTGAACCGTCCCGTGCCTTTCAGAATTCGCTCGACTGCGACGGGAGTGACGATGCCAAGCAAACCAGCCCCGATGCCATCCAGCAACTGTACCGGATAAACCACCCAGAATTCATGGAAGGATGCCGCAAGGACGCCGCGCAGGGGCAGGGCGGCAAGTCCGATCAGAAAAACGGTTGATAGGCCAAAACGGCGGATGAGCCAAGGTGTTATGGCGGCTACGAAGATCATGGCAAATTGCGCAACGCCGGTAATGATCGCGGTGGTCTTGAAGGGCGAGTTCAGTTCCACCGCGAAATTCTGCGCAATCAGGCGGCCCATCGGTGCGTTGCCGAAGTGGAAGATCAGGAGAATGATCGCCAGCAGAATGAGGCCGCGCTCGTGAAAGAGAACATCGAAACCGGACGGACCCGGCTTGCCCTCATCATGCCCAAGCCCGCGCGCGACCTCGTGGTCGATGCGGTTCGGGTCGATAGCGGCGATGGCGATCAACGTGCCGATGGCGGTGACGACCATAAGCCCAATGACGCCTGAGACGCCGAAATAGGACACCGCGACATAGGTGGCAAAGAGCGAGGCGAAGTTGCCGCCGTGGTTCCAGAATTCGTTGCGCGATATCTGGTGCGAGAACATTCTCTCGCCGACCAGACCGAGGGTCAGCCCCGCCAGCGCAGGCCCGACAACGGCGCCCACGACGGCGGTCATGATCTGGCCTGACCAGACGACGACCTCGTTGGTGAAGATGAGCGTGATCAGCGCGCCAGCGGTCACCAGAACCACAGGCCCGGCAATGAGAGCCCGCTTCCAGGTGGAGCCATCGACGAGCGCGCCGCAGACTGGCGTAACGGCCAGACCAACAAGGCCGCCGACCGTCGCGATGATGCCAAGCTGCATGGGCGACCAGCCGTTGGTTGCCAGAAACGCGTCGAGAAATGGACCAAGCCCGTCACGCGCATCTGCCAGGAAGAAGTTGAGGACGGCAAGCGCAAACAGCGTTCTGTCGCTAATGCCGCTGCGCGGAGCATTTCCGTATGAACCGGTTTGTGGAGATGAAGAAGCAATAGATGTCATGCGTGATGCTCCAGCATGAGAGGTAAAGCTGGCGACAAACGCGCGGCGGAATGTTTGGTTGCTATAGGCTATAACTATTCGATGGCAGGAACCTTCGGTCAGTCAGTACGTTCGCTTTCCTTAAATAAGGAACAAGCGAAATGACTTACAAGATGACCTCCATCATGGCTGTTGCAGCTGCCCTCATCGCAGCCCCGGCCTTTGCAGATGAAAGTGCATTTCTCTCTTCGCTCTCCGGCAGCTGGAAAGGCAGCGGCACAGTGACCACGCGCATCGGCTCCAAGCCGGTGAACGTCAACTGCACCTTCCAGTCTATCGCCTCCGGCCCCTCGCTTCAGATGAACGGCACCTGCCGTGGTTTCGTCGTCGTCCGTCGCGCGATTTCCGCCGATCTCTCGGCGCGCGGCAACCGCTACTCCGGCAACTATGTCGGCCCCTCCGGCAGACCATCTGCACTCAGCGGCAGTCGCCGTGGAGATGCGATCAATCTGACGGTGCGCTGGAACAAGGACATCAACGGCGACCGCGTTGCCGGTATGACCATCAGCAAGGTTGGCACGAATGGCTTGAGGTTGCGAACGACAGATAAGGACGGCGCGAACGGGCCGACTGTCGTGACGGCGGATATTCGGTTGACAAGGTGAAAGTTGGATTAGCGTCTGCCGGTAAAAGACGTGCGACCCCACTCGCAAACATTCACAGTCAAATCCCGCCCTTGGAATGGACAGTCAACCAACCCATGCTGACCATACCCTGTATTCCATGCACCCGGCCATTTAACCTTCTCGATTCCCGTAGCTGTTGCAGCTCTTAGTGAGGTCCACACAATTTCATCGTGTTGTCGGTAGAGAATTCCGCCCGGCCCCATTTCAGGATAAAATGCAAGATGAAAATCAAACTTGGAGTTAGCAGGTAAATCTGGACCAAACCAGTAGGAGGGACTTCTCCCTTGTTGCCGCCCCACGATCAACGTCAGTGTTTGCGTGGGTCCTCGCGTGCCGAACCAGATTGGTGCGATGATGTCAGGAGAGTACGCCGTGAAAAGCGTTTGCGCTGGAGCGCACAGCTCTTCAGCTGTTGTTCCGGTAAAACGAAACTCTACAAAGTTTCCTGGGGAAATGAACTCTGTAAAGAGAGCGTCGGACTCTCCGTTACCGATACATTGCCATCCAGTAGATGGCCCTGAAGATTTTGGCGGCCACCGTAAATGTTCCCGGGCAAGGCCGTCCGTGTCCAATACCTGATATCTTATCCCGTTTTTATCAAGCGCAGCCTGTATGCAATGAAGATATTCAACATTCTCAGGCATTCTGTGAGCCGTACCCGCTCCGGCTGTGCAAATTTGAAGCACGCCTTTATGCACCTGAACATCATACGCGAGAATGTGACTGCAAACATAGGCAAGGACTTTCTCCTTAACCAATATGTTCCAGAACTCATCAGTATACTCGTGACCTATTTCACGTTGATAAGACCCGGAAAAGCCGTTGACGGGGAACACCGGATGGTGGCCGAGTACAATTTTATATCTTGCGTCGGAGTGCTGCCGTAGAGTTGCCTGTAGCCACTCTGTCTCCACATGCCCTTCGCCACCAAGGCCAGTCCAAAGCGTATGAATGAAAACCAACAATAAATCGTCGCGACGCACCCAATACGAAAGCCCTTTCTGATCTGCGGGTCCATTGTGGGGGAGCTTCAAAACTTCGCGAAAAATGTCTTCGCTCATCTTGTCATATGCGGTGTGGTTGCCGGTCGTGTGCCACATAGGGATATTTTGGCGGTCAAGCCAAGCCATTTCCACATTGAGCCAGTGTTTCCATTGTTCACGTAGAGCAGATGGATCAGGGGTCAAACCAATTATCTCATCACCGGGAAACAAGATGAATTCAGGCTGAGGAGTTAGGCGCTTCACAATAGCGTTTACGCTAGAAAAGGTTTTTTCGTGAAGAGCGCCGGGAACGCCAGAACACGAGTCGCCATACATTAGAAACTGATGCCCGCCCAATTCTGGAAGAAGTGCGGTTATAGGCTTCTCCGTCATCTTTTTATCTCTCTATTCGGTTTGAAAATATCTATGATAGTATTTTTTATAGCAACTATAGGGTGATTGGTGGCGCTTTGCACATGGTGTGAAAATAGAACGCTGACCCCCATTCATTATGATGACATCGGCGCACTAACCCCTAAAAAGAAAAGGCCCGAATTGCTCCGGGCCTTTATTGTTCAGAGGATCAAACCTTACTCAGCAGCTTCCTGATATTCGCTCATGGGCGGGCAGGTGCAGATGAGGTTTCGGTCGCCATAGACGTTGTCGATGCGGTTGACCGGGGACCAGTATTTGTCCACGCGGAAGGAACCGGGTGGGAAGCAGCCTTTTTCGCGGCTGTAGGGGCGGTCCCATTCGCCAACGAGGTCTTCCACCGTGTGCGGGGCGTTCTTCAACGGGTTGTTGAGCTTGTCCGAACGGCCTTCCTCGATGTCGCGGGCTTCCTCGCGGATGGCCAGCATGGCATCGCAGAAACGGTCGAGTTCTGCCTTGGTTTCGGATTCCGTCGGCTCGATCATCAGTGTGCCGGCAACCGGCCAGCTCATGGTCGGGGCATGGAAGCCGCAATCCATTAGACGCTTCGCCACGTCATCCACCGTCACACCGCAGCTTTCGTTCAGCGGGCGGGTGTCGATGATGCACTCATGCGCCACGCGACCGGCCTCGGACTTGTAGAGCACGTCATACGCACCCTTCAGTCTGGCAGCGATGTAGTTGGCGTTGAGGATGGCGACCTTGGTTGCCTGCGTCAGCCCTTCGCCGCCCATCATGAGGCAGTAGCTCCATGAAATGGGCAGGATCGATGGCGAACCGAATGGGGCTGCGGAGACAGCACCTGGGCGACCGTCGCCTGCCGGGTGTCCGGGCAGGTAAGGTGCGAGATGCGCCTTGACGCCAATCGGGCCCATGCCGGGACCACCGCCGCCATGCGGAATGCAGAAGGTCTTGTGCAGGTTGAGGTGCGACACGTCAGAACCGATATCGCCCGGACGGGAAAGACCGACCATGGCGTTCATGTTCGCGCCGTCCAAGTAGACCTGACCACCGTGTTGGTGGACGATCTCGCAGATCTCGCGAACGGTCTCTTCGAAGACGCCATGCGTGGACGGATAGGTGATCATGCAGCACGATAGGTTTTCCGCGTACTGCTCTGCTTTTGAACGGAAATCCTCGATATCGATATCGCCGTTCTCGCGCACCTTGACCGGCACGACCTTCATGCCGACCATCTGGGCGGAGGCAGGATTGGTGCCGTGCGCCGAGGTGGGGATGAGGCAGACATCGCGATGCGCATCGCCACGGGCGAGGTGGTAGTTGCGGATCGTCAGAAGGCCCGCATATTCACCCTGCGCACCGGAGTTTGGCTGCATGGAGAATGCGTCATAGCCGGTGACCGAGCAGAGCTTGGCCGAGAGATCGTCGATCATTTCCTTGTATCCCAGTGCCTGATCGGCGGGGACAAAGGGGTGGATGTCGGAGAACTCAGGCCAAGTGATCGGCAGCATTTCAGCCGTGGCGTTCAGCTTCATGGTGCAGGAGCCGAGCGGGATCATGGAGCGATCGAGAGCCAGATCGCGGTCCGAAAGACGGCGGATATAGCGCGTCATTTCGCTTTCGGCGCGGTTCATGTGGAAGATCGGATGCGTCATGTAAGCACTTGTACGCAATAGATCTTTTGGCAGTCGGTAATCCGGGTCGAAATCCGAAATCGAGAAGTTGCCGCCAAAGGCGCGCCATACGGCTTCCAGCGTTGCCGGGCGGGTGCGCTCGTCAAGGCTCATGCCGATTTTGGTGGAGCCGACCTTACGCAGGTTGACGCCCTCAGCCACGGCTGCACGCAGGATAAGTGCCTGCATGTGGCCAACATCGACGGTGATCGTGTCGAAGAAGGTTTCCGGCTCTATTGTGTAGCCGAGTTTCTCCAAGCCCTTCGCCATCAGGACAGCCTTCTGGTGCGTCTGCTGGGCGATGGCTTTGATGCCCTGCGGGCCGTGGAAGACGCCGTACATGGACGCCATGACGGCCAGCAGCACCTGCGCGGTGCAGATGTTGGACGTGGCCTTCTCGCGACGGATATGTTGTTCACGAGTCTGCAGCGACAGACGATAGGCGCGATTGCCGCGTGCATCGACGGAAACGCCGACAAGGCGGCCGGGCATGGAGCGCTTATGCGCATCCTTTACGGACATGAAGGCCGCATGCGGACCGCCGTAACCAACCGGAACGCCGAAGCGCTGCGAGGAGCCGATGGCAATATCCGCGCCCATTTCGCCGGGGGACTTCAGAAGCGTCAGTGCCAATAGGTCGGTCGCGACGGCGGCGATAGCGCCGGTCTGATGCAGGCGGGCAATGAGGCCAGAGAAATCGCTGACGTGGCCGTGTGTGCCGGGATACTGGAAGATAGCGCCGAAGACATCCACCGGATCGAGATCCGTAAACGGATTGCCGACGATGACCTTCCAGCCGAGCGGGGCTGCGCGGGTTTCGATAAGCGCGATGGTCTGCGGGTGGCAGTTGGCATCCACGAAGAAGGCGTTGGCCTTCGACTTCGCAACGCGCTGGCACATGGACATGGCTTCGGCAGCCGCGGTCGCTTCATCGAGAAGCGAGGCGTTTGCCACATCGAGGCCGGTCAGATCGGAAATCATCGTCTGGAAGTTCAGAAGCGCCTCAAGGCGGCCCTGAGAAATTTCCGGCTGGTAGGGCGTGTAGGCCGTGTACCAGGCCGGGTTTTCCAGAATGTTGCGCTGGATGACTGGCGGCGTGATGGTGCCGTAATATCCCTGACCGATCAGCGAAGTCAGAACCTTGTTCCGGTTCGCGGTTTCGCGAAGACGGTCCAGTGCCTCGCGTTCGGTCAGTGCGGCACCCCAGGTGAGAGGAACCTTCTGGCGAATGGAGGAGGGCACGGTAGCGTCGATCAGGGCGTCGAGGCTCTTGTAGCCAACAACCTTCAGCATCTCCTCCATTTCCACCGGCGACGGACCAATATGACGACGGTTGGCGAAGTCATAGGGCTGATAGTCGGTGAAATGGAATTCGGTGGGCGTGGTCATTACGCTACCAGCTCCTTGTAGGCGGCTTCATCAAGAAGCGCATCGGCATCAGCGGCGTTGGAAAGCTTCAGCTTGAAGAACCAGCCAGCGCCCTGCGGATCGGAATTGACGAGGGACGGATCGTCCACGATGGCCTGATTGATTTCCACCACTTCGCCATCCAGCGGACAATAAACATCGGATGCAGCCTTCACGCTTTCAACGGTTGCGGCATCGCCATCCTTTGCGAAGGTCGCGCCGACTTCCGGCAGTTCAACGAAGACCAGATCGCCGAGCTGTTCTGCGGCGTGGGTGGTGATGCCGACGGTGGCGACATCGCCTTCGATCTTCAGCCACTCGTGTTCCTGAGTAAATTTCAACATGGGTTTCTCCGCAGAATTAGCGTTTGTAAGTCGGTGTAATGAAGGGCAGGGCAGCGACGGTGACGGGCAGGTACTTGCCACGCACCTCGGCAAAAATCGCCGTGCCGGGTGTGGTGAAATCGGTGGGCACATAACCCATGGCGACTGGACCTTCGGCCGTTGGGCCAAAGCCGCCGGAGGTGACTTCGCCGATCTCTTCTCTGCCTTCGGCATCGGCAAACAGCTTGGCGTGACCACGAACGGGAGCCTTGCCTTCCGGCTTCAGGCCAACACGGCGGCGGGTGGTGCCATTGCCAAGCTCGCTCAGAACGCGGTCAGCGCCGGGGAAGCCGCCTTCGCGGTCACCGCCGGTGCGGCGTGCCTTCTGGATGGCCCATTCGAGCGAGGCTTCGATAGGAGATGTGGTCGTGTCGATATCGTTGCCATAGAGGCAGAGACCGGCTTCGAGGCGAAGGCTGTCGCGTGCGCCGAGGCCGATTGGCTCGCAGTCTGGATGCTCCAGCAGCGCCTTGGCGATTTCCTCGGCCTTGTCGGCTGGAACGGAAATCTCGAAACCGTCTTCACCGGAGTAACCCGAGCGGGAGACGATGCAGGGAACATCATGTAGCGGAATTTCGCGCACATCCATGAACTTCATGCCGGAGACGCCAGCCCAGAGTTCTGCAAGCACGGCTTCTGCGCGTGGGCCCTGAAGCGCGATCAGGGCGCGGTCTTCCAGAAGTGTCACGTCGCAAGTGTCGGACAGATGCGCCTTCATGTGCGCCAGATCGGCATCTTTGCAGGAGGCGTTGACGACGACGAAGAGATGCTCACCCAGATTGGTGATCATGAGATCATCGAGAATGCCGCCGTTTTCGTCTGTGAAGAAACCGTAGCGCTGGCGGCCCGGCTTGAGGGCGAGAATATCGACAGGGACGAGCTTTTCAAGCGCGAGAGCGGCGTCTTCCACCTTGCCCGACTTCGCCTTCACGATGACCTGACCCATGTGGGAGACATCGAAGAGACCGGCAGAGGCGCGGGTGTGGAGATGCTCCTTCATAACGCCCGCGGGATATTGCACGGGCATATCGTAACCGGCGAAGGGCACCATGCGCGCGCCAAGAGACAGATGTAAGGAATGGAGCGGGGTGACTTTTAACTCGGCTGTATCTGCCAAGGACGCCTCCAGGGTAGCGCGTTTTCGCGCGGGCTCATGTTCGTGACACTCTGCGAGCGTCGGGTTCAAGAGCCCCCTCTGTCCTTTGCGCCTGAGATTGTTATCCCTTCGGCGAGCCATCCTTTGCAGGCGGCTTCTCTCCAGAGTTCTATCCTCGCCGCTGGTCCTTTTGCCTGAGAGTTTCCGGGGCGGTTGCTCCTTCGGCACCGCATTGAAGCGGCTTCTCCCAGCGGGATGGCGCTCATTATCTTCGAAGCCTGCTGCTTGGCAAGGACCAAATGCCGCAGTTGAACAGTTTTTTGTTCAACCTGCGTCACTGCTTAATTTATGATCTCGCTGAACAGACGGGGATCCGGTTGCTGCTTGTCAGCTATCTTTTTTCTCCGGAAGCTTCTTGCGCTTGGTGGACGCCATTTCGTCAAGTTCTTTTTCCGTCATAGACTTAGCCATGCTTTTTGAAGCGCCTTGTAAACGGGATTTTGGCATATCGCCGCGTTTTGCGGCAAGTGCTGCACCGGCGGCTTTTTGCTGGGCTTTCGATTTTGCAGGCATTTCCGGTTCCTCCGCTGGATGGTTGCTGCTTCCTGCAAAACGCCGCACGGGTTTCGATGTTCCTCAAAGGGCTCAGTTGCTCTTTGATTTACGACAAAAAGCGCGATATCGGATTGGACTATGAAGTTTTGCATGAGCACTGGACCCAAGAGAGTCGACAGCGTGTTGCGCATTGTATGCGCCGCGTTGATGCTGTCTCTCGGTTTTGCTCATAAGCCTGTTCTTGCAGCATCCCTCGTCACGCTGGATGAATCGTATCGGCTACCGGATGGGACTTTTGCCGAGATTTGTTCCGAGCATCTGTCCGGCAAGCCGTCGTCGCACGAGGAGCGGAAGCATTCGAGCGATGCCATCCTCTTTTGCGAAGCCTGCCTTCTGGCGTCTTCGATATTGCTGCCGACGCCGGATTATGGCGCTTGGTTACGCGTGGGTGCAGCATGGCTGGAAAATGCTCCGCCAAAAAAGCGCGAAGCTGCGAAGCTTTCCGTCTTGCAAACGAACCATGCCCGAGGGCCGCCTGCCTTCGCTTTCTGATCCATACCGAACCCGAACGAACAAAGCCGCGTGGCGGCACTATAGGACTGACTGCGAGAGCGCAGCAGCCAAAGGATCGAAAGATGAAAGCAATCAAGTTTGCAACATGCGCCGCCTTCGCGGCAGCAGTTTCCTCCACATCGGCTTCTGCCCATACCAGCTTCGTCAACGGCACGGCAGAGCAGGAAAGCACCATTGTTGCAGCGCTTCAGGTGCCGCATGGCTGCGATGGCGGTCTGGCGACGACGGAAGTTCAGGTCGTTCTGCCGGAAGGCTTCATTGCCGCCAAGCCGCAGCCGAAGCCAGGTTGGGAACTGGAAATCATCAAGGGCGATTATCAGAACACCTACAAAAACCACGGGCAGGACGTGAAAAGCGGTCCGCTGGAAATTCGCTGGAAGGGCGGCAATCTTTCCGACGATTTCTACGATACCTTCAATTTTCAAGGCAAGATTTCCGGCGTAGACGCTGGCACCGCCTTGCCATTCAAGGTGAAGCAGCTCTGCGGAGACAAGGGCACGGCGAACTGGGACCAGATTGCGAAGGACGGGCAGGATCCGCATTCGCTGGATAATCCGGCACCTGTTATCCGCATTACCGCGAGGCAGGAGGCAGCGGGCGAGGGGCATGCGCACCATGATCACGGCGCCATGGCTGAAAGCGGTGTTGTGAAGGCTGGCGATCTGGAGATTTCGGCTGCTTCGACCAAAGCCATGTTGCCCGGCCAGCCGGTTGGCGGCGGATACGTGACGATCAAGAACAATGGCAAGTCCGACGACAGGCTTGTGTCCGTTGCTTCCCCTTTGGCGGGGCGCTCCGAGATTCACGAAATGGCGATGGTCAATGACGTGATGAAGATGCGCAAGTTGAATGAGGGTATCGCCGTTCCTGCCGGGCAAACAGTAGAACTGACCCCGGGTGGCCTGCATTTCATGTTCTTCAATGTCTCCAAGCCATTTGCGGAAGGAGACAAGGTGCCCGTCACGCTGACTTTCGAGAAGGCGGGCAAGGTTGAGATCGAGTTGCCCGTCGGTCCCGCCAATGCCGGCAAAGCCGAGCATAATCACAACTAACAAAGTCAAAGAAAAAGGCTGCCGGGACGTATTACAACCCGGCAGCCTTCAAGCTGGTCTCATCTGGCCTGTTATTTCGTTACCGTTAGCTTGGCCTGCATTCCGGCTTCGTAGTGTCCCTTGATATTGCAGAACAGAAGGTATGTGCCGGGTGTCAGTCTGGCCTTTAGCTGACCTTCTTTTCCGGGCTTCAAATCTGCAACTTCACCGAGGCTCTTGAGCTTCTTTTCATCGACGCGATGTGTGGCCGTATTGAGCGGTATCTTCTCGTCGGAAGACTTCAGCTTTACCAGAACCATTTCATGTTCTTCCGTCATGGCGTCGTTGTGTACCATGAACACTGCCTCGCCTGCCTTTACGGTCGTCTTGTCGAGGGTGAGCGTCATGGGCTGGCCGCCTTCGCCACCCTCATTGACCTTTATGGTGGTGGTTGCAGCAAATGCCGGGGCTGCGATGGAGAGCGCAGCGACGGCTGCCAGTGCCAGTTTCGGGAAGGATTTCATGTCATGCCTTTCTTCCATTGGTTGTATGATAGAAGTCGGCCCTTTTGCTGACATGAAGCTGAATGTTTTAGCGTCCGATCAAGAATTATTCAGTCGAGGCGAGATTTTCCTCATAAGCCTCGAGAGCCTCTTCCAGCGTGGCCTGAGGGTTCTGGCGGTCGGACGTGAGGAGGGAAACGGAGGCTGCCGTGGCAGCAACGGCCATCATGATCTGCGAGTTGATATCCGGGTAGCTGATGCGCTGCAGTTCCTTGGCGGCCTTTTCTATTTCCAGCTTCCGCGGCGCGCGCTGCACCTGCTTTGCGCCTTCTGACGCATAAGCTGCGATATTTGCCGAAACGGACCACACTTGCGACGACATTGCCTTACCTCTATCGATAATCGATGCAATTTATCACCGGTGAATTGACGCTGGCCTAAACCTGCAACTCTAATTTAAAGAAAATTCTAATAAATATCTACAGGTTGTGGTGTCATTTCATGACCGCCCGGCCATCTCGCGCATTCCTAATTGCATCGGTTTATCGTAAAGAGCAGGTATGGCCGGTCAGTCATTCCCTATCTGCAGCGGAGCTCCTTGCATGTTGAATATCCTTCTCGTTGCCTTGGGAGGTGCCATTGGCTCTGTCGGGCGGTATCTCGTAGGTGTTTGGGGAACGCGACTTGCAGGGCCGAATTTTCCATGGGGCACGCTGACGGTGAATATCGTGGGCGCGTTTTTCATTGGTCTGATGGTGGAAATGATTGCACGACGTTTCGATGCCTCAGCGGAAATGCGTGTCTTTATCGTCACCGGCATCATAGGCGGTTTCACCACATGGTCGTCCTTTACGCTGGATGCCGTCGTGCTTTTCGAGCGCGGCGCTCTGGGCATGTCCGCACTTTATATTATGGCAAGCCTGCTGGTTTCTTTTGTCGCCATCTTCGCCGGGCTGGCCTTAGGCCGCGCTTTGTTCTAAAGGCAACGACAAAAGCCGCACGGTAATGAGGCGGCGTAACAGAAAAGAAAGACTGGAATTGCCATGGCAGGTATCGAGCACATCAAGGTAGAGGCCGACGAGGCCGGAATGCGCCTCGACCGCTGGTTCAAGATTCATTATCCGGGCCTCGGCTTCGGCCAGCTTCAGAAGCTCATGCGCTCCGGCCAGGTGCGTGTCGATGGCGGTCGTGTGAAGACCGACGCCCGCGTGCAGCCGGGACAGATGGTGCGCGTGCCGCCGCTGGATGTGGACTCCAAGGTCAAGAGCGGGCCGATTGGCGCCAAGGACCTTAAGCACTCGGAAGATGGCGATCTTCTCAAGCGCATGTTGTTGCATGAAGATGACAAGGTTTTCGTCTTCAACAAGCCCGCTGGCATTGCCGTGCAGGGCGGCTCCGGCGTCACGCGCCACATCGATGGTCTTCTGGAGGCGTGGACGAGCCAGAAGGGTGAAAAGCCTCGCCTCGTTCACCGTCTGGACCGCGATACGTCTGGCGTGCTCGTCGTTGCCCGCACGCGCGGCGCAGCGCAGAAGCTGACCGCTGCGTTTCGTGAGCGTGACACCAAGAAGACCTACTGGTCTCTGGTGAAAGGCGTTCCGCGCAAGCATCAGGACAAGATTTCCAGCTGGCTGGTGAAAGAACAGACGCCGGATGGCGACCGCATGCGCATTGCCAAGCACGGCGAAGAGGGCGCAGACCACGCGATTTCCTATTACCGCGTGATCGACACGGCAGCGCAGAACCTCGCATGGCTGGAAATGGAGCCCTATACAGGGCGCACGCACCAGCTGCGCGTCCATGCGCTGCATATCGGTCATCCCATCATTGGCGATCCAAAATATTACATCGAAGATCCGAACTGGGATTTCCCCGGCGGCATTCAGAAGCGCCTGCATCTCCACGCGCGCCACATCGATATTCCGCACCCATCCGGCGGGCGTCTGCGCGTTACGGCACCCCTGCCGCCGCACATGGTGCAGACATGGAATCTGCTGGGTCTGGATGTAGCCGATGGCGACAAGGGTGACGAATGAAGCTGGTTCTGTTCGATTGTGACGGCACGCTGGTCGATAGCGTGGGCCTCATTCATGAGGTCATGGCGCGGACCTTCGTGCATTTCGGCTATCCGAGACCGGATGTGTCTCTGACAAAATCCATCATCGGCCTCACACTCGACATCGCAATTGCCCGCATGCAGGGCAAGCCGCATGTGGATGAAGAAGCGACCGCGATGACGGCGCACTACAAGGCGATCTTTCCCGAAACGCGCGCCGAGGCCGGTTTCCAAGAACCGCTGTTCGACGGTATCGCGCCGATGATTGCAAAGCTTGCAGAGCGTGATGAGTTGTTGATGGGCGCAGTAACGGGCAAGTCTCGCCGTGGCCTCAATCTCATCATGGACACGCATGGTTTCCGCTCGCACTTCATCGTCTCGCGCACCGCCGATGACTGCCCATCGAAGCCGCACCCCGCGATGGTAACCGAATGCTGCCATGAAACAGGCATGGTTCCGGCAGATACTATCGTCATCGGCGATGCGATCTATGATATGCAGATGGCCAAGGCTGCCGGTGCAAAAGCAATCGGCGTCGCTTGGGGTTATGCCTCCGTGGAAGACCTCTGGAAGGCAGGCGCCGACGCCATCGTCAACCATCCTAGCGAAATTCCAGGCCATATTTCGGACTGATGAGGAAACACCATGCGTGACTTGCTGAACGATCTTTCGGAAGGCCTGAGCCATCCAGACCCGATCCGCCGGGCGCAGATTCAGATGCAGAAGCCCTTGCCGAAGCGCTTCTACAAGGATGTTACCGTTGAACAAACGGAGGAGGGCGCCTTCGCCGTTCTGCTGGATGGCAAGGCCGTTCGCACCCCCTTGAAGCAGCCGCTTCAGGTGCCGACGCAGGCTCTTGCGCAACTGCTGAGAGACGAGTGGGATGCGCAGACCGAAGTCCTCGACCCTTCGACCATGCCGATTTCCCGCCACGTCAATACGGCCATCGATGGCATTGCCAGCGATCCGCAAGCCGTGTTCGAGGATATCCTGCGTTTTTCGTCCAGCGACCTGCTGTGCTATCGCGCCGGTGAGCCGCAGGAACTCGTCGCGAGGCAGACCCAGCAGTGGGACCCGGTACTGGACTGGGCATCGAACTCCCTGGGCGCGCGTTTCATCCTCGTTGAAGGCGTCATGCATCAGGAGCAACCGCGTGAGGCCATCGCGGCCTTCGCCATTGCGTTGCGCAAATTCGACAGTCCTATAGAACTCGCTGCACTCCACACCATCACCAGCCTGACCGGCTCTGCCATTCTTGCGGTGGCGCTGGCAGAAGCTGAGTGGACCGTGGAAGAAGTCTGGGGCCTTGCGCATCTTGACGAGGACTGGACGGCTGAGCAGTGGGGCGAGGACGAAGAGGCGCAGAGCCGCCGGGCCGCCCGTTTCACCGAAATGCGCGCAGCCGCGCGAGTGCTGGCCGCAGCAAAGTGACGCGGATGGCGAGCGGTTTAGCGCATTTTTAACCACGATAGAAGAAGATGAGCGCCGAACGTTACCTGACGGAAGGCGTCCATCTTGCTGAAGCGTCTCGGCATAACCCTGCTGGCATCTCTGGCGCTCATGTCTTTCCGGCTGGGGCCTGAGACGGGCGAGGGCGATAAGCTGCTCTATGACGTCCGCGGCGCCTTCGTTGCCGCACGCCCGGATATTTCGCCGGAGCTGATGCAGTCCATCCATTTCCAGATTTCCAATGCGATCAAGGACACGGTGAGAGATCAGACGCGACCGCGTGTCGTGCTGACGATCAGGCTCGTTTCCGTCGCAAAGGGCTCTGTTCTGCTGGGTGAGCGGGCGTCGGCGCGCGTCGTTGTTCGGGCCGCCGCCGTGCAGACGGGCGAGGTGATTGCCGAAGCCAAATTTACAGCGACTGTGGTCGGTATCGATAAAGAAGTAATCGACCGGGATCTCGCCAACGGTATCGCTGAAAGGGTCATAACCGAATTCAGGCTCAACCGCCCAGCGCCGTCTACACTGGCAACAGCGCTCTTTCCCGGGCGGTTCTAAGTCGCTTAAATCGCGGCGATGATTTCTGTCTCATCTCTGCGCATTGCCAATTCAGCCAACACGGTGGCGCAGACTGCAGCTGAAAAGAAACCAGTCGCAAGATACGTCGTTGTGCCATCATAAAGCGCGCCGAAGCTGATGGCGACAAGCGTACTGACAAGGCTCGACCCGGACGCAATCAGGGATGCGCCGACGCCCGCCACCTGACCCAGCGTTTGCATTGCCATGGCATTGAGGTTTCCGAAAACAATGCCGATGGAAAAGAAGGCTGCGAACAATAGCGCGAGCAGTGCGGGCAAGGGCAGGGTGCCGCCGCAAAGGTAGCTTCCCAGCAGCATCACGAATGAGATGGCTGTCAAACCTGCAAAGCCCGCACGCGCCATCCTCATCATGCCGAAACGCTGCACAAGGCGCGCATTGGTGAAAGAGGCACTTCCTGCACCGAGCGCAAGCCCGGCAAAATAAAGCGGCAACAGCTCTTTCACACCATATGCATCGTAAAACAGATCTGCTGCGGTGCTGAGATAGAGAAGTTGTGCACCGAAAATCAAACCGCTGACGATAATCAGAAGCGACACGCGCTTGCTGGCAAGAATGCGGCCAGCGTTACGGGCGAGAAGGCGAGGTCGAAGCGGAATCCGCCGCGCCTGTGGCAATGTTTCCGGGTGCCTGATACTCAGCCACAGGCCGAGCGTAACGGCGATGACGAGATACGCCACGAAAACGCTGCGCCACCCCGCAACAAGGATTAGTCCTTGAGCAAGTGCGGGGGCCAGCATGGGCACGAGAATGAAAAGCGTGAACATGAAGGACATGACCCGCGCCATCGCATCCCCGGAGAACTGATCCCGGATCATCGCGCGGGTTGCGATTTTCGGGCCTGAGACGCCAACGCCCTGCAAAAACCGGCCAAGAATGACCGCTTCCAGCGAATTCGCCATCGCGGCAATAATCGTCCCGATCAGATAGCTCGCCAGCCCCGAGAGAAGCGCCCGCTTTCGCCCGATTGCATCGGAAAGCGGCCCCAGCAGCAACTCACCGAAGGCCATTCCGAAAATGAAAAGCGATATGACGTGATGGGTAGAAAGCGGAGGCGCTTCGCCAAACTCCGCCCCGATTGCCCGCAATCCCGGCAAAAGGGCATCGACGCTGAGCGCGGTGAGGGAGGTCAGCAGGGCGTAAAGGACGAGACGTTCGCGGAATGAAATCAAAGCTGAAATAACCAGTGTCGAGTATGAGTCGCAAACTAGACTATCTCATCCCGGACACCAAGAATTGTGCGTCTTTCTACTGCTTCTCGAAACTTCGATGCAGGCGACGTTGATGCCGAACTGGCCAGGGTTGGAACGACGCTGGTGATGGGTATAGATGCCGCAAGTCTTGCAGAAATAATGCTTCGCAGTGCGCGTGTTGAATTCATAGCGCGTCAAATTATCTTCGCCCTGAAGAAACTCGATATCCTTCAGCGCCGCCGAAACAGCAATCGCGCCACGCATGCGGCAATAGGAACACGTGCAACGCCGTATCGTGTTGAACTCATCCGCAAGCCGAAGCCGAAATTTGACGGTTCCACAATGACAAGCGGCATCGTGCAGTTTTTTCTCATCGCTCATGACGAAGCTCCTCGGATTTGCACAAGGCTATCAAAGCGAGGTTTGGCTATCCAGAGGAAAGAATCGGTCGTTGGCTACAATCCCGAGACGGAAGCGCGCTACTCAGCCCGATCCTGCTGAGCGGCGCCGGATTGAGCTTTCTTCTTCTTATCTTGATCGTAATGCCACTTGATCGCGTAGTACATGCCCCAGCCCAGAACGAGAATCTTGAGCGGCAGCATGACTATAGGGAACCAATTCACCCATTCGCCCATGATTGACCGGCTTCTTTACTGATATTGAATGTGGGTATTCACATACAGCAATGTGATCGCTTAAGGGAATGTGCGTTTTGTCGCAGGATGTGACTGTGGCGTTTGCGGAGATCGATATGAGGGTGGGAGCGGGTCATTGTATCGTCCTTTTGGCTGATAACCCTTTGGTCTCATTTGTAATTCGCACTTCAAGCGTGAACCCACCCGGCTAGACATGATGTCAAAGCTGATTAGAGATGCAACGCCTGCGGCCCGTTCGTCTCACCTGGGAGCTTGTCGCAGGCAGGCCGCATTGTCTTTAGACTTCCACCTCGCCGATATTTCGGGGGGAGCTCTGCAAAGGGCAAATTATCTGCCTTGAACGGTTTGCCGGTGGACCAGGGAATCATGTTCATCAGGACACCAAAAATCATGGTAATTGCCCCAGCGAGGGGCTTGCTAAAGGCCTTTGACCAGCCGGCAAAAAGAGCCCCGAGCGGTTTGAAGATCAAAATAGGGATGAGAGCAAAGGGTACGATCAAGAGGCTCAGCACCATCGGGATCGCTGCCTCCAGCAAAGGGTCGCCGCCGTGTCGAAGGCGGAGACGTGGATTGCGGGCGACCGCAATTATAATCACTTCTTCCAAGAAGGGAACGTAGTCAGTGGATCGGTCGCGGCCTGTCTCTTCCTGCCAGTCCACAGAGAAAAGCTCCCTTGACCTGAAGCGCGTGCGGAAACGCGCGCTGTATACGGGAAATCCAGTTGTGCCGACTCCACTTGTAACATGAAGGTGCAGGAAACGAAGCGAAGTCCATGGGACGAGTGTCACGGACCGCCCTCGCGTCACCAAGAGGCCTCGGGCATCGATGACATAAACCGTTGCGATCATCTGGCACTCCGGAGAGCTTTTATGATGCATCGCGACTTTTTCGGTAACACGGTAAGTTGGAGGGTTGTAATTCTGCAACTGGGCTCTCCAAATACGATCCGCCAATAGATGTGCCATTTGTCCCACGGATGAATGCTTACGGGAGACTATAGATCAATCGATACCGTTACGAGCGTGAAAACCGGTTGTGAGTTAACCACCACTTACATCATTTTGTCCACTCTGCAGGGTCGACCTCCCATCAACGAGCTACTTCGGGTCGAAGCGTCTATTGTCGGCGATAACGGGATTTTAGTAAGCCTCCTCCATTAGAGCGAGAGCCTTCTGTCGTTTCGCAATCACCTCCGGATCGTTCCACGAAAAAGGACATGGTAACTCCGAATGCTCCTGACCTGAGTCATGTTGAACATCGTCGCATCCTTGCTCCCAACGTTGACATTAACCAGCGTCGTCATAGGAGGAGAGTGTGACATTTCAACTTTGCAGAAACAGGACATTTTAACTTTGCGGCTACATATGAAGATCGCATAAGATAGATTATGGAACTAAAACGGTCATGTACCTGGCGTCCGATCATACAACTACCGCGTAAATCCGAAATATTTCTGTTTGAATTCCTCAATCTGTCCACTCTCATGAAGACGGATGATTTGGAGTGATAGCGGGTTGGCAAGCTGGCTTCCATACGTCACGCCAAATCCGTATTTGTCGGGACGGAAAATGTTGCCGACGACTTCGAATGGCATTTTGGGATTGTTATGGACGTAATACTCCATGACTGGCGCGTCGCCCACAAGCGCTGCGACGTCGCCATTGGCCAAGGCGCTGGATGCATCTTCGATATGGTCGAATGCTTTGACGTCGAAACGCGCTTTTTGCAGATATTCCTGCGTGGCGCTGCCGGCTCTGACGCCGACGGTCTTTCCCTGGAGATCGCTAAGGCTTTCGATGGAGTTTTCGATGTGCGATGCGGTCATGACGCTTGCAATCGAGGATGTGACGTAAGCAATGATCGCGACACCGACAGCCATCCACAGAGCCTGCCAGATTCGTCCAATCCAGCCGAACAGGTTTTTGTGCGAACTTTTTCCGGATGTCGCCATGGACATGACTTGATAGAAGCTTTCCGCGGTTCCATCACGCCATCGCTTTGGAAAATCGGGATCGAAACGCCTGTCGAACAATGTCACGATGGCCGTCGCCACAAGGATCAATCCGAAGAGCATCAGGTAGTTTTCGAGATGTCCGGCCTGGCTCAGATCTTCGATGACTTCCATGAAATCCGAACTGGCGTGGGAATTGATCATGATGCGCAGCCCTGCGTCGTACCATGGATAGGTAAAATCAAGCCTGCGCGCTCTGTCTTCCGTAACCGTCAGGTCCGCCACGGCAACATTTACCGTGCCGTCTGCCACCGCATTCACCAGTTCCGCATAATTCGGGAATTCCTGATACGTATATTTCCAGCCCAGATTCCCTGCGGCATGCTCCCAGATGTCGATGGCCATGCCTGAATAGCGTGTTCCTTCCTTCTGTATGAAAGGTGGGCTTGTATAAACGCCCACCTTCAGCGTCTGAGGAAAAGATTGATCCGCAGCATAGGATTGAGTGAAGGTCAGGCAAGCGACGAATGCAAGGAATACGGTCTTCCAAATACCAATAAAGCGATTAAATATCAGAAGCTTGTTGGTAAAGCTTATCTTTGATCTCGTTCTCATGGCCGCCAGCTATATTCGCTTACATTGCGCAACCAATAATAATTAAATCCATAAAACACTCTTTAAAGTGTATGGCGAAATCTTACGTTCAGGTTCGACTTATTCTCATCCGCAGATCAAATTTCTCCAGATGCCTCACGCCGCCTCATATCCAGTTCTTCGCTATAGCGGCGCAAGGTGTGGCTCTCGGTGAGCAGACCGACAGGCCGATTTTCGACCTTGTCGTTGACCACTGCCAGTGCTTCGCTTTCCGTACTATCGAATGCGGCTGCTGCCTGGCGGGCGTTCATGGTTGGTAGCAGAACGTCGTTTTTGTAATGCAGATATGTTTCCAGATCGATTTTCGAGGCGTCCCGCTCCATCGGGTCCGCGTAGATCTCCGGCACGAGGATGATACCGGCATAACGGCCATCGTCGTGGGTCATGATGACGCGCTGGGTTGAGCCGAGAGGGAATTTTTCTTTGAACGCCTCCAGCCCCATGCTGAGATTGGCTTTGCGGATATCGGCGCGCATCATTTTGCCAACAGTGAGATCGCGGATCCAGCCGATATCGTGGGCGCTGCGGATGCTTTCTCCGCGCAGGTGGAAGCGCCAGGTGGCGAAGGAGTAACCGAATGTTGTTCTGACGACGAGCGATGTGGTTATGACGGCTGCAAGCACCAGTGCAGTTATCTGGAAATCGCCCGTCAGTTCCAGCGCCAGAAATGTCATGGTCAACGGACCGCCGATAATGGCAGCGGCGAAGGCGCTCATGCCGATGACGGCATAGACGATCGGCTGCGTGGCGCCGTAACCGATGTATGGCGCGCAGAGCGCAAAAATCTTTCCCAGCAGAGAGCCCATGAACAGGGACGCAAAGAAGAGGCCGCCGCGGAAGCTGGAGCCGATGGAGACGGCGCTGGCTGTCGCCTTTAACAGGAAAAGCCCTGCCAGACCCCATAAGGTAATATCCGCATCCAGATTGAGGTGTAGAGCGCCATGGCCGCTGGAGAGTACTTGCGGAGAAATCAGCGCCAGAGCGCCGACGACGATGCCGCCAAGCGTTGGGCGAAGCCAGACCGGAATTGCGCTTTTGCGCGCGGTTTCCTCGATGAAGGAAACGGCCTGCATGAGCACAATGCCAATGCCAGCGCAAACCATTCCGAGGAAGATGGCTGGTACATAGTCCGGCGGCGTCACCTCGCTGGAACCGATGATTTCGATGCTGAGACCATTATGGGACACCAGACCCGCAACGATGGTCGCCACCAGCGCCGAGACGACGAGTGGTGCGAGGGTAACGATGGTGTAGGTGCCGATGATGAGTTCTATGGCGTAAAACGCACCGGTCAAAGGTGCATTGAAGGCGGCGGCGATTGCCCCTGCGGCGCCACAGCCGACGAGGATACGCATGTCCCCTCGCCGCAGTTTCAGCTTGAGACCGAGCTTCGATGCGACGCCGCTGGCGACCTGCGTATAACCGGCCTCCAGCCCAACCGAGGCTCCGAAACCGTTGGAGACGATGTTTTGAGCGCAGACGATGATGCTATCCGTCAGCGACAGACGACCGCCGTGCAACGCGTTGGCTTCGATGGGGTCGACCATCGGCTTCTTGCGCGTCCGGGAAAGCACGAAGAGCATGATGCCGAGTGCGATGCCGCCCGCAATCGGGCCAAGCAGCACGACCCAACCCGAAAGATTGCTGCTGCTAAGTCTCTCTATACCGAAAATGAGGACGTGAAGGGCGGTACTCATTGCCCCGATGAGAGCGACCAGAAGACCGGCGGATGCGCCGACGAAGATAGCGAGAATGACGAGGGAGAGTTCGCCACGGCGGAAGAGCGCCCGGAGGCGTCCGCTTCTCAGATTGTCGAAAAAGCTCGCCATGGTGGGGGCACGAAAGGGCTTCGTCGACATCGCATTCCTCTCATTACGGCCCCTGCGTCAGCCCTTTAGCTGGCTACAGAAGGTCTTCTGCAATCTCCACCTCGAAACGCATCTGATCATAGGCCGGTTCGATATGGTCGGGCGTTTCCCGCATCACCGTGTCATAGTCCAGCGGCGTGTGCATGTGAGTCAATATGGCATGTTTTGCGCCGAATTTCTCGATCCAGCCGAGAGATTGTTCAAGCGAGAGATGGCTGGGATGATATTTATACTGCAAGGTATCGATGATGATCGTGTCGAGATTTTGCAATTTTTTTATGGATTCTGAGGGGAAATCGCTGACATCGGTGCAATATGCGACGTCGCCGATGCGGAAGCCGAGGGACACGATGTCCCCATGCTGCTGCAAATGCGGCTTGATCCGAAGCGGGCCTCCTGCCCCATCGATAACGATGTCACGATCTAGATCGTCTACGACATGCGCTTCGACAATGGGCGGGTAATTGCTGCCCGGCGGCGTCTTGAGACAATAGGGAAAGCCTTCATGGATACGGCGCATCGTATCCGGCTCCGCATAGATCGGAATACGCTTCCTCGACGTGATGAAATAGCCGCGAAGGTCATCGATGCCATGCAGATGGTCGGCATGGTGGTGGGTGTAAAGCACCGCATCGATGTTCTGGACGTTGGCCGCAATCATCTGTTCGCGAAAATCCGGGCCGGTGTCGAATACGACGGTCGTCACGCCGCCATCCGGTCCAATCTGCTCTGCCATAAAGGCGGTGCGGGTGCGTCTGTTTTTCGGGTTGGCCGGGTCGCAGGCGCCCCAATCTCCGTTGATGCGAGGCACACCGGGAGAGGAGGCGCATCCGAGGATCGTGAAACGACGCCGGTAAGTTTTCAAGGCTCAGACTTTCGTCATTTTCGAAAAGCAGCGGAAAGCATTTTCCGTAGTGATTTCCGCCATCCGCTCGTAGGGCAAACCGTGGACTTCGGCCAGAACCTCTGCCGTGTTGACGACATAGGACGGCTCGTTGCGCTTCCCGCGCCAGCGCTTGGGCGCGAGATAAGGCGCGTCGGTTTCCACCAGAAGCCTGTCCAATGGCACGGTCGCGGCGATATCGCGGATATCCTGCGACTTGGGAAAGGTCAGGATACCGGAAAAGGAGACGTAGCCGCCGAGTTCGACGCCCGCCTTCGCCAGTTCGGGCCCGGCGGAAAAGCAGTGCAGAATGAAGGGAAATGCGCCCTTCCCGCTTTCTTCGCGCAGTATCGCAATCATGTCGTCATCAGCGCTGCGGCTGTGGATGACGAGCGGTAGCTGGGTGATGCGCGCCGCTTCGATGTGACGTCGCAGGCCGGTTTTCTGGTCTTCCGGCTTCTGCGTATCGTAGAAATAATCCAGACCCGCCTCACCTATCGCCACGATTTTCTCATGGCTGTCTGCCAGCCGCACGAGTTCGTCCGTGGTAATATCCAGCTCTTCATCCGCATTGTTCGGGTGCGTGCCGACGGAGCAGAAAACGGAGGGATATTGCTCCGCAATTTTCAACAACTCGGGCAGACGGCGAACGCGGGTGGAGATCGTCACCATTTGGGCCACGCCGGAGGCGTGAGCGCGGGCGATGATATCGTCGCGCTCCGCATCGAAATCGGCAAAATCCAGATGGCAATGGGTATCGATCAGCATGCTATTTCAAGCCTCTGGCGCCACGTAGCGCGGGAAGACCGGCTTCGGTGCTTCAAGTGGTGTGCCGGGAACCAGACGGCCAGCCTCGCCAAGTGCCGTGAAATCGCGCTTGTCGGCAGGTGCGGCCACGAGATCGAGCAGCTTTTCGCAGGATTGAGGCATGAAGGGCTGAAGCAGAATGCCGATCTGGCGCACGACTTCCGCCGTCACGTAGAGCACGGTGCCCATGCGTTCCGGATCGGTCTTCTTCAGCGCCCAAGGCTCCTGACCGGCGAAATAGCGGTCGGTCTCAGAGACCACGGCAATTATCGCAGCCAGTGCCTTGTGGATCATCTGCTTGCCCATCTCCTCGCGGCAGATGGCAATGAGATCGTCAGCGGCGGAAAGCATCGCCTTGTCTTCATCCGTGAAGGCGCCGGGCGTCGGAATTTGGCCATCGCAATTCTTGACGATCATCGAGAGCGAGCGGCTGGCAAGGTTGCCGATGCCGTTGGCAAGATCGGCATTGATGCGAACGCCGATACCTTCTTCGCTGTAGCTGCCATCCTGACCGAAGGAGACTTCACGCAGGAAGAAATAGCGAACCTGATCGAGACCGAAATGGTTCACCAGATTGACCGGATCGACCACATTGCCGAGCGACTTCGACATCTTCTCGCCCTTGTTGAGCAGGAAGCCGTGGGCATAAACGCGCTTGGGCAGCGGCAAACCGGCGCTCATCAGGAAGGCAGGCCAGTAAACGGCGTGGAAGCGAATGATGTCCTTACCGATAATGTGGACGTCGGCAGGCCAATATTTCGCGCGCTCACCGTTTTTGTCTTCGATATAGCCCGTCGCGGTGATGTAGTTGGTCAGCGCATCCACCCAAACATACATGACGTGCTTGGGATCGTTCGGAACCTTGATGCCCCAATCGAAAGTAGTGCGTGAAACCGAAAGGTCCTTCAGGCCAGACTTTACGAAGGAGATGATTTCATTGCGGCGTTCCGCCGGGCCGATGAAATCCGGGTTTTCTTCATAGAGCTTCAGCAGCTTGTCCTGATATTCGGAGAGCTTGAAGAAGTAGCTTTCTTCCTCCACCCACTCGACAGGCGTGCCCTGCGGTCCATAGCGAACGCCATCGGCACGCACTTCCGTCTCATCCTCGGCGTAATAAGCCTCGTCACGAACGGAATACCAGCCAGCATAGCTGTCCTTATAGATGTCGCCCGCATCCGCCATCAGGTTCCAGATATTGCGCGATGTCTCATGGTGACGCTCTTCCGTCGTGCGGATGAAATCGTCGTTAGAGGCATTGAGCAGCTTGCCCATTTCGCGGAACTGATCGGAGTTGCGCTGCGCCAGCTCTTCCGGCGAAATACCCTCGGCGCGCGCCGTCTGCTGCATCTTCTGGCCGTGTTCGTCGGTGCCTGTCAGAAAGAAGACGTCCCGTCCATCCAGACGCTGAAAGCGCGCCATGGCATCCGTCGCGATGAGTTCATAGGCATGGCCGATATGCGGCTTGCCGTTAGGATAAGAAATCGCGGTGGTGATGTAAAAAGGTGTCTTGTCTGTCATGACGCTCGATCGGCTTTACGGTCTGTTTTCAATGATAGACCGCTCTTAGCCTATTGTTCGCAATAGCGAAAGAAAAAGCGTACGTGGAGACGACTCTCGGCCCTACTGCCGAAAATCAGTACAAACGAATTTTAGGAACGAAAAAATTGAAAGCTTCATGAAAGATTGAATGCCAGTCACTATTAAGTGGCCGCTCAATCGGATGCCAGAAAAATGAGAAGGTATGACCGTAGTCATCAGTAGTGGCGTGGTCCCAAGAGTTTGGCAGCGAAGTTTTGCTGCAAGCAAAAAAATGCCAAGCAACGCGCTCAACTCCAATTGGGCACGTTCCCATAAAGACCAAACTCGAGTCGGCAACTACACCGCTTTCCTCGAAAAGCTCGCGCTTTGCCGCATCTTGCAATTTTTCATCATCTTCAACCGTCCCCTTAACAAACTGCTTGCCAGCGGACGGATGAGTAAAAGCAAGCACTTCCAAACCGTTTGACGCGGCACGGAAAACGACAGGACAAACCTTCTCCATATGCACACTTTCTACATTGACAACGAAAGAAGCGACATCAAACCGACCGCATGTCCTCCAGAATGGAAAGAACCATCTGTTTCTTGTCGAGATTATAGGCCTGCGCAATCGTTATGCGCTCGGAAAGCGAGGATGACAGGCGCGCATGGCGCTCCGCGCCGTTCAGATCGCCCGCCATTGCGGCGGCCTTTGCGCGGTGCATCAACTCTTCCGTTGCGTGCTCCATGAAGAAACCGAGGATGATATCGCCATCCTTCTGCGCCAGAACATCCGCCAGCTTGTGCATCTGCTTGCGCGCGGATGGTCCTTCGGCGTTCATCACGGCGTTGAACACGTCCACGATATCTGAGCCGCCATAATTGATGAGCTTGAGTGCCTGCGCAACGCTGCCCTTGGAAGCATCTAGCAGGGCTGCGCGCTTTTCTGCGGGCATATTGAGGCCCAGATGATCGAGCGCGCGCTCCATATCTCGCTCTACAAGAGGCTGGAGACGCAGCGGCATGCACCGGGAGCGGATGGTTGGCAGCAGTTTGCCGGGTGCGTGCGATAGCACGAGGAACATTGCGCGCTTTGGCGGCTCTTCCAGTATTTTCAGGATGGCGTTGGCGGCATTGCGGTTCAGGTCATCCGCGGGATCGATGATGACGATCCGCCAGTTGCCGGTACCGGACGTCTGCGAGAAAAAGTGCCCTGCCCGCCTCACCTCATCAACGGTGATGGCCGATTTTACGCGCCCGGTCTTTTCATCGACAGGACGTGTCAGATGCAGCAGATTGTGCGATGCGCCGGAGGTGATCTGGCGGCTGACCATTGATGCCGGATCGGGATCGGCAATCATTTCCGGCGCAAGCGTTGGGTCGGGATGAGATAGCACATGGTTGGCGTAGCGGAATGCCAGCGTTGCCTTGCCAATGCCCTCCGGCCCTTCGATCAGAATGGCGTGGTGGCCTTTGCCTGAACGATAGGATTGCGCCAGAAACTGCTCGGCTTCTTCATGACCAAACAGGCGCGTGTTTTCCTGCGGAGCAATCGCGCCGTCCAATACGCCGGGCGTCTCGCTCATTCGGCTACTTCCGAGATGTTGGCGAAGCGGGACAGCAGCGGTTCCACCAGCGAAAGAACGTCTTCCGTAACCTTTTCCTGCGGCTGATCTGCGTTGACGATGCGGCAGCGGCGTGGTTCGTTCAGCGCGATATCGAGATAGGCCTCGCGACGCTTTTCATGCGTCTCCAGCTCTTCCTTTTCGAAACGATCAGGAGTTGCACCATCATCCGCCCTTTTGCGAGCGCGTGCGAGGCCGGAAGCGGCAGCGATATCGAAGATCAAAGTCAGTTCCGGCATGGTGCCATCGATGGCGATACGCTGAAGCGTTTCGATGAAATCCGGCTCAAGATTGCCCGTCGTGCCCTGATAGACGCGCGAGGAATCCAGAAAGCGGTCGCACAGAACGACCGCGCCGTTTTCCAGCGCCGGGCGAATGACTTCCTCGACATGATCGTTGCGCGCTGCGGCAAAAAGCATAGCCTCCATGCGCACGCCAAAAGCTTCGGCAGCACCGGATAGAAGAACATGGCGAACCGCTTCGGCGCCCGGCGAACCGCCCGGCTCCCGCGTGACCACCACATCAAGACCCCGTTTCCGCAATGTTTCTGCAAGAATGCGGATCTGCGTGGATTTCCCAGCGCCCTCGCCGCCTTCGAAGCTTATGAACAATCCTTTTTCGGGCAATGTCTCTTCCTGATCCTCTAGAGCGCCGTGCGTCCTGTAGGACGCACAAAGGACGCTCTAACTCCTCAAATCTACGCATCGTGCTTTACGAAAATCGATCCCGATTTTCGCGCCGATGCGGTAGCCTGTGGCATCTTATTAGCCGATATCGTCAGCCTGCGAAACCATCATCAGAGCCAGAAAAACAGCAGCTCTTTCAAAGCTCCAGCCGCATTCTGGCTAAGCGTGCCTTCGCTGACCGCAGCAGTCGTATAAAGCGGAACCTCGCGCAGCAGCCGCTCGCCGGAAAATATTTTCAGAGTCGCGGCATTATAGCCTGCCTCCAGAGGCGCATTCAGCGGCCAGTTATAGACGATGCGGCCCGAGAGACGATCCGGGTTGTTGAGCGGCACCAGAACGCTGATCGTTTCATGCACCGCCAGATCGATGGAAGACGACGCCCCGCCATAGACGCTGATGCTGCCGACCGTTTCGTCCTTCTGGTAAAGATTGCGCTTCTGGAACGCCGTCAGCCCCCAATCGACAACGCGCTTCGCTTCATCCTGCCGGGTCTTGTCGTCTTCCATACCGGCAAGCGTCAGATAGATGCGACGACCATCGCGCTCTGCCGAGATGACGGCTGAAAATCCGTGACCTTCGGCAAAACCGAGACCCAAGCCATCGATGCCGTTACCCAGCGAAAGAAGCGAATTCTTGTTGCGCTGGAAAATGCGGTTCCACTCGAAATCCGGCTTGGTGAACAGCGGGTAGCGATCCGAATAGCTGTCATGAATGTGCTTTGCCAGCATCACCATGTCCTTCGCCGTCGTCTTGTTGGCGGCATCCGGCAGGCCGGTGGAGTTGGCGAAAGCGCTGCCCGTGAGCCCCAGTTCCTTCGCGCGGTCGTTCATCTTTTTGGCGAATGCGGCGTCCGAACCGGCCATGCCTTCCGCCGCGACGATGCAGCCGTCATTGGCGTTCTGGACGATGATGCCAGTCAAAAGATCATTGATGCTGACGGAGGATTTGAGCGCGGCGAACATGGTGGATGTTCGCGACGGCGCGCCGCCGGTTCGCCAGGCATATTCGGAAACGGGGTAGCTGGTTTCGGGCGTCACCTGCCCGTTCTTCAACGCATCCATCATCACTTCCACCGTCATCAGCTTGGCCAGCGATGCGGGCGGGAAGGACGCATTTTCATTGAGCGAGAGCAGGACCGTGCCGGTCTCGGCATCGATCATATAGGCCTGCTGTGCCTTCACGGCCAGACCTGCAGACTGGGCGTTCGCGGATGAGAAACTGCAAGCGATTGCCAGTGAGGCGAAGCCGATAAGCCGGAGATATGTCTTGATTGTCTTGCGCATCAAACGCCAGCCCGCCGCCTGTAGTTGCCCGTCTATTGCTGGCGTCAACGAGGATGAACGCCGAGACGCATCATTCGCACAGAATCGTCTCATAATGAGACAATTATGCGCGAGGCGGCATCAGAGGGCAAAGCTCAAAGAGCCCTGCCCTGCTTATTTTTCACGTAGTTGAGGATCGACTGTTCCGTCAGCTCGCTGCGATCGACGAGAACGCTGTCGAAGGCGGATGCGGCCTTGGAAACGGGCGCAGCCTCGGAGTAAGCGGACGCATAGCGCGGCGATGGACCAGGCACGCGCAGGAAGTGGCCTTCCTCCGGACGCTCGTTGATGAAGGGACCGATCTCAGGCAGCGCGATGAACTCGACACCGCCCTGCGCGGACATCTGCGCCGGAGCCGGGCCATTGACGAGCGGCATGGCCTGAAGCGCATTGTTCTTCTTCGTGCCAACCAGCGCCGTCTGCGTGGAGCCGCCATAGGCCGGGCTGGACGGGATAGGAATATTGCGGGAAGCGGAAGCCACCATCACGCCGCTTGCGATCTGGCCTTCAGGATTGATGCCCGGAATGCGAGAGCCCTTTGGAACATAGGATGCCATCAGGAACGGCATGTCGTGACCATCCAGCGGCGCGCGACCGACATATTGCACGCGGACGTTTGCCGTGCCCGTGCCCTTCATATCCAGCATGTCAGCAGTCTTGCTGGAAACGTCGATCAGGCGACCTTCATGGAAAGGCCCGCGATCATTGACGCGAACGACCACGGACGAACCGTTTTCGAGATTGGTGACGCGAGCATAGCTTGGCAGAGGGAACGTGGGGTGCGCAGCGGAAAGATGTTCCTTGTCGTAGGCTTCGCCATTGGCGGTCATGCGACCGTGAAAGGCGGAACCGTACCAGGAAGCAAGACCGGTCTTATCGTAGCCCGGATCTTCCTTCGGAACATAGCGACGGCCCTTGACCGTGTAGGAATTGCCGACGAGAAAACGACCACCACCCTTGGGGATGTTCGCGCCATCCGCAATCCGCGGGCTTGCCTTCACGCCATATTCCGACTCGGAGAAATACTCCTTGCTGCGCTTCGGCTTTGTTTTTGTTTCCGACGTCGTCGAACAGGATGCTGTAGCGGCGCAAAGTACGGCAATGCCGACCCATTTGACGCTTACGCCAAGTTTCGTAACGGTAGACTTCAAATCCTATGCCCCGTGCTGCTTTGGGCCGGATTTCCCTCGACCCCTCTCACGCCTCGATGCTCATGCCCCTAAAATCGAAGCACCTAACGAACGCTTAATCTTGCCCGCAACATGGCGAAATTGCGAACAGCACGGTGGAATTGGCTAAAATTGTAATCAACGTGGTTAATGGATTACTAATGAGGCAACGCCTGGACCAACTGGCAAATAAGGCTTTTGAGACGATTGACGGCTCTGCGCAAACGTTTATAAAGCCGCAACTACCACGGATGGGTGTCCGAGTGGTTTAAGGAACCGGTCTTGAAAACCGGCGTGCGTGAGAGCGTACCGTGGGTTCGAATCCCACCCCATCTGCCATTTTTCTGGCTCGCCAATTCGTGTCTTCGTAAACTGATTTCCGCAGCATTGACCCTTGCTAAAGCGGAAGCAGGACGATGGATTGCCACCGCCCCGCCTCCTAAAATCAGCCAGCAGCCTTCAACTGCAACTGAGACACACCCACTGCAACGTTCACGCCTGTCCCTGCCTGCGCGCTAAGCGGCTGGAGGGCGAAGTTTTTGGCGTTGCCGCCGATGAGGGCGTTTGCGCCGAGGCCGATACCGACAGAGGCTCCGGCGGAGGCGCCGACGTAGTTGCCGCTAAGGGCACCGTCACCCACGCGGGATGCGGCTGTGTTGAAGACGATCCAGCTCATATACTGCTTGCCGGTGATACCGACATCGAGACCGATCTTACCGATCTTACCCGTGTAGCGTTCGACCTGACCGGAGCGCTGGCGGAACTCACAGGTGACAGCCTTGCTGGAGCCGATCACCAGACCGATACCGCCTTCGATTTCACAGGCGAGAGTGCCGACGCGTTCTTTCTGCGCGGTTTCCATCTTCTTGTGATGGCGCTTCGTTTCTGCAGACGCCATTGGGGCGATTGCGAGAGAGGCGATGGCGGTTGCGAGGATGAACTTCTTCATATTGCACTCTTGTTGTCATTTAGGAAAAAGTTTCGCCGAGGCGCCTTGCCTCTGGCGATGGAATAGGTGGCGGGGCGGATGGAGAGATCGGCGATGATGGGACGCGACGCGAAGCATTCCGCGATAAATACGGCGCATTCAAAGGATGCGAGTGTCTCCACCTCCCCCGTCAGCATCACCCTGCCGTTTTCCATGGAAACGGTGATGCGGCTGCCTTCCAGTCCGTCCGCATAAGCAATGATTGCCTGAAGCGCGGCGCAAAGGCTGCTTTCCTGGGGATTTGCGCAAATGGTCAGCGACTCGTCGGATGGGATCATCATCTCAATCAACTCCTGGCTTAAACCCGTGGGGTTACTTGAGAGACCGGGAAAAGGCGTCGTTGGTCTGGCCGTATTTGCCTTGCAGCTGACCCGCAATCTTCTCCGCGCGGCCCTCTGCCTGCATCTGCACATTGCCCGTAATCTTGCCAGCTGCTTCCTTGATCGAGCCCTTGGCCTGACGGACTGCTCCTTCAATCCGGTTGTTATCCATATTTGAACTCCTTCCATTCATTCGGAACATGTCGCCGTGATTGGCGGCATGATGGGAAGGTAGCTCCGGGATTAGGCGTCTTGCAGAGCAGAAACTACTAATCAATCTGGTACAAACTGGCCTTTTTTCAATAAAATCAGATAGAAACCATTAGCCCTTGCGCGATTTCCGGCCACTGAAGCCACGCTCGCGTGCCCAGATCACGGCGGCGGCGCGGCGGTTTACGCCGATCTTTCCATAGAGCGAGGCAATATGATTTCTGATCGTGTGCTTAGAGAGATTGAGTGTCTCGCTCATCTCCTTGTCGCTGCTGCCGTTGCAGATCAGCGCCAGAATTTCCTCTTCGCGCTCGGTCAGATCGCTGAGCGAGGCAGTCGGTGTGGTTCCTCTGGAGGTCTGTCGTAACCCAGCAAGACGCTCTACCACGGTGCGGCTGAACCATGATGTATCGGCCATCACGGTTTCAATGGCCTCGATCAACTCGTCCTCGGAACGTCTGCGTTCGGTGACATCCTGCATGGCCCAGATGACGCATTGCTGATCGTTGATCTCAACGCGCTCTGCCGAGACCGAGCACTCCGCGTGACCGCCAGCCTTGAGGTTCATACGCAGCGATTCCTCCCGGATCGGGATGTTGCCCTTCAGGCGGCGCTCCACATCGCGGCGCGTTTCCACATCGTCCCAGAGCTTGAGTTCGGCAGCCGTCTTGCCGAGAATTTCCTGTTCTTTCCGGCCACACAGTTCCAGAAAGGCGTCGTTGACTTCGGTGAATACGAAATCCTCAAGACGCGAAATCGCGGTCGGGGCGGGCGAAAGGCGGAAGGATTTGAAGAAACGTTCCTCGCTCTGACGAAGAGCATTCTGTGCCTTTCTCCGTCCATCCAGATCGGCAAAGGTGAAGAGCATGCAGGGCTCCTCGCCCACTGCAATCGTCTCGCCTGCGACGATAACGAGCCGGTCGCCGTCGGGTATGGGGATCAGCGCCTCGCGGTGGCGGATGACCCTGCCTTCATCCAGCTTGTTCAATGCATCCTGACCGGTCTCGCAATTGGAAAAAAGCCCAAGCTCCTCGACGCTGCAGCCGATGACGTCTTCTCGCGTAAAGCCAGTCATTTCCATAAAGCCCTGATTGACGCGGATGAAGCGCTTGTCATCCAGCCGGCAAATCAGGCCCGGCGCGGGGTTGGCGTTGAACGCGCTCTCGAAGCGGGCTTCGGCCTCATAAAGCGGCGTTTCATCGCGAATGATCAGAACGGTGACATCTGGCTTTGCACCGGCATCTTCGAGCACAAGCCCGCGCACGGTGTGCACCCATGTCTGCTCGAGATCAGAGGCAGGGGAAATCTCCACCGTGACGTCATCCACCTCTTCGCCCGTCAGAATGCGCTCGAGAGGATACTGGCCCTCATCCAGCAAATGGTTGTTTCGGTAGCGCAGCGTGAAATTCTGGCGATAGGCCGCAACGTTTTCGCCAAGCTCTTCCAGTGTCTCCACCCGGTGCATATCTAGCGCGGATTTGTTGGCCCAGGAAATGCTGCCATCCTGCTCCACCAGAATGAGACCGTCGCTCAACCCCGCGATTACCTGCTGCAATACCAGTCGATTGATTTTCGGGGGCTGATCGGTTTCGTTCATGGGCGCAATCACTCTCTTTATCAATCGCTTGGCAAATTTTCGGCGGACATCGGCCATCCGAAACGCGAAACATCGCAAACATGTTGCGCCATGCAGGAAAAAAGCTCAAATGTGACTTCGAAACATATAGTTGCCCGAACGAAAGAAGACGAAGTCTCAATATGTCGCAGATCTATGTCGACGCAGATGCCTGCCCGGTGAAGCCGGAAATTTTGAAAGTCGCGGAACGGCATGGCCTTGAAGTGACCTTCGTTGCCAATTCCGGCCTGCGGCCATCGCGTGATCCGATGGTGAAGAACGTCATCGTCTCGAACGGCTTCGATGCGGCGGATGACTGGATTGCAGAACATGCGTCCGAGGGCGATATCGTCATCACGGCGGATGTTCCTCTGGCCGGGCGCTGCGTGGCAAATGGCTCCATGGTAACGGGGCCGACAGGACGCGTGTTCGACCAGACCAATATCGGCATGGCGACGGCCATGCGCGATCTCGGTGCGCACCTGCGCGAAACAGGCGAGAGCAAGGGCTATAACGCAGCCTTTTCTGCGCGTGATCGATCTCAATTTCTGGAAACGCTTGAGCGGCTTTGTCGCCGAACCAAGAAATAATCACGGATGGTGGGCGGAATGAAGACAGCGCAGCAGCAGCCGAAAATCAGCCGCTACCGGCGGCACCAACCGTTTTTAATCGCAGCAATTCTCGGCGTGGTGACAGTCATCGCGGCGCTGGTGGTCGTGCCGTCGCTTGCGGTCGAAGCGGGCGCAATCGTCTTCTTCCTCACTTATCTCTCAATATTAGGCAGCCGCCTGCCACGCCTGACGGCTGCACATCTCAAGGCCCATGCCGATAGTGACGACCTGCCCGCAATTGCCATCATCGCGATCACGTTAATGGCTGTCGGCGTTGCCGTCGTCTCGCTATTTCTGGCGCTGAACCACGCCGGAGAAACCGTGCTGTCGCTTGGGCTCGCCTTCTCTTCGGTCATTCTCGGCTGGCTGACGATCCATGCCATGGCCGCCGTTCATTATGCCCATCTTTTCTGGCGTCCTTCCTCCAATGGCGCGAAGAAGGAGCCCAAAGGCGGAATGGATTTCCCGGACACGGAAGCGCCGGGCATCTATGAATTTCTCTATTTCTCCGTCGTCATCGGCATGACGGCACAAACATCCGACGTTTCCGTTACCACCACGGCCATGCGCAAGGTTACGCTTGTGCATTCCATCGTGTCGTTCTTCTTCAAAACCGTACTCGTGGCTGCGGCGGTCAATGCCGCCGTTTCGCTGGCGGGCTGATGTTCACATACAAAAGGAAAAGCATATGAAGGTCATTTCACAAAACACGGCTTTTGGAGGCATGCAGGGCGTCTTTGCCCATGATTCAGAGGCCTGCAAATGCGAGATGACATTCGCCGTTTTCGTGCCGCCCCAGGCAATCAAGGAACCCTGCCCCGTTCTCTGGTATCTCTCGGGCCTGACCTGCACGCATGCCAACGTCATGGAAAAGGGTGAGTATCGCCGCCTTGCCGCGGAACTCGGTCTCATCATCGTCTGCCCCGATACCAGCCCACGCGGCAATGATGTGCCGGATGAGCTGACGAACTGGCAAATGGGCAAGGGCGCAGGCTTCTATCTGGATGCGACGGAAAAGCCCTGGGCCGAGCACTACCAGATGTACACCTACATTACGGAGGAGCTACCCGCCTTTATCGCGCAGCACTTCCGCGCAGACATGAGCCGTCAGGGCATCTTCGGCCATTCCATGGGTGGCCACGGCGCGATGACGATTGCGCTGAAGCACCCCGACCGTTTCAAGAGCTGCTCTGCCTTCGCCCCGATCGTGGCGCCCTCCTCCGCAGATTGGTCGCGCCCGGCGCTGGAGAAATATCTGGGCGAAGATCAATCCGCCTGGCGGCAATATGATGCCTGCGCGCTGGTGGAAGATGGCGCGCGCTTCCCGGAATTCCTGATAGATCAGGGCAAGGCAGACAATTTTCTGGAAAACGGTCTGCGCCCATGGCTGTTCGAAAATGCCATCAAGGGTACGGATATCGACCTGACCCTGCGCCTGCACGAACGCTACGACCACTCCTACTACTTCATCTCCACCTTCATGGACGATCATTTGAAGTGGCACGCCGAGCGTCTTGCATGAGATGATAAGGCTTGCGGTGAGCGCCGCAAGCCTTATCAATCAGAACAGCAACTCGCGGCTGGAGTTGATTTCAGTCAGCCCTTCGCGAGGTGCAATCAGGCTTTCCGGCACGGATTCCCGTGTCACCAGATCAGGCTTCATCGCCACATCGGCAGGCTTTAGCACGCTGAAATCAAGCTCCGTCTTCTGCGACAGCGTCGCCAGATCGACCTGATAAAGCCGGAATGGATCGAGATCGAGGCTTTCCAGATCATTGAGAAAGTCCGACTGGGACAGAATAAAGGCCGAGCACCTTTGCCGGTCATCCGAGCCACGATAGGCGATGAGCTTCCAGAAAGCGCGCGGAACCAGCACATCCCGATAGGCAAGATCGTCATCGGCGAAAATCGGGCCGCCCATCACGGATAGCTTGATATCCTGCACATCCGCCTGTTCGAAAATCAGGTTTTCAAGCTCACCCCAGAGGCCTTTGCGTGCCGACTGGTTATAGCGTTCATGCTGGGGCGCGATGTTGGTGTAGTAGAAGGAGTCGCGGTTTGCCTGACGCGCTTCCTCTACCGGGCCCCAGCAGAGATCGGCCCGCCGTGCGATATGGCCGCGATCCAGCTTGTTGGCGGCGTAGGCCTCGTTGCCCGTCTGGTATTTCGCATCGATGCGCGGATCGAGCGCGAAATTCACGCGTGGCAGTTTCACGATCCTGGCGCCATCGATGTTCCATGCGACGTAGCGCGCCATCTTGCGCGACTGGCTGAGGCAGACGGAAAAATGCGTGTAGGGAATGGTCTGCTCATCGCCGAAATTCACCGCATCGCGCTTCAGTGCAGCCGATAGCTTTGGTTCAGGCGTGGCGACGCCAAGGAAGTTTGCGTCGTACCCTTTTCGCGGCGCGTTCGTTTCCGGCAGCAATGTATCGGCAACCGAAGGCGAAGGCTCCAGCACGAAATCGAGCTTCTTCTGGATCGACGCGGGATAGCAGGCCAGCGCATGTTCATCCGTATTTGCACCCGCCTCTCCGGCAAAATGCAGCCCGGCAAAAATATCGGTCGGCTTGTCACCATCGGCAATCAGCCAGGCAGAGCCGGAATCTCCGCCTTTGCTGATTTCCTCATCCTCTGCGGGCCTGTCTGGATCAGGACCGATCTCGAAACCGCCAATGGCTTGTACGCCAGCGGAATTGCCGTAATCGATCTTCGACATGACATCCACGCGACGCACGATGCCATAGGTGACGGCGGTCGTTCGCCCGGATTTTACCACCGCATCGCCAAGCTCCACCTGCGCCATGCGCTTCGGCACGACATCGAGGCCATAGACGGAACGGTCGAAATCCCGCTGCCTGATGCGCGCCAAGGCGCAATCGCCAGCAGCACCGAGATGACTTCTGAGCAGCGTGCCCGCAGTGTTCAGCGCGACATTGTTGTCATCGAAAGGCCCGGGCTGAACGATGGTATCGCCGATGCGACCGTTATTTCCATGCAGCACATGCCAGTTGGAAAGAATGCAGGCGACGCCGGTGGTACGGTCGAACACAACGAGGCCAAGCGTGCCTGCCGTTTCTGCAATATGCGAGACGCTGACACCGGGGCGGATGGGGTCCACGCGCTTGCGCCTGTCATCCAGTTGCTCCGTTTCCACCATTTTGTAAGATGGATGGAAAGTTCGCTGAATTACATCCGTCGGAAATTCCTGACCTTCCACCTCGATCGTTTCGGGGATGCGCTTGGTCAGAAGACTTTCGATAACGGAGTCACCCTTGGCGCTGACGGTGAACTGGATGCAGATCGGGCCGTCCCCGTTCTTGTGACCGATACCGACAGAGGTAATGTTCGGGTCCGAGAGATATTCCGTTCCCTTGGCGCGAATGTGCCGCCGCAACGCCTCCATATCAGGGCCTTTCGCCGATTGGCGGGTTCCTTTCGAAGACTTGCGTGCTGCCATGATCGACCTCCGTGAAAGACAATTGAGGTGAGTATGCTACAAGTTGAGCGCCATGGCAGTCGCAATTCCCACAGGTGAATATTCCTGTCGAAAATCGGCCCCAGTGTCATAACCACGTCAAAGTCATGAGGTTGATCGCTGTGCGAGACGGCACGGTGCCTGGCATTTTCCTGCCATCTATTTGGGAGAATTACATGTTTTCGGCACCTGAACACCGTTTCTGACGTATCAGCCTTTGCCAAAGACACCTTTTCCACTTAACTATCATATTCGAAACACATAATTGCCGAGCCAGATGCCCCAATCATTTCCCCTTCCTCCTCTTCAGGAGTTCTTCGATAACGCAACTGTGGCGCTCGCTCTGGCGGATGCGCATGGCGATAATCATCTGCGTCTCGTCAACGGCCAGTTCCGAAAGCTGACGGGATATTCGGACGAGGATGTGATCGACCAGAATTGCCGTATGTTGCAGAGAAGCAGCAAGGGCATCCGGGCGGATAATCAGGAGGCGCGGCAGAAAATCCATGCGTTTCTGGAGAGAAAGACGATCTCGACCGTTCGCACGCCCATCATCAATTTCCGCAAGGATGGGCAGCCCTTCGTCAACCTTCTCTTCATGTCGAAACTGACCTCCTCATCCGGTAACGTCAGCTACATCTTCGCTTCGCAGTTCGATGTCAGCCGCACGCGCGGCGACCTGCTTGAGGCTTACAATCGTGATCTGGATAGCACTCTTGGCCGTATTGCTCCTTTGCTGGAGGGGCATAACGTCATCATTGAAGGCAGCCTTGCAACAATAGCGAATTCGGCGGCAACCATTGCCCAGGCAAAGCTGACTTTGGCAGAACTTGAACAGAATGCCCCGGACTGAGTGGGTTCGAATCTGAAGGATTGAGTTTTGGATCAACGAGCACAAGCCACGGATGTCCCTGTCGTCGGTATCGGATCATCGGCTGGCGGACTGGAGGCGCTCCGCGAAATGTTCAGCGCCGCAGAAGTACCCACGGGCCTTGCCTTCGTGGTGGTGCAGCATCTCGATCCGCACCATGAAAGCATGCTGGCCGAGCTCATCGGGCGTCATACGCAGCTGACCGTGAAACAGTGTCAGGGTGGCGAGCGCATTCAGCCGGATACGGTCTTCATCATTCCGCCAGGGCACGGGCTTTCCATTTCGAACGGTCGCCTAGAGCTGACAAATTTCGCCCAGCCTCGCGGCCTTCGTCGCCCCATCGATGATTTCTTCATTTCGCTTGCCAACGACCAGAACGGCAATGCCGCCTGCGTCATCCTCTCCGGTACGGGTGCCGATGGCTCCACGGGCTTGCGCGCCGTGAAGGAAAATGGCGGCCTCTGCGTTGTGCAGGATCCGCAAAGCGCAAAATATGACGGCATGCCCATGGCCGCTGCCGGAACCGGACTGGTGGATTTCATTCAGCCGCCGGACAAGATTCTTTCCTGCATTTCCGGCTTCTTCTTCCGGCGCACCAAAGGCGCGGATAGTGCCGAGGTATCGCTTGTCGAAGATCACATCGATGATCTGTGCAAGACGCTGCGCAACTCGGTCGGGCACGATTTTTCAGGCTACAAGAAGACCACATTTATTCGCCGTATCGAACGGCGCATGCATGTTCTGGATATCGACCGCGCCGAGGCCTATCTCGCGCGGCTGAAGTCGGATCAGGACGAATGCGAGGCGCTGTTTCGTGATCTCCTCATCAACGTCACCCGCTTTTTCCGCGACAAGGAATTCTTCGACGTCGTTCGTGATCGCGCCATCCGCCCCCTGCTGGAAAGTCAGGAAGCGCGTGACGGCGGCGTGCGCGTTTGGGTGCCGGGCTGCTCCAGCGGCGAGGAAGCCTACTCCATCGCCATGCTTTTCGCGGAAGTTTCCCGAGAGCTGGACCTTCCCTGCGATGTCCAGATATTTGCGACCGATATCGATGAAAGCATGTTGCAGATCGCGCGCGTCGGCTCATACCCGAATGCAGCGCTCGCCGATATTCCGTTGCCACTTCAGGAACGCTATGTCGTGCCGCATAAGGACCGGTTCAATTTCGTCGGTCAAATCCGCGATATGATCCGTTTCTCAGGCCATAGCCTCGTCAAAGACCCGCCCTTCTCGAAGATCGACCTGGTTTCCTGCCGCAACCTGCTCATCTATTTCGATGACAAGCTGCAAAAGACGATCATGCCGCTCTTTCATTATGCGCTGCGTCCCGGCGGCTATCTGTTTCTCGGGCCCTCGGAAAGCGTCGGCAGGTTCGAAAGCGTTTTCTCCACGCTGGACCAGAAGGCGCGCCTGTTTGAGCGCAAGCCGGGCTTGCCGAGCTACCCTATTCCGCTGCCGGGTGGACGCCAGGAAACTGGCCGCAGAAGCACCGGTATGGACGTGCCTGAAGGCCCAAGCCGCGGCGGCGATGAAACGGTGATTTCGCGCCTGCTCGAACGCTATGTGCCGGCCAGCATGTTGCTCGATCAGGAGGGGCAAATCCTCGCTGCCTTCGGCAAGTTGAGCCGTTTCTTCGAGTTTCCCGTGTCCCGTTCGAATGAAACCAGCGCCGCCTCCCTTGCGCGCCCCGGTGTGAAGGAACAGATCGGGCCGCTGTTGCGACAGGCCGCAGGTGCCCAGAAGCGTGTCATTGCCAGCAAGGTGAACGTCATCACCGAATTCGGCGCGCTGACGACGGACATCATCTGCGATCCGGTCGATGAAAACCGGTTCCTGTTGGTGTTTCAGGAGACAGGGCAGTTCACGCCGCTGGCCGAAAGCGAGCTCATTAATCTGGAGCCCAGCAACGGGCATGTGGATGCGCTGGAGCGGGAATTGCGTTCCGCCAAACACCGCCTGCGCTCTGCGACCGAGGAGTTGGAGACCGCGAATGAGGAGCTGAAAAGCTCCAACGAAGAAATGATGTCGATGAACGAAGAGCTTCAATCGACAAACGAGGAACTGACCACCGTCAATGACGAACTGAAGAACAAGATCGAGCAGCTGACGGTGGCGAATACGGATCTGAGGAACTTCTTCGATTCCACCAATCTCGCCGTCATCGTTCTGGATCGTAAGCTGCGCGTCCGTTCCTTCACCCGCGCGGCGACCGACATATTTCCGCTGCAGCCAAGCGACCGGGGACGGCCCATTTCGGACGTCGCCAGCCGTTTGCTGACCTTCGATTATGCCGCGCGCGTGCGCAGTGTGATGGAAGATGGCGTCGATTATCAGGATACGGTATGGGACGAGGATAGCGGCAAGACTTTCACGCTGAGAATCCTGCCCTATCGCACATCCGATGGCACGATAACCGGCGCGACCATCGTCATGACGGATATTTCCCATGCGGTCAGTGTGGAAAGCCAGTTGCAGCGGGAGCAGAACCGGCACGAACTGGCCATCGAGGCAGCGGGGATCGGCGTTTGGGAATATCTGCCAGACCAGCAGAAATTCATCCTCGGTGGTTCCACGAAGGAATTGCTGCAATCCGAAAACGATCATTTGAGCCTGGAAGAGTTTCTTGCGCGAATTACCGAAAGCGACCGCGAGCAGGTCTCGCAAGCAATCCTTCAGGCGCAGGAAGAGCGTGGCGGCTTCAACCTCACCACTGAACTTGACTCAGGCAACAGTTCGCGCTGGATCAAGGTCTTCGGGCGTTATGTCGGCGATTCTGAGACACCGCGCATCATCGGCGTAACCGTGGACGTGACCGCAGAGTACCAGCTTGCGGAAACGCGCGACCTGATGCTGAACGAGATGAACCATCGGGTGAAGAACCTTTTCGCCATGATCGGCGGTATTTTGCGGATGGCTGGCCGCAAGCACGAGACGGCAGAAGATCTGGTGCACGACGTGGAGGGGCGCATTCTCGCTCTTGGCAGTGCGCATTCTCTGGCCTCCAACCAGAAGCGCACCCGGCCTGTCGAAATGAGTGAGCTGGTGAAGACCATTCTTGCTCCTTACGAGCAGCAGGGCGATATCGAGATTTCCTCCGAAGCGTTTCCCGTGCCCGCAATTTGCATCACGCCTTTGACGCTTATTCTGCATGAATGGTCCACGAATGCGGTGAAATATGGTGCTTTGGGACAGAGCGGAGGCCGTCTCTCTGTTGACTGGCAGAAAGATGGAGAAAATATCCTGCTGAGATGGAACGAAACCCTGGACAAGCCCGTTAAGCCGACCGGGGAAAAGGGTTTTGGGACGGTTTTGCTAGCGAGCGCTGCCAAGCAATTAGGTGGTACGATAGAGACCAAATTTGAAGGCCCCGCTCTACAGCATGTACTAACTCTGCCACGTTTGGTTATAAATGACACGCAAATCGGTTCTTATCATTGAAGATGAAATCTTCGTCGCCCTTGACCTGCAGATGACATTCGAAGAGGCAGGGTGGGACGTCGCGGGCCCATTTGCGAGCATCGAGCAGTCTTTGCTTTACTTGAAAAACAACAGCCCGACCTGCGCTATACTGGATGTCCGCCTTATCGACGGCGAGGTTTTTCCCGTGGCGGATTTGCTGGCGTCCCGCAAGATCCCGTTCGTCTTCCATTCCGGCCATGCCGATGGTCGGAAGCTCACTCAGCAATATCAGGGATCTGCCTTCTGTCAAAAACCGTGCCTTCCCAACAAGCTCGTGACGGAGTTGGAGAAGCTCTCGGAGCTCGTGGAATCGTGAGCTCATTCTAGCCTGAATGTGATCGCGAACAGGGTGTGTATGTTGCTCAAAACGGTTTTCACAACGACATATTACAATCTATAAGCTTCACACGATACCGATTCTCGTCGAGGCTAATACTTATGTGGATTGAAGTAACTTCCGTTGGCAACAACCAGAAATTCGCCATCAATTTTGATCATGTCTTGCAAATCTCTCCCCTTCCCCAAGGCACGCTTATCTTAAGAAGTGCCACAGACCGTATTCAGGTTATGGAAAGCTACGACTATATCGTCGCACGGCTTCACGCAGCGGTGGCCAAGTAGGAAAAGCGGCTCAAGCGATGAGCCGCCATTTCTTCATACCCCTATAAAAGCTGCGATGAGCGCCAGAAGTGCTGGCAGTGCCTGAATGAAGATGATCTTGCGGCTGGCCGTCAGCCCGCCGAATATCCCCGCCACCAGAACGCAGGTGAGGAAGAAGATCACGAAAGTCCGGCCTTCGTCGCCGTGGATCAATCCGAAAATCAGGCCCGCGGCCAAAAAACCGTTATAAAGCCCCTGATTGGCCGCAAGCGCCTTTGTGGCCTTGGCAAAATCCGGTGACAGACCGAATGCGCGTCGGCCTGCTGGCTTGTCCCAGAGAAACATTTCCAGGACAAGAATATAGATGTGAAGCGCCGCAATCAGCGCCGCCAGAATATTTGCAATCAAAACGTCCTCCTATCCCAAACGGATCAAGGACGTAGCAATACCTTGCCTGCCTTGCCTGCGGCTAGCGAAGCTTTCACGGCGTCGGAAATTTCTGCGAGCTCGAACGTGCTTTCGACTGGAAGCAGAATCTTGCCCTTCGCCACCAGTTCTATGAGCTCGCCCATCAATCTGCGCCGATCTTCAGCGCTCAGCGATCCGATGACCTTGCTGCCCCAAAAGCCTTTGATCGTCAGTTGCTTGAAGATGACCGGCCCTGAGGAAATCTGCATGGGTTCGCCGGTCATCGATCCGAAGGATACGAGCAGCGCGTCGTCGCCCAGCAATTCTGCGATATCGTTGGCCGAGGAGCCGCCAATCGAATCAACGCCCGCACGGATGGGTGCGCCGCCTGTCATCCCCTTCACCTTATCCTGCCAGCCAGCTTCCGCAGTCGAGATGCCGTTTTTGATGTTGAGCTCCGCCAGTTCCTGAACGCCCGCATCCCGGCGAACGAGGTTGATGGCGTTGATACCGCGCGCCTGCGCGAGCATCGCCACCGCCTTGCCGACGGCACCATTGGCAGTGTTCTGGATAATCCAGTCGCCCTCCTCGACACCGAGGAACTCCAGCAGAGTTATGGCGCTGAATGGCATCGCGATCAGCTGCGCTGCTGCCTCATCCTTTATGCTGTCGGGAACCGGCACGACTGCTGCAGCAGGTGCCAGAAAATATTCCGCCCAGCTGCCATGGACGCCAGCGACAGCAACGCGTTTGCCCAGAAGCGCTTCATCGGCACCCTGCCCGATTGCATCGACAACGCCAACCGCTTCGCTGCCGCCGATTGCCCCCGGCAGAGGCGGTTTGTAGCCGTAATTGCCGCGAACGGTCCAAAGGTCGTGATTATGAATTGGCGAAAGGATGGTTCGGATGCGCAACTGCCCCTCGCCCGGTTCTGGCACTGGCGCATCGGCAAGTTTGAGAACCTTCTCCGGTTCACCAAAGACATCGTGCATGGCGCTTCGCATATCATCACTCCTGAAATCGATAAAAGATCGCCCAAGGCTTTACGATCAATGAGGCAAAGCTGTGGAGCCACCCACGGCAATTACAACCGCGCAAAAATAAAGCCGGCCTTTCGGCCGGCTCAGGATTTTAGGATAATTCGACTTTACTGGCAGACGCGGAAGCTTTCCGTATGCCATCCGCCGTCATAGGAATTCGGCACGCGGCGGTCTTCGAACCAGCAACGCGGTGGCGGAGGCGGTGGGGGCTCTACGTAGCGCGGGCCGTTGTCATTGATGAGAGCGCCGGCCACGATGCCACCCAGAAGACCAGCAGCAACGCCACCGGCAATGGTCGCGCCATTATCGTGGTGCTTGTGCCTGCGCGGAGGATCGCGATATGGCGGCGGCGGTGGGCCGCGGCGATCATACCGATAAGGTCCATCGTAATATTGCGCAGATGCGGTCTGTGCGCTTGCGAAAACTGCGCCGCCAGCGATGACTGCGGCAAGAGCTGAGAGAAGAATTTTCTTCATTACGGGCTTCTCCATGTGAGCCGAACCAGAGAGAGGTGGCGGCTCAAGATGCTTCTAAAATGGCACAGAGGTTATGAATGGCTGGTGAATGTCGATGCCTATTCATCTTCCCTGCTTTGCCACCGCCATTCTGTTCTTTTTTGGGCGGAGTACCGTTCAGCAGGTCAGTGACCTTTCGTAAGACGGCATTCGAAGATAAGCAGCAAAGGCTTCCTCCATGGGAGGAGCTCCCAAGTCCTGAAAGCCAATCAGGCATTTACTTGCCCCGCCTTTTGGTGGGGCCTTTTTTCTTCCGCAGAATAAAATGAGAGACCGAGCGGAACCAGCGAGGTGGTAATTCGTTATGCAAGCGAGACTCCCAGTCTCAAGTTCCCCTCTCGACTGACAAACCCGCCAAGCGCGGGTTTCTTTTTGCACATATTCAAAATATGTCGTGATTGCTGACGTATTTTCTGCGCCAACCGTACCGATCCGGCGTGTTCTGCACTATCCGGTGCCGCCATTATTCGAGTATCAATTTCACATCGCTCAAGGGCTCAGCCCAACTTTTCCCCGAGCGACCAACCTGCCCCGCCCATTTCGCGGGGCTTTTTTGTTTCAGCTTACAATGCTCTTGATGGCTCGACGCGTACATCAAGGCCCGGGCCGCTGGGTTGCCGATGGTGGTCGCCATTCAAGAGATCACGAAACAGATCGATGACCGCAGGCGGCATGTCCCGCATGACATCCTCGGTGATTTCGGAGATGCGATTGTAGGAGTAAATCGCAAGAAGCGTGAGCACCAGCAATAAAAGCCATGGCCAAAGGGGCTTTCGCGGCGGTGCTGGCTTTGGATGCTGCGGATCGAGACTCATATTGCCCTCGCAAACAGGATTTCGCTAACGACGCGCGCGAGGCTCGCCGCCCGGCGCATAAGCCGTTTTCTGCAGAAAGCGGAAGATGTTGCCGCACTGGGCGCATCGAATCATAAATTCCGCCGGATTGACCGAAGGACGCTCCGCCCTGAAACCGCGCGGCATTTCATCGATACGAAAATCGACATCCGGCGCGCCCTTTTCATCCTTTTCAGAGGCTTCCGCAAAGCCGCTATGCCCACAGCGAGAGCATTCGAGTTTACGGGAATATCGATCGCGAGAGACCATAACATATCCTTTAGTTTCGCCTCAGGTAGCAGCGGCGTCCCGACGTTTCAATAGTTTCGGCCACGCGATGTTTCGGCCTTAATCCCGCCAGAAAACAAAGCGAACGAGCATTCGCCCCATCTACTTTAGAAGAGACAGAAACACCATGAGTGCCCCGGCGTGGCAAAAGCTGTGCCGGACAGGGTCAAATGCCGCATTTTATCGGGTCTGGATACCATTCATAAACCACTTGGTAACGCCATCCCTCTAAAGTCTGCTGCGTGAAAAGTCTGGCGGGGCGTGTCGGACGGAACTGTGGCATGCGATTAAAGAGTTCAACTGTGTTGAAAAAAATATCTGAGGCACTAGGGCGCGCGGCGGTCGCGACCTCTTTTGTAAAGGCTCTGTTGTTTGTAGCAGCGGTGACGACGACGACCGTCTCCACTGTTCAGGTGGCAAAAGCCGACCCGAAATATGCCGGTATCGTTATCGATGCGAAGACCGGCAAGGTGCTTTACGGCGAGGATCCGGATGGTTTGCGCTATCCGGCTTCTCTGACGAAGATGATGACCCTTTACCTCACCTTCGAAGCTCTCAATGCCGGTCGTTTCACTCTTGATTCCAAGGTTCCCGTTTCGGCAAATGCCGCGAAGGAACCTCCATCCAAGCTCGGCGTTCGCGCTGGCGGCTCCATTACTGTCGAGCAAGCTATTCTTGCGCTGGTCACTCGTTCTGCAAACGACATGGCGACGGCTCTCGGCGAATATATCGGCGGCTCTGAAGATCGTTTCGCTCGGATGATGACTGCGAAGGCTCGTGCGCTGGGCATGACGCGCACCACCTATCGCAACGCGAACGGCCTGCCGAACACGGCACAGATGACGACTGCACGCGACCAGGCACGCCTCGGCATCGCGCTTCGTCAGCACTTCCCGCAATATTACGGCTACTTCAACACCCGCACCTTTACTTTCGGCAAGCAGGTGATCGGCAATCATAACCGCCTCGTCGGTACGGTTAAGGGTGTGGACGGTATCAAGACCGGCTACACGCGCGCCGCTGGCAGCAACCTTGCCACATCTGCGCAACTCGATGGTCGCTCCATCGTCGCCGTCGTTCTCGGCGGTCGCTCGAGTGCTGCTCGCGACGCGACCATGCGCAAGCTTGTTGCAGAGTATCTGCCGAAGGCATCGCGTGGCGGCAACAGCAACCTCATTGCTGCAACGCCGTCCGCACCTATCGAAGAGCCTGTAGCAGTTGTCGCTGCCGCTCCTTCTTCCGGTCTTCCTCACGCTGGCCCTGTTCCGCAGGCGCGCTATGCGGATGAAACCCCGGTTTCCGCCTTCGCTCCGGCTCCCGCCAATGCTGCCGTTGCAGCCATGGATGTGGCAACGCGTCCGAAGGCACCGGCAAGACCTGTTCCTCCTGTCGAGATGAAGCCAGATCGTTCGGTCGTCACCAACTCCACAAAGGTCGACAACATCGTCACGGCGTCCACCGCACCTGTATCCCCCTCTGCCTCTTCCGGCACGGGCTGGGTCATCCAGATCGGTGCATCTCCTGATGAGAATTCCGCGCGCAATCTGCTTCAGACGGCGCAGGACAAGGGCGGCAATGTATTGCGTACCGCCAAGCCATTCACCGTTGCCTTCACCAAGGACGGCGCACAGATGTACCGCGCACGCTTCGGCGGCTTTGACGGACAGAATGATGCGGTAAACGCTTGCAACGCTCTCAAGAAGAAAGGTGTCAGCTGCTGGGCATCGCTCCAGTAGGCCGCAAGACTGTTCCGGAACCGGTGATGATTATGAGAATGCAGATTACCGGTTCCACTCCTCGAATTGTATTGAGTAACGAGGCTTTCCAGATGGCAATCAACGAGAACTATTCGGACTTTGCAGCCAGCAAAGGCAGGAACCAGTCCCTGTCCGTGCTCCATCCGATCCATGAAGCGGCGATGAAAATTGCCGATATTGGCCTGAACAGATCTCGCCACAAAACGCGCGATCTCGTCAATCTCCTGCTGTGCCACGGCGCCCGCGCATGGCGCAGCAACCAGCCGGAAGCAAAAATCCACCTCCATATCGGCGGTCGCTCTGGCCGCGCACCGGTGCATATGCGCCTTCGCTGATCGACTGGATACGCCCAAAAATAAACCCTGCGAAACGCAAGTCTCGCAGGGTTTTTCTTTTGAATGGTAGTTGGCGCTTCGAACCGCAGGAGGAACAGTGGCGGTTGCCCGCCACCTTCGGATTATTCCGCTGAGCTATCGCTCTCCGGTGCAACGCCAGCCTCGCCTTCGACAACGCCTTCAGCGCCCTCCAAAGCCTCGACTTCCTCATCACCTTCCGGCTCGTTGATGCGCTCCACGGATACGACCTTCTCATCCTTGGCGGTAGAGAAGATGGTCACGCCCTTGGTGGCGCGGCTTGCGATGCGGATGCCGTCCACCGGTACGCGGATTAGGACGCCGCCATTGGTGACGAGCATGATCTGGTCCTTGTCTTCGACCGGGAAGACTGCAATCTGCTCGCCGATTTCCCCGGTTTTCGAGGTATCGGTGGCGCGGATGCCCTTGCCGCCACGACCCGATGTACGGAAGTCGTAAGAGGACGAGCGCTTGCCGTAACCCTTTTCGGAAACGGTGAGAACGAACTGCTCATGTTCCTTGAGGTATGCATAGCGTTCGTCGGACAGCTGTCCTTCTTCCGCCACTTCCTCGCCAACCAGTGCAATATCTTCCTCATCGACACCAGCAGCGCGACGCTCGCTCGCAGAGCGCTTCAGATAGGCGGCACGCTCCCAAGGCTCGGCATCGACATGGCCGACAATCGTCATGGAGATGATGCGGTCGCCATCGGCAAGCGAGATACCACGAACACCAATCGAGTTACGGCCCGCAAAGACACGGACTTCATCAATCGGGAAGCGGATCGCCTGGCCGAGAGCCGTCGTCAGAAGAACGTCGTCACCCGGAATGTTCAGGTCCTGGTTCGGCGCGGTGCAGGTTTCGACGGAGAGGATTTCATCGCCCTCTTCTTCGAGCTTCATCGCAATCTTGCCGTTACGGTTGACCTGAACGAAATCGGACAGCTTGTTACGGCGGACCGTACCGCGCGTCGTCGCGAACATGACGTCGAGGTTTTCCCAGGAAGTTTCATCCTCGGGCAGCGGCATGATCGTGGTGATGCGCTCGCCGGGCTCCAGCGGCAGCATATTGATGAGCGCCTTGCCCTTGGACTGAGGCGTGCCAATCGGCAGGCGCCAGACCTTTTCCTTGTAGACGATGCCACGCGAAGAGAAGAACAGAACCGGCGTATGCGTGTTGACCACGAACAGCCGCGATACGAAATCCTCATCCCGCGTTGCCATGCCGGAGCGGCCCTTGCCGCCGCGACGCTGTGCACGGTAGGTCGTCAGCGGAACACGCTTGATGTAGCCGAGGTGAGAAACCGTCACGACCATGTCTTCGCGGGCGATGAGGTCCTCATCGTCCATATCCGGGCCGCCTTCGATGATTTCGGAGCGACGCGGCGTGCCGAATTCATCACGGATGGCAGCAAGCTCATCCTTGACGATTTGCTGGATGCGGATGCGCGAAGACAGAATGTCGAGATATTCGCTGATTTCGGCGCCGATCTTGTTCAGTTCATCGCCGATTTCGTCACGACCCAGAGCCGTCAGGCGGGCCAGACGGAGTTCGAGGATCGCACGCGCCTGCTCTTCGGACAGGTTATAGGTGCCGTCCTCATTGATGCGGTGGCGCGGATCGTCGATCAGCAGGATCAGGCTTTCCACGTCCGCCGCGGGCCAGCGACGCGTCATCAACTGTTCGCGCGCGGTTGCCGGATCCGGTGCCTGGCGGATGACGCGAATAACTTCATCGATATTGGCAACGGCAATTGCGAGACCGACCAACACATGCGCACGTTCGCGCGCCTTGCGCAGCAGGTACTTGGTGCGGCGGCTGACAACGTCTTCGCGGAACGAGACGAAGGCACGCAGCATGTCGAGAAGCGTCATCTGCTCCGGCTTGCCGCCATTCAGCGCCACCATGTTGCAGCCGAAAGAGGTCTGCAAAGGCGTGTAGCGGTAAAGCTGGTTGAGAATGACATCGGCATTCGCATCGCGCTTCAGTTCCACGACGACGCGGTAGCCCTGACGGTCGGACTCGTCACGAAGGTCGGAAATACCCTCGATACGCTTTTCCTTGACCAGCTCAGCCATCTTTTCGATCATCGACGCCTTGTTCACCTGATAGGGAACTTCCGTGATGATGATCTGCTCGCGGTCGCCGCGCATCGGTTCGATGGTGGCGCGACCGCGCATGATGACGGAGCCGCGGCCCGTCTCATAGGCCGAGCGGATACCGGAGCGGCCCATGATGAGCGCGCCTGTGGGGAAATCCGGGCCCGGAATGATCTGCATCAGTTCCGGCAGTTCGATCTCCGGCGTATCGATGAGCGCGATGCAGCCATCGATGACTTCGGAGAGGTTATGCGGCGGAATGTTCGTGGCCATGCCGACGGCAATGCCGCCTGCCCCGTTGACCAAAAGGTTCGGGAATTTGGCGGGAACGACGACCGGCTCCTGCAAGGTGCCGTCATAGTTATCGCGAAAATCGACGGTTTCCTTGTCCAGATCGTCCAGCAGCGAATGCGCAGCCTTTTCCAGACGGCATTCGGTGTAACGCTCGGCCGCCGGCGGGTCCCCATCGATGGAGCCGAAATTGCCCTGTCCATCGATAAGCGGCAGGCGCAACGACCAGTCCTGCGCCATACGGGCCAGCGCATCGTAAATAGCCGAGTTGCCGTGCGGATGGTATTTACCCATCACGTCACCGGTTACGCGGGCGCACTTGACGTATTTCTTGTTCCAGTCGATGCCGAGTTCGGACATGCCATAAAGAATACGGCGATGAACGGGCTTCAGACCGTCACGGACATCCGGAAGCGCGCGGGACACGATAACGCTCATCGCGTAATCGAGATACGACCGCTGCATTTCCTCCATGATGGAAATTGGTTCGATGCCTGGCGGAAGCTTTCCGCCGCCGGGGGGGCTCTGGTCAGTCAAAACGGATCACATTCTTTGTTTAAGAATCGGATGGATTTTTATAGCGGAAACAGCGTGAGCGCGCCAATTTCCAGCGCAGTTTTGAACAGTCTTTTGCGTCATTTACAAGACGATACACAGTTTTCTGCCGGGTCTGCGGCAAAACGCGGGCGCCGGGGTTCCAATCGGGCGTCCTCTTGCCTAACATCGCTAAAAAACGAGCCATGATGTGCCAGCCGTTCAGCGCGCATCAGAGGCCATAATCGGGAAAATCATGGCAAGCGCAGAAGTCTTCATCAACGCCCTGACGACGATGCTCGTCACGCTGGATCCGCCCGGGCTGGCGCCTGTCTTTCTGGCGCTGACAGCAGGCATGACGCGGGCACAGCGCGGCGAGGTCGCGTTGCGAGGCTCGCTCATCGGCTTCGGCATCCTTGCCATGTTCGCTCTCTTCGGTTCCTCAATTCTGGAACTGCTGGGCATTTCGCTCGGTGCCTTCCGCATTTCCGGGGGACTTCTTCTGTTCTGGATTTCCTTCGAGATGATTTTCGAGAAGCGGCAAGAGCGTAAGGAGAAAACCTCCGAAGTGGCAATTACGCTGGACCACATTCAAAACATCGCAGTGTTTCCACTGGCGCTTCCATTGATCGCCGGGCCGGGGGCGATCTCTGCCACCGTTCTGATTTCCGGCACCATGGCAACGACGCTGGACAAGGTGCTCTTTATCCTTCTGCTTGCCTTCAGCATGCTTCTCGTTTTCGCTGCGCTTCTGGCCGCAGATCGTCTGGACAGGTTCCTGGGCAACACGGGAAGAGCGATCCTTACACGCCTGCTCGGTGTGCTGCTGGCGGCGCTTTCGGTACAGTTCGTGGTGGACGGAGTAAAATCTGCCATGAACGGCTAATTCATGAGCCGATAAAACCAAGACAGAATTTTCATTTCTGGATAAAAGCCGTTCTCAAAAAGAACTGGACTCACAGACATGAAGACTCTGTTGCGGCTCATCGTGCCGGAAACGATGCCCGTCAGCTACAAGGAGCGCATGCGCGCCGCAGTGGGCGCCTTGATCGGCATATTGCTGACTGGAATGCTGGGCTATCTCACAGTCGGTACCACGCCTGCCCTGCCCGCGCTCATCGCGCCAATGGGGGCTTCTGCGGTACTTCTCTTTGCCGTTCCATCCAGTCCGCTTGCGCAGCCATGGTCGATCCTCGGCGGCAATATCGTATCGGCCCTGATCGGGGTCACTGTTGCGGCACTCGTGCCCCATGTTTTCACCGCCGCCGCACTAGCGATCAGCATCGCCATTGCGGCCATGATCAGCCTTCGCTGCCTTCATCCACCAAGCGGCGCGGTCGCGCTCACCGCTGTTCTGGGTGGATCGGCCATCCACGATCTCGGCTATGGCTTCGTGCTATGGCCGGTGGCTGGAAATTCAATCATTCTTCTGACGGTCGCTGTCCTGTTCAACAACTTCACCGGACGCCCCTACCCGCACTCCATTCGCCCGCAACCGTCGGGCCACGGCACCAAAGACCCGGCGCCAATCGAGCGCATCGGCTTTTCCTCTGCCGATCTGGACGATGTGCTGAAAGAATATGACCAGGTTCTCGATATCGACCGCGACGATCTCGAGACGATCCTGCGGCGCACCGAGCTTCGCTCCTACCGGCGGCGCGCGACGCATCTGGATTGCGCCAGCATCATGTCGCGCGACGTGGTGGGCGTCGCCCCGGACGATTCACTGCGAAACGCCCATGCGTTGATGCGCGGCCACCACTTCAAGGCGCTGCCGGTGACGAATGACAATGCGGAAGTGGTTGGCATCGTGACGCAGACGGATTTTCTCGACAAGGCAAACTGGACGAATGGCCGCCCAAGCATCGGCTTTCTCCAGCGCCTGCGGCTGATCATGGGTGGCAGACCAGCGCCCAACGATACCGTCAAAGACATCATGACATCGCCCGTCAAGACCGTGTCGCCCATGACACCGATTGAAGATGCCATCGTGATCTTTGCCGAGCAAGGGCTGCATTACCTGCCTGTCATCGATGCGAACAACAAGCTGACGGGCATTATTTCGCAATCCGATGTTCTGGTGGGAATGCTGGCGGACAAGGCAGCGAGCTGATGAAAGCGTCATTGCACCCGGATTTGACAGGGATGCAATGACGAAAAGCTCATGAGAATCAGCTGCTCGTGCCTGTGCGGCGGCAACGCCAGTTCCAGTCGCGCGGCTCGCCAATATCCATGTGGACGGACTCGGTATGGCAATAGGTGCCGACGCCACCACGGTCTGGCAGAGACCGCAGATAGTCCGCAAGTTCCCACTTGGTGACACCCTTTATCTGAATGTCTGCCGCTTCACATGTATAATGCTTCGAGCCCTGTGTGACGCCCTTTGGCGGGCGGTAGCCTGAGGTTACGATTGCCGGGCGCTTGTAATGCGCTTCCACTTCCTTGATGCGGCGGATGAGTTCCGGCTTGAAGCAGCCGACATTGACTTGGTTCGTCTGAAGCACGAGCCCGTTTGGCGCAACGCGCGTCATGCCGGAGATGGAGGCAAGCTTCATCAGACCCGTTGGCTTATTATCGTCCTCATCGATGTGAGATTCGTCGAAGGCGTCGCTCATCGTCGTCCTGCCCGCAAGTCCATTGCCCTGCTGTTGTAATGCCGTGCGCGGAAGTGCGGCCAGCTGTGTTAAGCCTGCGGCATTGGTGCTGCGCTTTTTCGGCGCTCCCGCAAACAGGGCCGCCGCAATCGGCATGTTCTGCGGAATGCTGGAAGGGTGCTCTTTGGCAGGAACTGCCGAAGCAATCGCGTTGGGAGCCTGCTGCGCGGGCACTGCGGATGATTGTTCCTGAAGCGATACAGGTTGAGCCTGCGCTGGCGCATGCATCGCAGGTGCGGAATAAACGCTGTTCAGCGCCGGAGCGATTTTCTGTGCGGGCGCGTAAGCTGGAACCGTATCCAGTCCCATTTGCCCTTCAGCACCGACCGGAGCTGCCGCGCTTGAAAAAATGCTTTGAGAGCCAGCGGAAATGCCTGTTGGCTGCGTTGCAAGGCCGCCGATTTGCGGGGTTGCGCCGTAGCCCGGCTGACCAGATTGCGCCGCGACCTGAGCCTGCATGCCCTGTGCAGCAGGATTTACGGTCTGCGTAGCATGATTTGCCGTTCGCGCGGACGCAGCGGAAACGAGCGCAGGGTCGACATAGCCAGTCTGCCCATTGACGTGTTGCTGCTGAGCGGCATCCGCAGCAGCCTGATCAGGTGCGGTTACCGATGGCTTGAGCTCGGCAGCCTCCTGCCCCTCCGGCACTGCGGAAACGCAGCCTGAAAGCATCAGCGCGGCAAAAGCAGCCGCCAATATTCCATGCACTCGTTTTGGCGGTTGCTTGCCAGTCATCATGCCCAAAGAGAGAAACCTCCGCGTCTTGCGCTTTGAATGCACCGAAACGGTGTGGTCGATCGTTATCGACGCCGAACGCGCCTGTCAGAAGTCGTCCGGCCCAAGCGGGCAAAGCAGCAAAGCGGAGGAAACTCGCTTAGGTTACGTCCTTACCAGGAGCCGGTGTTCTCCATAGATATCCACGGCTCGGCTGGTGCCAGGCTTGCGCCTTTCTGCAATATCTCGATTGAGATACCATCGGGGGAACGAACGAAAGCCATGTGACCATCGCGCGGCGGACGGTTGATGGTAACGCCCGCAGCCTGAAGCTTGGCGCAGGTCTCGTAGATGTCGTCAACTTCATAGGCCAGATGGCCGAAATTGCGTCCGCCCGTATAATCTTCCGTATCCCAGTTGAAGGTCAGTTCCAGCGTTGGCGCCTTATTCTCCGTGGCGGCAGGCACGTCATCACGGGCTGCCAGAAATACGAGAGTGAAGCGTCCCTTCTCGTTTTCGATGCGGCGCACTTCCTGCAAACCGAAGATATCGCAGTAGAATTCCAGCGACTTCTTCAGGTCTTTGACGCGAACCATCGTGTGTAGATAACGCATTGCATTCTCCTTCCATACGTCTGGCCTCACTTTAGGTCATGTTAGTCAGCCTTGAGCAAGCCCGCATCGATAAAAAGCAAATGGAAAATCACAAACTAGGACTTGCGCGAAACCGTTACCAAGATGTTAATCTCACATTAGGGAATCAGTTGACCGGTAGTGGTGCGTAATCGAGGGGCTGGGCAAAAATGACTGATAGAATGTCATCGAAAGATTTAGTCGATTTCGAAGACCTTTCGGGTGATGCCGTTGACCTGATTGAGATCACCGGCGTCGTAAAATGGTTCGACGTTGCCAAGGGCTTCGGTTTCATGGTGCCGGACAATGGCATGCAGGATGTTCTTCTGCACGTCTCCTGCCTGCGTCGCGATGGTTATCAGACTATTCTGGAAGGTACGCGCATCGTCGCGCTCATTCAGCGTCGGGATCGCGGTTATCAGGCGTTCCGCATTCTTTCCATGGATCAGTCCACGGCTGTTCATCCTTCGCAGATGCCGCCGGTGCGCACCCATGTTCAGGTAACGCCGCATAGCGGGCTGGAGCGCGCCATCGTCAAGTGGTTCAACCGCACCAAGGGCTTCGGCTTCCTGACGCGCGGTGAAGGCACGGAAGACATCTTCATTCACATGGAAACGCTGCGCCGCTTCGGCCTGGCGGAACTTCGCCCCGGTCAGGTCGTTCTGGTACGGTATGGCGATGGCGACAAGGGGCTGATGGCTGCCGAAGTGCATCCGGATAACCCGGCCAGAATTGGAATGGCTCACTGATGAACGGTTTTCGTTTCAGCATACTGACAAGCGCCTTTCTGGCGCTTCTCTTTTTTGTGGCTTCGCCGATGAGCAGCTTGGCTCAAGAAACCTTTTCAACGGAAAAGCTGGAAATCGTAACAGCGTCTGGCGCGACCCACAGCTTTACGGTGGAGCTTGCGAATACGGATGGGCAAAGGCAGCAGGGCCTTATGTTCCGCAAGTCCATGGCCGCGGATCAGGGAATGATCTTCGATTTCGGTATGGATCGCGATGTCGCCATGTGGATGAAAAACACCTTCATCCCACTCGACATGCTGTTCATTTCCAAGGCTGGAAAGATAACTCATATCAGTCCGAACGCCGTACCGCACTCGGAAGCGATCATCAGCTCTCGCGGACCGGTACGTTTTGTTCTGGAACTGAATGCTAGCACCGCAAAAAAGCTCGGCATTGCAGCCGGTGACACGGTGAAAAGCCAGCAGATCGAAAAGGCGCGTTAAGGCCAAACGGCCGGGCGATTTCCGCCCGGCATTCCATTATCAATATACGGGCTCTACGTGGCTCAGGATACGGCAGTTCGAAATGGACGACGCCAGATTGATAGCGATGTCGATTGCCTCGACGGAATCGGCAGTACCTTCCAGATAAATGACATCGTTTTCGGCCATTGCCGAGATGCTGGATTTTTCCAGACCGGATTCAAATGCCAGTGCCGATGTGATCGCCTGGCACACACCGGCCATACGATCTCCAAAAAAGCTTTCCTGAATTCCAGACAGATTGAACATAATCGGACCTCGTTCATTATGAGCATTGTTAACGCGCGGATGAATGAATCGTTCATCTCCGGTTCATGTGTTTGTTCATTTTCCATTCATCTTGCAAAAAAGAAACCCCTAATCCGTTCACATTTTTCGTGAAGGGGAACTATTTAGTGATTTCTAAGGTTCACCCGCTGGCGGTAGGGAAGGAGGATCACATGCTTATTCATAAAACTGATCCATGCCACCACGCACAGTGGATAAAGCCGGTAGCAGTTCATTTGCCCCGGTGCGCTGCGGTGGAAATCTATAGTCCGTTGGTCGCTCTCGACATGCTGATGTATCGTTGGCCGAACGACCACGGCATGGAATATGAGGAAGCCAAGCGACAATGTCTGGAAGCGATTTCAGGCAGATGCGACATCGAATCGGCCAGAGAAGCGTTCATGGCTGCAAGCAGCCACGCGCATATTCTGAACATTCATTGAGGATTTGGCGTCGGGGCTAATGACGCGAAATTCGAAAACCAGAGGGCTGACGGTAATCGATCAGCCCTTTGCTTTTTCTACAAATCTCACACAGCTGGATTGGGAGCTGGCGTGGACTGCTCTTCCTCCACCCTCGCCATCCAGTCAAGCAGCTTTGAGGATAAGGGGCAGATGATCGCAAAAAGGATCAATCCTCCGAATACATCGGAAAGATGATGTCCACCCTGAACGAGAGTCGCGGGGACCATCATGAGGTTGAGCCCCCAAGCCGCAACGAGGGCAAACGTATAGCGCGGCACGAACCAGACCGACATTGCCGCCATGAATATGTGAAACGAGGGGAAGCCGATGAGGCCAAGCACATTTGCTGGCGAAAGATAGCTCACACCCTCGCGCCCTAATCTTATGAGCTCCTGCCCGTAAGCGGGATCGACTGCGAGGGGGATGGCTTGCATGACCCACACAGGCAGATACTGGTAGGCCTTTGCGCCATGGGTGGGAAAGAATATCCAAACCGCAATGGAAGCGAGCGCGCCCAATATCCCCGTCACCAGAAAATGATGTAGTTTCCGGCTTTTGCCTGTGAAGCCGAGTGTGATGACGATTGCCAGCAGTTGAGGCAGCGAAGTGGCATAAACGATGAACAGCGCCTTTCCAATGAGCGGATACATCGCAGCCCAGCTTACAAAGCTGCTCCACTCATATCCCACCCAGGCATCCACCTGCATCAAAGCATGATCAATCGTCGCATATTGCACCGGCAAAAACATGTAATTGAAGCCGGAGGCACTGATGGAAAAGAGGATGAAAAGGCCAGCGGAAATCAACGCCGTTGCAAGATTCGGGCTTCGCTTCAGTCCGCGATAGAGTTGACCCATCAGCAATAGAGCAACGCCTGTCATCATAGAAAAGCCGTAGCCGATAAGGTCTACCTTTACGCCCTTATGAATGATCAGGGTGATGTCGATCAGATATAATATAGAGGTGACAGCGAGAACGAAGCGCTCGGCAATAAATAGATGCATATGAATAGTCCGAAAAAATCATAAAGAGCTAAATACCGATAAACATGAGACCTGCCGCAAGCAGCAGCACCGGAACAGCGACGCCGACAAACACGCGCTGACCGCTTAAAAGAAATGCGCCAAAACCAAGTGCCGCCGCGCCAATTCGCAGCCACATCGGCGTATGCTCCAATGTTCCCGTTGGTAAAACCACCAGCTTTGCCGTGACGGCCATGACAAGCGCCGTCGCAACCGCCCTCACCCAGTGCAAGGCTTCGGAATCTTCCCTCAGCTTGTTGCCCGCAAGAACGCCAAGCCAGCGCCAGAAATCCGTCGCGATCCAGCCTGCGATGGCGATGAAAAGATAGGGCGCCCACCAAGCGTCGGTCATGGCTCGCCCTCCACGGAAGTTGGCTCAATTCGGCGGCGCAGCCAGAAACGGTCGATCAGATAGGCCAGCGTTCCGCCGCCGATGCCCGCATAAAGAATGTCGAATTCTGGTTCGATGACCGCAAAAAGCGGCCCGCCAATCACACCAATGACGAAGGCGACCTTGACGACCGAGTGTCGCGCCGACGCCCAGATCGAAGAGATGAAATAGACCGGCGTCAGGAAGAACAGCACGCCCGCGACGAGCGGTGGGAAGGCAGCGACGACGCCGTAACAAATGGCGACGATGGCCGCGTTGACCAGCGTCAACGTCATTCCGAAGCCCGCAAACCAAGCAAGCCGTGCTTCGCGCGGGACTTTGGACAGGTTTTGGGTGGCATAGACCCAAGCGGTGATCGCCACGAAATGCGACAGGAAAAGCAAAAGCCATGTTGGTGTTCTGGCCGTTCGCATTTCCGGGATGATCGACGCCACCATGGGCATCATGCGAATGGAAGACAGAGTGACTGCCAGAAAACAGGCAGCAAGCCCTGCCCCGCTGACCATAGATCCGATCAGGATCATTTTTGCCGGAAGAGCCCAGATCGTCAGCGTCATGAACACCGCCTCGCCCCGGGTGACGCCGGACTCCAGCGCAAAGGCGCTGAAGCCGACGAAGGATGTCATGAGAATGAGGGCGGGAAGCGAGAAGATTCCTCGCATTCCCCTGGCAAACCAGAGAAGAAGCGAGTCGGTATCACCGTATGCAGACATCAGAATTTCCGGAAGCAATCGATAGTCAAAAAAAAGCTGGCATGGCCGTTCATAAAGGCCGAATGCTCACCTCTCCTCTACCATGCTTTTCCGCTGATGCGCGTTGAAAAATGGCCGCCCCGCTAATCCGGTATAAAGTTCGGTTACGCAGCGTCCATTTTGGTTCTGTCAAAACAGAAGCGGCGGAGATTTCTCCCCGCCGCTTTCAAACCAGCAATATTTTCAGGCCGTCTTACTTCTTCTTCGGCACTTTCGGAACGGTGTTGCCTTTGCGACGTGGCTTGGCTTCATCGTTCTTCTTTTCGTCTTCGGCTAACAGCACCTCGGTCTGTTCCTCAACCTTGGCAGCCTTGCTCTTGGACTTCGCCTTGCCCGGAGACTTGGCTGCCTTGAGTTCCGCTTCTGGCTTCGGCTTTACCGGAGCCGTCTCTGGCAGAACATCCAGCTTCAGGCCATCCTTGCCGTCGGCACTCTTGTCCAGGCTGACGCTGACAACACCGCCCTTCTTGAGCTTGCCGAAGAGAATCTCATTGGCGAGCGGCTTCTTGATGTGCTCCTGAATGACACGCCCAAGTGGACGAGCACCCATTTTCTCATCATAGCCCTTCTCTGCGAGCCAGGCGATTGCATCCTCATGCAGATCGAAGGTGACGTTGCGTTCGGACAGCTGCGTTTCAAGCTGCATGACGAACTTCTGTACCACCTTGTGGATGACGGCTGTCGGCAGTGGCGAGAACGGAATGATCGCATCCAGACGGTTGCGGAATTCCGGCGTGAACAGGCGGTTCAGCGCCTCTTCATCCTCGCCCGAGCGCTTGGACGACCCGAAGCCGATGGCGGATTTCGCCATCTCCGAAGCGCCCGCATTCGTCGTCATGATGAGGATGACGTTGCGGAAGTCGATCTTCTTGCCGTTGTGATCGGTCAGCGAGCCGTGGTCCATGACCTGCAACAGAATGTTGTAGATGTCTGGATGCGCCTTCTCGATTTCGTCCAGCAGCACCACGGAATGCGGATGCTGGTCGACGCCATCGGTCAGAAGACCGCCCTGATCGAAGCCGACATAGCCGGGAGGCGCACCGAGCAGACGGGAAACCGTATGCCGCTCCATATATTCCGACATATCGAAGCGCAGCATTTCCACGCCCAGAGACGAGGCCAGTTGCTTGGCAACTTCCGTCTTACCAACGCCCGTCGGGCCTGAGAAGACGTAGGAACCAATCGGCTTGTTCGGCTCGCGCAGGCCAGCTCTCGCCAGCTTGATGGCAGTCGAAAGAGCCTCGATGGCCGTATCCTGACCATAAACCACCGAGCGAAGTTCCTGCTCGAGATTGGCCAGAACCATCTCGTCATCCTTCGAGACCGTCTTTGGCGGAATGCGTGCCATGGTCGCGATGGTGACTTCGATTTCCTTCTCGGTGATCAGCTTGCGGCGCTTGGATGCCGGAAGCAGCATCTGTGCCGCACCCGTTTCATCAATCACATCGATGGCCTTATCCGGCAGCTTGCGATCGGAAATATAGCGAGCGGAAAGCTCCACCGCAGCCTTGATCGCCTCGTTGGTGTAACGAAGGTGATGGTAGTCCTCGAAGTAAGGCTTCAAGCCTTTCATGATTTCGATAGCATCATCGATGGACGGTTCGTTGACGTCGATCTTCTGGAAGCGACGAACCAGCGCGCGGTCCTTCTCGAAGAACTGGCGGTATTCCTTATAGGTCGTCGAGCCGATGCAACGGATCGCACCGGAAGAGAGCGCAGGCTTCAGAAGGTTGGACGCATCCATAGCGCCGCCGGAAGTGGCACCGGCGCCAATGACAGTGTGGATTTCATCGATGAACAGCACGGCGCCCGGAAACTCCTCGAGTTCCTTGACGACCTGCTTCAGACGCTCCTCGAAATCACCGCGATACCGCGTGCCCGCAAGCAGCGTACCCATATCCAGCGAGAAGATCGTGTCGTTCTTCAACGCTTCCGGGACCTTGCCTTCCACGATGCGCTTGGCGAGACCTTCTGCAATCGCAGTTTTGCCAACGCCCGGATCACCCACATAAAGCGGGTTATTCTTGGAACGACGGCACAGAACCTGGATCGTGCGGTTCACCTCTTCATGACGACCGATCAGAGGATCGATCTTGCCGTTGCGGGCCTTGTCATTGAGGTTGACGCAGTAAGCCTTGAGTGCGTCCTGCTGCTTCTTTGCGCCGGAACCATCGTCCTCGGAGCCACTATTACGGGCAGGTTTTGCTTCATTCTCGCTCTCGTCGGCGCCGCGTGGAGTGCGGGTCTGGGAGGAGCCGGGGCGCTTGCCGATGCCATGCGAAATGTAGTTGACCGCATCGTAGCGGGTCATCTCCTGCTCCTGCAGGAAGTATGCAGCGTGGCTTTCGCGCTCTGCGAAAATTGCCACAAGCACATTCGCCCCCGTCACTTCTTCGCGACCGGATGACTGAACGTGAATGACTGCGCGCTGAATGACGCGCTGGAAGCCGGATGTGGGCTTTGAATCCTCGTCATATCCTGTGACGAGGTTGGAAAGTTCGTTGTCGACATAATCGACCACTGTCTTGCGCAACGCGGGAATATCGACGTTGCAGGCGCCCATAACGGCGGCGGCGTCGACGTCATCGATCAGCGCAAGTAGCAGATGTTCAAGCGTCGCATATTCATGGTGACGCTCATTTGCAAAGGTCAGTGCCTGGTGCAGCGCCTTCTCGAGACTCGGGGAAAAAGTTGGCACGTTGCGATCCTCATTTCTTTTCCATGACGCACTGCAGCGGGTGCTGGTGCTGTCGGGCGAAATCCATGACCTGGCTTACTTTTGTCTCTGCGACCTCATAAGTAAAGACCCCGCATTCACCCACACCATGCTGATGGACATGCAGCATGATCCGTGTGGCGGCTTCCCTGTCCTTCTGGAAAAAACGCTCCAGAATGTGAATGACGAACTCCATAGGAGTGTAATCGTCGTTCAGAAGAAGGACACGGTACAAATTCGGCCGTTTCGTTTTTGGCTTGGTGCGGGTGATAACAGACGTGCCGCGGTTCGTTCCGCCGTCTTCCCCTTCGCCCTCGCCCTGCATATAGATCGACTTAACGATCATCTTTCATCATTCTCCAAATCAAACCCGCAAGCGCTGAAGGGTGCGAGTAAGAATTTCGCCTCTTCTTATTTAGGTCTTCAGCCGGCGATTTTAAGCCCCTTGCGCTGCACTGCAATCACTAATCCGTTTCTTCTCGACGAAAGTTCGAAGGATTACGGAAGTCCCTGTCAAAAGCGTAGAGAGGTAGGCTCCACTTCGCTTTCCCGTTCAACGTGCCTCACACGATCAGCGACCGCCGAAGCGCGATTGCCACCGCATGTTCCATGGTCGCCACTTCCATCTTGCGACAGATCGAGTCCACCAGATACTGTATCGTGCGCGGCGAAAGCGACATTCTTGCGGAGATGGTTTCGAAGCTCTCACCGTCTGCCGTCAGGAACAAAACCTGCCGCTCCAGATCGGAAAGCGGCTCTCGCTGCCCGCCTTGCATCCTGCCGATAATGTTCAGCCGCTCATGCATGTGGATCATGAGCAGGTTCAGTTTCTCGATTTCCTCCAGTTCGAGATGAGCTCTCCTGCCAGAAAAGCCGATAAGTCTTGGAGAGCCTGAACTCCCGATAGCCGGAAAACTCGCACCCATGATGTTGCCGTAAGCGCGAAGACGTTCCGCCAGATCGTCACCCACATTGCCAGCCGCAACGGTTTCTTCCAAATCCCAACGTACAGGACCAAAGTTGCCCGGAGGTTGCATGAAGAGCTGTGTGGCGACATCGGTCAGGCATTCGTCCAAGTTCTGGAATAGTGCCGCCGGAATGTTGGACGGATAGAGAAAAGCAATCGGCTCCGGCTCTGCCAACCGCGCCATATCAAGTACGAAATAGCTCTGGAACCCAAATGAAGACTGGATATCGGCGAGAATACCGCCAGCTTCATCCAGCGTATTGATCCTTTGAATCCTGTCGATCAGGTGCTGATAGATTTCTTTATCCTTATGACGATGAAGCAGGTACCGACACCCGGCGACCGTTCATTCTTTCGGGGTGGCTACCGCCCTTCGTCCAGACGGACGGCGAGCGGGTTTTCAGTTTTCTCCATCCAGCATTTCCCGCACGGCGACGGCAAGCTGCTTGAGGGAGAATGGTTTTGGCAGGAAACCGAACTTCGCTTCTGCCGGAAGGTTCTTGGCAAAAGCATCTTCCGCGTAACCGGACACGAAAATGAACTTGAGGTCCGGATAGGACTTGCGCAATTCTCGCAGCAGCGAAGGGCCGTCCATTTCAGGCATCACGACGTCTGAGACGACGATATCGACCTTGCCTTCCAGTTCCTCCATCACATCGAGCGCCTCGGTACCCGACCCCGCTTCATAAACGGTGTATCCACGCGTTTCGAGCATGCGCTTTCCGCCACGGCGAACGGCCTCTTCGTCTTCCACCAGAAGAACCACGGCGGACTTGCCGGTCAGATCGACAGGCTCCTCCTTGGTTTCCGGCTTGGCGGCGACTGCATCACTGATCTGCTCGGCATTACCGCCAGCAGCGGAAGGCGCTTGCTGAACCTGCTCGACAATATGGCGTGGCAGGAAAATGCGGAACGCCGTGCCCTTGCCGACTTCGGATTCCGGATAGATGTAACCGCCCGACTGCTTGACTATGCCATAGACCATAGAAAGGCCGAGACCCGTGCCTTTGCCAACTTCCTTGGTGGTGAAGAAGGGCTCGAAAATTTTGTCCATGATTTCCGGCGGGATACCCGTGCCGGTATCGGCAACTTCGACCATAACGAGGTCTTCCGACGGAATATCGGATTTGCCGAGTTCGGCAACTTCGGCAGCCGTCATGTTGCGGGTCGTGACCTTGATCTTGCCGCCATCCGGCATGGCATCGCGGGCGTTGACGCAAAGATTGATAAGCACCTGTTCGAACTGCGAAAGATCGGTCTTCACCGGCCAGAGATCGCGCCCGTAATCCACTTCCAGCTTCACATTGGTCCCGGAAATCAGACGATCCACCAACATGCGCAGATCGCCGATCACATCGGTCAGATTAAGCACCGCCGGGCGCATCGTCTGCTTGCGGGAGAAGGCGAGCAATTGGCGAACAAGCACGGCGGCGCGGTTGGCGTTGCGCTTGATTTCCATAAGGTCGGCGAAACTCGCATCCGCCGGGCGCGCTTGCAGCAGAAGGTGGTCCGACGAAAGCAGGATCGCCGTCAGCACGTTGTTGAAATCGTGCGCGATGCCGCCAGCCAGCGTACCCACGGCGTTCATCTTCTGCGTCTGCGCCATCTGCGTTTCGAGCGCCTTCTGCTCGGTCACCTCGATTGCATAGACAATCGCGACCTCTTCCGGTGCCTCGTCGTTCTGGTCGATGACAGCGTTGACGTAAAAGCGGAAATGGCGCGTCTCATCCGTCGGGTGGCGCGAATCGAATGGTGGAATATCTCCCTGCCGATCCTTGGCCGCACTCATTGCATTTGCCAGCTTCGACTTCTCATTATCATGCAGCACCGCTTCGAACGGCATTGCATTATCGATATCATCGCGGCTGACGACGCCTGAAAACAGCTTCAGGAATGGCGCATTGGTGCGCAGAATGCGCCCCTCTCCATCCAGAGACGCAATTGCCATCGGTGTATTATTGAAGAAGCGCGTGAAGCGCATGGCCGACGAGGATTCGGCGTTTTCCTGACCCTTCGGGCGCATGAGAACAAGCGTGCGGCTTTCACCCGGCGCTCCGTCGCGCGCTGCCGTTACCTGATGAACAAGGCGCGCGGGCATGCTCTGGCCGTTGACGCGTCGCATATCGAGATCGAGCATCTCGGTGCGGTTGCCACCGGCCTGCGGCTGCACGGAATGGATCAGCGCCATGCCCTCGCCCGCAACGATGTCCGAGACCGTAAGCGAACCGGGCGAAAACTGCGCCAGATCGATGCCCAGCCACTCGGAGAGCGTTGCGTTGAGGTAGACAATTTCGCCCTTGCGGCCTGCCGAGAAGAACCCGGCGGGCGCGTGGTCGAGATAATCGATGGCGTTTTGCAGCTCGCGGAAAAATCGCTCCTGATCTTCACGCTCAGTGGTGATATCCGCTATCTGGAAGACATGCAGATCCTGCCCATTGGCATCTTTCAGAAGACGCGCCTTCAGACGGTACCAGTGCGGACCGGCCTGAGATGCATTTTGGCTCAGAGGCTTCAGAAGCCGGAATTCCTCGTAACCATCGCGGCCTTCGCGAAGACCGTTGATCAGCCGATAAAGCGCCTCCGTCGATTCGCGATCGCGTGAAAGCAGGTTTTCGAGGCTCTGGATTTCGGTCGCTCTGGTGGCACCCGTCATCTGGCAATAGGTGGCGTTGGCATAGACCAGCCGCCCCTTGGGATCGGTAATCAGCGTGCCATCGGGATGCGACGACAGAAAGCGCCTGGCCATTCCATCCGACTGGGACTGTGGCATGACCTCGATAAAGCCGATGGCGGACGAGACGAGAAAGAAGATGCCGAGCATGGCGAGAACGCCCAGAATGCCGAGCACGATCTCGTTTTCGAGCGAGTCCTTGAAATAGACGAAAGCAACCGCCGCGGCGACGAGAACCAGGGCCAGCAGCAGTATGCGCAGCACCGTTCCTGAACGAGCGCGCCTGTCCACCAAGGGGAAGTCGTTATCAGTGGTTTGACGCACCTTGGTCATCGAGGCTTTAACCCTTGCAGTTTTGCCGGCTCTTGCGACATGCGAAAAGCAATCGCTTCGAACGGAATCGCTTCTATTTCCTTGTAGCAACTTGCAGAAATATCAAAAAGCTCCGTCGTGATATAACCGTTGAGAATGCACAGCCAATAGATGTCATTTCTTCTCAGACCGTGAAACTTGCCGTCAACAAGCACATGTAACAGCCGTTGCCTTCGCCAAACTTGCAGCAAATTCGTGGAGGAACGGGATAAAATCTTGTACTTGGCGAAAAAAAATCGTCTTTTCCTGTCACGATATGTGAACAAGTGTAATGCAGTGAACGTTTCCGCTGCAAAAGGCTAAAGGGACTGGCTCTGCTATGGAAGATTTTATCGGCACTTACGGAAACCGCCTCATTCTGGCGGTAGTGGGCGTCGGAGTAGCTCTGCTGCTTCTGGCAATCGTCCTCTGGTTCATTCGCAGGCGCGGCGGCTCCGCTCCTTTCATTCGCGGCGGCAAGAACAGGCAGCCCCGTCTTCAGGTGCTGGATGCAACCGCTGTCGATGCCCGCCGTCGCCTCGTCCTCGTGCGTCGCGATAATGTCGAGCATCTCGTCATGATCGGCGGTCCGACGGATATCGTCATCGAAAGCGGTATCGGTGCCATTCCCTTTCTCAAGGACGTGCGCGATCCGCAGGATGACGCCCTACCCTCCCTTGCATCGGAACGCGCTCTGACCAGTGAGCGAACGAAGAGCCTGCCCCAAGTGCCGCAAGAGGAGATCAGGCCGGTGGCAGTTCCAGCAACCCCGGTGGCAACAACCGCTCCACCACAGCCCGAACCAAAGCAACCTCCCGTCGTGCCACCTGCGCCACGACCGGTCGCAGCAACGCCTCCACAAAGGCAGCCAGCGCCGATTGCCCAGCCGACCAACGCTGCGCAAGCAGCACCAGCAAGACCTCAGCCTGCACCAACAGCGCCCGCAGTCGCTATCGTTCCGCCCGCGCCAGTAGCTCCCGCGCGGGAAAACCTTGAAGCAGCACCTCCCCGCGTCACCGCCCGTGAGCCCGTAGCACCTATCGTCCCGGCAATCACGCCCGCCGCAGCTGCCGCGCTTGCAGCAACACCGACGGAAAACGTCGCAAAGCCGACGGTCTTACAGACACCCCCGCCAGTTGAAATCAAGCCTACCCCAGCACCGCTCTCCATCGTGAAGCCTGAGCCGGTGGAAACGTCGGAGCCCGTCATCAGTCAGGAAAGCGCTGTCGATTTCTTAGACGCCGCCCGCGAGCGTGTTCTACCGACCTACCGCGCAACGCCCCCGGTTACAGCCACCGCCACACCCAAATCGGAGCCACTCGCCCCAAGCGATAACGGCCCTGTTTTCGGTGACCAGTTGACCAGCGATTTCGAAAGCTTTCTGGAAGCCGAGATTGCCAAAAATAACAATGCCGACGCCCCTGCCATTGATCTTGACCCTGCTCCTCAGGACGGCCAGCCAGAGCCGAAACTCTCTGACGCGCCCGGCAAGACAGCCGATCAGGATGTGCAAAGGGAAATGGCGCGTATCTTCGGCGAAATGTCGGTCACGCGGGATCGGTGAATGAAAACAAAAAAGGCCGTCTTTCAGGCGGCTTTTTACAGCGATCTCAATAATACGTAGCCTAACAGATTGTCGCGAGACCCGCAGGTGTTTCAATCACGGCGCTATACCGGAGGCGTTCTCCCCAAGTGACTTTGGGCGGATCAATGATGCCGATTTCCTTATACAGTTTCTCAACCCACGGCACATCTGGATGCTGTACTTCCAAGCTCATCAAAGACATTCCATGGTCGGGCATAGAATGTGCTGGATTTCCCCTCGGACCCCAATCCATCACACATGGTGCCGCTCCACCACAGGGAAGCGAGCCATCCTCCGTGACGGCGAAAAGCCACTGAGGATCCCCTCTGGAAACGCGCTGCTGCCGCCCGAACTTATCGGCATGCTGGGTCAGCACCCCAGCAAGGTCGTCCGTCCGCGTGACCCAGCCTCTGAGGCGTCGTCCAGCATCCCATTCCGATTGAACAGTGGCACGATCATCCAGACCAAACCAGCGAGGCCTGCCCGGCGGATCGGCTTCAGGATCAACCGCAATCACTTCCAGGAAAACGTCAGTTCCAAGGCGCAGGAGAAGGTTATGGGTTCCCATCTGCGGATGCTTGCCGCCGTAGGGCATGTCTATACCCAACGTCTCTTTGACATAGGCAGCACCAGCTTCCAGAGATGGGGCGATGAGGGCAACGTGGTCCAGCTTCAGCATTTCAACCCGCAACTCCAGTAGCAAAAAAGGCCGCATCGCTGCGACCTTCTCTTTAATTCACGTAAGCACAGATCAAACCAACCGGCTCCGCTCAAGCGCAGCTTCAATGAAGCTGGCGAAGAGTGGGTGGGGGTCGAGCGGGCGGCTCTTGAGTTCCGGGTGGTACTGAACGCCGATGAACCATGGGTGATCCGGGTATTCCACCGTTTCCGGCAGAAGGCCATCCGGGGACATGCCGGAGAAGACGAGGCCGCAGTTTTCCAGACGGTCCTTGTATTCCACGTTCACTTCATAGCGGTGGCGGTGGCGTTCGGAGATATCCGTCGAGCCGTAGATTTCGGCAATCTTGGTGTCTTTCTTGAGCGCGGCCTTGTAAGCGCCAAGGCGCATCGTGCCGCCGAGGTCGCCCTTGGAGTTGCGCTTCTCGAGCTCGTTGCCTTTCACCCATTCGGTCATCAGGCCAACGACAGGTTCCTGCGTCGGGCCGAATTCGGTGGAGGATGCCTTCTCGATGCCAGCAAGATGACGCGCCGCTTCCACGACCGCCATCTGCATGCCGAAGCAGATGCCGAAATACGGAACCTGACGTTCGCGCGCGAACTGTGCCGCACGGATCTTGCCTTCCGAACCGCGCTCGCCGAAGCCGCCAGGAACCAGAATGGCGTTGACCTTTTCGAGATACGGCGCTGGATCTTCCTTTTCGAAGACTTCCGACTCAATCCATTCAAGCTTGACCTTCACGCGGTTGGCAATGCCACCGTGATGAAGCGCTTCGATGAGAGACTTATATGCATCCTTGAGGCCGGTATATTTGCCAACGATTGCGATCGTAACTTCGCCTTCCGGCGTGTGGATACGATCGCAAACCTCTTCCCACTGCTCCAGACGTGGCTTTGGCGCAGGCTCGATGCCGAATGCTGCCAAAACCTCGTTGTCCAGACCTTCCTTGTGGTATGCCATCGGAACATCGTAGATATTCGCGACATCCAGAGCCTGAATGACGGCGGATTCGCGCACGTTGCAGAACAGCGAAAGCTTGCGGCGTTCCGCATCCGGGATTTCCCGGTCTGCGCGCACCAACAGGATATCAGGGTGGATACCCAGCGCCTGCAATTCCTTGACGGAATGCTGGGTCGGCTTGGTCTTGAGTTCGCCCGCTGCCGGAATGTATGGCATCAGTGTCAGATGAACGAAGATGGCCGTGCCGCGTGGCAGGTCGTTCTTGGCCTGACGGATGGCTTCCATGAAGGGCATCGCCTCGATGTCGCCCACGGTGCCGCCGATTTCGCAGATAACGAAATCATAGTCTTCATTGCCTTCAGTCACGAAATTCTTGATTTCGTTCGTGACGTGCGGAATGACCTGAACCGTCGCGCCGAGATAATCGCCGCGGCGTTCCTTATCGATGATGTTCTTGTAAATGCGACCCGTGGTGATGTTGTCCGTCTTAGTCGCGGAACGCCCCGTAAAGCGTTCGTAGTGACCGAGATCGAGGTCCGTCTCTGCGCCATCATCGGTTACGAAAACCTCACCGTGCTGGGTGGGGCTCATCGTGCCGGGGTCGACATTGAGATAGGGGTCAAGTTTGCGAAGCCGCACCCGATATCCACGGGACTGCAACAACGCTCCGAGTGCTGCGGCCGCAATGCCCTTCCCAAGGGAAGAGACCACGCCGCCTGTGATGAATACATATCGCGCCATGGGATTCACCGGTTACCTTTTTACGATTGATTCCGCCAGCCAAAACTTTGCCTTTCCCCAAATTCGTTGTTGGCGAACCTGAAGAGCGGCTGACTGGAATGCGAACAAAAGAAAACCGGCAGGCTTTTGGCCTGCCGGAGATTTATGCGTTTGACTGACTTACTGTCCGGTCGGGACGCCAGTCGAGTTGGCCGGAGCCTGTGGCTGGGCCGGTGCTGGCGTTGCAGCGCCACCTTCAGCCGGTGCTGCTGGCGTCGTCGTTGCCGGAGCCTGCGTCGCAGGTGCTTCGTTGGCAGCGCCGTTCTGAGCAGGCGCCTGGCCTGCCGGAGCAGCTGGCGTCGTAGAAGATGGTCCGAGCGTATCCAGAATGCCGTTACCCTGACCCTGCGTTGCCGGAATGCGGTCCAGAATATCGGTCGGGCGCGATTCGTAACGGGTCAGAAGACCGAGGCCGAGGGATGTCGCGAAGAACAGGGCCGCGAGGATAGCCGTCGTGCGGGTCAGCGCATTGGCCGTACCGCGTGCGGACATGAAGCCCGAACCGCCGCCAATACCGAGGCCACCGCCTTCGGAACGCTGGATCAGCACCACGCCGACAAGCGCCAGCACGATCATGAGGTGAATAACAATCAGTACGTTCTGCATGACAATCCATTCCATGCCCCATCAGGAGCACAATGAAGAAGTTTGCGGCTCTTTACATGAGGCGAAAGCGTATTCCAAGCCCCTGAAAGACGAAAGACGATATCAGGCCGTCAATTGCTCATATGCCGCATAGATGGAAAGGAAGTCGGCTGCTTTCAAGCTCGCGCCGCCGATCAGTGCGCCGTCCACATTTTCTACGCCCATCAGCTCCAGCGCGTTGGATGGCTTCACCGAGCCGCCATAGAGAATGCGCATGCCCTTGCCTTCCGTACCGAAGCGCTTGACGAGCTCCTCGCGCATGAAAGCGTGGGCTTCCTTCACGTCTTCGACGGTCGGCGTCAGGCCGGTCCCGATGGCCCAGACAGGCTCATAGGCAATCACGGTGTTTGCAGCAGTCGCCTCATCCGGCACGGAACCGGCAAGCTGGCGCTTGAGAATATCCAGCGTCTGGCCGGACTTGCGCTCATCCGCAGTCTCGCCGATGCAGATGATGGCAACGAGATCGGCGGCATAGGCAGCAGTCGCCTTCGCCTTTACCAGATGATCCGTTTCGGCATGGTCCGTGCGGCGTTCGGAGTGGCCAACGATGACGTGGGTGCCAAAGCAATCCGCGATCATTTCAGCCGAGATATCGCCGGTATGCGCGCCAGATGCGTTCTGGTGGCAATCCTGCGCGCCGATCTTCAGCGGGCTGTCTTCGCAAAGAGCCGTCGCAACATAAAGCAGCGTCGAGGGCGGGCAGATCAGCGTTTCCACCTTGTCCGCAAGCGGTCCCTTCACCCCTTCGGCCATCGCCTTGATCTGATCAAGCGAGGCGCGCGTTCCGTTCATCTTCCAGTTTCCAGCGACGAGCGGGCGTACATCAGGGGTCATCTGCTATTCCATTCCTCTTGGCGTGTAAAAGTGCCTGTCACGGCAGTTCATGCATGTCATAATAGACAGCGAAATGAATTGGTACTTAAAAGCAAGGTTTTGGTTCAAAACTTTGGTTAAATTCGCGTCATTTCGCTGAGTTTCGGTAAGAGCGAAGCAAGTTTATTGCTCAGCGAGACAAAATCCAGTTCAAAGCCGCCCGCCAGTCCGTCATGCGAACCGGCGTTCCGTGGGTGCCGGTCTCATAGAGCGTAAAGCGCGTGGGCACTCCCGCCTTCAGCAGTCCTCGAAACATCGCCGCCTGCTGATCCGCCGAATACACCTTGTCCACACTGCCATGGGTGAACCACACCGGCTTTTTCGCCTTGATGAAAGCGCTCTTCGGAAAATCCGGATCGACCGCACCGCCAAGGATCGCCATGCCCTTGAGGTTGGCGACGGCCTGCGCATCGCGGCTGATGCCATAGCAGATAAAGCTGCCCATGGAGGCGCAGGTGAGAATGACGGGACGCCCGCCGGATTTCGCCTTCGCATCGGCGATCAGCGCGGCAACATCCGCCACGCCGTTCCGGTCGAAACTGCGCACGCTCGGCGCATAGTAGGTGCCGCCATTGTTGACGGCGAGGTTCTTTAGCCGGTTGAAATTGCCGCCGAAGGTGTAGTCATTCACACCAAGCCTGCGGTCCCCACCCCGGCCATGAATAAAAATGACGGTGAAAGCCTGACCGGATGCAGCGCCGACGCGCGCCACCTCGATCGCCCTGCCCTCGGCTGAAATCGTCTCCATGGCCTGAAATTTCTTCGACGCTAGATCGACATATCCCCGTTTCACGCGCCGCTCTGGTGTCTCGTCGCGACCATTGATGTCGCGCATTTCCTGGTAATCGATGACCTGCGAAGCACCGCCATCACCAGTGGAAAGCACGGTTTGACTGGAAAACAGATCGTCCTTGAATGGCTTCAACGGGCCGCCTGCGCTTTGCGCGGAGGCGGGCAGCGTTGCAACAGAGAGACAGAAAAGAGTACAAAAGGTGAAGATAGCTGTGGACATGCCTTGAGGAACCGTTTCATTTGCGCCACAAGTCTTGCCATCCGGGCCGCTGCGACGCAATCCTTGAAGGTAAAGCGTAAGCCGATTATGCCTGCTCGAGTAAGCTGACACCTGTACCGGCGTCCCATCATGCCTGCTCGCATGGACAAAATCTGGGCGATAATCTGATTGAACTGGACACAATGGACGATAGCAACGATCTTTTCTCTGGCATTCCCGCAGCTGCCCGCGCTGAAGCGGAGCCACGAGAAGCCGCACCCGCTGCCAAGCCCGCAGCGCCAGCCGCAAATGTGAACGCGCAGCCAAAACCGGCTCCCGCGCCTGTTGCTGCGTCCGGTGAAGAATATGGCGCGTCCTCCATTCGCGTTCTCGAAGGGCTGGAGCCGGTGCGCATGCGTCCCGGCATGTATATTGGCGGCACGGATGAGAAGGCGCTGCACCACCTCTTTGCCGAAGTCATCGATAACTCCATGGACGAGGCCGTTGCGGGCCACGCCAACTTCATCGAAGTGCATCTGGATACCGAAGGCTTCCTGACGGTGAGCGATAACGGGCGCGGTATTCCTGTGGAAAACCACCCCCAGGTGCCGGGCAAATCCACGCTCGAAGTCATCATGACCAAGCTGCATGCGGGCGGCAAGTTCGATGGCAAGGCGTATGAGACATCGGGCGGTCTGCACGGCGTCGGGGTGTCGGTCGTCAACGCGCTTTCGGATGTTCTGGAAGTGGAAGTTGCTCGTAACCGCAAGCTTTACCGCCAGCGCTTCTCTCGCGGCATTCCGCAAGGACCGCTGGAAGAACTAGGCGATGTGCACAATCGCCGCGGAACGCGCGTGCGCTTCCACCCGGATGCACAGATTTTCGGTGAGCACGCCAAGTTCGAAGCCGCGCGCATTTTCCGCATGGCGCGCTCGAAAGCCTATCTCTTCGGCGGCGTTGAAATTCGCTGGAGCTGCGATCCCGGCGTCGTGCCTGCTGGTGGAGAAATCCCTGAAAAGGCGGTGTTCCACTTCCCCGGCGGCCTGAAGGACTATCTGTCGGCCACGCTCGGCAAGGATTTCACCGTCACCCGCGAAATCTTCTCTGGTCGCACCGAAAAGACCGGTGGACACGGTGCGCTGGAATGGGCGGTGACGTGGTATGGCGGCGATGCCCAGCTGCATTCCTATTGTAATACCATCCCGACCCCCGAAGGCGGCACGCATGAGGCCGGTCTGCGTATTGCGCTGACCAAGGGTTTGAAAAATTACGCCGAGTTGACTCAGAACAAGCGCGCCCGGGAGATTACCACGGACGACGTGATGATTTCGGCGGTCGGCATGCTGTCCGTCTTCATTCGCGAGCCGGAATTCGTCGGCCAGACCAAGGACAAGCTGGCAACCGTCGAGGCTCAGCGCATCGTTGAGAACGCGCTTCGCGATCCGTTCGATCATTATCTTGCAGGCAATCCCAATGAAGCGGCCAAGCTTCTGGATTGGGTTATCGAGCGCTGCGAGGAACGCCTTCGCCGCCGCAAGGAAAAGGAAGTCAACCGCAAGACTGCCGTTCGCAAGCTACGCCTTCCCGGCAAGCTGGCGGATTGTTCTCAGAACACGGCTGAGGGTGCCGAGCTTTTCATCGTCGAGGGTGATTCGGCTGGTGGTTCCGCCAAGCAGGCGCGCAACCGCGCCAATCAGGCCATCCTGCCGCTACGCGGTAAAATCCTGAACGTCGGCAGTGCCAGCCGCGAAAAGCTTTCCGCCAACCAGCAGATCGCGGATCTCATTCAGGCGCTCGGCTGCGGCACGCGCACGAAATATCGTGACGAAGACCTGCGTTACGAACGCATCATCATCATGACCGATGCCGACGTGGACGGCGCGCATATCGCATCGCTGCTCATCACCTTCTTCTATCAGGAAATGCCCGAACTCATCCGCGGTAGCCACCTCTATCTGGCCGTCCCGCCGCTCTACAAGATCACTCAGGGATCGAAATCCGCCTATGCGCGTGACGATGCGCACCGAGCTGAACTAATGGAGAGCGAGTTCAAGGGTCGCGGTAAGATCGAAATCAGTCGCTTCAAAGGCCTTGGCGAAATGCTGCCTGCGCAGCTGAAGGAAACCACCATGGAGCCATCCAAGCGCACGCTGCTGCGCGTGGAAATCGATGACGTGGATTTCGAAGGAACGCGTGAGGCCGTTGATAACCTGATGGGCACGAAGGCCGATGCCCGCTTCCGCTTTATTCAGGACCGCGCGGCCTTTGCTGAAAATCTCGATATCTGATCTTTTCCGATCCCAAGCTCTCCGGCACATCCGCTGATGGAGAGCCTTACAACGGCATGACCTCATGAAACACGTTCTTTCGATCCAGTCCCATGTCGCCTTCGGCTATGTCGGCAACCGCGCGGCCACTTTCCCGTTGCAGCGCCTCGGCCACGAAGTCACTGTCATCAACACTGTGCAGTTCTCCAACCATACCGGTTACGGAAAATGGACGGGCGACGTTTTTTCCGCAAAGCATATCGATGACCTGATCAACGGGCTTTCCGATCTCGGCGTGCTGGAGCAAATCGATGGCCTGCTCACCGGCTATCTCGGTGATCCCGAAGTCGGCAACGCGATCCTTGCGCTGCGTGATCGCCTGCCCGCTGGTGTGCGCTGGCTTTGCGATCCCGTCATGGGCGATGTCGGACGCGGCTTTTTCGTGCGTCCAGGCATACCGGAATTCTTCAAGGACAAGGCACTGCCTCGCGCTGATATCATCACGCCGAACCAGTTCGAACTCGAATATCTGACCGGGCGGCAGATTGCCTCGCTGGAAGACGCGCGTAACGCCTGCCGCGCCGCCCATGAGATGGGCCCGGACATCGTTCTTCTGACATCGCTTATTCATGAAAATACGCGCAACGAAGAAATCCAGATGCTCGCCTCCTCCAAATCCGGCGAACAATTCCTCGTCACCACGCCCCGCCTACCTTTGGATCCTGCACCGAATGGCGCGGGCGATTGCACCTCAGCCCTCTTCCTCGGCCACATTCTTGCAGGCGAAACGCTGGGCAACGCGCTCTCCAAAACCGCTTCCAGCATCTTCGCGCTATTTCAGGAAACGCTGGCCGTCGGACGCCGGGAACTACACATTATTGCTGCGCAGGATCATTTCGTGAAGCCTGCCCCTAAGGATGTGGTGAAGCTTTGACATTCTCGCGGTCGCTTTGCGCATCCCTGTTTTCGATGCATGTAGATCGACACTGACCATTGCGCCGACTAATCACCGCGCCAGCAAACCGCGCAGCTCAATTCTCTGGCAACTCAACAGAATTGAGCGAGAGAACCGCTCGGATAGCAATTCCGCCTGAAACTCAAGTGAACGAGTCAAAAAAGCGGGCGCTCACTGCGCCCGCTTTGACTTTTATTATTATCTCGCCGCAGAAAGACCGATGATGAGGCCGCTAACGGCGTTGATCAGCAGGAACTGGTTATCAACGCGTACCCAGCGCTCATTGCGGCGCGGTTCCTTGAGGTGATAGCGACGATACTCACGGCGGTCGACAAAGTGACGACGTTCGGCAGGCGTCAGTCGCTGTCCGCGCTTCCAGCTATGCTTCTTGATAATCACCTTCTTTGTGGTGACGGTTCTCTCGTGAACACCACGGCGATCATGCCCGTTATCGTAACGGCTCTGTGCCTGAGCCAATGGAGCGGCGAGAATGGTAGCGGCCAGAAAAACGGTGACGAACTTCTTCATGGGTGGGTTCCTTTCCTGTTTCGATGAGGTGATCCTATCCCTCGAAAAGTGAATGGAAACTGAACCATTAAATTACAAAACTGTAATGGTTATTGATGCTTACGAGTGGATGTTAAAGTTGACGTCTCGCTAAAATTACACTCGGCGGCTCTCCCTGTCAGACCCGCACTGGCTGGAATGACAGGGAAAAGCCTTACTCCTCTACTTCTTCAACTCAGCCGACTTGGCCCACAGATTAATATCGGCATCCTTGGCGTAGCGGTCGATCTGGGCAAGTTCTTCAGCCGTGAAGTCTGGCTTCTCAAGTGCCTTGACGCAATCTTCCACCTGTTCGGGGCGGCTTGCGCCGATGAGGGCGGAGGTGATGCGGCCGCCTCGCAGGACCCAGGCGATTGCCATTTGGGCCAAGGTCTGGCCGCGCTTTTCGGCGATGGAATTCAGGCCGCGAATGTTTTCGATATTGCGTTCGTTGAGGAAGGCCGGGTTGAGGGATTTGCCCTGGCTGGCGCGGCTCGCATCCGGCACGCCGCCCAGATACTTTGCCGTCAGCATGCCTTGCGCCAGCGGCGAGAAGACGATGGAGCCGATGCCGAGGTCTTCCAGCGTATCCACGAGACCGTCTTCCTCGATCCAGCGATTGATCATGGAATAGCTAGGCTGATGGATGATGCAGGGCGTGCCCAGATCCTTGAGGATAGCGGCGGCTTCCCGCGTGCGCTGCGAATTGTAGGAGGAGATGCCCACGTAAAGCGCCCTGCCGGAACGGACGATATGATCCAGCGCGCCGCAGGTTTCTTCCAAAGGCGTGTCCGGGTCGAAACGGTGGGAATAGAAGATATCCACATAATCCAGCCCCATGCGCTTCAGGCTCTGGTCGCAGGAGGAAATCAGATACTTGCGGCTGCCCCATTCGCCATAGGGACCGTGCCACATATTGTAGCCGGCCTTGGACGAAATGATCAGTTCGTCACGATAACCGGCGAAATCGGTACGGAGGATTTCGCCGAATGCCGTTTCGGCGCTGCCGGGCGGCGGGCCGTAATTGTTGGCGAGATCGAAATGGGTGATACCGAGATCGAACGCTTTGCGGCAAATATCCTGCTTGGTCTTGTGCGAAAAATCATTGCCGAAATTATGCCACAGGCCGAGCGAGAGGGCCGGTAGCTTCAGGCCTGTTCTGCCGCAGTGATTATACTTCATGGATTCGTAACGGTTTTCAGCCGGTTGCCAGGCCATGGATTTCCTCCCTCATGTGGAATTGAGACCTGCCGTGACAGCGGCAGATCGAAGATGGTGTAAAACGTAAAAAGATAAGCCTTCGCTTTCAACCTTGGGATTGCGACGTGTAAAGATCGAACACTCGGAATGCAGGCTTGCCGGAATTGGAATCGGGAGAAAAGACGATGCGGCGCGTCTCCCCCGCTGCCAGATCGAAGAGATTATCGGAATACCGGCCAGCGACATCAGCCTCGATCATGACGAAAAGTGCGAGGCCATCTGCCTGAACTTCGACCTCGAACCGGCCATCATCCAGCGTGTTCACCGAGTGATGCAAACCGGACGGCTGAAGGTCGAGCGCCTTATAAGTATCGCGAACGTGGTGCCCCTCACCCGTCATGCCGTTGGATGCGATGAAGTTCCAGGATAGCAGCGCACCTTGCGGAAGCTGGTCGAGATCGATGCCTGTCAGAACCGCTGCCGCATCCGGTCCACAGGTGCCACTCCCGGATTTCAGCGGAATACGCGTGCCGTCCATGGTCAGTGCGAAGATGTTCATGTCGATTTCGACATCTTCCATCGTGTCGTTGACCATGGAGAAGCTGACGGATTTTCCGTCGTTCGAAGGAACGGCTGAGACGGCCACTGGCTGGAAGAAGCGCCGTGCGGCGTAATGCAAGGCCTTCCAGCTGCCGCCATAATCCAGGCTGGACCATGATGCGACCGGCCAGGTATCGTTGAGCTGCCAATAAAGCGTGCCCATGCAATGGGGCTTGAGAGAACGCCAGTATTCCACCGCCGTCTTGATGGCGAGCGCCTGCTGCACCTGGCTGACGTAAACGAAATTGGCGAAATCCTTCGGGAAGCGGAAATAGCGGAACATGGTCCCGGCAATCCGCTCGTTTCCGCCGGCGTTTTTCTGGTGAAGCTCGATGACCGGCGAAGCGATATTCATGTCCTTCTCATCCGCATAAGTGCGGATGACAGGCATGGACGTGTAGGACTGGAAGCCGAACTCCGAGCAGAAGCGAGGTTTGACGCTGCGGTAATTATCGAAGGACTTGTTCTCGTGCCAGACCGACCAGTAATGCATGTCGCCGGAGCCATCAGCATGCCAGGCATCGCCGTAGTCCAGATAGCCAGAGGCCGGGCTCGATGGCCACCAGAGGGCAGTTGGTGCCGCCTTCTTCAGCGACTTTTCAATCGTGCGGTTCAGGCGGTCATAAGCCACGAGATAGCGGTCACGGTTGTTGCGTGATTCCTCGAACCAGTTCAGCGCGCCGACCAACTCGTTATCGCCGCACCAGAGCGCGATGGAGGGGTGGGAGGCGAGACGCTTCACCTGATAATCCACCTCGTGTTCCACGTTGTCTAGGAAGTCATCCGTGCAGGGGTAAAGGTTGCAGGCGAACATGAAATCCTGCCAGACCATGAGGCCAAGCCTGTCGCAGAGATCATAAAACCAGTCCGGCTCATAAAATCCGCCGCCCCAGACGCGGATCATGTTCATGTTTGCATCGACAGCGGAGGTCAGCAGATCCTCGGTCTTCTCGGGGCTTGAGAGAGAATGCAGCGCATCCTGCGGAATCCAGTTGGCACCACGGCAGAAGATTTCGCGACCGTTGATGCGGAAGGCAAAGCGGCTGCCCGCCTCATCCTTGTCAGTCAGCAATTCGACGGTGCGGAAACCGATCTGGCGGGTGAGTGTTTCATCAGGAAGTTCGACGGTCAGCGTGTACAGCGCTTGCTCGCCGCTGCCTGCAGGCCACCAGAGCCTGGGGTTCTCAACGAAGAAGACATGGCGGATGACAGTTTCTCCAGCGTTTACGCCGCAATCCAGCCGCAGCTTCTCATCGCCAAGCGAGAGATGCACAGGAACGCTGGCGGCCTGCGCGGCATGAAGCGCAATCTCCACATGAAGCTCCACACCGCCATCCATGTGGTGCTGCGTGGTCGTCACATGCTCGATGCGAGCAGTATCGAGGCGACGCAGCAAAATGTTCCCGTAAAGCCCCAGAGGCGCAATCGCGATATTCCAGTCCCAGCCGAAATGGCATTGCGGTTTGCGCAGCAGATTGCCGTTGGGAATGGGCGAATTGCCCGGATGATAAGGTACATAAAATGGCTGCGCCGCCTGCCGATCGGCGCCCGCCTCGATGCTGGAATGGAAATGGATGCGGATGATGTTCTCACCCGGCTGAAGTGCCGACGATACATCCGGCCTGTATCGACGGAAGCAGTTATCAGCCGAGAGCACGGGAACATCATTGAGAAACACGACGGCGACAGTATCGAGGTAATCGATATCCAGATACCAATCGGCATCGATATCATCCACAGTAAAGCTGCGTTCGATGACCCAGTCCCGGTGCGCCACCCACTGCACGTCCTCCTCATTCCGCCCGAAATAGGGGTCGGGAATGATGGACGCTTTACGCAGCGCCGTGTGCACATCCCCCGGAACTGCCATGACGGTGGCATGCTCGCCTTCGGCTGAGAAAAGTTTCCATTCACCGGAAAGATCGAGAACAGCGTCGGCAGCGTAAGATGATGTCATGTCCATGCCCTGTCGCGTTTACTGGCGCAACCTTGTCGAAGGTTGCGAATCTGTTGCTGCGGAGGAGCGACGGGAAACGGAATCCAGAGAAAAGCGAACCTTGCGCCTGGATTTATGAATCGTGAAATACTCCTCCGGGCGGAAACGTTATCGTAAAATCTTTTGGGCGTCACGCTGTAAAGCGCATTGGCTGGCGCCGCAATTTCAGCGACAAGTGTCTTTCCACCTCACTAGCTTCAAAATATTATTTTTCAATATTTTACTGAACTTTCTTCATCTTATCGTTGCCTAAATCAAATCTTCATCGGAGCAAAATTCGGGAACTTCGAAGCCGAAGCTGGCAAAATCTCGCCATTATGCTGTATCGTTGCAGCTTGGGAAGAAGATTGCTTGATTGGCTCGCGTTCTCGTATGCTTTGCAATGGAATAAAAGCAATCTACCATGAATTCTGTAAGCGCGTCGGCGCTGGACTTTGATGTGATTTCGTTGAGCAGCGTCTTAGCGAAACAACAACGTCCTTGAGCCATTATACATGCAGGCGCTTCTGGAGGGGTGTGGCGAATGAATGACAGCATGATACCTGAAAACGGCGAACACGCCCTTCCGGGAAATGAACGCCCCACCCTCAAGACCATCGCCTATATGACCGGCCTCGGCATTACCACCGTTTCCCGCGCGCTTAAAGATGCACCGGATATTGGGGCGGAGACGAAGCAGCGCGTTCGCAAAGTCGCCCAGCAGATCGGATATCAGCCCAACCGCGCTGGTGTGCGCCTGCGCACCGGCAAAACCAACGTCATTGCACTGGTGCTGAGCGTAGATGAAGAGTTGATGGGCTTTACCACGCAGATGGTGTTCGGCATTACCGAGGTTCTGGCCAACACGCCGTATCACCTCGTGATGACACCCCATACCCATGCCAAGGATCCGATGATCCCAATCCGTTATATCATCGATACGGGATCCGCCGATGGCGTCATCATTTCGAAAATAAGGCCGGACGACCCGCGTGTGCGTTTCATGACCGAACGAAACATGCCGTTTGCGACCCATGGACGAACCAATATGGGTATCGAGCATCCCTACCATGATTTCGACAACGAGACTTATACCTATGAAGCGGTGAAGCGGCTGGCGCAGTGCGGGCGCAAACGCATCGCGGTGCTGCTGCCCCCAAGCCAGTTCTCGTATCACGATGCCGCACGCCGGGGCTTCGAACGCGGCCTGAAGGATTTTGGGCTGAATGAAATCAAGATGACCAGCATCAGCAATGACACGCCGCTCGATGACGTCAAATATCAAAGCAGCGCATTGATGAGCGGCACGGACTGCCCCGATGGCCTTATCTCCATCAGCGGCAGTTCCACGATTGCTTTCGTCGCGGGCATCGAAGCAAGCGGCAAGAAAATCGGCAAGGACATCGACGTCGTCTCGAAACAATCCGCCGATTTCCTCAACTGGCTACGCCCGGAAATCCATACGATGAACGAGGATATCAAACTCGCAGGCCGAGAACTCGCCCGCGCAGTGCTGGCCCGCATCGACGGCAAGGCACCGGGCACCTTGCAGACTGTAAGCAAGCCGGTCTGGTCCAGCCACGCGCCGAAATTTTAAATCGAAAAGAAAAGGCCCGCTTTCGCGGGCCTCAATCTTTTACTTTCCGAAAGTGTCCAGACCACTGCCCCATGGGCCGTGGGGCTTGTCCACGCCGTCGGTGCGCTCGAAGCCGTGGGCGCCGAAGAAGTCGCGTTGGGCCTGGATGAGGTTTGCGGTGCCGCGGCCTCGGCGGTAGGCGTCGAAGTAGCCGAGTGCTGAGGCAAGTGCCGGGACCGGCAGGCCGGAGAGGACGGCGTGGGAGACGACGCGGCGCAGCGGTGCGTCGGTGTCCTGCACCATCTTCGAGAAGGCTGGCGTGACGATCAGGTTCGCCACATGCGGATCCTTGGTGAAAGCCGAAGTGATTTCATCGAGGAACTGCGAGCGGATGATGCAGCCAGCGCGCCAGATGCGGGCGATGGTCGGCATCGGCAGATCCCAGTCGAACTCCTTCGATGCAGCGGCCATGACGGCGAAGCCCTGCGCGTAGGCGCCGATCTTGGCGGCGAGCAGTGCGCTTTCCAGATCGTCAATGAAGGCTTTTTTGTCGGATGGCGCGGCCAATGCCTGCGGAACGCCGAAGATTTTCTCGGCTGCTTCGCGCTCATCCTTCTGGGAAGAAAGGATACGGGCAGCGACGGCGGCTTCGATGGCGGTCGCGGCGACGCCCATATTCTGGGCTTCGATGACCGACCACTTGCCGGTGCCCTTCTGGCCAGCCTTATCGAGGATCAGATCGACCATCGGCTTGCCGGTGATCGGGTCTGCGGCGCGCAGCACCTTCTCCGTGATTTCGATGAGGTAGGAGTTGAGGCGGCCCTTGTTCCACTCGCCGAATACATCGGCAATCTCGGCAGCGCTGAGGTTCAGGCCATCGCGCAGTATGCCGTAGATTTCGGCAATCATCTGCATGTCGGCATATTCGATGCCGTTGTGGATCGTCTTGACGAAGTGGCCCGCGCCATCATTGCCGAGCCATGCCACGCATGGATCGTCATTGTACTTGGCGGAAATGGAGGTCAGAACCTTCTCGACGCGCTTCCAGCTTTCTTCCGTGCCGCCGACCATGATGGACGGACCATGGCGCGCGCCTTCTTCACCGCCGGAAACACCCATGCCGATAAAGGTAAGGCCGCTATCCTTGAGGTTGTCGAAACGGCGGATCGTGTCGCGGAAATTGGCATTGCCCGCATCGATCATGATGTCGCCGTTTTCGAGATACGGCTTCAGGATCTCCATCTGCTGATCGACCGGTTCACCGGCCTTGATCATGATGATGATCGGGCGCGGCGGGCGGATGGCGGCAACGAATTCCTCGATGGTTTCGCAAGGGATGATCTGGCCCTGCAATTCGCCAGCGTCGGCGTAGAACTTCTTCGTTGCTTCCGGGGTACGGTTGAAAACGGCAATCTTGTTGCCTTTTTCCGCGATATTGAGCGCGAGGTTGGACCCCATAACGCCAAGACCGATCAAACCGATTTCTGCCTGTTCCACGGATTTGCCTCCATATTGCATTTGATGGCGCCTGTTTTGGCACTCTCGGTTTCAAACGGCAAGGCAAGAGGCTGCTGAATCGATTAAATTTTGATGACGCAGGTCAGCTTTGCGGAAAGCGCATGCACAGCCAGTTACTTGGCCGGCCTGTCATCACCATCTTCCAGCGCGCGCCATGCGGAACCATCCATGTCCTCGTACTGGCCGCTCTTTAGCGACCAGAGAAAGCCGAAAAGTCCGAGCCCACCGAGAAACAAAGCCACGGGAATGAGATAGGCAAGCATGTTCATGCGAAGCGGCCCTCATTGTTCAAAATGACATCCGATTTCGGACTCGCTTTGCGGCCAGCCGCCCTGCTTCCAAAACTATTGAGGCGCAGCGCGTTGGCAACGACGATGATGGATGAAGTCGACATCGCGATGGATGCAATCATGGGCGTTGCGAGGCCCGCAAGGGCAATCGGCACGGCGATGATGTTGTAGCCGATGGCGAGCGCAAAGTTCTGCCGGATCAGCCGCCCCGCCTGCCGCGATATATCTACCGCGAAAGCAACCGAACGCAGATCATCACGCAGGAACACGAAGTCCGCAGCCTGCCGTCCGATATCCGCCGCAGAGGCAGGAGCAATCGATACGTGAGCGGCAGATAATGCAGGCGCGTCATTGATGCCATCGCCAATCATCAAAACCTTCCGGCCCTCTGTCGCAAGCTCCTCACAGCGACCCGCCTTGTCCACAGGTGCCAAAGCGCCACGCCAGGCATCGACACCGAGCTTGAGCGCCAGCGCTTTCACCGCCGGGTCTCTATCGCCGGAGACGATCTCCGTGGTGAAGCCGTTACTTTCAAGAGTATTGATCGTCTGCGCGGCTCCGGGTCTGACAGTGTCTTCGAAATGGAAGCACGCAACCTCCACTCCGTTCAGCGAGAGCACCACTTCCGAAGCGGAATGCGCAGCATCGTCGGTAACTGTGGCAAGGCAGGCGAACTGCCTGTTTCCCAGCCGATAAATCCCAGCCTCGGCCTGAGCCTCGATACCCGAACCGGGTATTTCCTTCACCTCATCAAAAAATGGCACCGCGCCACCAACCGAGGCATAAAGGGCCTGCGAGAGCGGGTGTCGGGAATTGGCGGCGAGCCCGGCTGCGATCCGCATTGCCTCGTCGGAGATATCAGCACCGTTCATCAGACGTGGCTGCCCCAGCGTCAGCGTGCCGGTCTTGTCGAAAAGCACGGTATCGGCTTCGGCAAGACGTTCCATTGCGGAACCTTCCTTCACCATGATGCCGTTTTTGAACAGGCGCCCCGCCGCGACCACCTGCACGACGGGAACCGCAAGGCCGAGAGCGCAGGGGCAGGTGATGATGAGAACGGCGATAGCGACCAGCATGGCATGCTTCCAGTCTCCACCGAAGATGCCCCAGGCAAAGAAGGATATCAGCGCCAGAAGATGGACGACCGGCGAGTAATATTGCGCGGCGCGATCTGCCAGACGACGATACCGCGCCCTGCCCCCTTCCGCGGCTTCCATCAGGCCGATGATTTCCGACAGGAAGGAATCCCGCGCAAGCGCCGTCGCCTGTATCGTCAGTGGCCCGGTGAGGTTCAGCGTACCCGCCTGCACCGCATCGCCAGCCCGCACGATCTTCGGCGCGCTTTCGCCGTTGACGATGGAGACATCGAGATCGCTGCTGCCGGTCACGATCAGCCCATCCACGGGCACCCTTTCACCTGCGGCGATGGCGATGGACTCTCCGGGCGTGATTTCCGAAACGGGCCTGTATTCCCGCTTTCCATCCGGCAAAAGCACGGTGGCGCCACGCGGTGACAGGCGCGCCAGTCCCGCAACAGCCGAGCGCGCCCGGTCCCGCATGACGTGATCGAGCGTGCGCCCGATCAGAAGGAAGAACAACAGCGAAACTGTCGCATCGAACCACGCATGGCTGCCGCTGTGCATGGTTTCCCAGAGCGAGACGACATAGGAAAGCGTGATTGCGAGAGCAATCGGCACATCCATATTCGTGCGCCCATGGCGCAGGGCGTTGAAGGCGGACTGGTAAAAGAACCGCCCTCCATAGATGAGCGCCGGAGCCGCGATCAGGGCCGAAAGCCAATGAAACATATCGCGCGTGGATGCATCCGCACCTGACCAGACGGAAACGGATAGCAGCATGATGTTTGCGGCGGCAAAGCCCGTGAGGCCGACCGCGCGGATCAACTGGTTTCTGAGGTCATCCGAGGCATCCTGCCCGTTGGCGAAAAGATGTGTCTCGTAACCCGTGGAGGACACGGCTCTAGCGAGATTGCCGGGGTCGGTCGGAATCCCGTCCATCTGCTCTCGCCAGACGATGGAAACGCGTTTCGAAGACAGGTTGACGCGCGCACGGGCAACCTCCGGCAGCTTGGCCAGCACGCCCTCTATCGTGGTGATGCATGTGCCGCAATGGACGCCGGGCACTGCCAGATCGACTTGGCGCAGCCCCTGCCCCAGATCGCGGCTTGCCAGCATCAGCTCTTCCGATGATGGCAAGGCCTTTCGAAGGCTTGCCTGTTCCAGAGCGCTTTCCGTTCCGGGTGCGCAGCAACTCATCTTACACCTCCGGCAATGTCGGTTCTCTTGCCCTCATGCACGATGATCTTGCCATCCTTCACGGCAATGGCCTCCACGATCCAGTCGCCCGGCGCAAGTTCGTGGTGCGTAGAGAATGTGTTCGGAGACTGCTTATCAAGCACCAGCGAGAAATCCTGCTTCTCGCCCACCGGGCGGCGGAAATTGAGCGTGACCGCATCCGTTTCCACCGCACCCTTTTGCGGATGCGTCACCTCGTAAGCGATAGTATCGCCATCAAGCTTGAGCGCTCCCACGATTCCACTTGCCGCACGGGCCTTAGCCGCTTCCGCCTTGCCGTTGAATTGCTGGCTGGCGACATAGGTGTTCTGCACCACAAGCCCGCTCCAGCTGGTCACGGCGTTCCAGGCCATGGTGATGTTGACGGCAATCACCGTGCCGAAGAACAGCACCATGATTGTCAGCATATGCCAGCCGGTGAAAACGAAGCCTGCTTTGGTGTGGTTCTCGGTAGTCATTTCTTTGCTCCCGGCCCGTTGAACACGGCCTTGTAATGTGCGGATTCCGCGTTTTCGGCATCTGCAGCAATGAATTGGAAGTCTTTGGCGGAAGCCTTGTCGTGACTATCGGGCAAGGTAACGAAGACCTTCAGACTAGTGACCTCATCCGGCTTCACCTGAATATCGAAGACCCTCGACGGAGTTTCCGAGATGCCATTGATCTTCATCACCGCATCCGGCAGCCCCTTGAGCGACAGCGTTATCGTCCGCGGCTGGGCAATCATGTTGAGAAGCCGGACCGTATATCCGTTGCGGATCGACCCATCCGATTCCAGCACATATTGCGGGTTGCGATCATGGATGACGTTGACTGAGAGGCGTTCACGCGTTGCAAGCGTTACCAGCATCACGACACCGACGAGACACCAGACGGTCATGTAGAAGATCGTGCGCGGTCGGAAAATGATGCGCCAGTCGAAGTGACGAACGGCATCCACGAGGCCGCCATCTGGGTCGCGCACGACAGAAGGGCGGATGGAGTGGGCTCCATTGCCCGTCGCCAGCGCCATGTTCGCATCATATTCCTGAAGCGTGGCATAGGCGATGAGGCCGCGCGGCTTGCCGACCTTGTCCATCACGCCATCGCAGGCATCGATGCAGAGCGCGCAGGTAATGCACTCCATCTGCTGGCCGTCACGAATATCGATCCCCATGGGACAGACCGCAACGCAGGCGTTGCAATCCACGCAATCCCCAACGGATTCACCAGCGGCAGCGGCTTTCTTGGCATGGCGCGAACGCGGCTCGCCGCGCCAGTCATTATAGGTGACGACCAGCGAATGCTCGTCCAGCATCGCGCCCTGAATGCGGGGCCATGGACACATGTAGGTGCAGACCTGCTCACGCATGAGGCCGCCCAGAACATAGGTCGTGGCAGTCAGCGTCGCGACCGTGTAATAGGCGATCATTGCCGCCTGCCCGGTCAGAAACTGCATCAAAAGCGTCGGCGCATCGGCAAAGTAGAATATCCATGCGCCGCCCGTCAGCACACCGATGACCAGCCAGATGACATGCTTGGCAACGCGCTTGCGCAGCTTGTCGAAACTCCATGGCGCGGCATCCAGCTTCATCCGCGCATTGCGGTCGCCTTCGATGGCGCGCTCCACGACGAGAAAGAGATCGACCCAGACGGTTTGCGGACAGGCATAGCCACACCATGCGCGCCCGACAGCCGATGTCAGCAGAAACAGGCCAAAACCCGCCATCACCAAAAGCCCGGCAACGTAGTAGAATTCCTGCGGCCAAATCTCGATGAAGAAGAAGTAGAAGCGTCTGCTGGCAATATCGACCAGCACCGCCTGATCCGGCGCATAAGGCCCGCGATCCCAGCGTATCCACGGTGTCAGATAGTAGATGCCGAGCGTGATGAGCATCACGATCCATTTGAACCGGCGAAACCGCCCCTCTGCCCGCTTCGGAAAGATTTTCTTGCGCGCTTCGTAAAGCGGCTTCCTGTTACTGGCGGAATTGACCGGCTCGGCATTCAGTCTTTCGACTGACCCGGAGCCGTTCCCCTGTTGTCCGGCGGTATAGAGATTCATGATCGCAAGGTCCGTTTCTGTCCTTGCGTTTTGACATTTGCACCGGCAATCATCCTTGACTTAGGTCAAGTCGAGACAAAGTGGCGCAGCTTGGCGAAGTATGGGAGGGCAGCATGACCACAATGCTTTCGCGGATCGTGCATGTAACGATCAATCGGCCATGGCGTGAGGTTTACGCCTTCGCCTCGGACCCTGCGAAAATGCCCCTCTGGGCGGCAGGCCTGGCCAGCGGATTGACGCAAGATGGTGAAGACTGGATCGCTTCCGGCCCGCTGGGTGGCGCCAGAGTGAAATTCACTGCCGCGAATGCGTTGGGCGTGATAGATCACGTTGTTACCCTTCCCAACGGCCTCAGGGTCTTTAATGCTTTGCGGGTGACACCGAACGGTGACGGAGCAGAGGTCGCTTTCACACTGCTTCGTCAAGCGGCTATGAGTGATGAAGAGTTTCAACGTGATGCCGATGCGGTGCTCGCGGATTTAGAGACACTGAAACGCATACTTGAAGAATAGGACGTTTTGCATGACCAGCCGCGATCAAAAGATCGACTACATCGAATTCAACGTGACCGATATCGAACGCAGCAAAGCGTTTTACGGCAACGTCTTCGGCTGGACATTCAAGGACTACGGCCCGCAATATTGCGAGTTTTCGGATGGCAGACTGACCGGCGGATTTACCACCACTGCCGAGGTCAATGCCAAGGGCGGACCATTGGTTATTCTGTTTGCATCCGACATTTCGGTGACGCAGGACCGAGTGGAGAATGCGGGTGGCAAGATCACACTGCCTATTTTCGAGTTTCCCGGCGGGCGGCGTTTTCACTTCGCAGACCCCGATGGCTATGAACTCGCCGTCTGGTCGGACCAGTAATAAAAAGGGCCGCATCGAGCGGCCCTCTCCTGTTTTGGACGATGCCCCTATTCCCCACCGCCCAGAGAATGAACAAACAGCGCCAGCTGCTTCACCGTCGTATCCCCGAGGCGCTCGCCCCATGCTGGCATGACGCCGTGCTTGGGCGTGCGAATCTGGGCGATGATGCCTTCTTCGCCGTGTGCTTTCAGCCAGATGGCATCGGCAAGGTTCGGGGCGCCCATGTCGCGGTTGCCTCTGGCGTCTTCGCCGTGGCAGGAGGCGCAGTTGTCGGCGAATAGCTGTTTGCCGGGTTCGATCATGGCTGGATCATGCGGCTTGCCGGTGAGGCTCACGACATAAGCCGCCACCTGGCGAATTTCGTCGCTTTTGAGGATATCGCCGAAGGCTGGCATTTCGGAGATGCGGGTTTCCGCATCTTCGTTGAAGCGAATGCCGTGGGTGATGGTGGTGTAGATATCTTCCGCCTGGCCGCCCCACAGCCAATCGTCGTCATTGAGGTTTGGATAGCCATTGCCGCCTTCCGCGCCCGAGCCGTGGCACTGGACGCAATTCACCTTGAAAGCTGCGGCACCGCCTGCGACGGCAAATTGCATCAGTTCCCCATCCGCCTGAATATCCTCCAGCGAGGAAGAGGCGATTTTTTCCAAATAGGTGTTTTGTGCGGACTTGGCGTCCGCCATTTCGGTTGCGACATTGGCGCGGCTGCTCCAGCCCAGAACGCCCTGTGTAGCACCGTTGATCAGCGGCCATGCGGGAAAGAAGATGGTGTAACCGATGGCCCAGAGGATGGTGGCGTAGAAGGTCCACACCCACCAGCGGGGCATGGGGTTGTTCAGTTCTCGAATGCCATCCCATTCATGGCCGGTGGTTTCGACGCCGCTGACCTGGTCTATGTGTTTGTCCGACATGATATCAATCCTCCTTGAGAGGAATACTTGCGGCGTCTTTGGCGGCCTTACCGCCGCCGGGACGCAAGGTGAAGAGAACGACGCCGAGGAAGAAAAGCGTCATGACGAGCAGGCCCCAGCTATCTGCAAAGTGGCGCATGGCAGTGTAGGTTTCCATCGCTTTGCTCCTCCTATCGATAACCAGCAGCGTCGTCATAGGTCGAGAAATCGACCAGCGTACCCAACATCTGGAGATAGGCTACGAGCGCATCCATCTCCGTCAGCTTTGTAGGATCGCCGTCGAAATCTCCGATCTTCGCCTTCGGATAGCGAGCCTCCAGCCCGGCCGTATCGGCATTGGGATCGGCTTGCGCCTTCAGATCGGCATCGGCGTTTTCCAGCATCTCGTCGCTGTAAGGAACACCAACAGCACGGTTGGCCTTGAGCTCCATCGAGACGTTGGTGATCTGAAGCGGTGTCGTCTTCAGGAAGGCGTAGCGGGGCATAACGGATTCCGGCACGACGGAGCGTGGCTCCATAAGATGCTGGACGTGCCACTCGTTCGAATATCTGTCCCCGACGCGCGCCAGATCCGGCCCGGTTCTCTTCGAACCCCACTGGAATGGATGGTCGTACATGCTTTCAGCCGCAAGACTGTAGTGACCGTAACGTTCCACTTCATCGCGGAATGGGCGGATCATCTGGCTGTGGCAGAGGTAGCAGCCCTCGCGGATGTAGATGTTGCGGCCAGCCAGCTCGAGTGGCGTGTAGGGCCGCATGCCCTCCACCTTCTCGATGGTGTTTTCGAGATAGAAGAGCGGTGCGATTTCCACGATGCCGCCAATCGAGACCACCGCCAGCGAGCCTACCAGAAGTAATGTCGCGTTACGTTCGATGATACCGTGTTTATCAAGAAGAGACATGATCGACCTCCTTACTCGGCAGGTTGCAGCTTGGGCGCTGCAGCCGTGCCGGTGTTCTCTTCGCGCATGTGGCCGAGAATGGTTCTTGTTACATTGTAGGCCATGATCAGAGCGCCGCTGAGATACATGACGCCGCCCATTGCGCGCAGAAGGTAATAGGGGAACATGGCCGCCACGGTTTCCGCAAACGAGTAGACGAGGAAGCCTTGGCTATCATACTCACGCCACATCAGGCCCTGCTGGATGCCCGCGACCCACATGGCGGCGGCGTAGACGACGATACCGAGCGTGGCGAGCCAGAAGTGCCAGTTGACCAGCGCCAGGCTGTAAAGCCGCTCGCGGTGCCAAAGCTTGGGGACGAGGAAATAGATTGCACCAAAGGTGATCATGCCGTTCCAGCCAAGTGCGCCGGAATGAACGTGGCCGATTGTCCAGTCTGTATAGTGGCTGAGCGAGTTGACGGCCTTGATCGACATCATCGGGCCTTCGAACGTGGCCATGCCGTAGAAGGCAACGGCCATAATCATCATGCGCAGGATTGGGTCCGTGCGAAGCTTGTCCCATGCGCCCGAAAGCGTCATCAGACCATTGATCATGCCACCCCACGAGGGCATCCACAGCATGATCGAAAACACCATGCCAAGCGTTTGCGCCCAGTCCGGCAGAGCGGTGTAATGCAAGTGGTGCGGACCAGCCCAGATATACATGAAGATCAGCGCCCAGAAGTGGATGATCGACAGGCGGTAGGAATAGACCGGGCGGTTCACCTGCTTGGGAATGAAGTAATACATCATGCCCAGAAAGCCCGCGGTGAGGAAGAAGCCGACGGCATTATGGCCATACCACCACTGCGTCAGCGCATCCTGCACGCCCGAGAAAGCAGAGTAGCTTTTCACGCCGAGAAACGAGACCGGAACCGCCAGATTGTTGACGATATGCAGCATGGCAATGGTCACGATGAAGCCGAGATAGAACCAGTTGGCCACATAGATATGCGGCTCCTTGCGCATGAAGATCGTGCCGAGAAACGCGACAAGATAGGCAACCCAGACGATGGTAAGCCAGATATCGACATACCATTCCGGCTCCGCATATTCCTTGCCCTGCGTAATGCCGAGCAGATAACCCGTGGCGGCCATGATGATGAAGAGATTATAGCCCCAGAACACGAACCAGCCGAGATCGCCACCGAACAGGCGTGCACGACAGGTGCGCTGCACCACATAGAAAGAGGTCGCGATCAGCGCATTACCGCCGAAGGCGAAGATGACCGCGGAGGTGTGCAGCGGGCGTACACGGCCAAAGTTGAACCAGGGCTGGATGTTGAGGTCTGGATAGGCAAGCTGGAGCGCGATGACCACTCCGACCAGAAAGCCGACGACGCCCCAGAAAACCGTGGCGATCACGCCGTAGCGGATCACGTCATCGAAATATTCCGTTTTCCTGCGTTCCAGTACGGCTGGGTCGATGGGCGCGAAGGATACGCGGCGCAGCATCACGACCGTTCCGATGAGGAGAACGGAGAACAGCACCCACATATGGGCGGCAAAGAGATTATCGTGGGCGAAGGCCGCCCCGAGCAGAGCGAGGAAGGCCCCCACGGCCACCATCGCTATTCCTAAAGTCGAATTCATTGTTGGCTTCCCCCAACGTCACAGCGGATATGACGCGGAGCGAACGGACCGGCTTTAAGCGGCAAACATGCTTTCGCGTCGTTTGCAGCTTTGCCACCGGCGGCACCAGACGGCCTTGATCCAAATCAAGACCGCCGCCTCAAAAGTGACGTGTCGGAAGCACTGGCCTAATGTGAAATAGAGGGAGGCGGAAACCGCAGGAGGCCGCTTTTGTAGTTTTCGATCACAAAGCTGATCGGCGTGCCATCCGGCTTGCTGAGCAGGGCCTGATTGCTGATCAACGTATCCGGAATTTCGAGCGTTTCGCCAGCTTTAACCGGTATCGCGCCGCCCACCGCCCAGTTTTCTGGCAAAGGTTGCCACAGCATCTGCGACGATATCGTATGACGCTGGAAATGAAGCGGCAGCACGACCTTTCCGAATGGCGCATCCGTGGTGTTCAGCGTTTCGTTCATCTCCGCGGTTAGCTGGCGCGGCACATACCAGTTGTCCGCTTCCGACAGCACGAGGTTTCCGCATTTGAGGAGGACGTGGCGATAGCCCAGTTTCTCATCTGCAGAGGCATTCAACTGTTTGCGAACATTCTCCGGCGCCTGCTTTTCATCCTTGAGGCGCGTGGCGGAAATCTTGGCCGGATCGGCGAGCCGGTGATCATCGCACCAGCGCTCCAGCGTCAGCGTCGCACTATCATGGCTGAGCAGTTGGACGTTCAAATCCTGAATAACTGCCAGCGCAGCAAGCCGACCGACGGGGGTATCCGGCCATTTGATTTCGGCAGCATAGGCCGTGCCGGACAGTGAAAACAAAATGCTGCAGGCGACATACTTCAAAGCGGACGGGGACATGCGCTTCTCGCTCCAGATGATGTTCATTTTCAATAAATTAGATCATGCTTGCGCAGCACCTGTTCGATGCAGGCGCTGCAAATCACAATTCATCTGTGGCGGATTTGTGGGAAACGCTGCCGCGTTTTACCCCTTCATTTTTAGGGGTAAGCCAGCGGCAATGAAATAGACTTCGCTGGCAACAGAGGCAATCTTCTGGTGCAGCCTGCCAGCGTGATCGCGAAACTCCCGCGCCATACGGTTCTCCGGCACGATGCCGAGCCCGACCTCATTGGACACAAAAACGATCCGCGCCTTCGCGGTCGCGGCGTGCCGAATAAGCGGCTCGAACGCGGCCTCTACGTCCCTGCCCTCGTCCATCATCAGGTTCGTTACCCAAAGTGTCAGGCAATCCACGAGAATGGTGTTTGAGGCAACGTCCAGCCGACTAAGCGTCTCCGCCAGCTCAAGCGGCTCCTCATGTGTGATCCAAATATCCCCACGCTGGATGCGATGCTGCGCAATGCGCGCTTTCATCTCGTCATCCCAGGCACGGCCCGTTGCGATGTAATGCGGCACGCCGTTGGATTCGAGGACCAGCTTTTCTGCGAAAGCGGATTTGCCCGAGCGCGCACCGCCGAGTACCAATACGGAACGGAACAGTGCGGTCATTCAAAGCCTGCGGATAAGGAAAATTGAAGCGATCCGGTCGCCAATGCAGCGGTTGCCACAAGCTGTGGGGTGCAAAGCATGAAAAGAGAACGATTCGTAGATATGGAGGCGTTCTCCCGGTCGATCATGCTTCACCTGCACAGTATCGTTCTGAGGCTGAGATGCCCGTCCGCCCAATGCGGACATGTCGGCAAAAAGCTTCGAAGACGAAAGCGCCGGATCGTTGTTTAAAGGTAGGAGGAGAAGCTGGTTTTGTCAATTTCGCCCAAACAAAAACCGCGTCGCAGCGGCTGCAAACGCGGTCTTGGACCCCTTGAAACACAAGGGGTGATAAATGGGAACCGGTACGCAAAACCAAATCCGGCGCCACGCAGAAATTCCTAGCGGTATAATCTTACCGGATGGTTAGCGCGCATAATAAAAACAACGGCTTTGACGATTTTCATACGGCGATTGCGTTAGATCGAAATCGAAGAAATAAAGAGACAGAGATTCGCAAGAGAACGGGCGACGGGCGAGCACGACATGACTACCATCGATTACATCGCGCTTTTGGTATTTGTGGCCCTCTGGTATCTCTACAGTTATGTCACGACATCCCGCTCTCCATTTCCCCGCACGAGCCTCAATCAGGCCATGGGCGAACGGCGCAGGAAGTGGATTTACAATTCGCTGACCCGTGATTTGAAGATGATCGATACGCAGATCATGGCGGGCCTTCAAAACGGCACGGCGTTTTTCGCTTCCACCTCCATCTTCGCGATTGGTGGCTGCTTTGCGCTGCTGGGCGCAACGGACCGGGTGGAATCGGTGTTCCGCGACATGCCATTTGTGTATTACGGCGGGCGCACCGCCTTCGAAATGAAGGTCATCGGCCTTACCTGCCTATTCGGCTATGCCTTCTTTAAATTCGGCTGGTCCTACCGCCTGTTCAACTATTGCACCATTCTCTTCGGCGCTATGCCGATGATGCATGAGACGAATTCGGATCGGAAAGCGGCGGAACGCGCGGCAGAGAACGTCATCCGCATGAACATCATCGCCGCGAAGAACTTCAACGACGGCCTACGGACATTCTTTTTGTCCATCGGATATCTCGGCTGGTTCATAAACGCCTATGTGTTCATGTTTACCACGGTCGTCATCATCATCGCTCTCTTGAGGCGGCAGTTCTTTTCCGAAGCCCGCCTCGCCATCATGGATGACCTGTAAAACAACTGCCATGAAATAGCCCCACTTTATAGGCGAAGCGCTGGCATGCTCCATAACCGTTGCGAAGGAACGGCTGAATGAATGACGCAACGGTAACATCTACTGCACCCAAGTCTGGTGGTCGCATCGGCTTTCTCGATACCTGGCGCGGTATCGCGCTGCTGGCGATGGCAAGCTACCACTTCACCTGGGATCTGGAGATGTTCGGATACATCGATCCCGGCACCGCCGTACAAGGCTGGTGGCGCATCTATGCCCGGGCAATCGCCAGCACCTTCCTGTTTCTGGCGGGTTTCAGCCTTTTCCTCGCGCATCGCCGGGGTATCGACTGGCCATCCTTCGGCAAGCGCTTCGCCATGGTGGCGGGTGCCGCACTGCTGATTTCCGTTGCAACATATTTTGCCGTGCCGGATGGCTGGATATTCTTCGGCATCCTGCACAATATCGCAGCGGCAAGCCTGCTCGGTCTTCTCTTCTTGCGACTGCCACCGCTGGTGACGCTCATCTTTGCAGCAGGTGCTCTGGCTGCACCGCATTATCTCGCATCCGATTCGTTCAACACGATCTGGCTGTCATGGATCGGCTTTTCGACAGTCCCTCCCCGTTCGAACGACTACGTGCCGCTGCTGCCGTTTCTTGCACCGTTTCTTCTGGGGATCGCCGTTTCGAAATTCGTAGTACCGCGCGGCTGGCTTGACCGGTTCAGAAAGCCAAGCGGCCAGCGCAATGTCCTCGCCTTCTTTGGCCGCCACAGCCTGTCCTTTTACCTGATCCACCAACCGGTGCTGATCGGCCTCGTCTATCTTGCTTCAATTACCTTTCCTCCACCGCCTGTCGATCAGGTCGAGGCTTATAAGAAAAGCTGCGAGGCAAGCTGCATGCAGCAGCAGAACGGACTGGAACTATGCCAGAGTTTCTGCGGGTGCACGCTGGAGAAGCTGCAGGCGGAAAACGTCTTCGATCCGATGATGTCCAACGCATCAACGCCGGATCAACAGACGAAGATTGCCGAAATCGCCCAGCAGTGCTCGGCTGAAATTCAGTGAGCTGCTCTGGAGCTTACTGGCTTAGATCACGAAGTTGGGTACCGTGATTTCGCTCGGTGAGCACCAGTTCCAACCGCCCTTGCCGTTGCGCTTAATATCATAAAGCGCTTCATCCGCCTTTTGCAGCAGCATGCTCAGCTCTCTGCCATCGCGTGGGTAGAGGCTCGCGCCAACGGAAACGCCGAGGTTCACCAGTGTTCCGTTGACGGTGAACGGCGCTTGAAACGCCGCCTCCAGCCTATGACAGATTTTTTCCGCAACATTCTGATCCGAGATGTTGGTCAGCAGAATGACGAATTCATCGCCGCCCATGCGCACCACGAGATCGCTTTCACGCACGGACTGGCTGAGGCGTTTCGCCACCATCCGCAAAACCTCATCGCCCGCCTTATGGCCGAGATTATCATTGACCGGCTTGAAGTGATCGAGATCGACCATCAGCACGGCGGCAAGATTTCTGTTGCCATCGTCACTCAAGACCATGTCATCATGCCAGCGCTCATGCAGTGCACGACGATTGCCGATCTGTGTCAGCGGATCGAGAAGCAGGCTTGCCCGAAGCTCCCGCTCCGCAAGCATTCGTTCGGTAATGTCTTCGAAGGTGGCAACGCCAATCCCGTAATCACGAAGAAGAATGCCGCGATGGGAGACGATGACGGTTCTGCCGTCAGCACAGCGTATGTCTATCTCAAGCGTGTCGACTTCCTCGATGCCCTCGCCGCCCGCAGTCCAGGAATGCAGCCAAGCCTCCTTTGCCCGCTCCTTGTTTCCGGGACCGACATAGACCCGGTCTATCCAGTCCGAGACCTTGGCGAAATCGGCTTCGCAATAACCGAAGGTCTTCTTGAACGTCTGGTTCATAAACAGGATATCGCCACTTCCAAGCGTCGCCCATGAAACCGGCACGGGCAGCACGTCCAGAATGGAATGCAGTTCATCCGGCGATTTCAATCCGCCGCTTTTTGCCATGGCCAGAAAATTTTTCATCGCATTGCTCTTTGGTTCGTGAACGTTTCGAGGCTCAGGCGCAAGCCGGTTCGCGGTAGCGGAATTCCGTCAGGCTTCTTTCCGAGAGCCAGCCCAGCAAGGCATCGCTGCCCAAAGGTCGGCTGATCCAGTAGCCCTGAATTTCATCGCAGCCCATGGCGCTCAGCAACTCGGCTGCCTCCTGCGTTTCCACGCCTTCCGCAACAACTTCATAACCAAGGCTGTGAGACAGTGTGATCATGGATTGAACCAGCACGCGCTCACGGTTCCCTTCCTTCATGTCGTTGATAAAGGAACGGTCGATCTTGACGACATTTGCGGGCAGCTTCTGAAGGTAGGCAAGGCTGCTATAGCCGGTGCCGAAATCGTCTATCGACAGGCGGATGCCTGATGCCGTCATCTCGTTGAGAAGACTTAAGCCCGCGCCCGCCTCCATCATCACAGCCGTTTCCGTCAACTCGAATTCGATCTGCTGGCCTTCAACTCCAAACTGCGCCATAGCGCAGTTGAGGCGCTCGAGAAAATCGGTTTCCTGAAGATTGATGGCGGAGAGATTGATGGAGATCTTCAGCCGCATACCAAGTGAATTCCAGTAGGAAAGCTGGCGCAGAGCTGCCGTCACGACCCAATCCGTCAATTGCCGCGCATAGGCCGAGACTTCGATAACGGGAATGAATTCCGCTGGCGAGATGTTGCCAAGTGTCGGGTGCTGCCAACGCAGCAGCACTTCCGCGCTTTTATAGACACCGTTTGCAGCATCGACACGCGGTTGGAAGACGACGGACAACTGCCCATCCCCCTCGAGAGCCTTCGGAAAATCGCGTTGAATGATGAAGTTTCGCTGATGCCGGATGTCCATATCGGGGCAGAAGAACGCAATCTTCGAGGTGTTTTCGCGGGCATCCTGAACTGCACTTTGAAGCGAGCGCAATATCTCTTCCGGCGCATAGTCTCCCGGCGTAAAGACCATGGAGCCAATGGACGGCGTCATCGTAATCTGGAATTCCAGCTCGTTCTGCACCGTAGTCATGATGTGCTGGAGGAAGTCCTTATAGTCATCGGCCGAAAAGTCCGGCGGAGAAAGAAAAGCGAATTGCGTTGGCCCGACGTGATAGGCGGCGAGGCTTCCGTTCAGACACTCGCTGAGAATGTGGGTCACCTTGCCGATCAAGTCATCGAGATGCGACATGCCGACGACCCGGATCATGCGGTCGAACTGCGATGTCTGCGCGAGATCGAGCAGGCTGATGACCTGCTCGCGCCTGTGCGTCTGATTGGCGAGATCGGATAGATCGTTGACCAGTTGATAGCGGTTCGGCAGGCCAGTGGATGGCTCGATGCGACCGAAGGCATGTTGCAACTCGATCTGATCCATGACCATCGCCGCGAGATCGCTGAGCGTCGAAAGCTGCTCCTCGGTCACCTCGAAGGGTTCGACGCCGAGCACGCAGAGCGCTCCGATGCCATGCCCACTCGGTGTGATCAGCGGAACGCCGCAATAAAAACGGATACCCGCATCTCCAAGCGTGCTCTTGGCGTAAAACTCGTCAGTCTGAAAATCACGAATAACGACCGGCGCTCTCGTCTCCGCGACCTGCGCGCAAGGTGCTTTCACACGCGGAATTTCGTTGTGCTCGACGCCGACCTTGGACTTGAACCATTGCCGGTCCGTATCGGTCAGCGATATCGCGGCGATTGGCAGGCCGAAGTAATTGGCGACCAGTCGGGTGATACGATCGAAGTTTTCACTCGGGAGCGTATCGAGAAGACGAAGGTTTTTAAGTGCGGAAATACGTGCGGCTTCATTATGCATAGTATTCTTCCAGACGTGCCTGCATAGTCGACATGGCAGCACGCGCAAATAAGGGAAAAAACATCTGTAGTAGCCGTGCCGTCTTCGCCCTGGAGTCGTGAGTTCCTCACGATGGCGACATTCAGGCTTCATGCCTGCAGCTCAAGAAATACTTTGCAATATTCTTATGCGGCAAAATAATTTTAAGAGTAAATGGTTCCACGGCTTATCGTAACGTGGTTATCCGCACGTTAAACTTTTCAGGCGCTGTCATTGAGAGCGGAATAGAAGGGTGAACACCGGCACGTCGGCAGCACAAGTCGGCTGCCAACAGTCAGGATGAACCTTACATCAATTGGGACTGAGCGAAGGATCAGGTGCCAACGCCGATTTCGGCAAGGCGCGTCAGGCAGGCCTCTTCGACATTGTCCAGTTCAGCCAGAGTTTCTTCGATGTCCTTGCGCTTCTGGCGCAGGTCGGCACGCTTTTCATCGACCTTCTTCATCAGAAGCTCAAGCTGGCCGGATTCACCCGGCGGCTCTTTATAAACCTGAATGATTTCACGGATTTCCGCTATGGTGAAGCCTATGCGGCGGCCGCGCAGAATTTCCTGAATAAGCCTGCGATCGGCAGCGCGGAACAGCCTTGTGCGACCCCGACGCTCAGGATGAATAAGACCTTCATCCTCGTAAAAACGAAGAGTACGGGTGGATACCCCAAATTCACGCGTCAGTTCCGTTATGCTATAGTACTTGTTCAAGGCATTGTCCGATTCTTGGGCTTCCGGACATTATGTTTGACCTTCACGTAAAAGTCAATTTTTTGCATCAGCTCAGCCTGATATGCCGAACCACCATGTCGCGAGCCCGAGAAACGAGAAGAAGCCGACGATATCGGTGACCGCCGTAACGAAGACAGCAGAAGATACGGCAGGGTCGGCTCCGAACCGGTCCAGAAACAGCGGAATGAGAATACCGGCCAAGGCAGCAGCCAGCATGTTGATCAACATCGCAGTGGCAATGATGCCGCCTATATTCGCGTCGTGAAACCACAGACCCGCAATGATACCGATGGCGCAGCCGAAGAGCGCGCCGTTCAGCAACCCCACCCCCGCCTCGCGACGGATGATGCGGGCGGCGTTGTGAATATCAAGGTTCTTGGTGGCAAGTGCGCGCACGGAAACCGTCATCGTCTGAGACCCGGCATTGCCGCCCATGCCCGCAACGATTGGCATGAGAATGGCGAGCGCCACGACCTGCTGAATGGTTGCATCGAACAATTCGATAACGGAAGCAGCAAGGAACGCGGTCATCAGGTTGATACCGAGCCAAGGCACGCGCGAGCGTGACGTGATCGCGATGGAGTCCGACAGTTCTTCGTCACCCACACCGCCAAGGCGCAGCAGGTCTTCCTCGGCCTCTTCCTGAATAACGTCGACCACGTCATCGATGGTCAGCACGCCGACGAGGCGTCCGTTATTGTCCACCACGGCGGCGGAGAGAAGGTCGTACTGTTCGAAGAGCTGCGCCGCTTCTTCCTGATCCATCTCCGCTGGAATGGGATGGTTCGTCTCGTGCATGATGGTTTCGATCTTCACCTGCCGCTTGGAGCGCAGCAAGCGGTCGAGATCCAGCGCTCCGACGAGCTTGAAGGTCGGATCGATGACGAAGATTTGCGAAAAGGATTCCGGCAGCTCTTCCTCTTCGCGCATGTAGTCGATGGTCTGCCCAACCGTCCAGAATGGCGGCACGGCCACGAATTCCGTCTGCATACGGCGACCGGCGGAGCTTTCCGGATAATCCAGAGCCCGCATCAGCCTCACACGTTCGGTGAACGGCATTTGCGAGAGAATATCTTCGCGATCTTCCTGGTCGAGGTCTTCCAGAATGTAGACGGCGTCGTCCGAATCGAGCTCGCTGATACCGGCGGCAATCTGCTCGTTGGGCATCTGCTCGACGATATCCAGGCGGATTGCTTCATCCACCTCGGTCAGCGCCGTCATGTCGAAATCGGTGCCAAGCAATCTCACAAGCGCGTGGCGCTGCTCCGGCTGGATCGATTCGAGCAGGTCGCCAAGTTCCGAGTCATGCAGCCGCGCAACGTTCTCGCGCAGGAAAAGCACGTCGCGGTCCGCAATTGCCGCACCCACCATGGCCAGAAAATCGGATCGAATGGACCCGTCTTCGGCATAGATGTCGGCCATAACTTCCGGTCTCTTGGCGTCTTCCGGCACGGGATGATCGTTGTCGGCTTGTGTCAACTTGCGCCCCTTTTTCCGGTTGAATGCTTAGCTCGCGAACGGGCTGGAGAATGGCTTTTAAAGTTACATTGTCAACAACCGGTTAGGCGAGAAGTGGTTTCATCCTCTTCATAACCTCGCCGCAAGTGAAGGAAAGCGTTTACGGTGTCGCCAATGTGAAAACGAACCGCGCGCAGATGCTAAGATACGAGTTGACATATGGTACTTATGGGGGAATCTGGAAGTTAAGGCGTCGCAGCAAAAATCGAATGGGATGGCACCCGGAACGAGCGGCGGACAAACAAAAGAAAATATCAGAAAGAGACCTGTAACATGGGCAAGATGGATTTCATCGGTAAGGCCTCCTCCGCCGCGGGCGGTTGGGGCGCACTCAAGAGCGTGGGCAAGCGGTTGCTTGAATCCGGCGCACCGATTTCCGGCGCAAGAACGCTTCTCAAGGCAAACCAACCCGATGGCTTCGATTGCCCCGGCTGCGCTTGGGGTGACCCGGAGCATGGCTCCTCCTTCGAGTTCTGTGAAAACGGCGTGAAGGCCGTTGCGTGGGAAGCGACAGAAGCGCGCGTTCCGCCTGAATTCTTCTCCACCCACACGGTTTCCGCGCTGAGCAAATGGACCGATTACGATCTGGAAAAGCAGGGCCGTCTGACCGACCCGCTGCGCTACGACCGCGCAACGGACAAGTATCTGCCCGTTTCCTGGGATGCCGCCTTTGCCGAAATCGGCAAGGTTCTGCGCAGCCTCGACAACCCTGATCGTGCCGAGTTCTACACATCCGGTCGTGCCTCCAACGAAGCCGCCTTCCTCTATCAGCTGATGGTCCGCCTTTACGGTACCAACAATTTCCCCGACTGTTCGAACATGTGCCATGAAGCCAGCGGCGTTGGCCTGAAGGCTTCCGTCGGCGTCGGCAAGGGCACGGTTCTTCTGGAAGATTTCGAGAAGGCGGATGCGATTTTCGTCATCGGCCAGAACCCGGGCACCAACCATCCGCGCATGCTGGGTGATCTGCGCCGTGCAGCGCTTCGCGGCGCACGCATCGCCGTGTTCAACCCCATCCGCGAAAAGGGTCTGGAGCGCTTCAGCGATCCGCAGGACAAGCTGGAAATGATCACCGGCGGCAACACCAAGATCGCCACCAATTATTACCAGCCACGCCAGGGCGGCGACATGGCTGCCATTCGCGGCATGAGCAAGGTGGTGTTTGCGGCTGATGAGGCTGCGCGCGCTGCTGGCAACCCTGCGATCATCGACTACGATTTCCTTGCCGAACACGCGGTCGAATTCGAAGCCTACCGCGCTGTCGTGGAAGCCACCAGCTGGGAAACCATTCTCGATCAATCCGGCCTGACCCGCGAGCAGATCGAGGAAGCCGCTGGCATCTACATGAGTGCAGGTTCGGTCATCACGACCTGGGCCATGGGCATCACCCAGCACAAGCATTCCGTCATCACCATCCGCGAAATCACCAACTTCATGCTGCTGCGCGGCAATATCGGTCGTCCGGGCGCGGGTCTCTGCCCGGTTCGCGGCCACTCCAACGTGCAGGGTGACCGCACCGTCGGCATCGATGAGAAGGCCCCGCCTGCCCTGCTTGATGCGCTGGAAAAGGAACTCGGTGTTTCGATGCCGCGCAACCGCGGCCACAACACGGTGGAAGCCATCAGCGCCATGCTGGACGGCAAGGCCGAAGCCTTCATCGCGCTTGGCGGCAACTTCTTGCGCGCAACGCCGGATAGCCCGCTGATCATCGAAGCTTTCAAGAAGCAGAAGCTGACGGTCAATATCGCCACCAAGCTGAACCATTCGCATTTGGTTCCGGGTGAAACTTCGTTTATCCTGCCTTGCCTTGGCCGCACGGAAATCGACCGCAACTCCAAGGGCGCATCGCAGATCGTGACCGTGGAAGATTCCATGAGCATGGTTCACGGCTCTGGCGGCATCAACGAGCCAGCATCGCCGGAGCTGCGTTCCGAAGTCGCCATCATCGCCGGTATTGCGGAAGCGACGCTCGGCAATGAACGCGTGAACTGGAAGAACCTTGCCGATGATTACGACCTGATCCGCGACATGATCTCGCGCGTCATTCCCGGCTTCCAGGATTTCAACGAGCGAGTTCGCGTGCCGCGCGGTTTCCATCTGCGCAACGCAGCAGCAGAGCGCGAGTGGAACACGCCAACCAAGAAGGCCACTTTCTTCACCGGCGCACTGCCGGAAAAGACAGAGCATCAGGAAGCGCTTGCCAAGGAAGGCATTTTCGTTCTGCAAACCTTCCGCAGCCACGACCAGTACAACACCACGATCTACGGCATGGATGACCGTTATCGCGGCGTTTATGGCGAGCGTCAGGTAATCTTCATGAACCCGAAGGACATGGAAAAGCTCGGCGCACACTCCAAGCAGCGCGTCGATGTCATCGGCGAATATGGCGATGGTATCGAGCGTATTGCGCAGAACTTCCGTCTAGTGCCCTACAACATCCCGGAAGGCAGCGTCGGCGGCTATTACCCTGAGCTGAACGTTCTCGTGCCGCTGCACAGCTATGGCGAAGGCAGCTTCACGCCGACATCCAAGTCGGTGCTGGTGTCCGTTCGCCTGCGCAGCGAGGCAGAGGCCGCCTGATGGATGAAGATCAATCCGCCGCGCGCTTCATGGCCGTGGTGGAACAGATCAGCAAAACGGCCCCGGTTGCGATTGACGCGACCGGGGCCGCAATCATTGCGGCCATCCACCTTGGTATCGGCAGCGATAGCCGCAGCCTTTCCAACAAGCTCGGCATTGCGCATGCACTGGTCTTGCGCGAAATCAACGCGCTATCGGGAAAGATGCTGACCATCGTCAAGCGCGATGCCCGAACGCAGAGAACCTTCGTGGAGTTGACAGACGATGCTCAGGCACTGGCGCTCTCCGCCTCGGAAATCTGGCTGAAGCCTTCGCTTTCGAACTCATGATCCGGGAAACGCCATGACCATCCGCCAAATAATCGCCTACCCGGATGCTGCCCTCGCGACCGTCTGCAAGCCCGTGACGGAATTCGATGCAGGCCTCGCCACACTCCAGCAAGACCTCGTAGACACCATGCGGGCCGCCCCAGGCGTCGGCATAACCGCAGCCCATATTGGCGTCGTCCAGCGAATCTTCGTGCTGGAGCTTTCACCCGGCAAGGTGCTGACTTACGTCAACCCGGAGATATTGACGACATCCTCGGAAACGATGCGCCACGTCGAAGGCAGCGTGTCTATGCCCGGCTTTACCGAAGAACTGGAACGTCCCCGCAAGGTGACCTTGCGCTTTCAGGATATTGCCGGCGAATGGCGCGAGGACACGGCAGAAGGCTTCCACGCGATCTGCATTCAGCATGAGGTCGATCAGCTGGATGGAATGTTCTGGATCAAACGACTTTCGAAACTCAAGCGTGACCGCCTGGTGCGAAAGTGGGAAAAAGCGCAGCGCTGACCCAGTCACGCTCAACTCACATCAAGCCGGAACTCCGCATCGCCGCGCAGCGTGTTGCTGACCGTGCAAATCTCCTCTGCCTGATGCGCGATGGCCTGTTTTGTCTCCTCATCGAAATCACCACTGATTTTCAAGGTCATGTGGAAGCGCAGAATGCGGGCCGGTTCGCCTTCCGACTTATCACCCGTGACCTTCGCCTCCACAGACGCGAACCTGTCCAGCACGCCCATGCGGCTCGCGGCTATACGCGCGCTTAAAACCAGGCAAGCAGCGAGCGAGGAAAAGAGCAGATCGAGCGGATTGAAACCCGGCTCGGAGGCTGCGGTAACGACAGAGAGACTGCCGCCCGTGGGGGTTTCCAGTTGAGGGTGGCTGTTGCGACCCAGCCTTGCTGTGGCGCCAACATCCCGTTTTTTCACGCGTATCTCGTTCATGACATCCATCCGCTTTTTATGTTTTTCGCAAATTCATTTTGCACAATGGAACCAAAATATAAGCTTGCGCTTTTACTCACGCAACGGTGATCGACCGTTACGGATTTACTGAAAACAGGAGCTGGGACATATGGCTACAGGCGCACTCGTTAGTATTCTGATCACATTTCTGGTCATCGTACTCATTCTTTGGCTGATCAATCGTCTGCCGGTTGGCGGCAGTGCAAAGCAGATCGCTCAGGTGATCGTCATCATTATCGGCATTATCTCTCTGCTGAAGTACCTCGCAGTATTTTGATAATTCCGGTCAATTCCGCAGCATGGTGAATGCGCGGAAGAGATATGTGAAAGCCCGCCGCTCCATCGGCGGGTTTTTGCTTTTCTAGCGTAACCACTTGCGCACGAAAAAGGGCGCGCGAACCCGTCGCGCGCCCTTCTCATTTCAAAGTGGATTACTGCGGCAGCTTGTCGTCCACGCCCTGTACGTAGAAGTTCAGGCCGAGAAGAACCTTGTCCTCAGCTTTCTCGCCAGCCTTCAGCCACTCGGAACCGTCCTGCTTCTTCACAGGGCCGGTGAATGGATGCAGTTCGCCAGACTTGATCTTGGCTTCGGTTTCCTCAGCCATTTTCTTCACGTCGTCAGGCATATTGGTGTAAGGCGCCATGGTCAGAATGCCGTCCTTCAGACCGTCC